>NZ_BJMV01000001.1 GCF_006539345.1 Acetobacter peroxydans
CGTTGCACCGCATCCGTCGAATGTGCCGCGTTCTGGCCCGGAGGTGTCACCTTTTGAAGGGGCGGCGGCAGCGGATGAGGGGCGCGAGGCCCCGGTATCGTCTGTCACGGGTGTTGCGGCTCAGGCGTCGTCTGTACCCGAGGGCGGAACGCCCGTGGCGGTGGAAGACCCGTTTGTGGGCCTGCAGGCTTTTGCGGAAACAGAAGGGCAGGCGCGTGAGGAGGCCGTGCGGCTTGCGGCTGTTTTCAAGCGCGAGGTGCCGGTGGGGCTGCCCCTTTCTCCTGTGCGGAAGGAACTGATGGAGCAACTGGCGCGCCAGCAGCTTGAGCAGGCGGGCTATATCATCAGTCGGCCGCAAACCATGGTGGTGGTGGACCGTAACCCCGCCGTGCAGCGCATGGCGCTGTTTCTGGCCATGCCGGGCGGCTCCGAGGGCACGGACTGGCCGTTGATAGGCAGTGCGCATGTTTCCACCGGCACGGTGGGCCGCAAGCATTACTACATTACGCCCACAGGCGTTTTCATTAATACGGCGGACAGGCTTGGTTACCGGGCTTTGGGCACCAAGAATGAAAACGGTATCATGGGCATTGGTGTCAAAGGTATGCGGGTATGGGATTTCGGGTGGCAGGAGGCCGAAAAAGGCTGGCTGCCCAGTCGGGAAAAAGGCCCGATCCGTCTGGAAATGCACGCGACCGACCCGGTTTATTTAGAGCAGAGGCTGGGGCGGACAGCGTCGGCCGGGTGTATCCGTATTCCCGCTACGGTGAATGTCTTTCTGGATCGCTATGGTCTGCTGGATGCCGCCTACGAACATAAAGCCCTTGAGGATGGCCGTTTCAAGGCCCTGCTCCGTCCTGATCGCGAACCTTCGGTTGTAGCCGGGGTGACGGTTGTGGTGGTGGACACGGCGCATCCCAAGGACTCGGACAAGACCGCAGCTCTGAAAGATGGCATTGGCCACAAACCCACATCAGGCTGAACATCAGGTTGCTTCGGAGGCAGGGCTGTCTGATCTGGTCTGAAAACAGAACCGGCGCGACCCTGTTGGGGGCCGCGCCGGTTTGCGTATGTTCATGGCCTGCCCGGCGTTTGCCGGGCAGGTGCTGATCAGTAGCGGTATTCTTCGTGCTTGAACGGGCCATGCACCGGCACGCCGATGTAGTCGGCCTGTTTCTGGCTCAGGGCCGTAAGCTGTGCGCCAACCTTGGCCAGATGCAGGGCGGCCACTTTTTCGTCCAGCTTCTTGGGCAGGGTGTAGACCTTCACTTCGTATTTGCCCTCAGGGGCAGTCCAAAGCTCGATCTGCGCCAGCGTCTGGTTGGTGAAGGACGCGGACATGACGAAGGAGGGGTGGCCCGTAGCGTTGCCAAGGTTCACCAGACGGCCTTCGGACAGGACGATCAGGCGCTTGCCGTCGGGGAAGACAACCTCATCCACCTGCGGCTTGACATTGTCCCAGGTCAGGTTACGCAGCGCGTCGATCTGGATTTCAGAGTCGAAATGCCCGATGTTGCACACGATGGCGCGGTTTTTCATGGCGCGCATGTGGTCGATGGTGATCACGTCCACGTTGCCGGTGGCGGTCACGAAGATATCGCCGCGCGGAGCAGCGTCTTCCATGGTGACAACCTCATAGCCTTCCATCGCGGCCTGCAGGGCGCAGATCGGGTCGGCTTCGGTTACCAGAACGCGGCAGCCCGCATTGCGCAGGGAGGCAGCGGAGCCCTTGCCCACATCGCCGTAACCCGCAACGACAGCGACCTTGCCCGCCATCATCACGTCAGTGCCACGGCGGATGGCGTCCACCAGGCTTTCGCGGCAGCCGTACAGGTTGTCGAACTTGGACTTGGTGACGCTGTCGTTCACGTTGATCGCGGGAACCTTGAGCGTGCCCTTCTTCTGCATTTCCCACAGACGGTGCACGCCCGTTGTGGTTTCTTCAGACAGGCCGCGCACATTGGCCAGCAGTTCGGGGTACTTGTCGTGCATGAGCACGGTCAGGTCGCCACCGTCGTCCAGAATCATGTTGGGCGTCCAGCCGTCGGGGCCGGTGATGGTCTGCTCAATGCACCACCAGAACTCTTCCTCGGACAGGCCCTTCCAGGCAAAGACCGGAATACCAGCCGCAGCGATGGCGGCGGCAGCGTGATCCTGCGTGGAGAAGATGTTGCAAGAAGACCAGCGAACCGTGGCGCCGAGTGCTGTCAGCGTTTCGATCAGCACGGCGGTCTGGATGGTCATATGCAGACAGCCCACGATGCGCGCGCCCTTGAGCGGCTGGCTTGCGCCGTATTCTTCGCGCAGGGCCATCAGGCCGGGCATTTCACCTTCGGCGATCGAGATTTCCTTACGGCCCCACTCAGCAAGCGAGAGGTCTTTTACCTTGTAATCAGCCATTTTGTCCTGTCTTCCTGAACTGCGTGTAGCCTTGCTATACAGGCAGTGTAGGGCTGAGGCCAGATGCAAGAGGCGCAGAAGAGCCGCGCAGGCCACTTGCATCGTGGTCTGGCATGATGTTTTTTCTGCACTTCAAAAGACATGGCGCGCACTCCATGCGGGTTTCTGCCAGTCGGACTGTCTTTCTGGTCATACCGGGTTTGCTGCAATGGTTGTGTTTCGTTCCGTCCTGTTCAACGTCCTGTCTGTCGGGCTTACGCTGCTGATGGGGGTCGGGGCGTTGCCCATCCGCTGGTTCGCGCACCGCCGGGCGCTGGAATATGCGCGGCTGTGGGCCCGGCTGGTGCTGTGGCTGTTCCGCAAGGTGTGCGGGGTTACGGTGCAGATTACGGGGCTTGAGCATGTGCCCGCCTCCGGGGCGGCGCTGATTGCCTCGCAGCACCAGTCCGCGTTTGATACGCTCATCTGGATGCTGCTGCTGCCCCGGCCCTGCTATGTCATGAAAGGTGAACTGCGGCGTATTCCTCTGCTGGGGCCGATGCTGGTGCTGACCGGCATGATGCCGATCGAGCGTGCGGCGGGCGCCAAGGCCATGCGGCTTTTGCTGGCGGAAACCGACAAGGCGGTGAGAGCCGGGCGGCAGATTGTCATTTTCCCTGAAGGCACGCGCACCCTGCCGGGTGAGCATGTGCCGCTCAAGCCCGGCATTGCCGCCATGTCCAGCCATGCAGGGCTGCCGGTCATTCCCGTGGCAACCAATTCCGGCCTGTTCTGGGGGCGCAATGCGTTTTTCAAACGCTCAGGGGTGCTGCATGTGGCGATAGGCCCCGCGATTGGCGTTACCAGAAGGCCAGAACTGTTGGCCCGCATTGAAAGCAGTTGGCGCGATCTGGAAAAAAGCTGGCACAGGCAGGCCTGAAAAACGGTGCTGGCGCACCGGATTTTGTGTGGATGGGGCTGTGGATGATCTTCGGCCCGGTTCTGGCCACAGGGGGCCGATTTTGACAAGACTGTTTCAGGGTGAAGATTTTTCTGGAATGTTTGAATTTGTAATATTTTTTTAATTTTGAATTATTCTTTTATAATAAACGACTTTTCGTAAAAATGCTCGCTGCTCTCTCTGGT
Source organism: Acetobacter peroxydans (assembly GCF_006539345.1). Lineage (GTDB taxonomy): Bacteria > Pseudomonadota > Alphaproteobacteria > Acetobacterales > Acetobacteraceae > Acetobacter > Acetobacter peroxydans. Next base: position 3,526 of record NZ_BJMV01000001.1, read on the forward strand.
GTGAGAAAGGGCGCATCACAGCGCGCAAATGGTAATTCCTGTTCGGCGGGCAGGGGAAATAAAAACAACCCCTGTGGATAAGTCCGTGCATTGTCTGCCCGCAGGCTGGAGAGACCGCAGTTTTTTGAACTGCTAGAACGTGTCCTTGCGGGCGCGCAGAGCGGCCAGTGTCTGGCTGTCGGGCGCGCGCAGGAACGGGTTGGTGGCACATTCCACGGCAAGGGTTGAAGGCACCGTGGGCTGCCCCTGTGCCCGCAGGCGGCGCACCTCCTCCACACGCTGGAGCAGGGCGGGGTTGTTTGGCTCGACAGCAAGGGCAAACGCGCTGTTGGCAAGCGTGTATTCATGCCCGCAATAGACCAGTGTTTCGGGCGGGAGGGCCGACAGGCGGCGCAGACTGTCGAAAAGCTGGGCCGCAGTGCCTTCAAACAGGCGGCCGCAGCCGAGGCTGAACAGGGTATCGCCGCAGAACAGGGCCGCCGGGTCAGGGAAGAAGTAGCACAGATGGCCCAGTGTATGCCCCGGTGTGGCAATAACAGTGCCCACGCTCGCGCCGACGGCAATGCTCTGGCCATCCGTCAGGGGGATATCCAGCCGGGGGAGGCGGTGCTGCTCGGCGGCAGGGCCTGCCAGTCTGGCGCCGGTGCGTTCACGCAGCGCCTCTGCGCCGCCAATGTGGTCAGCATGGTGGTGGGTTAGCAGAATCAGATCCAGTCTGCCGCCATACGGGGCTAGAGCAGCTTCTACCGGGGCGTTGTCGCCGGGGTCTACCACGGCAATGGCGCCTGTAGCGCGATCACGCAGTAACCAGGCGTAATTATCCGTAAAAAGCGCAATGCCGCTGATAGCCAGACCATGGGCTTGCGGCACGGAAGGGATAGCCTGCGGCTGGGGCTTTGCCATCAAAATGTCTCCCGTCGGGAAGGGCGTCAGGGCATGGCGCTGTATGCGTGGCTTATGATAGGCAGGGTGGATGCAGTACGTCACGCAGTCGCCGGAAAGTTTTTATGGCACGCCACAGGGCCGTGTCTGCGCGACTCTGGTGGGAGAACGTATGCGCTGGCTCTGGCCTGACCTTCATGGTCTGCACGTTGCGGGCATGGGGTGGGCAGGCCCGTATCTGGCGCAGCTCGATGAAGGCGGTGGCGAGTATGTGGCCATTAATCGCTGGCCTACGAGTACGCGTCTGGCGGCACGGGCTGGCCGTCTTTACGGTGTACCGGCCTGCGAAGCGACAATAACGGCGGCGCCCTTCCGAACGGGTGAATTTGACAGGGTGGTGCTGGTGCACGCGTTGCGCGGGCGGGACAATCCGTTGCCCGCCCTGCGTGAAGCAGCCAGAGTGATGCGTGATGACGGTAGACTGTTGCTGGCGGTGCCCAGTCGTCTGATGGGATGTCGCCGGTTGCGTGGCACACCGTTTGCTCAGGACAGGGCTTTTACCCGCCGTGCCGTGCGGCAGGTTCTGGCCGCGGCTATGCTCCGGGCTGAACGCTGGGACGAACTGATGTTCATGCCCGCGTGGCTGTCCTGTCGTTCGGTGCGCGGGAGCAGGCGCATGGATGTGGCGGGCAAGGTTTTATGTCCGGGCGCAGGAGGAGTGTTGCTGGTGGAGGCCGTGCACGATCTTTATTCCGCACGGCCGCTGCCGGTTACGGGGTTGAGGCGCTGGCTGGCAGGCGCGGTTGTGCCGCAGCCCGGCACCGCACGCAGGATGTAGGGCCGGACGGGCCGGGTGTCTCCCGACAGGAACGGTTGAGGAAAGCAGAAGGGAAACGCAGCTATTTTCATCTCCTTCTTCATATGTGGCCTGCTGCTGTGTCTGGGGGGCGCTGGCCTGCTGGCGGTGGTGCCCGATGAGTTCTTCAGCCGAAGGGGGCAGGCGTTCTTTCGCTGGCGCGGGGCGGTACAGGGTGGCCTGTGGGCAACGGTCGGCATTTTGGCGCTGACAGGCGCCGTGTGGAGGCTGAACGGGGTTCTGTCTTGGTTTCCTCTGTTCGGGGTGGATGGTCCGGCGTTGCCCATGCTGGGCGTGCTGTCGTTTGCGGGGGGTGTAACGGGTGCGGGGCGGCGGGGGCTGGCCTGCGTGCTGGCGGCTCTGGGTTTGCTGGCGTTGTCGCCTCTGGTGTTCTGCCTGCTTGCTGGTACGGCGCTGGCGTTGTTGACCCGGAGCGGCGGGCGGGGGCTGTGCCTGCCATTTGCCGTGTTGCCCGCCTGCGTGCCTGCCGACAGCGTTCTGTCTGTGCCGTTGCTGGCGCTGAGCATTCTGCAGACTGGTCATGCGGCGAGTGAGCAGAAAGGGCCGGTGGCGGTGGTGCCTGCCTTTGTGGGTATTTTTCTGCTCGGTCGCCTTCTGGCGGAAACAGGGACGGTGCCTTTTGTGCAGCAGGCCTTGATGCTGGCCTGTGGGGGCTGGGTGGTGTGGCGCGGCTGTATGCAGGCCCTGCGGGCGGAACAGCCCTGGCGGGTTGTCTCGGGGCTGACGGGAGCTTGGTATGGCGGTGCAGGCATGGTTCTTGTGCTGGCGCTGGCCTGCGCACTGGATGGGGCGGATGCGTTTGGCGCAACCTTGCGGCTGGATGTGGGGGCGCCCGTTATAGGGCTGATCGGTCTGTTATGGCTGAGTGCGTCTATGCAGGAGCATGAGGCCGAAGGCGCGGGACGTGAATGGAGCCGCTGGGCGCTGTGGGGGACAATGCTTCCTGTTTCAGCCATACCGCCGTTGGGTGGGTTCGCGGTCTTGTGGAGCCTGCTGGTAGCGTCAGATTATTCCGTGCAGGGCGCATCGCCTGCCATGGCGTTGGGCATGGTGCTCTTTGTGGGGTTCCAGATCATGACAGCGGTACTCTGCGCTGCGGGGCTGCTGCGGGCGGGCGCGCTCATGCGCGGGAAGTCCTGGCTGAACGGGGGGCTGCCCGCCTGCCTGTGCGCGAATGTGGCGTGTCTGTTGTCTGTTGTTCCGGGTTTGTGGCTGGCGGCGGCGGATACCCTGATCGTGGGGGACAGCGCGCCGGGTCTGTCTGTCTGGGGAGCCTTTACGGTGCGACCAGCCGCAGGGGAAAGCGCGTTGGTGCCGGTATTGCTGCTACTGGCGCTGGCTGTTGCGGCAGGGCTGGCGGCGCTGGTCGCTCGGTTTCTGGGGGGCTCTCTTGTGTACGCTCCAGCGCGTCTGGGTGCGGCATGGCGGGAGGGCGCGCCGGTTTACAGTTCCGCTGCGGATGCTACGGCACAGGGTGGAACTGAGGTTTCTCTACCTTTTGCGCAGGCAGGCGCGATGGTCTGCGGCTTTGAAGGGGGGCTTACGGTGTGGCGTCCGCCCGGCCTTCCGGCGTTGCCGGTACGTTTTGCGGTTCTGTTACGCTACGGACGACGGTGGCTGTTTCGCGGCGTGGCGTGGAGCGAAGGCCATGGCATGGTGCTGCTGGTTCTGCTGCTGGGAGCCGGGCTGTTGCTAGGGCTGTTTTTCGGCCCATGAATCCCAACCTGACATGGGGGTGGGCTATTGGTTCCGCTCTGTTGCTGTTCATTCAGGCGATCCTGCTGGTGGTGGTGGCCCCCTGGTTCGCGGGGCTGACGGAATGGGTCGCTGCCCGGCTGGAAGGACGCCCCGCGTTTCGCGTATCGGCCCGCTGGCGGGAAATCCGTCATCAGGGACACAGGCCCTGTCTGCGTACGCCCGCCGGGCAGGCGAGCGGCATGGCTTGTCGGGGCGCGCTGGTGCTGGCGGTTCTAGCCTGTGCGCTGGTGCCAGTTTTTACCGTTTCTGCCCCGGGTTTTGTCGCGCCTGGGCTTTTTCTTGTCTGCTGTGTTCTGGTAGCGGGCATGTTGTTGCTTGACCTGCCGCAGACCCTGCAAGGCGGCGTAGCGGCATGGTGGGGCTGCGCGCATCTGCTGGCCGATGGTCTTGTGCTGCCGATGCTCACTCCTGTGGCTCTTCTGGCGGGGACAACCCGCAGTCTGCCGGTTTTTCTGGCGGGCCTGCATGACGCATCGCCCCTGCTGGATGGCGCGCCGTATGTGCTGGCCGGGTTCGCTGTCTTTATGGTGGTGGTGCTGGCTCCATGGGGCGATGAGGCTGAGCGTCGGATAGCGTGTCTTTCCGGCCCGGACAGAGCCATATGGCTGCTGGCTACCGATTGCCTGAACCTGTGCTGGGTAACGCTTGCGGGCGATCTCGCCTGGGCCGGCAGTCTGGCCAACCCAGCCTTGGGTGATGTGGAAGACTGGCTGTCGGCCTGTATGGCGGGAGCCGGGCTGTGGGTCGGTAAAGTCCTGGCGGCGGCGGTTCTGCTCGGGCTTTCGCGGCTGGTGGTGCTGACAGCCAGCCGCCGCGCGCGGGTCAGGCTGGGGGTTATTTTCCTGTTTGGCCTGCTGGCCTGGCAGATGACATGGGCTGCGTCCTCCCAGCCCGTGGTGCTGGATGAAGGCGCGGCTGCGCCCACGGCGGAGCCGCAGTCGGGACCGCGGCAGGGTTCGGTGCACGGAGGGCTGTCATGACTCTTGCGGCTGTTCTGGCGGCTCTTCTGGCGCTGGGCGTGGTGGCCCGCGGTATGGGCTTTCTGCCCGTGCTGGGGCTTGTTGATGCCGTGGCCATGCTGGCTAGCGGCACCCCGCCGTTGACGCAGAGCGGAGCCGGAGTGGCGCTGTTGCTGGGTATCGCGCCCGGCCTGGTCCTGTCACGTTATCAGGCGGATGCCACCCCCGAAGGGCAACAGGCCGCCCTGCCGTCGTTTCTGGCGCTTGCGCTGATGGTGCTGCTCCTTCTGGCGGGCTCGCGCGTGCAGGGCGGGCAATTTCCGGCAGGTCTGTGCATTGTTGCGGCAGGGCTTGTCAGTGTGGCCTGTCGGCGCGGCATGGTCTGGCAGTGGGCGGGGTTGCTGACCTGCGCGCAGGGGGTACTGCTCTCTGCGGTCATGGCGGGGCAGGTTATGGCTTTTGGGGCCGGTGCTCTGGGCGGACTGGTTGTGCTGGTGCTCGGGGCGCTCTGTGCGCAGCGCGTGCTGCCGCGCCGTGCTCGTGCCTTGAAGGGGGAGAAAAGACGCAATGAGGTTTGAGGACTTTACGGTTCTTCTGGCCGCTCTGGCGTTTGTCTGGCCCTTTCTGGGAGCTGTGGGAGTGTGTTTGGCCCCTACTGAGCGCAGTCGCGACGTGGCGCTGTGGATGGCCGGTCTGGGCTGCGCCCTTGCCGTGGCGGTATTTGTGTTTCTGGCAACGGGCGGCGTCTCGGCTGGCTGGGAGGATGACCCGGTGCAGCGGGCGGGGCGCGTCATGCTGGCGCTGGGTCTGTGGGTAACCGTGCTGGAACACGGCATATTCCGTGAAAGACTGCTGCGGAGTGTGCCACATGTTTCCACCGCCCTTGCCGGGTTGGGCTGTGTGGCGTCCGAGGCGGCGATCGGTCTTGGTATCCTGTTTCTGGCGCTGGCATGGGGGGTGTTCGTGTTCATGCGTCCGGCTGGACAGGCTCTGGCGGGCTGGCAGATCGGGCGTACAGGGGCCGTGGGGCTTCTTCTGGCTCTTGCCGGGCTGACGCTCCCTGCCCATGGGCTTACGACCGGGCTGGTTCTGGCCTGCGGGTTGGTGATCATGACCGGGCTTACCCCCTTCTGCGCTCCGGCGCGCGAGGGACAGGGGGCGTTACTGCTGGTGCCTTTTTCGGGGGCGGCCCTGCTGCTGGCCATGCGGCTGCGTGCTTATGGTGGGGTAGGGTTTGACATGGCGCTGGTCGCAGCGGGTCTTGTTTCAGTGTGGACGACTGCCTGCCTGCCCGCTACGGCCCGCACGGCGGAAGACAGGGCGCGCGTCTTTCGCGTCTTTCCCGTAGCACTGGCGTTGATGGCGGTTGGCGTAGGGGCGGACGTGGCCGCGCTGCTGCTGCTATGCGGCTGGTGCGTTGCGGGGGGCAGCCGCGTGGGACAGGGCTGGGCGGCGCGTGCATTGGCCTGCTTTCCTCCCGGCGCTCCGTTTGTGGGGTGCCTGCTCATGCTGTCTGTTCTGGTGGACTGGTCGTGGGAACTGGCCTTGTTGGCGGTGGCTGGCGTGCTGTTGGGTATTGCCCGTGCCTGGCCAGATGCCTCAGCCCGTACGGTGTTCGGAACAGGGGAGCAGACCATGGGTTTTCGTGATCTCTGGCCGGAGGATCGCGCGGGGCGGCTGGCTTTTGTGACGCTGGCGGGCATGGGCTTTCTGGTGCCGCTGGCCATGATGCTCGGCGCGTTCTGATGGATGCGTTAAGCCTGATCCGTGGGGGTGAGCCCACGGCAACACCCTGGCGCTTCCGGCTGGACGAGCTGGCCTGGCGCGATCTGGTTGAGGCGTTACGGGCTGACCCACTGCCTTTCTGTGGCCTGTGGTGCGATGGCACGGATGTACATGCCCTGTTTCTCGTGCGGGACGAGCCGCTGGCCGTGACGCTGGCGCTGGAAGACGGGCGCTATCCTGCGCTTTCTCCCGCGCGGGCTGCTTCCACCCTGTATGAGCGTGCCATTTACGATCTGTACGGTGCCGAGGCCATGTGGGCGCGGGATGTTCGGCCCCTGTTCGATCACGAAGTCTGGCCGTGTTCCAGTCCACTGGCGGCGCGGCCGGGAGTGAGCGAGGCCCGCTCCGGTCTGGCCGTGTTCCAGCCTTCGGAACGGTTTGCGACGGCTGCGGGGGCGGTGGATGGCTGGGGGCCTGCGTCGGGCGGGGTATCGCCACCTCTGTATGTCGCGTTTACGCAGTCGCGGGGGCTGGTCGGTCAGGCGGAAAGTCAGAGCGGTTATGCGCATCGGGGGATGGCCCTGCGTTGGCGGGGCAGCCGGGTCGAAGACGGTTGCCGCCTGAGCGGGCGGGTGGTGGCCGGGCAGTCGGTGGCGCATCAGAGCGCCTTTTGCATGGCCGTGGAACAGGCCTGCGGCCAGACTGTGGGGGAGCAGGCCGGTCTCGCGCGGGTCGCCCTGATGGAAATGGAGCGGGTGCTCCATCATCTCTACACGCTGGCGGATATGGCGGGACGGGCACAGGCCCCGCTGGTGGCGGCGCATTGCATGATGTTGCGTGAAACCATGCTGGAGCAGATCAGTCCTGTTACGGGGTCACGCCTGCTGATGGATTGCTGCCGACCCGGCGGCGTCAGGTTGCCTGAGGCTGAACGTCTGGGGGCTGTGTGTGAGAGCCTCGCCGGGATAGGACAGGCTGCCCACCCTGCTTTGCTGGAACTGTGGGAGAGCTTTCCCGGTCTTGTTGCCCGCCTGAAGGGGCTGGGTGTGACACGGGCCGAGGATCTGGCGCGGGTGGGGCTGGAAGGGCTGGTGGCGCGGGCTGCCGGGCAGGATTGCGATACCCGGCGCGCGCTGGCCCTGTACGAAGGGCTGTGGCGCTATACGGCAGGCCGCCAGTACGGGAGCGCTGCGGATCGCGCCCTGCTCCTGCTCGATGAAGTGGCCGAAAGCCTGAGCCAGCTCGCAAGACTGGCACCGCGCATTGGGGATGCCATGCCCGACCGTGAAGCACTGAGCCTGCCGGATGCCGAAGGCATGGCCATGGTGGAGGGGCCATGGGGCCGCGTGGCCTATTGGGTGCGACTGCAAGAGGGGCGTCTGGCGCAGGTATTCTGTCATACTCCAGCCGCAGCCGCGCTCTTGCTGTTTGAGGAAAGCGTGAAGGACCAGCCGGTGGAAGACCTGCCACTGGTGGCCTGTTCGCTGGGTGTGAATGCGGCGGCGCTGGATGGCTGAGGGCAGGCAACCAGCGGCCGGCCGGGTAGACAGGGCAGGAACAGGAGCCGTGGCATGAGGATGATCCGGGCTGTACTGAGTGTGGCCTTTCGCCAGAACATGATGGCCATGAAGCCAGCCGGACGCGGGGCACCGTTGATGCTCTTTCATATCGAAACCGGCGGTTGTGGCGGCTGCGGTATGGAACTGCGGGCCCTTGCCAGTGCCCCCTACGATCTGGGCGGGGCGGGCTTCGGGCTTGCGAACACGCCTGCCGGGGCTGATATGCTGCTGGTAAGTGGCCCGCTTACGCGCATGATGGCGCCTGTCCTGCAAGCCGCGTGGGAAGCCATGCCGGATCCTAAAGGCATTATCTGCATGGGAGACTGTGCGCTGGACGGTGGCGTATTTGGCGAGAATTACGCCACCCTGGGCGGGCTTGAGCGCCGCGTAACCATTGACCTGCGCCTGCCGGGTTGCCCGCCTACGCCGACGGATGTGCTGGCAGGGCTGGCCTCTCTTCTGAGGGGCGATGTTCAGGACGATCTGCCCCCGGCCTGAAGCCGAAGGGCAAATCTGTCATTTTCAGTGCGTGTCAGGGAGCCGTGGGCTCGGGCTCTTCATCCCGCAGGGATTCTGCGGCCCGTTTGAGCTTCTGGAAGCTACGGCGGCTCAGCGGGAGCAGCACCATGTAAATGACACCAGCCGCCGCCAGGGCTCCCCACGGGTCCGCAATCAGTACCACGACGTAAATACCCGTGCCCAGCATCAGGGGTAGCACGTACTGCACCGGCACCTTGAAATTCTTGAAAGACCAGACAGGCAAGGTAGAAACGAGCAGAAACGCCGTGCATGTCAGGGTCAGGCTGGGCAGCCATGGCATCCGGGTCAGGGCGTACAGCCAGTGCATGTTCAGCTTCTGCGCCTCAAGGCCCAGAAACAGCGGGAACAGCGCCAGCCCCGCTCCGGCGGGGGCGGGCACGCCGGTAAAGAAGTTGCTGGCGTATTTGGGCGTGTCTTCCGCGCCGTCCAGATTGGCGTTGAACCGCGCCAGACGCAGCGCCATGCACACAGTAAACAGCATACAGGGCAGGAAAGCGTAGCGGTTGCCGTCCTTCAGTGCCCAGAAATACAGCAGGAAGGAGGGGGCCACGCCAAAGCAGACAAAATCGGACAGGCTGTCAAATTCCGCGCCAAACCGGGTGGAACCACGCAGCATCCGGGCGATCCGGCCGTCCAGCCCATCCACGAAAGCGGAAATCAGCAGAGCCGCCGCCGCCGCCTGAAAGCGGCCATCCACGGCAAAACGCATACCATTCAGCCCGGCGCAAAGCCCCAGCATGGTCAGAATGTTGGGGATAAGCCGGTTGAAGGATGGCCCCCTGATTTCCCTGCGTTTACGCCGCTTGCGCCGGGAGTCCGGGCGGGGAGCGACAGGGGGCTGGCCAGAGAGGGCCGGCACGGGATCGGGGCGGGGGGGCTGAGTGGTCATGTGGGAGATCAGAGACGCGCCATAACCGTTTCGCCGCCGACCATGGTCTGGCCCACGGCAACCAGAGGCTCAACGCCCGGCGGCAGATACAGGTCGGTACGGGAGCCGAAGCGGATCAGCCCGAAGCGTTCACCGGCTTCCAGCTTGTCCCCTTCCTTCACGGAGCAGACGATCCGGCGTGCGATCAGCCCTGCGATCTGCACCACAGCCAGCATACGACCGTCTGGCAGCGTCAGGCTCAGGGCGTTGCGTTCATTCTGTTCGGACGCCTTGTCTAGGCTTGCGTTCAGGAACAGGCCGGGGTGATAGGCAATCCGCGTTACGGTGCCCGCCGCAGGGATGCGGTTTACATGCACATCCAGCACGGACAGGAACGTGGCAATCCGCCAGACCGGGGTTGTGCCCATGTCCAGTTCCTTGGGCGGCGCTACTTTTTCGACCGAGACGATGTGCCCGTCGGCCGGGGCCACAGCGACATCGCTGCGCGCCGGGGTGGCGCGTTCGGGGTCGCGGAAGAAATACAGGCAGAAACCGAAAAAGCCGAGGCCAGCATGGCCTGCGCGGCGCAGCATCGGGCAGCGCAGGCGTGCGGCCGCCCAGTAAGCCAGTGTCGTCGCCACGCCGGATGCCAGCAGGAACGGCCGCGCTTCGGGGTGCGGGCGGGATACGACGAGCTTGAGAGATGATAACAGGGACATAATGCTCTCCTTACCTGATCACACGGATCAGGTCAGTTCCTTCAGGGCTTCGCGCACGGCGGCAAAAGCGGCATCTGCCGCCTGGCCATCGGGGCCGCCCGCCTGAGCCATGTCGCGCCGTCCGCCACCACCCTTGCCGCCCATGGCAACACTGGCCGCACGGACCAGCGCCACGGCATCGGCCTTGTCGGCCTGTGCGGGGGCTATGGCGGCCACGACACTGCCTTTGCCCTCGGCGGTGGAAATCAGCACCACCACATCGGCTTCGCCCTGTTTGAGAATGGTTTCAGCCAGTCCCTTGAGTTCACGTGCGGGCGTTTCGCCCACGTTGCGGGTTGCCAGACGGAACGCGCCAACCTGTTCAATCCCTGCGGCGGCCACGCTGCCCGTGGCAAGCTGGCGCTGCAGATGAGCAATCTGGCGCTCCATCGCGCGGCGTTCTTCCAAGAGGCTGGCAAGGCGTTCCGGGGCCTCGTTCACGCCCACCTTCATCATGGCGGCCATCTGGTTCAGGCGCTGCTCATTGGCTACGGCCAGATTTTCGGCTGCCTTGCCTGCTACGGCCTCAATGCGCCGCACACCAGCGGACACACCGCTTTCCGCCACGATCTTGAACTGGCCGATATCACCTGTGCGTTCAACATGAGTGCCGCCGCAGAGTTCCATCGACCATGCGTTGCGGTTTTCATCACCCGCACCCATGGACACGACGCGAACTTCGTCACCGTATTTTTCACCGAACAGGGCAGTTGCCCCTTCTTCTACGGCTTCGTCCGGTGTCATGGAGCGGGTGACGACGCGTGCATTCTCGCGGATACGCTCATTCACCTCGGCTTCCACAAGAGCCAGTTCCTCGGCCGTGACCGGACGGGGCTGGCTGATGTCGAACCGCAGGCGATCGGGCGTGTTCAGGCTGCCTTTCTGTGCCACATGCGCGCCAAGGTGGCGGCGCAGGGCTTCATGCAGAAGATGCGTGGCCGAGTGATGCGCCCGGATGGCGGAGCGCCGAGCGTGGTCAACATCAGCCGTAACCGCCATGCCGGGGCGCAGCGTACCGTGCGTGATGGTGCCGTAATGCACGATCAGGTCGCCCGCCTTCTTCTGGGTGTCTGTCACGGCGATTTCCAGCCCGGCGGCTCGCAGGGTGCCGGTGTCACCGGCCTGACCGCCGCTTTCGCCATAGAAGGGGGTCTGGTTGAGCAGAATGGCGACTTCAGCCCCCACCGTCGCTTCCGGCAGGAAGGCGTTGCCCGCAATAATGGCCTGCACTTCGCCATCCGCCCGCTCGGTGGAGTAGCCAAGGAATTCAGATGCGGCAAACCGGTCGCGCGCTTCGAACCAGATGGTCTCGACAGCGGCATCGCCCGAGCCGGACCATGCCGCGCGGGCGCGCTGGCGCTGGATGGTCATGGCGTCTTCAAAGCCGCTTACATCGACATCGTGGCCACTGCCGCGCAGGGCGTCCTGTGTCAGATCAAGCGGGAAGCCGAAGGTATCATAAAGGCGGAACGCGACATCGCCCGGCAGGGCGGCGCCGGGCGCCAGTCGGGCCTTTTCCTCATCCAGCAGATGCAGGCCGCGTTCCAGCATCGCCTTGAAGCGCTCTTCCTCACCGCGCATGGTTTCGCGGATTAGGGCCTCGCCATGCACCAGTTCAGGATAGGCGTTGCCCATCTGCTGGATAAGGGCAGGCAGCAGCTTGTAGAAAACCGGGTCTTTGGTGCCCATCATGTGCAGGTGGCGCATGGCGCGGCGCATGATGCGGCGCAACACGTAGCCACGGCCATCCTTCGAAGGCAGCACGCCATCCGCGATGAGGAACGCGGTCGAACGGAGGTGGTCGGCCACAACACGATGGCTGGACTTGAAGGCACCATCCACTGCCTGATGCGTCACATCGGCTGACGCCTGTGTGAGCGCCAGGAAGGTATCGGTATCGTAGTTGTCGCGCTTGCCCTGCAGGATGGCAGCAAAGCGTTCCAGACCCAGCCCGGTGTCGATTGACGGACGGGGCAGGGGCGAGCGCACACCCGGCGGGTCTTCGAAATACTGCATGAACACGAGGTTCCAGATTTCAACGAACCTGTCGCCATCTTCATCCGGGGAGCCGGGCGGGCCGCCGGGAACATCCGGGCCGTGATCATAAAAGATTTCGGAGCATGGGCCACACGGTCCCGTATCGCCCATGCGCCAAAAATTGTCGGAGGTCGCAATGCGGATAATCCGGCTGTCATCCAGCCCGGCAATGCTGCGCCACAGGCCCGCGGCTTCCTCATCCTCGGCAAAAACAGTGACCAGAAGCTTTTCCTTGGGCAGGCCGAAGCCCTTTGTCACCAGGGTCCATGCCAGTTCGATCGCTTCGGCCTTAAAGTAGTCGCCGAAGGAGAAATTACCCATCATTTCAAAAAAGGTGTGGTGTCGGGCGGTGTACCCGACATTGTCCAGATCGTTATGCTTGCCGCCGGCGCGTACTACTTTTTGCGCGGTCGTGGCGCGGGAGTAGGGGCGGGTTTCCTGTCCGGTGAAAACATTCTTGAACTGCACCATGCCTGCGTTGGTAAACAGCAGGGTCGGATCGTTCCGGGGCACAAGGGATGACGAGGCGACGATCTGATGTTCTTTGCTGGCGAAATACTCCAGAAAAGCGGCGCGGATTTCGTTTGTTGTCAGCATGGCGTACGGCTGGAAGTCCTGAAACGGGTTGGTGCAAGGCGGGATGCCAAAAGCGATACGGCAGGCCTCCGTGCCCTGACGGAACCTGTGATGGTCGAATATCTGCCCTAGCTGTAGCGCAGGCGCGCTTTCTCCGAAAGAGGCGGCATTATGACCGGCCTGATGCACCCCCTGCGGGGCGGGCGGGTTTGTGGTCGTGGAAAACCAGTTTCTGGCTGAGTTTGAAATTGGACAGAAGCCCTGCCAGTGTCCCGGCGGCCAGCGCAACCACTGGATGACGCGCGGAGAACGGGAACAGGTAGAACAGGCTAAAAACCACGCCGCGGTTCAGGCAGAACCCAAGACTGTTGGCCCACAGGAAACGTAGCCACTGCATGAACGGGTGATGGTGCAGGCCGCGTCCGCGGAATGTCCACAGGCGGTTGAGCAGCCAGTTAAAGGTTGCCGCGATGAAATAGGCCAGAAGGGTCGCTGCTGTCAGCCCGATTACCGGGCGCATCGTATAGACAACGGTGTTGTCGCAGACGAATCCGAGCGAGCCGATAATTCCGAACTTGAGCAGCGGGGCGAAACGGCTTTGCCCTACCAGGTTTAAAAGAGAAGAGCGCATTGTAGAGCCATGTATGGCCTGAAAGCCCGTGTCAGAAAAGACGGATAAAAAAAGAGGCGCCCGAAGGCGCCTCTTTCCGCGTTTTCCGGTCAGGCCGGAAACCGAACCAATCAGTGGAGGATGATTTCCACGCGACGGTTCTGGGGTTCGCGGGTGTTGGGGCCGGTCGGCACCAGCGGGTGGGCTTCGCCGTACCCGTGGATGTCGATCGCGCTCGCCGGAACGCCATCACGCACCAGTTCGGCCTTCACGCTGTTGGCACGACGCAGGGACAGGCCCAGGTTGTACTTTTCGCCACGCGGACCGGGGTGAGCAGCGGAGTTATCGGTGTAGCCGTTGACTTCGATGCGGGTCGTCTGGACGTGGGTGGAAGCCTGAGCAGCTTCAGCCACGATCTGGCGTGCACGCGCGGTCAGGTTAGCCTTGTCCCAATCGAAGAACACCAGATAGGAACGCGCGGGCAGCGGAGCCGGAGCGGCAACGACAGCCGGAGCGGCCGGCGGGGGCGGGGGAGCCGTATCAAAGGCGTAACGCAGCCCGACCATGAACAGGTGGTTGAAGCGATGGTCGACGTTGACGTTGCCGTTCGTGGCGCTGTCGTTGAAGGCGCCGTTACGGAACGAGCCGGGCTGGCCGATCATGCGGTACTGAGCCGTGACCTGGAAGCCGGGGATGCCCGTGTCAAACGCCGCACCGACAATGCCCTGATAGGCGAAGCCGCCGGTCGTGCCGCGGATTCGGCCGCTCTGACCAGCGTAGGCGTAGTTGACCTGCTCATGCGTCCACAGATAGCCGGCGCCAACACCGACGAACGGGGTGACCGGGGCGTCAATGCCGAACTGCTTCAGGTCAATATCATACAGAACGTTGACGAAGCCGCCGTAGGAGGAGTCCTTGCCGCTGCCAGACTTGGCAGTGCCGGTGGAACCACCAACGGTGCCGCCGCCGACGTTGGAGCGCAGGTACGTGCCTTCAACTTCGGCGCGCAGGCCGTTGCCGAAGCCCCAGCCGAAGGAGGCATAACCCGTCCAACCGGTGTCGTGTCGGATGGACTGATGGGTGCCCGTGGGGCCGACATGCGCATGCTGGGTCTGGGTCAGGTCATAACCGCCGCCCAGATCGACATACGGACCGGTGATGGTGGTGGCCGAGGCGACGGCCGGAGCCGCAGCCATCAGGGTCGTTGCAAGTAACGCCGTGCGGAGACGCATTATTTTCGTCCTCAATATATCATCTGTTTCGACTTGCCCGCCAACCATTCGGCGGACAGGCCCAGCTAGATGCCTTAAAACGGTATAGAACCATTGGTTCCAAAAGAGGAACCCGGCGGCCCCTACTGTCTGACAATACAAGTCACCAGCGTGGTTTATCTGCAACAGTTCATTTCGTTGGCTGAATATGTCCCTGCTGCATAGCCGTGCGGCATCAATATCGTGGGTATACGTTAACATATTGCAAACGCAACTGTTCCGGGTCTCTCTCCTGTCCCATTAAGGCAGAATTGCGGCATGGTGACATTTTTGCCGCGTTCCTTAAAGAACCTGACGGATTTCGTGTCTTTTTAAGAGGTTACGCCATCCGCCAGAAGCACCTCGCGTACGGCCTCTTCGGGCACGTCACGCGTGGTGAACGCTTTGCCGATTCCGTGGGCCAGAACGAAGGAAAGCTTTCCATCCTGCATTTTCTTGTCGCGCTGCATATGTGCCATCAGATCGGCTATGCGGAAACGATAAGGCAGGTCACTGACATGCGCGGGCATTTTCAGGCTTTCCAGATGGCGGGTGACGCGAATCAGGTCTTCCTGCGGGCAGAGTCCCAGCTTGACGGAAAGCGAAAACGCCAAGGTCAGGCCAATGGAGACAGCCTCCCCGTGGAGCAGGCGGCCGTCATATCCCAGTTCCGCTTCGAGTGCGTGGCCAAAGGTATGCCCGAGATTGAGCAGAGCGCGGCCATCGGTCTTCTGTTCCTCGCGTTCGTCTGCCGCGACGACGCCAGCCTTGAAGGCGCAGGCCTGGCGCACGGCTTCAGCCAATGCTTCAGGATCGCGCGCGAGCACGGCGGCGCCGTGTTTTTCACACCATGCGAACAGCGATTCCTGCCCGATCAGTCCTGCTTTCACAATTTCGGCGTAACCTGCCACCAGCTCGCGGCGGGGCAGCGTGGTGAGAGAGGAGACATCGGCCAGCACACACAGGGGCTGGTGGAAAGCGCCGATCAGATTCTTGCCCCAGCGTGAGTTAATGCCTGTCTTGCCACCGACGGAGGAATCGACCTGGGAGAGCAGGGTGGTGGGAATCTGGATAAACGGCAGGCCGCGCAGCGTTGTGGCGGCCACGAACCCGGCCAGATCGCCCACGACGCCGCCGCCGAGTGCGATAATGGCGGTGCGGCGTTCCACCCCGCCCTCAAGAATGGTGTCCACTACGTCTTCGTAGGTGGTCCAGCATTTGGTCTGTTCGCCGGGGGCAACGGTGATGGATCGCGCCTCGATTCCTGTTTCCTCGAGGGAGGCGAGCAGCTTGGACAGGTAGAGCGGTCGCACGGTCTCGTCGGTAATGACGATCACGCTCCGGCGCGGCAGGAGCGGGGCCAGCAGGGCTCCGGCACGGCTGATCAGATCCGCGCCAATCACCACATCGTAGCGGCTTTTTTCCAGCACGACGGGCAGCCGCAACGGACGGCGCGAAAGAGCCAGGGCTTCCATGACGCGCGTTGTTGTATGCTCCACGTTATTGTCTCCACAATCCACCGTCACGTCGGCTTCGGCATAGACCGGGTGACGGATGGCGATCAGTTTTTCCAGTACATCCCGAGGGGATGCGGCGTTTAGCAGGGGGCGGTGCGTCCGCCCTGCAACCCGGCGCAGCAGCACAGGCAGCGGGCAGCGCAACCAGACCGAAATGGCGTGCTCGCGCACCAGCGCGCGCGTATCGGCTGCCATGAAAGCGCCCCCTCCCGTGGCCAGAACCATGGGGGGGCCTTCAAGCAGGCGGCGGATCACCCGGCGTTCTCCATCCCGGAAGGCGGCCTCGCCATACAGGCGAAAGACATCGGCAATGGAGCAGCCGGCAGCACGTTCTATCTCTGTGTCGGCATCCACGAAGGGCAGGCCAAGCCGTGTTGCCAACATGCGGCCGATGGTGGTCTTGCCGGCGCCCATCAGGCCTACGAGCACAATGCTTCGGCCAGTCTGCAACAGACCGGGGCCATGGGTGCGGACAATACGCTCAAGGTTGAGCGGAACGGGTGGAGGATCCGTCGTTTCGGGTTGGGGAATGGAGATACGTGATGACATAGGGCGTAGCTTAACATAGAGCAGGGGGAACACACCTACGGTATCTGTCGTGGCGCTGTCTGTCATGCGGTCTGTTTTCTGGGAGTTCGGTAATGGGGCGCGGTATCATTGCTATTGTCGCTGTTGTTTTTCTGGGCGCGGTGGGAGGGGTGATGGTGCTGGGCCTCAATGCTCATGCTCCCGCGCAGCAGGCCGTACATCGTGCGCTGCCCTTGCCCCAGCCTGAAGCGGCGGCTCCTGCTGCGGCACTCGTGCCAGTCGTGCCGGCAGGGCCTGTGGTTTCTCCGGGCATATCCATGCCGACACCCGCTCAGCCCGCCGACTCCTCAGCCGAGTAATCATGTCCGTGCGGACCGCGTCTGCCATGCCGCTCCGGCATGATGGAGCTGTGGGATGAGGCCGGATCTGTCCGGTACGGATCTGTTTCTTGAAATGCTGGCCGCAGAGCGTGCGGCGGCCCCCAATACTCTGGCGGCTTACGAGGCGGACCTGCTTTCCTGTGCGCAGAGTCTGGCGGGGCAGGAGCAGACGCTCAGGGATGCCACGGCGGAAGGCCTGAGGGGCTGGCTGGCTGATCTGGCGGCTGAAGGGCAAGCCCGGCGGAGCGTTGCCCGGCGGCTATCCTGTATCCGCCAGTTCTATCTGTTCCTGCTGCGCGAAGGGCTGCGCACGGACAACCCCGCCGCCAATCTGGATACTCCCCGCCCCGAGCGGTCTCTGCCCGGCTTTTTATCCGAATCGGAAGTGCTTGCTCTCCTCGAGGCGTGCCCGGCTCCTGAGGACGCTTCTCCCGCGCGAACACGGCGCGGGCAGGTGGCATTGGCCGCGCTGGAGCTGCTGTATGCCTCGGGGCTGCGTATTTCCGAGTTGCTGTCATTGACCCGCGCGGCGCTGGCGGGAGAAGCGCAGACTCTCATGGTGCGCGGCAAGGGCGGGCGGGAGCGGCTGGTGCCGCTGTCCGACAGTGCGCGCGAGGCGGTTAAGGCCCTTATGGAAACAGACAGGGCGCTGGGCAGCCCGTTTCTGTTTCCCGGCCGCAACCCCACTCAGCCCATGACGCGGCAAGCCTTTGATCGGATTCTGCATGATGTCGGGCTCAGGGCCGGGCTGGACCCTGCCCGTCTGTCCCCTCATGTACTCCGTCATTCCTTCGCGACCCATCTTTTGGCGCACGGCGCGGATCTGCGGGCCTTGCAGATGTTGCTGGGCCATGCCGATATCGCGACCACCCAGATTTACACTCATGTCCAGACCGAGCGGCTGCGGCAGGCCGTGGCCGCGTGTCATCCACTGGCCCAGCAGGCGGCAGAGAATGAGCCGGAAGGCGGAAAACCGCCGTCTGTTCAGGAGGATGCACCGTAGGTCGCGTTAAAAACGCACCTCCTTGCATGATAGAGGCTTGGTTTTCGGCGGCAGTGTGCTATCGGCTGTGACATGCGTCAGTTCCTGGATTTTGAAAAGCCCGTCGCCGAACTTGAGAACAAGATCGACGAACTGCGGCAGATGGCTGACCCCGAAGGGGTCAACATTGAAGAAGAAACGGCCCGCCTTTCAGAAAAGGCGGAAAAACACCTGCGCGCCATCTACGCCAAGCTTACGCCCTGGCAGAAAGTGCAGGTTGCCCGCCATGCGCAGCGTCCGCATACGCAGGACTACATCAAAGCGCTGGTCAGCGATTTCACCCCATTGGCAGGTGATCGGCTCTTTGCCGATGACAAGGCCATTATCGGGGGGATGGGTCGTTTTGGCGGCACGCCGGTGATGGTGATTGGCACCGAGCGCGGCTCCGATCTCGAAACCCGCCTGCAACATAATTTCGGCATGGCCCGCCCCGAAGGCTATCGCAAGGCCCAGCGGCTGATGAAGCTTGCCGGGCGTTTCGGCCTGCCGATTCTCACCTTTATTGATACGGCGGGCGCATGGCCCGGTATTGATGCGGAACAGCGCGGTCAGGCCGAGGCCATTGCCAGCTCCATCGCGGCCTGTTTTGATGCACCCGTACCGCTGATTGCGACCGTTATTGGTGAAGGCGGCTCAGGCGGAGCCGTGGCGCTGGGCGCGGGGGACAAAGTGTTCATGCTCGAACACGCCATTTACTCCGTCATTTCGCCCGAAGCCTGCGCGTCCATTCTGTGGCGCGATCCCAAGCAGGCCAGCACGGCGGCGGAAACGCTCCGGCTGACGGCGCAGGATCTCAAGCGGTTTGGCCTGATTGACCAGATCGTTCCTGAGCCTGTGGGCGGTGCCCAACGCGATCCTGCAGCGGCCATGGCTTCGGTGGGCAAGGTGCTGGGTGAGGCACTCAAGGAACTTCAGCCGCTGGCTCCTGAACGCCTGCGTGAACTGCGGCGCGAGAAATTCCTCGCCATGGGCCGCGAAGCCCTTCACTGACAGCATAGCCCCGGCGGGATGAGCCTGCGCCCCTAAAGGCGTTCATCCCGTCGGGAGCCTGTCCGGTTTGGCTGCGACGGCGGCCTTTTAAGCCCCGTTAGCGATGGGGCTCACCCTCGATAGGTGTGCCGCCTTTGGCGCAGATCAGGTCGTGGATTTCCTGCGCGGCACGGCTGACATCGTCTTTATCCTGTCCTTTGGCCACAAGCGCCACGCCCCGGTAGCCGTCCTCGCGGTGGAAGGGGTACGAGCCGATATCCAGATCAGGATGGCGGGTCTGTATGGCTTCCAGTTCCGCCGCCAGTGTGCCCTCATAGAGCGATGTGCAGTGCCATGTGCGTGAGAAAACCGGCGTGCCGCGTTGCAGCGTGGGGGCGAGTTCATCAAACATCGCGCGCATGATGCGGGGCACCCCCGCGAGAACATGCACATTGCCAATGGTGAAGCCGGGCGCATGGGAAATGGGGTTGGCAATCGGCACGGCCCCGCGCGGCAGATGCGCCATGCGCTGGCGTGCGGCGTTGAAATCGGTATGGCGGAAATAGTCGCTGAGCATCGCAAAGGTCGGCTGGTGGATTTCCCACGGCACGCCAAAGGCTTCGGCTACGCAGGGGGCGGTTATGTCGTCATGCGTGGGGCCTATGCCGCCGGTCGTGAAAACCTCGTCATAAGCTGGGCGCAGTTCACTGATCGTGCGGATGATAATCTCGCGTAAGTCAGGAATGACGCGGATTTCGCGCAGCGGAATCCCCAGTTCGCCCAGCCTGAGGGCCAGAAACTGGATGTTGTCGTCGCGCGTGCGGCCGGACAGGATTTCATTACCGATCAGGATCAGGGCGGATGTACGGCGCATGGGCAAACGGGATCCTTCATGGTGGGCTGTCCAGAATGTGGGAGGATAAACGGCTGGCGCGGGGGGTCAATGGGCAGGAAAAAATGCGCTATACCCGGCGGGGGACGTGTTTTTGCATTGACCGGGCGCGGAGCAGTTCATAGCTTCCGCCCATGTCAGACAGTCGCACAGCACCCCTTTCCGATATTCCGCGCGCGTGGCCCTTCGAGGAAGCGCGCAAACTGGCCGAACATGTGTCCACACGCGGCAATGCCAGCGGTGGAGATGACGCCCGGCCCGCCCTGCTGGAAACCGGCTACGGCCCATCGGGCCTGCCGCATATCGGCACGTTTGGCGAAGTCGCGCGCACGTCCTGGGTGCGACAGGCTTATACGGCGCTGACCGGGCGTCCGTCGCGCCTGCTGGCGTTTTCGGATGACATGGATGCCCTGCGCAAGGTGCCCGATAACGTGCCCCAGCGTGAAATGCTGGAAAAATATATCGGTCAGCCGCTCTCCCGCGTGCCCGACCCGTTTGGCACTCACGAGTCGTTTGCCGCGCATAATAATGCCCGGCTGTGCGCGTTTCTTGATAGTTTCGGATTCGAATACGAGTTCGCCTCTTCCACCGCCTATTACACCTCAGGCCGGTTTGATGCCGCCCTGAAGCGCGTGCTGGAAGTGCATGAAGACATTCTGGAAGTCATCCTGCCCACGCTTGGGGCCGAGCGTCGGGCGACCTATTCGCCCGTGCTGCCGCTGCACCCCCGCACGGGTGAGGTCATGCAGGTGAAGATGGACGCCATGGACCCCGCAGCGGGTACTGTGCGCTGGACCGACCCATCTACCGGCGAGGTGTTTGAAACCCCTGTGACTGGCGGCCACGCCAAGATGCAGTGGAAGGCCGACTGGGCCATGCGCTGGTACGCGCTGGGCGTGGATTACGAAATGTCGGGCAAGGATCTAATCGACAGCGTGCGGCTGTCCGGGCGGATCTGCAAAATTCTGGGCGGCACGCCGCCCGCCGGACTGACCTACGAGCTGTTTCTGGATGAGCAGGGCCAGAAAATTTCCAAGTCCAAGGGCAATGGCCTGTCGGTTGAGGAATGGCTGCGTTACGCCCCGCCCGAAAGCCTGGGTCAGTTCATGTTCAACCAGCCGCAGCGCGCCAAGCGGCTGTATTTCGACGTTATTCCCAAGACGGCGGATGAATATCTTGCCCACGTGGACAAGGCGCTGAGCCAGCAGGCGGATAATCCCGCCGGGGCGGAACTGCGGGCTAACCCGGCGTGGTTTATTCTGCGCGGGCAGGTTGGGGCCGAGGCTGCAAGCCCGGTGCCGTTTGGTATGCTGCTCAACCTTGCTAGCGTAGCCAATGCGGAAACCCCCGAGGTGCTATGGGGCTTTATCCGCCGGTATGATGCGGCGGTCTCGCCTGAAACACATCCCATGCTGGCTGCCATGGTGCGGTATGCCGTGGCTTACTACGCGGATTTTGTCCGGCCGGCCAAGACGTTCCGTGCTCCCTCCGAGCAGGAACGCGCGGCCCTTGTCGATCTGGCGGAGATGCTGCGTGGTTACGAGGCGGAAGCGCCCGATGCCACGGCCTTGCAGAACGCCGTGTTCGAGGTGGGCAAGCGTCATGCTTTCGACCCCCTGCGGAACTGGTTTGGCTGCCTGTACGAAGTGCTGCTGGGGCAGAAGGAAGGGCCCCGGTTCGGCGGGTTTGTGGCCCTTTATGGGGTGCGGGAAACCATCGCCCTGATCGAAGCGGCCCTCCTGCGCGACCGGCAGGACTGAACGGGGTCGCCCACATATGACCCAGCGCGCGCCATTGCCACCGGAGCAGCAGGATATGGATCGGCCCACCCCGCCGGACCTGCACTGCGAAGCCGGGGGGGCGCGCCGGTGGCTTAGGCATCTGCCAGCCCTGCTGGGGCTGGTGCTGATGGTAGCGGCTATCGGGGTGGTGTGGCACGAGGTGCGGCACCTCCATATGGCCGATATCCGTCAGGCCATGGCGGGTATCCCTTCGTGGCAGATGGGGCTGGCGGTCGCGTGCACGCTGCTTTCCTATTTCGTGCTGTCCTTTTACGACAGGCTGGCGCTCATTCAGGTGGGGTATGGGCATCTGCCTTTCCGCCGGGCGGCTTTTGCGGCGTTTTGCTCTTACGTCCTGTCTCATAATCTCGGCTTTTCGGCGGTATCCGGGGCTGCGGTGCGGTACCGGCTTTACCGCAACTGGGGGGTGGATTCCTTTGCCATCACCCAGATTATAGCCTTCTGTTCGGCCACCTATCTCCTGGGGGCGGCGGC
This sequence comes from Acetobacter peroxydans, assembly GCF_006539345.1. Classification (GTDB taxonomy): domain Bacteria; phylum Pseudomonadota; class Alphaproteobacteria; order Acetobacterales; family Acetobacteraceae; genus Acetobacter; species Acetobacter peroxydans. The sequence goes on from NZ_BJMV01000001.1 coordinate 25,529, forward strand.
CCTGATCGGTGCCGTGCTGATCTGGGAGCCGACCATGCTGCCCGGCATTGGGGGGCATGTGCCGTCAGGGCTGCTGGCGGTGATAGGGCTCGGGCTATGGGGAGCGGTGGCGCTGTATATCGGGCTGGCTTTCCGCCTGCCCAGCGTGTGTGTGGGGCAATGGCGGGTCAATCTGCCTTCACCACGCATGGCATTGATGCAAACTTTTGTTGCCACGGCGGAAGTGGCGGCTACGGCCAGTATCGCCTATGTCCTGTTGCCTGTGGGCGTGGGGATGGATTTCGGGTCTTTTCTGGCAATCTATATCGCAGCCTACACGGCAGGACTGGTGGCCAGCGTACCGGGTGGTTTGGGCGTTTTTGACGGCGTTATGCTGCTGGCGCTCGGGCCATATATGCAGGCGCCGCGCATTCTGGGCGTTATTCTTATTTTCCGGCTGCTCTACTACATTATTCCGTTGTTTGTGGCGGGGCTCATGTTTGCCGGGCATGAGCTTTTCCTGCGGGGCGATGCAGCCCTTGCGCGCAAGAACAATGCCAATCTATCCGGGACGGCAGCGGTTGCACGCAGGCCAAGTCAGGTAGTCCGGGAGAGCGAGGCTACATTTTCCGTGGCTGTGGCAACGGGCACGGTCTCGCTTTGTGGCGTCTTGCTGATAGGTCTTGTCCTGTTTGATCACGCGTCCGGACAGTCCATGTTGCCGGACGATCTGGCTGGTGTGCTGCACCTTGGCGGGACGTATCTGCTTTCGCTGTTGGGGGTGGCGCTTATCAGCATGGCCATCGGGCTTTCCCAGCGGGTTACGCTGGCCTGGCGGGGGGCGCTGGCGCTGCTGCTGCTGGCCACGGTACTGACTTTCCTGCGCGGCAATGCGATGTTCGTGCCCGTGGTGCTGGGGCTGTCCACTTTGTTTATTGCGCCTTATCGGGCCTGCTACTACCGGCACGCGCGCCTGCTGAGCGAGCCGCTTTCCACCGGCACGCTGCTTTCGCTCCTGCTGTTGCTGGGTTGTGTGGTGGCGCTGGCCACGCGGGACGATCTTTCGGCAAGCTGGTGGCAGGTAGTTTTTAGTTCTTCCATCAGTGGCGCTGCCCGCTGGACGGTGGCGCTGGCCGTGCTGCTGGCGCTGGTTATAGTGGGGCGGCTGCTCTGGCCTGCCCGTGTGGCGGTTTCCCCCTGGGGCGAGGACGCCTTGCGGCGCTACCAGACCCTGCCGCACGCGCTGGCCGACATGAACAGCTTCCAGCCGGAAGGCTACGTGATGGGAGAGGCCGGTGAGGCGATGATCCCGCTGCGGGCGTTAGGGGGATTTCTGGTCGGTCTGGGCGACCCCGCCGGAGGCGAGACAGATAGTATTTCAGCCATATGGCGTATGCGCGATCTGGCGTTGCAACAGGGGCTGAAGCCCGCCTTCTGGTGCGTGGGAGAGCCCTTCCTGCGAATTTATGATGATATAGGCCTGACCATCTGGCCTGTGGGGGATGAAAGCGGGTTGAGCTTCTGCTATCCTTCGGCGGATATCGGGCTGGCCTCGCAGCACGCCCGGCTTTACAGGGAGCAGTGCATGGCGGACAGGGCGCATCCTTCTTCCTGATTGTGGCGTGGTAGTCAGGCGGCATTCGGCATGGGAGGCCGCAGCGGTCAATGAGTGTTTCCTTGGGCGGTTTCTTGTCTTCCGTGACGGTCCATACGACCACATCGGCTTTCCTGCTGGCGTTTCCAGCCCTGTTTTCGATCGTCAATCCGTTCGGTGCCGCACTGATTTTCGCGCAGGCGACCGAGGGGCGTTCGAAAACGGAAATTCAGGCGCTGGCGCGTCTGGTCTCGTTCTATTCCTTCATGCTCATGATCGTCTCGCTCTGGTTTGGCGGGGCGGTTCTGGCGTTTTTCGGCATTACGGTGAGCGCCCTGCGTGTGGCGGGCGGGCTGGTTGTGGCTGTCAGCGCGTGGGAACTGTTGCAGCGGCCCGAGAATACCGAGGCCCGCAAGGAGCGGCAGGCTCTGCAGGATGGCCGCACGGTTCAGGCTCCCAACTGGTCTGATAGCGCGTTTTTTCCGCTGGCCATGCCTTTTACGGTCGGGCCGGGTACCATTGCGGTGGCTATTGCCCTAGGCTCAAGCAGCCCGGTTGAGGCCTCTCCCTGGGCTTATGGAGTAGGGATCAGCCTCGGGGCTGTGGGCGTGGTGCTGCTGGTATGGGTGGCCTATTCCAGCGCCGAAAAACTGGTGACGATGCTGGGCGTGACAGGCACGCGTATTGTCAGCCGTCTGGCGGCGCTGGTGCTCCTGTGTATTGGTGTGCAGATCATGGCGGCGGGCGTGCAGGGCTTCGCCGTCGATATCTGGCAGCATATGACCCGCGTCGCTCCCACCGCGCGGGGCTGAGGCCCGCTTGCGGCAGGAGGGAGCCTCCGCCAGAATCCGGTTGGGGTTTACTCGGGTATCAGGGTGGTGACAGCGCTCTCATACGCGCCCAGCGTTGTGCCGAGCCGCGTGAGCAGGGCCTGTGCTTCCTGCGCGAAACCATAAGGCGGTTTGATAACCATCAATCCTGAGCCGTTCAGCCGTTCAGGGTCATGGGGCGGGCGCATCAGCAGTTCCGCTTTCAGCACGTCGCGCGTTCCGGCGTCTTTCAGGGCGTTCTCAAAAGCGTGCACGGGTGTGCGGTGCTTGATGGGATACCACAGGGCCACCACGGCAGGGGCGAAGCGGGTCTGGATGGTTTGCAGGCCCTCGGCCAGCCGCTCGAACTCGCCGGGTTCCTCAAAAGGCGGGTCCATCAGCACCAGTCCCCGGCGGGCCTGTGCGGGGGGCAGCAGGGCGCGCAGGCTTTCATAGGCGTCACGTTCATGCACCTGCACGTTAGGCGTGCGGGCGAACAGCCGGTACAGCGCGCGTTTGTCCTCAGGGTGTTTCTCGCAGCAGATCAACTGATCCTGTGGGCGCAGCATGAGCGAGGCCAGAAGGGGCGAGCCGGGGTAAAAGCGTGGCCCGCCCGCCTTGCGCACCAGTTCCAGCCAGGGGGCCAGAGGGCTTTCGGGGTTTTCATGTTCAAGGCGGCCTATGCCGTCTTTCCATTCGCCGGTTTTTTCCGCTTCGGGGCCTTGCAGGTCGTAGCGGCCGATGCCCGCATGGGTGTCGAGCACCATGAAAGGCGTGGGTTTGCGCAGGAAGGTGCCGATCAGGCTGACCAGCAGGGCGTGCTTCATGCAGTCGGCGAAATTGCCGGCGTGGTAGGCGTGGCGGTAATTCATGACAAGGCCCCGGCGGCTGGCTGGTTGTGGGCAGGGGTAAAACGGCTGGCCATATCTTCCAGCGGCCAGCGCGGGCGCGGGCGCATGGCTATGTCGGTAAAGGGTGTCTGCCCGCGCCGTGCGGCTTCCTCCCATGTTTCCAGCGCGGCCCAGCCGACCATGACGGCGTTATCCGTGCACAGGCGCAGCGGCGGCGCGGCAAAACGGCAGCCCCGGCTACGGGCCGTTTCTTCCAGCCGGGCGCGAAGCACCGTGTTGGCGGCTACCCCACCGGCGGCCACCAGCAGGCGGGCCGCGGGCATCATGTCCAGCGCATGGTTGATCCGGTCCGCCACGACATCCGCAACAGCCTGCTGAAACGAGGCCGCCAGATCCGCCGCGAAAGACCGGGGCAGGGGGGTGTGGCCGTAGGGTGCGAGTTTCTGGGCAATGGCGGTTTTGAGCCCCGAGAAGGAAAAATCGCAGCCGGGGCGACGGATCAACGGGCGGGGCAGGGCGATGGCATCTGGGCTTCCCTCACGTGCAAGCTGTTCCAGCGCCGGGCCACCCGGCCAGCCAAGCCCCAGCATTTTGGCTACCTTGTCGAAGGCTTCTCCGGCGGCATCGTCGATCGTGCCGCCCAGCTTGCGGTAACGTCCGATTCCCTCCACGGCGATGCACTGGCAATGCCCGCCTGAAACCAGAAGCAGAAGGTAGGGAAAGGGCGCGCCTCCCTCCACCAGACCGGGCAGGCGGGCTGTCAGGGCGTGGGCCTCGACATGATTGACCGCGACAAAGGGCCGGTTGAGCGCCAGCGCCAGACCTTTGGCAAAGCCGCTCCCCACGATCAGCCCGCCAATCAGCCCCGGCCCCGTGCTGGCTGCCACCAGTCCCAGCCCGGCAGGCGGCAGGTTTGCATCGTTCAGGGTGGCCTTGACCAGTCCGGGCAGCAGGCTCAGATGCGCGCGGGCGGCGATTTCAGGCACCACGCCTCCGAAATCCGCGTGGCCGTCCTGTGAAATGACCCGCTGCGCCAGAATTGTCCCCTCTGGCGCAAGAATGGCGCAGGCAGTTTCGTCACAGGAAGACTCGACCGCCAGCACGGGGCCGGGGGCCGTGGCGCATGAGGTGGAGACCCTCATGGACGCCCCCCCGAAAAGCCTGTATTGTGCCACCCATGCAACAGGTTGAGAGGGGCGGAATGCTTTTCTGGTCGCGCACGCGTTACAAACCAGCCGGGCTTCATTGCGTCTTGTCCTTTCGTTCGTCCCGGTAAATAGACACATCTTATGGATTCAGCCCACCCCTCTCCCGCCGCCATCTCTCCCGCTTTGCAGGAGATCGCGGCAGAAGCCGCCGCCCGCCAGAAAAAGGCAGGCGGTCATTCTGGTCGTCACTCGCTGCCCCTCAGGGTTGGTACGCGCGGCTCTCCGCTCGCGTTGGTGCAGACGCGCGCTTTCCTGACGACGCTGACGAAATTCTGCCCTGTCCTGCGGGATATGGGGGCTTTTCAGGAGCATCAGATCAACACCACGGGTGATCAGGTGCAGAACCGAAGGCTGGCGGAAATCGGCGGCAAGGGCCTTTTTGCCAAGGAAATCCACGAAGCGTTGGCCGATGGTCGGATCGACTTTGCGGTGCACAGCCTCAAGGACCTTGAAACGACGCTGCCGCCGGGTCTTGTGCTGGCCTGCACGCTCAAGCGTGAGGATGCCCGCGATGCGCTGATTCTCGGGCCAAGCCTGACGCCCACCGACCCGGATGATCCTTATTCAGCCCTGCCTCAGGGTGCCTTGGTCGGGTGTGCTTCGGTACGGCGGCAGGCGCAGATGCTGCATGTCCGGCCCGATCTCAGATTTGGGCTGCTGCGCGGCAATGTACAGACCCGGCTGGACAAGCTTGCTGGTCGTCAATGCGATGCGACCCTGCTCGCCCTTGCCGGTCTCAAGCGTCTGGGCATGGCCGAGCGCGCCAGCGTGGTATTGGCCCCCACGATGATGGTGCCCGCCGCAGGGCAAGGGATTGTTGGCGTGACGGTGCGTGAAGACGATATCGAACTGCGCGAACTGCTGTCCGCTATCGAGGATTATGAAGCCCGTGCTGTTGCCACGGCCGAGCGCGCCCTGCTGGCCGAGCTTGACGGTTCGTGCCGCACGCCTATCGGCGGCTACGCCCAGCTTATTCCGGTGGTGGCCGGGGGGGTGCCTGAGTTGCATCTGACTGGACTTGTCGCACGCGAGGATGGCTCGTTCCTTCTGCGTCGGGCGATCAGCGGCGCGCCGGAAGATGCAGCACGGCTTGGCCACGAGTTGGGTCGAAGCCTGCGGCGCGACAGCCCGGATGATATCTTCGAGGAAACGCTCTCCGCATGAACGGTTGTCCGGTTTTTTCCCGCCGGGCAAAGTGACGCGCGGCATTGTCATTACCCGGCCCGAACCAGGGCTGGGGGAGACACTGGCGGCTGTGGAACAGGCCGGATGGCAAGGTTACGCCTCACCGGCACTGGTTGTTCAGCCGCGGGTTATGGACTCTGGCGCTGTGAGTGGGCAGGCGCGGCGTGTTGCCGCCCTGGTGCTGACCAGCGGACAGGCCGTAGCCGCCGTGGTGCAGGCTCTGCCGATGGGCATAAATCTTGCAGTGCCCGTTTTTGCCGTGGGTGCGCGCACGGCTGAGCGTGCCAGAGCGGCCGGGTTTACACAGGTTTGCAGCGCGGATGGCGATGCGCTGGCGTTGGCGGCGTTGCTGAGCCAGCGCCTTACCCCTGAGGCGGGAGCGCTGCTGCTTGCCTGTGGTGCCGGGCAGGGCGGGGCGCTGGCGGCGGCTTTGCGGGCTGATGGATTTCGCGTGCTGCGCCGGGTGGCATACGAGACCCGCCCGGCTCGCTGTCTGCCGCCCGAGGTTGAACGCGCTCTAATGGCCGGGCGGATCGAAGTTGTGGCGTTTTTTTCGGCCCAGAGCGCGCGAAGCTGGCTGCATGGCCTGCGAGATAGCGTGTTGCTGGCAACGGCCGTGAGAACAGTGGCGCTTGTTCTCTCCCCCGCTATCGAGAAAACCGTGCGCGCATTGGGCTGGCAGGGGCCGGTTATTGTCGCTGCCCGACCGGATGCAGCGTCTATGCTGGCCGCACTGGAACAGGTGCCGCTTAGGGACTGATCATTTTCAGGCAATAAAAAACCCCTCCCCGGCAAAAGGGAGGGGTTTTTTCGGTTCGGTGGGCCCCGGTGCGGGATCAGGCGTGACCGGCAGTCTGCGGGAATTCCGCCCGGCGGGCCTGCCAGAGCGCCACAAAGTCGATGGGCTGCAGCACGATAGGCGGGAAGCCGCCATCACGCGTGACATCGCTAATGATGTTGCGCGCGTAGGGGAAGATCAGACGCGGCACTTCCACCAGTAGGATCGGTTCGATCAGTTCCTGCGGTGGGTTGGTGAGGGTGACGACCGCAGCATAGACCAGCTCGGCAATGAAAACGGTGCGGCCGGGCGTACCGCCATCAAGCTCGGGGCTTTCCTTGGCTTCGGTCTTGATGCTCAGGACAACCTCGTAAACCATCTGGTCGTCCTGCAGGCGGTTGGCTTGCACGTCGATGTTGACGCCAATCTGGGGCTGGTTGCGCAGGGTGGCGAAAATTTCAGCGCCTGCGGGAACCTCGAACGACAGGTCGCGCGTGTACTGCAGGTTGATGGAAAGCGGCAGTGCGGGCGGCGTGGGCTGGGCGGATTCAGACATGGTCTATCGATTTTCCTGCTGTCGGCTTTTGACCTTTCTGCGGTAGCACGCCTGTGCGCCTTCGCCAACCGGGCTGCCGGACGCCATGCCGTTCCGGCGGCAGCCTGTATGGTTGTACAGGGCCAGCGTGGTGGACAGAACCTGTCAGATGCGGCTGACGCTCCCGCGCATTGGTTGCGCGGTGCGGGTTGTCAGGTATGGTGGGCCGTGCGTGCTGGCGGTACGGCGGCATTGTGTCCGCCCTGCAGTGTGACTATGTGATAGGGATGGGCAACGGCGATGCTGCGGGTTTGACAAGCGGAAGCCCGTTCCAGAGATGATGGTGGATACAAGACAGATGTTTTTTACTTCCGGTCATTTCCCGGTGGATCTGGTGATTCTGGCGCTGGTGGCGGCTTTTCTGGTGTTGCGCCTGCGGAGTGTGCTGGGCAAAAAGGTGGGCCTGCAGGCTCCTCCTCTGCCGATTGTGCCCCGGCCGGACATGCTGGCGCGTGTGGTGGATGCCCCGGTTGAAGCGGCCGAGCCTGTCACGGTCGCATATGACATTCCAGCCCCCGGCACGCGGGTAGGGCAGTTGCTGCAGGCGCTGAGCCAGCAGGATGCCAGTTTTGCCCCTCAGCCGTTTCTGGCCAATGTGCGTGCGGTCTTTCCGCAGGTTGTCATGGCCTATGCCGAGGGCAACCGCTCTGTCTTGCAGACTTATCTTGTTCCTGCCGTATATGAAATCTTTGATGGCGCTATCACGGCCCGGGATGAGGCGGGCGAAAAGCAGCGTACGGAAATCAAGGCCCTGCGGTCCCTCGCTATAGAGGACGTGCGACTGAACACCCAGAACGGCGTCAGCACCGCTGCGATTGATGTGCGCATTGTCTCGGATCAGATCAGCCTTGTTCTTGATCGTGAAGATCAGCCCGTGACCGGAACCGACGCCGTAACCGAGTTTTCAGATCTGTGGACATTCGAACGCGTGATGGGCGGGAGCGGTGATGGCTGGCGCCTTGCGGCGGCACGTAGTGCGTGAAGGCCGGCACCGAGGCCAGTAGCGCTCCGGCTGAAGCTCCTGCGCGTGTCAGGCGTTACCGCGTCGGGCAGCAGCAGATTATACTGGGTGATTGCCTGCGTGTGCTCCGCCGTATGACGGCGGGTTCGGTCGACGTTATTGTGACGTCACCACCGTATAATATCGGGCTGTCCTACCGCAGTTATGAAGACCAGCGGGGCGAGGACGACTATCTGGACTGGATGGTGGCGGTTGCGGCACAGCTTCGCCGCGTTCTGAAGCCGGACGGGTCGTTTTTTCTCAATATTTCCGGCTCATCCACCCAGCCATGGTTGCCGTTTGAACTGGCGGTGCGTCTGCGTGAGCTGTTTGCGCTGCAAAACCATATTTCGTGGGTCAAATCCATTTCGGTTGGGCAGGATAGCTTTGGGCATTTCAAGCCTATGAACAGCCAGCGCTACCTGCATCGCGGGCACGAGCATATCTTCCATTTCACGCGGGAGGGAGAGGTCATGCTCGACAGGCTGGCTGCTGGCGTGCCTTACAAGGACAAGTCCAACATTACCCGGCGCGGGCACAGTCAGGACCGCCGCTGCCGGGGCGATGCGTGGTTCATTCCGTATGAAACGGTCAGGGGGCGGGCGGAAAAATTCGACCATCCCGGTACATTTCCTGTCGCCCTGCCCGAACAGTGCATTCTGCTGCACGGACGCGCGAACGCAGTGGTGCTTGACCCGTTCATGGGCACGGGCACAACCCTGCTGGCGGCCCAGAAGCTGGGCTGCCAGGGAACGGGGATCGAGCTTGATCCCCAGTATGTGGCCGTGGCCCGCGCCCGGCTGCGGGAAAGCCGCGAGCGCGGGTAAAGCTGGCGGAGCCGGCGAGCGAGCACATCCCCGGTGCCAGGTATTTCGACTGCCCGGCGGTCGGCTCCACGAAGTTTTTCTATACGCGGGGCCTGTAGAAAATAGAGACTATTTTTTTACGCATTTCTTTGATTTTTTTGAAAAAAATATTTCATTTGAATGGTTTTTGTTTTTTTGCATTAACGTCGAAAAGTCACCGAATACCTTTATTTCAACTTTATGTTGAGCGTAAGCGCCATGGAGTGAGGGAGTGGCAGAAATAAGGACGCCCTCGTTATCGAATTGTTCAATGATTATGAGCAAGATAATCGTTTTGACATTTCATTGTGTGATCAGCAGAGTCACGCTGCTGTGAGCACGGGGGCATCGGGCACGCCGGGGCGGTGGCCTCACAGATAACTGGAACAGACGAGGAGCGCGGGTTTTGAAACGGATAATTGTTGGTCTGGTCGGAGCCGGGGTTGTGGCATATGGCGGCGTTGTCGCCTTCCTGCAGCATTTCGATCATGAGACAGCCCCGCGTCTCACGGCGGTTTCGCCCACGAACAAAGACCCCGTGGCGCTGGCTGCGTTCAATGTTCTGAGCGATGCACGGTGCGATTACTGTCACGCGACAGGGCGTGAACTGCCATTCTATTTCCATGTGCCGGTCGCCAGGCAGTTGATGGAGAAGGATCTGGTGCAGGGGCGCAGGCATTTCCGTATCGAGCCGGTGCTGGCGGCATTCGAGAAAGGTGTGCCCCCGAGCGAGGAGCAGTTGTCCCGGATTGAGGAAGTTATTGTCCAGAACCGTATGCCGCCTACGCTGTATCTGCTGATGCACTGGCACGCTCACCTGTCCAACGCCGACAGGCAGGCTGTGTTGACCTGGGTGCGTGACACCAGAGCGCGCTACTATGCCAATACGGGGGCTGCTCCGGCGTTTGCTGGTGAGCCTGTGCGGCCCGTGCCGGAGCAGGTTGCCGTCAATGCCGCGCAGGTTGCGCTGGGCCGCAAGCTCTTTTTCGATACCAAGCTGTCCGGCGATAATGGGCTGAGCTGTGCAAGCTGCCATGATCTGAACCGCGGCGGGGTGGATCATCTGAAAACAGCAACCGGCATTGGTGGGCAGAAAGGGCCAATCAACGTTCCGAGCGTTTATGACGCCTATTTCAAGATTGCCCAGTTCTGGAACGGCCGTGCACCCGATCTGGCGGCACAGGCGGCAGGGCCTGTCATGAACCCGGTGGAAATGGGCTCGCATGATTGGGGTGTTGTTGCCAGCAAGCTGAGCAGCGACCCCGAATACGCCGGTCTGTTCAAGGCGGCGTTCGGGCCTTCTGCGGTGATCGACCAGCAGAGCATCACCACGGCTATTGCGGAGTTTGAAAAAACCCTGATCACCCCGGACAGCCCGTTTGATGAGTATCTGAAGGGCAAGAAGGACGCGATCAGCCCGCAGGCAATCCGGGGGTATGAGCGCTTCAAGGCGATTGGCTGCTCCGGCTGCCATAGCGGCATTGGGCTGGGCGGTGGTGCTTACGAAACCATGGGTCTGGCGGCGGATTACTTCAAGGACCGTGGTGGCCCGGTAACCGATGCGGACGAAGGCCGCTATACCGTGACGCATGAGGACAGCGACCGGAACCGTTTTGTGGTGCCCAACCTGCGTAACATCGACCAGACCGCGCCCTATTTCCATGATGGCAGCGTGAACACGCTGGAAGAAGCCGTGCGTAAGATGGCGCATTACCAGACGCCCGACACGAACCCGTCGGAACAGGATGTCGCGGATATCGTGGCGTTCCTCAAAACCCTGACAGGGCGTTATGATGGGCGTTCCGTGGCCGATATGAAGCCCTGATTGGGTGAGAATGTGGGCCGGAAAGCACTGTTCCGGCCCTTTGGTCTTGAAAAACGGCTCGGCGGCGGGTGATACACTGGCTGTCCGGGCCGTTTTTTATTTGTGTCGGCCCCGGATCATTTTGCACGGAACCGGCGCGGTGTCGGAGTGGAGATAACGTGGCGGCACGACGCAGGAGCTTGAGAGAGGATGAGCGCGCGCTCTGGGCGCTGGTGGCGCGCGATGTCGCTCCCCTGCGTCAGGTGCGGCGCCTGCCGCCCGGTGCGGATACACGGCAGGTGGAAACCAGCCGGGACAGGCAGACCCCAGCCGATGTGCCGTCTCCGCCGCTCCGGCGTGCCATGCAGCCGGATCAGCCGGAAAAGGCAGGCGCTGGCGGGCAGGATATGGGCGCTGCCGTAACCATGGAGCAGCTCCTTGCCGCAGGGTTTTCCGGTGTGCCGGGGCCCTCCGTGCGGGTAGCGTTGGTGCCTGCATCCGCCGACAGGATTGGCCAGCGTCAGCCCGGCGTGGATGACTACAACTGGCGGCGCTTTTCCCAGGGGGGTATGCGTGCCGACCTGCGGCTCGATCTGCACGGCATGGTGGCGCAGGATGCTTTTCGGCGTCTGATGGAGTTTCTGGACGTGGCGGCCCGGCGCGGCGCGCGTTGTGTTGAAATCATTACCGGGCTGGGTTCGGGGCAGGAAGGCGGCGTCCTGCGGCGGGAACTGCCCCTGTGGCTTGAAAGACCGGAAATTCGGCCCAGAATTCTGGGGCTGGCTTACCCGCATGTTGGCAACAAGGGGTCTGTCCGGGTGCTGCTCAGGCGTAGGAAGATCAGCTCGAAAGCAGGCGCCTGACCCCAGTTCCCGATGCCTATGATTGCCGGGGCGGCCCGCTTAGCCCGGCAGCGTGGTGTCGCGCCACCGGGGTAGGTTAAGGGTTAGCCATCGGCGGGTGGCCATGATCAGGCTGACATCGGGCATGGTGTCGTTATAGAGCGCCATGCAGGCCGGGCCGGTTTTCATGCTTTCGCGGTTTTCGGCTGCGGCGTTTATCAAAGCAGGATGTGCTGCGCTTAGTTCCGCCGCATGTCGCCAGCGTGCGACAGCAGCGGGCGGGGTCAGCAGCGGCAGTAGCAGAACAGCCTTGATGCTGACAGCCGTTGCAAGGGCCTGCCACGCACTGGCCAGAGGGGTCAGTGCAATCTTGCGGCGTTCGCGTTGCAGCACGGTCATGAAGCTGGGAGGCAGTGTGGGCTCGGAAACGGGCAGGGCAGTGGGCGTGTTGACGAACAGCGGTACGAAGCCCTGCTTGCTCAGCGCGGCAATACGGGCATCGTATTCCCTGTCGAGCGGGATCTGGATGGCGTCCACGGTGCCAGCGTACAGGGCGTCCATGGTGCTTTCGGGCGTGGCATAGCCACTGATGGGCTGAGGCCGCAGGCCCAGCAAATCGAACGCGAGCAGCGTAGGCAGTTCAGGCCCTGCGGGGTTCGAGACCGCTATCCGTGTCTTGCGGTTGCTCAGAAAAGCCCCGAGCGAGAGATGAAGCGAGACATGCCCGATCGTGACCGTGGGCTGGCAGGCCATGAAGACCGGTAGCCAGCGTTCGTAATCATAATGAACCCGGGCATCGCCCATCATTGCGGCGAGCATGACCGTGCCGGGAGCCATCAGGGCCGTCGGGGCGTCGGGGGCCTGCTGCTGGGCGTCGAACAGGTTGGCGCCGGTTACGCCATCCCAGCCCAGCGCGTGGCTGAGCGTGAAGGGGCTGGGGCGCTGAAGGTTCTCTTCCAGCGTGGGCGTGAGGAGAGAGGCCCACCGCCCGCTTGGTGTTTCCGGAGTGCCCGCCACGATCAGTTGTGTCTGCAACTTGGCCTGAGGGGGCAGGGAGTCGTTCAGACTGTTTTCAGCAAAGGCCTCATGACCCGTTAGCCCGGATGCGAGCAGTCCGGCTCCCATACCACTTGCCACGCCGCCAAGGAAAAGGCGGCGTGAAAGGCATGGGGCTGCCTTTTTGTCAGAGGAGAAAAAGCAGCGGGTTCCATCGGGCGAAGGCAAGCGTTTACGATCCTTTTCTGACTACCCTATGCACTCTAGGCCAGATTGGAGGCAGAATCACGGCAGATTTATCCGCTGCAAGTCCGTCGCTCAGGGCCATTTGACCTCGGGAGGCATACTCATCAGGATGGCCTCGGTATGGCCGCCGGTTTTCAGCCCGAACAGCGTGCCACGATCATGCAGGAGGTTGAATTCCACATACCGGCCACGGCGGATAAGCTGGGCTTCGCGCTGTTCCGGCGTCCAGGGCTCCATCATGCGCGAGCGGATGATGCTCGGATAGGCATCGAGAAAAGCCAGCCCCACATCGCGGGTAAAGGCAAAGTCCCGCTCCGCGTCGCCGCTGTCCAGACGATCGTAGAAAATGCCGCCCAGCCCGCGCGGTTCATCCCGGTGGGGCAGGTAGAAATACTTGTCGCACCAGGCCTTGAAGCGTGGATAATACTCCGGGTCATGCTCGGCGCAGGCCTTGGCGAAGGAGGCATGGAAAAGGGCGGCGTCGTCCTGAGCGGCCTCGCTGGCGGGGAACATGGGCGTAATATCGCCGCCGCCACCAAACCAGCCCTGTGTGGTAATGATCATGCGGGTGTTGAAATGGGCCGCCGGTACCAGAGGGCTGCACAGATGCGCCACGAGACTGATGCCCGTAGCGAAGAAATGGGGATTTTCGGACGCGCCGGGAATGCTGGACGCGAACTCGGGTGAAAAGGTGCCCTGCACGGTGGAAACGTTCACCCCCACCTTTTCAAACACCCGCCCGCGCATCACGCTCATGACACCGCCGCCGCCGGGGGTGCCGTCCTCATTCGGGCGTTGCCATGCCAGTTGCTCGAAACGGCCAGCCGCTTCATGACCCGGCAGGACGGGGCTGGACTGTGCCAGGGCCTCATCCTCGATCTGTTCAAAGGCAGCGCAGATCCGGTCACGCAGGGTTTCAAACCACGCGCGTGCTGGGTCTCTCAGCAGGTCATGCGACGGCACGGAGGCGGGTTGGGCGGCTGTCATGGGGTGTTACTCTTCCGTTGTGTGTCCTGTTGAGTCGGTGGCGGACTCGCGCGCCGACACGGTGTGTAGGGGTGCCCTTCCCGGCCGGTCATTGCAAGACCAGTCAATTCGCCGTTAATACCCAAAGCCCGTCAGCCATGGCGCGGTCGGATGCAGGGAGTAGAGCCGCATGGCCGATGAAACGCCACCTTGCGGGCAAGGAAATACAGGCACGGCGCAGGCCGAGGCAGGGCCTCTCGCCTTTGTGCGGGCCTACGCCGCGTTCCCGTTACCGGCCGACCTGAACTGGCTGTGGACATTCGGCGCGGTGCTGGTGGCGCTGCTGGGGCTGATGCTGGCAAGCGGTCTTTTTCTGGCACTGACCTACACGCCCGATGCAGGGCTGGCATTCTCCAGCGTTGAAAGTATCGAGCGTCGTATTCCCTACGGCTGGCTGCTGCGCGCCATGCACATGACCGGCGCTTCGTTCTGCATGGCGGCGCTGTATGTCCATATCCTGCGCGGGCTGTATTACCGTGCCTACCTGCCGCCGCGTCAGGCGGTATGGGGCAGCGGCTGCGCCCTGATGGCCATGCTGATGATAACCGCCTTTGCCGGGTATGTGCTGCCATGGGGGCAGATGTCCTATTGGGGGGCTGATGTGGCCGGGCGGGCGGTGGCGACCTTGCCGCTGGTCGGGGGCTGGCTGGGGCGTGTGGTGCTGGGGGGAGAGACCCCCGGTACGGCCACGCTGCACCGGATGTTCGTGCTGCATTTCGCTCTGGCGTTTGTCATTGTGGGCGGCATCGCGTTGCATGTGGCGGTGCTGCACAGGCGCGGCAGTTCCGGCCCTTCAGGTCGTGCGCCCGAACCGCCCGGCGGTATGCTGCCTTTCCACCCTTATTTTACCGCGCGGGACATGCTGGCCGTGGTGCTGGTGGCGCTGGCGTTTGTGCTGGTGATGGGCCTGTGGCCGGAACTGATTGCCGAGCCCGCCAATTACCGCCCCGCCAATCCACTGCACACGCCTGTTGATATCGAACCTGAATGGTATTTCCTACCTTTTTACGGAATGATGCAGTTCGTGCCGTTTCAGCTCGGCGGTGTTGTGCTGGCCGGAGGGGCGGTGGCGGTGCTGTTCGCCGTGCCCTGGCTGGACAAGGGTGGGCGGGCTGGAGAACAGCCGCTTGTTCGTTTGCTGGCTCTGGCGCTGCTGGTGGGGGCGGCTGTTGTGGCGGCCTGTGCCGGGCGGCATCATGCGCACGGGGCGTGGCTGCTGGCGGGGCGTATGGCCATGGGCGTGTATTATGCCTATTTCCTGCTGTTTCTGCCCTGGCTGGGCAGGCCAACCACGCCTGTGGCGTCTGATGACGCAAAGGAGGCCCGCGCATGATCCGGCTGATGGGGATGCGGGCTTTTTCCAGCTTGCCGCGCTGGAGCGGGCGGGTGCTGGCTGGGCTGTGGCTGTTGGCGGCCCCTGGCAGCGCGGTAGCGGATGGCAGACCGGGGGCTTTTCCGGCGTGGTCGTTCAGCGGCCCGCTGGGACATTTTGATCTGGCGTCTGTCCAGCGTGGGTATGGTGTGTATGCCGCCGTGTGCTCGGCCTGCCATGGGCTGGAGCAGGTGCATTATTCCGACCTCGCAGGTATGGGGCTGAAAGCGGAGGATATTCAGGCTCTGTCCGCCGCACGCCAGACGATGGACGGGCTGGATGCGGAAGGCCATGTGCAGCGTCGCCCAGCCCGGCCGGACGACAGGATTCTGTCGCCTTATGTCAGCCCGGCCGCTGCCCGCGCGGCTAATCGCGGTGTGGCGCCGCCTGACCTTTCCCGTGTTGTCATGGTGAGGCCGGGCGGGGCTTCGCGTATCTATGGTCTGCTGACAGGCTACGCCCCGGATGCGCACTGGCAGGAGGGACGGGGGTTCAGAAACCCTTATGGGATCAGCGGTTTTACCGCCATGCCGCCCCCCCTGCACGAGGGCGGTGCGCAGTATGCAGATGGCACAGCGGCCACGGTTGCGCAGCAGGCGCGCGATGTCACCACGTTTCTGGCGTGGGTTTCGGCCCCCCATCAGGACGAGCGGCGCAGGCTGGGAGTGGGCGCGGCGCTGTATCTGTGCTTTCTTGCGGGCCTGTTCATGATCCTTACCCGGAGAATCTGGTCATATGTCAGCAAATGAAACCGTGGAACCCGTTATCGGCCTGATTGGTGGCTCGGGCCTGTACGATATTGACGGCCTGCAGGACAAGGAATGGCGCACGGTTGAAACCCCGTGGGGCAGCCCGTCGGACCAGTTATTGTTCGGGCGGCTTGATGGCGTGCGCTGCGTGTTCCTGCCCCGCCATGGCCGCGGGCACCCCATTCCCCCCACAAAGCTGAACTACAAGGCCAATATTGCGGCCATGAAGATCTCAGGTGTGACGGATATTGTCTCGCTGTCTGCCGTCGGGTCTCTCAAGGAAGAACTGCCGCCGGGCACTTTTGTCGTGATCGACCAGTTCATCGACCGTACGATTGCCCGTGAGAAAACCTTTTTCGATACCGGCTGCGTGGCTCATGTTTCCATGGCCGACCCGCTGTGCAACCGCGTGGGCGATGCGCTTGAGGCGCAGGCGCGGGCACTGGGGATCGACGTGGCGCGGGGCGGCACGTATCTGGTTATGGAAGGCCCGCAGTTTTCCACCCGTGCGGAAAGCGAACTGTACCGCACCTGGGGCTGCTCCGTTATTGGCATGACCAACATGCCTGAGGCGAGTTTGGCCCGTGAGGCGGAGATCTGCTACGCCACCGTGGCCATGGTGACGGATTATGACTGCTGGCACAACGAGCATGACAATGTGACAGTGGAGAGCGTGGTCAAAATCATGCAGGCGAATTCGGCCAAGGCCAAGTCGCTGGTCAAGGCGGTTATCCCGGCCCTTGGCGGCGCAGCCCGCCCGCATTGCCACGCTGGCTGCGACCGTGCTCTGGAATACGCCGTCATTACCGCTCCCGAAAAGCGTGACCCGGAACTGATCGCAAAACTCAAAACCGTTGCAGGGCGGGTGCTGTAATCAATCCGTAAGAGACGGGATAAGTGCTGAACGGCAGGTGCAAAAAACCTGCCGTTTTTTATGCCCTACAAGTATCGGCAATAAAAAACAAAAACGATGTTGTGATGCGCAAATGAAAAAAATGCAGGATTTTTTTATAAAATCTCAAAATTCACAGGTTCATTTTTTTTGTGCCTTGGTGCTGATGTGTGGGCTGTCACTTGCAGTTCAGGCCATCATTTCCCTGCCATGGGGTGGGATGGTAGCGGCATCATGTAGATGGGATTGTTTCTGGTATCAGGACATAGTGCAAAATGGTTATGCTGTTTTGCCGCGCTTGTATGATGATTTCAGGCCAGCTCAGGCCAGTTGGGCGTTTTTTCCATTATACCCACTTCTAACCATTCTGACACAAAAGCTCCTGCATCTTGGGAGTTCGGCTGCGGGCCTGCTTATCAATATTCTATTGTGGCCGTTGCTGATTGTTTTATGCTGGGTTGATCTCTCTTTGAGGAAGGTAGAGGTCAACAAGATTTATTTTGCTTTGTTTTTTATTATATATCCTTTTAACATTTGGTACTATGCACAATATTCAGAGGCTATTTATGGCGTTCTTTTGATGGCGGCTGTTGTCTTTCTCAGGAAAGACAGGCCAGGTGCCACATCGCTCCTGTGCGCGTTTATGGCTGCGGCCAGACCCACAGGTTTCATTATGGGCGCCTGTCTTGCCGCTTGGTCGCTATTTTACGGGACCGAAAACCCCGCTGCCCCTAATGGCTCTTCTGTCCGGAACCGCGTAACAAACAGCTTGCTCATTCTGGCAAGTAGTGGTGCTGGATTATCTGTGTACGTTCTGTATTTGTTTCATATAATGGGAGATGGTTTCGCATTTGCTCATGTTGAGGTTGCGTGGGGTAAGGAATTTCATTTTTTCGTCTATAATATTATCCATTCTTTTGCCCTTAGGGGGCATTTAAGTTCTATATACTGCATTGCGATTATATTCACCCTGTGGAAAATGTATAGGCCGGGTTGGGGTTTGAATTTATTATTGTCTGGCGTTACGGCTGTTCTTTCCATGTCTGCTGGTTTGGTCTCTATAGAACGATATTTTTTCGGAAACCCATTGGTTATCCAGTTTCTAGCGTATGTTGTGCTTTCACAACGTGCCCCTGTAAGGCTGGGCATTCTGGGTGTGCTGGCTATCTTACGTATTGCTGCCAGCTTTGTCTGGTATAGCAATAGCGGGTGGTTGCTGTGAAATTACTGATCGCCTTGGTTCTTTTATTTTTTGATGCGTGGGCGTTGCACGTCGGTCTTCACCCCCATGTTTCTGAGGCGTACCGGCAGTATTACATTACGCACCAGATATCGACGGATGAGTATTTGAAAATTCAGCGCGCACGGCATTCAAAACAATGACGAAGCATTACTATTCTATTGCGTATCACGTCATGAAAACCACATCTGGAATTTGTCGTCATCCAGCGTCACACAGGGGCGAGGCATGTGCCACATTCTTCCCTGATAACCGGACAGGCCGGTGAAACTGGTGTTGAACGCCCTGTTTATGCGCGGTATAGTTGCTATCTCCTGCATTTTTTATATCAAATTTTTGTCCATATCTCTCATGTAAAAAATATCATTTATTTATTTCATAAAGCTCGTAGCTTCTTTCTGTAACATTTAAATGTTCGTTTGGGTTGTATGCCGTATATACAAGACGGTAATGAGTATTAACCCACTGGCATATATCGTCCGTATTTTTGCTGGTGACGCACGCTCTATATTGCATAAGCACGAATGGCGGTTTCTGCCGTAAGTCTTGCATATAATGTTCAGTCGCTTGTTCACCAAAGTGGACATCAATGTGGTATTGAAATAGAAACGGATCAAAAGTCTCCAGATTGGCGAGATAATATAATGATTGATCTGAACGAATATTCAGAACTTTTCTATTTCCGACGGCTCTGGAAATAAATTCGACATTGCTGCGTTTCATTTGTATCGTATCAAGGATATTATACTTAATATTAAGAGCCATAACAATGGCGGAATAGACACAAAGGGGGGCTATCGGCCAGAAAGACGACAGTCTGCCATTCTGGTACAGGATCGTGCACATGGTCATTGCTGGAATTAGGAATAACAAGGCGTAATGGGAATACGCGTGGCCAGACATATTCGAGGCCGCAACTGAGCATAAAAACCAAAGCGTCAGCATTCGTGTGCGCAGGTCACCCCAAAATACCGGCTTGTTTCTGAACCAGAAGAAAATTACGGGTAATAAAAATGCGATCTTGGTTCCCATAAATACTATTGTGTGCAACCGCTCCTGAGGCGCTGCACTGTAGTGGTGGAGAAAGTCAGACTGCATTGTAAAATAAGCTGTCAGCTTGCCATGGCCAGCGACAAGGAATGGCATAAAAATAATCAAAAGACCGAGCAGTCCTCCTCCGATCGCAATCAGGAATTCGGAAATGCCACATAGTCGAGAGAAAAGCGTGTACAGGAACAGGGGGGCTAGAATGCAGCCAGTCAGATAATTTATGTTAACCGAGACAGCCGTTAACAATCCAGAAATGAAGGAATAGCTCTTATTTTTTTCTTCTATGGATTTTGTTATCAAGATAATAACGGTTAAAATAATTGGTATCTGTAATATCTCTGTGTTTCCAGAAAGATAGTTTCCAAGTATTCCGCCTAGAAACAGGAAAAAAGCCATGGGCCATAAACGTGTCTTATAGAAACGGGAAAGCATGAAGGTGGTAAAGCTCATACTAACAAGAGCAAGTATAGTGAATCGCCCGTTCATGAAAGGCTCTATCTGGCACCAGAGATAATAAAAAACATTGACCAGAAATGGCTTGTGATCAAATACGTAGCCATATGGCAGAATATGGTATTGGAAAATGCCTTTCCCGATCAAAGGGTAAAACGCCGTGTCCCAGTCAGAGAAGGGCAGCAGGAAAAAGCTCCCTATGTAAGCCGCTGTTAATATCGTGTAAAAAAGAACAGTCGTTATTTTTATAGCGTTTAGTCTGCGTTGCAACGAACCTATCCTCGCTTTCTGGTGCTGTTATTGAAACCCGTGATATAATTAGACGTTTTGTCTGATCTGTAAGGTGCGCCCTCTGTTCTGTTTTTTTCGACAGTAGTTATGTCAATGGCTCATGATTCTGATCTGGACGAAAGGGGGAACGAAGTGACGGAGGAGAGCCTTATGGTTCATGATCAGCTCTGCTGAGTGGATTAGGCACGAGAGCCGCGTAGGCATCGCCATATTCCCGGCACATTGTTTCTATGGAACATGAATGCTCTACGAAGGTGCGGGCCTGCTTTCCCATGTCACGCGCTGTGGCGGAGGAACGGCTGGCTTCACGCATTGCGGTGATCAGCCCATTTTTGTTCTGGGGAGGAGCCAGCCAGCCAGTGATGCCGGGTTGCACGATTTCGGGAACACCCCCGCTGGCAAACGCCACAACCGGACGGCCCATCGCCATAGCTTCAAGAATGGTCAGGCCGAGTGGCTCGTCGCGCGACGCGCTAACACTCGTATGCACCAATGTCGCGGCGATTCTGGGGTCAGCTTGATAGCCAAGGAAGCATACCCGGTCTGTCAGACCCAGTTCGCGCGTCAATTGCTCCAGCCCCGCGCGCTGGCTGCCATCGCCTGTAACGACAAGGTGGCAGTGTGGTAAGTGCGCCATAGCCTGAATGACTAGATCAACCTGTTTCCAGGCTTCAAGCCGACAAGTGATGCCGAAGGTAAAAGGGCCATCTGACGGAAAAGGTACGGGAGAAAAATAATGCGTGTCCACGCCGTTGCGTGCGACGCGCAGGCGCGGAATCATGACGGGATCATGCGCAGCCACAAAGCGGCGCACATAATCGCTTACGCACACAACCATGTCGGTGCTGCGTAGCGCCCAGCGGCGGAACAGGGCGCAGCTTGGATCGGTGTAATGATGAAGTCCGTGTTCCGTTCGCAGAACCGGTACGCCGCATAGCTTGGCGGCTCTCACTCCTGGAATATGCGAAGCATAAGTGTGCACATGCACGAGGTCAGCTTGCTCGGCTTTGATGGCGTTGGCGATCCAACGTACATCAAAAGGACCGAAGGAACGCCACAGATAGGCCAGTGGGTTTAGTGCAGAAGGCCCGTGGTCATATATCCGTAGTCCGGCATCCCGGAACTTCGCGCGCAACTGTGGGTTGGGGGTAAACAGGGCGATGGCATGGGTCGTCCGGGTTTGCTCCGGCCGCGTTGCAAGGTCGATCAGCAGTCGTTCGGCGCCGCCGATATCGCCTGCTACCACGACGTGCAGCACGCGCACGGGACGTGTGGACGATGCCACGGACGCGGGCTGGCGGCGGCTCATGGGCGGGATCTAGCAAAGCCCGACCCGGCGGAACTTCTGGCCATGAAATGAAATGGGTAGAATGGCATCATTTCTGAGGTGTCGCTGCGCGACGCGTCATTGACGAATAGCGTTCGGGTCGGTTCTGGTCAGGCAGCATGATGGGAGGCCTTATATTTTATTGTCAGGCAGGAAGGCAACATGAACGTGGGCACCCTATGACGGCTTGCGGAAAGCTTCAATGATCGGGGCTAATCTTGCCCCGGTAAACCGCACGCTCTCATTTTGGCAGGAGGTGAAAACGAGGCAGGCTCATGCAGGGGATGGGATGTCTTGTTGGCATCATCATCGAAAGAAACGATCGCCTGTTCCGCATAAAAATGATAGCAAGCCGTTCAGTGAATTTTTACGTCCTTGTCTAGTCGGAAACTATCTTTCAATGTCCGAGCAGCTTCGCCCCGCACCCCGGCTTGCCATTGTGGTGCCCTGTTACAATGAGGAAGAGGTTTTCCCCTATTGTCTGCTTGAACTCAAGAAGCTGCTCGGCGGTATGGTGGAAGATGGCCTTATACGGCCAGATAGTTTCCTTCTTTTTGTTAATGATGGCAGCCGGGATACAACCTGGGAACAGATTACAGAAGCGGTATTGGGCAATACCTGCGTGCAGGGGCTCAAGCTGTCCCGTAATGAAGGCCACCAGTCGGCGTTGATAGCCGGTCTGACAGCGGTGGACGGATCGGTGGAGGCTGTTGTCAGTATTGATGCAGACCTTCAGGATGACATCAATGCGGTCCGTCACATGGTTGAGGCATATCGGGCAGGGTACGATGTGGTGTATGGCGTGCGCGAAAACCGCCAGACAGACACATGGTTCAAACGGACTTCCGCCGAATGGTTTTACCGCGTGATGACCAGCATGGGAATTAGGCAGGTCAGCAACCATGCCGATTTTCGCCTGCTGAGTCGCCGGGCGCTGGATGCACTGCTCCGTTATTCTGAAAGCAATGCCTATATTCGCGGTCTTGTGCCTATGGTCGGCTTTGCTTCGACGGAAGTGCGATACGCGCGGGCGGTCCGTCTGGCGGGTGAATCGAAATACCCGCTGCGTAAAATGGTAGCATTGGCGATGGACGGCATTACGTCCATGACCATTGTGCCTCTCAGGCTTATTGCTGCTATGGGCTTTTGCATTTGCGTGCTGGCGCTTATTATAGCCTTTTATGTCGTGGTGATGAAATTGACCGGCAACGCGGTGCTAGGCTGGCCTTCCATTGTGCTGTCTATTTTCTTCATGGGGGGCGTGCAGATGCTCTCTTTGGGGATTATTGGCGAATATATCGGCAAGATTTATCTGGAAACTAAAAAAAGACCCCGCTTTCATGTCGAGAGCCTGATTCAGAACGACATGTCAGAAAAGTGAGGTAAATAGGGCGGATAAGACGGCCGCCTGTTTTACCTTGGTGGCGGAGAAAAAATGATTATTCCACCGGGGCCTTTGAAAAACGGCGTGTAATCTGCGGCGTTGAGCGCGTCGATGAGAGGGTCACGGCCGGTTTCGGAAGAGAGCTCATCCTGACGCCGGAGAGTGTGGTCGATTTGTACCAGATGGAAGCCCTGTCGCTGTACTATCGCGGCAAAAGGATAGGTTCCCTGATGGGCGAGAATGGCCTGGGTGAGATTGAAGAAATCGACTTCTTCGTCTTTCCCGGCCCAATAACACAGGGCGAGCGTTTCGCAGGCGACCGGGCCGGGCGTCGCGCGTATGCGCGTAACGACGTCCTGCCATTCTGCCGTGCTGGTTTGAAGGTTCCGTATGGAGCGGATTTCCCGCGCTATCTGGGATGGGGCTAATGCCAGCAATGGCCCTACAGACAGACACAATGCGGCAAAGGCGATGCGACTGGACCGTGAGAGCACAAGGCCCGCGCCTAAGGATGCGGCCAGCAGGGTTTCAAAATGGGCGTTATAGGTTACCCCAGCCCCCAGCCGCTGAAAGAGACCGGTGATGAGCGCCACCGTGAGAAACAGCGTGACAAAAAGACGACTGCTGCGCTGTTGCGGTGAAGTCGCTGGACAAGCCAAAATCAGGTAGGCCGAGATGATCAGGCCGGTCAGTTCAACGAGCTTGCCGAGACCGCGCGCCAGTCCCTGCAGGGAATACGTGCGTGGGTGATGGAGCACATCGACAAGAAAAGCTGGTCCGTAAAGGGCGGTAGACAGTAAAAACCCGCCCGCCACAGCCACAGCGCCCGTTGTGCACCAGATAAGGAAGGCTCGCCTGTCTTTCCATGCCAGCCATAAGGAGATCGATAAGGGCAATGCCAGCAGGTTGTGCTTTACAAAGCCTCCCGCCGCGACCAACAGCGCGGCACAGATCACCCGGCGGGCAGAGGGAAGTTCTGCGGGCAGCAGTACGGTCAGTCCTCCCAGCATGATCATATTGGCGAGCCACTGGGGATCATTGATCGCAACATAACCATGAAATGAAATGGTTGAGTATAATGCCACCAGTAATCCGCCCGCTATGGCGCCTGTTCTGGTCCCGCCCATGCGAACGATGCAGCAGGCAATCAGGAACGCGCAGCTCATTTGGGAAAACAGGGCAACACATCGGCCACTCACAATCATGTCGCCGCTGAGATGGCCGATAAAGCCGATGAGCAGAAAGGAAAGAGGAGGGTAGTTGTTAAAAACCATGCTGCCCGTCTGGGGGTAGAGCGGCAATGTCGGGTCGGCCTTTATTGCTCGCGCAGCAAGATAAGCGTTCCACCCTTCATTGTAATTGAGAGGGATATGTCGCGTTATTGTCAGTATAGGGCCTACCAGTAAGCAGGTCAGCAGCAGCGCGCCGAAAACAAGAAAAATCAAGGATGGTATTTTGAACGCGGATTTCATGCGTTGAAGGCCCGCTGAATCACATGGGAGCTTTTTATTTTTTTTGCGATTGAACCGGGGCTGCATACTATTTTTCTGGGCCGCATCAGGTATTTTTCAACGATTGCTCTTTACTGCGGCAGCAGTGGCGGAATGATGTAAAGATCAGTCGCCATAGGTAATACTATTATATTTTGGGAGCAATATGGTGGAGGGGGTTGGATTCGAACCAACGTAGGCGTACGCCAGCGGATTTACAGTCCGCCCCCTTTAGCCACTCGGGCACCCCTCCATCTTGTGGAGACTGACCTAAAGCCTGAGCAGGGCCTTGTCAATGCCGTATGACGCATTGTTTTTATTTCATGCGATTCAAAGGGCTTGGCATGGTGTGGCGGGGCCGGGCACACGGTTTTTTGGCCGTGTCGGGGTGGACAGGGGCAGGGCTTCGGGCAAAAGCTGCGACAGGTTGTTGATGGATGATATAACAAGGGATGATGGATCGTTGAGCAAGCAGCAGACAGTCAGGCGGCATACGCCACGCTCCATCGCGGCGCTGGACGCGCCCATTGTGGTGCTGACCGCCTATACCACCCCTATGGCCCGCCTGCTGGACCCCCATTGCGATATGCTTCTGGTAGGAGATTCACTGGGTATGGTGGTGTACGGCATGGAGTCCACTCTGGGCGTGTCGGTGGATATGATGGTGGCCCACGGTCAGGCCGTCGTGCGTGGCAGCGAGAAGGCGTGCGTGGTGGTTGATCTACCCTTCGGCAGCTATCAGGAAAGTCCCCAGCAGGCGTTCCGCACGGCCGCGGAGATCATGGCGCGCACGGGGGCTGGATGCGTCAAGCTCGAAGGTGGGCAGGAAATGGCCGAAACCATCCATTTTCTGGTGCAGAGAGGCATTCCGGTCATGGGGCATATCGGCCTTAAGCCGCAGGCCGTGCACGCCCACGGGGGCTTTCGTACCGTAGGGCGGGGCGATGAGGCCGATCAGGTTCTGCGCGATGCTCTGACGGTGGAGCAGGCGGGGGCGTTTTCGGTTGTGATTGAAAGCACGCTGGAGCCGCTTGCACGCGCCATTACGGAAAAACTGTCTATCCCGACTATCGGCATCGGTGCATCGCCTGCCTGCGACGGGCAGGTGCTGGTGGTGGATGACATGCTGGGCGTTACCGCCACGCCGCCACGGTTTGTCAAAACCTTCGCCTCGCTGGGGGCGGATATAGATCAGGCGGCGGCCGCCTACGCACAGGCTGTGCGTACGCGTGCATTCCCCACGGCCCGCGAATGCGTGGGTATGCCGGCTGATCATACGGCGGACAACGCGTAGGGTCTTTATGGACGACGTTGAAACGGCGCGGCACCTGCCGCGCCGTCATGGTTTTCAGGAACGCGTCAGAGAGCCGCGCCTTACTGATAGCGGCTCAGCCAATAAGCGTAGGAAGGCGGCAGAACCGAGCCAGCGTTTTTGGCGTGCAGAATGCGCGCGGCCTCATGCGGCCAGTGCGGGTTGGCCAGGAAGGGGCGACCCATCGTGACGACATCTAGAATATCGTTGCGGATCAGGGCGTCCGCCTGACGGGCTTCATTAATATACCACGACGTGCTGACGGGCAGCCCTGTCTCCTGCCGGGTACGGTGCGCGTAAGGCGCCATGAAGGCAGGCCCCCACGGAATGGTGGCGTCCGGGGTGGAAAACCCGATGCTGACATCAATGAAATCCAGCCCTTCGGCTTTCATCTGTTTTACGAGATCGAGTGAGTTGCTCAGCGTTTCCTCGTCCTGTCCATCAAACTCAATCACCCCAAAGCGCGCGCAGAGCAGGCGGTCTTCAGGCCATACGGCGCGGACAGCGCGCAGGGTTTCGAGCAGGAAGCGGCCACGGTTGGCAACGCTGCCACCGTAGGCATCGGTGCGTTGGTTGGAATGGGCGGACCAGAAGCTCTGCGCCAGATAGCCATGCGCGAAGTGGAGCATCAGTGAGCCAAAGCCAAGGTCGCGCGCTCTTTCCGTGGCGCGGACAAAGTCTGCCTGCACGCGGGCAATATCATCCAGTGTCATGGCCTGCGGCACCCGATTCAGTTCCGCGCCAAAGGCGATAGCGGAAGGGGCGATGGGCTGCCAACTGCGCGGATCATCCGCGGCGATATGGTTGTCACCTTCCCACGGCACATTGGCACTGGCCTTGCGCCCGGCATGGGCAATCTGGATACCCGGTAGAGTTCCGGCTTTGTGCATGGCTGCGACAATGGGGGCAAAGGCTTCTGCCTGCGTGTCGTTCCACAGGCCCAGGCAGTTTGGCGTTATGCGTCCTTCGGGAGAAACAGCCGTCGCCTCAATGGTCACCAGTCCGGCTCCACCACGGGCGAGGGAGGTATAGTGCGTGCTGTGCCAGTCATTGGGCACGCCGTCCTGCGCCATGTACTGGCACATAGGGCCAACTGCAATGCGGTTGCGGAGTGTGCTACCCTTGAGGGAAAAGGAGTCGAATAAGTTCGGCATGGGGGATTTCTCCAGGGTTCGGCCCTATGGGGCCAATAGTTCGATAATAATGGAACTATTGAATCGGGCAAGTGCATAAACGATAGGCTATCGATGAAACAGTATGATCACCCCTGCGTTGCGGAATTGACCGTGACGCAGATTTTGCACGCCCTGTCAGATCCGTTCCGTCTATCCATCGTTCGGAGTCTTGCTGCTTTGCAGCCCCAGCCCTGTGCGCCGTTGCAGGGGGGGCGGCCCAAATCGTCAGTGTCGCATCATTTTGCGGTGCTGCGCGCCGCCGGGCTGGTGCGCACAGAGGTTGTGGGCGTAACCCACATGAACAGTCTGCGCGAGCAGGAACTCAATGCCCGCTTTCCCGGCCTTCTGGCCGCCATTCTGGCCGCCTGTGCCACGGAAAGCAGCGCGACGGAACAGGCCGCCACTCCTTCGGGGGAGCATAGCCTACCGTGATGCTCTCCCTTGTGTTTCAGGGCACCAGTACGGCGGCACCATCAAAACGGCCATGACGCAGGTCATCCAGCGCGATGTTGGCATCTTTCAGAGGGTAGGGCGTGGTGGTGGCGCGGATACCGATCCGGGGTGCGAGCGAGAGAAACTCCAGCCCGTCCTCACGTGTCAGATTGGCGACGGACACAATCTCGCGTTCTTCCCACAGGATATCGTAGGAAAACGCCGGAATGGTGCTCATATGAATCCCCGCGCACACGACACGTCCACCCTTGCGGATGGCCTTGAGTGCCGCAGGCACCAGCCCGCCATCAGGGGCGAATATAATGGCGGCATCCAGTGCAACAGGGGGCAGTTCGTCCGAGCCGCCGGCCCATTGCGCACCCAGCGAACGGGCAAATTCCTGCGATTTCGTATCCCCCGGCCGGGTGAAAGCGTAGAACGGGCGCTTCTGCCATGTTAGCACCTGCGCGAGAATATGGGCGGCGGCTCCAAAGCCGTACAGGCCGATGGTTTTGGCATCGCCCGTCTTGCCCAACGCACGCCAGCCAATCAGCCCGGCACAGAGCAGCGGGGCCAGTTCCACATCCGACCCGCTTTCGCCCAGCGGAAAGGCAAATCGGGCATCCGCCACCGCCAGAGTGGCATAGCCGCCATTGCGGGTGAAGCCGGTAAATTCAGGGGTATCACACAGGTTTTCGTGATGACTGGCGCAGTAGGGACAATGGCCACAGGTATGGCCCAGCCACGGAATACCCACACGCTGGCCGATGGAAAGCCCTTCCACACCCGGGCCAAGCTGGTCAATCCGCCCCACGATTTCATGCCCCGGAATAATAGGCAGAACTGGGTGGGCCAGTTCGCCATCAACCACATGCAGGTCTGTGCGGCATACGCCACAGGCCAGTACCTTCACCCGGATTTCACCCGCGCCGGGCGTGGGATCGGGCAGTTCTTCCCATTGCAGTCGTGTATGGTGAGCGTGCAGGCGCATGGCGAACATGGCGGGTCTCCTGATCCAGGTTACTGACTGGTGTAGCCGTCCGGGTGGGCCAGGCGCCACAGGAAGGCGGTTTCCACAATCTGTTCTATCCGCGTGAACTCGGGCGTCCAGCCGGTGGCGGCCATCAGCCGTGCGGGACTGGCGACAAGGCTTGCCGGGTCACCCTTCCGGCGCGGAGCAGCCTCCCAAGGCACGGGGCGTCCGCTGACACGCCCGACAGCTTCGATAATCTCGCGGTTTGAGTGCCCGCGGCCAGTGCCTACATTAAACACCACGCTGCGGTCATTCAGAAGCGGCAGAACCGCCAGATGCGCGCGGGCCAGGTCTGTCACATGCACATAATCACGGATGCAGGTGCCGTCCGGCGTCGGGTAATCGGTGCCAAACAGGCTCAGAGCCGGACGGCGGCCCAGAGCGGCGTCAATGGTCAGCGGGATAAGGTGAGTTTCGGGCTTGTGGTCTTCTCCCGCACGGCCTGCGGGGTCGGCCCCTGCCGCGTTGAAGTAGCGCAGGCAAGCACTTTTCAGGCCGTGAATCCTGTCCGCCCAGTACAGCGCGCGCTCAACCATATATTTGCTCTCGCCGTAGGGAGAGCCGGGGTCAACGGGCGTGTCTTCATCAATGGGGGTTTTGCCTGCCGTGCCGAACAGGTTGGCGGTGGAAGAAAAGACAAAGCGTTTCACACCATGGCGCACGCACGCGTCAATCAGCGCAAAGCCGTATCCCGCATTGGCCTGCATGTAAAGCAGGGGGTTCTGCATACTTTCGCCCACGAGCGACAGGGCTGCAAAATGCAGAACCGCGTCCCACGGGCCGGATGACAGTACCCGCTCAAGACAGGCGGCATCCGCAAGGTCTCCGTGTACGAATGTCGCAGCCGAGGGAACAGCCTGTCGATGTCCCGTGCGCAGGCTGTCCAGTACGGTTACGTCATGACCCTCGTCCAGCAGGGCCAGCACGACATGACTGCCGACATAGCCAGCCCCACCGGTAACAAGAAAACGTGCCATGAACTCTTTTGATACTCCGTGAAGTCGAAGGCCTGCGCGGCGTCAGAATGGCTTGAGCAGGCGGTCGAGATACTCCAGTTCCTGCGGCGGACGCGTCCTGTCGGAATCGCGGCGGCGCAGTTCCTGCTCGATTTCGCGCGCGCGCTGGCGCGTTACGGTGTCGGGCACATGGGTGCTGCCGTCATCGGGTGCCTGATCCTGCCCTTCGCCCAGTTTGCGGCCCAGCGGGTCGCGCTGGTCGTTGGCGTTGTCCTGATCATCCGAGTCATCGTCGGTATCCGTGGGAGTGCCTTCCCCATTGTCTCCACGGGCGCTCGCGCCTTTCTGGCCGGGGCTTCCGTCCTCGGACTGGCCACCGAAGGATGGCAGGAAGCTGGGCGCGCTGTTGTTGCGGCTTCCCTTCATGGCCTCCTGCATCTGCTGGCGGCCTTGCCGCAGGGCGTCGAGAGCTTTCTGCTCCGCGCTGGCGGCTTCGGCGTCGTTGCCGTCGGCCAGCGCCTTGCGTGCGGCGCGCATCTGCTTGCGGGCCTCGCCCAGCGCAGCCGGGCTCTTGCTGGTCAGATCGTGGACTTCGTTCTGCAACTCCTCCACCGCGCGTTCCAGAGCGTGTTGCGTGCCACGTTCCGTGCGGCGGGCAGCAGCCTGTGCTTCGGCCAGGGCCGGGTCTGGCGGCGTGGAGGCGGAGGGCTCATGGCCCGCGGGTGCCGCGGGGAAGGGGCGGCTACCATCCGTGCCGGGCGGGGCCGGCAGGCCCAGCCGACGCAGCAGTTCAGAGGTTGGCATGTGGGCGAGGTCGAGCGGTGCACCGTCTTCCTGCGCATCCTCATCGGTCTGGTCTTCCTGCGGGGGCGATGCCGCGGATTGAGCTTTCTCAAGCCGTGCCTGTGCATGATCCAGCAGGGAAAGCTGGCGTTTGGTTACGTCCTTGAGCGCGGCCATCTGTTCGTGTGCCTGCTGGCGCGCCACCATCTGGCGGGCCATGGCGGCCAGATCCTGCGGCGTGGCATTACGCATGTGCTCGGCGGCGTCTTCCATATCCTGTAGGCGCTTCATGGCATCTTCGGCATGGCCGTTGGCGGCGTCTGACTGTAACTGCTGCATCAGGCGCGAAAACGCCTTGTTGCCCGCGTCTGTCAGGCCGGGCAGGTCGGGTATGGCGGTATTGTTACGCAGGGCGTTGTCAGCCAGCGCCTGCATTTTGCGGCTGATGGCTTCGGAGAGGGTTTTCAGCCGCTCTTCCAGTTCGGCCTGCTCCGCTTCATTGCGTGTGCCGTCCTGATGGGGGGCGTGCAGCCGTTCGAGCTGCTGGGCGACCGCGGCCTGTGCTGCACGCACGTCAAGCGAGGCCTGTGCGCTGGCCGTATCGCCCGTGCGGCGGTCTTCTATGTCTAGTGCCAGATCCCACAACAGGTTGGTGGCACCGTCACGCGCCGTGCGTGGGTCTTGATGCGGATTGTCCAGCAGGCCGACGATGGCAGCAAGGTTCAGCGAAAGGGTCGTGGTGTCCTGTATGGGGCCGGGCGCTCCGGCCAGTGCGTCAAGGTCGGTGGCGGCATCGGCTGCTGTTTCCTGCCCCAGGGCAAGGCGTCTGCGCACATCAAGCACCGCGCGTGCGAGGGGGGAGCGGAAGGTACGCGCCCCGAGCTTAAAGCTAATGGTCGGGCTTTCGCCGGTCTGGTTGCTGACAGAGCGGGCGACAAGCTGCCCCGTGACCTCGCTGCCAGCCCAGGGGTCTTCCGACAGGTCTGGCGTCAGGGCGCCGCGCACGCTGCGCGGGTGGCCGGTCAGGGGAACTGACAGGGTGAGCGTACGGGCGGGATCGGCCCCTCTGGCCGGGTGGGCCGCGTGCAGGATTATGGTCAGTGCCGACAGGCCATAGGCGTGGCTGGCCTGATAAGGCAGACGGGTGCGCCATCCACCTGCGACAGCACCCGGCGATTCTCCCCATTCCACCTTGGGTGTTGCGTCGGGCAGGACGTTCAGCGGCCACTGGGCCAGTGTCCGCCCGCGCCCGCTCAGGCGGATGAGGCCGCCCTGTTCAATGGTGGCGCTCAGTTTCCAGCTATGACCATCAAGCGCCTGCACGCTCTCGTCTTTCAGCACCGCGCCATGCAGGCTGCGCAGGACAGGCGCAGACGCCATGCCGGAAACCACAACACTCAGCCGTGCGGCCTGTGCAATCCGGGGCGGGTTGGCAGGGCTCTGGTTCGTGCCAAGAAAGACCGGGGCGTCTGGTGTGTAGGCAGGTGGGGTAATCCAGGCTTCGATATGGGGCCGGGGCACATCCGGGTCATCCCGACCTGGAATGAACGCTGCCAGAATGCGCCCAGGAGCGTTGGCGCCGGCCAGCAGGGTTGCGATGCACAGGCAGGTCAGCAGACCGCCTATAGCGGCGCGGCCAGTGGCGCTTGCGGGCAGCAGGTCGGGCCAGCCCGCGCGCAGATGCTCAAGGGCGGCCAGACTGCGTGCCTGATGAACCTGCCACAAAGCCTGCGTGTGGTTTTCGTCTGTTGAAAGGGGGGCGGGGTGGTCTTCCAGTACGGCCAGCGGCTGGTTGGGCAGGCCGGACGCCCGTTCGATCCGTCGATCAATGGCCGAGGCGGGCAGGGTAGGCAGGGCGCGCAGACGTGCACGCAGAGAGCCTATGCACAGCCCCCCGCCGCATAGGAGGAGCAGCCAGCGGGCAGGATCAGGTAGGTGCTGCGGCAGGCGGCACAACCCCGCCAGCACATAAAGGCCCAGTGCGGTCAGAACCGGCAGAACCGCCGGTCGAACCCGTTCAATATGAAGGACAAGAGCCGCATGACGGCGCACGGAAGCCAGACGGGCGGAAAGCAGCCCGGTGTGGGAGGGCCGGGCGGTCAGGCTGTCATGCGTGCCGCCCATACCTACATGGTTCCGCCCGTAAAGGCCGGCACGGTTTCATCCTGCCACAGTTCTTCCATGGCTTGCCTGCGGCGTATCACCGTCCATTCTCCATCTTCAACCAGAACTTCGGCCGCCAGCGGGCGGCTGTTATAGGTCGAACTCATCACCGCCCCGTACGCTCCGGCGTCCAGAATGGCGATACGCGCGCCCCGTGGCAATGGGGGCAGATCACGATCCCGCGCAAAGGAGTCTCCACTTTCACAGACCGGCCCTACCACATGCGTGGGAGCGCAGGGCTGGCCAGGACTATGCGGCGCAAGCGGCACGATACCATGCCAGGCATCATACATGCTGGGGCGCAGCAGGTCGTTCATGGCGGCATCCGTCACCACGAAGGGCGTCTGCATACCGTATTCCTTGCGCAGGATTACAGTGCTGAGCAGCACTCCCGAGGGGCCAGCCAGCCAGCGGCCCGGCTCGATCGCCAGTTTCACGCCCAGATCACCCAGCTCGGCGCGGATGGAGGCGGCAAGGGCTTCGGGCTGGCCTTCGGCTTCGGCCCGGTAGGCAATGCCCAGCCCACCGCCGCAATCGACATGGCTGACAGTCTGGCCCGATGCCCGCACGCTCCGCACCAGTTCCGCAACGCGGGCATAGGCCGCACGGTAAGGCCCGGTGGACAGGATCTGGCTGCCGATATGGGTGGCAAAGCCCCGCGCCTCGATCCCAGGCAGGCTGGCTGCGCGGGCATACAGGGCGGCGGCATCGTCGAAAGGAATGCCGAACTTGTTTGCCGCCAGCCCGGTCGTGATTTTTGCGTGCGTTTTTGCGTCCACATCGGGGTTGACGCGCAGGGTCACGCGGGCCGTGCGGCCAAGCCGGCTGGCAATCGCGCTGATGATGTCGAGCTCTTCGGCACTTTCCACATTGATCTGGCCGATATCCAGCCCAATGGCCTGTTCAAGCTCGGCATCGGTCTTGCCCACGCCTGAAAACACCACGCGCCCGGCCGGTATGCCTGCTTTTTGCGTGCGGGCCAATTCCCCCCCGCTGACGATATCGGCCCCGTGGCCTTCGCGTCCGACGAGAGAGAGGACGGCCAGATGATCATTGGCCTTCACGGCGTAATGCAGCGAGACATCAAGCCCTGCTTCGCGCATGGCCTGATCCATGCGGCGCAGGCGGCGCTTGAAGGTGCCAGCGCCCATGACCCAGCAGGGCGTGCCGACAGCATCGGCGATGGCGTTCAGGGCCACGCCTTCAAACGTCAGCCCGCTGGTGGGCGTCATGCTGAGCTGGGGGTGGGTGCGGAGTAGTTCCGGCAGGGTGGGGTCTGTGCCGACGGGGGCGGAAAGGTCAGCCATGAGGCGGGTGGGGCCTTGGATTGAAAAAGAGGGAAGCAGAGGAAAGCAGCGGCACGCAGCCGCCTTATTCAGGCGCGGGGTACACGCGCGGATAGGTAATCTTGTTCTCCGGGCCGGGCTGGTGCGGTGAGCCTTTTTTGCCGCAGGCGGCCAGGGGCAGGAGCAGGGCCGTGCTCAGGGCAAGGCCGATCAGAAGGCGCAGGTTCATGAGTGCGTGTCCGGTGTGGCGGTGTTATCCAGAGCAGCCAGCCAGCGCGCGGCCTGCGCGCGCACGTTATCTCCTGCCGTGCCGCCCTCGCTTGTGCGCGAGGCAATTGACGCATCGACACTCAGAACTGTGTAGATGTCCTCGGTAATGCCGGGCTCCTCGGCCTGCATGTCTGCAAGGCTCAGTTCAGCCAGCCCCACGCCTTTTTCCTCGGCTTTGGCCACCAGTCGCCCGGTGACATGGTGCGCAGTGCGGAAAGGCACCCGCAGCACCCGCACCAACCAGTCCGCAATGTCGGTGGCGGTGGAATAGCCCGAGCCCGCCAGAGCGCGCATCTGCGCGGTGTTGGCGGTCATGTCGCGCACCATGCCATCGCACGCGGCAAGCGACAGGGCCGCTGCATCCGTGGCGGCAAAGACAGGCTCCTTGTCCTCCTGCATGTCTTTGGCATAGGCGAGCGGCAGGCCTTTCATGACCGTCAGCAGCCCGACAAGGCTGCCGGTAATGCGGCCTGTCTTGGCGCGCACCAGTTCGGCGGCATCAGGGTTGCGCTTCTGCGGCATGATGGAAGAGCCGGTGGTGAAGGCGTCCGACAGACGGATGAACGAGAAGGGCGAAGAACACCAGATGACAATCTCTTCCGCGAAGCGGGAGAGGTGCATGGCCATGATGGACAGAGCCGAAAGATATTCCAGCGCGAAATCCCGGTCGGAAACTGCGTCGAGCGAGTTGGCCGTAGGCCGGTCGAACGCCAGCGCCGAGGCGGTCATGCGCCGGTCGATGGGGAAAGAGGTGCCCGCCAGCGCGGCTGAACCCAGCGGGCATTCGTTCAGGCGGCGGCGCGTATCGGCCAGACGGCCCCGGTCGCGCGCGAGCATTTCTACATAGGCCATCAGGTGGTGGCCGAATGTGACCGGCTGGGCGGTTTGCAGATGGGTAAAGCCCGGCATGGGGTCGGCCGCGTGTTCGCTGGCCCGGCGCGCGAGCGCGCGCATGAGGGAGGCCACCTGCTGATCCAGCCCGTCGATGGCGTCACGTACCCACAGGCGGAAGTCCGTCGCGACCTGATCGTTGCGCGAGCGCGCGGTGTGCAGGCGCTTGCCCGCCTCACCAATCCGGTCGGACAGGCGAGCCTCGATATTCATGTGAATGTCTTCAAGCGCTTCGGAAAAATCGAACCGCCCGGCTTCGATCTCCTGCCCGATTTCGTTCAGTCCCGCCCGGATGGCGGCTTCGTCCTCGGGAGAGATGATGCCCACATGAGCCAGCATGGCGGCATGGGCGAGCGAGCCACGGATATCCTGCCGCCACAGCGCCTTGTCAAAGCCAATGGAGGTGTTGATGGCCATCATGATCTCCGAAGGGCCACCGGCAAAGCGCCCGCCCCACTGGACATTGGCGCTCTCGCTCTTTGTTGTTGTACCGCTCTGAGGGCTGTTCAGTGACATTCTGGCCAAAATCCGTCTGTAACGCGTGACACAAGCTGCCCCGGACTTACAACCGTCCCGGCGCGAATGCAAAGCCTCTTACCCTATCGATGGCGGTCGTGCGGCGCAAATGCCATGGGCGTGGCGCGCGGGGATGGAACACGGGTGAGGGCATGGCATTTGCCGGTGGCATGCCAGATCGGCGGCCTTTGTTGCGATTTTACGACAGGCGGCGGTGCTGTCATGCGGGCGGTCCCTGTGCTGGGGGCTGTGCCGGGCGGGGTTTCTCTGCTTAAACAGTCAGGTGACAAACCGAATGGAGTTCTGAACCATGACCGCAGGCGCAACCCTTCACACGCTTGGCGTTATCGACCCCGGCACGAACGTGCTGCTTGAGGTCATCCGGGCGGTCAGCCCGATCGAGGCCGTGCGTCGCATGGAAGAAAAAATGCGCGGCCCCGATTATGTCGCCGCCCGGCGCTACGAAGAAGGGAATGAGGACTCGCTCGACGGGAACGATCAGTCTTATCTGGTGTACGGGCTGGATGGCAGCGGTCTGGATGCCGAAGGGCTGGGCGGCGAGGATGCCGGCACCGTGCGGGCACAGGCTACTCTGGCTGCGGTCGTTGTCGTCACGCAGCGCTGAGACGAGGCGAGCCTGAGCGTGGAAAGCTTTTGCGTATACGGGCGTGACGAAGGGGGGCCTTTCCTGCTGGTCAGTGACCACGCCGGGCAGGCCATTCCTGACACGCTGGGGGATCTGGGCGTGTCGGCCGAGGAGCGGGCACGGCATATCGGATGGGATATCGGGATCGACGGTGTGGGGCAGGGGCTGGCCGAGGCCCTGCCTGCCCTGCTGATCGAGCAGGTGTTCTCCCGGCTGGTGATCGACTGCAACCGTGCGCCGGGGCACCCTACGTCGATTGTGCGCGAGAGTGATGGTACGGCGGTGCCGGGCAACCAGAGCCTGTGCGCGCAGCAGAGTAGTTGGCGCGAACAGGCTATTCTGCACCCCTATCACGAACGTATCCGCGCGGAGCTTGATGCCCGTCAGGCGC
Organism: Acetobacter peroxydans; assembly: GCF_006539345.1. Lineage (GTDB taxonomy): Bacteria > Pseudomonadota > Alphaproteobacteria > Acetobacterales > Acetobacteraceae > Acetobacter > Acetobacter peroxydans. The sequence continues at coordinate 61,389 of NZ_BJMV01000001.1, forward strand.
GTGGCCAGGTTACTTGCCTGATTGCGTTGCACAGCTTTACCCCTGTCATGCGCGGGTATGTGCGACCGTGGCAGGCAGGTATCCTGCATAACCGTGATTCCCGGCTGGCGCATATCATGCTTGACCTTCTGCGGGGCGAAGGCCTGTGCGTGGGGGATAATGAGCCGTATGCCCTGACTGATACATCGGACTATACCGTGCCGGAACATGCCGAACGGCGTGGCCTGCCGTATATCGAAATTGAAATCCGGCAGGATTTGATCACGTCTGTCGCAGGTCAGGAGGAGTGGGTGGCGCGTCTGGCGCGGCTGCTGCCTGCCGCATGGCGGATTTTCTGCGAAACTTATGGAGAGCGCTCATGACCTCCAGTCCTGATACACAGCCACTGCCGGTGCAGCGCATTACTGGCAAGGCCCGTCTGGCGGGCGTGCTGGGCTGGCCGGTCGGACATTCGCGCTCGCCGCTTCTGCACAATTACTGGCTGCGTCGGTACGGGGTGGACGGCGCTTATGTGCCGCTGCCCGCGCGCCCTGAAGCCTTCGAGGTGGCTGTGCGCGGCCTTCAGGCCGCCGGTTTCAGGGGCGCGAACGTGACCGTCCCGCACAAGGAGGCGGCCTTCCGGCTGGCTGACGTGCTGGACGAATCCGCTAGGGCGACAGGTTCGGTCAACACCCTGATCTTTCAGGACGACGGCATGATCCGTGGCCTGTCCACTGATGGCGATGGCTTTGTAGCCAGTTTGCGCGCCGCCGGGGTCGATCTGCCAGCCGTCTCTCATGCCTCCACAGGGCGGCGTGTGCTGTTGCTGGGCGCGGGCGGGGCCGCGCGCTCGGTCGCTGTTTCTCTGGCGGCGGCGGGTATGGAGGTGTGCATTACCAACAGAACCCGCGCACGGGCCGATGAGCTTGCGGCAAGCCTGCCGGGCTTGTCCGTCTGCCCGTGGGAGGAATGGGAAGATAGGCTTGGCGACTATGCACTTCTGGTCAACACCACGTCGCTGGGGATGGAAGGCGGGCCGGAGCCGGGGTTCTGTCCCGCGCTGGAGCGGGCCTCCGCCGGGTTGGTCGTGGCCGATATCGTGTATGTTCCGCGGGTCACACCCCTTATGGCGGAAGCACAGCGGCGTGGTTTGCGCACTGTGGGGGGGCTCGGCATGTTGCTGCATCAGGCGCGGCTCGGGTTTCACGCGTGGTTTGGGGTCGAACCGCAGGTGGATGCCCAGACCGAAGCCTATGTGCTGGCGAGTTTCTCCAGCTAGGCGGAGGGCAGCGTGGCGCGCATGAAAGTTCTTGGCCTGACCGGCGGCATGGGCATGGGCAAGAGCACGGTCGCTGCCCTGCTACGCAAGGCCGGGCTGCCGGTGTTCGATGCCGATGCCGAAGTGCGGCGCCTGCAATCCACGCCGGGGCCGGTTCTCGATTCCATACAGGCCATGGTGCCTGGCGTGGTTAGGGATGGTGCGCTGGATCGGCACGCTCTGCGACGGGCTGTTATGGCGCATCCCGAACTGCTGTCCCGGCTTGAAGCGCTTATTCACCCCTATGTCCGGCGGGCACGGGCGCGCTTTCTGGCTTTCTGGCGTGCGCGCGGCGCGCCTTGGGTCGTGCTGGATATTCCGCTGTTGTTCGAGACAGGTATGCAGCGCGTGTGCGATCATGTGCTGGTAGTTTCTGCGCCGCGCTGGGTGCAGGCCCGGCGGGTGGCGGCGCGGCGCGGGATGACGCAGGCCGAGGCGCGTGCCCTGATGGCGCGGCAGACGCCTGATGCCCTGCGGGTGCGTGGGGCGGATACGGTGCTGCGTACCGGTCGTTCCATGGAGGAAACACGGCGTCAGGTGCGTCGTTTTATCAGGATGTTGCGCGCATGAAGCGTTCAGTGCTGTTCGATACGGAAACCACCGGCCTGGACCCGGCCACCGGAGACCGCGTGATAGAAATCGCGGCGCTGGAGCTGGTGGGTGACCTGCCGACAGGCCGGGCGTTCCATGTGCTGCTCGATCCCGAACGCGACGTGCCGGAAGAAGCCTCGCGCGTCCATGGTTTTACGATTGACGATCTGCGCGGTAAGCCTCTGTTTGCCGATAAGGCCCTCGAGTTTCTGGAGTTTATCGGAGAAGATCCACTTATCGCCCATAATGCGCGGTTTGACTTCGGCTTTCTTAACGCGGAGTTGAAGCGGGCCGGACACCCGCCGCTGGATATGGGGCGCATGGTGGACACGCTGGACATGGCGCGGGCGCGTTTTCCCGGTATGCCCAACAGTCTGGACGCGCTGTGCCGCCGGTTTGGCGTGGATTTGTCAGCCCGAACGACCCATAATGCGCTCCTGGACTGCAAGCTGCTGGCGGAAGTCTATGTGGAGCTTATGGGCGGGCGGCAGCATGGGCTTGGTCTGACGGCGAGCGGGTCAGAGGCCCCTGCCGTGTTGTACGAGGCACCGGTCGGGCGACGGAGCATCCGTATCTGCCCCACCGTGGAAGAACTGGCGCTGCACGCGGCTTTTATTGAGAAACTGAAAGACCCTGTCTGGAATAGTTGACGGCTATTTTTTCGGGCTGTTGCATGTGTCAGTGCGATATGGGCGGGCGTGATGTGCTTGAAAAAGGCTTTGCAGGGCATGGCGGCTATGCCATGGTTCATTAGCCAGCGAACGAAAATACAAGATTGTTCCGTTATTTGTGCGAACTGGTGGCTCCTGTAAACGGGGTGTACATGGCGTGGGCGACAAGACTGCGACCGTAAGGTCCGGTGTAGGACAGAGGGCTTAATTTCATGCGTTCAGCATACTGGCGTTCCGTTGTGGCTGTGGCCCTGTGCAGTACGTCCGTTGCGCCCGCCATGGCGGAGCAGGTGCTGGGGCCCGTTTCGGGCGAGGTGAAGTTCATCTCACATTCGGCCAGTCTTGGGGTGGGATATACATGGGGCCGAGGAGTACTGACCTATGCCGGGAAGCAGTACCCGTTTGAGGTCAGCGGCGCTTCTGCGGCGGCTATCGGGTTTTCCTCTGGCGATAGCGTAGGCAAGGTTTACAACCTTCAGCGGATTGAGGATTTCGAAGGGACTTACTGGGCGCTTTCCGGCGAGGCCACGATCGGGAAAGGCCTGTCGGGTTCTCTGATGGAAAATAACGAGGGTGTCCGTATCCGTCTGGACGAAAACCGCTCGGGTGGGCGGTTGGCGGCGTCTCCTTCGCGCCTGAGCATCCGCTTTATCAAGTCGAAAGCCAAAGCTGTCAGCCCCGTCGCGGATCACTCATAAAACGCGGTCTTTGGTCTTTCGGTCTTCAGGCTTCGATCAGCGTCAGGCCCCAGTGAATGGTGCATTGCGTCGTTGGGGCAGATGCGGCTGCTGCCGTGTAAGGCAGTTTTGGAGGTTCAGGAATATCGGTTGAGAGCGCGTCCGGCCGAGAGACAGACGCGGACTGCAGTGTCGCTGTTTCAGGGGCGCCCGGCTCCACGTTGTCGGTATTGAGGAGCTGGCTGGCCTCCTGTGCGCTCTGCTCATCCGGCATATCCGCCTGAACAGGCAGGTCTGCCGCGTTTTCACGCTCGCTTGCGGGGTTCTCGGCCGTTGGGGGCGTCTTGTCACCGGGGGACGATGTGGCTTCGGTTCTGGCGGTCAGCACGATCTGGCGTGAAGGCTCGGGCGTGCCGCGGCCCAGATAGACGCTTTCTTCCACCGTGATGTCGGCATCGGACTGGAACAGCCAGACTTCTTCTTCCGTGTTCAGGCGCCAGCCTTCGGGCGTCTCCTCCAGCGTTACGGAAGGGTGGAGGTGAAAGCGAATCAGGCTTGGGGTTGGCTTTTCGCAGGGGCCAAAATGTTCCTCGCCCCGCAGGGTATGGCCTTCGCGACCCAGATAGAGCTTACGGCTGTAAACGCCGCCGCCCTGACGGGTATAACCATCATGCGACATATCCAGCCAGTGCGCACCTTCATGTGTGACGTGCGTACGACTGACCTGAGGTAGATGGCTAAGCGAGTTGTCGGTTTCGAAAGTGACCGGCTGCAGGCCGGGTGCCTCCAGAACAGAATGGGCGGCAGGGTAGCGTAGGGCCTGTGTCCAGCCCAGAAGGGTGCTTGAGCCGCAATTGACGATCAGTCTCTGCTTGCCAGATGAAAATTCGAACGACAGCATACCCGCATGGGCCGTTCTGGAGTGCGCAACCGGAGCAGCGCAGTCGGCCAGCAGCAGGGCGCGGCCGCTGGTCATGCGTGTAAAGCCGCTCTCATACATGCTGGCGGCGACCACGCGGGTGCGACATGCGCGGTTGAGTACCAACTCAAGAAAGGCCGCATCGCGCTCAAGGCTGCCGTTGAAGAGTGCCAGACGGCCATCGCCATGGCGCATCGCACGCAGCACCGGAGCCGCGCGATTGGCCGCATCCATGAGCGTTGTGGGCTGGGGCTGGCGTGCTGCCTGAAAAATCGAGAGCATTTCAGTCAGGTCACGCACGCTCTGGAATTGCTCTTCCGGGCTGCGGCTGACGTGGCTGCCATCCGAGTGGAACTGCTCCGCCAGCACGCCATCGAGCAGACGCATGAAGCGTTCGAGAAATTCGGGATAGTCCGGCAGGGCCATTCCTACGGCCAAGAGGCCCTTGAGTGCCGACAGCGCCCCCCCGCCGGACAACGCATTGGGCATCAGGGCGGCAATGGAGCGCGCTTCCATAATCAGCGCTGCTATCAGGTTCTGACGGAACTTGTCGTCCGCGCTGGCGGCGAAGAACTCGTAGCAGCCCAGCCACGAGGCCAGCCGCGTGCCGGTTACGGCAGGGTCAGACAGGGCGCGCTCCATCGGGGGGATACGCATCCAGTGTGAAACCAGTGTGCGGGCGCGGATACGCGCTGACTCAGCTCCCAGTTCGCGCAGGTCTCGCAGCCAGGTAAAGCCCTGCAGCCAGCGGCGATAGGCCTGCGGCCATTCTGGTGCATCCCACTGGCCAGGCTGGAGTTGGCGGGTCACGCCATCATGGCTTGTCTGGTTGCGGACCATCCGCTCGCCTGCAAGGGCATCGCCGGGCCACAGGTCACGCAGCATCAGGGTGGGAGCATCCGGGACGCGGCCAAACCCGCTACGGGGGTCGCGCAACGCGTAGGAAAGGCGCGTTCCTTCTATCCATCGGCGCAGCGACATGGGCGGATCAACACTCCTGAGGGCTGGCGGCGGGGTACGGGTCGTCTGGACGAGCCGCTCAATCGGGTCCGTTCAAAGATTACAATGCAGTAAGCCGCTTTGGCTAGCCTGGATTATGACAGGAATTTTATATGCCCTTGAGCGCAGAAATCGCAGCTGCGTAATCAGGCCGCCCGTAAACGGCACTGCCCGCGATCAGTACATCGGCACCAGCCTGTATGGCCAGTGGTGCCGTGGTGGGGTCTATGCCGCCATCAACGGCCAGATGAATGGCGCGCCCGCTTTGCGTGATCATGTCGCGCAACTGCGTGATCTTCGGCAACTGGCTCGCCAGAAACTTCTGGCCGCCAAAACCGGGGTTGACCGTCATGACCAGAATGACATCCACCAGATCCATGACTTCGGCAATGGCGCTGGCCGGGGTGGCGGGGCACAGGACAATACCGGGCCGTGCGCCAAGGTCGCGGATACGCTGAAGCGAACGGTGCGTGTGCGGTCCGGCTTCGATATGGATCAGGATCTGGTCGGCCCCGGCCTGAGCAAAGGCCTCCAGATATGGGTCAACTGGTGCAATCATCAGATGCACGTCGAAGGGAATGTCCGTGCAGGGGCGCAGGGCCTTTACTACCGCCGGACCAAAGGAAATGTTGGGTACGAAGTGCCCGTCCATGACATCAAGATGCAGCCAGTCAGCTCCGGCGGCTGCGATGGCGCGTGTTTCCTCACCCAGCCGGGTAAAATCCGCGGCCAGCAGGCTGGGGGCGATCAGGGGACGGGGCGCAGGTGTCATGGTCTGTTTGTTCCGTAATCCCACGGGGTGGCGCAAGGGCTGTTGGAGCGTATGGCTTTACGCCGGGCGGATAAAGCGGGCGGCAAAGAAGCCGTCCATGCCCCCCAGCTCGGGCCAGAGGCCCGGATGCGTGCGCAGCCAGCCCTCGGGCGTGAGCGCCTCGGGCAGCATGGTCAGCTCTTCCGGGGTGAAGGGAGAGGGCACAAGCCCCATGGCCTGTGCGGCGCGGGCGCGGGCGGGGCCTTCCTCTTCCTGAAGAGAGCATACAGCGTAAACAAGTCTGCCACCGGGGCGCAGCATGTCGCGCGCGGCGGCCAGCAGGCGGTCCTGCGCGGCAGTCAGGGCGGTCAGGTCACGCGGGCGCTTGACCCAGAGCACATCGGGGTGACGGCGGGCCGTGCCGGTGGCCGAGCAGGGGGCATCCAGCAGAATGGCGTCCAGCGGGGTTTCGGGCCGCCATGTGCAGGCATCGGCCTGCACGGTGTGTACGGGCAGGCCCAGCCGCTCGATATTCTCCTGTAGTCGGGCCATGCGCGCGGGGTTGTTTTCAATAGCCGTGACCTGCGCGCCTGTTACGGCAAGCTGTGCGGTTTTGCCGCCGGGGGCGGCGCACAGGTCTGCCACCTGTTCGCCCTCATGCGCGGCCAGCAGGCGGGCGGGCAGTGTGGCTGCGGCATCCTGTACCCAGAAAGCGCCCTGCTCGTACCCAGCCAGATCAACTACGCGCGTACCGGCCGGGAAGCGCCATGAACCGTTTGGCAGCAGCACGCCCCCTTCCGGGGCCGTGGCGCCGGGGCGCAGGGTGATGTCCAGCGGTGCCTCGGTGCTGATCCCCGCTGCAATGGCGCGTGGCACGCCAGCCCCCAGCCCCGACCAGGAACTCCACAGCCACGCGGGAATATCGAGCCGGGGCTGGTCAAGCCCGTCCAGAACGGTCGCGCCGCTTCCAGCGATCTTGCGCAGTACCGCGTTGGCCAGTCCGGCAAAGGGGGCCAGCCCGCGCCTGCGGAGCAGATCAACCGTGGTGCCTACGGCGGCATGGGGCGGTGTTTCAAGGAACAGAAGCTGGGCCGCGCCCAGCATCAGCGCCGCGCGCACGGGTTCGGGCGGTTCCTTGCGCAGGAAAGGCTCCAGCACGGCGCGCAACGTGCCCATGTGGCGCAGGGTGGCGGCTGCCAGACGGTGCGCGGCCGCGCGGTCGCGTGGTTCGGCCTCGTGAGTCTGGGCCGAACGCGCGAGACTGGTCTCCAGCATACGGCGATGTTCCACGACGCCGCACAGGATATCGAAAGCGACATCGCGGGTGGGGTCCGCCGCCGGAGCGGGCATGGGGCGTTTGCCCCGTGAGCGGGGGCGGGCGGGGCGGGGAGAGGATGTCATGGGAACTCAAACCGTGGCTGTAAGCGGGGCGCGCCCGTGCAAAAGCGCGCGGCAGAACGGAGGGCGGCGTGCGGCAGGCCCACCGAGCAGGGGATGGGCTGGTGGGGGTCAGCCCACGACAAGGGCGTGCGCGCCGGTGGGGGCGGGTCTGGCACCCGTCAGGAAATGACGCAGGACGCGCGGGTAAAGTGTATGTTCCTGTTCCAGCACGCGCGCGGCCAGTGTATCGGCGGTATCGTCTTCCAGCACGGGCACGGCTGCCTGACCCAGCACAGGGCCTTCATCCATGCCTTCTGTCACGAGATGAACCGTGCAGCCATGAATGCGTGTGCCCGCCTGCAAAGCCCGTTCGTGGGTGTGCAGCCCGGCAAAGGAAGGCAGCAGGCTGGGATGGATATTGAGCATCCGCCCTGCCCAGCAGTTGGTCAGGTAAGGTGTGAGCAGGCGCATATAGCCTGCGAGGCACACGGTCTCGGCTCCGGCTTCCAGCAGGGCTTCCTGTACGGCGCGCTCATGCGCTTCGCGGTCGCGCCCGAAGGGGCGATGGTCCACCGCTTTTGTCGGCAGACCCGCCGCGCGGGCCATGTCCAGCCCCGGCGCATCGGGGTTGTTGCTCAGCACAAGGCAGATACGGGCAGGAAAATCAGGGTTTTGGGCAGCCTGGATCAGTGCCGTGGCATTGCTGCCCCGGCCGCTGAGCAGAATGGCGACAGGTGACTTGCGCGTGGTCATGCCGCGCGGAAATCCGGACTGACCTGCATGATCAGGTCAGGCTTGGCGGAAGGCTCGGCCGCCTGTGCGACATGGCCGATCACGCTCGGGGTCTCGCCCATTTCACGCAGGAGCGCGAGCACCTTGTCCGGCTCGTGGGTGATCAGCACCATCCCCACACCGCAGTTGAACACACGCAGCATTTCTTCGCCCTGCACGTTGCCGGTGCGGGCCAGCCAGCGGAACACCGGCGGAATGGGCCATTCCTGATCAATGACGGCGTTCAGCCCTTCGGGCAGGACGCGGGGCAGGTTGCCCGGCAGGCCGCCCCCGGTAATGTGGGCCGCCCCGTGCAGCAGGCCGGCGCGGTGCAGGGCCAGAACCTGCTTTACATACAGGCGCGTGGGTTCAAGGAACGCCTCGCCCAGCGTCTGGCCGGGTGCGAAGGCCGCGGGGTCGGTCCATGTCAGGTGCGCGTCCGCCACGATCCGGCGCACCAGCGAGAAACCGTTGGAATGCACGCCAGAGGAGGAAAGGGAGATCAGCGTATCGCCTGCGGCAATACCCGCGGGCAGCAGGGCGCCGCGTTCGGCGGCACCTACGGAAAAACCAGCTAGATCGTAGTGCCCATCGGCATACATGCCCGGCATTTCGGCGGTTTCGCCACCGACCAGCGCACAGCCCGAAAGCGCGCAGCCCTGTGCAATGCCCTTGACCACCTTGGCGGCGCTGGCAACGGACAGACGCCCCGTGGCGAAGTAGTCAAGGAAGAAGAGCGGTTCGGCCCCCTGCACGATCAGGTCGTTCACGCACATGGCCACGAGGTCGATCCCGACCGTTTCGTGCAGGTCGTTGTCGATGGCCAGGGTTAGCTTGGTGCCGACGCCATCCGTGCACGAAACCAGCACCGGGTCCTGAAACCCTGCGGCCTTGAGGTCGAACAGCGCGCCGAAACCACCCAGGCCCCCCATGGTGCCGGCCCTGTCCGTGGCCTTGGCCGCAGGCCGGATGGCATCCACAAGCGCTTCGCCTGCTTCGATGTCCACGCCGGAATCACGGTAGGTAAGTCCGGAGGAAGGGGGGCGAGGAGAAGACGTCATGACGGATACGCTCTTGGTCTGAATGAATATAGGGTCGATGTTGGAACCGTGGTGAGTTAGGATTCCCGCGAACAGTCTTTACGGCAGGAGAAGCGGCGCGCAAAGCGGCATGACACGGATTGATGAAACAAACAGGGCCTTACCCGCCCCGAATGATGCGGAATTGGGCGCGGCGGACACGTCTGGCGGGCAGATTGCCCTGCCTTTTGCCCATCGCCCCCGATTCGGGCGGACGGATTTCGTGGCGGCCCCTTCCAATGCCGCGGCGCGTGCCTGGGTGCTGGATACGGAAGCTGTCACCCGCTGGCCGGAGGGGCGCATGGCCCTGTGGGGGGCCGGCGGCACGGGCAAGACCCATCTGCTTTCTGTCTGGGCGGGGCGTTACGGTGCCCCGGTGATGGAAGGCGCACGGCTGAACGAAACTGCCGTGGTCGATCTGTTTCAGGATGGTGGGTTTCGCGCCGTGGCGTTGGACAACGCCGATGCCATAGCGCGCGAGCAGGACCTGCTGCACCTGATCAATCTGGTGCGCGAGCGGCGCATGTCGCTGCTGATGGTGGCGCGTCAGCCGCCTTCGCGCTGGGCCGTGGTCCTGCCAGACCTGCTGAGCCGCCTGCGGGCCACGGCCTCGGTACCGATGGGCGAGGCTGAGGAAGATTTGCTTCATCGTCTTCTCCTGCGGCTTGTGGCTGAGCGTCAGCTTGTCATGGGCCCGCAGGTGACGGACTGGCTGCTTCGCCGTCTGCCCCGACGGGCGAGCGCGGTGCGAGATTATGTGGCGCTGCTGGATCAGGCTGTCATGGTGTCAGGAGGGCGGATTACCCGAGCGCTGGCCGCCGCCGCTCTGGAAAAGTTGCTGAACGGCGAGGAGGAAAGAGGCGACTGAACCATAGGTCTGGCACGTGAGAATTGATGCAGATTCATGACATTACAGCTTTAATGCCGATCTGGTGAACTTCCCCGCTCGCGCGCGATTGCGTTATGCTCGAAATGACGAGTGAACGTACAGGCAGGTTTACGTGGGTTTTGAGCGTCGGCAGATTGTGTCGGTGCGACAGGAGGAAGGGAGAGGAGCTTAAATGACGACGCAGGACGAAAAGCCGCAAAAGAGCGTCAAGGCCGTGCCTTCCAAGACCAAAGCCCGAACCCGGAGCCCCGCCCGCACGGTGGCGCGTAGCACAGGCACGCGGCGCGGCGCGGTAGCGCAGGCTGATGCAGAAGGCGAGAAAACGGCCCGCGTCCCCGCCACACGGAGCCGCAGGACGGCCGACAGGCACATTACGCTGGATTCGCCCGAACGCTTTATCAATCGCGAACTATCCTGGCTGGATTTCAACCAGCGTGTGGTGGACGAGGCGGATAACGCACGTAATCCGCTGCTGGAACGGCTGCGTTTTCTTTCCATCAGTGCCAGTAATCTTGATGAGTTTTACTCCGTCCGCGTGGCGGGGTTGGTGGGGCAACTGCGTGAAGGGCTGACAGCCCTTTCGCCCGACGGGCGCACGCCGGCCCAGCAGCTTGAAGCGGTGCGCGAACGTACGGCGCGCCTGCTGCGCGAACAGCAGAGAATATGGACAGAACTGCGCCAGCTTCTGGCCGGAGCCGGGGTGACCCTGTGCGAGACGGCTGATCTGAGCGAGGCGGATCTGGAATGGCTCGAAAGAACCTTCGCGGATCGTGTGTTCCCGGTTCTGACGCCGCTGGCGGTTGACCCTGCGCACCCGCTGCCTTTTATCCCCAACATGGGGTTGGCGTTGGGGCTACGGCTGCTTTACGCAGAAACGGGGCTGTTCGCCATGAACGCCCTGATCCTGCTGCCAGCCCAGATCGAGCGTTTTATCCGTTTGCCCGCTTCAGCCGCGCACGCTCCGGGCGATGTGCCAGCCATCCGGTTTATCCGGCTTGAAGACCTTATTACCCTCTTTATCGATCGGCTGTTTGCCGGGTTGAGTGTGGGCGAAAGCGGCGTGCTGCGGGTCGTGCGCGATACGGATGTAGAGTTCGAGGACGAGGCCGAGGATCTGGTGCGCTCCTACGAAACCGCACTCAAGCAGCGGCGGCGCGGCGTTGTGATTCATCTGGACATGGAAAAACGTATGCCCGCCGAACTGGCGGCGGCCATTGCGTTTGACCTTGATCTGCCCCCCGAGGAAATCGCCGTGCATTCGGGCATGATCGGCGTTGTCGATCTGCGGCAGATGATCGTGGATGACAGGCCCGACCTGCTGTTCGCACCCTATACGCCGCGCTTTCCCGAGCGGATCATTGATTTCAATGGCGACTGCTTTGCTGCGATCCGCGCCAAGGATCTGCTGGTGCATCATCCCTTCGAAAGTTTCGATGTGGTGGTGCAGTTCCTCAGGCAGGCAGCACTTGATCCGAACGTGATTGCCATCAAGCAGACGCTCTACCGCACCTCGCGGGATTCCCCCATCGTCAAGGCGCTGATCGAGGCGGCGGAGGCGGGTAAGTCTGTAACCGCCATGGTGGAACTACGCGCCCGTTTTGATGAAGAGGCGAATATCCGCCTCGCCCGCGCGCTTGAAGCGGCGGGGGTGCAGGTCGTGTTCGGTTTTGCCGAACTCAAGACCCACGCCAAGCTCAGTCTGGTGGTGCGACGTGAAGGGGCGCAGGTGCGTTCCTATGCCCATTTTGGTACGGGGAATTACCACCCCATCACCGCGCGCATTTATACTGACCTGTCCTTTTTTACCTGCAATCCGGCTTTTGCACGCGATTCCGCCCGCCTGTTCAATTACGTGACCGGCTACGCCATGCCCGCCCGGATGGAAGAGCTGGCGTTCTCGCCCATGACCATCCGCAAGACGCTGATGCAACTGATCGAGGATGAGATCGAGCATGTCCGTGCGGGCAGGCCGGGCACCATCTGGCTGAAAATGAATGCGCTGGTGGACCCGGAACTGATCGACTGCCTGTATCGCGCCTCGCGCGCGGGGGTGCGGATTGTCGGGGTCATACGCGGTATCTGCTGCCTGCGGCCCGGCGTGCCTGGACTTTCCGAGACCATCCGTATCAAGTCCATCGTAGGGCGTTTTCTTGAACACTCACGGGTGTTCGTGTTCGGCAACGGCTACCGCCTGCCGTCGCGTCAGGCGCGTGTCTATATTTCCTCCGCCGACTGGATGACCCGCAATATGGACTGGCGGGTGGAGAGCATGGTGCCCATTACCAACTCGACCGTCCATGCGCAGGTGCTCGACCAGATCATGATGGCCAATATCCGTGATAACCTTCAGTCGTGGATACTGGAGCAGAATGGTGTGTGGCGCCGCCTGACACCGGGTAACCGGCCATTTTCGGCGCATGACTGGTTCATGACGCATCCTTCGCTCTCTGGGCGGGGGTCGGCCGCGCGTGAACGCTCCCTGCATCCTCCCGCGGGGCTGCCGCCAGGTCAGGAACTGCTGATTGATGTCTGATCCGGCGCGGTGCCGGGGCGTATGTTCCCTGCGGTGGGGGGTTGCCGCACGGGGTGTTTTTCTGCCATGCCCCTGCGGGTGAGGGGAGACTTTATGCAGCGTCGCTCAGCGGTTGTGGACCTTGGGTCCAATTCGGTACGGCTTGTGGTGTTTGAAGGGGTATCGCGTAATCCGATGCCGATTTTCAACGAAAAAGCCGTGTTGCGCCTTGGTCGGGGCCTGACGGAAACAGGGCGGCTGAATGAAGATGGCGTCGCCATGGCGCAGGGCGTTGTCAGCCGGTTTTACGCCATTGCCCGGGCCATGCAGGCCGACCCGTTTGAAATTCTGGCTACTGCCGCCGTGCGTGACGCGACCAACGGCCCCGCTTTTGTGGAGATGCTGCGGAGTAGTATGCCAGGCGTGTCCATCAGGATACTGTCAGGCGAGGAAGAGGCCGATCATTCCGCTATTGGGGTCATGTGCGGCATTCCCGGCGCTTCCGGGCTGGTGGCGGATGTGGGCGGCGGTTCGCTCGAACTGATCAACCTCGCGGCGGATGGGCGCCACCATGCCACAACCCTGCCGCTGGGCATGATCCGTCTGGCGGACAGGTCCGGGGGCGACCTCGAAAAAGCGAGGCTGCTGGCCGATACTGATATTGAGGGCGTCAAGTGGTTGTCCGGCCTGCAGGGCGGGACGCTCTATCTGGTGGGTGGGGCTTTCCGGGCACTGGCGCGGTTGCATATCGCGCGGATGCAGTATCCGCTCAACATCGTCCATTATTATTCGCTGGACATGCAGGAAGCGCGCGAAATGACCGGCTGGCTGCAGAACAGTTCGCGCCGCAGTCTCGAGCGCCTGCCCGGCGCACCGCGTAAGCGGCTGGATGATATTCCGTTTGCCGCCACGGTGCTGCGGCGGCTCATGCGCAAGGTCATGCCTGAAAAGGTGGTGTTCTGCGTCGATGGGCTGCGCGAAGGCTGGTACATGCTCAATGTTGCCTCGGAGCAGCTTGCGCAGGACCCGATGGACGTTGTGGCGCGTACAATGTGCGATCGCTTCGGGCGCAGCAACACGCTGCCAGCCGTGCTGCTCAACTGGACACAGGGTGTGCTGCCTCAGGAAAGCGAGACAACCAGCCGCCTGCGGCACATCGCCTGTTACCTGTCGGATATCGGCAGCCATGATCATCCCGAATACCGGGCCGAACAGACATACTGGCGGGTTCTGCGGGTGCAGGGGGCCGGTTTCGATCACCCGGCGCGAACGTGGCTGGCGCTGGCGCTGGCTATGCGTTACGCGGCGGATGTGAATATGCCTTTCCTTTCCACGTCGCGTCAGCTTCTTTCCGAAGCTCAATGGAATGAGGCCGTTGCCCTTGGGCTGACGTTGCGTCTGGCCTACTCGCTGTCTGGCGGGGCGGAATCCCTGCTGGAAGGCACGTCGCTCGCCTGGCAGGATGGCGAACTCGTGCTCACGCTCACCTCGGCACGGGTGGCGGTCAAAGGAGAAAGCGTCCGGCGCGGGCTCGAGCGTCTTGGGCAGGCGCTAGGCGCTCCTACCCGCTTTGCCCTCGACCTGGCACACTGAAAACACCGCGGGCGTGTGCCGCTGAAGGGGTGGACAACCCCAGCCCCGACGGGCACATTACAGGAACGATACCGCGTCTGGCGCCTCAACCAGCGTCTTCCGCGGGCCGCGCCCCTGTGAAATCCCGGTAGGTTGGCGTGTGTTACCGGCAACAGGCAGTGGAAACCGTCGCGTGTCTTCTGAAGAAATCATTGACCCGACCGCCCAGAACGAAGTTGGTATGCGCAAGGCGCTGTTCCATCTGGCGCTACCTTTTGGCCTGACCATTCTGGCCGTGGGCGCCATTGCCTGGGTCGGCCTGAGTTCATACCGCACCACGCGCGAAGGCGTTACCCGTCTGACCCAGCAACTGGTTGAGGCGGTACAGAGCTATATTGTGCAGGAAGTGGGGGACTATATCCTTCCCGCGGCTGCAGGCAACCAGATTGCCAGCGGCATGATAGAGCACGCGCCCGTGCAGGTGCAGGACAAGGTCTTCTATTCTTATGCAGGCACCATGCTGCGGAAGATTCCGCAGCTTCAGTCTTTCTATCTGGGGGGCGAAGACGGCAGCCTGAGGCTGGTCACGCGGTCGTCAGACCCTGACCTGCTGGACCATGAAGTGCTGATTGTCAAAAACGGGCATGAGTATTTTCATCACGAGCTGTACAATCTGAAAGGTCAGAAGGTCTCCGAGCATGATGAAGATGCAGGAACCTACAATCTGCACACAAGGCCGTGGTTTACCAGTACCAAAGGCAGCAGCGAGATAAAATGGACGCAGCCCTATCTGTTCGCGGACAGTAAGCAGTTTGTCATGACCAGTTCCCTGCGTTTCAAGGGGGCTGATGGGAACGAACTGGTTTTTGCCACCAATATCTCGCTCAATGAACTGAGCAGTTATCTCGACCATATCAAGATTGGTCAGACCGGCAGCGCCATGATTGTGGATTCACAGGGGCGGATCATGGCGGGGCGCAATCTCGATCAGAAAGCCCGGGCCGCGCACTGGAACCCTGACAACATGCGTATCGACCCCAAGGATGAACCCGTGTTCGCTCTTGGGTATGACCATTACCGCGTGCAGGGCTTTGGCGTGCATAGCGTTACATGGAATGGGCGGCGCTATATTGTCATGGCCTCGGCCCTGCCGCGTTATTCGCAGGGATGGGTGCTGCTGATTGCCGTGCCGGAAAAGGATATGGCGAGCTTTGCGCAACAGAGCAGCCGCCAGAGCCTTCAGTTCGCGGGGATCATCATTGTATTCTCCGCGTTGCTGGGGGGGCTGTTTATCCGTCAGGTGCGCCGGACAGATCGGGGCGTCCGGGCCTTGCAGCAGCAGGAGCAGCAGGTGGAGCAGGAAAGCGCGGCCGCCCGGCAGGTTGCGGTTTCGCCGGGGCTGTTCGACCCCACGATTGAACCGCTGGTGCTGACCGAACAGCTTGCTCTGGTGACAGATTGCCGCCGTGCCAGCCTATGGCGCTTCCTGCATGATGGGGCCGCCATGGTGTGCGAGGATTCCTACGACCATCAGCAGGATACCCATACCGGCGGGTTTGAGATGGGCCGGGCCGAACTCAACAGCTTTTTCAGCGCGATTGACGAAGGGACGAGCTTTACCGTTATCAATGCAGCAGCCGATGAGCGTACCAGCCGTTTCGAGCGTCTGGTCATGCGCGAAATCGGTACCACCATGCTGGCGGTCTTTCCCGTGCATGGCCCGCGCGGCATTGCAGGCATGGTGGCGCTGGAAAATCCCAGAGTGCTTGAGCACCAGCAGTATTTTGTGGATATTGTGTCCGCTGTCGCGGGGATGCGTTTTGCTGCCATGGGCGGTGGTGAAAAAGACCCGTCGCAGCATGGAAATCCGCTTATCACTCAGGCGTCCAGAACATTGCCGCCGCTGCTGACCGATAACATGCTCATGCACACGGCGGGCATGGGCGGGCTGACGGGGGCCAATGTTTACAATGCAGTGGCGGTTCTGATCATTTCTTTCTCAGACCCCGAGGTGGAAGGCGCTCAGGAAACCGAAGCCCTGATCTCGCTGATCGACCAGCTTGCCACCCATGTGCAGAGCATCGCGCTGGAACAGCAGTTGTTTGCGGTGGAAGTTGCCGGGCATCGCATGATCTGCATGGCCGGATGCGGGAAGGAGGAAGACCCGACGGCCCTGTCCAGACTGGCCGATGCGGCGCTGAAAATGCGCGAAACCTTCATGGGCGCGCTGGCGGCGGTTGATCTGGAGCCCGTCTTCACCATGGGCATGGATTACGGCCCGGCTTTTGGCGGGCTGGTGGGGCAGGCGCCTCAGGTGTTCAATCTGTGGGGGCAGACAGTCTCTCTGGCGGAACTGATGGCCGAAGGCGCATCGGACCCCGGCGTTATCCAGGTGACGGAGCGTGTGTACGCGACCCTGCGTGACCGTTATCTGTTCCGCAGCCGCGGCACGTTCTTTACCCCGCATCTGGGGCTGGGCCGGGCCTACACACTGGCGGCCAGCCGATGACGGAACAGCCCGACACATCGCAGGCCGAGCTTGGCCCCCCGGACGAAATGCAGGACCCCAACGACCCCATTCTGGCGGGGCGACCGGGGGTTTCTCACAGCCGTTTTGATTCGTTGCTGGGCTGGAGCCGGAACAGGCTGGCCTGGATCGGCTGGCTGACGCGGCGGCAGGCGCGGTTTTTTCTGATCATGCTTGGCGCATCATGGGGCGTGATTTACGAAAGCCTGCGCGTGCACTCGTGGCGGCGCACGGTGCGCTACGAGTTTCTGAGCACCATGAACGACATTATCCGCGGCGGGTTTGTTGCAACCCTGGTTGCGGGTGTGCTGACCGGTGTGGCGGCTGTTTCGCAGGTTATTTACTGGCTGGGTCTGACAGGCCTTGCCACCATGACCGGTTCTATCCTGATCAATGTGGTCGTGCGCGAAATCGCGCCCATTCTGGTCGGTATGCTGCTGTTGGGACGTAATGGTATGCTGTCCACCACGGAACTGGGGCTGCTGACCATCGGGGGTGAGGTGCGCTCCATGCAGGCGGTGGGGGTCGATCCGTTCCTGCTGCTGGTCATGCCGCGTACGCTGGCCTTTACCGTGGCGGGTTTTACGCTGGGCATCCTGTTCTCGTTCGCATCGCTGGTGACGGGCTATGTCATGAGCCGCCTGACCGGCGTGATCAGCAGCCCTGTCTGGACCTTTCTCGATAGCGTCGTCACGGCCATGTCGGGGCTGGATTACATCATCATCCCGCTCAAGTTTATTACAGTCGGCTTTGTCGTGGGGCTGGGGGGCTGCCTGACCGGGCTAACCGCAACCCGGCATGACACCCTGCGTTCCCTGCTGCCGCGCGGTTTTTCACGCGGGATGCTGATTGTGATGGTCGTCAGCGTGCTGTTCAGTCTGGATCTGTAGCGCATGGACACCTACACCGCAGGCCCCCTGCTGGAACTGAACAAGGCCGTACCCTCCTTTGAGGAAAGTGGCCTGCCGCCCCGCCCGATGAGCCTGCGGCTGATGGCGGGTGACTGCGTTGTGGTGGAGGAACGCGCCCCCCAGCGCGCCACCATGTTTGCTGATCTATGCAGCGGGCTGGTGCCACTGGATGCGGGGCAGGTCAGCTTCATGGGGCTGGACTGGGCAGACATGAAAGACCGTCAGCTCAACGCCTTGCGTGGGCGTATCGGCCGGATAGGCAAACGGCCAAGCTGGCCCGGTTTCGTGCCCATGCATCTTGCGATCATGTTGCAGCAGTTGCATCATACAACCCGCACGCAGGATGATCTGCTGGCTGAGGCCGCGCGTCTGGCTGCATCTTTTGGTCTGCCGGGCCTTCCTACGCAGGCGCCGGACAGAATGTCCGATGCTGATCTGTGTCGGGCGGCCTGTGTGCGGGCTTTTCTGGGGCGTCCCCACCTGCTTCTGCTTGAAGATCCGCTTGAAGGGGGGCCACCAGAACTGGCGAACCCGTTTCTGGAGGCGTTGACAGAAGCACGCGACCGAGGGGCGGGTATTATATGGCTCGTGCGCAATGCTGCCGTCTGGCAGCGTTATCGCATGGGTGTCACAGCGACCTGGCGGCTTGCCGATGACGGTCTCGCAGCAGTACGGATGGGATAATGTTCCAGCTCCGCCTAAGACAGAAAGTCAAACCCCTTGTTTCCATCCGCTATGCGGATGAATGGGTGGGCTTTCTTGTGCTTCTCAGCCTTGTCATTTTCGCGGGGTCCGTGGTCGAGGCGGGCATCCTGCGTGACTGGCTGACTCCGCCAGCGCATCTGCGGGTCGTGCTGCCTGAATCTGGCGTCGGAGGGCTGACGGTAGGCGGAGATGTGCAGCTCATGGGGGCTCATGCAGGCACCATTCGTTCCATCAAGCTCAATCCTTCGGGCAGCATGTACGCGAATGTGGACCTTGATCCGCAGGTCAAGCCATTCATCCGGCGTGACAGCACGGCCCTTATTCGCAAACAGCTTATTGTTACTGGCGCTTCCTATCTGGATCTCAGCCGTGGCGCGGGCGAGCCGATGGACTGGAGTTACGCGGTTATCAAGGCCACCCCCGCGCCCAACCCGGCGGACCAGATTACCGCGACGTTCGAGAGTATTCAGGGCGAGATCATGCCTGCGCTGGCCAGTGCGCGACATATGATGGCAGAGCTTGATTCCACCATTACCGACATGCACGCGGGCAAGGGGACGGTGGGGCGGCTGATGACCAACGATGAGCTGATCCGTCAGGCGGAGGCCACCATTGCCTCGTTGGACGAGGTCATTACGCGCTTGCGGCCGATAGAGCAGCAGATATCGAGCGTGATGAAAAAGACTGATGCGACAATGGCCAATGTGCAGTCCGCGTCAGGCGATGTCAAAGCGGCGACGCCGCATGTGAAGACCATCGCCAGCAATCTGGATGAAAGCATGGCCGACCTGCCAGCTCTGCTCGCGCAGGCCCAGACGACCCTGTACGGGCTGGAAAAGCTGACCGATCAGCTCAGGGGCATGTGGCTTCTGGGTGGGCACAAGGTGTCGCGACATAATCGTCTTGACCCGGAGCATATCCAGCCATGACGTACTATGGCCTCCAATCCGGGCGGCGGGCCGGGTGTCTGAAGCCGCGCTGGCTGTTGCGCTCTGTTCTGCCGCTGGCGGCCCTGCTGCCACTGGTCGGATGCGGAGGGGCGCAGTCAGAGGCGCCTGTGATCCAGTATGATGTCGCCTTGCAGCAGTTCCTGTCTGCCGGCCGTGATTCCTTCATGCTGGGGCGTTACACGGTGGCGGAAACCCAGTATCGCAAGGCGGCATCGCTTGCGTTGTTGCGTGATAGCGCGCCCGAAATTGCGGAAAGTGGGTATGATCTGGCGGTGGCGCAACTTGCGGCCGAGGAACCGGCCCAGGCGCACGCTACGGCAGAGAAGACGCGCCGCGCCGTCGCTCTGCGCGGAGGCCGGCCCTCGCCCTACCTTGATCTGGTGGATGCCGCCGCCTGTTACCGACTGGGCCAGTACGGGCAGGCGCGTGATCTGGCTCTAGCGGCGGCGCAGGAGGCAGGCGCAACGCCATCAGCCCACGGTGGGGCGAGCCATGATGCGTCAGCCTTGTTGCTGAGTACGCGCGCGGCGCTGGTTTATGCTCTGGCGGCTGACCAGCAGAATGATACCGCCGCTCTGGCGCGTGTGCCTGGCATGGTCCCGGCTACAGACCAGCGTGCGGCACAGGCTCTGTCTCCCGCGCAGGCACTGGCCCTGCGGGCGGACCAAAGTGAAATACAGGCGCTCGTAGCCCGGCGAACCAACCCGGCAGAAGCATGGAAACAGGCTGAGGAAGCGGCAAACCTGCGCCGCGATAGCGGGAACTACCATGATATGGCGCGGGCCCTGGCGCTGGCTGCCCGCAGTGCCGATGCCGCAGGACGGAAAGATGCGGCGCAGGCCCTCTGGACACGCGCGGCGCAGAGCGCTGCGGCACAGGGCGGAGCCGCCAGCCACCTCTCCAGCGCCTTGGCGGCTGGTGTGGCCGGAGCGGCTGATTCCATGCGCACCGTTACGCCTGATGATGCCAATGCGTGGGCGCGTGCAGCCGGAGGCGTAACCCTGCATCCCTTTACTGAGGATGCCCCCGCTCCCTGACAGGTTTTGCGGGTTTGACGATTATCCTCGTCGGAATGGCGGGGGATCAGGCCGCCTTGTATGGTTTCGAGGCGTCAAGAAACACGGCGTTTACTTCCAGTTCGTGGGAAACCACGATCAGGTAGGCGATCGCGCGCGTCAGCTCGATACGCTTGGCGATGTTCGGCTCGGTGGTTTCCATGGTGCGCAGCGTGATGGTGGCCTCACGGGCGGCGCGGGCTGTATGGCCATACAGCCCGGTAAAATTGGTCATGCGTTTCATGACAATTTCAATGGATCGACGCGCAGCAGGCGGAATCTGGTTACGTCTGAGCAGGGCGCGCAGACGGATGACGTTCAGCCCGATGGTCATGGCCGCCAGCGTGCCCTGCAGGCAGCCTTCGATGGTGGGGGAAGGCGTCGGGCCTGCGTGGCGGATCAGGCGGGAGAAGCGGTCGATATTGCGCCCGATCCATTCGCGGGTTTCGGGCAGTGGTTCGCTTGAGGCAAGAGTGCGGAGATCACGCAGGATAGCGCGGCGCATACGCCAGCGTTCCGCCGCATTGTTGAAGGGCAGCACCGCACGGAAGATCAGAACCGCAAAAAACACCCCGAGCAGCACCGCAAGGGTGGAATTGAACCACGCCACTTCGTTAACGCGGCCCTGATTGAGCGGATGCACGAAATTGGGTAGCAGCAGCGTGTAGGCGGCCGAGTGCAGGGCCGTAGCCGCGTTGCGGGCGGCAAGCCCGCCTGCGATCATGGGCAAGGCGAGGGTAGCCACCAGCATTTCGTAGTCGGCTTGTGTGGGCAGGACAAAAAAGACCAGAAAAAACGAAACGACGGCAGCCCACACGCTGCCGACCATGAACTGCGTGGTGGCCACAACCGGGTTTTCACGCGTGGCGAACAGGCCGCACACAATGGCGACAAAGGTGATGAAGCCCAGCCCCATGTCCCAGGCTGTGCATTCCCAGATCAGCCCGGCGGTTGTAATGGCTACGGCGGCCCGCACGCCGTTATAGAGGGCCTCGCGCTTGTCCATGTGTGTAGGCAGGCGGAAATGGAACTGGTCGCCTTTTATGAAGTGCTGGCTGGCATCATATTCCCGAAGGCCCTGCTCAAGCTCGCCCAGAAGTTCATCCAGCGCGTTGTGCAGGATACGGCTGTCTAGCAGGGTAGTGAGCCGGGAGTGATCGTCTGACGGGTCGAAAGCACTGCCGATTTCATGGGTCAGGGCATCCACGATCTGCTGGTGGCATTCAGCCCGCAGAAGTTGCAGGTCACGCAGGATCAGGCGGATCGGCTCATCGCTGTTCAGCCGGGCGGGCAGGCTGGACAGAAATTCGCTCACCCGTGTTGAAGTGGAGCGGAAAGCGGGCTGGTCCGTCTGCACATATTGCAGGCGCACGGCCATGCCCAGCCCGCGTGAGAGCAGAACCGACACGGCGGACAGTGCCGCACGTGCGTGGTCGCCCTCGCGCCCGTGGGGGCCCATTTCGATCTCGGAAAACTCGATCTGGTCATTGATCGTCAGAATGGGGCCAAACAGCGTGCGGGAGCGGATCACGGCCTCCTTGTCGCCCGCAAGCAGGCTGGAAACCGAAGAGGAGACGTTGTTGAGCGCCGTACGCAGCTTGTCGCGCATGTTACGCCGCGCGGTCTCGGCCAGATTATGGGCAAACAGCCCCGCGACCGTGCTTTCGCAGACAATGCCCAGCACAATATAGGTCGCGCGGGACATCGCGGTCATGAACACGTTTTCAGGGTCAGGGATCGCGCCAAGAGCAATGATGCAGGTGGTGTAACCCGCGAGCACCAGCGCATAGGAGCGGAAGTTACGGACCAGTGTCGCCAGTGTGCAGCATCCGCCCAGCCATAGCGCCAGTGCGGGAAAGAAAAGCCACGCATTTTGATTGAAGGCGGAAATGAGGGTGATGGACATCACCACCCCAACGCCGGTTCCGACAAGCCGCCATCGGGCCTTGGACAGACTTTCCCCGCGCGATCCCTGCGCCACGATCCACACGGTCATCGGAGCCCATTGCGGGTCGTCCATTTCCATCCACAGGGCAATGACGAGCGAGAGCAGGGCGGCGATTGTACTGCACACGGCAAACCCAAGGGCTGCGGGCGTGGGGGCCAGCAACCACGCAAGCGGCAGTTTGCTCTGGCTGCCAGGGCGGCCCAGCGGGCGAAGGGTGCGTAATGAGCCGATCCGGGCAAGCACGAGAGATGAAAGACTGAACACGGCGGCTACTTTGTGTTATGCGGCGCTGGAAACAACCACAGGGAACTTGACCGGAAGCCTAGCGTGTCTGCCCGGTTTTTCCTTGTGGGTTCAAACGCATATCAGTTATCGGCGGACAGGAGAATGTTACCGCGGGTCTGGTAAAAAATTTTAGGCAGATCCTCCTATCTGCCATACCGGCGGGCATAAGGCGTGTGTCATGCGCGCCATAAGGCAGGCCCGCATGACGCGCCGGGCAGGAAGGGAAAGCGGAAGTGTCTGATTTCTTTCAGAATATCGTCGGTAAGGTGGGCAGCGCTCTGGGCGTGGATGTGCAGGCATTTGTGCAGCAGCAGGTGCAGTCGCTTCTACAGCCGCAGACCATTCAGGCGCTGGTTGACCGTGCGGAGGAGGCCGGTCTGGGTGACAAGGTGCGCTCGTGGATCAGCGACAACAGTAATCTGCCGGTGACGCCGGACGAGATTCGCACGATTCTGGGCAGCGATGTCGTGCATGAGATGGTGCAGAAAACCGGCCTGCCTGCCGATGGCGTGCTGACAGCCCTGGCGCATTGTCTGCCGCAGGCCGTGGACAGCAAAACACCTGACGGGGTAATGCCCGCCGGGGACAAGTCGGCCTGAATGGCTGCGAACGGGAGCATGGACACACCATGACACTGGGCGAGCGTATTACCAGTATTGATTCCTGGCTGCTTGATAAGGTCTTTCAGCCTCTGGCGGATCGTCTGCCGGACCGGCTGAGCCCGTTTGATGTGGGCATGAGCCTTCAGCTTGGTTCCATCCTCATGACGGCGGTGGTGATTGCGGGCGTGTTTTTCATGTCCGGCATGACCGCCATTTCAGACATGCTGTACAATGTTCTGGGCTGGGTTTTGTATCTGACCTTTTTCATCGGTACGGCGCGTATGCGGGTGCTGGTCAAGGTCGGTCAGGCCAATCCGCTGCGCTATCTGCTGCTCAGCCTGCGGGTGCTGTCCATCGGCTTCATGGCCTACAAGCTTTATGAAGCGGTGAGCGCGCCCGCAATATTTGCCATGATCGTCTGGCCTGACGCGTGCAGCAGCGTCGTTTTTGCCGCGGGCCTGTATTTTATTTCCTGCCAGCCGCCTTCTCCATGGCGTCAGACGCGCAAGCAAAGTCGGATGCAGCCTGCCTTTGTGCGGAGCGGCAGCGGTTTTTAAGGGCTGCGGACGGTCAGGCCTCTGTGTCTGACCGCTGGTTTAGCCGGACCTTGTCGTTCCGGTTATGGATTTTCCTGATCATGTTCGCCCTGCGCCACGCGGGCCTGCGCGGCTTCGCGCCATGGGGCATCATGCGGGGCGGCATCCAGCGCCTTGCGGAACAGGGCCAGCGCCTCGGGAGTCACCTGATGGTGTGCCCGCGTCAGGGCCTCGCCCGTGCGGGCGGCCAGCTCGGCATCAAACCCCATGGCCAGCGCTTCGTTCCATGCTTGTGCTGCCTCCGTGTAGTGATCGCGGCCAGCTTCCGCCTGTCCCAGCAGAAGATACCCCTGCCTGCGGTTGGGGTCGGTGGAGGGCAGAGCGGCAATGGCGTTCCGAAGCTGGGCAATAACGGCATCATCGCGCACATCGCGCTCATGCTGGGCCGCCAGGCGGGGGCCAAGCGGCTGTGCGGGCAGCATGGGTGCGCCATTGGTCAGATACAGGGCAACAGCCAGCACAGGGGCCAGACCGAGCGCGAGCCAGCCCGGCCATGTCGGACTCCGCTCCCGCGCGGAAGAAGGGGCCATGTCCGCCACCAGAATACGGCGCTGGATTTCCAGCACTGCCACCGCGTGTTCCCCCGAGGCGATCAGCCCCACGGTCAGATCACGGTCGAGTTCGGCAAGCTGGGCGTCATGCAGGGCCAGCGCCGTGCTGCGCTCATCGCGGATGGAGCGGGTACGCCGCCATAGGGCTGCCGCCGCAGGGGCCAGTGCAATCAGGCTGAGCAGTGCGATGGAAAGCCAGATCATGTCCTGTCGTCCTTTCCGGTCAGCCGGGCGAGCCGGGCTTTTTCATCGTCGCTCAGGGGCGGCGGCGGCGGGGTGGCCGCATGGCGGCGATAGAAGAAAAACGCGGCCCCGCACCCTAGCAGCAGGGCCAGAGCAGGCATACTCCACAGCATGATGGTGCCGAGAGACAGGGCGGGTTTGAGGCGTATGAAATTGCCATACCGGCTGACCATCCACTGCATGATCTGCTGGTTGCTCTCGCCCTGCGCCACATGCTCGCGCACAACGCGGCGCAGGTCGCGGGCCAGACCGGCGCTGCTGTCTTCGATTGATTCATTCTGGCAGACCAGACAGCGCAACTGTGCGCCAATGGCCTCGGCCCGGGCTTCCGCGCGTGGGTCCGACAGCATTTCGGACGGATCGTCCACCGCAAGGCCATAAAGTGGCACGGCCAGAAGGCAGAATGCGGCCAGCAGTCCAGCGGCGAGGCGGCTGAAGAAGCGCCGCGCAGGCGGGGCAGAGCTGCGGGGAACGGGTTTGGTGATCATGGGGTCTTGAGCTTCGCGGCCAGCGGCAGGATGCTGCCGCGCAGGATGTCTTCTGTCAGCGGGGCCGCCGTATGCCAGCGGATCACGCCGCCCGGGCCGATCAGGAAGGTCTCCGGCACGCCGGACAGCCCCCAGTCCATACCCGTGCGGCCCTGCTGGTCGTTACCCAGCCGGGCAAAAGGGTTGCCGGAATGGCGCAGGAATGCCGCTGCATTGTCCGGCTTGTCCTTGTAGGCCACGCCCCACATCGTCAACTGGTCTTTGAAGGCCATGAGCGTGGGCATTTCCGCAACGCAGGGGATGCACCATGAGGCAAAGAAATTGAGCAGCACGGGCTCTTTCAGGGATGTCAGATCCTGTGTGCCAAAACCTTCGGAGGGCGCCAGCCCCGGCAGGCTGAAGTCTGGCACGGGGCGGTTCAGAACGGGGGCGTTAATGTCGTGCGGGTTGAATGAGCCGTGCTGCATACCCGAGAGCATTTTCCAGAAAGCCGCCCCTACGGCTCCAGCCCCGACCAGAGGCAGGGCCATGAGAAGGCGGCGGCGCGTGATGGAGCCGGACGAGTTCATGATGCAATACCCTGTGTGGAAGGAGAGGTCGCCCTGCGCGGCGCGCCCACGCGCACTCGCCGGTCGGACAGGGACAGGGCGCCGCCAAACGCCATGACCAGCGCGCCCAGCCACATCCAGGGTGCCAGCGGATTGTAATGCAGGCGGAGCACATAGGTCATGTGGCCGTCCGTGCCGTGGCTGTCGCCCAGCACGCCGTACAGGTCCGAGAGCAGGTTGGTGTGAATGGCCACGTCCGTTGTGGTCTGGTTCTGCATGTTGAAACTGCGCTTGGAAGGGTGCAGTACCGTTACCACGTGGCCGTTGCGCCGGATTTCTATGGTAGCGACCATGGCGGTGTAGTTGGGGCCGGGCTCGCTGTGCACGTCGGTAAGCGTCCATTCGTAGCCCGCAAGGCTTTGGGTGGAGCCTATCGGCACTTCCACAATCCGGTGCTGTGCCTGCGACATGCCCGCCAGCCCCAGTACGGTAATGCCAACGCCTGTATGAGCAATGGCCGTGCCGATAATGGCGCGCGGCAGGCCCCGCAGGCGGTGCAGGCTGGCGGCCACAGGGCCGCGGAAAAGCTGGATACGCGTGGCGATATCGGTTGCGCTACTGACAATGACCCACACAGCCAGCGCGGCGCAGAGAACAGGCAGTACACCCGAGAGCTGGCGGATTGCTACCAGTGTCGCCACGACGGTCAGGCCCGCCGCCAGCCACAGGCGGTTCAGCACTGGCCAGAGCTGCGCGCGCTTCCAGGGCAGCATGGGGCCAAACCCCATGAAAATGAACAGCGGCAGGGCGAGGGGAATGGTAGTGGCGTCAAAAAACGGCTTGCCGACCGAAATCGTACGGTCGAACAGCAGCGACATGAAGGGCGGGTACATCGTGCCCGTCAGCACCACGGCGCAGAGCGAACACAGAAGAATATTGTTCAGCACCAGAGCCCCTTCACGCGAGACGGGGGCAAACAGCCCCCCCGCCGTCAGCGAAGGCGCGCGGTAGGCGAAGAGGGCGAGAGAGCCGCCGATCACCAGCCCCAGCAGTCCGAGGATGAAAACGCCGCGCGCGGGATCGTTGGCGAAGGCATGTACGGAGTTGAGAATACCTGAACGCACAAGGAACGTGCCTGAAAGCGAAAAGGAAAAGGTGCCAATAGCCAGCAGCACGGTCCAGATTTTCAGCGCCTCGCGCTTTTCAACCACAATGGCCGAATGGATCAGGGCAGTGCCGGTCAGCCAGGGAATAAGCGAGGCGTTTTCCACCGGGTCCCAGAACCAGTAACCGCCCCAGCCCAGCACGTAATAGGACCACCATGATCCCATGGCGATGCCGCAGGTCAGAAAGCACCAGGCCGCCACGGCCCATGGACGCACCCAGCGGCCCCACGCCGCATCAACCCGGCCTTCGATCAGAGCGGCGATAGCGAACGCAAACGGCACCGCAAAGCCCACATAGCCGGTGTAGAGGATAGGCGGATGAAAGGCCAGTCCGGGGTCTTGCAGCAGGGGGTTCATGCCCTGTCCGTCCATGGGGGCGGGCCAGACCCGCGCAAACGGGTCTGATGTGGTCAGGCAGAACAGTTCAAAACCCGTGGCGACAAGGCCCAGAACCGCAATGACCCGTGCCCGCAGGGCGGAGGGCAGGTTACGTCCGAACGCGGCCACCGCCGCGCCGCACAGCCCCAGAATGAGCGCCCAGAGCAGGATGGAGCCTTCGTGGTTCCCCCACACGCCGGTAATCTTGTACAGGAGCGGTTTGGCAACGGCGCTGTTGGCCGCCACGTTCTGGACCGAAAAATCGTCCGTGACGGCGGCATGGATCAGGCAGGCGAAAGCCGTGACCAGCCCGATCAACTGGCCTATGGCCAGTCCGGGCGCGAGCGCCATCAGGCGCGGGTCGCGCCGGTGCGCGCCAATCAGAGGGAGTATGCCCTGCACGGCGGCCAGAACGCAGGCGAGGGCAAGGGCGTAGTGTCCGAGTTCGGGGCTCAGCATGGGAAAGTTCGTCTGTCCTGCGTCTGGTCTATGGAACCGGCGACACGCGCCGGGAATGGCGTAAGGAGCAAGGGCCGGGCCTGATGCCGGTCAGGAAAAAGGGTCAGGGTGCCGATCCTGTCGGTGCCGGAGAGGCGGGCTGAGACTGGGGCTGGGCCGGGGCCGCCAGATCCTTGCGGGCGTCCTGCACGGTCATGCTGTTCCAGCTTGCCGCACTGGGCGGTGGGCCAAAGCGCGGGTCCCATTTGCCGCTTTTCTTCAGGGCTTCGGCCACTTCCTTTGGCATGTAGGTTTCGTCATGCTTGGCCAGCACTTCCGAGGCCGTGAAATCATGCGCGGAATTGGCCGTGCCGATCGCAACGACACTCTGTCCCTCGCGGAACAGGTCGGGCAGGATACCTTCGTAATGCACGCTCACGGCGGCCTGACCGTCAGTGACATCAAAGGTCGCCACGGGGGTTTCGCCCCGGCGTTCGCGGTGGACGGAGCCTGCCACCACCATCCCGCCGAGTTTGACGGTACGATCTTTTGGCGGCGGGGAGGACGCGACCTGCGACGGGGTGACAAAAAATACGATATCGGATGAAAACGCGCGCAGAACCAGCGCTGCCGCAGTGCCAAGGCAGGCCACGCAGGCAATGACAAGCCACAGGCGGCGGGTCTTGCGGGTCATGGTGTCTGTGTATCCGTGCTGGAGGGAGCCGCTTCAGGCCGGGGAGCGGGCTGGACGGGGCGCAGGTTGCCGCGCTCCAGCATAGCCAGACGCGCCCGTGCTGTCTTGAGCCGCCATGCGGCATTGAGCGCGAGCGTGAGGCTGAGCACAAGGGCAAGCCCGTAACTGGCCGCGATATAGGGCAGATGGGTCATGCGGCATTTCCCTGATTGCGGCGTGGCGAGGACAGCAGCGCCTGAATGCGGCTTTCCATCACAGCAGCGCGCGTACGGGCCAGCACCAGTGCGGCAAAGCCCAGTGAAATGCCCAGTGTGGATAGTCCGAGCGGCCATAGCATGGAACTGGACATGGTAGGCGCGCCAGTCAGGGTAATGCTGTCAGGTTGGTGCAGGGTGTTCCACCACTGTACGCTGAATTTGATGATGGGCAGATCAACCGCTCCGGCCAGAGCGAGAATAGCCGCCGCGCGGTAGCCACGCTGCGGATCGTCAAAGGCGCGGATGAGCGTGATATGGCCGAGGTAAAGGAAGAACAGCACCAGCACGGAGGTCAGCCGGGCATCCCATACCCACCAGGTGCCCCACATGGGCTTGCCCCAGAGCGAACCCGTGGCCAGACACAGTGCGGTGATGCAGGCCCCCACCGGCCCGATTTCAACCGCCGCCAGATCCGCCAGCGGGTGCCGCCATACCAGAGAAAGTACCGCACACACGGCCAGTGCTGCGTATCCGGCCGAAGCCAGCATGGCGGCGGGCACATGCACATACATGATGCGCACGGAATCTCCCTGCTGCCAGTCTGCCGGAGAGAAGAACAGCCCCCAGCCCAGCCCCAGCAGGGTCAGGACGATGGCGGGCCATGTCAGCCATGGCTGCAGGCGCGCGCCCAGTTTCAGGAACCGGCCGGGATTGGCGTAGCGGTGAAAGAAACTGCCGGTGCGCGCGACAAGGGTGGGTGAGGCGCTCAAAAGGGGTCAGCTCCGTGTGTCTGGTTGCTCTGTCGGGTCGTTCTCCTTTCCATATCCGCGCGCCGGGGGAAAGGGGCGAACAAAGGAGACCGTTCAGGTTTCCTTTACAGCATTAAACGTCTCTTGACACGATACGGGTGTTCATGGGCGTTCTGCCCCAGCAACACAACAGAAGGATAATGCGATGCTGTTTGCCATCATCTGTACGGATCGCCCGGGACTTCAGGAGCTGCGGGCTGTAACCCGCGCGCAGCATCTGGCTTATCTGGAAACGTATCGGGCATCCATTCAGTTTGCAGGCCCGCAGCTTGATCCGCAGGGTAATGCCTGTGGCAGTCTGATCCTGCTTGACGTGCCTGACCGCGAAACCGCCGAAGGCTTTGCGGCAGCAGATCCGTATATGGGCGTCAATCTGTTTGAAAGCGTGATCGTGCGGTCTTTGCGCACGGTATTCAAAGACGGAAAGCTGGTGGATTAGTCATGTCTTTCTGGCTGGTCAAAAGTGAGCCGGACGCCTTTAGCTGGGATGAGCAGGTGGCCAATGGCGTGGAACCCTGGACAGGGGTGCGCAACCATCAGGCCCGCAAAAATCTGGCCGCCATGAAAACGGGCGACCGCGCGTTCTTTTACCATTCCAACGTGCAGCGCGCGATTGTGGGGGTGGTTGAGGTCGTGCGTGAAGCTTACCCGGACCCGACCGCCACAGAGGGCGCGTGGGTCTGTGTGGATGTCCGGGCCGTGGGGCCTATGCCCCGGCCAGTCAGTCTGGCGGAAATCAAGGCCGATCCGGCGCTGGCGGAACTGGCGCTTGTCAGGCAGTCACGCTTGTCTGTCTGCCCGGTTTCGGCTGAGCACTGGGCCTATCTGTGCCGAATGGGCGGCTGGGCTGACCCAGCCTGAATCGCCCCCCGGCATAATAGCCGGGGGCGTGTCATCACTTTAAAGTGACAGTCTCAGCCCTGCGTGGCGATGCTCCACAACTGGGCTGAGCGGTTGCCGCTACGGCAATAAGCGAAAATCGGCCCCGGCAGTGTGTTGATCGCTTCCTGCATTTCGATAATGGCATCGGAAGAGGGAACCTGCCCGGACAGCACCGGAATAGCGATAAAGGATAGACCCGCCGCTGCTGCTGCCTCTCCAATGCTCTGGGCGGAAGGCTGGCCCGGCTCCTCCTCATCAGGGCGGTTGCAGATGATGGTTTTGAATCCCGCATCACGGATGGCAGGTACATCCTGCACGGAAATCTGGGGGGAGACGGCAAAATCAGCGGTCAGCGAACGAACGGTCATGCCTGAATATCCTGTAAAGCGAAGCCAGAAGGCGGGCGCCGCCTCAGAGACGGCAGGCCCCGCTGCCTAGCGGTGGATGAAATACATATCCTGATAGAGGTTCTGTAAAGCCGCATGGTTGGCAAGGCAGCGGCGTACCAGCATGGCCCGCAGGCTCACGGCCGCCTGCTGCATGGCGGGGGCAATGCTCTTGGGGTCAATGGCGGGGTAGTGTTCCATGCAGGCTTTCAGCGTGGGGTTGTTCATATCCACCCCGCTGCGGAGCTTCGCTTTAAGCTCATCATAATACTGTGAAATGAAGGAATCCGAGTTCCACCGGGCAAGTGACGTGTCCACCTTGCCGTTGTGCGTATAGTACACAACGGTCAGGAAGCCGGTTTCAGGGGCCTGCCCCGGGGCCTGTACCGTCATGTGGCAGGCGCGCTGCGAATAAGGCGGAATGTTCACTGCTGGCGTAGGGGCCAGATTCGATACCGTCATGACAGGCGTCGTCCCCTCGGGGATGGCGTTGTTCTGCGCATCAGCACCGGCGGTGGAATGGGCTTTCTGCCACGCCTGGGAAATCAGCGGCTGATACGCGCCTGAAGCGCTATAGCGCTCAGGCTCGCACAGGCCCGGATCAGTGCGCGCCCGCTCCAGCGCCGCGTTGTAGGCCTTGCGTTCGGGGCTGGCGCAGGCGCTCAGGGCGGCCAGCATGACCAGCAGTGGCGCGCTCCGCCGCAGGGTGCGTGCAAGCCCGCCTTTCGGGGCGGTAAAGGGGGCGGAACGGGGTGGAAGGCCAGCCATCGCTGCAACTCCTTGAAAGCACGGGGTGGGAGGTGAGAGGACTTGCGCCGGATTCTCCCTTACTGGTGTGTAAGGGCTTGCGGCGCGTGAGACAACGCTGTTTGCCCGCGCAGGCGGGTGTTGCATGGCCTGCGCTGTTTTTCGCGCGGTATGACTGATATGCTGGTTCTCACTTATTTGGCGGGGCACTTGCGGCCCGGCACGGAAGGGTGGGAAGAGCACAGATGAGCACAAAGGAAAATCAGGGCGCTGGGGCAACGGGTAATCCTCCTGGCGGTGCGCTGACCACGCTGGTGCTAAGCGGGCCGCAACTGCGTGAGCTTGAATCCGCTCTGGCTGAGGTGGAGTCGGGGCGTGGCGTGCTTGTCCGGCTGGCGGATATCATGGGCGGTGCTGTGGGACATGCCGCACGGCTGGGTATGCGCGGTATCGGCATGGCTCCGAATTTTGAGGAAAAACTGCGCGGTCTGGCGGAAAGTGCCGTAGCGCGGGCGTTCGATGTGGCCGTGCTGGGCCTGCGCGGCACCGCCGATGTCGCAATGGAAACACCGCGCTGGCGTGTGCCCGCTATGCAGGCCGCCGTGGCCGTATCGGGCGCTGTCGGCGGGTTTGCCGGGCTTGCCGGGCTGGGGCCGGATATTGGTTTTACAACCCTGACCATTATGCGTGAGATCGCACGCATTGCGCGGGAGCAAGGGGAAGACCTGAACGACCAGGACGCCCGCCGGGCCTGTCTTGAAGTGTTTGCCCTGCGGGCGTTCCCCAACCGGCGCAATGGCGAGGAAAGTGAACTGGGCTATTTCTCGGCCCGTGCGGTGCTGCGCGGCCGCCCGGTGGTGATGCTGATTGCCGAGGTGGCCTCGCATTACGGTCTGGCGCTGGGGCAGAAACTGTCGCTCCAGCTTATGCCGGTGGCCGGTGCCCTGTGCGGCGCGTCACTCAACACGGCATTTCTTAACCATTATCGCGCGCTGGCTCATGCGCATTTCACCATTCGCAGGCTTGAGCGCGAACATGGCCCCCTGGTGCGCGATACGGCGTTGGCCATGTGCGATACGCTGAACGGACAGCCGAGGGACGAACGGCTCTAGGCCGCTTGTTGCGGCGCGCTGGGTTCAGGCCTGACCCAGCAGCGTCAAGACACTCGCCAGACCTAAAAAGGAAAAGCCCAAGATTTCCACTACTCCAAGGTAGGGCGGCGCCAGCAGTGTGACGATGGCACATACTGCAATGCCGATCACGCAGAACAGGCGCATGGTCATAAGGAGGCTCCTTCAGGCTTTCACAGGGGATGGCATCGTCTGGCCCGCGGCAAAGGCGGCTACGTTATCCAGTGCCAACATGCACATGGCCGTGCGGGTTTCAACCGTGGCGCTGCCCGTATGCGGGGTGGTGAAAACGTTGGGCAGGCCCACCAGTGTCGGGTTTGGGTCGGGCTCATGCTGGTACACGTCAAGCCCGGCTCCCGCCAGATGGCCGGAGCGCAGGGCGTCTATCAGCGCCGCCTCATCCACCAGCTTGCCCCGTGCTGCGTTGACCAGCACGGCCCCGCGCGGCAACAGCGCCAGAGTGCGCGCATCCATCAGCGGCGCGCCGGAGCTTTGGGCGGGAGCGTGCAGGGTCAGGATGTCGCAGTGCGGCAGCATGTCTTCCAGCGTGGCGTAATAGGTTGCCCCGGCTTCGAGTTCCGGCGGCAGACGGCTGCGGTTGTGGTAGAGAATATCCATGTCGAAACCGCGCGCCCGTCTGGCCACGGCCTGACCAATCCGCCCCATGCCCACAATGCCCAGCCGTTTGCCCGTAACGCGCTGGCCCAGCATGTCACTCAGCCCCAGCGGGCGGGTCCAGCCGGTTTTGACAAGGGTGAAGTATTCCGCTGCCCGGCGGCTGGCCGCCAGAATCAGCATCATGCTCAGATCGGCGTTGCAGTCGGTCAGTACGTCCGGCGTGTTGGACACGGTAATGCCGCGCGCGTGCAGGGCGGCAAGGTCCAGATGGTCAAGCCCGACGCTGACGGTTGCCACCATCTTCACGCAGTCGGGCAGGGCGGCAACATCGGCCGCGCGCAGGGGCGTAGTGTGTGTGACGATCATGGCTGCGGGCAGGTATTCATGGGCCAGAGCCAGAAGGGCTTCGGTGGTCAGCGCGTTTTGTGGCGGTGGCGGTGCCGTAAACTCCGATGCGATACGCGCTTCCGCTGCGTCAAGCAGGCGGGCGGAACGGATCAGGCGTGGTGCGGTAGAGGGCATGGTGGTCTCCGGGATCGGATAGGGGAGCGAACCATGGGGGTGCCCAGCAAGGGTTCTGCCTTGTTACCATAAGGCACCTCCTGCCGATCAGTTCAAGACTGCCGGTGCGGCGTGAAAGTCGTTGCGGAATGGGCCTGGCGTTTTTTGGACGCAGCGTGCGGACACGCCGGGTATTTTTAGCGTGACGCCCTTGAGCAGGGTGAGCCGTCTTGTTACGGATCGTCCGCCCCGTTGGATGTGGCGGGGGCGCTGGACAGGGCGGGGGCCGAGGTCATGACGGACCAGCCCTGCACAGGGTGGATCAAGGCGGAAAGGAGCAGGCGGCCCATGTCCGCAGAACTGACGCCAGAACTGATGCTGGGGGCTTATGCCGCCGGGTATTTTCCCATGGCGGATGAGGAAGAGCCCGACCGCCTGAACTGGTATGATCCAGACCCGCGCGGCATTCTGCCGCTCAACGGTTTTCATCTGCCCCGTCGGCTGCGGCGCACCGTTCTGTCCGGGCGGTTCGCGGTGAGCGTGAATACGGATTTTCCTGCCGTCATGCGCGGGTGCGCGGCCCCCGCTCCGGGGCGCGAGACAACATGGATCAATGCGCCCATCACCCGTATTTTCTGTGCCCTGCATGCGATGGGGTTTGCCCACAGTGTGGAGTGCCGGCTTGAGGGTGTTCTGGTCGGTGGGTTGTATGGTGTGGCCCTTGGTGGGGCTTTTTTTGGCGAGAGCATGTTCAGTACCGCAACCGATGCCTCCAAGGTGGCGCTGGTGCATCTTGTCGCCCGGCTGCGGCTGTGCGGCTTCATTCTGCTGGACACCCAGTTCGGCACCAGCCACCTGTCCAGCTTTGGGGGAGAGGAAATTCCCGCTGCGGACTACAAGGCTATGCTGGCCCGCGCAGTGGACATGCAGCCTCGCTGGCGCGATGACCTTGATGCGGACATGATCGAGAACGAGATACGCCATCTCTGACAGGGGCCGCACAATGGGGCGGCATGGAGAGCGGGCAAGACCGGGCCACGGCACGGACAGAGGAGTAAAGCCACCATCATGAACAGGATTTTTGCGCGTGCGGCAGGGCGGGGGAAGTGCCATGGCATGGGGGCGCGGGGCATGTCTCTGCTGGCGGCCATACTGGCAACAAGCGTGACGCTGGTCCGTCCGGCATCGGCTGGGCAGGAGGCGGCGGATCATCCGCCCCTGACCCCCATGCACGACGCTGCGATTACCTACCGCTTTGAACCGCGCCCTACCGAGCAGGACCTGCGTGAAAATGGCCCCTCCCACCAGCCGGTGCAGTCGCGCTATGTGCAGGTGCTGTACGCGGGCGATGGCGGGTTGCTGCGGATCAATTACCTGACGGGCGATGCCGACAGCCCGCCGCGTGGCGCCGTCATTATCAACCGGGCGGCACAGGAGGTGCTGGTCGTTCTGGATGCCGGGCGTGTCTACACAAAACTGACCGACCGCGAGAGCGTGCGCAACCCGTTCCTGCTGGATCTGTCGATGCAGTTTACCCGAGTGGGAACCGCTACCGTGGCCGGGCAGCCCTGCACACTGTGGCAGGCTTATTCCGCACAGGGCGGCGCGCGCGCCTGCGTGACGGATGATGG
This sequence comes from Acetobacter peroxydans, assembly GCF_006539345.1. Taxonomy (GTDB): domain Bacteria; phylum Pseudomonadota; class Alphaproteobacteria; order Acetobacterales; family Acetobacteraceae; genus Acetobacter; species Acetobacter peroxydans. The sequence goes on from NZ_BJMV01000001.1 coordinate 96,483, forward strand.
CTTGATTCTCAGTCAGGAAGGCGTGGATGTGGACGGACTGAACGGCAGTCTACAGGCCGTGCGGGTCGCGTATGGTCCCGTGCCGTCTAGCGCTTTCCAGCCTCCCGCGGGTTTTCAGGAAGTACACCCCCGCCACGATGACGCCGCAGATGAGGCAGGCCGAGGGCCGCTTAGCGGTGCGCCCACCAGCCCGGAACATGACAGCTCCGGCCAGGGGCGTGCTGGAGAACACCCATGATCGTGCGGGACGCGCCAGTATGTGCCGGATTGCTCCGGCGTGCAGCACGCCTCTTTTGTGTGTCTGTGCTCGTGGTTGTGGCCACTGCCTGTGCCGGGATCAGTGGGGCAGGGATGGCATCGGCGCAGACCGCGCCGGTCGGTGGGACGGTCGTTGTGCCGGAAACCGCCACGGCTCAGCCCGCAACCCAGCCTGACGCGCCCTATGTCACCCCCGCCGTGGATACGGACATTACCTATGTGCTGACACCCGCACAGGACGGGCTGGCTCCCGCCCGCCAGCGGATGCGCTGGCAGATGGCGGGCCTGAAGCAGCGCCTCGATCCGGAAGGCGGCAGCGTTTACATGATTACCACATGGAAGAACCGCACCCTGAGCGTGGTGGATGAAAGCCGGGGCCGTGTCAGTACCATGCCCATGCCTGGCCAGCAGGATCTGACCCTGCCGGGACAGCGTCCGGCCTCTGGTGTGTATGTGCGGGTCGGGCAGTCGGTCGTGGTGGGCGAGGCATGTCAGGTCTGGCGTACGGTCGATACGGAAGGTCATGAGAGCGATGCCTGCTATACTGCTGATGGCATTCTCCTGCAGGTGGCGCAGCAGGGCCGCATTATGGTGCGGGCTCTTAGCGTCAGTCGTGCGCCTCAGCCGGATAGTGTTTTCGAGGTTCCGGCGGGGCTTGTGGCACAGGCTCCGGCGCACCCCTGACAGGGGCTATGGGCTGGAGCATGAAGGAGAACAGGGTATGAAAACAGGCCGGTCATTACGGCGTCGGGATGCCGCGCTGCTCCTGTCTCTCTTCCTGTTTTGCGGGGACGCGTTGGCGGCTGAACAGGCCAGCGCCAGCGGTGGCGCGGCAGACGGGCCGGAAGTTACGGTCTGTCTTGCCGTGGCGGCGCTGTCGGACGCGCGGGCCATTGTGGTTGTGCCTTCCGGCACGGTGTTTGCAGCGCAAGGCAAGGCGCGTGGCAAAAAGGCCCATGGGGCCACCGTGACGACAGGGCAGGCGCTGGTTACGACCGAAACCGTTACCCTGACAGCCACACAACCCTGTGTCGGGGCAGATGCCGCCGGGGTTGTTTCCGCGACACGGGGCTGGCGTGGGCCTGCCGCAGTCTCTGGTGGTCGGGAGCAGGTGTTCAGACCCGTAGGGCGGGTTAGCGGCAATGGTCTGGATACCCGCTGGCTTGACGATGAAACCCTGCGCGCGCTCGTGCAGGCCGGTGGCTTGTCCGCGACGGCGCATGGGCGGCTGTCACAGGATGTGCGCCTGCTGGAAAGCGCAGCCGATCAGGAAGATGCGGATCGGGAGGAGCAGGCCAGGGCGGCGGCCTCGTCTTCCACGCGAACGGAGGAAAACGGGCGCTCTGGCGTCGGGCCTCAGGGGGCCGTGGCAGACCCGGCGCTGGGCACGTTGCCGGATATGTCGGAAGGGGCCACCGCGGCAGATGATCTGCCCAGCCAGCGTCGCACACGCTGAGGGGCGGCACGGTCTTTCCATAGAGAAGACGCTGGATCGCCATGTGGTCACGGTCTGTCGCGCGTGCTAGTTTTTCCCCGGCATTTTAAAAATGATGGTGGCCCCCTGCTATGTCCGAGCTTGATATGTGTCTTCGTCGTGCCGGTGGCGCGCCTGTGCTGTGTGAGAGCCCGGAACTGGCGTCACCGCCGCCCGTCATGGGGCTGGCTCCCCTGTTCCGGGCGGCTCTGGCCCGTGAGGATATCACCGGCTTTGCTCCTGACCTGATCGCCCGCTACGAACGGAATGATGATGTATATGCCCTGCTGGATCTCGCCCTGATCCAGCAGCTCTGCTTCCAACGCGAGGAGGGACTGGCGACACTGGGTGTGGCTCTGGCCCGCCAGCAGGTGTTCCGCGTGGCACGGGGGAAGCCGGGGGCCATCCGTCTGCTGGTGGTCAAGACGCCGGGCGATTTTACTGCCAACGTGCCGTTTGAATGTATTCTCGAACACGCGGGGATTACGATTGAAGTGCTGTATGTCGGGCCGGGCCTATCCTGGCCCGCGCATGTGCCTGATCATGACCTGCTGTTTGTTGCTATTGGCGAAGCTGATACGCACTGCGAAACACTGGCGCAGCTTGGCCGGTATCTGGAAAACTGGCCGCGCCCGGTTCTCAATCCGCCGGGCCGTATTCCCGCCCTTTCACGTGCCGAGGCATTTGAGGTGCTACGGGGCGCACCGGGGCTGTGCATGGCCACGACCTGGCGGATGGACCGTGCGGCTCTGGCAAGTGTCCAACCCGGCGAGATTACGTTTCCCATTATCCTGCGTCCGCAGGGGGCGCATGGGGGCATCAATCTGAGCAAAATTGAAAATACCGCTGATATCGCCGCCTATCTGGAAAAGGTGGAGGGGAATGATTTCTTCGCCGCCAATTTTATCAACTATGCTTCGTCAGACGGGCTGTTTCGCAAATACCGGGTGGTGCTGATCGACGGAAAGCCCTTCCTGGCCCATATGGGAATCTCGCAGCATTGGATGGTGCATTACCCGTATCCGGAAATGAAGGAACATCCGGAGCGCCGTGCCGAGGAAGCTGCCGCCATGGCCGGGTTTGACGAAGGGTTCGCCAGCCGACACGCGGCGGCTCTCGCCGCGATCCATGAGCGTTTCGGGTTGGATTACGTGGGCTTTGATTGCGCCGAAACCCAGCAGGGTGAATTGCTGGTGTTTGAACTCTCCAATGCGCTGGTCATCCACGATGCGGACGACACGGCGCTGTTCCCCTATAAAAGCCCGCAGATGCGCAGGATTTTCGCGGCATTCTGCGACATGCTCAACCGTAGGGCCAGAGCGGCAGCGCGCTAGGTATAATCCGATCACTCCGGTTCATATCGGCTGACGGCAAAGCTGACGATGGTTTAACTTTAACAGACGTCGTCAGTTGCACCGTTCCGTGTATATTTATTCACACCCGAAATTATTTACCAATAATAAAAAGTAAACTCGGATGTGAATAAATATACACTATCACCCCGGGAGTTTTTCTCCCGGGGTGAAGGTATCTTAGTTGCCTTCGCCATCAGGCAGCGTGTAGGCGATGATCTCATCGCTCACATCCGGCGAGTGACTCATGCCGCCAGCCGAAATTACGACATATTCCTTGCCGTTTTTCGGAGAACGGAACACGAGCGGAGCCGCAGGAGCGCCAGCCGGGAGGCGGGCTTTCCAGAGCTCATCACCCGTCAGCGAGTTCAGCGCACGCAGGTAGTAATCCTGCGTTCCGGCAAAGAACACGATACCGGACGCCGTGGAGGTCGGGCCACCGAGCGTCGGCAGACCAAGCGGGACATCCATATGGGTTTTCACACCCATCGGCCCCGTATCCTTCACCGTTCCGAGCGGAACCTGCCACAGTAGCTTCTTCGTATGCAGATCAATGGCGCTCATCGTGCCGAACGGAGGCGTGTTGCACGGAACCGACAGCGGAGACTGAAGGACATCGATGCGGACACCACGATACGGACCGGCCACCTGCGGACGCAGCGTGCCCATGAAGCCCGGAACCTCATCCATGGAAATCTTGTAGTGAGATGCGTTTTTCTCGTTTACGAGCATCATGCGTAGCGGCACACGCATGTCGTTGACGAACATCAGACCACGCGATTCATCAATGGAGATGCCACCCCAGTTCATACCGCCGAGAAGGCTCGGATATTCAATGTAGGGCTTCTCGCCGGGCGGGGTGAACGGACCTTCATAGATCGAGTTACGGAACATGATACGGCAGTAGAGCTGATCGAATGTGCTCACGCCCCACATGGAACTTTCCGAAAGCGGCTGATTGCCGATGCCGGGCATTCCAACAGAGAACGGCTGCGTGGACGCCAGATGCTCGCCCTGCGCCTGGTTGTGCGTGGATACGGATTTCTCAACCACATCCGTGACCGGCGTGCCGGTGCGACGATCCACAACGAAGATATTCCCTGTCTTGGTCGTCTGGATCAGCGCCGGGATTTTCTCGCCCTTTGCATTCGTCACATCATACAGCACCGGCTGTGATGGAAGATCGTAGTCCCATACGTCATGATGAACAGTCTGGAACACCCACTTTGTCTGACCCGTGGATGCATCCACAGCCACGATTGCCGCGCTGAATTTCTCCTTCGCGGCATCGCGGTCGCCACCCCAGTAATCCGGCGGACCCGCGCCCGTCGGCAGGTAGACGAGGTTCAGATCGCGGTCATAGGTCGGGATCGTCCAGACATTCGGAGTTTCCAGCGTGTAGGTTTTCGAAGGGTCCGCAGCGTTCGCATTCTCGGGATCACCCACATCCCACGCCCAGGTCTGGGCGCCGGTCCGCACATCGAATGCACGCACAACCCCGGACGGCTCACCATGGACAATGTCACGCACCCAGCCGCCAATGACTGTCGTGTGGCCCATAACAACAGGAATACCTGTCGGGTGATAGCGCTTGCCTCCCTCGACCGGCCCCATGCGGGGTTTCAGATCGACAATACCGTTGTCACCAAATTTCGGGCACAGCTTCCCTGTATGTGCGTCCAGTGCGAGCAGGCGGGCATCGACCGTATTGACGAGGATGCTCTGACGGCACGGTTCATCCGACCCGACAGATTTTTCCTCGGCCGTCAGGGTCGTGTCCTGATCCATGTCGTAATACCCGACACCACGGCACGTCACGTGCTCGGCCGTATGGGCGTGCGGGTCGAATTTCCACAGCGCCTTACCCGTATCGCCCTCAATGGCGGTAATGAGGTTTTCCGGCGTGCAGGAATACAGAACATTCCCGATCTGCTGAGGTGTGTTCTCGTCCACACCCGTGCCCGCGCCCGTCAGGCGACGTCCGGTGTGATAGACCCAGGCCACTTTCAGGTGGTTGACATTCTCAGGCGTGATGGATGTGTACGGCACATAGCGCGTGCCATGCTCATTCCGCGCGAAATAGGCCCAGTTCTCTGGAACGTCCCCTGGAGCAACAGCATCTGGCGCGCGCGTGGCGACATCGCTGCTGTTGCGGATTGCGCCATGCGGCGTGAAGGCCTCGAACAGGGCGATCAGCAGCGCCACGGTCAGACCGGCGCCGCCTGCTATACTCGCCTTTTTCGCGGTCGCGTTCAGGTCCGGCAGTGTGGCGGCGCCCCACAGACCAAGGGCACAGAGAATCGCAGGGACCGTCAGACGGGGCAGGAGCGCCCAGTACCCGAACTCAGGCGTATCCGCGAGCGCCCAGATCACAGTGGCCAGAAACACGCCGGCTGTAACCGGCAGCGCCACGCGATTGCGCAGAAAGAGGAGCGCGGCGACAACAGTATAGGCAACTCCCGCCGCAAAGTAGTAAAATGACCCTCCGAGCAAAACGAGGCGAAGGCCTCCTGCAAGAAGAGCAAGTCCCGCCAAAAGACTGACGAGTGCAAAGAAAATTCGACCACCAGTGCGTAAAGTCGCTCCGGCTTTTTCTGAAATACTTGTACTCACACTATAGGACTCCACAGCATAACTTGTCCGGCGCTATCTCAGCCGGGAACAGTGCCGGCCTGAATAGCAGGACGCGTCATACTGCATCCATCACATATGAGTTATATCTACCAAAATCATTTGATATATATTTTATATATGCGTAGCGTACGTTTTACGTATGCCTTGGGCTCGGCAAGGCTGCCCGCCGCATGAAGCTCAGAACATGCGGCGGAACAGGCCGGGCAACAGCATGGAATAGGGGTTGAAGCTTAGGCTCGGGTCGTTGAGCTTTCCCGCTATGCCGAAGGTTACGGCCAGCAGCCCGCCATTTTTTTCGGGGCTGAACAGCTTGCCTATGCCCGGCAGCTTGCCCGGCATCGTGTTGACGGCGAAAATCGGCACCACGGTGCCATGCAGGTTGATACTGTTGTGATCAAGGTCAACCGTGCCTTCAAGCGTTGCGCCAAGCGCGGTGTTGCCCGTGCTGCCGTCCCGTATGGTCAGCACGCCGTCCTGAAACGTGACGGGCATACTCATGCGGTTGATCTGGAAATTCGCCGTATCCTGTGTGGCCAGCCATCCATAAAGCGAGATGTTGCGTGCGACCCGCAGGGCTGTCGGCGCCTTGGTCAGCGTAAAGGGCGTGACATCAATCTGGCCTGAAAATGGCGCGCTGGGGTGGCTGTCGTCAAACGTGCCGTTCAGCGTTGCATGGCCACCCTTGACGTCGGGCAGGATGTCGAACGCTGCCATGAAGGCTCCCATGTCGGGAATACTGACATAGAGCACGCGCTTTTTGGCCTGAGGGGTCAGCTTCATGGTGACGGGGGTCGGCCCCTGCATGGCAAAACGCATGGCTTCGAGCCTGCGGCCATTATCCTCAAAATAGGCATCGACATCGCGCAGGGGGGCGCGCGTTGTGGAATACCACAGCGTGCGGGCTTTCAGGTCTATGGCCCAGGCCCGTCCGGGGCTGCCATGCAGGCGCCCTGTCGCGGCCTCAGGCACATGGTAGCCGCCCGCCTTTTCAGCGGGCGACTGTTTTTTCGCCTCAGTCGGGTCTCCGCTGACAAGGGGAGAAAGGTCGAGGGTATCAGCGTTGACGCCCACATGGATCATTGGGTTCTGCGGACCGGGCAGGGAAAGCCGTGCCCGTCCGCTGGAGCGGGCGATCCTGAAGGCCGACACTACCAGTTCAGGGGGTTGGTGCGGGCGGATCACGGCCTGACCTTTCAGATCGAGGTCGGGGCCGGTCGCTACAATCCGATCCACGCCGGTAATCTTGCCCGCCTGAAGGGACAGGGCGGCTACGACCTTTGCTGGCCGCCCGGCCTCCTTGTGCCAGAGCGGAATGCGCACGCGCGCCTGTTCCATGTCCAAAGCGACATTGACGGTGCCATGCTTGTTGCCGGTCTGCTTGTAGGAGACATCCAGATCAGCACTGCCGGAGAAATGATCCGCCGGGTCGTATCCGGCGGCCGTAACGGTTGCAGGGGTCAGCCGTGAGGTCAGGTGCGCGCTTTCCAGCAGGTCGCTGGGGCCTACGTGCCGGAAATCCGTAAAGAAGGACAAAGCGGAAGGCAGCCCGCCTACGATGCCTTCGCCCGACAGGGTCATGCCATCCGCCGTGGCGTCCAATCCGAAACGCCCCTGCGTGATGGAGCGTCCGGCCACGGCGTTGCCAAGGGAGACAGCGTTCAGGTCGGCATGGGCGGAAATGGCCATATCATCAATCGTGACTTTATCAACCAGCGGCAGGGTCAGGCCCAGATCGATCACGGCAGCGCCGCGCGGGGTGGTAATGTCCATCGGGTGGGACGAGAGCAAGTGCAGGCGTGGCTCGGCCAGCAGGGCCAGAACATCTTCCAGCCTGCCTTCCAGTCGGGAACGGATGATGCCGGTCTGGATGGGCTCGCTCAGCCCGCTAATGACCATGCTGCCCGGCCCGGCCTTGATCCGGCCTGTACCGTCAAGCCCGACATGTTTGTCCTTCCTGTCCACAAGCTGGTAGCCGCCATCAAAGCTGATGGTCAGGCTTTTCAGGTCATGGATTTCAAGCCGGGCGTTCATGGCGTGCAGGGGGGAGATAGGGCGTAGCCAGTGCACTTCCAGCCCCGTGGCGTCCAGGCTGCCATCAAGGCCTGTCACGTCCAGACTGTCCCAGCCCGCATCACCCCGGAGGATCAGGCTGGTTTTCAGATTGGTGGCGGTGCCTTCGGGAATATTGGCGGTCACCCATTTCTTTCCCCCCGGCGCGGCCTGTGTGGGCCAGTATTGAGACAGATCGGCAAACGTCACGCGGGGAATGTTGCTATCCACCTGCCCGGTAATCTGCTGCGGATTGCTCAGGTCTGACATGGCCAGCCAACCGCTGGCATGGGCTTCCAGCGCGCGGGCAGCGTCCTGCGGGGCTTCCGGGTTGTTCAGAAACAGGCTGGCATCGCGCAGCGTCAGGCGAGCCGGCCTTTCATGAGGGAATGCCGGTGTGCCCGACGATCCGCGCGGTGTTGCGGGCGGGGCCTGCAGTGCCAGCCCGATATCCAGCGTGCCATGGTCCAGCACGAACGGGGAGCCTGCCAGCATGGCATGGCCCGCCCCCAAAGTGGCCAGAATATCGAGCGCATCGGGTGCCAGCCAGCCGGAACCGCCGGGCGCAAGGCGCAGACGGGCGTTCAGGATCAGGGGGACATCAAGGGCGCTCAGCGTCGGGTCTGGCGTGGCGGACAGGGTTGGCGCGAGCGTGGCGGGGTTGAGGCCCTCAAGCCGGGCCTGCCAGTTTATGGCCGCGGCGCCTGAACCGGGTTTACCAAGGGGCTCGCTGTGGGCATCGAATGTCAGGCGGGTGGGCGGAGCATGGCTCCCGTCCTTGGTGTCTGTCGCCGCCAGACTGAATGCCAGCGCGCCGGTCAGGCCGGTCTCATGTCCCACGCGCGGCGTCTTCAGGTTGAGATGCAGGGAGGAGAGCGTCCACAGTGTGCCGGTTTGCATATCGTTCAGGCTGATGGCGAGGTCGTCCACCCGCACATGGCCGGGCATGGCCATCAGGACAGCCGCCAGACCGTCCTGTTCACCGCCGGTTGTGGGCAGGGCAATATCCAGCCCGACGCCTTCATTCTGCGTGCGACGGAGCGACAGCCCTCCCCCTTTCAGACTGAGCGTACGAAGGTCGAGATCGCTATGCACAAGGGCGAACGGATCAAGCGTTGCCTCCATTGTGTTGACATGGGCGACCTCATGGCCGTCGGCTGCAAGCAGGCGGTTGCCGCGCAGGCTCAGTGTAATCGGAGTAGTGCTGCCCTGTGTGAAAACCGGCCAGAAAAGAACGGCGCTCTTTACATCCAGCCGGAGGGCGGGTTTGTGGCTCTGCGGATCACGAATGAGTGTAATGGGCAGAAAGTGCCGCGCCAGCGGGGCGATGTCGAGCGGTGCGAACGCAACCCGCGCCAGAACAGCCGCCGCGCACGCAGGGGGCAGCAGCAGGCAGCAGCAGGCCACAGCCACAACCCGGCGCAAGGTTTTGGAGCGTTTTGGAGCGGCTGTCTCTTGACCGGGGGTAATCAACACAGCAAGCCTTTACGGGTTACGGTACGGGTAGGGTTTATAACAGGCCTTTTCATGACACAGGCAAAACAGTTCCTTTTTCGCGATGTGAGGCTGCCGCGTGCACAGAGCCTGCGGACATGGCCAGGCGCGGACTGGCCACGCCCTGCCAGCCCCGCGGCGGCGCAGGCCTTTGCTGAGGACATGCTTGCCCTCGCCACACAGGCCGGTCTGCCGGTGGACAGCCTGGAGCAGCCGGGCGCCGTGGCATTGCTGGCCTGTCTGGGTGGGAACAGCCCATACCTGTCCGACCTCGCGCGCGAGGACGTGGGGGCGTTCATCGCCCTGCTGGAACAGGGGCCGGAACGCTGTGCGGAAGAGGCCTTTGCCGCTTGCGAGATGTTTGACACCACATTGGGGCGGGAAAATGTCGCGGCGTTTCTGCGAAAGATCAAGAAACGCGTGGCGTTTCTGTGCGCTGTGGCCGATCTGGGCGGGTTCTGGCCGCTTGAGGACGTAACCGCCACCTTGAGCCGCCTTGCGGAGACCACGCTTGATCTGGCGGTCAGGCATCTGCTGTGGAGCGCACATCAGGCCGGACAGATCGAACTGCCTCATCCCGAGCGGCCTACACAGGGCTGCGGGCTGGTGGTGCTGGCCATGGGCAAGCTCGGCGCGCGGGAACTCAATTTCTCATCCGACATCGACCTTGTGGTCCTTTATGATCCCGCAGTGTACAGCCAGCCCGACACGGCAAGGCGTGTCTTTGTCCGTATGACTAGCGATCTTGTCAGCCTGATGGAAGCGCGCGATGCGAATGGCTACGTTTTCCGTACAGACCTGCGGCTGAGGCCTGACCCTTCTTCCACCCCACCAGCGGTTACGGTGCAGGCGGCTATTCTGTATTACGAAAGCCTGGGCCAGACATGGGAGCGGGCCGCCATGATCAAGGCCCGCCCCGTTGCGGGCGACATGACGGCGGGGCGGCGGTTCATGGCGGCCATCCGGCCTTTTATCTGGCGGCGACACCTCGATTTCACGCTGATTGACGATATCCATGACATGAAGGCGCGTATCGACCGGTACCGCAAGGCAGGGCGAACGGATCTGGCCCAGTTGCCTGATGCGGTTCTGGCGGACCCTGCCGCCAGCCGTGCATGGCTGCTAGGCCATAACGTCAAGCTCGGGCAGGGCGGTATCCGCGAGATCGAGTTTATCGTGCAGGCCATTCAGCTTGTCTGGGGCGGGCGCGAACCGGGCCTGCGTGAACGCACGACCTTCGGCGCGCTGAAAAAGCTGGTAGGCTCGGGCAGGCTCCCGCGTGAGGAGGCTGAAATCCTCGCCCGTACCTACCGCTTTCTGCGTGATGCGGAACACCGGCTACAGATGCGCGCGGACCAGCAGACCCATAGCCTGCCCGACACGGAAGAAGGTTTCGAGGCGTTTGCCGTGTTCATGAACTACCCGGATGGCGAGGCGCTGGCGCTGGACATGCTGCCGCGTATGCGTGAGGCGCGGCGGATTTTCGAACGGCATTTCGTGATCCAGCCCCCCGAACAGGGTGGCGAGGCCGGAAGCGTTCTGGTACCCGGACCCGACGAAGGAGGGGCCGAAGGCAGTCAGATGGCTGAACTTCTGGCTCGGCATGGTTTTCCTGAATCCGAAATTGCCGAGGCCTCTCAGGTGCTGGCGCGCTGGAGTGGTAGCGGCCTGCGCGCCTTGCGCTCCGAGCGGGCACATGCGCTCCTGCGCGCCCAGCTTTCGTCCTTTCTGGCCAGTTTTGGCAAGCGTAGCAGCCCGCTCGCCTGTCTGCGGCGTTTCGATGCCCTGCTGGCCCGCCAGCACGCGGGCGTACAGTTGCTCAGCCTGTTCGAGCGCAATCCCGAACTGATTGACCGGATCGCCAGTATTTTCGACGCCTCGGCCTTTCTGGCTGACCATCTGGCCGACACGCCCTCAGCGCTGGAAGGTCTGCTGGATTCAGACCCCGAGGAAAATCGTGGTGTGGTAGACAGGCTTTTGCATCTGGCGGAAGAGGCCGAGGATGTGGAGGGCCTGTTGTCTGTCCTGCGGCCTCTGCTCCGAGGCGAGGAGTTCCGCCTGTCTGTAGCCCTGCTGGAAGGGCGGCTGAGCGAGGATGCAGCGGAACATGCACGTACCCTGCTTGCCGATACGATCATGATCGTGCTGCGTAAGGCGGTGGAGCGCGACCATATCCGGCGCTACGGGCGTGTGCCCGGCGGAGGGATGGCGGTGGTGGCGCTGGGCAAGGCCGGGTCGCGCGAGATGATGCCCGGCTCCGATCTTGATCTGCTGATGGTCTATAGCCATCCGCCCGACAGTCAGGCCAGTGTTGTGCCGGCACGAGGGCAAGGCAGGGCGCGTTCTCTGGCTGTGGGGGCGTATTATACGCGGCTGGCGCATACTTTCATTGCGGCGCTGACAGCCCCCGGCCCGGAAGGTCCGCTTTATGCGGTGGACATGCGGTTGCGGCCCTCAGGTGCTGCGGGGCCGGTGGCGGTCTCGCGCGATGCGTTCCTGCGCTACCACGCCGAAACGGCCTGGACATGGGAAAGTATGGCCCTGACGCGCGCGCGCGTTGTTTCGGCTCCTGTTGCGCTGGCGCGAGTGCTGCGGGCCGATCTGGCCCGTATTCTCGATGGGTCTATCCGGTCGGAACGGGTGGCGCGCGCCACATTGCTGGCGGATGCTAACGCTATGCGCGCGCGTCTGGCGCGGGAGTTGCCGCCAACATCGGTCTGGGATGTCAAACGTCGTGCCGGTGGGTTGATGGAAGTGGAGTTCATTGCCCAGATTTTGCAGCTCTGCGCGGGCCGCGCGGCGGCACGGAGCACGGAAACACGGCTGGCGCTTGGCCGTCTGGTGCGGGTGGGGGAACTAACAGCGCAGGATGGCGCGGTTCTGGTCGAGGCAGAAAGCTTCTGGCGGCGCTTGCAGGCTTTGCTGCGCCTGCTGTGCGGGCCTGTTCCGCCTCAGAATCTGGAAGAGGATCTTGCCCCCACAGCGCTCGATGTATTGCTCAAGGGCATGAGCGTGTCGGATCTCGCCGCCCTGATCGAACAGGCCAATATGTTAGCCTATGCGGTGGAGCAGTGCTTCGCGCGGCTGGTCGGCCCGCTTGACCCTGCATGAATGTGCTGGGCCTGGCTATGTCAAAACGGAAAATTACAACACGGGAGAGCAGGGAATGAACACGAAGGCAACAGGAGCAGGCCCCGGTGTGGGTGATCTGGCGCCCGCTTTCAGCATGGAGGCCAGCGGCGGCCGCACGGTCTCTCTGGCAGAGATGAAGGGCAAGCCCTTTGTTCTGTATTTCTATCCCAAGGCAGATACGCCCGGCTGCACCAAGGAAGCGTGTGGCTTCAATGAAGCACTCGCGGCTTTTGGCGCTGCCGGCATGACGGTCATTGGCGTCTCGCGTGATCCGGTTAAAAAGCTGGATGCCTTTGCCGCGAAATACGGTCTGACCTTTCCTCTGGCCTCTGATGCCGATGGCAGCGTAACCGAGGCATATGGCGTGTGGGTGGAAAAGACGCTTTACGGCAAAACCCATATGGGCATCGAGCGCAGCACCTATCTGATTGACGCACAGGGCAAGGTCGCGGCCGTGTGGCGCAAGGTGAAGGTGGACGGCCACGTTGATGCGGTCATGGAAAAAGCCCGCAGTCTGTAAACCCCAAAAGAAAAGCCCTACGTTCCGGCCCCGTGGAAACGGGGAGAACGTGGGGCCTTGCCAGCTGTCTAGGCAGTCGTGGGCTTTACCACGGAGCGTAATAGCCACCCTGCGGGTAATAGTAATACGCGGGCGGTGGCGGGGCGACCGGTACCGCCGGCACAACGTACATGGGCCGGGGCGGAGGGGGCGGCGGAGGCGGAACGGCATAGACAGGCCCGCCACCAAAGGCGGCCCCCGCAAGGGCACCCACTGCCAGCCCGCCGATCAGCGCGCCTGCGATGGCACCACCATCGCCGTGATGGCGATAAGGGTCGCCGCCCCAGCCTCTATGGTCGTGCCAGCCGGGGCCGCCGCCCCAGCCCCCGTGCTCGCCCGGATGGGCTTGTGCTGCGGAAAGCGTGACGGCGCCAAGTCCCGCAACAAGGGGCAGCACCCTTAGAATCTGTTTAAAACGGCGCATCTGATTTTCTCTCCCCGGAGCAGTGCGGGACCGCTCCATCGTTCCTGTCATGCAGACTAGTATGAGCGCGCGTGTGGCAAATTCAGGGCTTATCAAAGGTCTTTTGTAGCCTGCTCGCCCGGCTGCGACATAGCCACCATTTCGGCGGTAATGCGGTCGGTGGTTTTTAGGCGCAGGACGGTCAGCAGCGTGACGGCGGCAGCGGCTGAAACGTAATAGGCAAACCAGTTTTCATGTCCGGCCTGCTTGCACCACAGGGCGATGTATTCCGTGGTGCCGCCGAAAATGGAGACTGTCAGCGCATAGGGCAGCGCGACGCCCAGCGCGCGGATGCGGGTAGGAAAAAGCTCCGCTTTGACAATGGCGTTGATGGACGTATAGCCCGAGGCCACGAGCAGCCCTGAGACGATCAGGCCAAACGCCATCCATGCGGAGGTGGCGTGCGAAAGCGCGCCCAGCAGCGGCACTGTGCCAAACGTGGCGCCAAAACCAAAGAACAGCAGCAGTGGTTTGCGGCCGAGCCTGTCTGACAGCGCGCCGAGCAGTGGCTGCATGGCGGCAAAGACAGTCAGGCTCAGCGCGGAGATGAGCGTGGCGCTCTCTTTTGAAAAACCAAGCGTGTTGGCAAGGTATTTCTGCATGTAGATGGTGTAGGTGTAAAAGGCCACGGTGCCGCCCAGCGTCAGCCCGCAAACGGTGGCAACTGCGCGCCAGTGTTGCAGCAGCACGCGCACGCCGCCCTTGTTGTCCTTGGAGCGGGCTTTTTCAAAGCTTTCACTTTCATTCATCTGCCGTCGCAGCCAGAAGACCAGCAGCGCCCCGGCCGCCCCGACAAGAAAGGGAATACGCCAGCCCCAGCTTTCGATCTGGGTAGGTGTCAGCAGCACGTATTGCATGAACAGCAGCAGCACCAGAGCCAGCAGTTGCCCCATGATCAGCGTCACATAAAGGATGCCAGACCAGAACCCGCGATGTTCCGGGCTGGCCACTTCCGCCAGATAGGTGGCCGATGCCCCGTATTCTCCCCCGAGGCTAAGCCCTTGTGCGAGACGCGCGCAGACCAGAATGGTGGGGGAAAGCAGGCCGATCTGCGCGTAGGTCGGGCATATGGCAATGGCGAGCGAGCCGAGGCACATGGCCAGCACGGAAATGGTGAGCGCGCTGCGTCGGCCATACCGGTCCGCTGCCATGCCCAGAATCCAGCCTCCAACAGGCCGCATGAAAAAGCCAACAGCGAAGACAGCCGCCGCGTTGAGCAGCTCGGCCGTGGCGTTGCCGCGCGGGAAAAAGGCATGGGCGAAATAGATGGTAAAAGAAGAATAAACATACCAGTCGAAATATTCGAGCAGATTACCCGCTGATCCCGCCAGTATGCCACGAAGACGCTGTGCCGTGTTCAAGGGGAGTTCCTCCGGTGTCTGGCGTGCCGCTGCTTATGGTGCGCGGTTCTGTTGTTGGTAACGAACGCGCCATATCATTCGCGGTATGATCACGCCATCACGAAACGGTGTGCCTGATGTGACGCCAAGGTGCGCCAGGCCCTTGCTCCCGGCTCGAACATACGACAAAACAACGGCATGAGTTCCATAATTGTTCTTGTGTGTGTGGTGTGCGGCGCGCTGGTTGTGGGGGGTGTGCTGGGCTGGCTGGCCGGGCGCGGCCGCCAGAGCGGCGCTGATGGTGATCTGCTGGCCCGTCTGTATGTCATGGTCGAACGTGAGGCTGCCATGATCCGCGCGGAAACCGCGGGCTTGCGGAGCGGTCTGGCGGAGGCGGAGCGCGGCATGGGGGAGAGAACAGAGCGTATGCGCGCGGCGCTGGCCGAGCAGCTTGGCACATTGTCTGGCAGCATGGGGCGCGAGCAGGCCGAGGCGCGCGCGGCGCAGGCGCAGGCGCTACAGGCCATGGCGGAAACATCGGCCCAGCAGCTTGCTTCGATCCGGCAGGCGGTGACAGAGCAGCTCCACAGTGCGGTGGAGAAGCAGATGCAGACCTCTTTTCAGCGCGTGCTGGAGCAGCTTGCCGCCATGCAGAAAGCCATGGGCGAAGTGCGCGCCATGACGGCGCAGCTCAGCGACATCAAGCGTCTGTTCAGCAATGTCAAAACCCGTGGCGGCTGGGGCGAGGCACAACTGCGCGCCATTCTGGACGATGTGCTGCCGCCGGGCGCGTATGAAAGCAATGTCAGGATTGGCAGCGGCGCGGATGTGGTCGAATTCGCGCTCAGGATGCCGGTGCGCTCGGCTGCCCCACCGCTGTTGCCACTGGACAGCAAGTTTCCGACCGAGGCGTATGAGAGGCTGCTGAACGCGGCGGAGGTCGGGGATGCCGTGGCGGAAAAGGCCGCGCGCAAGTCTCTGGAGGCCACGGTTAGGCTGGAAGCCCGTAAGATTGCGACAAAATATATAGTTCCTCCGAGAACCGTTGAGTTCGCTGTGCTTTATTTGCCTACAGACGGACTGTACACGGAGGTGGCCCGTATTCCGGGGCTGATGGATGAGGTGGGGCGGCAGTATCGTGTCATGATCATGGGGCCAGCCCTTATGCCCGCGATGTTACGTACTATTCATCTGGGGTACGTTACACTGGCCCTTGAAGAACGGACCGAGAGCATTGCCCGGCTTTTGGGCGCTACACGTCAGGAGATGCTGCGGATGGACGGCGTGCTGGAAAAACTGGCCAAGAACGCTCAGGCCATGTCCTTCTCCATCGAGGAGGCGCGCAGGCGGACGCGGGCAGTGGGTAAACGGCTGAAGGATCTCGAAATTTCCCCCGAGGATAAGGAAGGGGGCCAGGATGAAGAGTCTGAAACCGATTTTACTGGCATGGCGCAGGATGGGGCTGCATCACGATTGGGATGAGCAGGGATATGGACATGACGAAAGAGGACGCCGCATTTCTTCCGCATGAGGATGATGTCCGTGACGAAGGGCTGCCTGACAACGGGATCTCTGCCGAGAGCCCGCATGAAGACAGGATGGTGCTTCTTGTTGAAGACGACACGACCATAGCCGAGGAAATAACGGCGGAGCTGCGGGTGCGCGGCTTTCGGGTGCGGTGCGAGGCCACGGGAGATGCCGGGCTGGAGGCCGCCCTGCTGGGCGAGGCCGATGTCATGGTGGTGGACAGGCTGCTGCCCGGAACCGACGGCCTGTCCGTGATCGAGACCATGCGCCAGCAGGGCGTGCGTACGCCGGTTCTGGTACTGTCGGCGCTGTCGGCGGTGGATGACCGTGTGTCCGGCCTGAAGGCGGGAGGGGATGACTACCTGACCAAGCCTTTCGCGATGGAGGAACTCGTAGCCCGGTTGGAAGCCCTGCTGCGGAGGCCGGATGATGTGCGCGCCACGCGCCTGCGCACAGGGCCGCTGGAAATGGATCTGATCGAACGTCGCGTCTGGCGTGATGGCCGCGAGATCGAACTCCTCCCGCGAGAGTTTCGGCTGCTGGAATATCTGATGCGCCGTCCCGGTCAGGTGCTCACGCGCTCCATGCTGCTGGAGGATGTCTGGCAGTACCGTTTCATTCCCCGCACCAATCTGGTGGATGTGCATATCGGCAAGCTGCGGCGCAAGATTGATGCACCCGGAGAAGAGCCGCTAATTCAGAGCATTCGCGGTACGGGGTTCCAACTGCGTGTTCCTGACTGAGCTTTTCCGCACCGCTGCCTTTCGCATTACGCTTATGGCGCTGGCCGCCATGGCGGGTGTCATGGTCATGCAGTTCGGGCTTGTCTATGCCCAGATGGAGGCGGTGGAATCCCGCCGCTCCACGGAACTGCTTGAAGGCGAGGCGGAGCTGCTGGCCCAGATGTCGCCCGAACATCTGGAATATGTCATCCGGCGACGCGCGACAGGGGATCTGCGGCTGATCATCAACAGTGCGGGGCTGTTTGACGCGGGCCATGCGCTCATAGCAGGAGATCTGCATAGCTGGCCGCACGGGCTGAAGGCCGACGGTAAGCCGCACAATATCGAAATCTATCCCGAGGAAGGGGCTCCCTATCCCCTGCGCCTGCTGGCGGTTTCTCTGCCCAATGGCACCATTCTGGTGCTGGGGCGGAGCTTCCATCTGCTGGCTGAGCAGAAGCTCATGCTCCGGCACGCCATGTTGGTCGCGGCGGTGCCGACATTCCTGTTTGCGCTGTTTCTGGGCATTGTCCTGAGTCACCGTGCCCTTTCGCGCGTGAAAGAAATGCACGAGGCCATAGACCGGATTATGGCCGGGGATATTCATGAGCGCCTGCCCGCCGCGCGTGAGCGGGACGATCTGGAGCGTTTGGCTGGCAGCGTAAACCGTATGCTCGACCGGCTTGAGCGGCTGATGGACGGTATGCGCGAGGTTGGCAATGACATTGCGCATGATCTGCGTACTCCGCTCTCACGTGTGCGTGCGCGGCTTGAGCGCGCGCTTTCCGCCGGGCTCGGGCCGGTCGAGCTTGAAGCCGCCATGGGTCGCGCCGTGGATGATCTGGACCAGTGTCTGGGGATCATCACGGCCCTTCTGCGGATTGCAGAGCTTGAAAACAGCCGGCGCAAGGCGGGCTTCGGGCAGGTGGCGCTACGTGACCTCGTCGCCGACGTGTCTGACCTGTACGAACCCATAGCGGAAATGGAAAACAAGCGTCTGCTGGTGTTCAAGCCGCTTCCCCCCGTGCAGGTGTTCGGAGACAGGCATCTGCTGATCGAACTGCTGGCTAATCTGGTGGATAACGGCATTAAGTTCACGCCTGAAGGTGGCAGCATCATGCTAGGCGTGGCGGAGCAGGGCGGCAGGGCGGAACTGAGTGTGACCGATACGGGTGCCGGGATCGCTCCAGAAGAACGGCAGGCCGTGCTTTCGCGCTTCTATCGTTCGGACAAGAGTCGCCACGTGCCGGGAAGCGGACTGGGTCTCAGCCTCGTCTGTGCCATAGCACATCTGCATGAGGCGGAAGTGCATGTGGAAAGCGGACCGGATGGGCGCGGGACATGCTTTCGTATCTGTTTTCCGCTCATGCGGGAACGGCCGGAGGGGGTGGCCCCTTGACAGAGGGCGCATCCACCGGTAAGCGCGCCTTTCCTGATCGGAACGCGGGAGGTTCCGCCGGGCGTTGCAACGCTGGGTGGAATCGCATGAACCGCGGTCCGGGTACAATAGAAAGGAGTCCCGGATATGGCCAAAAAAGTTGTTGGCTACATCAAGCTTCAGATTCCCGCTGGTAAAGCCAACCCTTCTCCGCCGGTTGGTCCGGCACTGGGTCAGCGCGGTCTAAATATCATGGAATTCTGCAAGGCGTTCAACGCCAAGACCCAGGGCCTCGAGCCGGGTATGCCGATTCCTGTCGTGATCACCGCTTACGCGGATCGCACATTCAGCTTCATCACCAAAACCCCGCCGAACACGTACTTCCTGCTGAAGGCCGCCAAGATTTCCAAGGGCAGCCCCACGGTTGGCAAGAGCGCGTCCGTTGGTAAGGTGACGATGGCGCAGCTGCGTGAAATCGCTGAGCAGAAGCAGCAGGACATGAACGCGAACGACCTGGACGGCGCAGTGCGCATGCTCATCGGTTCGGCACGCGCCATGGGCCTCGATGTGGTGGAGGGCTGAGAATATGGCAAAGAACAAGCGTCTGGCCGCCGCCGTGGCCAAGGTTGTCGCTGGTAAGGCCTACGGTCTGGATGAAGCTGTCGCCCTCGTGAAGGAAAACGCGACTGCGAAGTTCGACGAGACGGTGGAAATCGCCCTCAACCTCGGCATCGACCCCCGTCATGCTGACCAGATGGTCCGTGGTTTCGTGTCTCTGCCGAACGGCACGGGCAAGACCCTGCGCGTTGGCGTGTTCGCTCGTGGCCCGAAGGCTGAAGAAGCCAAGGCTGCCGGTGCGGATGTCGTCGGTGCGGAAGACCTGATGGAAAAGGTGCAGGCTGGCGAAATCGCTTTCGACCGCTGCATCGCGACCCCTGACATGATGGCCCTTGTCGGTCGTCTGGGTAAGATCCTCGGCCCGCGCGGTCTGATGCCGAACCCCAAGCTCGGCACCGTGACTATGGACGTGAAGGGCGCTGTTGAGGCGGCTAAGTCCGGCCAGGTGGAGTACCGTGCTGAAAAGACCGGCATCATCCATGCTGGCGTTGGCAAGGCTTCCTTCGGCACGGACAAGCTGGTTGAAAACGTGCGTGCGTTTGTTGACGCCGTCCAGAAGGCTCGTCCCGCTGGCGCAAAGGGCACCTACATGAAGAAGGCCGCTCTTTCCTCCACGATGGGGCCTGGCGTGCAGGTTGACGTCTCGGCCTTTACGGCCTGAGATAGAATGTCGTGCCGTTGGCCTGCGGGTTGACGGCACGCATGGAAGGCGCCTTTGTGTCTTCCATTACCTGTCCGAGACTACACGCGACCGTTAGTGGTCTTAAACAGCGCAGGCTGGCGGGTGGTATGACGGGGATGCTGGTTGCAGGCTGATTGATTTCGGCAGCCCCAGATTCCGTTTCAAGGACAGGCGAGCGGGTGCTGTGTATGCAGTGCCCAAAGGGCAACCCGTTCCGTCCGGCGCGAGCTGGGGGGGACAAGATGGAGACGGGATTTGGACCGTACGGAAAAGAAGGCTTTAGTCGCCTCTCTGGCCACCGTTTTCGCCCAGACGTCCATGGTTGTGGTGACCCAGAATGCTGGGTTGACCGTGGCCAGCGTGACCGATCTGCGGCGCAAGGTGCGTGCAGCGGGTGCGAACTACAAAGTCGTTAAAAACCGGCTGGCAACTCTCGCCCTGGATGGGACCCAGTTCAGCGGCATCGCGCCGATGCTAAAGGGCCCGACCGCGCTCGCGTGGTCGGACGATCCGGTGGCAGTGGCGAAGGTGATCGTTGAGTTCGCCAAAACCGATGACAAGCTTGTGGTGCTTGGTGGTTCTCTTGGTTCGCAGGTGCTTGACGCCAGCGGGATCAAGGCTCTGGCCGAGCTGCCGTCGCTTGACACGCTGCGCGCGCAGCTCGTGGGGCTCATCTCCACGCCTGCAACGCGTATTGCGGCCGTCACGCAGGCACCCGCCGCGCAGCTTGCTCGCGTTTTTGGGGCCTATGCCAAGACGGGCGAAGCCGCCTGAAAGCATCCGCTCTTCGGGGCGGGTGTTCACGATATACGCGCAGTCCTCGCCTAGGGGGTTGCGTTCCGCTAACCAGTATTTATATTAGGAAGACTAACAATGGCTGATCTTGCTAAGCTCGTTGACGAACTGTCCACTCTGACCGTTCTTGAAGCTGCTGAACTCTCCAAGCTCCTTGAAGAAAAGTGGGGCGTGTCCGCTGCTGCTCCGGTTGCCGTTGCTGCTGCTCCGGTCGCTGGTGGCGCCGCTGCCGCTGCTGAAGAACAGACCGAGTTCACTGTGATCCTGGCCGCCGCTGGCGAAAAGAAGATCAACGTGATCAAGGAAATCCGTGGCATCACGGGTCTGGGTCTGAAGGAAGCTAAGGATCTGGTCGAAGGCGCTCCGAAGCCCGTCAAGGAAGGCGTGAACAAGGAAGAAGCCGACAAGATCAAGAAGCTTCTTGAAGAAAACGGCGCGACCGTCGAAGTGAAGTAAGATTGTCGTGTTCCCGGCATAAGTCGGGATCGCGTGATCGAGGTTACCGGGTGGGGGTGTAAGCCTCCGCCCGTTTGCCTGTTTCTGGATGATCCGGGGCAGGGTGGAAGTTATGGCGTTCAGACTTTCAGGCTTGCGGTTTGCCGCAGGCCTGATGGTCTGAAGACTAAGGTGGGGCAGGAGCGACGATGAACGCAATTACCAAATCGTTCACAGGGCGGAAGCGGATTCGCAAGAGTTTTGGGCGTATTCCTGAAATCGCTCCGATGCCGAATCTGATTGATGTGCAGCGTGCGTCCTATGAGACGTTCCTGCAGGCCAATGTATCGGCTGATGCGCGTACGGCCACGGGCCTTCAGGAGGTTTTCCGCTCTGTTTTTCCCATTAACGACTTCGCCGGGCGCGGTCGTCTGGAATTCGTCAGCTACGAATTTGAAGAGCCGAAATACGATGTCGAGGAATGCATTCAGCGTGGCCTGACATTCTCGGCGCCGCTCAAGGTTATCCTGCGGCTGATCGTATGGGACGTGGATGAGGATACGGGCTCACGCTCCATCCGCGATATCAAGGAGCAGCCGGTCTATATGGGCGACATGCCCCTGATGACCGACAACGGCACGTTTATCGTCAATGGCACGGAGCGTGTCATTGTCAGTCAGATGCACCGTTCGCCGGGTGTGTTCTTCGATCACGATAAGGGCAAGACGCATTCTTCCGGCAAGTATCTGTTTGCCGCGCGTGTCATTCCCTATCGTGGTTCCTGGCTGGACTTCGAATTTGACGCCAAGGACCTCCTCTACGTCCGTATCGATCGCAAGCGCAAGCTGCCGATCACGACCCTGCTTTACGCGCTGGAAGGAGCGGCCTCCGCAGCGGCTCGCGCAGCCAAGCGGGCAGAAGGTGGTGATGTCGATGCCATGGAAATCCGTGGCATGGATGCCAATGAAATCCTTGGCTACTTCTACGATACCGTAAACTTCGCCAAGACCGCGAAGGGCTGGGCGCGTCCGTTCGACGCTGAGTCCTTCCGTGGGGTGAAGCTGTTGTCTCCGCTGGTCGATGCCGAGACGGGTGAGGTTGTGGCGGATGCCGAAACCAAGCTCACGGCCCGTCTGGTGCGCAAGATCGCAGAAACGACCCGCGAGGTTCTGGTGGGTGAGGCAGACCTGATCGGTCGTTTCATCGCGCATGACATCGTGAACATGGACACCGGTGAAATCTACGGCGAAGCCGGCGAGGAAATCACCGAAGCCCGTCTGGCGGCTCTGGAAGAGGCCGGTGTGACGGAACTGCCGGTGCTGGCCATTGACGGCGCCAAGGGGCCGTGGATCCGTAACACGCTGACGGTGGATAAGAACGCCAGCCGTGACGAAGCGCTGATCGATATCTATCGCGTCATGCGCCCCGGTGAGCCGCCGACCGCCGAAACGGCGGAAACCATGCTGCAGGGGCTGTTCTTCGATCCCGACCGTTACGACCTGTCTGCGGTCGGTCGTGTGAAGATGAACATGCGCCTTGATATCGACGTGCCGGATACGGTGCGCGTGCTGCGTAAGGAAGACATCCTGCGCACGGTCAAGGTTCTGTGCGACCTGAAGGATGGTCGCGGCCAGATTGACGATATCGACAATCTCGGTAACCGTCGTGTCCGCTCCGTTGGTGAACTGATGGAAAATCAGTATCGCATCGGTCTGCTGCGGATGGAACGTGCCATTCGTGAGCGTATGGGCTCGGTCGATATTGATACGGTCATGCCGCATGACCTGATCAACGCCAAGCCGGCTGCTGCGGCTGTGCGCGAATTCTTTGGTTCGTCGCAGCTCAGCCAGTTCATGGATCAGACCAATCCGCTTTCAGAAGTGACGCATAAGCGCCGCCTGTCAGCACTTGGTCCGGGCGGTCTGACACGTGAGCGTGCGGGCTTCGAAGTCCGTGACGTTCATCCCACGCATTACGGCCGTATCTGCCCGATTGAAACGCCCGAAGGGCCGAACATCGGTCTGATCAACTCGCTGGCCACCTACGCCAAGGTGAACAAGTACGGCTTTATCGAAACGCCCTACCGTCTGGTGAAGGACGGCGTGCTTCAGGATGGCTGGAAATATCTTTCCGCCATGGAAGAAGAGAAGCTCGTTGTCGCTCAGGCCGATGCGAAGGTTGACGCCAATAACGCGCTGGTCGGTGATCTGATCTCCGTTCGCCGGAATGGTGATTTCCGTCTGGTGCCTCCGACCGAAGTGACGGCCAGCGACGTGTCTCCCAAGCAGCTTGTTTCGGTTGCTGCGGCACTCATTCCGTTCCTTGAAAACGACGATGCGAACCGCGCGCTCATGGGTTCGAACATGCAGCGTCAGGCCGTGCCGCTGGTGCGCTCTGATGCGCCGCTGGTTGGCACCGGTATGGAAGCGGCCGTGGCACGTGATTCCGGGGCAACCATTGTTGCACGCCGGGACGGCGTTGTGGATCAGATCGACGGTGCGCGTATCGTTGTGCGGGCAACCGACACCAATGGCGCGACGCAGGGTGTGGATATTTACCGTCTGCGTAAATACTCCCGCTCCAACCAGTCCACCTGCATCAACCAGCGTCCGCTGGTGTTCGTGGGTGATCAGGTGCGCGCTGGCGACATCATTGCTGACGGCCCCTCCACGGAGCTGGGTGAACTGGCTCTGGGCCGTAATGTGCTCGTCGCGTTCATGCCCTGGAACGGTTACAACTTCGAAGACTCCATCCTGATTTCCGAACGGATTGCCAAGGACGACGTCTTCACCTCGATCCATATCGAGGAATTCGAAGTCATGGCCCGCGACACCAAGTTGGGTCAGGAAGAAATTACCCGCGACATCCCCAATGTGGGTGAAGAAGCGCTCCGCAATCTTGACGAAGCCGGTATCGTGTATGTCGGTGCGGAAGTGAATCCGGGCGATATCCTGATTGGTAAGGTGACCCCGAAGGGCGAAAGCCCGATGACGCCGGAAGAAAAGCTCCTGCGCGCCATCTTCGGTGAAAAAGCATCCGACGTGCGTGACACGTCTCTGCGTCTGCCGCCTGGCACGACCGGCACGATTGTTGACGTGCGCGTCTTCTCCCGCCGTGGCGTGGACAAGGACGAGCGCGCAATGGCCATCGAGCGTGCAGAAATCGAACGTCTGGCCAAGGACCGGGATGACGAACGCGGCATTCAGGAGCGTTCTTTCTTCGGTCGTCTGCGTGAAAAGCTGCTGGGTCAGACTGCTGGCGCCGGGTTCAAGGGTGTCAAGTCCGGCACGGTGCTGACCGATGCCGTGCTGGATGAGCATCCCCGTGCGGTGTGGCGTCATATTGTCGTCGCGTCCGATACAGTCATGGCGGAACTCGAAACCCTGCGTCGCGAGTTTGATGCGGCGATCGCTCGTATTCAGGCCCGCTTCGAAAGCAAGGTGGAAAAGCTCCAGCGTGGTGATGAACTGCCGCCGGGCGTGATGAAGATGGTCAAGGTCTTCGTTGCCGTGAAGCGTAAGCTTCAGCCGGGTGACAAGATGGCCGGTCGTCACGGTAACAAGGGTGTGGTTTCGCGCGTTGTGCCGGTTGAAGACATGCCCTTCCTGGAAGATGGCACGCCGGTTGATCTGGTTCTGAACCCGCTGGGCGTGCCGTCGCGCATGAACGTGGGGCAGATCCTCGAGACCCATCTGGGCTGGGCCTGCGCCAATATCGGTCGCGGCATTGGTGATCTGGTGGACGAATACCAGAGAACGGGTGAAAAGCGTCAGGAACTGCTTGACCGTCTCAAGGAAGTTTACGGCGAGAAGGTCTATGAAGACTCTATCGCTTCCATGAGCAATGAGGCTCTGGTGGAGCTGGCGGGTAACCTGCGCAAGGGCGTGCCGATTGCTACCCCGGTTTTCGATGGCGCTTCCATTCCCGATATCGAGGCCATGCTGGAAAAGGCTGGTGTCAATAAAAGCGGGCAGTCGCAGCTGATCGACGGGCGTACGGGCGAGCCGTTTGAACGCCGCACGACGGTTGGTTACATCTATATGCTCAAACTGCATCACCTTGTTGATGACAAGATCCACGCACGTTCCATTGGGCCGTATTCGCTTGTCACGCAGCAGCCGCTGGGTGGTAAGGCGCAGTTCGGTGGTCAGCGCTTCGGTGAAATGGAAGTGTGGGCACTGGAAGCCTATGGCGCCGCCTACACCCTGCAGGAAATGCTGACAGTCAAATCGGATGACGTTTCGGGTCGCACCAAGGTGTACGAAGCCATCGTGCGGGAGCAGGACGACTTCGAGGCAGGTATTCCCGAAAGCTTCAACGTGCTGATCAAGGAACTCAAGTCCCTTGGCCTGAACGTGGAGCTGGAGCAGGGAGCCGACTGAGCGTGCCTTTCTCAGACATGATCCATTCTTATTTCAAAGGGAAGACCGGGGCGTGCGCTCCGGCTTCCCGTTTCCCGCTGGGGGCTTCGACACATGAATGAACTCATGAAAATCCTTGGCCAGACCGGCCAGGCGATGACCTTCGACCAGATCAAGATCCAGCTTGCATCGCCTGAGCAGATCCGTTCTTGGTCGTTTGGTGAAATCAAGAAGCCCGAAACCATCAACTACCGCACGTTCAAACCTGAGCGTGATGGCCTGTTCTGCGCGCGCATTTTTGGCCCGATCAAGGACTACGAATGCCTTTGCGGCAAATACAAGCGCATGAAGTTTCGTGGGATTATCTGCGAAAAATGCGGTGTTGAAGTTACGCTGGCAAAGGTGCGCCGCGAGCGCATGGGCCATATCCAGCTCGCGAGCCCCGTTGCCCATATCTGGTTCCTGAAATCCCTGCCGAGCCGCATCGGCCTGATGGTCGATCTGACCCTCAAGGATCTGGAAAAGGTTCTCTACTTCGAAAGCTATCTGGTTCTTGAGCCCGGCACGTCCCCCCTTAAGCAGTACTCCCTGCTGACTGAGGAACAGTACCTGGACGCCATGGACGAGTACGGCGATGAAGGTGTCGAGGTTGGTATCGGTGCGGAAGCGATCAAGAAGGTTCTTGAACGCATCGACTGTGACGCCGAGAAGGTGGAACTGCGTCAGGATCTGAAGGAAACGACTTCGGAAGCCAAGCGGAAGAAGCTCGTCAAGCGCCTGAAGCTGGTCGAAGCTTTTGCGGAAAGCGGTTCGCGTCCCGAATGGATGATTCTGGACATGGTGCCGGTCATTCCGCCGGAACTGCGTCCGCTGGTTCCGCTGGATGGCGGCCGTTTTGCAACGTCCGACCTGAACGACCTCTACCGTCGAGTCATCAATCGTAACAACCGTCTCAAGCGGCTGATGGAACTGCGTGCGCCCGATATTATCGTGCGTAACGAGAAGCGTATGCTGCAGGAAGCGGTGGATGCGCTGTTCGATAACGGCCGTCGTGGTCGTGCCATTACCGGGGCCAACAAGCGTCCGCTGAAGTCGCTGTCCGACATGCTCAAGGGCAAGCAGGGCCGCTTCCGTCAGAACCTTCTGGGTAAGCGCGTTGACTACTCGGGCCGTTCGGTCATCGTGGTGGGGCCGGAACTGAAGCTGCACCAGTGCGGTCTGCCTAAGAAGATGGCGCTGGAACTGTTCAAGCCCTTTATCTACGCCAAGCTGGAAAAATACGGCCACGCCACGACCATCAAGGCCGCCAAGCGTATGGTGGAAAAAGAGCGTCCGGAAGTGTGGGATATCCTTGAAGAGGTTATCCGCGAACATCCCGTTCTGCTGAACCGTGCGCCGACTCTCCACAGGCTGGGCATTCAGGCCTTCGAACCGGTGCTGATTGAAGGCAAGGCTATCCAGCTTCATCCGCTGGTCTGCACCGCGTTCAATGCCGACTTCGACGGTGACCAGATGGCCGTGCATGTGCCGCTGAGCCTCGAAGCGCAGCTTGAAGCCCGCGTGCTGATGATGTCCACCAACAACATCCTCAGCCCCGCCAACGGCAAGCCGATCATCGTACCCTCTCAGGATATCGTTCTCGGGCTGTATTACCTCAGCCTCGAAACGCCTGAGTTCAAGGTGGCGCTGGATCACAGCGAATACGACAACACGACGGGTGCCCTGATCCGGGAGGGTGCGCCTTCCTTTGCATCCGTTAGCGAAGTCGAATACGCGCTTAGCGCCGGTGCCCTGAAACTGCACGATAAGATCCGTGCGCGTTTCGAGCGGGTGGATGCTGAAGGCAACCGTCATATCGAAGTCGCGGTTACAACGCCGGGTCGTGTGTTGATTGCGCAGATCCTGCCCAAGCACGCCGCCGTGCCGTTCTCGCTGATCAACCGGCAGCTGACCAAGAAAGCTGTCTCGGATGTGATCGACACTGTCTACCGTCACTGCGGTCAGAAGGAAGCGGTCATTTTCTGTGACCGTCTGATGGCGCTCGGGTTCCGTCACGCGGCCAAGGCCGGTATTTCCTTCGGCAAGGATGACATGATCATCCCGGCGGAAAAGAAGGAACTGGTTGACCGTACGGCTGCCGAGGTCAAGGAATTCGAACAGCAGTATCAGGACGGTCTGATTACGGCTGGCGAACGCTACAACAAGGTAGTTGACGCCTGGTCACGCTGCACGGACGAAGTCCAGGCCGCGATGACCAAGGAAATCTCGCGCCAGGAGGTAGGCAAGCCCATCAACTCCGTGTGGATGATGAGCCACTCCGGGGCCCGTGGGTCGCCGGCCCAGATGAAGCAGCTTGCCGGTATGCGTGGTCTGATGGCCAAGCCGTCGGGCGAGATCATTGAGCAGCCGATTATCGCCAACTTCAAAGAAGGCCTGTCGGTTCTCGACTACTTTACCTCGACCCACGGTGCCCGTAAGGGTCTGGCGGATACGGCGCTCAAGACCGCTAACTCCGGTTATCTGACCCGTCGTCTGGTGGACGTGGCGCAGGACAGCATCATCATTGAGAACGATTGCGGCAGCGAACGCGGTCTGACGGTCCGTGCCGTTCTGGATGGGGGCGAAGTCGTTTCCTCTCTGTCCGAACGTATTCTGGGTCGGACGCTTGCCAGCGATGTGATCGACCCGGCGACGGGTACGGTGCTGTTGGCACGCAATCACCTCATTGATGAAGCCGACGCCGAACTGGTCGAGAAAGCCGGAGTGGAGACGGTTCACATCCGCTCTGTTCTGACCTGCGATAGCCGCATCGGTGTTTGCGGACACTGCTATGGTCGTGATCTTGCACGCGGCACGCCGGTTAATATCGGTGAAGCTGTGGGCGTTATCGCCGCGCAGTCCATCGGTGAACCCGGCACCCAGTTGACGATGCGTACCTTCCATATCGGTGGTGCGGCGCAGCGTGGTGCCGAGCAGTCCATGATCGAAGCCTCGCGCGATGGTCTGGTGCTCATCCGCAACCGTAACGTCGTGCATAACAGTCAGAACGTGCCAATCGTTATGGCACGTAACTGCGAAATCCTGTTGACCGATGAAAAGGGTGTGGAAAAGGCGCGTTATCGCGTGCCCTACGGTGCTCGTTTGCTGGTCACGGACGGTGCGCAGGTTGCGCGTAGCCAGAAACTGGCCGAGTGGGACCCCTACACCCTGCCGATCATCACTGAAAAGGCCGGTAAGGTTGAGTACCTCGACCTGATTGACTCCATTACCCTCGTTGAGCGTATGGACGAAGTGACCGGCCTGACCTCGAAGGTGGTGGTGGACTACAAGCAGGCGGGTAAAGGCGTTGATCTGCGCCCACGCCTGCAGCTCAAGGACGCCAACGGCGAGGTTATCAAGCTCGATAACGGGTCTGACGCGCGTTACTTCCTCTCGCCCGAAACGCTGCTCTCGGTTGAGAATGGCGCAGAAGTGCACGCGGGTGACGTGCTGGCACGTCTGCCGCGCGAAGGCTCCAAGACGCGCGATATTACTGGTGGTCTGCCGCGCGTGGCGGAACTGTTCGAAGCTCGTCGTCCGAAGGATCACGCGATCATTGCCGAAATGGAAGGTCGCGTTGAATTCGGCAAGGATTACAAAGCCAAGCGCCGTATCATTGTGAAGAACGATGAAACCGGTGATGAACAGGAATATCTGATCCCCAAAGGTAAGCATATTTCCGTTCAGGAAGGTGACTTTGTCGAGAAGGGCGATCCGCTGGTTGATGGTCCCCGCGTGCCGCACGATATTCTGAAAGTTATGGGGGTTGAGGCTCTGTCCGATTACCTCATCAACGAAATTCAGGATGTGTATCGTCTGCAGGGCGTGAAGATCAACGACAAGCACATTGAGGTGATTGTCCGCCAGATGCTCCAGAAGGTTGAAATTCTGGAGCCGGGCGATACGACCTACCTCATCGGTGAAACCGTGGATCGCATTGAGTACGAGGCTGAGAATGCCAAGTGCCTGAACGCGGGTGAACGCCCGGCGCTGGCCATGCCGGTTCTGCAGGGTATCACCAAGGCATCGCTGCAGACGCAGTCCTTCATCTCCGCGGCGTCCTTCCAGGAAACGACGCGTGTGCTGACGGAGGCCGCGACAGCAGGCAAGATCGACAGGCTGACCGGCCTGAAGGAAAACGTCATCGTCGGGCGTCTGATCCCCGCCGGTACGGGCAGTGTCATGAAACGCCTGCGTGCTATCGCGGCGGAGCAGGACCGCCAGCGGGTCGGGCGGAGTGCGGCGGAATAAGCGCCAGCTATCGCTGATAGAGACACGGAAAAAAGGATCGGCCTCGCGCCGGTCCTTTTTTTATGGGGGCGGAGGAGAATGCCCCGCAGAGAATCGCCAGGGAATGCTTGACTTCACCGGGGGGGAGGGGTAGTTAGCAGCCCTCAGCTTTGAGCATCATTCGTGATGTTCGGGCAATCAGGTTCTCTGTACGAGTTTCCAGCATGCGGCAGGCTTCCGGTGGAAGCAGAGCCGGATGCCAATATAGCCTCATTCCGGTATCTGCCGGTTGGGATATTTTTAATGGAAGTCGGCAGCCAGTAAAAAGGCTGGCCGACCGAACTGTGTAAGGATCGGGAAAGGCGCATGCCGACCATCAACCAGCTCATTGCCAAGGGGCGCAAGCCTGCAGTCAAGCGCAATAAGGTGCCCGCGCTGCAGGGTTGCCCCCAGAAGCGCGGTGTCTGCACCCGCGTTTATACGACGACACCGAAGAAGCCGAACTCCGCACTGCGTAAAGTTGCCAAGGTGCGTCTGACGAACGGCTATGAGGTGGTCAGCTATATTCCGGGTGAAGGCCATAACCTTCAGGAACATAGTGTTGTGCTTATCCGCGGCGGTCGTGTGAAGGACTTGCCGGGTGTTCGTTATCACATCCTTCGTGGTGTTCTCGATACGCAGGGTATCGCCAAGCGGCGTCAGCGTCGGTCGCTCTATGGCGCCAAGCGTCCGAAGTAAGAGGAAGTCCAGGTATGAGTCGCCGTCATCGCGCCGTAAAGCGCGAGATCCTTCCCGATCCGAAGTTCGGAGACATCGTTATCACGCGTTTCATGAATGCGCTGATGTTCGATGGCAAGAAATCCACCGCAGAAAAGATCGTCTATGGCGCGCTTGACGTCATGGCCCGTCGGAGCGGCAATGCCTCCGACCCGATCGCTCTGTTCCACAATGCGCTGGATAACGTAAAGCCGGCTGTTGAAGTGCGTTCCCGCCGTGTCGGCGGTGCCACCTATCAGGTGCCGGTTGAAGTTCGCGCCGACCGCCGTCAGGCGCTGGCAATCCGCTGGCTGATTGATGCTGCGCGCAAGCGTGGCGAAAACACCATGCAGGATCGTCTGTCTAACGAGCTGCTCGATGCGGTGAATAACCGTGGTGCGGCCGTCAAGAAGCGCGAAGACACGCATCGTATGGCAGAAGCCAATAAGGCATTCAGCCACTATCGCTGGTAACTCGTGAAAGTTTGCCTCTCCCCGTGTGGAGAGGTTGGCTTGCAACAACTGCATCCCGATTGTTCTGGGGTATGGAGTAGACAATGGCTAAGGCTAAATTTGAGCGGAATAAACCGCACTGCAACATCGGCACCATTGGTCACGTTGACCATGGCAAGACCTCTCTGACGGCGGCTATCACCAAGACGCTGGCCAAGAAGGGCGGCGCGGAATTCAAGGCGTATGACCAGATCGATGCGGCTCCTGAAGAGCGCGCTCGTGGCATCACCATCTCCACCGCTCACGTGGAATACGAAACCGAGAAGCGTCACTACGCTCACGTTGACTGCCCCGGACACGCCGACTACGTGAAGAACATGATCACGGGTGCGGCGCAGATGGACGGCGCCATCCTGGTTGTGTCCGCTGCTGACGGTCCGATGCCCCAGACCCGCGAGCACATCCTGCTGGCGCGTCAGGTCGGTGTTCCGGCTCTGGTCGTGTTCCTGAACAAGGTTGACCAGGTCGATGATCCCGAGCTGCTCGAGCTGGTTGAAATGGAAGTGCGCGAACTGCTGTCTTCCTACCAGTTCCCCGGCGACGACATTCCGGTGGTTAAGGGCTCCGCTCTCGTGACCCTGGAAGATGGCGATCCGGAAGTTGGTGAAAACCGCGTTCTGGACCTGATGGACGCCGTTGACAGCTACATCCCGCAGCCGGAACGTCCGGTTGACCGTCCGTTCCTGATGCCGATCGAAGACGTGTTCTCGATCTCTGGCCGTGGCACGGTGGTGACGGGTCGCGTTGAGCGTGGCGCCGTGAACGTTGGTGACGAAGTTGAAATCGTTGGCCTGAAGCCGACGGTGAAGACGACCGTGACTGGCGTGGAAATGTTCCGCAAGCTGCTTGATCGCGGTGAAGCTGGTGACAACATCGGTGCGCTGCTGCGTGGCACGAAGCGTGAAGACGTTGAGCGTGGTCAGGTTCTGGCTAAGCCGGCTTCCATCACCCCGCACAAGAAGTTCAAGGCTGAAGCCTACATCCTGACGAAGGAAGAAGGTGGCCGTCATACGCCGTTCTTCACCAACTATCGTCCCCAGTTCTACTTCCGTACGACGGACGTGACGGGTGTTGTGCATCTGCCGGAAGGCACCGAAATGGTGATGCCGGGCGATAACTGCGCTATGGAAGTCGAGCTGATTGCTCCGATCGCCATGGACGAAGGTCTCCGCTTCGCTATCCGCGAAGGTGGCCGTACGGTTGGCGCGGGCGTTGTTGCTTCCATTATCGAGTAATCGATAACGGGGTTTGAGACTGAGTGGCCCCCGGCCGAGTTGTTCGGTCGGGGGTTTACTTGGCGGCCGGGTTTCCCCCGGACAAGTTAAGTGTTGGACTAAGAAACAAATGGACAACCAGAACATCCGCATTCGCCTGAAAGCGTACGATCACCGCGTGCTCGACAACAGCACGAAGGAAATCGTGAACACGGCGAAGCGTACGGGTGCGCGGGTTCGGGGTCCTATCCCGCTGCCGACGCATATCGAACGGTTTACGGTTAACCGTTCACCTCACGTAGACAAGAAGAGCCGCGAGCAGTTCGAAATCCGGACGCATCGCCGCCTGCTTGATATTGTTGAGCCCACTCCGCAGACCGTGGACGCTCTCATGAAGCTCGACCTCGCCGCTGGCGTTGATGTCGAGATCAAACTCTAAGGTCCAGACGATGCGCACCGGATTGATCGCAAAGAAGCTGGGCATGTCCCGGCTGTTCAAGGAAGACGGCACACATGTGCCCGTCACAGTTCTGCATGTCGATGATGTGCAGGTGGTTGATGTCCGCACCCAGGAGCGGGATGGCTACGTGGCCGTTCAGTTGGGTATGGGCAAGGCCAAGGTCAAAAACGTTTCCAAGCCCAATCGTGGCCATTTTGCCCGCGTGAAGGTTGAGCCCAAGAAGGTGGTTCGGGAATTCCGCGTGGCAGACGATGCTACGGTGGAAGTCGGAGCCTCCCTGTCTGCTGTTCACTTTGTTGTTGGCCAGAAGGTCGACGTCACGGGGACCAGCAAGGGTAAGGGATTTGCTGGCGCGATGAAGCGCTGGAATTTCGCCGGTCTGGAAGCTTCGCATGGTGTGTCGATTTCGCACCGTTCGCATGGTTCGACCGGTAACCGCCAGGATCCCGGCAAGACCTTTAAAAACAAGAAAATGGCTGGTCATCTGGGCGATGAGCGCGTGACCACATTGAACCTCGAAATTGCTGCGGTCGATCCGGAAAAGAATCTGATCATGGTTCGTGGCTCCGTCCCTGGGGCAAAGAACAGTGTCGTTCTCATCCGTGACGCGATCAAGAAAGCCCGCCATGGCGACGCGCCCTATCCGGCCGGCCTTGTGACGGCGGAAGGCTGAGATCATGGAAATCGAAATCAAGACGCTTGATAACGGCACGGCTGGCTCTGCTACTCTGCCGGATGAACTTTTCGCGGTTGCTCCGCGCGCGGATATCATGGCGCGTGTTGTGCATTGGCAGCTGGCTAAGCGCCGCGCCGGCACGCACAAGGTCAAGGGCATGGGCGAAGTGTCCGGCACGACCAAGAAGCCGTACCGTCAGAAAGGCACTGGTAGCGCCCGTCAGGGTTCGCTCCGTGCGCCGCAGTATCGTACCGGTGGTGCGGTGCATGGTCCGGTTGTTCGCGACCACGGCTATGACCTGCCCAAGAAGGTGCGTCGTCTCGGCCTGATTTCCGCTCTGTCGCAGAAGGCGAAGGACGGCAAGCTGATCGTCCTGCAGTCCGCTTCCGGCGTGAATAAGACCAGCGAACTTGCCAAGAAGCTCAAAGGGCTTGGTCTGGTGTCAGCGCTGATCGTTGACGGCGCGGTGGACGAAGGCTTCGTTCGTGCGGCCCGCAACCTGCCGCGGATCGACGTTCTGCCGACAATCGGCGCGAATGTGTATGACATTCTGAACCATGAGGTGCTTGCGATCACCCAGGCTGGCCTCGAAGGACTGAAGGAGCGCCTGGCATGACCAACATTCTTGCGGTGCGCAGGAAGGCTGAGCGTCTGTCTCGCGAGGCCCTGTGCGATATCGTTCGCGCCCCGGTTATTACCGAAAAGGCTTCGGCCCTTTCGGAAAAGAACCAGGTGGTTTTCAAAGTCGCGATGTCCGCCAGCAAGCCTGAAATCAAGGTGGCGGTTGAAACGCTGTTCGGGGTCAAGGTGGTTGGTGTCAACACCCTTGTCCAGAAGGGCAAGACCAAGCGCTTCAAGGGGCGCGTGGGGCAGCGTTCCGACGTGAAGAAAGCGTTCATTCAGCTCGCTGAAGGTCAGTCCATTGACCTTACGGCCAAGCTGGCGTGAGCAGGGGTAGAAACAAATGGCACTGAAGCACTTTAATCCTGTCACGCCGAGCATGCGTGGTACGGTTCTGATTGACAGGGCTGACCTTTGGAAGGGCAAGCCGGTCAAGCAGTTGACCGAAGGTAAGAACAAGTCGGGCGGCCGTAACAACAACGGTCGTATCACCTCCCGTTTCCGTGGGGGTGGTCACAAGCAGTCCTATCGTTACGTTGACTTCAAGCGTCGCAAGTTTGATGTTGTCGGCACGGTTGAGCGTCTGGAATACGACCCCAACCGTACGGCCTTCATCGCTCTGGTTAAGTACGAAGATGGCGAGCTGGCCTATATCCTGGCTCCGCAGCGTCTGAAGGTTGGCGATTCCGTCATTTCCGGCACGCGTGTGGATATCAAGCCGGGCAACGCTATGCCCTTGGCCGCCATTCCGGTTGGCACCATCGTGCACAACATCGAACTGAAGCAGGGCGCTGGTGGTAAGCTGGCCCGTTCTGCCGGTACGTATGCCCAGCTGGTCGGTAAGGACTCTGGCTACGCCCAGATCAAGCTGCAGTCCGGTGAACTGCGTGTTGTGCGCGGCGAATGCATGGCTACTGTTGGCGCGGTTTCTAACCCCGACAACATGAACCAGCACATGGGTAAGGCTGGCCGTACGCGCTGGCTGGGTCGCCGTCCGCATAACCGCGGCGTCGTCATGAACCCGGTCGATCACCCGCATGGTGGTGGTGAAGGGCGTACTTCGGGCGGCCGTCATCCGGTTACGCCGTGGGGTAAGCCGACCAAAGGATATAAAACTCGGGTCAACAAGCGGACGGACAGCCTGATTATCCGTCGCCGGAAGACCGGCAAGTAAGGGGCAATAGAAGATGGCACGTTCCGTCTGGAAAGGTCCGTTCGTCGACGGGTATCTGCTGAACAAGGCTGAAGCATCCCGCGCCTCGGGCCGTAACGAAGTGATCAAGATCTGGTCGCGTCGTTCGACAATTCTTCCCCAGTTCGTGGGGTTGACGTTTGGTGTTTACAACGGTCAGAAGTTCCTGCCTGTGCAGGTGACGGAGAACATGG
Organism: Acetobacter peroxydans; assembly: GCF_006539345.1. GTDB lineage: Bacteria > Pseudomonadota > Alphaproteobacteria > Acetobacterales > Acetobacteraceae > Acetobacter > Acetobacter peroxydans. Next base: position 131,650 of record NZ_BJMV01000001.1, read on the forward strand.
TTGGCCACAAGTTTGGCGAATTTTCTCCCACCCGCACGTTTCACGGGCATGGTGCTGACAAAAAGTCTAAGCGGGGCTGAGAGCAAAGATGAGCAAGCCGAAGCATCCGCGCACGCTCGCGGAAACCGAAGCGCAAGCTGTCACGCGTAACATTCGGGTCAGCCCCCGCAAGCTGAATCTTGTGGCGGGTCTGATCCGCAACAAGCCTGCTTCTCAGGCGATCGCGACGCTGACATTCTCCAAGCGCCGCATTGCCCAGCAGGTCAAGAAGACGCTTGAAAGCGCCATTGCCAACGCGGAAAACAATCACCAGCTGGACGTTGACCAGCTGGTGGTGAAAGCTGCTGAAGTGGGCAAGTCCATTGTGATGCGCCGCTTTCATGCTCGCGGTCGTGGTCGTTCCGCGCGCGTCGAGAAGTTCTTCAGCCATCTGAAGATTGTTGTGGCCGAACGGGCGGTTGAGCCTGAAGCGGCTTCCTCCGAGCAGAAGGCGGCCTGAGTATGGGGCATAAAGTCAATCCGATCGGGCTGCGGCTCGGCATCAACCGCACGTGGGACAGCCGCTGGTACGCTGGCGCTGACTACTCCCGCCTGCTGCATGAAGACCTGAAGCTGCGCGCATTCCTGCGCCGCAAGCTGGCAGGTGCGGGCGTGTCCCGCGTGGTGATCGAACGTCCGGCCAAAAAGCCGCGCGTGACCATCTACGCGGCGCGTCCGGGCGTGGTGATCGGCAAGAAGGGTCAGGATATTGACGCTCTGCGTAAAGAGCTGACCCGTATGGCTGGCACCGAGGTTGCGCTGAACATCGTCGAAATCCGCAAGCCGGAAATCGATGCGACCCTGGTGGCAGAAAACATTGCCCAGCAGCTTGAGCGCCGCGTTGCGTTCCGCCGTGCAATGAAGCGCGCCGTGCAGTCCGCCATGCGTCTTGGTGCGCAGGGTATTCGTATCAACTGCTCCGGTCGTCTGGGTGGTGCTGAAATCGCGCGTATCGAATGGTACCGCGAAGGACGCGTGCCCCTTCACACGCTGCGTGCCGACATTGACTACGGCACGGCAACCGCCATGACCACCTATGGTACATGCGGTGTGAAGGTCTGGATCTTCAAGGGTGAAATTCTCGCCCATGATCCGTTGGCTCAGGATCGCCGGGCGGCCGAACAGGCTCCTCAGCGCTGAGGAGAGGATAAAAGACAATGCTTTCCCCGAAGCGGACAAAGTTCCGTAAAGCTCATAAAGGCCGTATTCACGGCCTTGCCAAAAGTGGCACCACGCTGAACTTCGGCACCTTTGGTCTGAAGGCCCTGCAGCCCGAACGGATCACGGCGCGCCAGATCGAAGCCTCCCGTCGGGCCATCACCCGCGCTATGAAGCGTGCCGGTCGTGTCTGGATTCGTATTTTTCCTGACATTCCGGTCTCGACAAAACCTGCGGAAGTGCGTATGGGCTCCGGTAAAGGTTCACCTGAATACTGGGTGGCCCGTGTGAAGCCTGGCCGCATCCTGTTCGAAATCGAAGGTGTGCCGCCGGAGCTGGCGCGTGAAGCGCTGGCTCTCGGTGCGGCAAAACTGCCGATCAAGACCAAGTTTGTGACCCGAATTGGAGATGCGTGAGATGGTAAAGGCAGCCAAGCCGGCTGATTTGCGCGCGAAAACCCCGGACGAGCTGCAGGCTCGTCTGGTGGAACTGAAGCGTGAGCAGCTGAACCTGCGTTTCCAGCAGGCCACGGGTCAGACTGAATCGCAGAGCCGCGTTCGCGTGGTTCGCCGTGAAATTGCGCGCATCAAGACGATTGCCGCGCAGAATGCAAAGACAGTGGCGGGTGCTCAAACATCCGCCGCCAATGCCTGAGGAGAGTTAGCCGATGCCAAGGCGCGTCCTGAGCGGGCGTGTGACCAGCGACAAGATGGACAAGACCATTACGGTTCTTGTCGATCGTCGCGTCATGCATCCGCTGTATAAGAAGTTCATTCGTCGTTCCAAGAAGTATGCGGCGCATGATGAAGACAATCTGTGCAAGGTGGGTGACACCGTGCGTATTGTCGAATGCCCGCCCATTTCGCGGCGTAAGACGTGGACCGTGATTTCCCGCAACGGCGAAGCCGTGGGCGCGGAAGCTGGCGCGTCGGCCTAACGTAAGGATATCAGGTTATGATCCATCCCGAGACCAACCTTGACGTGGCGGATAACTCCGGCGCGCGTCAGGTGCAGTGCATCAAGGTGCTGGGCGGTTCCAAGCGGAAATCTGCCTCGGTCGGCGACGTGATCGTCGTTTCCGTCAAGGAAGCCATTCCCCGTGGGAAGGTAAAGAAGGGCGACGTTCACCAGGCCGTTATCGTGCGGACTTCCTATCCGGTTCGTCGGCCTGATGGAAGCGCCATCCGTTTCGACCGGAACGCGGCGGTGCTCATCAACAAGCAGCAGGAGCCGATCGGTACCCGTATCTTTGGGCCGGTTGTGCGTGAACTGCGTGCGAAGAAGTTCATGAAGATCATCTCTCTGGCGCCGGAGGTGCTGTAATGGCTGCCCGTATTAAAAAAGGTGATACGGTCCTCGTCATCAGCGGTTCCTCCAAGGGAACGCAGGGGGAAGTTCTTGAGGTCCGTCCGACCGAAAACCGTGCGGTTGTTCGTGGCGTTGCGGTGGCCAAGCGCCATCAGCGTGCCCGTCGCATGGGTGAGGAAGGCGGAATCATTGCTCGTGAGGCGCCCGTCCATCTCTCCAACCTGAAGCTGGTCGATCCTGCATCCAAGAAGCCCACAAAGGTTGGCTTCCGGGTGCTGGAAGATGGCCGCAAGGTCCGTGTCGCCAAGGCGACTGGCGAAGTGATTGAAGGCTGAGGGATCAGGAATGAGTGCGAATAACGAAAGTCGTTCCATCCCGCGCTTTCAGCAGCGCTATGAGAACGAACTGCGTGCCAAGCTGAAAGAACAGTTTGGTTACGGCAATGAGATGCAGGTTCCGCGCCTGGAAAAGATCGTCCTGAACATGGGCGTGGGCGAAGCTGCGGGCGACCAGAAGAAGCTTGATGCCGCTGTGGCGGAAATGACGCTGATTGCTGGTCAGAAGCCGGTCAAGACCCTTGCCAAGAAGGCTATCGCGGGTTTCAAGATCCGTGAAGGCCTGCCGATTGGCTGCAAGGTGACGCTGCGTCGCGCGCGGATGTACGAATTCCTTGACCGTTTGGTCACGATTGCGATGCCCCGCATCCGCGATTTCCGTGGTCTGCCTGCTGGTAAAGGGTTCGATGGGCGCGGTAATTTTGCGCTGGGCCTGAAAGAGCAGATCGTGTTCCCTGAAATCGATTACGACAAGGTGGACGAAGTCCGCGGTATGGATGTCGTGTTCGTGACCAGTGCGAAGACGGATGCCGAAGCTAAGGCTCTGTTGAAGGCGTTTGATCTTCCCTTCGCTGGGTGATATCAGGCTGGCTTTATTGTGTGATCTTGGAAAACCGTCGAAGGTTTTCGAAGGGTTCCGGAGGTAATCGAGTATGGCTAAAACATCTGCCATCCTGCGTAATGCGAAGCGCGCGCGCATGGCGGCACGTGACAAAGAGAAGCGTACAGCTCTCAAGAATATCGTGAAGGACCGGTCTCTCCCCGTGGAGGATCGGTTTGAAGCGTCTTTGAAGTTGGCTGAGCTGCCGCGTAACGGTTCGCGCGTTCGCGTGCGTCTGCGCTGCAAGCTGACCGGTCGTTCTCGTGGTAACTACCGCAAGTTCGAGCTGTGTCGTGTCGCTTTCCGTGATCTGGCCTCCACCGGTCAGATTCCGGGAGTGGTCAAAGCTAGCTGGTAAGGGCGGGATATGTCACTTTCTGATCCGTTGGGTGATATGCTCACCCGTATTCGCAACGCTCAGCGTGCGCGTCACAACTCCTGCGTTGCGCCGGCTTCCAGCCTGCGCGTGAACGTTCTGGAGGCGCTGCAGCGCGAGGGTTATATCCGTGGGTACAAGCGTGAGGAAGTCCGCAAGGGCATCGCGCAGCTTCACATCGAGCTGAAATATGCCGAAGGTGAGCCGGTTATCCGTGAGATTCAGCGCGTTTCGCGTCCTGGTCGTCGCGTTTATTCAAAAATCAAGGAACTGCCGCGGGTGCGCGCAGGACTGGGTGTTTCCATCCTGTCCACGCCGCGTGGTGTTCTGTCCGATGTAGAGGCACGGGCCGCCAATGTTGGCGGCGAAGTCCTCTGCCGCGTGTTCTAAGGAGGGATACATGTCACGTGTAGGCAAATATCCCGTTGACGTGCCGGCGGGGGTTACCGTTTCTATCGTTGACGGCGTGTTCAAGGCCAAAGGCAAGCTCGGTGAGCTTTCCCTGCCGATTTCCACGCATGTTACGGCTGAAGTGCAGGAAAGCAAGGTTGTTGTGCAGCCCGTCGGTACGGCCAGTCAGGCCCGTATGATGTGGGGTACGACCCGTGCGCTGATCGCCTCTGCTGTCAAAGGCGTTTCTGAAGGTTTTTCCAAGACACTGGAAATCACCGGCACGGGTTATCGTGCGGCGGTGCAGGGTTCCAACCTGGTTCTGAACCTTGGCTTCTCCCATGACGTGATCTATCCGATCCCGGCTGGTATCAAGATTTCAACGCCGCGGCCGACGGCCGTTGTCGTTGAAGGCATTGACAAGCAGCGGGTTGGCCAGGTGGCGCTGGACATTCGTAGCTACCGTAAGCCGGAACCCTATAAGGGTAAGGGCGTGCGCTACGATACGGAGACCATTCGTCGCAAGGAAGGCAAGAAGAAATAATGAGCAATCAGCAGGAATTGCGGAACCGGCGGCGCGCTCGCCTCCGTTTCCAGCTTCGCCGCAAGGCTGCTGGCCGTCCGCGTTTGTCGGTCTTCCGGTCTGGCAAGAACATTTATGCTCAGGTCATTGACGATGCTCAGGGCGTGACCCTGGCCGCCGCGTCGAGCCTGGATAAGGAACTGCGTAGCGCGCTGAAGAGCGGTGCAACGCAGGAAAGCGCCGGTGCAGTCGGCAAGCTGGTTGCCCGGCGTGCAGTTGCGGCAGGCGTCTCCCAGGTTGTGTTCGACAGGGGGTCTTATCTTTATCACGGGCGTGTCAAGGCCCTGGCGGAGGCGGCCCGTGAGGGCGGTCTCTCCTTCTGAGGAAAGGATCACGCAATGGCTCGTGAACCAAGAGAAGGCGGTCGAGGCGGCCGTGAGCGTGAGCGCGAAGCTGATGAACTGGTTGACAAGCTGGTCACCATCAATCGCGTTGCGAAGGTTGTAAAGGGTGGTCGGCGTTTTGCGTTTGCCGCTCTGGTTGTTGTCGGTGACCAGAAAGGTCGCGTAGGGTATGGCGCGGGCAAAGCCCGTGAAGTGCCCGAAGCGATCCGCAAGGCGACTGAACGCGCCAAGCGCAGCATGATCCGCGTTCCGATGAAGGAAGGCCGGACCCTGCATCACGACGTTGCCGGCCATTTTGGCGCTGGTAAGGTCGTGCTGCGTTCGGCTGAAGCCGGCACCGGGATCATCGCTGGTGGCCCGATGCGCGCCGTGTTCGAAAGCCTGGGCATCAATGACGTGGTGGCGAAGTCCCTCGGGACCCGCAACCCGCACAACATGGTCAAGGCGACGTTTGACGCCCTGACGCGTTGCGCCAGCCCCCGTGCAGTGGCCAACCGTCGTGGCAAGAAGGTTGCCGAGATTTTTGGCAAGCGCGATCAGGCTGCCGGAGCGGAGGCCGCTGATGTCTGAGAAAAAGACCTTCAAGGTTGTGCAGGTGGCGTCCGGTAACGGACGCAAACCCGGCCAGAAAGAAACCCTGATCGGGCTGGGTCTGAACAAGATCGGGCGCGAAAAGGTTCTGGAAGATACGCCGTCCACGCGGGGTATGGTCCGCAAGGTGGCCCACCTGGTGAAGGTGGAGGATTGAAATGAAGCTGAACGAACTTCGTGATAACGAAGGCTCCCGCTATCGCAAGAAGCGGCTCGGCCGTGGTATTGGGTCCGGCAAGGGCAAGACGTCAGGTAAGGGTGTGAAAGGCCAGAAGGCGCGTGAGGGTGTTTCCCTCAACGGGTTTGAAGGTGGTCAGCTTCCTATCTACCGTCGTCTGCCCAAGCGCGGCTTCAAGAACATCTTCCGCAAGGTGTATGCCCCGGTCAACCTGGGTGCCATTGAGCAGGCGCTGGCTGAAGGCAAGCTGGAAACCGCAGCTCCGGTGACGGAAGCAGCGCTGAAGAAGGCTGGCTTGGTTGGCTCCGGTAAATATGCCGGCGTTCGTATCCTTGGTGAAGGTGAACTGACCAAGGGTGTGGCGTTCGAGGTGTCGGGTGTTTCCGCTTCTGCCCGCGTTGCCATTGAAAAGGTCGGGGGCAGCATCAAGCTGCTCGCGCCCGTGGCGGTGGAAGCCAGCGCGTCCTGAGTATGGCGGGGGAGAGAGCAGTGATGAAAGCTGTTCTCTCCCTTTCTTGCGTACGACTGGAAATGCTGTCTGGAATTTTTCAGACCATCATACCAGCGTCTCCACGTTTCGTGGCGGCGCTGTTTGTGTGAAAGGACGGATGCATGGCTTCCGCGGCTGAGCAGCTGGCTGCCAATTTCAATGTTGGTTCATTCGCCAAGGCGACTGAACTGAAAAAGCGGATATGGTTCACGCTCGGTGCGCTGATTGTCTACCGCCTTGGTACCTACATTCCGGTTCCCGGAGTGGATGCCACGGTCATGGGGCAACTGCTTGCACAGAACCAGGGCGGTATTCTGGGGATGTTCAACATGTTTACGGGGGGTGCGCTGGGGCGCATGACCGTATTCGCGCTGAATATCATGCCGTATATTTCCGCTTCCATTATCGTCCAGCTCATGTCCACGGCTCTGCCTTCTCTTGAAGCGCTCAAGAAGGAAGGTGAGCAGGGGCGTAAGAAGCTGAATGAGTACACGCGTTATCTGACGGTCATTATCGCGATCGTTCAGGCTTACAGCATTGCTTTCGGGCTTGAGAACGTTCATGACGGCACGGCGGTGGTTAACCCCGGTCCACTGTTCCTGATTACCTGTGTGACCGCTCTTGTCGGGGGCACCATGTTCCTGATGTGGCTGGGCGAGCAGATTACGTCGCGCGGGGTCGGTAACGGTATATCGCTGATCATTTTCACCGGTATTGTCGCCAATCTGCCGCAGGCTCTGGCGAGCCTGTTCCAGCTTGGGTACACAGGCGCCCTGTCTCCCTTCTTCGTGCTGCTGTTTCTGGTGCTGGCAGTTGGCACCATCATGTTCATCGTGTTCATGGAGCAGGCGCAGCGCCGGGTTGTGATTCAATACCCCAAGCGGCAGGTAGGCCAGCGCATGTTTGGCGGTGATACGACGCACATGCCGCTAAAGGTGAATACCGCCGGTGTTATCCCGCCGATCTTTGCCTCGTCTGTGCTGCTGTTGCCGGTGACACTGCAGGGGATCATGAGCGGCAAGAACCTTCCCGGCTGGCTGTCCTTTCTGGGGCAGGAACTGGGGCAGGGGCAGCCGTTGTACATGCTGTTCTACGCAGCCATGATTGTGTTCTTTTCCTACTTTTATGCGGCGGTTACCTTCAATCCGACGGAAACGGCGGATAATCTGCGCAAGCAGGGCGGGTTTATTCCGGGGGTCAGGCCGGGTGCGTCAACAGCGGCCTATTTTGACCGGATTTTGACGCGGCTGACGACAATCGGCGCTGCGTATATGGTGGCGGTCTGTCTTCTGCCCCAAATTCTGGTCAGTCATTACAATGTGCCGTTCTATTTCGGCGGGACGAGCCTGATTATTATCGTATCGGTCACGATTGATACGGTAACACAGATACAGTCTCATCTTGTGGCGCATCAGTATCAAGGGTTGATGCGCAAGAGCCGGAGTGGCCGGAAACAGAGGATCATCAGGCGATGAATATTATTTTTCTCGGCCCGCCGGGGGCGGGGAAGGGCACCCAGTCCAAACTGCTGGAAGATCAGTACGGACTGGTGCAGATCTCCACCGGTGACATGCTGCGCGCGGAAGTGGCGCGTGGTTCTGCTATCGGGCAGGAAGCCAAGAGCCTGATGGACGCAGGCAAGCTGGTTTCCGATGCGCTGATCATTGCCATGCTGAAGGGCCGCATTGCCCAGGATGACTGTCAGAACGGCTTCATTCTGGATGGTTTCCCCCGCACGCTGGCTCAGGCTGAAGCGCTGGACGAGATGCTGAAGGCCGACGGCAAGAGCATTGATGTGGTTCTGTTCCTCGATGTTGATGAAGACATCCTGGCAGACCGTATTTCCGGGCGGTTTACCTGCGCGAACTGTGGTCGCACCTACAATGAGGTTTCAAACCCGCCGCGTGTGGCCGGCAAGTGTGATGCCTGTGGCAGCCACGAGTTTACCCGCCGCGCGGATGATAAGCGCGAAACGGTTGTGGAACGCCTGAAGGAATATCGGAAACTGACCGCTCCGATTCTGCCATTCTATGAAAAAACTGGTCGTTTGCACTCCATTAACGGGATGTTGCCGACAGCCGAAGTCACGGCGGAAATTAAAGCGGCTCTTGGAGAAATTCCCAAGATCACGCAAAAGTGATCTGTTTTCGTTGACTTGTGCCGGTGGCCAGTATATTTCGCGGCCACCAGAATGAAATCCGCCCTACACTCAGGGCAAGTTGAGTCGTTCGTTATCATGACGGGCGAACAGGAGTAGAAAGCGTGGCACGTATTGCCGGCGTGAATGTCCCGACCACCAAGCGGGTTGTGATTGGGCTTCAGTATATTTACGGGATTGGCGCGACCAGGGCTGCTGAAATCTGCAAGGCCACGGGCATTGCCGAGACGAAGCGCGTGAACGAGCTCAGCGATGACGAAGTGCAGAAGCTGCGCGAAGTGATCGATACCGATTACCGCGTGGAAGGTGATCTTCGTCGTGAAGTGGCGATGAACATCAAGCGTCTGATGGATCTGGGTTGCTACCGTGGCCTGCGCCACCGTCGCGGTCTGCCGGTTCGTGGTCAGCGTACGCATACCAACGCCCGCACCCGCAAGGGTAAGGCTGTTGCGATTGCCGGCAAGAAGAAAGCCACGCGTTAATCCTGAATACTACAAGCCCGGCCAGCACAGGCTGGCCCGGGCAGGGACTGAGGTAAAAAGACATGGCGAAAGCCGCAACACCGCGTATTCGCAAAAAAGAACGCAAGAACATTATTTCCGGCGTGGCGCACGTGCTCTCCACGTTCAACAACACCATGATCACCATTTCCGACGCTCAGGGGAACGCGATTTCCTGGTCTTCGGCTGGTGCGCAGGGTTTCAAGGGGTCACGGAAGTCCACGCCGTACGCGGCGCAGGTGGCGGCTGAGGATGCCGGGCGCAAGGCGCGTGAACACGGCATGGAAACGCTGGAAATCGAAGTCTCCGGCCCTGGTTCGGGTCGTGAAAGCGCCCTGCGCGCCCTGCAGGCTGTTGGTTTCACGATCACGTCTATCCGTGATATGACGCCGGTCCCGCACAATGGATGCCGGCCGCGCAAGCGTCGCCGCGTCTAAGCGCCTGATCCGCCTGGCAGTCTTTTCGTGAAGGCTGTCGGGTGGACGTTGTGTCCACTTCAGAGAAATCGCTGCCAGGCAGTGGTTTTTCGTATTGAAAGGCCGGTACATTGGTCCTTCAGAAAAACTGGCAATCTCTGATCAAGCCCGAAAAGCTTGAAGTCGAATCCGGAGTGGAGCCCGCGCGTATCGCAACCGTGGTGGCCGAACCGCTTGAACGCGGTTTTGGTATGACACTGGGGAATGCGCTGCGGCGTATCCTTCTGTCTTCCCTTCAGGGGGCGGCGGTTACGGCGGTTCAGATCGACGGCGTGCTGCACGAGTTTTCGTCTGTTTCCGGCGTGCGTGAAGATGTCACGGATATTGTCCTGAACATCAAGCAGCTTGCGCTGCGGATGCACGGCGAAGCGCCCAAGCGTATGGTGCTGACGGCTACCGGCCCCGGCGAAGTGCGCGCGAGCCAGATCCAGACCGGACATGATATTGAAATCATGAACCCCGATCTCGTGATCTGCACGCTCGACGACGGCGTCAAGCTGGGCATGGAGTTTATTGTCAATACGGGTAAGGGCTATGTTCCTGCTGCTGCGAACCGGCCGGAAGACGCGCCGATCGGGCTGATCCCGGTTGATGCGATCTATTCACCCGTCAAGCGCGTGTCCTACAAGGTTGACCCGACCCGCGTGGGCCAGGTGACCGACTATGACAAGCTGCTGCTGACGGTTGAAACCAACGGCGCGGTGACACCTGAAGATGCGGTGGCTCTGGCCGCCCGTATTCTGCAGGATCAGCTTCAGCTGTTCATCAACTTTGATGAGCCGCGTCCGGTTCAGGCTGATGAGCCCGAAGACGACCTGCCGTTCAACCGCAATCTGCTGCGGAAGGTGGATGAGCTCGAACTGTCTGTTCGTAGCGCCAACTGCCTGAAGAACGACAATATCATCTACATTGGGGATCTGGTTCAGAAGAGCGAGCAGGAAATGCTGCGCACGCCGAATTTTGGCCGTAAGTCCCTGAATGAAATCAAGGAAGTCCTGACTTCTATGGGACTTGCTCTGGGTATGAACGTGCCGGCCTGGCCGCCGGAAAATATCGAAGAGCTGGCTAAGCGGCTTGATGAGCCGTTCTGAGCTGACTTTTCATCGATTTAGGAACTGAACCATGCGTCACCGTGTTGCCGGCCGTAAGCTCGGCGTTACCTCTTCCCATCGTGCAGCCATGTTCCGTAACATGGCTGTGGCCCTGATCAAGCATGAGCAGATCACGACGACCCTGCCCAAGGCGAAGGAACTTCGCCCTGTGGTCGAAAAGCTGATCACGCTCGGCAAGCGGGGCGATCTGCATGCCCGTCGTCAGGCTTTCGCTCAGCTGCGCGATGAGGTGATTGTCCGCAAGCTGTTCGCTGCCGTGGCAGAACGCTACAAGGGTCGTAATGGTGGTTACACCCGCGTCCTGCGCGCTGGTGTGCGCTATGGCGATGCTGCTCCCATGGCTGTGATCGAACTGGTTGACCGCGATGTGAGCGCGAAGGGCCAGGATAGCGGCCCCCGCCCGCAGGCGGATGACTCGCAGGAACTGGCGGCCTGAACTTATTCAGACCCCGGAGGCAAAGAAGCTGGCTCTTCACAGAGCCAGCTTTTTTTACGCGTGCACGCTCACGGCAAGTGTAATTGTCTTGGGTCTGATTTATATGATTTTGTGGAATAGATATTTCACTATTTATGATTGCAGCATATAGTCGCACTTCATCCTTGCACGATATTGTTGCGTGGGTAGGAGTGAGAGGATCATATGATGCGTAGGTTTTTCAGTGTGCTTCTGGGCGCACTGCTGCTGATGGCGGCAGAATTCGGTCCAGCCCAGGCCGCCGAGACAATCCGAATTGGTTATATTCCGGTGCTGGGCTCATCTGCGCTGTTCGTTCTGGATGGCAAGGGCTGGGCAAAAGAAGCTGGGCTGGATGTGGAACTGGTTCGGTTTACATCCGGGCCGCAAGCCATTCAGGCGCTCACTTCAGGCAGGATTGATGGCTACGTGGCCGGGGTGCTGCCGCTGCTGCAGGCCCGCGCGCATGGCGTGGATGTAAAGGTTGTGGCGGCGGCCTCGATCGAAGAACTCTCCGTTGTGGCACGTGGCAAGCTGGCATCTGAATTGCCCAAGGAAGCCGCGAATGCCCTGACGCCTGCGACCGTTAAGGCGGCACTGGAACGCTTTGCGGTCGAACAGGGGCATCCGGCGCGGATTGCGGCACAGCCGCCGGGCTCTGTTCCCGACACATTGCTGCGTTACTGGCTGAAAAAGCAGCTTGGCTTTGCCGATCCGGCGAAGGCTGCCTCCATTGTCGGGGTGGGAATTGATGCGGCCCAGCAGGCTTTTCTGGCAGGCGCCGTGGATGCGGTTGTGCTGCGTGAACCGGCGTTGACAGTGGTAGAAGCCAAGGTGCCGGACTTGCGGGTGCTGGCAACCGGACATGACATGATGCCTGATCAGCCGGGTTCGGTGCTGGCGTTGGTTAAGCCGGACGCGGCGGATCATCAGGCATGGGCCAGGACGCTCACAGCCCTGTTCGTGCGGGCTACGACCTTGCTGGCCCAGCATCCAGATGAAGCCGTGCCCTATGTCCAGACGGCTCTGGGGGGCGGTATGTTGGATGATGCTGTTCTGAAAAAGGCTCTTGAACGTTCGGCTGCGTCTTTCATCAGTGACCCGAGCCGGATTGTGGCGGGCGTGACGGCTTTGCAGGATTTTGAAGTCGAACTGGGGCTGCTGCGCAAGGCTGAGCCGGTGAGCGACCTGTTCAACCAGACATTGTGGCGGCCGACACCGTGAAAGGACGTCTGAGCAAGCGGTTACATGTCGGGCTTGGTATATTTGGTCTGGCTGTTTTCTTTGGGAGTTGGCAGGCAGCGGTCAGCCTTGGCTGGCTACCGGGTAACATGGTGCCGGCACCGCTGGACCTGGGCCCTGCATGGCTGGCGGAAGTGCGTGGCGGTTTCTGGCAGCAGGCAATTCAGGACAGTCTGGGGCATTACAGCCTCGGGCTGCTGATTGGTTCGACGTTGGGCACAGCAGTTGGCCTGCTGTGCGGGATGAGCCGTATTCTGGACAGTCTGCTGGAAGGGGTTATCCGCCTGCTCAGGCCCGTGCCGGGACTGGCGTGGGTGCCGTTCGCCATTCTGTGGTTTGGTCTGAGTACGGCCGGAGCGACGTTTGTAATCGCCATCTCGGTTTTCTGGATCAACTTCTATGCGGCTTACGGGGCCGTGCGCGGTGTCGACCCGGAATTGTTCGAGCTTGCGGCGGCCTTTGGTCATGGCGGATTTATGGCGCGTCTGTTCAAGGTGGTGCTGCCAGCCTCCATGCCGGGTATTCTGGCGGGGCTGCGCACAGGGCTGGGACAGGGGTGGATGTCTGTCGTGGCGGCGGAACTGTTCGGAGTTCCGGGGATTGGCGCGCGGATGATGCAGGCCTCCAGCCTGTTGGCTACTGATGTTGTGGTGGTGTACATGCTCACGATGGCGTTTCTCTACGCTATTACGGATTTTCTGTTCGGCTTTATTCGGGGGCACTTGCTCAAGTGGCAGCCATGATTGACGGAACGTGTGTTGCCAGCCTTGAGGAGGCAGGTTTTTCGCATGATGGTGGTGCGCATTTCGTTTTCAGGCACGTGAGTCTGACGTTGGCGCGCGGTGAGTTCGTGGCGGTGCTTGGCCCTTCGGGCGTAGGGAAATCGACACTGCTGCGTGTGCTGATGGGGCTGGTGCGGCCGACAGAAGGGCAGGTGGGAGGCTCGGCCTGTGCGGTCGGAGCAGTGGGCTCGCAAGGCGCCGGAAGGCGGAGCAGGGCCATGGTCTTTCAGGATGCCCGCCTGCTGCCGTGGCGCTCGGTTTTGCGCAATGTGGAGTTCGGGCTGGAAGGGCTGGGACTCAACAGTGCGGAGCGTGCGACGCGTGCGCGTGAGGCTCTGCGTCTTGTCGGGCTTGAGCAGGAGGCCGGGCGTTGGCCGCGCAGGCTTTCGGGTGGGCAACGACAGCGCGTGGGCGTGGCGCGGGCGCTGACGGTTGATCCTGACCTGCTGCTGATGGATGAACCGTTTGGCGCGCTTGACGCCATTACCCGCACGGGGTTGCAGGATGAACTGCGGCGGATCTGGCGACAGACAGGCAAAACGGTCATTTTTGTCACGCATGATATTGAAGAGGCGCTGCGCCTTGCCACACGCATTATTGTGCTGGCAGGGGGGCCGCCCGCTCATATTGTGGGTGAAATTGCGCCGACGGATGCGCAGAGAAATCCTGAAACACAGGATTTTGCCCAATGCGCGGCCCGGTTGCGGGCACTGATCGCGCATTAGGGACAGTGGTATAGAGGCAGGGCTTTATGGGTATGCGTCCTGTGCGGCATCCTAAAGCGATTTTCTGCGTTATTGTATCGAGAGCCGGGAAAGGCAATGTGCATGAGTGGGTATGACGGAACGACGTACAGGCTGGAGGATGGCGTCAGCCTCCTGCGTGACGGTGCCGAAGGTTTCTTCAGTCATGTTGGTGGGTACGATGCACTCGGGCCGGAACGGCGTAGTTTGGCGGTGGATCGGGTGCGGGATATTGTGATTGACCACCCCGCGGTGACGCTGGCGCTGACTGCTGGGGTGGCCGGACTTGCGGGTGTTTTTCTGCGGCGTCTTGGGTAAGTAGGTAGGCTTGTAGATAAGGAGAACGGACGTGCTTAAGCTGGCTTTGTTTTTTCTGGTTGTTTCGCTTGTTGCTGGTCTGTTCGGCTTTGGCGGCATTTCGTCCGTTGCTGCGGGCATGGCCAAGATTCTGTTCTTTATCGGCATTGTCCTGTTTGTCGTTTTTCTGGTGTTGGCGCTTATTGCCGGGAGCGCGGTGCTGAAATAGCAGCACACCCCCGACCGGCTGTCCGCTCGGGGGGGCAGAAATGGAACGCCAGGACCGGAACAGACGAAAGACGTCAGTTCCGGTCTTTTTGTATGAAGTCAGGCAGGAAGGGATTGTCCGTCTGCATGGAGGCCTTGCTGGGCAGGGAGGACGCATTCCAGCCACCGCCCAGGGCTTGGACCAGACTGACGGAATCCACCATGCGGCTCTGCTGGATCTGTAGGGCGGTTTCGGCGTTGGACAGGGCGGTGACTTCCGCCGTGATGACGGTTGTATAGATTTGGGTGCCCGCCATGTACTGATTGAAGGAAATGCCAGCGGCTCTGTTGGCGGCTTTCAGGGCGACGTCCTGCTGCGCGGCCTGATCTGCCAGAATACGCAGGTTGGAAAGCTGGTCTTCCACGTTTTGCAGGGCGGTCAGCACCGTTTGGCGGTAGGCAGCGGTATAGTAATCATAATTGGTGTTGGCTTCACGCACGGCAGCGGTGCGCGACCCGCCTTCAAACAGGGTTTCCGTAGCGGAAGCACCAAGAGACCAGATCCGGTTGACGACCTGCACCAGAGTGCCCACGGGGTCACCACTGTAGGAATAGGAGGCCGTGAGCTTTACGTCGGGGTAAAACGCGGCGAGGGCGGCACCAATCTGGGCATTGTATTCTTCCATCCGTCGTTCTGCGGCGGCGATGTCCGGCCGTCTTTGCAGCAGGGTCGCGGGCACGCTGACAGGAATGGGCGGGATAACGCGGGACAGCGCTCCACGAGGGATGGAAAGATCGGCCGGGGGCTTGCCAATTAGAATGGCGATGGCGTGTTCGTACTGCGCGCGGTTGATGCCCGTGGCAATGGCCTGCGCGCGGGTCTGCTCAAGCTGGGTCTTGGCCTGCATCAGACTGGTGGGGTCGGCGGTGCCTGCGTCATACTGGTTCTTGGTAATCTGGTACGAGCGTTCGTAAAATGTCACGTTGCGCTCAAGCAGATCATACAGGCTATCCTGATAGCGCAGGTTGAAATACGCGGTGGCAAGCTGGGCCTGGTAGGAGAGGGCGGCATTGGCCAGATCCGCGGCCGAGGCCTGCGCTTCTGTCACCTGCGCCTGAATCTGGCGGCGTATCTTGCCCCACAGGTCCAGATCCCACGAAGCACTCAGGCCCATGGCGTAGGTGTTCTCAGTGGTATTGGTGACGTCGCCGCTCGTGGTGCTCTGGCCGTAATTGATAATCGTGCCGGATGAGCGCGAGCCAACGCCCGAGCTTTGCCGGTTGAAGGAAAGCGAGCCGTTCAGTGTGGGAAATAACTGGGCGCGGATGCCGTTGATGGTGGCCCGTGCGTTACGGTAGCGGGCCTCATATTCGCGTACGTTCTGGTTGTTGAGCGCGACCTGCTCCTCAAGCTGGTTGAGCAACGGGTCATTATAGATTTCCCACCACTTGCCTTTGGGCAGTTCCGCCAGATGAGGCTGCGCATATTGCCAGCCTGGTGCGGGCCGTAGTTCCTTGAAGGCGGGGGAGATGATGGCGGCAGGCCGCTTGTAATCCGGCCCGACCATGCACCCCGTGGCCACCAGCGGTATCAGCAGGGGGGCAAGGCGCGTGCGTGCGGTGGACGAAAGGCGGGAGAAAGGCTTGACCATCAGCGAACCTGTTTGGCGGTGCGGTGGAAACGGGAAGAGAGCCGGGCCTGTACGTTCTGGATACGCAGGCGCAGGCCGTCGAAGGCAAGATAGATAACGGGGGTAGTGTACAGTGTCATGGCCTGACTGACGATAAGCCCGCCTACGATGGCAATACCCAGCGGACGACGCAGTTCGGAGCCATAGCCGTTGGCAATGATCAGCGGCGCGGCGCCCAGAGCGGCCGCAGCCGAGGTCATCATGATGGGGCGGAAACGCAGCAGACAGGCGGTGCGGATAGCTTCAAGCGGCGGGAGCCCCTGTTCGCGCTCGGCCATAATGGCAAAATCAACCAGCATGATGGCGTTTTTCTTGACGATGCCAATCAGGAGGATCACCCCGATCAGCGCGATGAGGGAAAACTCCTCGCCTGCCAGTTGCAGCGCCAGGAGCGCACCGACACCGGCGGAAGGCAGGGTGGAAAGAATGGTCAGCGGGTGGATGTAGCTTTCGTACAGAATGCCGAGCGTGACATAAACCGCGACCAGAGCAGCAAGAATCAGCAGTGGTTCGTTGCTGACCGTCTTCTGGAACTGCGCGGCATTACCTGCGAAGCGGCCGTGAATGGTCTCGGGCATGTGCAGGGCCAGTCGCGTGGAATCAATGATCTGGGTTGCCTCTCCCAGCGATACGCCTTTGGCAAGGTTGAAGGAGAGGGTGCTGGCCACCACCAGCCCCTGATGGTTGACGGTCAGTGCCGTCTGGCCCGGAACAAGGGTTGTCACCAGCGTCAGTGGAACCATAGTCTCAGACGAGGTGCTGACGGCCGAACCGCTCGAAGCTCCATTGCCGCCCGCCAGCGTATTGGCGATCTGGTTGCGGAAGGAGAGCGCACTCATGCTGGTGGACGTGCTCTGCGAGGTGGCGCTGTCGCGAACGCGGATGGTGTTGGATTTTGTGCCTCCGCCTGCAGAGCCACCCGCGACACTAACCCACACCTGCATCAGGCTGTTGGGTGTGGACCACTGGGCGGGGTCGGCTTCCATAATGATACGGTACTGGTTAAGGCGGTTGTAGATTACGGAGGCGGCCCGCTGGCCAAAGGCATCAAACAGCGTGTTGGAAATAAGCTGGGGCGTGATGCTGACGCGTGCCGTCGTGTCACGGTCTATTCTGGTGGTAACGGCAGCGCCGCCAACCTGCATATCAGAGGAAAGGCTGGTCAGTTGCGGGTGGGTGTGCAGGGCTGCCAGCAGCTTGCCGCTCCATTCGTAGAGTGATGCGGCATCGTCGCTTTCCAGCGTGTATTGATAGGCGGCGTTGCTTTCCCGTGCGCCGGTTCGCACGGCGCCGGGCTGCATCAGAAAGAAATCCGCGCCGACAACGTGCCGCAGTTTGCGGCTGACCCGCGCAATCAGGTCTGTGGGGGTGTCATTACGCTCTGACTTGTCTTTGAGTTCCAAAAACAGGTTGGCCTGGTTGGTCGAGCCTCGCCCGCCGATGAATGAGGATACACCCGCGACATCGCGGTCGTGCAGCAGGATGTTCTGCACATAGGCCAGTTTCTGCGTCAGCGCCGTGAAGGAGATGGACTGGTCGGCCTGCAGGTGGCCCATGAGCATCCCTGTATCTTCAACAGGAAAGAACCCTTTTGGCATCCGCATGAACAGGGCTGCTATCAGCACCAGTGTCAGCGGCAGGCTGCACAGCACCAGCCGGTGATGCCGCAGAGCGATGTCGAGCGTGCGGACATAAAAAGTCTGCGTGGCGTTCAGCACGTTTTCAGCCAGCCGGCCGGGGTGGAGGCGGGCCATGAGGCCCGGGCGCTGTGCCGTCTCCTCGGAAGGGGCCAATGTGGCGCCGGGAGCCCCAAGCAGAATGGCCGCCATCATGGGGGTGAGGGTCAGCGAGAGCACCAGCGAGACCATGATGGTGATGGCGACCGTCATGGCGAATTCATGGAACAGCCGCCCTGCCAGCCCGCCCATGAGCAGGATGGGCAGAAAAACCGCGATCAGCGAAATGGAAATGGAAATGACGGTAAAGGCAACCTCGCTACTGCCTACAACGGCAGCTTTGCGGGGTTCCATGCCCTGCTCGATGTAACGGGCGATATTTTCTGTCACCACGATGGCATCGTCCACCACAAAGCCGGTGGAGACCGTCAGTGCCATGAGCGACATGTTATCGAGCGAAAACCCGAGCAACGCCATGAACCCGAACGTGGCGATAATGGAGGTGGGCACCACGACGGCGGGGATCAGGGTCATACGCGGCGAGCGCAGGAACAGCAGCACGACCAGAACGACCAGCACCACGGAAATGAACAGTGTCCACTGCGTATCGGCCAGAGCAGCGCGGATGGTCAGGGAACGGTCCAACGCGACATGCAGGTCAACTCCGCCGGGCAGCGCGGCCTTGAGCATGGGCAACTGCGCCTTGATCTGGTCCACCGTGTTGATGACATTGGCCCCCGCCTGCGCGAATGTGACGGCAATGACCGAAGGCTGCCCGTTGTAATAGCCCGCGTTGCGCAGGTCTTCCACGCTGTCGCGCACATCGGCCACATCCGCCAGCCTGACGGGGCGGTTGTTGCGCCAGGCAATGATCAGGTCGCGGTAGTCCTGCGCTTTCGTAACCTGATCGTTGGTATCCAGCGTAAAGCGCTGCCCCGCCTGATCAATAATTCCCTTGGGGGTATGGGCATTGGCCGAGGCCAGAGCCGCGCGTACGTCTTCAAACCCGATGCCGTAATGGAACAGGGGCAGGGGGTTTATTTCCGCCCGGATGGCGGGCATGGCGCTGCCGGTGATATCGACCTGCCCGACCCCCTGAATGGACGACAGGTGCTGCATCAGCACGTTTGTCGCATAATCGTAAAGCTGTGCGCGGCTATGGGTGGCGGAAGTCAGGGTCAGGATCAGGATAGGCGCGCCGTTGGGGTTGGCCTTGTGATAGCTGGGGTTCTGCCGCAGGGTGGAGGGCATGTCCGCGCGCGCGGCCTGGAGGGCTGCCTCCACATCCCGCGCGGCGCCGTTGATATCGCGGTTCAGGGAAAACTGAAGCGTAATACGCGTGGTGTTCTCAGTGGATTGCGACGTCATCTCCGTGACATCGGCAATCTGCCCCAGCCGCCGCTCCAGCGGCGCGGCTACTGCGCTGGCGATTTCCTCGGGCGAGCCACCGGCCTGCCGTGCTGTCACCTGAATAACCGGCAGGTCCACGTTGGGCAGGTCGGCGACGGGCAGGGTTCTATACCCCAGAATACCGCCCAGTATGGCGGCTATGGCCAGCAGAGTGGTCGCGACCGGCCTGTCTATGAAAAACCGGCTGACTGTCACGTGTTTGCAGGCCCAGAGGCGGCACGCGTCTGGACGGCGAGCGGATGGCTGCCGCGTTTTTTCCACCGTTGCGCCCATGTGTCGAGCGTGAGGTAGATGACCGGCGTGGTGAACAGTGTCAGCAGTTGCGAGAGCGCGAGCCCGCCAATGATGGCCAGCCCCAGCGGGTAGCGCAGTTCAGACCCCGTGCCGTGGGAAATGACCATGGGCACCGCCCCCAGCATGGCGGCCAGTGTGGTCATGAGAATGGGCCTGAAACGCAGGGTGGCCGCGGTGCGGATGGATTGCAGCGAGTCCATGCCGTGCTCGCGCTCGGCTTCAAGTGCGAAGTCGATCATCATGATGGCATTTTTCTTCACGATGCCAATCAGCAGCACGATGCCGATAATCCCCATGATATCCAGTCCTGTTCCCGCGATCATGAGGGTCAGCAGCGCGCCGATGGCCGCCGATGGCAGGGTGGACAGGATGGTAACGGGGTGGATGAAGCTCTCGTACAGGATGCCCAGCACAATATAGACGGCGATCAGCGCCGCCGCGACCAGAAACAGCTCGTTGGTGAGCGAGCCTTCAAAAGCCGCGGCGGTTCCCTGAAACGATGTCTGGAAAGAGGACGGCAGGCCAATCTGTTTTTCCACCCGGCGGATGGCGGCTGTGGCGTCGCCCAGCGCGTAGCCGGGGCGCAGGTTGAACGAAATTGTCGTGGCCGGGAACTGGCCAAAATGCGTCAGCAGCAGAGGGGCCGTTTCTTCCCGCACGGAGGTCACGCTGGCCAACGGCACCAGCCCGGAGGTGGGCTGGCGGGTGGGGCCGGATGTGCTGCTTCCCGTGTTGCTGCTAATGCCCGGCAGGTAAAGCTGGTTTAACGATGCGAGATTGCTCTGAAACCGCGGGGCGGCCTCAAGAATCACCCGATACTGGTTGGACTGGGTGTAGATTGTGGAAATCTGGCGCTGGCCGAAGCTGTCATACAACACGTTATCGATGGTCTGGGGCGTGATCGAGTAACGTGCCCCTGTCGGGCGGTCGAGCGTGACGCGCGCCACAAGCCCTTCAGCTTGCAGGTCGGATGTTACATCGGCCAGAGCCGGTTCCTTGCGCAGCAACTCCAGCAGTTTCGGCACCCAGGTCTTGAAGGCGTTGTAATCCGGGTTTTCAAGCAGGAACTGGTATTGCGTGGCGGTTACGGTCGTATCGAGCGAGAGGTCCTGCACAGGCTGCAGGTAGAGCCTGATACCGGCAACAGAGGCTGTTTCCTGCTCCAGCCGCTGGGCAATTACGCTCGCGGAGGCGGAGCGGCTGTCATGTGGCTTGAGGTTGATCAGAAAGCGGCCCTGATTGAGCGTGGCGTTCTGGCCATCAACCCCCACGAAGGAGGAGAGTGAGAGCACGTCAGGGTCGCGCAGGAGCACTCTGGCCAATTCCTGCTGATGCGCCTTCATGTTGTCGAAAGAGATGCTCTGGGCCGCTACGGAAATGCCCTGAAGCACCCCGGTATCCTGCACGGGAAAGAAACCCTTGGGGATCATCCAGCCCAGCACGCCTGTCAGCACGAGGGTTCCTGCCGCGACCAGCAGTGTCAGGCCCCGGTGCAGCAGAACCACATCCAGCATCCGGTCATAAGTCGCAATGAGTTTTTCGGTGGCGACTTCCATCCGGGCGGACCAGCGGGCGAACAGGCCGGAGGCCTGCGTATCATGTTCACGCTCGGACAGGATGCGCGCGCACATCATGGGCACGAGCGTGAGCGAGACAACGGCGGAAATGACGATAGTGGTGGCCAGTGTTAGCGCGAATTCATGAAACAGCCGCCCCACGACATCGCTCATGAACAGCAGCGGGATCAGCACCGCTATGAGCGAGATGGTGAGCGAGATGATGGTGAAGCCGATCTCGCCAGCGCCTTTCAGCGCGGCGGTCATACGGTCTTCGCCCGCCTCGATATAGCGTGAAATGTTCTCGATCATGACAATGGCATCGTCCACCACGAAGCCGGTCGCGATGGTGAGCGCCATCAGCGAGAGATTGTCGAGCGAGAAATCGAGCAGATACATGATCGCCAGCGTGCCGATGATGGACAGCGGCACCGACAGGCTGGGAATGATGGTGGCGGGAATGTTGCGCAGGAATACGAAAATGACCGCAACCACCAGCACAAGAGCCAGAAACAGTTCGAACTGCACATCAGCCACCGAGGCGCGGATGGTTGTCGTGCGGTCGGTCAGCGGTACGATGTCTATCCCTGGCGGCAGGGTCTGACGTAGCGCGGGCAGGGCGGCCTTGATGTCGTCCACCACTGAAATCACGTTGGCGCCGGGCTGACGCTGCACGTTCATGACCAGCGCGGGTGTGAGGTTCGACCAGGCGGCGAGCTGGGTATTTTCCGCTCCGATAATAACCTGCGCTACATCGCGCACACGCACCGGCCCGCTGTCCTGATAGGCAATCACCTGATTAAGCAGCATCTCGGTGCTGGTGATCTGCCCGTCAACGCGCAGGGTGGTCGAGCGGCGTGCCCCATCAAATGTGCCGGTGGGCGAATTCACGTTCACATTGCCGATGGTGGTGCGCAGGGTGTCGAGGTCGATGCCGTAGGAGGTCAGTTTGGGAATGTTGACCTGTACCCGTATGGCTTTGCGGTTTCCCCCTGAAAGGGTAACGAGCCCTACGCCCGAAATCTGACTGATTTTCTGTGCCAGCCGGGTGTCCACATAATCTTCGACTTCGGGCAGGGGAATGGTACTGGACGTGATTCCCAGCGTGATGACGGGCGTATCCGCCGGGTTAACCTTGGCGTAAACCGGAGGGGCCGGCAGGTCGGTCGGCAGCAGCGAGTTGGCCTGATTGATGGCGGCCTGCACCTCCTGCTCCGCCACGTCCATGGACATGGACAGATCAAAGCGCAGTGTGATGACGGACGCTCCGCCAGATGAACGCGACGTCATCTGATCCAGCCCGGGCATCTGCCCGAACTGGGTTTCCAGCGGTGCGGTAATAGATGTTTCCATCACGTCCGGCCCGGCGCCGGGGTAGAAGGTCTCGACCGTTATGGTGGGGTAATCGACCTGAGGCAGGGCTGATATGGGCAGGAAATGGTAACCCAGCAGGCCAGCCAGAAAAATGGCCAGCATCAGCAGCGTGGTAGCGACGGGCCTGCGGATGAAAATGGCCGAAGGGTTCACGGCGAAACCCCATTGGCCGTGGCGGCGGGAATGGAAACCGGCATACCTTCGCGCAGGTGGTCGGTGCCGTCGGTCACAACCTTGTCGCCCGCGCTCAGGCCGGTTTTCACCACGGTATTGGTGCCGTCTGAAATGCCCGTGGTCACGGATTTGACGGTTACGGTATTGTCCGCCTTCACCACGTAAACGAACAGGCCCGAAGGGCCGGTCTGTATGGCGGTGGCAGGCAGTAGCAGCACGTTGTCGAGCGTGCGCACCAACAGCCGCGCATTGACGAACTGGTTGGGGAAGAGGTGCTCATCCGCATTGGGGAAAATGGCGCGCAGGCGCACCGTGCCGGTGGCGGTGTCGATCTCGCTGTCCAGCGCGCTGACTGTGCCGTCTGCGATCTTGTCTGTATTGGTGCTGTTCCAGGCTTCTACCGACAGCGTCTTGTGGGCGCGCAGTTCTTCCGCCACCTGCGGGAGCTGGTCCTGCGGTAGCGTGAAAATAACTGATATGGGCTGCATCTGTGTCAGCACAGCCAGCCCGCCGGACTGTCCGGCTGTCACGTAATTACCGCGGTCCACGGCCCTGATGCCGATACGCCCGTCAACCGGGGCGGTAATGTGGCAGTAAATAAGCTGGAGTTTTTCGTTATCCACCTGCGCCTGATCGGATTTGACGGTACCTTCAAGCTGCTTAACCATGAACTGCTGATCGCGCGCGGTTTTGGCGTCGATACTGTCCTGACGGATCAGCTTCTGATAGCGCGCGTTGTCCACGCGGGCCTGATCAAGCTGGGCCTGATCGCGCGCAAGCTGGCCCTCGTACTGCTCAAGCAGCACCTGATAGGGGCGTGGGTCTATAATGGCCAGCAGATCGCCCTTGTGGACATGCTGGCCTTCGGTAAACAGCACGTCCATCAGGTAGCCGTCCACACGGGTCTGAACCGTCACGTTGGTGATGGGTATGACCGTGCCCAGTTCCGTCAGGACTACGGGCATGGAACCGCTCTTTACCACCTGCACCGCAACAGGCTGTTTTTGCTCATTGGCGGATTGACTATGTCGGCTGTCGTTCTGTCCGCCATGAGGGCGCAGAAATGCAAAACCCAGTATGCCTACGACCGCTATACCAACGCCTGTCAGAACCAGCTTGCGCCTGCGTGACGGCGGACTGGCCGGGGCGGACGCCTGTGCGGAAGAGACGGGAGAGGAAGGTGCCGTGTTGTGTTCATCCATGAGGCGCGCTGCTCGTTTTTTTACCGGGGTTATATTAAGGCGGAATGAGGAAAGGGCGGCGCGAAACGGGCCGGTGCAGTCTGTTACAGGCGGACTGTATCGCATGTCCTGTGGCGAAAATCGGGCGCGCTGGTGTGCGGTGCATTGAGCGTGCTCCGCCCAGGCATTGTGGCTGGGTCTGTGGTGTCTGTCCAGCGCGCGGTAGGTTCAGTTTAACTGCGGTTGCCGCTCATGTCTGCTCCGGCGGCAGGGGGCATGGTGGCCGCTATGGGGGTTGCCAGTATGGAAATGCCTCCCGTAACCAGCAGGGCGATGGAAAAATCGTTCAGCGTTGGCTCGCTTTGCCCCGAGAGGGCATTGAGCAGTGTCAGCGTGCCCGCCGCGATGCAGATCCCGCTTGAAAGCATGATCTGCTGCATGGTGGAATACAGGCTGGTGGCCGCACTCATGCGCTGCGGCGGGATATCCGCATAAGCCACGGTGTTATAAGCAGAAAACTGCACGGCCTGTGCCGCCCCCGCCATGACGAGCACAACGGAGATGACCCACAGCGGTGTGGGAGGACGGTAGGCGGCTATCAGGGCGAAGATAACCGCAGCCGAAAGCGCGTTGAGCATCAGCACCCGGCGAAAGCCCCAGCGTTTGAGAATGGCGGGCACCAGCGGGCGTATGGCGATTGAGCCCAATGGCCCCACAAAGGTAATAACACCACTCTGGGCGGCGTTCAGCCCCGCACCAATTTGCAGGAAAGTCGGTAGTAGAAACGGCAGTGACCCTACGGCAATGCGCGTGGCCGCCCCCGCCACGAGCGAAATACGAAAGGTCGGAAAGCGCATCAGCCGGAAATCCAGCAGCGGGTCGGTAATACGTCTCGCGTGGCGTGCATAGACCGCCATCAGCACCACGCCGCCGACCAGCAGCCCGACCAGCACGGGCCAGCCTGCCGCATCATGGCTGAAGAGTTCGGCCAGAATGGACAGCGTGGCCAGACCGCCTCCGGCCAGCACCATGCCTTTGACGTCGAACGGCGGGGGCGAGGGCTCACGCACCTGCGGGATAAAGCGCCACGTCATGAGCAACCCGAGGAGACCTACGGGAATGTTAAGGTAAAAATTCCAGCGCCATGAAAACCACGTGGTGATGAAGCCGCCCACGACTGGCCCCATCAGCGGGCCGAGTGTGGCGGGCAGCATCATCCACGCCATGGCGCGCACAAGATCCTTGCGTGGCGTGTCACGAATGACCACCAGCCGCCCCACAGGCACCATCAGCGCGCCGCCAGCGCCTTGCAGCATCCGCATGACCGCCAGAAACGGCAGAGAATGGGCCACGCCGCACAGGATGGAGCAGATCAGAAAGACCGTGATGGCAAGGCTGAGGATAGTGCGGCTGCCCAGCCTGTCCGCCAGCGCCCCGGAGGCAGGAATGAAAATGGCCAGTCCGATGATGTAGGAAGTCAGGGCCACGGAAGTCGCCACCGTGCCAACATGCAGGTCACGCGCAATGGCGGGCAGCGCCGTGGCGAGGATGGTGCCATCAAGCTGTTCCATAAAGAACATGGCGGAGACCGTGAGTGCCGTCAGTTGGATGCGCGTAGGAAAAGGAAAAGCCATGCCTGCTTGGGAACCCTAGTCAGCGTTATGTTTTTGCGGTCTGATAGGATCAGACAACCGTAAAGCCGGGATCACGCCCGATACGCGGACCGTGGACCAAGCGGTTGGAGAAGGGAGGACTATGGTCATGGCTGATGACAAAATCAAGAAACTGGAAAACAGGGTCGAAGGCGTCGCCAGGGATGTGCAGGGGCATCTGAAAGATGCTGTCGGCGGGCTGACGGGCAATATCGGCCTGCAGGCGGAAGGCAAGTTCGACCAGTTCGCCGGGCATATGCAGCAGGATTTCGCTGATCTGTACGACGAAGGCGAGGGCGTGGTGGAAAAGGCCGTAACCCTTGTGCGCGACAAGCCCCTGCTGGCTCTGGGCGTTGTTTCCTTTGTCGGGATCGTACTGGGCTGGCTGCTCGCGCCCCGCTCAAAACGCTCCTGAAAAAAATCATTTCATCAGGACTCTTGCGCTCCTGGGTGAAAAAATGCTTCTCCTTCCCAACGGAGTCGCAGTTAGAGCGACTCGGTTATTTTAGCCGAGTCGCTCAAAACGGGCGATCAGTTGGACGGAACGGGAAGCAATGCCGGATTTCAGGCGTGAACAACAGCATGGCGGGCGTGTCGCCGGGGTGGACGAAGTGGGCCGTGGCCCGCTCGCTGGCCCCGTGGTGGCGGCTGCGGTGGTGTTCGCGGCCGGTGTGCCAGATGATCTGGCCAGCCTGATTGATGATTCCAAAAAACTGAAACCCGCCGTGCGCGAAGCTATCGCGGCCCGGCTTCCCGATGTGCCGGGCGTGGAAATCGGCCTTGGCGCCGCCTCTGTTGGGGAGGTGGACAGGCTGAACATCCATCATGCGGCGCATCTGGCGATGCAGCGCGCCGTGGCCCGGCTGCCGGCAATGCCCGACCATGTTCTGGTGGACGGCAACAAGCTGCCCAGCTTCGGCTGTAGCGCGGAGGCGCTGGTAGGGGGCGACGGGCTGAGCCTGTCCATCGCGGCGGCCTCCATCGTGGCCAAAGTGGTGCGTGACCGCATCATGGCGCGGCTGGATGTGCGCTGGCCCGATTACGGCTGGGACGGCAACGCGGGATACGGCACGCAGGCGCACCGGCGCGCGCTGGTGCAGGTGGGGGTTACGCCTCACCACAGAAAGACATTCGGTACGGTACGGCGGCAATTGGAACTGGCAGGAGCGGCAGGGCAGTGATGAGCGGCATGAAAAAATCGGTTCCCATGGAACTTCCTCTCGACAGGATCATCCGTGGTGAATGCGTGGACGTGATGCGCGGCTTGCCCAGCGGGTCTGTGGACTGCATCTTCGCAGACCCGCCCTATAACCTGCAGCTTCGTGGCGAACTGCGTCGCCCGGATGATACGCTGGTGGACGGCGTGGATGACGAATGGGACAAGTTCTCCGATCTGGAAGAATATGACCGCTTTACCCGCGCATGGCTTTCCGAGGCGCACCGCCTGCTGCGCAAGGATGGCACGATCTGGGTGATCGGCTCCTACCACAACATTTTCCGTCTGGGCGCTATTCTGCAGGATCTGGGGTTCTGGATTCTGAATGACATCGTGTGGCGCAAGTCCAACCCCATGCCGAACTTCCGTGGCCGCCGCTTTACCAACGCGCATGAAACGCTGATCTGGGCCGCCCGCGGGCCGGAAAGTCGCTACCGCTTCAATTATCAGGCCATGAAGGCGCTGAATGACGATGTGCAGATGCGCTCGGACTGGTACCTGCCCCTGTGCACCGGTAACGAACGCCTGCGGAATGAACACGGCCTGAAGCTGCACCCGACCCAGAAGCCTGAAAGCCTGCTGCACAGGGTGCTGGTTTCATCCACCACGGTTGATGATGTCGTGCTCGACCCGTTCTCCGGTTCCGGCACAACGGCGGCCATGGCGCGGCGGCTGCGGCGGCACTTTATCGGGATCGAACGCCACCCGGACTACATTGAGGCTTCGCTGGCGCGTATCGCGCGCGAGCAGCCTCTGCCGGAAGATGCCGTGCAGACAACGCAGGATCGCCGCGAGGCTCCGCGCGTGCCGTTCGGCAGTCTGGTGGAGCAGGGCCTGATTGTGGCTGGAACGGTCGTGTGCGACAAGAAGCAGCGCCTGCACGCGACAGTCTCGCCGGATGGCAGTCTGGTCAGTGGCACGCATCGTGGTTCCATCCACAAGCTGGGCGCACAGTTGACCAATGCACCTTCCTGCAATGGCTGGACGTTCTGGCATTTTGAGCGCGAAGGGGTGCTCCTGCCGCTTGACGTGCTGCGTCAGGAAAGCCTGCAGATGGCG
Source organism: Acetobacter peroxydans (assembly GCF_006539345.1). Classification (GTDB taxonomy): domain Bacteria; phylum Pseudomonadota; class Alphaproteobacteria; order Acetobacterales; family Acetobacteraceae; genus Acetobacter; species Acetobacter peroxydans. Next base: position 159,297 of record NZ_BJMV01000001.1, read on the forward strand.
GCGGAGAGCGCGCAGGGCTGATAACCGGCCCTGCCAGTAGGGAAGCGGGGCGGCCTAGCTGCCGCCAAACCCGAGGAACCCGGCGGAAGGCTGGGCAATGCCCCCTGTGGAATCATAACCGTGCCCGGCCGGGCCCGTGTTCATTCGGGCTGCGTTGATGCCGCCAGTCACGACAGGCCGTGCGTTTTCCATGCCCTGATTGGCGTAGCCTGCGCCCACGCGGTCATCCGACGTGCGGAGTGAGAGCAGCAGGAAGGTAATGGGATTGCGATTGAGGTCGATGGACATTTCCAGCGGCGTCTGTCCCAGAATATTGTGCCCGCCCAGATCAGCCCCACGGTTTACCGCATCCTTCGCCGCGGCAACGCTGCCCCGGTTGATGGCTTCGAACAGCGCCGTCGTCGGCTCCACGTCCTTGCCAATGCGGTCGCCGTCATCCTCGTCCATGCCTTCCGACCCCGGAATGGCTGAGGGGGGCGCGGCGCGTTTGGCGGCCTTGGCGCTTTCCGCTTTCTGCGATGCTTCCTCGGCAGCGCTCTGCTCTTCCTCTTCGGAAGCGGCCATGGCCGGGAGAGCATGGAAATGGGCCAGGCTACAGAACAGCAGGGCGCAGGTAACAGGGCGGAATAAGCGGTTCATGATCTGTCCATTGATGCGCGATGCCAAATGTTACCACAGCCCCCAGATGTCGCAAAGGCGGACACCGATTCGCCATGCTTTGGGAGAGCGCGGTTCCAACTCATTAGCCCGGCCGGCGTCCTTCACGCCACCATGCACCCAGTATCAGGGGGAGGGCCAGCAGCAGGTAAACCCATGTCGGCAGGAGCGGGGCGGCTGTCCGGCCGATGACGGTATGCGCCCCGCGTGCGGGGAATGCGAGCCAGTCCGCGCCATGCAGGTCGGATGAACGCGTTACACGGGCGGAGGGCACGTGCAGGCTGTCGGGTGAATCCCCAAGCCAGAACACGCCGCCGCCGGTCTGGGTGGCGAATTCGGCGGGGTCCGCTTGCACCGGGGCCGCGTAGGTCGTGTGTGTACCATCACTGATCTGCCATATGCCGTTTTCCGTGGCGTGCAGGGTAGCCCTGAACGTGCCAGGGTCCTGCGGGTCCGGGCGCAGGCTTACGCTCTGGCTGGTGCCGGAGGGTGCGGTCACGCTAACGGTGCTGGATGCAGTGGTGGAAACGCTGTGACGGGTTATGCTCAGCACCCCGTCTGACAGGCTGGCCGAAAGCTGCTCTTCCTCCAGTTCGGGTTCTTTCATGAGCCAGTGTGAAATCCGGCGCAGCAGTTCGGCCTGTGGCCCGCCTCCGCCCTCACCGCGTGACCAGAGCCAGATCTGATCCGACAGGAGCAGGGCGACGCGCCCACGTTCGACATGGTCGAGCAGCAGCAGCGGCGCGCCATCCGGCCCGTTCATCAGCACTTCGCCGCGGGTACGGTCGGGGCGTAGGGCACGGTACCATGGCCCCCAAGCCCCAGTGCCTTCGCTCGCTCCTACCGCAGGGGCGGCCCCGCTGGCGGTTGCGGCAGGCGGGCTCTGAGGCGCGCCGGGCAGGGCAGCCGTGACCGGGTGCCTGCGGCCAGTCGCGGTCAGCGTCGGGCGGAAACGCTGGGTGATAATGCTGTTCTCAAACGGTACGTGGGCGGGCAGGACGTCGCCCAACGGGGTGTCCTGCAAGGAACCGGGACCAACGAATTCCGGCCCGGCCGTCAACAGCAGGCCGCCGCCCTGACGCACGAAGTCCGCGATGTTTTCCAGATAGAGGCGCGGCAGGATATGGCGGTTTTCAAATCCGTCGAGAATGATCAGGTCAAACTGACGGATTTTTTCCTGAAAGAGTTCGCGCACAGGAAAGGCGATCAGCGCCAGATCGGAAAGCGGCGTGCCATCGTCCTTTTCCGGTGGCCGCAGAATGGTGAAGTGGATGAGATCCACCGCCGGATCAGCCTTGAGCAGCCTGCGCCAGACCCGTTCACCCTGATTGGGCGTGCCTGAAACCAGCAGGACACGCAGCCTGTCCCGTATGCCGGTGATGCTGACGACGGTCTGGTTGTTGAGCGTCGAAACCTCGCCTTCCAGCGCAGAGACGGCAAGGCTCACCAGCAGCGGACCGGGATGCGCCACATGGACGGTAATATCCTGCGTGCTGCCGGTCTGCACAGGTACAGTGCGCGCGGGTTCGCCGTTTACGCGTACGCTCAGCGTGGCGGGCGTGCCGTCATGCGTGTCCGGCCCGGCATCCTGCACGCGCACCCGCAGGTGCGCATCCTGCCCGGCTATGGCGTAAGGCGGAGCCTCAAGCACTTCCAGCCTGCGGTCTGTTTCTTCGTCGCGGGCGCTGAGCAGGACATGCAGGGGCAGAATGGTATGGCGGCTACCGTTTTCCGCCGGGCGCAGCCTGTCGGGAATGGTGTCGGGCGTGTCGAGGTTCTGCCCGTCGGTCAGCATGACCGCTCCGGCAAAACGCGCGGGCGGAATATCCGCCGCGGCTTGATCAAGGGCTTCAAACAGTCGGGTGCCGTCATGGCCGTTTTCACGCACATTGACCATGCGGAATTCGAGCCCAGGTGTCCGCGCGTGCGCCAGAATGTCGGCGGCCTGGCGGGCTATGGCGTTTCTCTGGCCCAGGGACATGGAGCCGGAGTGGTCAACCAGCAGCAGGGCGGTCTGGGGCAGTGGGTGGCGGTTCTCGTGCAGGCGTTGAGGCCCAGCCAGCCATGTCAGGATGACAAGAGCCGCGCCGAGCCGCAGCAGCGCCCCAGAACGGCTGGCCCGCAACAGCCCCACGATGCACAGGGCCAGCGCAAGCAGGGCGAGAGCTCCCAGCAGCCATAACGGGACAAGCGGCTCAAAGGTGACAGAATGAGAAAGCAGGTCTGTCATGGCGTGTTTTCCAGCCGTTTGAGCAGCATGGGCACATGCACCTGATCTGCCTTGTAACTGCCTGTCAGGGCGTAGATGACGGCATTCAGACCGAAGCGATACGCCTGAATCCGCTGTTCCGCGCCGCCGGGCAGCACGGCGTAGGGCGTTCCGCCGCTGCCGTCGACCGCCCAGGCATGAACCCAGTCCGCCGAACCGATAATCACGGGGCTGACATCATCATTTTCCGCATCGCCTTCCCGCGCCACCCAGACTGGCTGGCCCGCGTAGCGGCCGGGAAAGTCGTGCAGCAGGTAAAAGGTATGGGCCAGCAGATGGTGGTCGGTCATGGTTGTCAGTGGGGGGATCTGTAGTCCCGCTGTTACACGGCGCAGGGCGCGACCGGTGCTGGCACTGGCCGGGCCGCCATCCTCGCCTGAAGCATCGTCGCCTTGCGTGTCGATCAGAAGAATGCCGCCATGCGTCATGAAACTGTTCAGGTTGGCGGTGATGGCGGGCGATGTCTCGGCATCAGCCGTCACAGGCCAGTAAATCAGCGGATAGTAGCTGAGATCGTCCTGTCCGGGACGTATTGCGTCCGGCACGCCCAGCTTGGCGGAGGTACGTGCATTGACGAAATCCGACAGGCCCTGAAGACCCTGACGGGAGACCTCGTCCACATCCGCATGGCCGGTCACCACATAAGCCAGCCGGGTTTCCAGCGCTGCGGGTGGTACGGTCGGCGGGGGCTGGGTTGCGCCGGACTGGGCATCACTGGCAGCGGGCATAGCCTGCGGTGCCACCGTCACAGGGGAGGGCATGTGGCCCGTATCGTCGTCTGGTGCCTGCGCCCGCGCCGTGCCGGTGGCCACGATCAGACCGGCGGCAAGGATGGCTGCCAGTCCGTGTGGCGAAGGACGACGCGCCACCCGCATGACCAGCATGGCCAGCCCATCCACCAGCATGAGCACAAGAGCCGCCAGCAGGCTGTATCGCCCCAGTGGCCTGTCGGGCTGGCGGGTTTGCGGGTCGATGAGTGTGCCCACGGGCGCCGCTGCCTGGAGGGCTGTAATCTGGCTGGTGGCGTTGAGCGCGCGACGGCCGTTGCGGGGGCCGTAAAGGCCGGGCGGATGCTCGGGAGAAACCGGGGTGCTGACAAAAGCGCTGGCCCTGAGCCCGCGTGCCGTGGCGGGGGGCGGTCCGAGATTGCCTTCACCATCAAGGCTCAACGCAGGTGAGAGCAGCGTATCATCCGCCGGAATGGCCAGGCCGTTGGCGTGTTCTGTCAGGCGTTGCAGCATGGAGACAAACAGCCCCGACAGGGGCAGGTTGGACCAGTCCGCCGTGCTGCTGATATGGAACAGAACCAGCGTGCCCTTGCCCATGCTGGCATAGGTGACAAGCGGCGTGCCATCGGCCAGTCGCGCCCAGCTTTGTTCACTCAGCGTGTCTGTCGGGCTGGCGAGAACCTGCCGGCTGACAGTGACATCTGCTGGAACAGGCAGGCCACGGAAAGGCGAAAGCGCATCAAAGGGGGCGAGTTTCTGTGGCGCGCCCCACGTCATGGAGCCGCCAAGCTGGCGCGTGCCATCCAGGAGCGGCACGGGTAACAGGCTGTCGGCGGGGCTGGTGCCTTCGTGGGGGGCTCCGGCCAGAGCTGGCCCGGCAAAGCGGATGAGTGTGCCGCCTTTTTCCACCCAGTCGCGCACCGCCCGCTGCGTCTGGGTTCCGGTCAGGGTGCCGTCAGGAGCGATCAGCACGGAAAGAGGGCGGCTCAGCAGGGCTTCGGGAGTGCCTTCGTGCAGGTCGGTCGTGGGGGCCAGTGCGCGGCGGATATAGAAGAGTGAACCAACCAGCGGCGTATCCGCCCCGCCTGCCGAAAGCAGGCCCACAGGGCGCATCCGGTTTGTCTCATCCATCAGGAACGTGGTGGCGGCCCCTGCGATGCCACGCAGCGTGATGGTCTCAATCTGGTTGCGGACTTCTGGCGGCAGGGAAAGGCGGATATCTGCCTCCGTAGCATGGGCGGGCAGGGAGACGGGCACAGAGGCCAGCGTTGCGCCATCGGCCGTGCGGGCAAGGGCTGTCAGATCCTGCGGTATGGCGGAGGGAACGGCCAGCACGCGCGCCATGACATCACCCGAACCCGGCGCAGGCGCGGCGAGTGCCAGAGAAGTCTGATGGGGAAAGCGAACTTCGCGTACGGGGCCTGCATCGCGCAGAGCCTGCGCAAAACCGCCATCCTGCGTTCCCGCGACCCCGTCGGCCAGATAGAGCACCTGTGCGTAAGTGTGGCCGAGTGTCTTCAGGCGCTTTGCGGCCTGTGCGCGTTCGACTGGCCAGGGAGAGGGGCGCAGGGCGTTGAGCACCTGCTCTGCCTCGCTGGATGACTGGGCGCGCGGCATGTCTTCAGCGGATTGTTCCGTCGGCGTGGGCGCGGTCAGCAGCAGGGAAACGGGGCTTTGGGTGCGGCCGGCGTTTTCCACAATGGCCTGCGCAGTGCTGATCCGTTCTGCCCAGTCGGGTGCGGCAAACAGACCGTTATCCATGACCAGCAGCACAGGGCCGGATGCCGGAGCCGAACCCGTGTCGTGCCGCAGGAACGGCCCGGCAAGCCCCACGACCAGCAGGCTGAAAACCAGCGCGCGGATCACCAGTAGCCATAACGGAGAGCGTACGGGGTCGATCTGGCGTGTGCGCAGCCCTGATAGCAGCGCCACAGGCGGAAAAACCTGCCTGCGTGGTTGTGGTGGTGTAGCCCGCAGCAACCACCAGACTAGAGGTAGCCCCGCCAGTGCCAGCAGCAGGAAGGGGGATGAAAAACTCATGCGGGCTGGCTCATCAACGTGTGCAGGCTCAGCAGGGCCGGGAGCGCTGTCTGGTCTGTCTGGTGCCGTGTCAGATCATGCCCGTAACGCGTGGCGATGTCGCTCAGCCAGGCTTCACGGGTGGAGACAAGATCGGCATAGGCCGGGCGGATGTCGCTGGTTTCAGAGAGTTCGACCGGCGTCTCGCCTTCCAGCCCGGTAAACAGAACCCGCCCGGCATAGGGCAGACAGGCTTCCGCCGGGTCACGCACCTGTATCAGATGCGCATGTACGGGCAGGGCCGCCAGATGGCGCAGGAAAGCCTGTATGTCTTCCTGCGGGGCGAGGAAGTCACTGGCCATCAGCAGGTGCGCATGGCGGGGCAGGTGCAGCGGGGCGCGCAGGAAGGGGCCTGATATATCCTGCGCGGCGATCTGCTCCTCCCGCACCTGGGCGACCAGCCCCATGGCCAGCCGTTCCAGTGGCGGCCCGCCGACAGGCAGGGGGAACAGGCCCGCAGGCCCGGCCAGTTGCACGGATTCTCCCGCGCGGAGCAGCAAGGCGGCCATGGTCAGCAGCAAGGTGATGGCGCTGTCGCGTTTGGAAGGCAGGGCAGCGGCCGAGCACCAGTCCATTGAGCGCGACAAGTCGCACCACAAAATGACGGTCTGGGCGGTTTCAGCTTCTTTTTCGCGCACCTGTGCATGGTGGGTGCGGGCGGATTGCCGCCAGTCGATCCGGGAGGCAGGTTCGCCCGGCTGGGCTGGACGGTACTGCCAGAAATTGTCGCCCCATCCGGCGCGGCGTTGTGGGTGCAGGCCCGCCGCCAGTGTGGCGGCCGTCTGGCGGGCGCGCAGCAGCAGGTCCGGCATCCGGGCAGCCAGTGCCGCGGCCGAGGCAGCACCAGAGGACAGGGGAGTGCCTGCCGCGCTCCCGCCATGCGACCGGAGCCCGTTCCGTCTCGTTGTATGGGCATCGCCGTCGTGTTGAGCCGCCCGCCGAAGGAAAGCCGGCAGAAAAGAGGTGATGTGCTGCGCGAGCCCGGCCAAAAGACGTCAGCCCAGCCGGTTGACGAGCCGGGTAATGACATCGGCCGGGGTCAGGCCATCGGCGCGGGCCGCGAAGCTGAGCGCCATACGGTGTGCCAGAACCGGTTGGGCCAGCGCCGCTACGTCATCAAGGCTGGGAGACAGCCTGCCATCCAGCAGGGCACGCGCGCGGGTCGCGAGCATGAGCGTTTGGGCGGCGCGCGGGCCGGGGCCCCAGGCAATGGCGGTTTTCAGGTCCTGATCCGGTGTTGTCTGCGGGCGGGCGGCGCGCACCAGTGCCAGAATGGCATCCACAATGCTTTCCCCAACCGGCATGGCGCGCACCATATTCTGGGCCTCGATCAGCCCGCGCGCGCTCAGCACCTGCTCGGCCTCGGGGCGGCTGGCACCGGTTGTGGCCAGCAGCATCTGGCGTTCGGCCTCCTCGGGAGGGAAGTCTAGCGCGATCTGGAGCATAAAGCGGTCAAGCTGGGCTTCAGGCAGGGGGTATGTGCCTTCCTGCTCGATAGGGTTCTGGGTTGCCAGCACATGGAAGGGCTGGGGCAGCGCGTATTCCGTCCCCGCGACGCTTACGTGATGTTCCTGCATGGCCTGCAACAGGGCCGACTGCGTTCGCGGGCTGGCGCGGTTGATTTCATCCGCCATGAGAAGCTGGCAGAAAACCGGCCCCTTTACAAAGCGAAAGCTCCTGCGGCCCGTGCTGTCTTCATCAAGGATTTCGCCGCCGGTAATGTCGGAGGGCATGAGGTCGGGCGTGAACTGTACGCGCCGGGCATCCAGCCCCAGTACGGTGCCCAGAGTCGTGACTAGCAGGGTCTTGCCCAGACCGGGCGGGCCAACCAGCAGCGCGTGCCCACCTGAAAGCAGGGTGACAAGCGTCTGGCGGATGACGGTATCCTGCCCGAAGATGATGTCACCAAGGGCCTGCTGCACGGCCGACAGCCGTTCGCAGATGCGGTCTGCCTCCCGCACATCGGGGCGGGTGGCGGAGGAAAGTGCTGAGAGCGAAGCGTCTGATGCGGTCATTTGTCCAGTCTTGAAGACATGCGGGGCTTTCATCAAGCGGGGTTCGCTCCCTATATCATTGGAAGACGCATATGGACACGCATTACGGGGTGATCAGGTCGTGAAAGGCGAAAACGCTCAGAACACGGGGGTGGCCCCGTGCGGGGAAGAGGAAACCGGCCTGCCCGTTTATTCGGAGGCGGGGCTGGACTCCGTGGCGGCGCGTCTGTCCCACGGGGGCCATGCGGGTGCGAAGGGCGACGTGCCGCGTCTGCCATTTCTGATCCGACGTGATGGAAGCTGGCTTTATCGGGGCGGTGTTATCAAGCGCAAGGCCATGCTGTGCCTGTTCGGTTCCCTGCTGACCCGCGACGCGCAGGGTGCCTATCTGCTGCGCTCGCCTTTCGAGAGCGGGATGATCGAGGTTGAAGATGCTCCCTTCGTAGCGGTGGAGCTGACGTGGACAGGCGTTGGCCGTACCCAGCGGCTGTGTTTCCGCACCAATATGGATGAAACCGTCACGGCCAGTTGCGAGCATCCGATTCGAACTGAATGGGATGTTCCTCCCGAAGCCAGCGCCGATGCCCGTCCCCCGTACCTGCTGGTGCGGGCGGGAGATGGCCGATGGCCACTGGAGGCCCGGCTGAGCCGCAGTGTGTGGTACGAACTGGCGGCCCTGGCCGAGCCGGGAGTCTACCGCGGCGTGCGGTGCATGGGGGTGTGGAGCTGCGGCAGCTTCTTCCCGCTGGCCCGCTGTGAGACAGCCACCGGGCAGGCAGGCGCGGACGCTGGGTGCTTTGGCGAGCCGGACGATACGGAGTGAGCCAGGTCTCTCAACTGCCATCCCTTGTGCAGCGCCTGTCTGCTCGGCAGCGCGCGCTGCTGACGGTTTTATGGCGTATTCTGCCTGAGGCCCGGCTGGTGGGCGGCGTCGTGCGCGATCTTCTGGCGGGCAGGCAGGTGGCCGATATCGACATGGCCATTCCTCTCGCGCCAGAACAGGTGATGGCGCGCCTGCGGGCGGCAGGCGTTGTGGCAGTGCCGACCGGGCTGGCTCATGGCACGATTACGGCCGTTGTGGACGGGCTGCCCTGTGAAATAACAACTCTGCGGCGTGATCTGCAGACTGACGGCCGCCATGCCGTGGTGGCTTGGACGGACGACTGGCAGCTTGACGCGGCCCGGCGTGATTTCACTATCAACGCCCTGTTTCTGGATCAGGCGGGCACACTGTACGACTGGTTCGGCGGACAGGCGGACCTGCGTGCGGGGCGTGTGCGCTTCGTGGGGGACGCGCAGAGCCGGATTGAGGAGGATGCCTTACGTATTCTCCGCTTTTTCCGCTTTCAGGCTCGTTACGGCACGGGAGAACCTGCGCCGGATACGGTGGCGGTGATAAGCCGGGGGGCTGCCTTGCTCGCGGGGCTTTCTGTCGAGCGTGTGTGGTCGGAGCTTAAACAGATTCTTGCTCTGCCGCAGGTCGTGCCCGCTGTAAGGCTGATGGCGCAGACAGGCGTTATGACCGTCATTATGCCCGAGGGTGTGACGCTGCCCCGGCTTGAGGCGCTGGAAGCCTGCCAGCCCCCGCCTGATCCGTTGCTGCGGTTGGCGGCGCTGACACAGGCGCCTGCTGCTCTGGCAACCCGGTTGAAACTTTCAAAGGCGGAAACCGGGCGGCTGCGCTGTATTGCCCGCACGGGCGCGCCGGATGGCCCTCTGGCCTGGCTGGAGGATGATCAGCACGCAGAAAACGTCTTGCGCAGCCTGCTAGTCGATGCCTCGCATGATTGCCTGCTGGCGGCGCTATGGCTCTGTCAGGCGCAGAACCCGCCCCAGAGTGCGCGCGCGCAGGCTTGTATTCACCTGCGGCAGCGCCTGTCCGGGCTTGATGTGCCGGTGTTTCCGCTGGCCGGGCGCGATGCGCTGGCCATGGGGATGGCACCTGGCCCGGCCATGGGGCGGCTGATTGCGCAGGTCAGACAGTGGTGGCAGCAGGGGGGCTGCACGGCCTCGGCGGAAGCGTGCCGGGCTGAGCTTGCGCGGATTCTGCACACCGAGCCCTGAAGGTGTTGGCGTCGGCGCAGGGCGATGGCCCCCTTTGCACGCGGGGCATGAGGGCTGCTACATGGGGGCATGACAGCTACCCAAACGGCCACACGCCCCGACAAGCGTAAATTCCTGTCCGATGATACGTTCGCCTTGCTGCGCAGGCTGTGGCACGGGCAGATTCGCCACCACAGGGCGCATCTGGTGGTAACAGCGGCGCTGCCGATCGTAACGGCCCTGCTGACGGCCTTGTATCCGCTGGTGATCCAGCGGGCGCTGGATATGTTCTCGGCCCGCGATTCCCGCATTCTGTATCAGGTACCGCTGCTTGTGGTGCTGCTTACCGCTGCCAAATCATTGGCCCAGTACGGGCAGACTATCGTGACACAGGGGCTGGTGCTCAAGGTGGTGCGCGGCCTGCAGGGCGAAATGTTCGACCACATGATCCGCTGCGATATTACGCAGGTGGAAAGCGAGGCCCCGGCCAAGCAGGCTGCCCGGTTCACCACCGATGCCGTGGCCGTGCGTGACGCCATGCTTCGGGCCGTAAGCTCTGTGGGCGATGCGGTAACAGTCGTGGGGCTGGTGGTGTCCATGGTCTACATGGACTGGGAACTGAGCCTGATCGCCGCCCTGCTTTACCCGCCGGCGGTGTTGCCGATCCAGAAACTCGGCCGCCGCGTGCGGCGGGCTTCGGGGGGGATGCAGGAGCGTATGGGGGAAACCTCGGCCCTGCTGACCGAAAGTTTTTCGCAGGCGCGCACCGTACGGGTTTACAGGCTGGAACGGGCCGAACGTGCGCGTGCCGCCCTGTCTTTTGACAGGCTGTACCAGTCTGTTCTGCAAATCGCCCGCAGTCGTGCGCGGGTTGAGCCTATGCTGGAAACACTGGGCGGAGCCGCAGTAGCGGCGGTGCTGGGGTTCGCAGGCTGGCGGGCCGCTACGGGCGGGGCCACGCTGGGCGACTTTTCCGGCTTTGTCGCCGCCCTGCTGCTGGCGGCACGGCCCCTGCGTGCGCTGGGGGCTGTGCACTCCGCCCTGCAGGAAGGGATGGCGGGGCTTAGCCGCGTATTTCGGATCATTGATGAAAAACCCACGGTCATGGACCGCGCAAATGCCGTGCCGTTGCCGGAGGGCAAGGGACATCTTGTGTTTGAAGCTGTCGGTTTTGTTTATGCCGACGGGCGTACGGGCCTTACGGGGCTAAGCTTCGATGCCCGTCCGGGCAGTACGGTCGCCTTGGTGGGGGCTTCGGGTGCGGGCAAGTCTACGGCGCTGTCGCTGGTGCCGCGCCTGCATGACGTCACGAGCGGGCGCATCCTGCTCGACGGGCTGGACCTGCGTGATATCCAGCTTGCCAGTCTGCGTGATGCCATAGCCTATGTCAGTCAGGACCCGCTCTTGTTCGACTTCTCCGTGCGCGACAACATTTTGGTGGGCCGTCCTGATGCCTCGGAGGCAGAGGTATGGGAGGCCGCTCGTGCCGCTTCGGCCGCGCAGTTCATCGAAGAACTCCCCGAAGGGATGGAGACGCGCGTGGGGCCGGGGGGGCAGCGGCTTTCCGGGGGGCAGCGGCAGCGTGTGGCTCTGGCGCGCGCACTGTTGCGCAATCCGCGTCTGCTCCTGCTGGACGAAGCCACCAGCGCGCTCGACAGCCAGAACGAAGCCGCGGTGCAGCACGCGCTAGCAACCCTGCGCCATGGCCGTACGACGCTGATTGTGGCGCATCGCCTTTCAACCGTGCGGTCTGCGGATATGGTCGTGGTTATGGACGAGGGACGTGCGGTCGAATGTGGCACGCATGACGGGCTGATGGCGCAGGATGGCGTGTACGCGCAACTGGTGCGCACGCAGGGGCTCGAACGTTAAGGAACAGGCTGAAGGCGGGGCGCTTTCGGGCATGGATTCACGGCCATGCTTGAAGCGGAAGGATGAACGTGCCACATACTGACCGAACAGGTCGGTCAGTGCGGTGCGCTATGGACTTCTTACGACACGGTGTTTGCAGGCAGGGATAAAGTATGGCGGACGAGAACCACGAACAGTCTCCCGAGACATCCGGCGCACAGGGTGACGGGCAGGCGGGCGCAAACGGGAAATCCGAAGGAAAGAAACCTTCTCGTCTCAAGCCGATTCTGACGGCTGTTGTTGCCATTCTGGTTGTTGCAGCCGGGCTTTACTGGTTTTTCACCCGTAACGATATTGAAACGGACGACGCCTTTACGGCCGGGCGCGCTGTCGGTATCGCCCCGCATGTCGAAGGTTACGTGGTGGACCTGCTGGTGGACGACAACCAGTTTGTGCGCAAGGGCCAGATTCTTGCGCGGATCGACCCGCGTGACTGGCAGATTGCGCGCGACAGGGCGGCGGCGTCTCTCGACGCGGCGAAAGCGGCGGCTCAGGCCAGCGAAATGATGCACGCCGTGGCTCTGCTCGAATATCCGGGCGCGCTGCTGCAGGCGCAGGGGCGTCTATCGGAAGCCCACGCGCAGGAGTTCCGTGCCCAGACAGATTATCGCCGTCAGCATACGGTGGCCCGCGCCGCCACGTCGCAGCAGGACAGGGACTACGCTCAGGCTGCCCTTGATGCGGCACGCGCGCAGGTGACAGCGGCTCAGGGTGCGGTGCAGATGGCCACGCCCGTGCAGCCCAACATCCGAAATACCGTCGTGCGTGTGACGCAGGACGAGGCGAATGCGCATGTCGCTGATGCCGACCTGGCCAATGCCGACCTGAACCTTGGCTGGACAGTCATCCGTGCTCCATGTGACGGCTGGATCAGCCAGCGCAACATTGAACAGGGCAACTATGTCCATAAGGGACAGACGGTTTTCTCCATCGTGGAGCCCGAAGTCTGGGTGGTGGCCAACTACAAGGAAACACAGATTACGCGCATGAGGCCGGGGCAGAAGGTGGATGTGCGTGTTGATGCCTATCCGGGCCTGAAGCTGCGTGGGCATGTTGATTCCCTGCAGAAAGGTACGGGGGCCACGTTCAGCGCCTTCCCGCCCGAAAACGCAACGGGTAACTACGTCAAGATCGTGCAGCGCGTGCCGGTCAAGATCCTTATTGACGAGGGGCTGGACCCTGACCAGCCGCTGGCCCTTGGTCTGTCTGTCGAACCCGTGGTGCATGTGGATACCCAGGGCCGTTCCGATGCTCCGCCGCCCCGTGGCGCGGCTAATGGCGCGGCGCAGGGCAGCCAGCAGGCCCATCCCTGATGGCCTCGGCAGCCGACCCCGTCGCATCCGGCGGGTGGAAGCCCAAGTATAATCCATGGACGGTCGCTTTTGTGGTGACACTGGCGGCGTTCATGGAAATTCTGGACACCACGATCGTCAACGTGTCGCTGCCGCATATCGCGGGCAGCCTGTCGAGTACCTACGACGATGCGACCTGGACACTGACGGCCTATCTGGTCGCCAATGGCATCGTGCTGACCATTTCAGGCTGGCTTGGCAAAGTATTTGGACGAAAAAACTATTTTCTGATTTGCATCACCATGTTCACGGCGTCCTCCTTTCTGTGTGGCATGGCCACCAGTCTGAACGAGCTGGTCGTGTTCAGGCTGATGCAGGGCTTTTTTGGTGGCGGGCTGCAACCCAATCAGCAATCTATCATTCTGGACAGCTTTCCTCCGGCCAAACGTGCGGCAGCCTTTGGGCTGACGGCCATTGCCGCCGTGGTGGGGCCTGTTATCGGCCCGACGCTTGGCGGGTGGATTACGGATAATTTCTCGTGGCGCTGGATTTTTTTCATTAACGTACCGTTCGGCATCCTGACGACAGTCGGGGTCATGGCGGTAGTGGAAGACCCGCCGTGGGCGCGTAAACAGAAAGCCCCGGTCGATGTGATCGGCATCAGCCTGATCACCATCGGGTTCAGTTGCCTGGAAATCATGGTCGATCGTGGTGAGGATGCGGACTGGTTCGGCTCCACCTTCATTCGCCTCATGGGGGTTCTGGCTGTTTTTGGTCTGGGTGGAGCTGTTCTGTGGCTCCTGCATACGGATAAGCCCGCTGTGGATCTACGGGTTTTCAAAGACCGTAACTTCGCCATGGGCACGGCCCTCATGGGGGCCATGGGCGCGCTGCTCTATGCTTCGGCCATTGTGGTGCCGCAGTTTGCCCAGCAGGTCATGGGCTACACCGCAACCCTTTCCGGGCTTGTGCTCTCGCCCGGCGGGCTTGCGGTGATTGTGCTGATCCCCATCGTGGGTAAGCTTATGACACTCATGAGTGTGCGGAGCGTGATTGCTACGGGCTTTACGCTCATGGGGTGCGCGCTGTTCTTTTCGGCCCAGCTTCTGCCGCTGCTCGATTTCAGGCATCTGGTGCTGTTCCGCATGAGCCAGACGGCCTGTCTGGCCTTTCTGTTCGTGCCGCTTTCTACCATCGCGTATGCCACGATTCCTGAACGGCTGAACGCCGACGCCTCGGCGCTGTTCAGTATGTCCCGCAACGTGCTGGGGTCTTTGGCGATTTCAGGCGCGACAGCCCTGCTGACCGAACGCAAGCAGGCCAGACAGGCGCATATGACGCACTGGATGACCACGTATCACCAGCCATTCAATGACTATATGGACCGGGTGCGCAGTGTGGCGCAGGCACGGGGGACTTCGCCCGCTCTGCTGGACAGTGTAGCCCAGCATACGACGTTCCAGCAGTTTACCCAGCAGGTTTCGATGCTGGCCTACAATGAGGTTTTCATGATTTTGGGGATCGGGGCGTTTTTGTGTGTCCCGTTCTGCTTCCTGTGCTCCCCCATGCGGGGTGATGGCAAGGTCAAGGCCACGCATTAATGACTGCGTGGCCGCTGCGGCTCCTCAGCGGGGAGAGGCGAAGTCCGCAAAGTCGCGGATAAGCCGCTCGTAAATAGGTTTTTTAAAGCCGACATTGCGGGTGGGCAGCGTGTGCAGATCAGCCCACATCCACGTGTCGAATTCGGCGGGCGTGTGCGCGTCCAGCCGGATATCCGTATCCTGTCCGGTAAAGGCCAGAGCGAACCATTTCTGTGTCTGCCCGCGATACCGGCCGCCCAGCGCCTTGCCGATCAGGGGGGCAGGCAGGTCATAGCTGATCCATTCAGGGTGTTCGGCCAGAATGCGTACAGCCCGTGTGCCAGTTTCTTCCCACACTTCACGCAGAACAGCCTGTGCTGGGTCTTCCCCTTCATCAATCCCGCCTTGCGGGCATTGCCATGTGCCTTCGTTCAGGGGGCCACCGGCTCCCGGCATGTCCGTGCGCCGGGCAATGAACACCCGGCCATCGGGGTGGAAAATCATCGCCCCGACATTGGGGCGATAAGGCAGGGCTGAAGCCTGCGTGGTGGTTTCTGGCATGATGGTTTATCGACCCTGCGCGGCTGTGGGAGAGGCCAGGTTCACGCGCATGGCTCCGTTGGGGGTTGCGGGCGGGGTATCGGCCGGGTCAGGGGGCAGGATAAGCTGGCTGACCGGCACAAGGGCAATGCCGATGTCTTGCAGATGTGCGATCCACGCCCGCAGGCAGGCGAGTGCTACAGGCCGCAGCGGGCTCATGACGCCAATGGCGTGGCCGTTACGCCGGGCTGCCTGCTGGAGCTTGAGGAGCTGGATATCGATGCCCACGATATCCGCATCTGCGTTGATCTGCACATCGGCTTGCCCGAGCAGCCCTGGCCCGTTTATGGACTGACCCGCCGTCCCATTTACGTACAGCAGGCCGCGCTTGTTCAGCTCGGTCAGCATGTTTGTAAAATCCTGTGCGTGCAGAAGGGTATTTGCGTTCGCACCCGTGGGCGTGCCCATTACCCCCACATAGCCTGCCATGCGCGAGAGAACCCAGTTCAGGTTTTCCGTGTTCTGCTGGGCGGAGTTCATCAGGCTGATGGCCCGTGGCCCGGCATCATCAGCGGGGGCCGTCTGGCTGACGGCGGGTTTGGTGCTGCTGGTCTGCATGGGCAGGGTCAGCAGGGTTTCATGCTGGTATTGGCGCGCCGTTTCCATGAGCGTGTCCGCACCTGACAGATAGGGCGAAAACGCAACCGACACCGCGCCGGGCAGCGAGGCCATGGCGTCGGTTGTCTGTGCATCAGGCTCGCTTATGCCTTCGAGCACGACCGCCACCATGGGCGTGCCGGGCGGGACATCCACTGTTGGCGCAGCATAAAGCTGGCGGGCGGTCTGTCCGTGCGGGCCTGTCAGGGGCAGGGGAAAACCACCCGTGCCGTTATGTTTTTCCAGCAGCGCCATCTGCGGTTGCAGAATGGTGTTGTGGTCACCTTTCAGGCGGTGCCGTCCCACATCTGCATTCCATTGCGCGATGGAGGGGTGCGGTGGCCTGATAAAGTGCAGGCTTGCCGCCAAGATGGCGGCAATCGCTCCAACGGCAAGCCAGAACCAGATGAACAGTCTGCCGCGGCTTGTGAGCCGTCGCCACAGGGATGGGGTGCGCATGACGGCTCCCTTACTTGCTTCGCGTCATTACTGATGCGGCGCGCTGTCCGCCTTCGCGGGGGTTTTGGGGGCCGGTGCGGCCGGAACCGTCGGTGCCGGAGCGGGCAGCCCCGCCATGGAGCGCACAACCCTTAGCCCTTCCTGTAGCTGGAAGTCGGTGGAAGGCTTACTGTAGTCGAATTCCGGCCAGTTCGCAGGCGGCTGGGAGGGAACATCCGCCGCGATGGCTGGCAGGTCGGTGCGCGGCTGGGCCTTTGTCGTGTTGCCGCCCTGATTCTTGAGGATATGCTCAAGATCCGCTTCACGCAGGCTCAGGCCCGGATCGTCACGCGTTTCCTTGACCGTGATGTCAGGCATAATGCCCAGTGCCTGAATGGAACGGCCAGAAGGCGTGTAATAGCGCGCGGTGGTCAGGCGTACGGCACCATTGCCCGGAATGGGAATGATGGACTGAACCGAGCCCTTGCCGAACGAGCGCGTGCCTAGCAGTACAGCACGATGATGATCCTGCAGGGCGCCAGAAACGATTTCAGAGGCCGAGGCCGAGCCACCGTTGATCAGCACCACAATGGGCAGACCATCGGTAATGTCGGTGCCGTGGGCATCCCAGCGCTGGCTATCCTTGGGATGGCGCGCGCGGGTGGAGACAATCTCGCCAGAGCGGATGAAACTGGAAGAAACATCAACGGCCTGATCCAGTAACCCGCCGGGGTCATTGCGCAGGTCGAGCACAAGACCCGCCAGCTTGCCGCCCGCCTGCTGCCGCAGGCTGTTATAGGCCTTCAGCAGTTCCTTTTCCGTGGTTTCGTTAAACTGCGCGATGCGGATATAGCCGATCCGACCGTACAGCGCCGACTTCACCACGTCGATATGGATGATCTCGCGCGTAAGCGTGACCACGATGGGCTTGGGCGTTTTTTCACGCACCAGTGTCAGCGTGATCTTGGTGTCGGGTTTGCCGCGCATTTTCTTCACGGCTTCGTCCAGCGGAGTGCCGTCCACAGTGTGGCCGTCCACGGCGATGATGTAGTCGCCCGGTTTGATCCCGGCCCGGAAACCCGGCGTGCCATCGATGGGGGAAACAACGCGGATATGGCCGTCCTGCTGTTGCAGCTCCAGCCCCAGGCCGCCGAACTCGCCCTTCATCTGCACCATCATGTCTTCGTACTGTTTCTGGGTCATGTACGAACTGTGCGGATCAAGGCCGCTGAGCATCCCGTTCAGCGCGTTGGTGATCAGGTCGCGGTCGGATACGGGCTCGACATAATCGGAGCGCACCAGATCCAGCACCGTGCCGAACAGGGTCAGCAGGCGGTAGGTTTCGGCGTGGTTTGCGGTGGGCGCGGCATCGGGGGTCGCGGTCTGCGCCTGAACGGGGGCGGGCAGAAGGAATCCGGCAGGGAAGTGGCCTGGAGAGAAAGCCAGGGCAAGGCCAGTCATGGCGGTAGCACCGAGCATCAGACCTGTGCGGAACTTCATGCGATCTTGTCTCCTGTCGCCGGAACCGGGAAAAATCCCGTGGCGCGTGTTCGTCCTGTCTTTTTTTCCGGCCCGCCATACCTTGCCGAAGGAGGAAAAAGGCGTGTGGCGGGTTACGTCGTGGGCGAGCCTAGCCTGTTCCGCAACACAGGGAAACCGCCCATCCCGTTATGGCTTTCGGCTTTACAGGAAAGGGGCCGGGTTGATGCTCTGCTGCCCGTGCCGGAGTTGTATGAACAGTCTGGCGGAACTGCCAGTGTTTCCCATGTGTCCTATGGGTGCACCCTTTGTCAAATCCTGTCCGGTATCGACCGAAAGCTCGGAAAGTCCTGCCAGAATAAAGCGGTAGTGGCGGCCGCAGTTCAGAATGACCATTTGCCCGTAAGTGCGGAATACCCCCGCGAAATCGACCCCGCCGGTACAGGGCGCGCGTACGCTTGCGCCGGAGGGGGTGCGGTAGGTTATGCCGGTGGCGGGGCCGGATTCGGTGTGGCTACCCCACGCGCTCAGCACTGTTCCAGCCACGGGCTTGAGGCCGGATGCCGAGCCTCCCTGCGCGTTCAGGCCGGGGCCTTCTGCTGTGCTGTCCTGTACGGTGTCCTGCTGGCTGGTGGTGGCCTGTGTGTCAGGACTTTGCGCACCGGAAGACTGGCCGGCAGGAGGTGTGAGCTCGTGAGGTACGGGCGGGCGCGCACGGGCAGCACTTAGGGCATGGTGCAGGCGGGCTTCGGCTGCGGTTTGCAGGGCTTCCAGCCGGGCCACGGCGTCCTGCAGGCTTGAGGCGCGGTGCATCGCGGCCTGCAATGCCCGCGTGGCGACACGCGCGGCGCTGTCGGCGCGTTTCTGTGCCTTGCGCGCCTGAGCAGCCTGCTGGCGCACGGTTGCGCGTTCGCTGGCCTGCTGGCGCTCAAGGGCTTCGAGCTGGGTCTTCTGCGCTGTAAGATCCTGATCGAGCACTGTCAGACGCGCCTGTTTTTCCCGCAGATCACGCGCTTCGTCCTGTAACTGATGCGACAGGCCGCGCAGAACCAGAAAGCCGGTTACGGCATCATTCTGGGGCAGGGGGGCGGCTAGCAATGTGTCGGACGGATAAACTGAAAGTCGCACCGCCAGCGGCAGGATAGGAGCCAGCGCCTGCTCATGTCCCAACAGACTTGCGGACAGGGCCTGCTGCTCCTGATGGGTTGCGTCCATGCGGTCAGACAGGTCGGCAATCTGCTGTTCGGTATCCTGGAGTTGTGCCGTGGCGCTGAGGGTCGCGGCAGAGAGGGCGCGGGCCTGACTGCGGGCATTTGCGGCGGCCGCCATGGCGGCATCCTGTTTCGCGCGGGATGCGGCAACCGCTGCGGCCTGTCGTTCCGTGGCGGCCTGTGCGGCCTCATGCTGGGCGCGTGCGCTTTCAAGGGCATGACGGGCCTGAACAACCGAACGGCTGCTGGGTGCTGTGGAGGGCTTGTGGAGTGTATGGTGAGGCTGGGTATGGTGCGGTTTATGGCTGGTGTCGGCCGTTGCGGCCTGCGCTGGAGCCGGAGTGTAGGCAATGGTGACAACAGATAGGCCCCAGAGCAGCGCGGGTAGCAGTGCCGCCCGGAGCAGCATGGGAGTCCGTCCGGGCGAGCGTATCATGAGCCGGATGTCTGCCCTTGCCTTCCGCTGAAACAGGGGCGGAAGAGCCACAGGGCGGAAAGGAAAAAGCCGACGCGCGTGCATTCAGGGGGTGAGCAGCGAGGAACCCGTCATCTCGGCGGGCTTGGGCAGGCCCATGATGTCCAGCAGGGTGGGGGCGAGGTCGGCCAGACGCCCGCCATCACGCAGGGCCCTACCGTCCGTGCCAAGAGCGACAAGCGGCACGAGGTTGAGAGTATGCGCGGTGTGCGGACCGCCGGTTTCGGGGTCGATCATGGTTTCGCAGTTCCCGTGATCAGCCGTGATCAGCAGCGCGCCTCCCTGACGGGTGATGGCCTGAGCAAGACGGCCCACTCCAGTATCTACCGCTTCCACGGCTTTGACGGCGGCTGCCAGAATTCCGGTATGCCCTACCATGTCCGGGTTGGCGTAGTTGAGCACGATCAGGTCATACGTGCCGCTGTCGATGGCGCTCACGGCCTTGTCCGTCAGTTCAGCGGCGGACATTTCCGGTTGCAGGTCGTATGTGGCCACCTTGGGAGAGGGCACCAGAATACGGTCTTCCCCTTCGAACAGCGTTTCGCGGCCGCCGTTCATGAAGTAGGTGACATGCGGGTATTTTTCGGTTTCCGCCATGCGGAGCTGGCGCAGACCCGCGCGGGAGACAACTTCGCCCAGCAGGTTTTCCAATGTTTCGGGCGGGAACAGAACCGTCATGCGTGCGGCCAGCGTTTCGCTGTACTGCGTCATGGAGGCTACGGCGTCAAAACGGATGACCCGTGCCCGGGCGAAGCCGTCAAAATTCGGTTCCAGCAGCGCGTCCATTAGCTGGCGGATGCGGTCGGCGCGGAAGTTGAACGACAGGATGCCATCTCCATCCTTCATGCCGGTGTAGCCGGGCAGAACGGTGGGGAGAATGAATTCGTCAGACACATCGGCCGCGTAGGCGGCGGCAATCACCTCATCCGGGGTGGCGCCGGTTTCGCCCTGTGCGCAGACAATCGCATTATAGGCTTTTTCAACACGGTCCCAGCGCTTGTCGCGGTCCATGGCATAGTAACGCCCGGACAGGGTGGCAAGCTGTACGGAGGCTGGCAGGCTTTCCTGAAGCGCGCGCACGTATTCACGGGCGGAACGCGGGGCCGTGTCACGTCCGTCCGTGAACAGGTGGAAAGCCACGGGCACGCCCGCCGCTGCCACGATACGCGCAAGTGCTGCCGCATGATCCTGATGGGAATGTACGCCGCCGGGAGAAACGAGGCCCATCAGGTGGCAGGTGCCGCCGCTGGCCTTCAGCCGGGCGATGAAATCCGTCATGACGGCGGAAGACGCCAGACTGCCATCCTCAATCGCGGAGAAAATGCGCGGCAGTTCCTGCATGACAATGCGGCCAGCACCGATATTCAGATGCCCCACTTCGGAATTGCCCATCTGCCCTTCCGGCAGGCCAACATCCTCGCCGCTGGTGCGCAGGAAGCTGTGCGGGTTGTCGCGCCACAGAGCGTCAAAACTGGGCGTACTCGCCTGATGGACCGCGTTATTGTCTGTTTCCTCCCGCCAGCCGAAGCCGTCGAGAATGACAAGCATGACAGGACGTTTTGGCTGCGGAGCGGGGGAAGTCATGAACGGGCCTCTGTTTTTGGGTCTTGCCGTAGGGGTTCGGGTGTTTGTGTCCGCCGGACAGTGCCATGAGAACGTGCGCAAACAAAGGCAGGTTCACGCGCGGCGGACGATGTAGCTCTTTTCCAGTTCCTGTGTGATGCGTTCGGCATGGGCAGGGTCGCGCGCTTCGATCATGACTTCGAGCTCCGCTGCCTGTACGGATGGCGCTGCGAAAAGCCGCTGATGCGAAACTTCGATGATGTTGCCGCCCGCGCCGCCGATCGTGCGCGAAATATCGGCCAGCACACCGGGCCGGTCGGGAATTTCCATGATCAGCCGCAGGATACGACCATCACGCAGCATGGCGCGCAGGAGGGTATTGGCCAGAATGCGGCTGTCGATATTTCCGCCCGAGACAGGCAGCGCCACTTTTTGGCCCGCGAACAGGTCCGGATAAGTCAGCACGGCGGCAAGGCCAGCGGCCCCGGCCCCTTCACTGACCTGTTTGGCCCCTTCGGCCAGCAGGGTGATGGCGGTTTCCAGCGCACATTCGGGCACAACCAGCACCTGATCTACCAGCTTGCGGATCACCTCGTCCGTCTGCTGCCCGATCTGGAGTACGGCAATGCCTTCGGCAATGGTGGCCCCGCCGGTCGGCATGGTGGCCGGGCCGGGGAAGGCGCACAGGGAGTCGTATTTTTCCACCTGCACACCAATCAGGCGCAGGTTGGGGCGCATGGCGCGCGCGGCTACGGCGCAGCCGGAAAGCAGCCCGCCACCGCCAATAGGCACGACAAGCGCATCGAGTTCGCCCGCGTCTTCCAGCAGTTCCAGCGCGCAGGTGCCCTGGCCCGCCATGATGGCGACGTCGTCATACGGGTGAATGAAGGTGCGGCCTTCGCGGGACTGCAGGTCCTGCGCGAAGGCGAGCGCCTCGGTGAAGTTGTCTCCCTCAAGGATGACGCGTGCGCCCCAGTCACGGGTGCGCACGACCTTCGCGCCGGGCGTGAAGCGGGGCATGACAATGACTGCGTCAATCCCGAGCAGGCTGGCGTGGCGCGCGACCCCCTGCGCATGGTTGCCTGCCGAAACCGCGATAACGCCACGCGCGCGCTCGTCGGCATTGAGCAGGGCGAGCTTGTTGGCGGCCCCGCGCTCCTTGAAAGACCCAACCGCCTGAAGGTTTTCGAGCTTGAGGGTAATCTCAGCCCCGGTTGCGCGGGAAAGGGAGTGCGAGGCAATGGTGGGGGTGCGGATCACCTTGCCGCGGATTCTGTCGGCCGCGGCGGTGATATCCTGAAACGAGATCATGTCAGATGAATTTTACGGACAGGATTTCATAGGTGCGGTCGCCGCCGGGCGCGGGCACGGACACGGTATCGCCTTCCTGCTTGCCGATCAGCGATTTGGCTAGCGGCGAGGAAATGGAAATCTTGCCCTGCTTGATGTCGGCCTCATGCAGGCCCACGATCTGGTAGGTGATTTCCTTGTCGGTATCTTCATCGACAAGGCAGACGGTTGCCCCGAACTTGACCTGACTGCCTGACAGTGTGGTCGGGTCGATCACCTCGGCGGTGGAGACCAGCTCTTCCAGTTCCAGAATACGGCCTTCAATGAACGACTGGCGCTCACGAGCGGCGTGGTATTCGGCGTTTTCTGACAGGTCGCCGTGGCTGCGGGCTTCCGCGATGGCGCGGATTACCGCCGGACGCTCCTCGGATTTGAGCTTGCGCAGCTCATCTTCGAGAAGCTGAAGGCCTTTGCCTGTCATCGGAGTTTTCTGCAAGACAAGTCCCCGGAATAAAACTGTCGGCCCTCGGGGGCCGACACGCAGGTTGCATACGCGCTTTGCGGTGCGCCGGGGAGTTTTGCCCCCGCCACACCGCAAAGTGTTTAGAACGATCCGCTAAAGTATGACTGAAGCGGCGCAACATCAAGCGGTCCCTCGCGCATTGCCGCGATAGCGTGGATAGCGGCGCGCGCTCCGGCCATGGTGGTGTAGTGCGGAATGCCCAGCACCAGCGCCGAGCGGCGGATGTCGAAGCTGTCCGCTACCGACTGCGCGCCCTGCGCCGTGTTGATCACCATCTGCACTTCGCCCGAGCGGATGGCATCCACGCAGTGGGGACGACCTTCGAGCACCTTGTTGACCAGTTCCACCTCGATACCTGACTCGCGCAGGCGGCCTGCCGTGCCCCGCGTTGCGAGGATCTTGAAGCCCATGGAGGCCAGCAGGCGGCCCAGTGCGGGCAGGTGCGGCTTGTCGCTCGCCCGCACGGACAGGAAGACCGTGCCGCTTGCGGGCAGTTTCACGCCCGCGCCAAGCTGCGACTTGGCAAAGGCGCGCTCGAACGACGTATCCAGCCCCATGACCTCACCCGTCGAGCGCATTTCCGGCCCGAGGATGGTGTCCACCTCAGCAAAGCGGTTGAACGGGAACACCGCTTCCTTCACGGCCACATGCGGCACCACCGCCCGGTCGTCCAGATTGAAGGCGGAAAGCTTGTCGCCCGCCATCACCCGGGCACCGATCTTGGCCACCGGCACGCCGGTCGCCTTGGCCACGAAGGGCACCGTACGCGAGGCACGCGGGTTGACTTCCAGCACGAAGACTTCCTGATCCTTGATCGCGTACTGCACGTTCATCAGGCCGACAATGCCCAGTTCGCGCGCCATGGCTTCGGTCTGGGCCTTGAGTTCGGTCACGATGGCGGGCGAGAGCGTGTAGGGCGGGAGGGCGCAGGCACTGTCACCGGAATGGATGCCCGCTTCCTCAATGTGCTCCATCACGCCAGCTACATAAACGCTGGTGCCGTCGGAAATGCAGTCCACATCGGCTTCGATGGCGTCGTTCAGGTAGCGGTCGAGCAGGATCGGGCCAGAGGAAACCTCATGCCCGGCCAGGCGCAGCACATCGCGCATGTAGCGCTGGAGCGAAGCCCGGTCGTACACGATTTCCATCGCGCGGCCGCCCAGCACGTAGGAGGGGCGCACCACAACCGGGTAGCCCACGCGCTCGGCCACGGCTTCGGCTTCTTCCTGATTACGGGCGATGCCGTTTTCGGGCTGACGCAGGCCCAGCTTGTGCAGCATGGTCTGGAAGCGTTCACGGTCTTCCGCGCGGTCGATGGCATCCGCCGGGGTGCCCAGCAGCGGAATACCGGCGGCTTCCAGCGCGCGGGAAAGCTTGAGCGGCGTCTGTCCGCCGTACTGGACAATGCAGCCCTTCACCGTGCCGCGCTTCTGCTCGCAGCGGATAAGGGAGATCACGTCCTCGGCCGTCAGCGGCTCGAAATACAGCCTGTCCGATGTGTCGTAGTCGGTGGAGACGGTTTCGGGGTTGCAGTTGACCATAATGGTTTCATAACCGGCCTCGCGCAGGGCGTAGGCAGCATGAACACAGCAGTAGTCGAACTCGATGCCCTGACCGATCCTGTTGGGGCCACCGCCCAGGATCACGATCTTCTCGCGGTCGGTAGGTGCGGATTCACAGGCGGGGGGCGCGAAAACCCCTTCGTAGCTCGAATACATATACGGCGTTGCGGAAGCGAACTCGCCCGCGCAGGTGTCGATCCGGCGGTAGGCGGGCACCACGCCCGCTTCCTCGCGCAGACGCGCCACTTCTGCGGCCTGCGTGCCGGACAGGCGTGCGAGCTGCACGTCAGAAAAGCCAAGCGCCTTGAGCTGGCGCAGACCCTGCGCATCCTTGGGCAGACCGTGGTTTTCCACAGTGCGTTCAGCGGCAACAATGGTTTCAAGCTGGCGCAGGAACCACGGCTCGAACTTGCAGGCTTCGTGAATATCCTCGACCGAAAGCCCCGCGCGCAGAGCCTGTGCCGCCATGAGAATACGCTCGGGCCGCTGCTGCGACAGGGCGGCGCGGAACGCATCCACCCCGCCATCGCCCGGCACGTCCACGGGGTCCAGACCGTTCAGCCCGGTTTCCATGGAGCGCAGGCCCTTCTGAAGGGCTTCGGCAAAGGAGCGGCCGATGGCCATGGCTTCGCCCACCGACTTCATGGAGGTGGACAGCAGGGCCGGTGCGCCGGGGAACTTTTCGAACGTAAAGCGCGGGATCTTGACGACAACGTAGTCGATGGTCGGCTCGAAGGAGGCCGGGGTCGTGCGGGTGATGTCGTTTTTGAGTTCGTCCAGCGTGTAGCCTACGGCCAGCTTGGCCGCGACCTTGGCAATGGGGAAGCCCGTTGCCTTGGAGGCCAGCGCGGATGAACGCGAAACGCGCGGGTTCATCTCGATCACCACCATACGGCCGTCTTTCGGGTTGACACCGAACTGCACGTTGGAGCCGCCGGTTTCCACCCCGATCGCCCGTAGGCAGGCGATGGAGGCGTCACGCATACGCTGGTATTCCTTGTCGGTCAGCGTCAGCGCCGGTGCGACCGTAACGGAATCACCCGTATGGACGCCCATGGGGTCGATGTTTTCGATAGAGCAGATGATGATGCAGTTGTCCGCCGTGTCGCGCACGACTTCCATCTCGTATTCTTTCCAGCCCAGCACGGACTCTTCCACCAGCACTTCCGTGGTGGGCGAGGCATCGAGGCCGGAGGCTACGATCTGGTCGAATTCCTCGCGGTTATAGGCGATGCCGCCGCCCGAACCACCCATGGTGAAGGAGGGGCGGATGATGGCGGGAAAGCCAATTTCACGCAGGGCTTCATGCGCCTCTGCCATGGTGTGGGCAATGAGGCTGCGCGGGCTTTCGATGCCGATGGCATCCATGGTCTCGCGGAAT
Source organism: Acetobacter peroxydans (assembly GCF_006539345.1). Lineage (GTDB taxonomy): Bacteria > Pseudomonadota > Alphaproteobacteria > Acetobacterales > Acetobacteraceae > Acetobacter > Acetobacter peroxydans. Next base: position 184,969 of record NZ_BJMV01000001.1, read on the forward strand.
TTCTGCCGGTCTTCGGCGCGGTCGATCACGTCCGCCTTGGCACCGATCAGTTCCACACCGTGCTTTTCCAGAAAGCCCGAGGCGTGTAGGGCCATGGCGGTGTTGAGCGCCGTCTGCCCGCCCATGGTGGGCAGCACCGCATCCGGGCGTTCCTTGAGAATGATGCGTTCGACCACTTCGGGGGTGATGGGCTCGACATAGGTCGCGTCGGCCAGCCCCGGGTCGGTCATGATGGTGGCCGGGTTGGAGTTGACCAGAATGACCCGGTAGCCTTCCTCTTTCAGCGCCTTGCAGGCCTGTGCGCCGGAGTAGTCAAACTCGCACGCCTGCCCGATGACAATGGGGCCTGCGCCGATGATGAGGATGGAGCGGATGTCTGTCCGTTTGGGCATGATGCGTCGATCCTGTCAGTTCAGTTGTGGGCGCCGGCGGTGCGGTCGATCAGGGCGGTGAAACGCTCGAAGAGATAGAAGCTGTCCGAGGGGCCGGGGCTGGCCTCAGGGTGATACTGCACGGAAAAAGCCGCGTAACGGTCAGAGGCGATGCCTTCGTTCGAACCGTCGAACAGGCTCACATGCGTCACGCGCGCATCTTCGGGCAGGGTGTCGGCATCCACGGCAAAGCCATGGTTCTGGCTGGTGATTTCTACACGGCCACTGGCCAGATCCTTTACAGGCTGGTTGGCGCCCCGGTGGCCCTGTTCCATTTTGTAGGTCTTGGCGCCCAGTGTCAGTGCCAGCAACTGGTGGCCAAGGCAGATGCCAAACAGCGGCACGCCTGCTTCCAGCACCGCGCGGATGGCGGGTACGGCGTAGCGGGCCGTTGCCGCCGGATCGCCGGGGCCATTGGAGAGGAAAACGCCTTCGGGCTTGAGCGCGAGGATTTCTTCTCCGCTGGTGGTGGCGGGTACGACCGTGACATCACAGCCCGCGGCGACCAGGCAGCGCAGGATATTGCGTTTGGCCCCGAAATCGACCGCCACGACGCGGCGGCGCTTTTCCGGCACGGGGCGGGTGGCGTGCGGCCATTCCCATACGCTCTGGGTCCACTGGTAGGGAGCGCTGCAGGTGACATCCTGCGCCAGATCCATCCCTTCCAGTCCCGGCCATGCGCGGGCTGTGCTGGTGGCAGCTTCAGGGTCGATCCGGCCGTCCTGCGGGAACAGCAGGATGGCGGTCTGCGGCCCGCCATCGCGGATGCGCAGCGTCAGGGCGCGGGTGTCCACCCCGGCAATGCCGGTTACGCCGCGCTCTTTCAGCCAGGCGTCCAACCCTTCGGTCGCGCGCCAGTTGGCGGGCGCGGTGACATCTTCCTTCACCACAAGGCCGCGTGCGAACACGCGGGCGGCTTCGTCATCTTCCGCATTCGTGCCGACGTTGCCAATATGCGGGAAGGTGAAGGTGATGATCTGCCCGGCGAAGGAAGGGTCGGTCAGGGTTTCCTGATAACCTGTCATACTGGTGGAAAAGCAGATTTCGCCCATGGACTGGCCTGCGTTTTCGGCCGCGCTCTGCGCGGGGGTAAAGGCGCCAAAGCCCTTTCCCCAGAATACGCTTCCATCGGCGAGAACAAGAGCGGCGGTGGCGCCGTCCGGGCGGGCGTCGGGCATGGAGGTTCCTGTCTTGCTGCTTCCCGTTGCGGGGGAGTGTCTGTCTGTCATGGTGGAGGCGGGGCGGAGGTCTTCCAGCGAAAGTCCCGCGGCCTGGGCGATAACCGGCCAGTGCCGGGCCGGAATAGCCTGGGCCTGCCGCCATTTGCGGATGGCTTCTGTGCCCACGCCGGTCAGGCTGGCGGTGGCCTCTGGCCCGCCGAGGCGGGCAATGATGGAGTCGATCGACATGGACATGGCCTGGTTCTGCCTCCCGCCTGTGACGCTTCTGGCATCTGATGCGCAGGCTCTCTAGCACCCTGTCTGGGCGGTTGGGAAGAAAATTCCCACTCATCCCGGGTGGCGCTCGGGGGTGTTGGGAAGTTTTTTCCCAACTGTGTCGTTTTTCCATCATCCGGGCGGGTGAAATCATAAGGCCGGGGTGATAAGGTGCCGCGGATCAAACGCACGGGCTGTCGTGCGGGAAGTCATGCAGGAGCAAACCGATGTCCCTTCGAGATCAACTGATGTCCGATCTGAAAACCGCCATGAAAGCCGGTGAAAGCGCGCGGGTGACGACAATCCGCATGATCACCGCCAAGCTGAAGGATGTCGAGATCGCCGGTCGCGCCAAGGGAGCGGAAGGGCTGAGCGATGAGGAAGGCGTGTCCGCCCTGCGTGGCATGATCAAGTCACGGGTGGAATCCGCCACGATGTACCGCGACGCCGGCCGCCCTGAACTGGCGGACAAGGAAGAAGCGGAAATTGCCGTGATCCGTGCCTATCTGCCGCCAGAAATGGACGATGCCTCGCTGGCGGCTGCGGTGCAGGCGGCCGTGGCGGAAAGCGGTGCCACCTCCATCAAGGAGATGGGCAAGGTCATGGCCGTGCTGAAAGGCCGTTTCGGCGCGGGGCTGGACATGGCCCGCGCGAGTGCGGCGGTCAAGGCGCTTCTGGGCTAGTTCTGGCGCAGGTGGCGGGGTTTCGGGCAGCCGACGAGCAGGGAGCGATGCAGCATGGCGATTGACGCCGGTTTTCTTGACGAACTGCGCGCCCGCACACCCATAGCCTCCGTTATCGGGCGGCGGGTCAAGCTCACCCGTTCTGGGCGGAACTGGAAAGGGTGCTGCCCTTTCCATGGCGAAAAAACGCCCTCTTTTTATGTCTATGACGACCACTTTCACTGCTTCGGCTGTGGCGTGCATGGCGATGTGATCTCCTATGTCATGCAGAGCGAGGGACGGAGCTTTCCCGAGGCGGTGGAGGAGCTGGCCTCGGCCGCCGGGCTGGAAGTGCCCGCCCAGACGCGCGAAAGCCGCGAGGCCGTGGTCCATGCGCGCTCGCTCGAAGATGTGCTCAACGCCACGCAGGCTTTGTGGGCGCAGGCCCTTTACCAGCCTGAGGGCCGGGCGGGGCTGGACTACCTGCTGGCGCGCGGGCTGACGCGCGAAACCATTGCGTCTTTCGGGCTGGGCTGGGCCGGTGAAGGACGCGGCGCGCTGGCGGCGGCTCTTGAGCGTGAGGGTATAACCCCCGCCCAGATGGCGGAAGCCGGGCTGATGCGGCTGGATGAGGACGGGCGCCCCAAGGGAGAGTTGTTCTGGGGGCGCGTGACCTTTCCCATCCGCGACCGCAAGGGACGGCTGGTGTCGTTCGGCGGGCGTATTCTGGGCGATGGTCAACCTAAATACCTGAACGGGCCGGAAACAGCACTGTTTTCAAAGCGGCGACTGCTGTTCGGGCTGGATCGGGCGCGGGCGGCGGTACGTGCGCCGCGTCCAAAAGGCGTGCCTGCGCCCGATCTGGTGGTGGTGGAAGGGTATATGGACGTCATTGCCCTGCATCAGGCTGGTTTCACGGGCGCGGTGGCGCCGCTGGGTACGGCGCTGACCCCCGAGCAGCTTGAGGTGCTGTGGCAGGTCGATCGTGCGCCTATCCTGTGTTTCGATGGTGACGCCGCCGGGCGCCGCGCGGCGGTCAAGGCGGCGCAGACTGCGCTGCCGTTGCTCAATGCCGACCATACGCTGCGGTTCTGCCTGCTGCCCGAGGGCGAAGACCCCGACAGCCTCGTGCGCGAGCGTGGCGCGCAGGCGGTGGCGGGGCTGTTTGGCGCGGCGCGCGGCTTGTCCGATGTGCTGTTCGATCTGCTGGCGGGCGGTATGGTCCAGCCCGGCCCGGAGGAGCGCGCGGCCCTGCGGCACAAGCTGACCGAAAGTGCGGCCCTGATTACGGACAAGACGCTGGCCTCGGAATACCGGCGAACCCTGCTGGATCGTTTTTTCGCCCGTTTCAGAAGCAGCGGTCGGGGGAAGGCGGGCGGTGCGCCGTTTACGGGGAGCGCGGGGCGGCAGGCCGAGGTTACGGGTTTCATAGCCCTGGATCAGACGCGGGAGCGGCATCGCCTGCTGTTGCAACTGCTGCTGCGGCACCCTGCTCTTGTGCCGGATATGGAAGAGGCCTTGTGCAGGCTTGAGCTTGCCGCTGATTTTGCCGCCGTGCGGGCCGCGTTGCTGGACTTTTCAGCCGAAGGCGCCCACGCCCCCAGCGCAGGTACCCTGCGGGCGTGGGTGGCGCAGAACGGTCTGGAGGAAACTATTCGTGCTGTCATGCGTGAAGAAGACGGGTCTGCCGCGCAGCCGGATGATACGACAGACCCGGCGCAGCTTGTGTCGGCAAGGACACAGTGGTGGCATTTTTACGGATTGCTGGATCGCGCACGGTTCGAGGCCGAAGTCGAGCGCGAGATTGCCAGTTTTACCGCAAAAAACGGCGATGCTGATCAGTGGCAGCGGCTTCAGGCCCGGCTTGAGGCGCGTGAGCGTCTGAAGCGTGGTGGCTTGGAGGATACGGAATTTTAACACGTACAGGAAATGTTCTGGGGCGTGTTCCCCTTGACTTGCGGCGCGGGATATCCCACCTCCTGCCCGCGCTGGAACGTGTGTGGTACATGGTAAACTGGTCGTTCTGCATTCTGGCGGGATGTGGGCGCGGAGGAGCAGGTCTGGTATGGCGACAAAAACGGCATCGACAAACGCGGCGCAGGAGCAGGATGGCGATACCAGCCTGCTGGACACGCAGTCCTCGTCCGTCAAGAAGCTGATCGCCAAGGGGCGCGAGCGCGGGTGCATCACGTTTGATGAACTCAATGCCGTTCTGCCGCAGGACAAGATGTCGTCCGAACAGATCGAGGACATCATGGCCCTGCTGTCCGAGATGGGCATTCAGGTTGTCGAGAGCGAGGACGCTGACGAGGCCGAAAACGCCAAGGATTCTGAGTCCGACGACGAGGCCGAAGAGGAAGAAGCCGAGGCTGAGGCCGACGGTGAAAGCCCGACCGGCAATGTAAATGCGGAAAGCGTTGGCCGTACCGATGACCCGGTGCGGATGTACCTGCGCGAGATGGGCACAGTTGAACTGCTCTCTCGTGAAGGCGAAATCGCCATTGCCAAGCGGATCGAGGCCGGGCGCGACGAGATGATTGGCGGGCTGTGCGAAAGCCCGCTGACCTTCCGCGCCATTATTTCGTGGCATGAAAGAATTATCAGCAGCGAAATGCTGCTGCGCGACATCGTTGACCTCGAAGCCATGCAGAACGGCGGCAACCCGCCGGAGGAGGGCGAGGGCGCCGAGGGCGAGTTCGCGGAAACCGAGAACGAAAACGAGGAAGCCGAAGAGCAGGAAGCCGAAGGCGATATGGAAGGTGAGGGCAGCGGCCTGTCACTTTCCGCGCTGGAAGAAAAGCTGCGTCCTGAAATTCTGGCTCATTTCGAAGAAATCGGCCCACTCTATGAGCAGCTTCGCAAGTTGCAGGTCACGCGGATCGAGGCGCTGACCTCAGGCGAGGAAGTCGGGGGCACTTTCGAGAAAGACTACACGCTTCTGCGTGACAAGCTGGTGAGCAAGGTTGAGCAGGTTCACCTGCACAATAACCGGATTGAAGATCTGGTCGCCCAGCTCAAGGAAATGTTCCAGAAGCTGAACGTGCTCGAAGGGCGTATGCTGCGTCTGGCTGAAAGCTGCCGTGTCTCGCGTGATGACTTCCTGATGAAGTATCGCGGTCGTGAACTTGATCCGGGCTGGATGGAAGCCGTGTCGGCCCTGCCGGGACGTTCGTGGAAAAACTTCGTGCTCAAGCACACCGATACGGTGAATGACCTGCGTAATCAGGTTGCCGCACTGGCTCAGGAAACCGGCCTGCCGATTGGCGAGTTCCGTCGTGTCTACGCGACTGTGGCACGTGGCGAGCGTGATTCAGCCCGCGCCAAAAAGGAAATGATCGAGGCCAACCTGCGGCTGGTGATTTCGATCGCCAAGAAATACACCAATCGTGGCCTGCAGTTCCTTGATCTCATTCAGGAAGGTAATATCGGCCTGATGAAGGCCGTGGACAAGTTTGAATACCGCCGTGGTTACAAGTTCTCGACCTATGCCACATGGTGGATCAGGCAGGCCATAACCCGCTCCATCGCCGATCAGGCGCGCACGATCCGTATTCCCGTGCATATGATCGAGACCATCAACAAGCTGGTACGCACCTCGCGGCAGATGCTTCACGAGATCGGCCGCGAACCCGCTCCGGAAGAGCTGGCCGAAAAGCTGGGTATGCCGCTGGAAAAGGTGCGCAAGGTTCTCAAGATCGCCAAGGAACCGATTTCCCTTGAAACCCCGATCGGGGATGAGGAAGACAGCCATCTGGGTGACTTCATTGAGGACAAGTCGGCGGTTATTCCGCTGGATGCGGCCATTCAGACCAACCTGCGCGAAGCCACGACGCGGGTTCTGGCCTCGCTTACGCCGCGCGAGGAACGTGTGCTGCGGATGCGTTTTGGTATCGGCATGAACACCGACCATACGCTTGAGGAAGTCGGGCAGCAGTTCAACGTGACCCGTGAGCGTATTCGTCAGATCGAAGCCAAGGCCCTGCGCAAGCTCAAGCATCCCAGCCGCAGCCGCAAACTGCGCTCCTTCCTGGATGATAATTGATCCATCCGGAATAGAACCCGTCACGCGTATGCAGGTAACCATTACCTTCATGCGCATGACTGTGGCTCCGGCCTACCCGCGTTTTTTGCTGCCGACAGGCTGGATGCTTGAGCATGGCGTGCATCCCAGTGTTGCGGATTACCGCTATCTGCAGGACAGAGTTGGGCGCTCATGCTGCTGGTGGATGCGGCAGGCCGCGTCCGATGAACTGCTGAGCCGTATTCTGGCCCAGCGCGGCACGGCTATCGGTCTGTTGCGCGAATATAGCGTGGTGCGGGGCTTTTACGAGCTTGACCGGCGCGACCCTGAGGACGTGAACCTGTCTTACTTCGGGCTGTTTCCTCAGGCCATTGGCCGGGGGGTGGGGCGTGCTTTCCTTGATGGCGTCCTGCGCGAGGCGTGGCGCGGGCCCACGCGGCAGGTACGGGTGAACACCTGCACGGCGGATCATCCACGCGCCAGACAGCTTTACCTGCAGGCGGGCTTCCGCCCTGTAAGGCAGGTGGATGAGCTGTGGAACGTCCCGGACAGGCTCGGGCTCGATATTCCGGCGCATCTGCGCGTTTGACCCCGTTTTCCCCTTGCTTTTTTCTCCCTGCCGTGGTTGAGACTGCCCTTTCCCTGCTGGGCATGTGGCATTGCCCGGCTATACCCGCGGCTTTTTGTCGGTCTGTATCAGGCTGTGCAGAAGGCACCGAACGTCGGAACGGTCCGGTTCGGGCAGGTTGATTTGATCCGAAGGGAGTGAACATGCCGCTTTACGAAACCGTGTTTATTGCACGGAATGATATTTCCCAGCAGCAGGTCGATGCGATCGTTGATGGCATCACCGCGCAGATCGAAGCCGATGGCGGCGCCGTGCGCAAGCGCGAATACTGGGGCCTGCGTAGCCTTGCCTACCGCATCAAGAAGAACCGCAAGGGTCATTACACCCTGCTGGGTCTTGAAGTGCGTTCGGAGCTGCTCAAGGAAATCGAACGTCAGCTTTCCCTGAACGAAGACGTGCTGCGCCTGATGACGTTGCGCGTGGAAAGCATTGACGAAGCGCCCTCACCGGTTCTGTCCCGCAAGGGTGAAGACCGTGGCGAGCGCAGCTTCCGTGGTCCCAAGCCGGCCGGTGGCCGTTTTGAGAGCGGTCGTGGCCGTCGTGGCGGCGAAGATCGTCCGCTTGAGTCAGCCGACAACGGAGCGGAGTAAGCGCTATGTCTGAATCCATGGAAATCAACCCCGCCGCCCGCCGCCCCGCTGTTGGCGCGCGTCGTCCGTTCTACCGTCGTCGCAAGTCCTGCCCGTTCTCCGGCCCCAACGCGCCGGCGATCGACTACAAGGACGTGCGTCTGCTCAGCCGCTTCCTGTCCGAACGTGGCAAGATCGTGCCGAGCCGTATCACTGCGGTTTCCGCCAAGAAGCAGCGTGAGCTGGCGCAGGCTATCAAGCGCGCCCGCTTCCTGGCCCTGCTTCCCTATGTTGTAAGCTGAGGGGAGACCGATCATGGCTGCTACAGAAGTAATCCTGCTCCAGCGCGTTGAGCATCTCGGTCAGATGGGTGAAGTGGTTAAGGTGCGTCCCGGTTACGCCCGTAACTTCCTTCTGCCTCAGGGCAAGGCCATTCGCGCCAATGCGGGCAACCTTGCTCGTTTCGAGCGTGAACGCGTCCAGCTTGAAGCCCAGAACATCAAGCGCCGCGAAGAAGCAGAGCGTCTGTCCGAACGGATGGAAGGTCTGGCCGTTGTCCTGATCCGTCAGGCCGGTGACAGCGGGAGCCTGTATGGTTCCGTCAGCACGCGCGACGTCGCGCAGATCGTGACGGAAGCGGGCTTTACCATCGACCGTCAGCAGGTTTCGCTGGCGCACCCCATCAAGTCCCTCGGGCTTTATGAGGTGAAGGTGGCGCTGCACCCCGAAGTGGTGGTGCCGGTGACTGTCAACGTGGCGCGTTCGGAAGAAGAAGCCGAGCGTCAGGCACGTGGCGAAGCCACGACCCCGGAAGAAGAAGCGACTCTCGCTGGCGATGAAGCCTTTATTGAAGGTGAAATCGTTGCTGAAGACGCCGAAGACGCACAGGGCGACGCTGCCTGAACAGGCGGTTTTCCTGAACGGAACCGGGAAAGGAGGCGGAGCGATCCGCCTCCTTTTTTGTTGGCTGCACCGTTCCGGTACGAAAAAGAACAGGGGATGATGGCTGCGGCCTCTCCCTTTTTTTTCGTGCCACCTTCCAGTTTACTGGCTTATGCTCATTGAAGTTTGCCAGTGCAGGAAGAGGAACACGTGTTGAAACACCTTCTGGACATGGTCTTACGACAGTTTGTTTCTTACGGCTGTCTGTCCGTTTACTGGTCAGATGGCAGCTTCAGCCAGTATCAGGGAAAGCGGCCAGGACCGCAGGCCGCATTGAGGCTGACAGACGCGCGGGCCGAGCGCGCATTGCTGCTCAATCCGGGGCTGGGTGTGGGCGAAGCCTATATGGAGGGCAGCCTCCAGCCGGTGGACTGCACGTTGTATTGCTTGCTGGAACTGTTGATGCTGAACGCCATGGAGCCCGCGGGCCATGTGAGCGAGCGTCTGGCCTCTACCCTGCGGTATCTCCGGCGTGGCTGGACACAATTTAACCCCGCTGCGCGGGCCAGGCGGAATGTCGCGCATCATTATGATCTGGGCAACGATCTCTATCGGCTGTTTCTGGATAAGGACTGGCAGTATTCCTGCGCCTATTTTCGCTACGGCACAGAAACTCTTGATGAGGCACAGGAGGCCAAGAAGCGGCATATCGCCGCCAAACTGCTGCTGGACGGGCCTGGGCTTGAGGTTCTGGACATCGGCTGCGGATGGGGCGGCATGGCCCTGACCCTCGCACGGGATTATGGGGCGGTGGTCACGGGTATTACGCTCTCACAGGAACAACTCGCCTTCGCGCGTGAGCGTGCGCGGCGGGAAGGGCTTGAGGGGCGTGTGCGTTTTGAACTGCTTGACTACCGCCACCTCAGGCGGCGGTTTGACAGGATCGTGTCTGTTGGCATGTTCGAGCATGTAGGGATCGGGCATTACCGGCAGTTTTTCGATGTCGTGAAAAGCAGCCTCAAGCCTGATGGTGTCGCCCTGATCCACTCTATAGGCCGGAATGACGGGCCGGGCACAACCAATCCGTGGGTCAACAAATACATTTTCCCCGGCGGGTATTCTCCTGCCCTGAGCGAAGTCCTGCCGGCTATCGAGCGGGCAGGATTATGGGTGACAGATTGTGAGGTACTGCGCCTGCATTACGCGAAGACACTTGCCTGCTGGTCTGAACGCTTTGCCGCACACAGGGCCGAAGCTGTGGCGCTGTATGATGAGCGCTTCGCACGGATGTTCGAGTTCTACCTAACGGCCTCGGAACTGGCATTCCGCGTACAGGGGCACATGAACTTCCAGTTGCAGCTTTCTCCCTCGCTTGAAGCTGTTCCCTTGACACGGGACTACATTGCCGCCGCGGAAGGAGGCTGACACCACCCGGCGACACCCTGTTCAGGCGCTGAACGTGCGTGTAAGCCTGCGTGTGACATAAATGCCCCGTGTCATGGAGACGTGCAGTACGGAGGCACGGTACCAGAAACCACGCTGGCCCGGGACCATGCCGGTATTGAAGGCCGGGTGCGTATGCCTGAGTTCAAGTTCGCTGTTGTGCTCAAACGCAACGGAGTAGACATGGGTGCGCCACCCCATGCTGGCGGAAACAGTCGAGTGGCTGGTGTTCAGCCTTGTGCGCACATGATCCTGCCGGATCACCTGCTGTCCGGCCATGACCAGCATGGCAGCCCCGGCGGTGCAGGCGGCGGCGTGGCCAATGGAGCGAAAAACATGCTCGTTGACCAGATGGAGCCAGAACCGAACCAGTAGGGTCGCAGCAACACCGGCCAGCGCGACGACAGCGCCTGCCAGCAGCACATGCCGGTTGAGCAGGCCATAAGCGGCGTAAAGCCCGATTTTGGTCAGGTGCAGAAGAATGTCATTGGCGGCCCGCGTGGCGATAATGGCTTCCTTGCGTAGCCCCAGACGGTGGTAGAAGGCGTTGAATAACAGCCCGACCGCTCCAGTAAACCCGGAGATAAACCCAGCCAGCAACCCGATGGCGGGAAGAAGTCGCATGGAAACCGGAGAGGCTGTGCCGCCGTGCCTGCCTGTATGGGGCTCAGCAGGATTGGCCGGTTTCCTGCCGCGCAGCAGCAGTGGCAGGTTGCCCAGCAGGAATAGACCCAGCAACAGATCCAGATACATGGGCTGCATCAGGCTGAGCATCCACACGCCCAGCCACGCACCGGGCAGGCTGGCAGGCACGAAGTTGCAGACTACGCGCCAGTTGATTGCACGGAAAAATGTGGCGATCCGCGTGGCTGAACTGACGGCCGTGCCAAGGGAAAGGGCTGCGGGAATTTGCTCGGGTGCCAGAAGCGTGCCCAAAACCGGCATGACAAGAAGTCCTGCCCCGCCGCCGGACACTGTGCTGAGGCTGAAAGCCAGCAGGGCGACGGCAAAAAGCAGGACGATCATATCAGGCAGGGCTCCTTGGTATCAAAGCCCGGTAACGTGAAAGAGAGGCTTTTCTAAGGCTGGCCAGAAAGCGCCAGCCATGCACGGGCCAGCCGGTCGAATTCGTCTATCGTCAGGGTTTCGGCCCGGCGTGTGCCGTCTATGTCCGCACGTTCCAGTAAGGCAGCGCCTTTGAGGCCCTTGAGCGCCCCGCGAAGCATCTTGCGTCGCTGCCCGAAGGCGGCCGCCGTAACCTGCTCCATGGCACGGAACAGGGCAGGCTCAGGCTGCGTGGCGTGGGGCGTGATGCTTGCCACGGCGGACCATACGGCCGGGGGCGGGGAAAACGCGCCGGGCGGCAGTTTCATGACAATGGCGCAGTCAGCACACCACTGGCTGAGCACCGCCAGCCGTCCATAATGTTCGCTGTCAGGAGTGGCGCAGATACGTTCGGCCACCTCAAGCTGAAACATCAGGGTCAGGCGTTCCCACGCCCCTCCCTGACGCAGCCAGCCAATCAGCAGCGGGGTCGCGACATTATAGGGTAGGTTGGCGACAATTTGCCTTGGGGCGGGGCAGAGGGTTGTCAGGTCTTTTTTGAGTGCATCGGCCTGCGTGATGGCGAGCCGTTGCGGAAAAAATGTGGCCAGTTCCTCGATAACCGCGACCGCACGCGGGTCAAGCTCCACCGCATGTACATGACTTGCGGCGGTTGCCAGCAGGGCGCGGGTCAGCCCGCCGGGGCCGGGGCCGACCTCAACCACATAGCGGCCGTCCAGCGTGCCAGCCAGAGACGCGATATGCTCGGTAATACCAGGGTCAAGCAGGAAGTGTTGACCTAGCGCCTTGCGGGCGTCCAGACCGTGACGACGGATGACATCGCCAAGGCTTTCCAATGCGACGGGCAGGAGATTATGCTCCCTTGAGCTTGACGCGCATATCAATAATGGCGCGGCGGTGCAGGTCGCTGTCAAGCTGGCGTGCGGCCTGTTCGACACGTTCGTTCATGAGCTGGTCGGCAATTTCGCTGGGGGAGCGGTTGGAAAAGTTCTTTTCCTTCTTCTCGCATACCATCAGCAGGTCGATACCATCGCGCGAGACCATGGGGCGCGAAACCTTGTTCAGCGGCAGGTCAGCCAGCACGGCCTGCATCTGCGGGTTCAGGCGTTCAAGCGGCAGTTCGCCGGGGTCGCTCGGGCGCTTTTCGCCTTCCGCCTTGTTCAGGCGTTCCATATCCGCGCAGTTGCTCGCACTCTGGGCCAGGCGCAGGGCTTTCTGGAGCGTGGCCTGCTGTTGCGGGGTGATGTGCTGGGGGTCGAGTAGCGTATCGAATGGCAGAAACACCTGCCGGGCGGAAATGACATGGCCGATTTCCTTGCCGACCGTACGTTTGCCAAGCACGGTTACGATCAGGAAGCCACCGGGCACGGTAATCGGGTTGGAAATGGCTCCTACGCCCGCTGGCATCTGCCGGACAATGTTGACAACCGCAGGGTCAAGCTCGTCTTCCTGAACCCAGCCCATTGAGCCGCCATCCAGCGCTGTCTGGCTTTGGGAGAACTGAGCCGCGACGATGGGAAAAGGCGCGCCCTTGCGCAGTTCCTGAATGATGGTGTTGGTGAAGTCCAGTTCGTCTTCGGCGTGACGGGGGTCTTCAACCTTGACGAAAATTTCGCCGATTTCGTATTCCGTGCGGCCTTCCTCACGCTGGAGAGCTGCCTGACGCTGGGCGATATCTTTGGCCGAAACGCGCGAGCGCGGGCCAAGCTCCTGACGCAGAACCTGCACCCAGCCGATCTGCACCCGGATCTGGTCGATCAGCGTTGTCAGTGAAACACCGTCCTTGGCCAGATGGGCGCGCAGGGCGCCTTCTTCCATGCCGTTACGATGCTCGATATTGCTGATGGCGGCTGCGATCTGGTCGAGCGGGACATTGATGTGGCGGCTGAGGATTTCCTGCGTGCGGAGCCGCTCGTCAATCAACTGGCGGATGATCTGCGGGCGTAGACGATCCATGAGCTCAGGAGAGACAGGCAGGCCGGTGGACAGGGCGAACAGCTTGCCGCGGTTGTCCACGTCGCGCTTGGTCAGGGGAATGCTGTTGACGACCGCAACAATCGAGTTGTCGGGTTTGGGTGCAACCTTGGCCGCCGTATTGCCGCGAGGCTCCTGCGTATCAGGGGCGGCAAAGGCTGTTGCCAGAGGAGCCGTCAGGGCAGCCATGGCGCAGCAGGCCAGGGTAAGGGAACGCAGGCGCATACGGAACGGTCTTTCAGCTTTCTGCCAGATCAGGCGCAGTTATACCTGATAACGGAGGCCGCGACATTTTTGAAGCGGTTCTTATTTGACACCGAAGGCGCCAAGGGACTTGAGACTGAGCGTGACAAGATAGGTCGAGTAACGCTGTATGCCGCCGATAGAAGTGTATTGCTTGAGGTACATGAAGTCGATGCCGAAACAGTCATTGCTATAACCGGCGGTAACGCCGTTGCTGACGAACTGCTGCCGGGAAAGGCTGCGGCGCGAGAAGATCGATGCGTGCCAGTTGTCCCAGTACACCGACACGCCACCGCTGAGTTCGCTCGTGCGGGTGGTGTAAAGGCGGTTCAGGTCGTTCGTCTGGTAATTGGTCGCGTAGTAGTAATATGGCGTGATGGGTTCCCAGATATAACCACCGTTAAGCCTCATGTGAGGAACATTGAGGTTGAACAGCGCATCGCCAAAATTGATCTGCGATGTATAGGGGTCGTAGCGCATACGTGACGTGAACGAGAAATACTGGGTGGGAGAGACACGGGCCCGCGCCACGACATCGGAGGCGTGGTGATCCAGTCCGGAATAGGGCAGGCGGTCATGCTCTATATGTTCCTGAAAGCTCTGCCCGACCAGAAAGTCTACTTCGTGCCCGCTCCATGTCCAGTTGGCGTGTACACCCACATTGGCGCGCAGTCCGCCGTCCAGCCTGTCTGTCCCCTGATAACGGTTAAGCGAGAACAGGGTTGAATCGGTAAATTCGTAAGCAAAGCTGTCTTCGTTCGGGATGCCGTCATCTGTACCATTCCCGGTGTTGGGCGCGTAAATGGCCTGCACGATAGGCTCAATCAGTTGCGTACCCCGCCCATGCCCGAACGAACGGATGAAAGGCCAGTTCGTTTTCAGGGCGATGGTGGGCAGCACCATGCCCGAGATCATGCCGTGGCCTGTCGAGTGAGCATAGTAGTTGGGAAGCTGGTACAATTTGGAAGCACGATAGAGTGTGGAGTCCAGCCGCAGTGTCAGCAGGAACTGCTCGCCTGCCTTGGTATGAAAGGGGCGGTCCCAGTTGAGCTGGAGTTCGCCGCGCTGATCACTGGCGCCGGTGGTGCGGCGTACATAGAAATCTGTCGTATTGACGCTGAGCCGGCCGCCGAGGGCATCCGGCTGGCCGACAAAACTGTACGTATAGCGGGGCAGGGCGGCGGGTAGATCCGAATTATGGATCACGCCCTGATTGAGGCCCTGATAGTACTGGGCATCCAGCCTGCTGTAAGCGCCGGTGCCGAAGCCCTCAAGAAAGGCATTCGAACTGAGCATTTCGCTGCCGTAGCCCTGCACGCGGTAGTCACGCATGTAGTTGGCGGATGTGGCAAGATTAATGTTGGCGCCCGCGCGCCAGTGTTCGTCGATGTTGAACAGGCCCCGGGCGAAGATATGCCCCTGCATACCGTGGGGGTCGCCGCTGCTGACCCGGTTGCCAAAGCCGTTGGTATAATTGAGGTTGTGATGGGTATCGTAGGCAAAGCCGCCGCGGATATTGAGCGAGCCGAAGTTCAGCGCCTGTCGATACACGCCGCTGATCTGCGGCCCCGTCGCGGTTGAGAACAGGCCCTGAACGGTCAGATCCGACTGATCGTTGATGACCCAGTAGTAGGGGATGGTGAAATACGTGCCCAGATAGCTGTCATGTGGGGTGATGCCGGGCATGAGAAAGCCGCTCTGTCGTTTGGCGGAGGGGTCCGGCATGGAAAAGAACGGCATATAGAAAACCGGAATACCCAGAATATCAACATAGGTATCACGGAAATCGAGCTTCGAGTGTTCGACATCCTGCGTCGCACCGTAGGCCCGGAACTGCCAGAACGGTGCGCGTGTTTTGTCCTTGGCGCAGATTTCGCAGGCTGTATAAACGGCGCGGCTCAGGTCGTTCACCTTACCGTTTGTGCGGCGCAGCCCATTTGCGGCCATTTTTACGTTGTCGCCCATGTCGGCGTAAACGTGCAGCATGACGCCGTTGCGCATGCCGCCGCTCAACTCAGCATATTGCGCGTAAAGAACCGTACCATCTGACTGGACGGTGGCCACGTTGCCTCGCGCCGTGACAACGCCCGTATCCCGATCATAGACGATCTGATCCGCTCTTAGGACGCGTTCATCCTGCCAGACCTGCACATTGCCTGACCATGTAACGGTATGATCGGTGTCGTTGTAATCGACCTTGTCAGCCTGAAATGTGGCGGGAGAGTCGGAGGAACTGTGCGTGTCCGCATGGAAATGAATCTGCTGCGGACGGAACTGGGCCCAGGCCGCAGTGGGGCGCAGCAGAACGGAACAGGCAATGATACTGCCCAGAGCGGTGGCAGCGCTCAGGCTGGCCCGACGGCAGGGGCGGCTTGTGCGCTGTAAGGGCCGGAGCGCCAGGGACAAAATCAGCCATCCTCCAGATGTAAAAGCAGGGCAATCGCAAGGCACAGCCCTGCTATAGCGGGAACCCACGCCGCGAGAACCGGCGGCAGTACACCTGACTTGCCGAACTGTTCCGCGACCTTGGATACCGTGAAAAGCAGAAAACCGGCGGCAACGCCAGAGCCGATCATGCGCGCCACCCCACCGTGGCGTGAGGGTCGCATGGAAAACCCCGCTGCGACAAGGCACATCGTGCCACATAGCACGGGCAGAGCGAGCAGGGACTGAAAATGGATGCGGTGGCGGATTGAGGAGAATCCAGAGCGATCCAGCAGGGCAATAAAGCTCGGCAGCGTCCAGACGGATAACGTGTCGGGCGATGCAAAGCTTTCCTGCACCCGTTTGACGGTCAGGTCCGTGGGCAGGTGGATGCGGCCGATATAAGTCGGCAGTTCGTTCGGGAGGACCTGAGAGGCCTTGTCCAGAATCCAGAAGCCACGGTCGAGATAGCCAGTGGGGGCTTCGATTCGGGCAACGAGGTCGTTATTCTGGTCGAGCCTGAGAACGCTGATATTGCCGATATGCAATGCCGTATCGTGAAACTGCACGCTGCGTGCGTGCAGGATGGCGATTCCGTGGGGCGTGGTCTGGTCGGACTGGCGGAGCCACAGAGCGCCGCCTGCAATGCTCAGGGGGCCATCATCCGAACGCAGGTAGCGCTGGTCGAGCTTTTCCGCCCAAGTATACATGACTGAGGACAGGGGGGAGACCACCGTTGTCGCAAGAACGCCGATCAGGACGGCGCCAAGCAGAGGCGCGGTCAGGAACTGCCAGACCGAAATGCCCGCCGCGCGCGCGACAACCAGTTCGGATGAACGGGTCAGGCGCCAGAAACAGAACACCCCGCCCAGAAGGGTCGCGAAGGGCAGGATGATGATGGTGAAGTAGGGCAGGTGCAGGCCCGCGATTTCCGCCGCGACCGAGGCACCCGCATTGGGGTGGGCAGAGGCGCGGCGCAGCAGATCGAGAAAGTCGAAAAGACAGACCATGCCCGTAAGGGACGCCAGCATGACCAGCACCGACAGCACGAACTGCTTCGCGATGTAACGCGATAGGGTAAAGGCTACGGTCATGCTGTTAGGGGAGGCCTGTGCGGCAAGGGGCTGCGTGGCCCGTTCCAGAGAGCGGTAGAGCCATGCGCACAGGTGCGGGGTGAGTGAACAGTCATGCGAACTGTTACTTACCTCACCCCGCTATGGAACAACAGCCCCTGTGCGACAGGTGCGCCGTTTTAGAAGAACAGGATGACACCGGCCGAGGCGGTGTTATCTTTTTCCGAGCCGCCGTTGTGGGCAACGGACGAAGTATGCGCGTATTCGGCTACCAGATTCAGCCAGTCGGTCATGTGGTAATATGCCGCACCGATAATGGACTGGTTACGCCGCACCAGATAGGCGGGATCGACCGTCTGTGCCTCGCCAGAGGCGAGATAGAGGTTGCTAACCCCGTAACTGCCGACCAGCTTGAGGCGTTCTGTCACGTTATAGGCACCCTGCACGTAATACCCTTCGGAATCACGCTTGCGGCCATTGGAGGCCACGCCATCAAAGAACAGGCCCGTGGTGCCCAGCCCGCTGCCACGGTAGTAGTAGGCCACGCCTTCAAAGCCCTTGTAGCTGATCTTGGTGCCGATATCAGCCGCTTCCACCATGGCGGCATGGTGGGTGCCGGTCGAAGTCGTGGTGCCGTTATCGATATATTGCAGGTTCTGCTGGTGCTGGATCAGGAAGCTGGCCCAGATCTTCGCCTTGACCTCACCCAGGGTCGTTTCATACGTGACCCGGCCCTGAATCATGGGGGAGGAATGTTGCGTGGAGGAGGCGGAGTAGGTCGAGTTGTAGGACGGAGAGTTTTTATCAGCGTTCGATCCCGCATATTGGAACTCATCCAGCGGCTGGAAAATGCCTACGCTGGCCTGCACGCCCGCGATCTTGGGTGTGGTGTAGGTGATCTGCGGAATCCAGTCGGCATAGACATAGCCCACGCCGATACGGCCCAGCGACGTATTGGCCGGCGAGGAGTTGCTGCCCGTGGCCCCGACGCTGAGCAGGGTGGCATCGCTCATGATGGCGTCGCCACCGAACAGGCCAAGATCGCGCCCGACCTTGAACGTGCCCACATCGCTGTTGCCGAACGTGATGTAAATCTGACGGAAGTCGATGCCCGGCGTGCCCAGCCCGACAGGATTACCACCGCTGTTGGCATTTAAGGCGCCAACCTTGGCGTCGTTCGTGCCCGGATACATGCCCAGAACCGCGTCGATATCCCAGCCCTGCTGCTTGGTGCTGAGCTTGAGCATGAGCCCTGCAGGGAGCAGGCCGTTACGTACGGCCGAGGAGTCAAAGCCGGTGCTACCCGTTGAAACGCCACCGGCAACGGCGGTGCCGCCGGTGGGGCTGTTGAACGTGTAAAAGCCGTTGACGAAGCCGGACAGGTTGATGTCCACCGGACCAGCTTTAAAGGTCAGCCCCTTGCCAGGCACATATTTGGCCACGCGCACGAAGCCGCCCTGGTTTGAGTTCATGGCGTCCAGTGCCTGCTGTGCGGAGCGGGCGCTGGCTTCCGCACGGGTGGCGGCATCTTCCGCGCGGGAGGCGACTTCGGGGGCGGCTTCAAAACGGATGCCGGGTTCATAACCGTTGCTGACGCCCGTGCCATGGGCGGCCGCGCGACTGGCGGTCTGCTGTGTGGCGCGGGAATGAGCCGTCGGGCGAACCGCACGGGGAGCCGCGTCCTGCTCGGCGGCGACATGGCGCATATGCTTGCCAAGCAGGGTACTATATTCGTGTTGGGTCAGGCTGCCCTTGGCGCGCAGAACGTCCAGCAGGTCGCTATAGTCGTCCGCCATGGCGTGGCGGGCAAGCGTATAGGGCAGACTGACCACCGATGCGGCCATGACAGTAGCAACCAGTACCTTTTTTCTTGATGCCATGAAGTCTGCGCTCCCAAGTCCATTGAAACTGCTCTGTGAGAGACAAGGCTTCATGCCGTCAATACGTGCCGTGTTTAACTGGCGGTGCGTTCATGCCGTTTGCGGGGAAGGGGGAAGGGGACGAAGGGGGTGCCAAGGGGTATTCCATGAGGTAAACGGGCTAAGTTATGACAGCATGGCAACAGAGGCTGTCTGGTAAGCGATATTGCGGAAAACATAAGATGTTTCAAAAGGAAAATAAAATCCTTCTGAGAAGATACCCGTTCTCATACAGTTTTTGTGATACTTTTTAACGATAGGATAACCCCGCTTGCGAAGGCATCTACTGACCTGCTTGTCCGTTGGTCGGACGGGGTTGATAGATCACTGCTCTCACGAAGTTTTTATTGCAACCGATCAGCTCGGACGCGGAATAAAACCGTGTTTGGGGGGCCGCTGGCGTAGTCCTGCTTGATTCCGTCATGGTGTCAGGTTCCCTCATGGCAGAATTTTGATAGAGTCGAAAAAAGACACGGCTGTGATGCTGTGGGCCAGCGCTTTTGCTGGCCTCAATGGTGGAGCGCCGGATTTTGTATTACGGACAAACAGAGCGGACGGCTTACGCGCAATGAGAGCAGGGTCTATTTTGGCAACCCCAGACCATACGCGCCCGGAAGGGCGGGGTGCGCTGGCTGCATACGCTTATCAGCAGATCAGAGATCGGCTCATTTACTGCCACTATAAGGGGGGCGAGCGGCTGGTGCTGCGGCCGCTCGCGGCGGCGCTGGGGCTTAGTCCGACACCCGTACGAGAGGCTTTGCTGCGTCTTGTTTCAGAACAAGCGCTGGAGCTGGACGACCGTAATACGGCCTGTGTGCCCGTGACGGCGCGCGAGGTTTTTCTCGAAATTCACGGCGTACGGGGCGATCTGGAAGAGCGTGTTATACGCGAACTGGCGACGCATATCACAACGGACGAAATCGCGGTCATGCGGGCCAAGCATCACGATTTCATTCTGGCTTACGAAGCGGGTAGCCCCCACGCAGCGGCGGTGGCCAACGTGGTTTTCCACAGCACGACCGCCATGTTTTCACGGCGTCTGCTTACGGTCGGACTGATCCGTGGTCTATGGACGCGCATGGGGCCGGTTTACGCCGCGACGAATTGCCTGCCGCCTGTTACCCCGGCAGATCCTGAACATCCGCATCTCAAGCTGATTGCCGCGTTCGAGCGGCGTGACCCTGATGCGGCCGTTGAAGCTCTGCGGGAGGACTTCACTCAGGCGCGGGTCTGGCTGGAGCCGCTGCTGCCAGCCTGACAAAATTCCTCCACCCCGGCCGTAGCAGTGCTGGCCGGGGCGGGTGGCTTAGTCTTTTTTGTCTTTATCGTCTTTGTCTTTGTCGTCTTTTTTGGCCAGCCGGTCTGTCAGGCCCGGCACTTCCACATCAATCTCCAGCACGGAACACTGTGCACCGCGATCCATTTTGATCTGCACCTTGTCCTGATCGACTGAGATATGGCGCTTGATCACTTCCATGATCTCACGGTGAAGCTTGGCCAGCAGGTCATCCTGATTGCCGCTGCCGTCCACGGACATGCGTTCATGGGCAAGCAGAATTTGCAGCCGATCCCGTGCAATGGGTGCGGATGAGCGCTTATTGAAGAGGTTGGAGAGAAAACTCATGCGGCTCTCCATTTGAACAGCCAGTCGAGCATACCGCGCCGCTCGGTGGGAATGGTGACTTTGATATCCTCGCCCATCAGGCGGCGGGCAGCTTCCATATAGGCTCCAGCGGCCGCGCTGCTGGGTTCTGCAATGGTTACGGGCGCACCAAGGTTGGAGGCTTTGAGCACGTCCGGGCTTTCGGGAACGATGCCCAGCAGCGGAATGGACAGGATTTCGAGAACGTCGTCGGTGCCCAGCATGTCGCCCGATGCCGCGCGCTGCGGATCATAGCGGGTCAGCAGCAGGTGCTTGGGCATTTTCTCACCCGCGCGGGCCTTTTCCGTCGTGCTGTCCAGCATCCCGATAATCCGGTCACTATCACGCACCGACGAAACCTCGGGGTTGGTAACGATTACCGCCATGTCCGCATGGTGCATCGCCATCTGCGCGCCGCGCTCAATCCCCGCAGGGCTATCGCAGATTACCCAGTCGAACTTCTTGCGGAGTTCCGAGACAACCTTGGCTACGCCTTCAGCCGTCAGTGCGTCCTTGTCGCGCGTCTGGGAGGCGGGCAACAGCGAGAGGGTTTCGATCCGTTTGTCCTTGATCAGAGCCTGAGCAAGGTTCGCGTCGCCCTGAATAACATTGATCAGGTCAAACACCACACGCCGCTCGGCCCCCATGATAAGATCAAGGTTACGAAGGCCAACGTCAAAATCTACCAGAACCACACTCTGCCCGGTTTTGGCCAGAGCCGCCCCGAGAGCCGCTGTTGTAGTGGTCTTGCCGACGCCACCTTTGCCTGACGTGACGACGAGAACCTTTGCCATCGGTGTTCCTTTTCTTTCAGGTCATGCCGCCGGAGCCCCTCGGTGCGGTCACATGGCGACATTAGCTGGTTGTATTAGAAAATGTAACTTTGAATTTTCCGTTTACAGTGGGCTTTTTTTTGCCATTTTTTTTCAGGCCCACTCATATGGCTGCGCTCCGTCAGCCGGGCAGGGGACGGAACACCAGTCTTTCGCCTTCCAGCAGGATCTGGGCGGGGCCATTAATGCAGACCGGGTCCATTTCTTCGGCTGTGGCGTAAAAACCGTCTATGGCCACCAGTTCCGCGTCCAGTGCTTTTGTGAAGACGCGGGCAGTGCTGTTACCGCCGATCCCCGCGACGGCGCGGCCACGCAGCGCACCATAGATATGGATGGAGCCCCCGGCGGAAACCTCTGCCCCTGAGGCAACAGCGCCCAGTACGACAACATCCCCTTCAGGCCAGACTACCTGCTGGCCCGAGCGTACGCTTTCCTCCACCACAAGGGCGATGGGGTGCGCAGGATTTTTGGCCTGAGTGGCGTGTTCCTCGTCCGTGCTGGCGGAGGGCGTATTTTCGCGTGGTTGCGCGGGGGCAGCACGGGTGGAGGCCGGGCTCTCTGGCCAGTCCCATCCGGCGGTGGCGGGCCAGTTGCGGTTGCCGCCCTCAATGCCGATAATCCTGATGCCGCGCTGCTTCAGATCATCGGGCAGGGTGGCGAGGTCGGGAGTGTCGGCCTCCACCATGCTCAGATCCACAATGACAGGTTTGCCTGCGAAAAAACCGACCGAGCGCGCGATCTGTTGATCCAGCGCGGCCAGCCAGTCCGTCAGAGGGGATTCTGGGGTCAGGGTCAGGGCCACGAATGTGCGCCCGGACATGCGGATGCGCGGAAGGTGTGCTGATGGGCCAGCAGAGGGTGTGCCAGACAAGGAAATACCGCCGCTCTCAAAATTCAGGTGGTCAACAAATCAGGGCGTGCGCGAAAAAAACAGCCGCAGGATTCCGAAGCCGGATAACCGTCGCGCGCCTGTCCTACGCATTGGCGGCTTGGCTGCCCGAACGCAAGCGCTTTGTGTTGTGAATTACAATTGTAGCAGCCGTGCGCCGGGCTGTGTTTTCCCTCTGGCGTGGGGGCGGGCAATGGCATAAACGAAAGCGTATGCGTACCCTCCTGCATTTTCCGATATCCCCGGCCAGCCGCACCGTGCGTCTGGTGCTGGGTGAAAAGCGTCTGCCGTTCGAGCCGGTGATTGAGCGCGCGTGGGAACAGCGCCCGGAACTGTTCGCCATCAACCCGGCGGGCGACGTGCCCGTCCTGATTGAGGACAACGGTCTGATTGTCCCTTCTGCCCCCGTAATCTGCGAATACCTTGAAGAAGCGTACGCCGATACGCCCTTGCTTGGTCGCACGCTGGCGGAACGGGTAGAGGTGCGCCGTGTGGCGGCTTGGTTCGATACGCTCTTCGCGCGTGAGGTATCCGGTCGCTTTATTGATGAACGCGTGATGAAGCGGCTGAGCGGACGCGGCAATCCTGATGGCGGTGCCCTGCGTGATGCGTACGCCTCCATGCGGCCGCTGATGCGCTATGCCAATGAACTGGCGGAAAACCGTAACTGGCTGGGCGGTGGTTTTCTGTCGCTGGCGGATTTTACAGCGGCGGCCCACCTGTCATGCATGGACTTTATTGGCGACATCGACTGGGCGCGTGTACCTGCCCTGCGTGACTGGTACGCCCGCATGAAGTCGCGTCCCTGTTTCCGTCCCCTTTTGGCGGATCGCATTTCCGGGATTACACCGCCCGAATATTACACAAATCTGGATTTTTAAGAACCATGAACGGACTTTCTGGCACGGCCGCGGCCTTGGGGGATGTGGTCGTTGTCGGGGGAGGCGCCGCCGGCCTTATGACAGCGCTTGTCGCAGGCAGGCGTGGCCTGCGGGTGAGCGTGCTGGAGCACGGGCCGGAAGTTGGGCGCAAGATCCTGATTTCAGGCGGCGGGCGCTGTAATTTTACCAACACAGACATGCGGGCTGAATGCTTTCTTTCCAGCAACCGGCATTTCGTCAAATCCGCTATCAGTCGCTACCGGCCGGAGCATTTTCTGGCCATGCTGGGACGGCACGGCATTGCCTGGCACGAAAAGAAGCTGGGGCAGCTTTTTTGCGACCGCTCCGCTGCTGACATCGTGCAGATGCTGCTGGACGAATGCCGTGCGGCCCATGTGCGTATTCTGACCGGCGTACGGGTGACTGGCGTCAGCAAGGCCGATCATTTCACGGTGCAGACGACAGCGGGCGCGCTCCATGCGCGCTCTCTGGTGCTGGCCAGTGGCGGGCTGTCCATTCCCAAGCTGGGGGCGAGCGGCTTTGCCTATGATGTGGCCCGACAGTTCGGCCTGCCGGTCATTACGCCTGAGCCAGCGCTGGTTCCGCTGGTGTTCGGGCAGGAGGAGGACGCCTGGCTGCGCACGCTGGCGGGGGTTTCGCTGCCGGTGCGCGCAGCCTGTGGCAAGACTGCCTTTGAAGAAGCGCTGCTTTTCACGCATCGTGGGCTGTCCGGCCCGGCGTTGTTGCAGATTTCCTCTTTCTGGCGCGAAGGCCAGCCACTTTCGCTCGATCTGGTGCCGGGGCAGGACATGGGCGCGGCGCTGGCGCGGCTGAAAAAAAGCGGGGTGCGGACGCAGGCTCCCGCCACGTTGGGGCGCTGGGTGCCGCAGCGTCTGGCACAGGCGCTGAGCGCGCGTTATGTGCCCGAAAAGCTGCATGGCAGACCGCTGGCCGAATGGGCGGACAAGGATGTGGCGGCACTGGCCCGGCATATCAGTCATATGGGGCTTACCCCCACGGGGACTGAAGGCTTTGCCAAGGCCGAGGTCACGCGAGGCGGGGTGGACACACGCGCCCTGTCTTCGCGTACGATGGAGGCCACATCCGTACCCGGTCTGTATGTGGTGGGCGAGGCCGTGGATGTAACCGGCTGGCTCGGTGGCTATAATTTCCACTGGGCATGGGCCAGCGGCCATGCGGCGGGTGAGGCCGTGGCCGCAGCCTGAGAGTGCCTAGTCCTTCTTCTGGCTGGCCAGTTCCAGTGCGCGGGCGTACACAACCCGTTTGGGCAGGCCTGCCGCCGCCGCTGCCAGAGCTGCGGCATCCTTGACCGAATGCGTGGCCAGAAGGGTGGTGAGCGTCGTGTCCAGATCATCCGCGCTGGCGCTTTCTTCCGGGGCTGGGCCGAGCAGCAGGGTGATTTCGCCTCGCGGTGCGGTCTGGGTATAAAAATCCGCCAGTTCAGACACGGTGCCCCGGCGAATTTCCTCAAAGCGTTTTGTCAACTCGCGGGCAACGGCGGCAGGTCGATCCGGCCCGAAGACGGCCGCCATGTCGTGCAGGGTTTCCGCCAGCCGATGTGGGGCTTCGTGCCAGATCAGGGTTGCGCCAAGGCCCGCGCGTTCCGCTGCGTGCAGGCGGGCGAAGGCTTCGCGCCGGGCGGCGGAGCGTGGCGGCGGAAACCCAACGAACAGGAACGGGTAGGGCGGCAGGCCTGATAACACCAGAGCCGTCAGCGCCGCGTTGGGGCCGGGCACGGCGGTAACGGTAATACCCGCCTCTATGGCGGCGCGTACAAGGCGGTAGCCGGGGTCGGACAGCAGGGGCATACCCGCGTCTGAAACCAGTGCAATCCGTGCTCCCGCCTGCAGGCGGGCCACAAGGGCCGGCACGCGCTGGCGTTCATTATGCTCGTGCAGGGCTTCCGTGCGCGCGTTGATGCCTCGGTCGGTCAGAAGCCGGGCGGTTGTGCGGGTGTCTTCGCATAAGACGAGTTCGGCTGTGGCCAGCGCTTCGGCTCCGCGGGGGCTGAAATCGCCCAGATTGCCGATGGGTGTTGCGACAAGCACCAGTGTTGCAGGCGGTATGTTGGAAGAAGAAGGCGCATGACTTGGCGCGTCTCCTTCGCTATGCAATGGATCAGTCTTGTCATGCGGCGGCTCATCAGGCTGGCTGGCGGTAAAGGATGATGTGGATGATGACGCGCGCATATTCGCTCCTGTCAGGGCTTTGTGCACAAGCTCTGGCGGCAAATGCCCCCTCATGCAAGGCCGGAATGGCCAGAATGTCCGTGGCTTATGCCACCCATGCGCCGAAAGGGCGCGGTCTTGCGGCTCTGGGGCTGGGCGGACTTCTGCTGGCCGGGTGCGCGCAGGAAGCGTCCAGACCGGGCGCAGGCCCTGTCGTGACGCCTGAAGCGCCCCAACAGGCGGCCAGTCGCAGCATCGGTGTGCTATTGCCTCTGAGCGGTGCCAATGCCCCCCTTGGGCGTGAACTGCTGGCCGGAGCGGAAATGGCGCTGGCCGCGCAACCTGCGCAGGGAACGCGCGGCGTGCAACTGCGGGTGGATGCTCACGATACGGCTGGCCCCGGTGGCGCGGCCGAAGCCGCTGCCGCCGCCGTGCGCGCGGGCGATAGCGTGCTGATCGGGCCTCTGACAAGTGGTGATACAGCCGAGGCAGCGCCTGCCGCGCAGGCGGGGCGGGTGCCGGTTCTGGCCCTGACAAGCGATGTGGCGCAGGCGCGGCCCGGCATATGGGTTATGGGCATTACGCCGGAAGATCAGGTTCAGCGTCTGGTGGAGCAGGCCCGGCAGGAAGGGCGCAAGCGTTTTGCGGCGCTGCTGCCGGATAATCCTCTGGGCCGTGCGATGGGCGCTGGTTTGCAGGTTGCCTGCCGGGATCAGGGGCTGGCGGAGCCTGTCATCAGCTACCATTCCAGCGCGCCTGAAAATATCACGGACGCTCTTAAACAGCTCAGCGGTGTCAGCAGTAATGGCGCATCGCTGCCCGCCGGGGTTGTTCCCGGATCGGAGGCTGATACGCAGGCTCAGCCTCTGCCGACCGATCTGGCGGCGGCATTGGGGCAGGCAGGGAACGATGCCGCCAGCGCTCC
The DNA here is from genome assembly GCF_006539345.1 of Acetobacter peroxydans. GTDB lineage: Bacteria > Pseudomonadota > Alphaproteobacteria > Acetobacterales > Acetobacteraceae > Acetobacter > Acetobacter peroxydans. The sequence continues at coordinate 211,098 of NZ_BJMV01000001.1, forward strand.
GGCTACCCTGCCCGGGGGGAGCGCCAGCATGGGCGTGGCGGGTATGAGTGCCTCCGGGCAGAGCGTGGGGCCTGCCTCGCTGCCTTTCGATGCTCTGCTGCTGGGCGATACCGGGTTGTCTTTGAAGACCGTCATGACCGCGCTGAACGACATGCAGGTTGGCCTGCCTGCCGTACGGATCATGGGGCCGGGCTTGTGGGCGGCGTTTGCCAGCAAGCTGGGGCCGATCCGTGGCGCATGGTATGCGGCACCCAATCCCTCTGCACGACAGGGGTTTGTCGCGCGCTTTTCCGCGCAGTACCAGCATACGCCCAAACCGCTGGTTGATCTGACCTACGATGCAGCAGGCGCCGTACGCACTCTGGCTGATGAGGGCGCGAAAGACTTTTCGCCTAGACTACTCACCCGCCCGACCGGCTTTCAGGGCGTGGATGGTGCCTTTGTCCTGCTGCCCGACGGGCGTGTGCGCCGGGCTCTGGCCGTGTTTGAGGTCATTGGCAGCGGAGCCGAGGCAAGGATGATCGCAACCGCGCCGACCAATGTTGCCCCGCAGGCAGCATCGGGCGGCAGCGTGGCCAAAGCGCCTGCGGGCGGGGCCTGAGCCTACCCCTGATCAGTGGATATCAGAGCCGGGTGTGAAAATATGACCGCCCGGTTCCGGTATTTTTACAGATCGCAGATTATTTGATCCCCGCATAAGGCGGGAAGTGCGCGCTACATGTCGGCTTGCTGTCATTTCATAAACTGATTGCAGGCTATCCCTTGCTGATAAAACGCGTGGCGCGTGTGACAGGCTATGAAGCGCTTGTCCCCCGGCGTTCGCGGCTTTCTTACCTGCTGGCCGCCTGTGTGGCCTCATGGCCCTGTCAGCGGCGTGAACGCGCCATGGCAGACAGGGCCTGCGCCACACGGCTGACTACATCCGTCCACTGACGCGGTGTGGTCTGGCGGATGATGCGCAGGTTCGGATACCACGGCGTGTCCTCCCGGCCGTGGAGCCAGCGCCAGCAGTTGTCGTAGCGGTCCATCAGCAGCACTGTCTTGCCTAGACCCGCCGCCAGATGTGCCACGGATGTATCCACGCTTACCACCACATCCAGCCCCATAATAAGGGCTGCCGTGTCGTCCATGCTGTGCAGGGCGTCTGTCGGGTCGTAAAGGCGCATACCTTCGGGCGGGTCCATCATCTGCTCGGCATAAGGGCCTTTTTGCAGGCTGATGAGCTTGACCCCCGAGAGGCGGCCCAAGGGTGCCAGAGCACTCAGGGGGAGTGAGCGTCGCCTGTCCACAATATGGGCGGCCAGAGTGTTGGCGCGCGGCGCTCCGCCCCAGACCAGCCCGACCTTGAGCGCCTTTCCGGAGGGGAGCAGAGCCGCCATGGCCTGTGTTTTTTCCTGATCGGCACGCAGGTAGGGCACGGGCGCGCCCCATGGGGCCTGTGTATGCAGGAAAATGCGTGGCAGGCTGATAAAACCGCAATACCAGTCAAAGCGGGGCAGGGGCGGCGCGCCATCGCGCATGACATGCACGGTATGGACACCCTGTACGCGCTGGCAGAGCTGGCTAAGTGCCGGCGGCACAAGCAGGTGAACAATCGCGCCCCGCTCTGCCAGAGATGGGACATAGCGCAGATACATCAGCGTATCGCCCAGCCCTTCTTCATGTACGAGCAGAACCCGCTGGCCATCAAGCCGCGTGGCATCGTTCAGGGCGGGCAGGGTGGCGTTGTCCGGCACGGCAGCGTGCCCCGGCAGGGCGTGCCGCCATTCGTGCTCTTGCCAGCCTTTTGCGTAGTCTCCGGCCTTGAGCAGGGCGACAGAGCGGTTGAAGCGAACGCGTGCATCGTCAGGGCGGAGAGCGAGTGCCGCGTCAAAATGGCTGAGCGCTTCCCCCATTTGGCCCTGGCCGGTCAGGATCGTGCCGATATTGGCATGTGTTGCGGCGCGGTCGGTCGCGTTGTTGGGTAGGGGGTGCAGGCAGTCCAAGGCGGCCTGCATGGCACCGTGTTCGGTCAGGGCCATGGCGAGAAGGCTGCGGGGGAGCATGGCGTCAGGCACGCGCGCCACAGCCTGCTTCAATACGCTGATGGCGGCTTCGTGCTGGCCGGTCTGTACCAGCAGACTGCCCAACACGGCGTGCACGCGTGTATCATCCGGCGTGCGGCGCAGCAGAGCCTGCGCTACGACAAGAGCTTCGGCCCGGCGATCCTGAGCCGTCATCAGTTCGGCCAGATCGTGTAACGGGTGCTGGCTGGCCGAGTGGCGGCTGGCTACAGCGGCCAGTATATCGGCCGCCACTTCCGGCTTGCCCGTGGCGGCCAGACAGATGGCATACAGAATGCCAGCCTGTTCCATGCTGTCGTTTTCGGGCGGAGGGATCAGCCCGTAGGGTTCCAGCTTGGGCAGTGCCTGCCAGAATAGCCCGGCTTTTATGTCGGACAGGCAGGCGCGTAAAAAATTAGCGGTCAGGTGCGGCGGCTTGAGAGTGGCGGCGGGTTTCATGAGCAGATCCCGGAGGCAAATGGGGCGCGTAGCGTGTGCCAGATTATCCGCGTTGGTGCGTGCGGAAAACCGGTAGGGAAAAGAACGGCCGCATAAAAAAACCGGCATCCCTGTGGGGTGCCGGTTTTGAGCACTCTGGCCGGTAGGCGTCAGCCGTTCAGGCGGCTTTCATGACGGCGGTCAGGGCTTCCAGAACTTCGTTGGGTTCCTTCTTTTCCAGCACCGCCACTTCGGCCACAAAACGTTCCTGAGCGGCTTCAAACAGCTTGCGCTCGCTGAAGCTGCCGTCCAGGCTGTCAACATTGCGGCGCAGGTCGCGCAGCACCTCGGCAATCTGTACCAGATCACCGGAGTTGATCTTTTCCTGATACGCCACCGCGCGGCGTGCCCACATGCCCTTGCTGACATGCGGCTTGCCCTTGATGATAGCCATGGCCTTGTCCACGATCTCGCGCGAGACGATCTTGCGCAGCCCCGCCTTACGGGCCTTGGTCAGTGGGATGCGCAGTGTCATCTGGTTGCCGGGGAAGGAAATCTGAATGACTTCCAGCTTGGTTCCGGCTATTTCATCCACCCCGATCCGGTCCACACGACCGACACCGTGGGCGGCGTAGACTATGGCATCACCTTCCTGAAAGGGATCTTCGTCCTTTACCTTGGTTTTTGCCTGGGCTGCGGTCGTGGCGGCGGCGGTGCGTGCCATGGCATCTGTCACGCCACCTTTGGGAGGTGCTCTGAAAGTATTCATAACCTGACCTTCTAGCATAAAAATGCGCGTTTGTCTTTTAAAACAGCCGATAGAGGCGGGGCTGTGGTTATGATTGCACCCCGTTAATGGCCTGTAGCGCCGGGGCGATGGCGTCGCCTGTGGGTTGTAGCACGTCAATTTCGATCGCGCGGGCCATGGTGGCCATCGGCAGGGCGTGCGGCGTATTGGCGAAAGGTTCCTGAAGGTCGCTGGCACTTTTGTCCAGTACCAGGAACAGGCAGCCGACAAGACTTGAACCCAGCGGGGTGATCCATTCAAGCGTCTGAACCATGGACAGCGGCAGCACGATGCAGAAGATATTCACCAGCACCCTTGGCAGCACCGAAAACTGCATGGGTAGCGGCGTGTTGCGGATACGCTCCAGCCCTCCCTGCGCATTGGCCAGATCAGACAGGATACGGTCGATCTGCCCATGCACGGCACCGTCGATGTTTTTTTTGCGGACTTCTTCCGCAACGCCGAGCCCGATCTGGTAGAGAATGGCATTGGGCTGGTTTCGGTAACCGGCAATGGCCTCGCGCATGGCGGGGGGCAGAAGGCGGTTGATGTCGTCGCTCGCATCCAGCTTGCCCAGAGCCATGCGCAGAGCGTGTGGGTAGGCGGCAATAGCGTACATCAGGTCATGTCGGTCGCCCAGCAGGGTGCCGACCTGCCGGCCGAAGGAGCGGCAGTTGTTGGTGACACTCCCCCACAGAGTGCGGGCTTCCCACCACCGGGCATAGGCGCTGGTGCCACGAAATCCCATGAAGAGTGCCAGGGCGGAGCCAATCAGTGGAACCGGCAGGCTCGGCTGTTCCATCCATTCCTGATGGAACACCTGGAAAAGAACCACGACCACAAAATCCCAGGCTGCCATGAGCAGGACAATAGTGCGAACCTCGCGGGATATGATGCGTAATCCCACGCGCGGGTCAACGATCATCCAGACTGTCTCCTTTCTTGCCGGGGCTGTATTGCCCGTCCGTGCTCTAACATGACACACTCAAAGTGGTTTCCCGATATGGCAGTATTATGTTGATGACATGATCGGGGCTATGTCTTTGAAAACATGTGGTGAAATGCCGGAGGAATATTAAGCAATGCAAGCGACTGCCGGATTAACCCTGCGGGAAGAGCACCGCTGTCATGGTGGCAGCGTACAGTTTTACGAACATCAATCCGAAGTACTGGGGCTGCCTGCGCGGTTTGGCGTTTTCCTGCCTCCCGCTGCACTTGAAGGCAAGCGCGTGCCGGTTCTTTACGTTCTGGCCGGTCTGACCTGCACGGACGAAACTTTTCTGATCAAGTCGGCTGCGCTGGCTGAGGCTGCCCGGCTGGGGCTGGCCATTGTCGCGCCTGATACCTCGCCCCGAGGGGCCGGGCTGCCGGGTGAAGACACAGACTGGGATATGGGCACGGGGGCGGGCTTCTATCTGGACGCCACGCAGGAGCCCTGGAACCGCCACTACCGCATGGATAGCTATATCAGCCGCGAACTGCCCGCGCTGGCCGAGGCGGCTCTGCCGCTGGATGGCGCGCGACGGGGTATTACCGGCCATTCCATGGGCGGGCATGGTGCGCTTGTGCACGCCCTGCGCAACCCCGAGTTCTGGAAGTCGGTTTCCGCTTTTGCCCCGATCGTGCATCCCTCGGCCGTGCCGTGGGGCCAGAAGGCGTTTACCGCCTATCTGGGCGAGGACCGCACCGCTTGGCGGGCCTATGATGCCGTTTGTATGCTTGAAGATGGCCTGCGCCACCCCACGACCATTCTGGTGGATCAGGGCGACGCGGACCAGTTCCTTGAGCGTGAACTTCAGCCCTGGCATCTGGAAACCGCAGCCAAAGCGGTGGGCCAGAAGCTGATCCTGCGGCGCCATGCCGCGTATGATCATTCCTACTGGTTTGTGCAGAGCTTCGCCTGTGAACACCTGCGCCACCATGCTGCCATTCTGGGCGGGCTGTAAGCGGCGGTTCGGCCCTGAAAGCCGGGGGGGCTGATCAGGCGGTAGGCTTATGCGCAAAGCCTGCCAGCGCCCCCAGCCATTTGAGGTATTCTGTCATCAGCAGGCGCAGAGTGGATCGCTGAGTCAGGTGTCGCATGGCCGGTGGCGTGACCGGGTAGGCATAGAGTGCGACATCAGGCAGGGTGCGCCCCAGTTCCAGCATGGCGCGGCGCATGTGGTAGCCAGCCGTTACTACCACAAGGCTGCTGATATGGTTGTCAGCCACCCAGGCAGCGGTTTCCTCGGCATTGCCGATGGTCGAGCGGGCCTGATAGCCCAGCGTAATCCGTCCTCCGAGTTTTTTTTCCTGCTCCGGCAGCAGCAGGGCCTGTTGCGAGGCCTGCGGAGCCACGCCTGAAATCAGCAGCCATTGCGCCTGCCCCTGCTCCAGCAGGCGTAGCGAGGTTTCGACCCGCCCGGCCCCGCCGGTAAGGGCCACAATGCCTTGCGTATGGGGCAAAGGCCCGGCGGGCCGCAGGGCATCGTGCACGAACCAGCCAAAGCCGCATAGGAACAGGAGCGGCAACCCCAGAAATGCGAAGGCCGGAGCCAGTTTGACAAGACGGCGCATCAGGGGAGACGGCGGAGCCACAGGCGCACGCTCAACTGGGTTGTCAGCCAGCAGATCAGCGCAGCCGCAATGGGCAGGCAGACCAGCCCGATCAGCAGGTCGGCTGGTATCGTGTCGAGGATTGTTCCATGATCTATGAGGCCGTCCTGTGCGGTGGAGAGCGAAGTCATTTGCGCATCGGTGGTAAAGGGCGCCGTAATCTGGAGCAGCGCGAACAGCGGCAGGCAGGCCAGCACTGTGCCGACCAGTCCGCCTCCAAAGGCAAGCGAGGCGGTCCGGCGGGCGAAGCGCCCGGCGATATAGCTATCGGATGCGCCAAGCCCATGCAGGGTGGTAATGACATCGCGGCGCGAGGCCAGCCCCGCGCGGGTGGTCAGGCCCGTAATCAGGGTGGCGACACCGCACACGGTCAGCAGCGCCAGTCCCGCACAGGCAAGCAGGCTGTTGGCCAGAGCGTTCAGCCGCGTGCTCCAAAGGCTGTTGTGCTCAACGATCACGCCCGGAGCGAGTGTGGACAGATCCTGCTCCAGTGTGGCGGGTGGGGCGCTGTCATCGGGCAACTCAACGCGTATGACGGCGGGCATGGGTATGGCCGGGCTGTTTACACCGGGTTGTCCGCTGCTTGCTCCGCTGCCGAGCCAGGGCTGGAGCAGGCTACCCAGTTCCTGCGTCGAAAGCCGGTGCACGATGCTGCCCGCTGGCAGGCTGCCCAGCGCACCCTGCACGGCGTCGGCCCGGTTTTGTCCCACAGCCTGACCTTGCCCCGTGTTCTGGGCAGGCTGATCGGGCTGTGGCACCTGAATAATGACAAGCTGTGCGGCCCCTCCGGCCCAGCGGGCTGAAAGAGCCCTTGCGCCGTAGGCTCCGGCCAGTGTCAGCGCGGCCAGAAACCCAACCATGGCAACCAGCGCGAACAGCCCGCGATCGGGCATGGCCTCAGCCAGTGACAGGCCGTCACGCCTGCGGGATGAATGGCGGCTCATGATAACGGACTGTCCTCGCTTACCAGATGGCCGCGATCCAGAAAAAGGGCGGGGCGGGGCAGGCGGCGCACAAGGGCCTCGTTATGGGTTGCGACAATGACAGTGGCGCCCATGGCGCTGAGTTCGGCAAACATGTCCAGCAGGCGATGAGCCTGACTTTCTTCCAGAGCGTTTGTGGGTTCGTCCGCTAAAATCAGGCCGGGACGATGGATGATGGCGCGTGCGATGGCCGTGCGCTGCTGCTCTCCACCGGAAAGATGCTCGACGGGTACATCATGATAGGTTCCCAGCCCCACCCATTTGAGTATGGCGCGGATTTCATCGCGGATTTCGTCTTCGGGGCGGTTTTGCAGCCGCAGGGGCAGAGCGATATTGTCGGCTACCGACAGGCCGGGCATCAGACGGAAATCCTGATGAATCATGCCAATGCGGCGGCGCAGCATGACAAAGGTGCCGCGTTTCTGCTCGTCGTCAACAGGCTGGCCAAGCACCACCATACGCCCTGCGCTGGGTAGGGTTTCAACATGGAGCAGGCTGAGCAGGCTGCTTTTACCTGCCCCCGAAGGGCCAAGAAGCCAGCGGAACCCGCCCTGCGGTACGGAAAAGGAGAGCCGCGAGAGAATGGGGGCGGGGTCTTTTCTGGCCCGGCGCCAGGAAACGGAGTCCAGATGGATCATGCGGTCTGGCCCTGGTGCGGTGCGGGTCGGTGGGTGGCGTTGCGGCCCATGGTCATGTCAGGCCCAGTGGAAATCTACATGTTGCGCGCGGCAAGGGCGGTCAGGGTGGAGGCGGCGGCCGCCACGGCCATCAGGCCAATCCCGTCGTAAATCAGGCTGGTGGCGCTAAGCATGTGCCCACCCAGTATGATGTCGTGCGGGATGGCGGCGGCTGCGGTGTTGATGGCGTCACGCGCCTGAGGGTCCGCTACGGCGGTGGAGCGTGTGAGAGCGCCTGTCAGGGTCGGCACGGCCGCCCACATCACCCCTGCGATGAGCAGGAACGGTGCGAGCAGCTCGGCTATCTGCTGGATGAAGCCCGCTACAAAATGGCAGATGACCCAAAGGGCCGTGCATATAAGGTGTAGGATAGTCGATCCGCCTTCATGGAGGGCGGGAACGGAAGACTGCGGAGCAAGGGGAGTACGCTGATCCATGAACCCGTTTTTCCTTTGGGGGATACGATTGCGAAGCCTGTTATACAGGGGGGCGGGCGGTTGTGTCACGTCATGGAAGGGGTGTCGGGGGCAGTGTGTACGGAATAGATCCCTGTTCACGCATTCGAGAGCAGACGGCGCTTTGTTCGGGCGTTTAAGGTAAGGATGGATAGGCAGCCAGAAGCAATGCCCGGTCTTGCGGGTTTTTTCTGGTGTTTTGGGCTTTGTAAGGGAGCGTTACGGTCGTTCATGCAGTTTCTTTCGTGTACCGTGATGTTCGCCGGGGTAAACGCGCAGGCGATGGCCTGCCTGCGCGATGTTCTGACCATGCGGGGGCTGAGCCTGCGCAGCGTGCCGGATGCGGCGGCGGTGTTTTCGAGTTTTGATGAAGTCCTGCCCGATCTGGTGGTGGTGCCTGAAACGTTGCCGGATACGGAGGCCACGCGGCTGTGCCAGCACCTGCGTCTGAATGCCGCCACCCGGGGTATCCCTGTTGTCGTCCTGATGTCCGACCATGATCCAGCCCGCGAGCATGAGCTGCTTGATCGCGGGGCGGATGCCTGTTTCTGCATGGAGGATGACCCTGTAATCCTGCTGTTTCGTATCTGCGCGTTGCTGCGTGAATACGGAGCGGATGCCCCTGAGCGTGAGGGCGTGACCTTCCGGCAGCCGGCTATCAGCGTGGTGACGGCTCCAGGTGGGGCATTGTGGTCGTGGCCGGGCGTTCGTGACCAGCCTGAGGGGGTGCAGGTGTTGCAGCCCGTTTCGGTCGATGGCGCGTTGGTGGATATGCTGCGGCGCAACGGGCAGAAAGCCCAACTGGTCGATGATCCAGACCGGCTTGATCTGGCGGGTAACGGCTCTGGTGGTGGTACGCCGCCGGATTGTGTCATCGTGGATCTGACCTGCCCGGCTTTTGAAGGGTTGGCGCTGGCCCGCACTGTCGCGGCTTTCAGGCGCCGAACACGCCAGTGCGTGCGTGTCATGGGCGTGATGGAAAAAAGCGTTGATGCGGCGGAAAAGGTTCGTATCGCGTTTGAAGCGGGTATGGATGATCTGGTCGATACCGATATCCGTCCTGATCTGTTTTTGGCGCGTGTGGCGGCGCTTGTGCGGCGCAAGAGCTTGCAGGATGAAATCCAGCGTGAAGAAGCGCATATGGAAAGTGCTCGTGCCCGTGCGGCTCTGGCGGATGCCCTGCGGCGTGTGAATGCGGATCTGGCGGCGGCCAACCGCAAGTTGATCGACGCGCAAGCCGAGCTGGTGGAGTCCGCCAAGATGGCCTCGCTGGGCGAGTTGGCGGCGGGTATTGCGCATGAGTTCAATAACCCCCTTGCCTTCGTGCTGGCGCATGAAAGTACGGCCAAGCGCAGTGTGGCGCAGGCGCTCCAGGCCATACGGTTGGGCGATACGAAGCAGGCCGAGGTAGCACTGGCCAAGGGCAGCGAACGGCTGGCCTCGTCTTTCGTCGGACTTTCCCGCCTGCGTGACCTTGTGGTGAGCCTGCGGCGTTTTTCCCGGCTGGAGGAAGGCGAGTTCGGCCGCTTGGATGTGCCGGAGGCCATCGGCATGGTGTTGACCCTGCTTGCCCCCAAGCTGGGAGAGGAAATAGAGGTGGACTGCCAGCTTGATGCGCCGCCGGAACTTGTCTGTCAGGCAGCGCTGGTGAATCAGGTGGTCATGAACATCGTTAGCAACGCGGCGGACGCCATTCTGGAAAAACGCGAGAGCGCCCGCCGGGCGGAAGGTGGCGCGCAGGTCGGCAAGGACCGGATTCTGCTGCAGTCCAGCCTGCAGCCGCGCGAGAAAGGCGAGGGCAATGATTATGTTCTGCGGATTTGTGATACCGGCCCGGGCGTGCCCGATGCCTTGCAGGAGCGCGTTTTTGAGCCGTTTTTTACAACCAAGCCTGTTGGGTCGGGCACCGGGCTCGGGCTGGCTACAGCGTATGGTATTGTGCAGGCCCACGCCGGGAGTATTGTCATAACAAGATCGGAAAGCCTCGGCGGGGCCTGCTTTACAATCCGGGTGCCGTACAGAGCAGCAGAGGAGCGGCGCGGTGAACACGTTGCCTGACACAGCGGAGCGGCCCGTCGTTCTGGTTGTGGATGATGAGCCTGAAATTCTGGTGGCGCTGACCGACCTGCTCGATCAGACCTATCATGTTCTGGCGGCCTCCTCGGGCGAGGAGGGACTGGCCCTCCTGCGCCAGCACCCGGATGTGGCGGTCATTATTTCCGACCAGCGTATGCCGGGCATGACGGGCGACGTGTTTTTTGCCCATGCCCGCGAACTGAGCGGTGCCGGGGCTATTCTGCTGACAGGCTATGCCGATATCTCTGCCGTCGAGGCGGCGCTCAACCGGGGGCAGATTTCCTTTTTTGCGTACAAGCCGTGGGATGATGAAACCCTGCTGTCCATGGTGGGGCAGGCGGCGGATCGTTACCGGCTGGAAAATGAACTGGCCCGAGAGCGCCTGCTGCTGCGCGGCCTGCTTGAAAACCTGCCTTTCGGGCTGGCGTTCAAGGATCAGAACGGCAGTTTCATCCGCCTGAATCAGCAGATGGCGCGCGAGTTCAATCGCAACGTTGTGGACTGCCTCGGTTATCAGGAAGAAGATCTGGTTGAAGGGGCCAGGCTTGAAAGCCTGCGGCAGGCGCAGGGCGATCTGGCGGCTTCAGGGCGCGATCAGCAGGTGCTGCAACTGCCCGGCCCCGACGGGCAGACCCGTTGGCATGACCTGACCCGCGTGCGGCTGGACAGCCTGCGCAATGAGCCACTGCGGGCTCACAGGCTTTCCGCCTATTCCATTCTGATTGATCGTGACGTGACGGAGTTGCTCAGTCTGGAGCAGCGGTTGCAGCAGGCGCAGAAAATGCAGGCCATCGGCACGTTGGCCGGCGGTATCGCGCATGACTTCAACAATCTGCTGACCGCCATTCTGGGGTCTTTGGAACTCGTGCAGGATCTTGATCCCCCGCGCGAGGCCGCGGCCTCGCGGCTGTATCAGAATGCCATGCAGGCGGCGCGGCGTGGGGCCGTGCTGACCCGCCGCCTGCTGGACTTCAGCCGCCCGCGCAATCTTGTGTGCCAGCAGGTGGACGTGGCCGAAACGCTCGAAAACCTGCGGGACTTCCTCATGCGCGGCAAGGTGCCTGAGGATATTCTGGCCGAGTTGGATACCGATCGTTTCAAGCCCGGCAGCGGGTGGGAGCGCGTCAGTTTCGAGTTGCCCGACATTGTGTTGCCGCCCGTCTGGACTGATGCCACCCAGCTTCAGCTTGCGGTGCTCAACCAGTGCCTGAACGCGCTGGAAGCCCAGCCGCAGGGCAACAGTTCATGCGTTGTCAGCGTGAGGCTGGCGGACAAGCTCCTTGGTCGCCATCTGGGGGGTGAGCACGCCAGCGCATGGGTTGTGGTGCAGATCCGTGACCACGGCACGGGCATGACGGAAGAACAGCGCGCCCGCATTTTCGAACCGTTCTTTACAACCCGGGATGTCGGGCAGGGTAACGGGCTTGGCCTGTCCATGACCTACAGCTTTATCAGCCATTGCGGGGGTGAAGTGCGCGTGGAGGGTATTCCGGGAGGCGGCACGGCGGTGGAGCTGTGGTTCCCCACCATGGCGCGTGAAAAAGTGCAGGCGGAGCCCGCCCAGACACGGGCTCCAGTCCGCAAGGTCTTGTCCGTGCAGGACGAGAGCGCCGGTGAGGTAATGCCAGAGGTTGCGGCAACCAGCTTTGGTGATAGCGCGGTGCGGGCCTTTACGCTTTCCACCCCCGTTGCGCAGACTATGGCGCGTGTGCTGCCCGATGCGACGGAGGGGCATACCATTCTGGTGGTGGATGACGAGCCGGGTGTCAGGGCGGTTACGGCGGGCTTTTTACGGCGCGCGGGGTATGCGGTGCTGGAATCTTCCAGTGGGCTGGATGCACTTGAGGCCGTGCAGCAGTACGCGGATATAGCCCTTGTGGTCATGGATGTGAAAATGCCGGGCATGAACGGTGGTGAGGCCGCGCGGCATATCCATGCCCGCAGGCCGGAGCTGCCGGTGCTGTTCGTGACCGGCTATGCCGATTTCGGTCTTCTGCCCGAAGGTGTCGCCGTGTTGCACAAGCCGTATACACGCGATGCCCTGCTGGGCGATGTCCGGGCCATGCTAGCCGCCTAAGAGGGTGCTCAGCCCGCGCGGCAGTCGAAATGGCGGTAGATGAGGTCATCCGGGGCGTGCCCGAGTGCCGTGGGGTTCAGCACGGCTCCGAGCCGCTGCGCCAGTCTGCATGAGCGCGTGTTGTCGGCGTGTGCACAGCTGACCAGAAAGGACAAGCTGTGCGGTGGGTGCAGGGAGGCGGTGAAATGTTTGCCCCTTGTGCTGGCGGAGTAAACTCCTATGTCTTTGGGATCATGCAGAACTCATTCATTGCTTCCTCTCCCTATGATCCGGTCGGCTGGCACGGCACGACCATCCTGTGTGTAAGGCGCGGGCCGTGTGTGGCCATGGCGGGCGATGGCCAGGTGACGCTGGGCAGCACCGTTATCAAGGGTAATGCCCGCAAAGTGCGCAGGATCGGGCCTTCGGGCTCCATTCTCGCCGGGTTTGCCGGGGCCACGGCTGATGCCTTTACCCTGCTGGAACGGCTTGAAGCCAAACTGGAACGCTATCCCAACCAGCTTGAGCGTGCCTGCGTGGAACTCGCCAAGGACTGGCGTACAGACCGCTACCTGCGACGGCTGGAAGCAATGATGGCGGTGGCTGATGCCGAACATTCCTACACCCTGACTGGTAATGGTGATGTGCTGGAACCGGAGGATGGGGTGATCGCCATCGGTTCGGGCGGGAATTACGCCCTATCTGCCGCCCGCGCGCTGCTGGGTGTGGAAGGGATGGGGGCCGAGGAAATCGTGCGCCGCAGTATGCAGATCGCGGGGGATATCTGTGTTTACACAAACCATGCCGTCAGGGTTGAAACGCTTGAAACCCGCGCCGCAACGGGAGATGTCTGATGCAAGCGCCTGACCTGTCGCCGCGTGGCATTGTTACCGAGCTTGATCGTTTTATCGTTGGCCAGACCGATGCCAAGCGTGCCGTGGCCATTGCGCTGCGCAACCGCTGGCGGCGGGCGCAACTGCCCGATGGCCTGCGCGAAGAAGTTGTACCCAAGAACATCCTCATGATCGGGCCGACCGGCTGCGGCAAGACCGAAATTGCCCGCCGTCTGGCCCGGCTGGCGCAGGCCCCGTTCCTGAAGGTTGAGGCTACCAAGTTTACCGAGGTTGGTTATGTGGGCCGCGATGTGGACAGCATCGTGAGGGACCTGGTGGATGCCGCCATTGTCATGCTGAAGGACGCACGGCGCAAGGACGTGGAAACACAGGCCGCGCAGGCGGCGGAGGAGCGGATTGTAAACGCGCTGGTGGGCGAAGGCTCTTCGGCCGATACCAAAAGCCGTTTCCGCAGCATGTTGCGCAGCGGGCAACTGGAAGACAAGGAAATAGAAATTTCCGTCGCGGATGCAGCCCCTGCCGGAGCAGGCGAAATGCCGGGGCTGGTGCCGGGTCAGGTTGTCAATTTTGGCGACATGATGAAGTCGTTCATGAACCGCGCCCCGCGCCCACGGAAAATGACTGTGGCGGCGGCGCGTGAGCAGCTCAGGAACGAAGAGGCCGAAAAGCTGCTCGACAGCGAGGCCCTGACCCGCGAGGCGGTTTCAATCGCGCAGGAAAATGGCATTGTCTTTCTTGATGAAATCGACAAGGTCTGCGCCCGCTCTTCTGAAAGCGGCGTGAAGGGCGGCGATGTCTCGCGTGAAGGCGTGCAGCGCGACCTGCTGCCGTTGATTGAAGGTACAACTGTTTCCACCAAATACGGGCCGGTGCGCACGGACCACATTCTCTTTATCGCATCCGGGGCGTTCCATCTGGCCAAGCCGGCTGACCTGCTGCCCGAGTTGCAGGGACGCCTGCCGATCCGGGTGGAGTTGCAGCCTCTTTCGCGGGCTGATTTGCGACAGATCCTGACAGCGCCTGAACATTCCCTGCTTAAGCAGTACGTGGCGCTGATGCGCACCGAAGGTGTGGAGCTGGAATTTACGGACGAAGCGGTGGATGCGCTGGCCGAATTGGCAGCGGACATCAACGAACGGGTGGAGAATATCGGCGCGCGCAGGCTGGCGACCGTTCTGGAAAAACTGCTTGAGGAAATTTCGTTTACTGCGCCGGAACGGCAGGGAGAAAAGATGAGTGTCAGCGCTGCAATGGTCAACGAGAAGGTCACGCCTCTGGCGCAGCGTGGCGATCTGAGCCGGTTTATCCTGTAATGATGGAAGCACCGTTTGTTAACCCGACCGAAGAGAGTGCGGCGGAAGCCATCGAGGCCATTCGTGATGAGCTTGAACTGTTTGATGACTGGATGGAACGCTACCAGTACATCATAGAAATGGGGCGCAAGCTCCCGCCCTTTCCCACGATCTGGCAGAACGATGCCCACAGGGTGCCGGGCTGCCAAAGCCAGGTCTGGCTTGAAGAAAAAACCGAAGGCGACAGGCTGTATTTTGCGGGCCTGTCGGATGCGGCCATTGTCAGCGGGCTGGTGGCTTTGCTGCTGCGTGTCTATTCGGGGCGCACGCGGGCTGAAATCGCCGCGACAGACCCGTCCTTCCTGCGCGATCTCGGGCTGGTGCAGGCTCTTTCCACCAACAGGGGGAACGGGGTGGAAGCGATGGCGCGGGCCATCCGTTCGGCAGCGGCCCAGCCCGCCTGAGGGGCAGGATGCGTTAAATCCGGAGTTTGATCATAAAAAAACGGGGCGGGGCCACAGTGGCCTCCGCCCCGTTTTTTGTAAAACTGCCTGACGTTCAGCCAGCTTTGTGCAGGCCCGCCAGTACATCCGCCGGGCGAATGGGCAGGTGGCGCAGGCGTACGCCTACCGCGTTGAAGATCGCATTGCCAATGGCAGGGGCAATGGTTGTCACGCCCGGCTCGCCCAGCCCCATGGGCTTTTCCGTGCTGGGCAGGAACTCGATATCCATATCCGGCACATCGGCAATACGGAGCGGGGTGTAGGTATTCAGGTTACGGTCCCGCACGTTGCCATTCTCGATTTCCGTGCCTTCGAACAGCGCCATGCTCAGCCCCCACAGCGCGCCGCCTTCGGTCTGCGCGGCTGCTCCGTCAGGGTCGATCACCGTGCCTGCATCCAGCACCAGCCAGATTTTCTCGCAGGTGACAATGCCGGTCCTGCGGTCAACGCGCACGCGGGCGGCACCCGCCGTCCAGGTTGGCATACCGCGTTCCTGGCCGAAGGTGGTGGCAATGCCAATGCCGGTATCCGCGGGCAGGTCCGTGCGGCTATAGCCGCATTTTTCCACCAGACGTTTCAGCACCGTCGCCTGACGGCTGGCGCCGCCGATGGAATCCGGCGCGGAACCGGCATTGCGGCCTTCGCTGATCAGCAGGCTCAGGCGTAGGGCAACCGGGTCTTTGCCTGTGAGGTGCGCCACTTCATCCAGAAAGCTCTCATGCGCCCAAGGCGTCCAGCCAGAACTGACCGAGCGCAGCCAGCCGGGGCGGAAAGTAGCGTCGGCCAGATCGTTGTCGAGCGCACGTACCCGCATGGGGCCGACGGTGTACCAGTGGTCAGCTCCGGCAATGGCGAACTGGTCGTATGGCTTGCCGTCCGCACCCTTTTCCATGAAGGGCGCGGCCATGACGCCGGTAGGCCAGCCTGCGGAGGCATGGTGTTCCCACCCCTGGAACGTCCCGTCTTTTGTCAGGGCGGCCCGTACGGTCTGGATCGAGGGGGAACGGATCGAGTCGTACTGCACATCGTCCGAGCGGGTGAAGATCAGCTTGACCGGCCTGCCGTCCAGCGCCTTGGAAATAAGGGCTGCCGGTACGGCGTAATCACCGTTCAGGCGCCGTCCAAAGCCGCCGCCCAGCATGTAGCTGCGCATCACCACGTCGGTTTCGGGCACGCCCAGAGCCTTGGCGATGATAGGCAGGAACAGCGACTGCCACTGGTTGCCGCAATGCACTTCCCACTTGCCTTCATGCAGGCGGGCCAGCGCGTTCAGCGGCTCAAGCTGGTAGTGCAGCACGGAGGAGCAGGTGTAAGTCTGCTCTACAATCCTGTCGGCATGAGCGAAGGCTTCATCCACCCCGGCATCGTTGAAGACGCAGGAACCACCTTCCTTGTTAGCGATCTGTGCACGACCATGTTCGATAATGTCATGCTCGCTCACATGCGCTGTAGGCCCGGCCTCCCATGTCACCTTGAGCGCATCCGTAGCGCGGATAGCCGCCGGATAGGATGAGGCCAGAACGGCCACCCACCCCGGCACCGTGCCAGACGGATCATCCAGCACGATATGGCGGATATAGCCCTTGACCTTCCGGGCTTCCGTCTCGTCTACCGAAATAACCTTGGAACCATAGCGGGTGGGCGGTAGCTTGGGCCGGGCGTACACCATGCCTTCCAGCTTGGCGTCTATCCCGTAGACGGCGGTACCGTCGGTCTTGGCGGGAATATCGAGCGCCCGCACCTGTTTGCCAATCAGCCTGCGTTCGGAGGCAGGCTTGAGCGGCAGCTTGGCCATTTCTTCAGGCGTGAAGCTGCGGGTCGGGTGAGCGCGGCTGACGATATCGCCATAGGAGATCGAGCGCCCACCGGCGATGACGTGGCCATTACGGGCAACGCAGGCGGTCGGAGCGACGCCCAGCAGCTTCGCACCTTCCGCCACCATGACGGTACGCGCGGCGGCCCCGGCCTGACGGAACTGGTCCCATGTCATCCACACCGACCACGACCCGCCGGTGACCATCAGGCCCCATTTGGGGTCGGTATCGACATAGGTGATCCGCACCTTGTCCCAGTCGGCTTCCATTTCGTCGGCGATAATGCGGGCCAGTGCCGTGCCAACATGCTGGCCCATTTCCGCGCGGATGATGTTGATGTTCACCCAGCCATCAGGGGCGATGGAACACCACAGCGTAGGCTCAAACGCTCCGGCTTCGGACAGGTCTGCCGCCGCCTGCGGGAAAACGGGTGCTGCCTTGGCCCCGCGCGCAAAGCCGAAGAGAAAGCCCGAGCCTGCTGCTGTCAGCAGAAAGCCGCGCCGGGTGGGGCCAAGCCCCGCCGCGCGATCCTGACGGGCTGCGATGCGTTCGAGCTTACCCATGGGTGGTCTCCTTGCCGGATGTCTGGGCACGCAGGGCCGCCGCCGCCTTTTTGATGGCTTTGCGGATTCGTACGTAAGTCATGCAGCGGCACAGGCTGCCGCCCATGACCCCGTCGATTTCCTCGTCGGTCGGGTCCGGGTAGTCCCTGAGCAGGCTGACCGCCTGCATGATCTGGCCGGACTGGCAGTATCCACACTGCGGAACCTGAATGTCTCTCCAGGCTTCCTGCACGGGGTGCTGGCCCTGCGGGTCCAGCCCCTCGATAGTGGTGATGTCGGCCCCCTCTATGGAACTCATGGGGGTAATGCAGGAGCGGGTGGCCCGGCCGCCCACCAGCACGGTGCAGGCACCGCACTGGCCAACGCCGCAGCCGAATTTCGTGCCGGTCAGGTCCAGATCGTCACGCAGGGCCCACAGCAGGGGAGTGTCTTCTGGCACATCGATGCTGACATCGCGGCCGTTGAGTTTGAACGTTATCATGTCTTGCTCCGCTGCCGCGCCTTAGTGAGATGAATTGACAGGAACGGACTGCACGGTGCTGCGTACCGCGGCGGCCTTTTTCTCAAGGTCGGTCCAGGGGGGCAGGGTTGTGCGTGTCCGGCGCAGATAGGCGGCAATCCGGGCCATATCCGCATCCGACAGGGCGTTGTAAAAGCTGGGCATGGCCACGCCGGACTGCCCTTCTTCCGCGCTCAGCCCGTGCAGCATGACCTGGAAGAGATTGGTCGGTTCATCCAGCCATAGCGCATTGTTCAGGGCCAGATCAGGGCGGCCCAGAATGGGGGAGGGCGCCGCATTATAATGGCAGGCCGCACACGCGCCTTGATACAGCTTGGCGTCCGGGTCAGGGTTGGGGCCGGTCAGCCCGGCCCGTGACTGCTCCATGGCCAGCGCAAGGGCTGCTGCATCATGCTTGGAGCGTTCGGCTGCGTGGTCGATATCGGCATAATAATGTGCAATGGCGTGCACGTCTTCTTCCGGCACGGTGGACAGGAAGCGATGTGGCACGGGTGACATCGGGCCACCTGCTGGGCCATGCAGCGGGGCCACCCCGAAGCGCAGGTACTGGAAGAGTTCATCCTCCGTCCAGGTGGTGGGGGTGGGGTTGTGCGCGTTCAGCGGCGGGGCGATCCAGTTGTCCACCACGGCGCCATCGTATTGTGCGCTTTTCTTCTCTGCTCCCATCGCATTGCGCGGCGTATGGCACGCCCCACAATGCGCGTTGCCTTCAGCCAGATACGCACCACGGTTCCACAGCGCATCATGGCTGGGGTCGGGTTTGTATGCGCCGGGGGTGAAGAACATCAGCTTCCACCCCGCCTGCATGATGCGCAGGCTGAGCGGGAAGGGGAGTTCATTGGGGCGGATGGCGAGATGCACGGCAGGGCGTGTCATCAGGAAGGCGTAAAGGTCGGACAGATCCTGATCGGTCATTTTGGTAAAATGATCGTACGGGAAAGCCGGGATCAGATGCTCCCCTTCCCGCGAGACACCCAGACGCATGGCACGCTTGAACGCGGCCTCGGACCATGAGCCAATGCCGGTCTCGACATCCGGTGTAATGTTCGAGGAATGAATGGCCCCGAAGGGCGTTTCCATCCTGTAGTCGCCTGCGAGTTCGGGGCCGGGCGTGCCATCGGTACGGGTATGGCACTCGGCGCAGTAGCCTTCTGCCGCGACAATGCGCCCGCGTTCGATCTGTTCAGGCGAGAAGGTGCCAGCCGCCGGCGGCGCGACAGGCGGCAGCGCCGGGTACCAGGCGTAATAAAGGAAACCGACCCCGGCCACAGTCCCGACTGCAGCGGCGCCTGCGAGAAAACGTTTGATCACTCCAACCCCCGCTCCCATGCCTGTACGCCGTTGCTCACGAAAGGCCGGTGGGGGCGCTTTCGTCGCGGCTTCAGCATCTGAGGCTGATACTGTTTTTGACTTAGATCAAATCTTATCCGCCTTTTGGGTATCAACACAATGTATGGATGGCAGATAAACACGCGCAAAAGTGAATAAGATTTATTTGTCCGGGGGCTGATGTCGCACGAGTTTACTGGTGTATGACTATAAGCTCCCCTGTCTATATTTCATGGTATATAGACGGGAGGATTTGTCGCTGCCTGGATTGTGCGGGGCGCGCCGGTTTTTCTTGATTTCCGCGTCGATATGACAGCGGCCCTGCCGAATGGGCAGGCTTTCATGCAGCAGGCAGGCGGGCGGGGCTTGCATCCTGCGATGCTTTCTTTTAAGGGAGCCCATTCATGCACGCGCCCGGGCTTGTGGGGCATGCCCGGCCGTGCGCGGCTGAACGCTGTATCCTCGTGATTCTGTTCAGCCTGATCCTTAGTGTTTAACAGGAGTAGTCAAATGCCCAAGATGAAGACCAAGTCATCGGTCAAGAAGCGGTTCAAGATCACCGCGACCGGTAAGGTGCTCTCCGGCCCGGCTGGCAAACGCCACGGCCTGATCAAGCGCACGCAGAAAATGAAGCGCACAGCGCGCGGTACGCAGGTTCTGGCACATCAGGACGGTCGTACGGTGAAGCAGTGGGCCCCCTACGGGCTGGCGTAAGGAGCATCTGAGAAATGGCACGTGTAAAACGCGGTGTAACCACCCACGCCCGTCATAAAAAAGTTCTGGATCTGGCCAAGGGCTATCGCGGCCGGTCATCCACCAACTACCGTATTGCGCTGGAGCGCGTTGAAAAGGCGCTGCGTTACGCCTATCGCGACCGCCGCAACAAGAAGCGCGAATTCCGCGCTCTGTGGATTCAGCGTATCAACGCTGCCGTGCGTGAGCATGGCCTGACCTACAGCCGTTTCATCAACGGTCTGGACAAGGCAGGGATCGAAATCGACCGTAAGGTTCTGGCCGCCATCGCTTTTGATGACGCCGCGACCTTCGCCGAAATCGTGAAGAAGGCCCAGGCCGCTCTGGCCGCCTGATAGTCAGGCACCGGACAGGCTTTACGGCTTTATGAAAAAGGCCGCCCGGTTTTCCGGGCGGCCTTTTTTGCGTTATGAGCAAAAAAGCCGCGCAACGCCTCGAGTCCGCTGATGTTCGGGTTGATGCTTCCTCAATCAGAGTAGAGGGTTTTTGGGGATCAGGGCTTTCCTCGGCGGGCAGGAAATTGTATCCGCCGGGTAGCGTTTTCTCCTCGTGTGGGGTTCCATGAGCGACGATCTTGATATTCTTAGGCACGAAGTCCTGTCCGAACTGGCAGCCGTGACTGACCTGAAAGCCTGGGACGCCGTGCGTGTAGCCACGCTTGGCAAGTCCGGTCGCCTGACCGGGCTGCTCAAGGCTCTGGGTAAAATGGCACCGGAGGAACGCAAGCTGCGCGGCGTTGCTCTCAACCGCCTGCGTGATGAGCTGACCCAGGCTGTGGAAGAACGCGGCCGCGCGCTGGAAGCCGCCGCCCTTGAGGCGCGGCTCGTAGCTGAGCGGGTTGATGTCAGCCTGCCGCCGGCACCTGTCCAGCAGGGGTATATCCATCCTATCAGTCGCGCGATCGAGGAAATGACCGCCATTTTCGGTGCGATGGATTTCCAGGTTGCGGAAGGGCCGGATATCGAAACCGACTGGCATAACTTTTCCGCACTCAACACGCCCGCGCATCATCCGGCCCGCACGGATCATGATACGTTTTATCTGCCGCCTGTACCGGGGCTGGATGTGGCGCGCGTGCTGCGTACCCAGACCTCGGGTGTGCAGATCCGCACCATGCTGGCGCAGAATCCGCCCATCCGCATCATCGCACCGGGGCGCACCTACCGCGCCGACCATGATGCGACGCACTCGCCCATGTTCCACCAGTGCGAAGGGCTTGTGATTGGGCAGGACATTACGCTGGGCCACCTTAAGGGCTGCCTGATCGACTTCCTGCGTGCCTTTTTTGGCAAGCCGGATATGCCGGTGCGTTTCCGCTCCTCTTATTTTCCTTTCACGGAACCTTCTCTGGAAGTGGATATCGGCTGGTCGCGCAAAACCGGCGAAATCGGCGCAGGAGAGGACTGGCTTGAAGTGCTGGGCGCAGGCATGGTGCACGCGCGCGTGCTGGCCAATTGCGGGCTGGACCCGCGTACGTGGCAGGGCTTTGCCTTCGGCATGGGGGTGGAGCGTCTGACCATGCTCAAGAACGGTATTCCCGACCTGCGGTCGTTCTATGAAAGTGATATCCGCTGGCTACGGCATTACGGCTCTGATCCGCTCGCGCCCGCCATGCTGCATGAAGGGGTGTAGACAATGAAATTCACGCTGTCATGGCTGTATGACCACCTGGAAACCCAGGCGACGCTGGCCGAAATCTGCACCACTCTGAACCGTATCGGCCTCGAGGTCGAAAGTGTTGAAAACCGTGGCGCTGCCATTCAACCGTTTCTGACGGCACGGATTGTCGAGGCGGTTCAGCACCCCAATGCCGATCGCCTGCGGGTTTGCCGCGTGGATGCCGGGCCGGGTTTTGAAAATGTGCAGGTTGTTTGCGGCGCACCCAATGCGCGCACTGGACTGTCGGTCATTTTTGCCCCGCCGGGCACCTATGTGCCGGGGCTTGATATCACCATCAAGAAGGGCGAGATCCGCGGCGAGGCCAGCGGCGGTATGCTCTGCTCGCTGCGTGAACTGGGGCTGGGCGCTGAAAGCGACGGCATAGCCGAACTGCCCGAAGACACGCTGCCGGGCCAGTCCTATGCTGATTTTGCCGGGCTGGACGAGGTGGTGATCGACATCGCCATCACCCCCAACCGAGGCGATGCGCTGGGCGTGCGCGGTATTGCGCGCGATCTCGCCGCTGCCGGGCTGGGTACGTTGCGCCCCTGGCTGGCCGAGGCGGTGGAAGGGCATTTCCCCTCGCCGGTGGAATGGGCCAACACATTTCCCGAGGCGTGCCCATGGGTGCTGGGGCGTACGATCCGTGGGGTCAAAAACGGCCCCAGCCCGGAATGGCTGCGCAACAGGCTGGAGAGCATCGGCCTGCGGCCCATTTCAGCATTGGTGGATATCACCAATTATTTCTGCTTCGATCTGGGGCGACCGCTGCATGTGTTCGATGCAGGACGGATTACGGGCGGGCGGCTGACTGTCTGCCGCGGCTCGGGTGAAACCTTCCGCGCGCTGGACGGGCGTGATTATACCGTGACAGCGGAAGAATGCGTGATTGCGGATCAGGCAGGTGTGCAGTCTCTGGCCGGCATCATGGGGGGTGAGGCCTCGGGCGCGGATGATGCGACAACCGATGTGTTTGTCGAATGCGCCCTGTTTGACCCCGTGAGGATTTCGCTCAGCGCGCGCAGGCTCGGCCTGTCGTCTGATTCCAGCTACCGTTTCGAGCGCGGGGTGGATCAGGCCCTGCCGGTGGCGGCGCTGGAAGCGGCCACGCGCATGATTATCGACCTGTGCGGGGGCGAGGCCAGTGAGGTGGTATCCGCCGGTGAGCCACCGCGCTGGGAGCGCACCGCCAGCCTGCGTTTTGACAGCCTTGCCACGCTCGGCGGTCTGGCTGTTCCGGCGGACGAGAGCGTCCACCTGCTTGAAAAGCTGGGCTTTGAAGTGCGTGATCGCACTGCCGAAAAGGTAGATGTGGCCGTGCCGGCCTGGCGTAACGATGTGGCCCAGATGCCGGTTCTGGCGCAGGGCGACATACTGCCCGCCGATTTGGCGCGCGCGGCTGCCGAGGGTGTGGCTGAAATCGAAGCCGAGAGAGATCTGGTCGAGGAAGTTCTGCGCCTCAAGGGGCTGGATGCTGTGCCGCCTGTCTCGCTGCCCCGTCTGGGAGCAGTGCCGGGTGCCGCTCTTGAGCCGCGCCTTGCCCGCCACGCGCTGGCGCGGCGCGTGCTGGCCGCGCGTGGACTGACGGAAACGGTCGGCTTCTCCTTCGTATCAAGTGATGCGGCGGCCCGCTTTGGCGGCGCTCCCGAGAGCCTGCGCCTGCTCAACCCGATTGCCTCTGATCTGGATCAGATGCGGCCCACGCCGCTTGTCAGCCTCGCGGCGGCCATTCGGGCCAACAGCGCCCGCGGTTGGGCGGATATCGGGCTGTTCGAAATCGGCCCGGCTTTTTCCGAGCAGACACAGCAGTGTATCGCAGCGGGTATGCGCGCGGGCCATACGCCGCGCTCGCCCGGTGTGGCGGCCGAGCCGGTGTCGCTCTGGGCCGCCAAGGCGGATGCGCTGGAAATCCTGCGCCAGCTTGGGGTTAATCCCGAGGCTGTCACCACCACGGCGGATGCGCCGGGCTGGTATCACCCCGGTCGTTCCGGCGTGCTGCGTCAGGGACCCAAGCTGGTTCTGGCCCGCTTTGGCGAACTGCATCCCTCCGTCTTGCGGGCCGAGGGGATAGACGTGCCGGTGGTGGCGTTCGAGGTGCTGCTTGACGCACTGCCCGAGCCCAAGCGCCGGAAAAAGGCACCGCCAGCCCTTTCCGCCTTCCAGCCTGTGCGGCGTGATTTCGCGTTTGTCGTCTCTGACGACGTGGCGGGTGAAAACGTCCTGCGTGCGGTGCGTGGGGCCGAGCGCCAGCTTGTAACCGGCGTCAGCCTGTTTGATGTTTATGCCGGGCCGCATGTGCCTGAAGGACATCGTTCCATCGGGGTGGAAGTGACGTTGCAGCCTGATGAACGCAGCCTGACGGATGCGGAGCTGGAAGCCGTTTCGGACAAGATTGTCGCGGCGGTTGTCAAGGCTACGGGGGCTGTCCTGCGCTAGAGGCGCAAGGGGCGTGTCTGCCGGGTGACGGAAAAGGGAAAGACCATGAGCTACGGGCAATCTTTCGGTATGGCCTCTGCCGGCCTCCAGCGTGTCGGGATGGTTTGTGGTCTGGTGGCGTTGCTCACGATGGCGCTGCCCGCTTCCATCGCACGGGCGGATACGGCAGCCGATCTGGAAGATGTCATTATCACCGGAGCTGGGTCGAGTTTTGCGGCCCCCCTGTATGGTGGATGGTCAACGGCGGCGCAGAAAGCTGTTGGGGTAAGGGTTAATTATCAGGCGATCGGTTCCGGTGCGGGGCAGAATCTTGTCAGCGTCGGCACGGTGGACTTCGGGGCATCGGATGCGCCCATGGCGCATGAGCGGCTGGTCAGCGCGGGCCTGTTGCAGGTGCCCACCGCGATTGGCGGTATTGTCGTGACAGCCAATGTGCCCGGCGTACCCGCCGGTAGCCTGCGCCTGACCGGGCCGGTTCTGGCCGATATCTACGCCGGACGCATTACCCAGTGGGATGACGCGCAACTGGTTGCGCTCAATCCCGACGTAACCCTGCCTGATCTGCCAATAGCGCCTTTGCACAGGGCGGATGGTTCGGGGACAACCTATGTCTTCACGGATTATCTGAGCCGGGTTTCTCATGCCTGGCAGGACAGCATAGGACGGGGCATGTCGGTGGCCTGGCCGACAGGGGCCGGTGCCCGTGGCAATGACGGCATTGCCGCATATGTCCGCAATACGGAAGGCAGCATAGGGTATGTGGAATACGCCTATGCCGCGCGCAATAACCTGACGGGTGTGCAGTTGCGTAATCAGGCGGGCAATTTTGTCCCACCTACGGTTGAGAGCTTCAGCCACGCGGCGGAATCAGCTCATTGGGACGACGCGGACATGACGGCCACCCTGTGTGATGCACCGGGTGAAGAAAGCTGGCCGATTGTCACCACAACCTATGTGCTGCTGCCAGCCCATGCCACGGAAGACAACAAGGGGGAGGCGGTGCGTCGCTTTTTCCGCTGGGCGGTGCAGGAGGGCGGCAGCATCGGCCGCGCGCTGGATTATGTGCCCCTGCCGCCGCAGGTCGCGGGGGCAGTGGTGCAGCGGCTGGAACGCCACTAGCCGTAAAGTTGTACAATGTTATCCGGCACTTGTTCTGAAGTTGTCCTATGTTTCATCCACAGATTCTGTGGATAAAGCGGAACCGGGGGACTTCAGGACGTTGGACAGGCGGTCGCATGGCCTCGATTGACAAAACGGGGCGAGGCGCGGATACAGGCTTCAGGTGAGAATCGATCTCAATACCTGAAGCCGTGCCGCTTATCGCCCTTGCCGGGCAAGCGGATGAAAGCCTGAAAGTCACCTGCAAATGACCCGTGGACCCGGAAAAGCCGCTGCAAAGGGTGCGTTGTGGAAACGATGGCTTGCCCGAGGGGCGGTTATTGTGGCGTTTGCTTATCTTTGCACGCTCGGGCTGTTCTTTCTGGTGGTAGGACGACCAGGGAACATGCTGTTCCAGAGCATCGGGCTGGCCGTGATGCCGCTGCTAATTGTCGGGCTGTTTGCACTCCCCGGTCGCGTGCCGGGAGGCGGGGCAGGCCTGTTTGTGCTGGCCATGCCGCTCATGCAGGCGGGCGGGCTCTGATGCGCGATATCCTGCGCAACCGCATGGGGTGGCTGCACACCTGGGTAGGGTTTGTCAGTGGTCTGGTTCTGGTTGTCGTGTTCACGGGCGGCACGCTGGCCATGTTCGATACGGAAATCACGCGCTGGATGCAGCCAGAACTGGCGATGCTGCCGCAGGCCCCTCTGACAGCCGAGGGCCTGAACCATGCCGGTGAACAGGTTCAGGCTCTGCGGGAGAAGGAGCAGACCGTATTTCTGGCCCTGCCTTCAGTGCGCGACCCGGTGCTGCGCATCCTCCATTATGATGGCCATGCCTTTGTAGGCCCGGCGCTTGATCCGCGTGACGGCACAGACTTGAATGTTCGTCAGACGCAGGGCGGGCAGTTGTTCTTTGACCTGCACCAGTCGCTCTATCGGGGGCCTGTCTGGGGCAATATGGTGACAGAAGTTGTGGGCATCGGTCTGCTTGTTGCCGTGCTCTCCGGCCTTATCATCCATTTTCGTAATCTTGTGCCGGACCTGGTGTTGTTCAGGCCTTTTGCCGCACCGGGGCGCGCCTGGCTTGATGCCCATCTGATGGCGGGCGTGCTGATGCTGCCGTTCATCGTCATGATTACGTACACAGGGGTGGTAATCCACGGGCCACGGCTGTTCCCCATGATCAGCAACGGGCATGGTGGCAAAGCCGGAAGGCCTGGCCATGACCGCGCGCATGACGCGGCTCCGTTCGCTCCTCTCGCGCCAATGTGGAAACAGGCCGAGGCTGTGTTCGGGGAAGGGAATATCGGTTTCATCAGGTTCGAACCGCGGGCGGTTTCTTTCTACCGTTCGGACGCGGCGGACTTTGTGATGACGCGCGATCGTGTCGATTTTTCTCCGCGCGATGGGCAGCAGATCGGCGTAAAGCGCGACGAGCGTGGTGATCAGAGCCTTGGGGGGATCATACGGGGGCTGCATTACGTACGTTGGGGAACGCTGGGGCTGCGCTGGCTGTATTTTATCTGCGGTGCGATTGGCAGCGCCATGATGTCGGCTGGGCTGGTGCTGTTCGTCATCAAGTATCGGCGCACGCATGGCGGCACGGTGCGGCTGGCTCTGGCGGAAGCGCTTACGCTGGCTGTCACTCTTGGCCTGCCGCTTGCCTCTCTGGGTTTTCTGTGGAGCAACAGGTTGATCGATCCATCACTGGCGCATCGTGAACTGCTGGAGGCGAAAGTCTTTTTCCTGCTGTGGCTATGCGCGCTGCTGCATGGGGTGCTGCGCAGTTGTACCGGGCTTGTGCGCACAGCCTGGCGCGAACAGGCGTGGGGGATCGCCGCGCTCGGCTGCGGCCTGCCGCTGCTTGACGTCGTGTCGCGGCGCGCAACGGCTTTCACGCCTGGACTGGATGTCTATCTGGCAGTGGACGCCTGCGCTTTTGGAATTGGTATTCTGGCCTTGTGGGGGCAGTCCATGATTGTGCACGATCGATGATCGCTTTTATTGCCCTGCTCTGCTGGATGTTTGCATTGCTGTGTCACGGATTGCTTCAGCCAAAAATCCAGCGGCTGCTTGGGGTCGGTTGCAAGCACAGAGCCCTGTTGCAGGGGCTGCGGCTGGTGCTGCCACTGGCTGCGCTGGCTGTGTGTATGCGGCAGCCTATGCCGCTGGCGCTTCTGCTCTGGCTTGGCATGTTCTCGCTTGGCGGCCTGATGGCTGGGGGTATGCTCTCAGTGGCTTCGGTTCGCGCACGTAAGCCGCGCGCCGAGGCCTGATAGCCATTTCGCCCGCTTTCAAAGTGCTATCCTGTCATATTAAGCTTTTATAATTCCGATTTTCTGAAGAAAAATACGCCACTTTTTGGGTGTTTCTTTCTCTATATCCGGAGTTTCCAAAGCGGCAATCGTAGGCGCTTTGTCTGGGGACGCTCTGGACCACCGAATGTCACGTTTGACAATTTTCGCCGGGTTTCCAGCTAAGATGCAATTTTCCTCTTTGAATTGACGCGTTACAACGCTGCACGCGCCGACAATGCTGCCATTGCCTATTTGGGTGTTCTTTAAAATCGTTGATTTGCACCCAACCCAGATATTATTACCCAAGGTGACGCCGCCCGCTGCTTTATTAAGGACCTGTCCTGTTTTGTCATAGATTGTGTGATAATCAGAGGCCATGACGGTCACGTCCCAACTGAACATACAGTCGTTGCCCAAATGGATATAGCTATTGTCCTCCACAACACGAAAATGTCCGATTCCAGAAAACCCAGATCCAATTTTGATAACGCGGTCATTTCCTGTTGGGGAAAAATGAAATAAAGAGTGATGAATTGGCTTGAGTGATGCTTCAATGTCGAGAGTATTTCTATCGCCATGTATGTTTAACTGGCATCCAACAAATTTCTGCCTGCGCGTTATGCGCACTTTATTATTTTTTCCAATCACATCTATTTTCATTCCATCTACAGACCCATCTTCAAGGGGTAATATGCTTTCTCTCCCGTCATCTTCAATAATGATGAGGACGTTTTCATAATCCAAAAATTATCTCCTCAATATCCATTTTTAAAGAAAAATAGTAATTCTGTTTCTATGCGAAATCAATTACTCTGGCCTATTATTTTTATAAATTAGTGGCGTATTGCTGATAAAGCGAATTGCACGTGTCTGTTTGGATATATATTTTTGCATTATTTATAGAATATTATAGAAAATTAGAATAAGACCGCAGGAATTAGGGTTGCTTTTGCTGGTCTTCAGAATTAATAATAACTCGCAGTTGCATTATTGCGCGCGAATTGCTCTGGAGCCTGCCTGTCCTTATGATCTGTCGTTTTGTGTTGGTGCCGTGTGTCCTGCTTCTGGTGCTTGATGGTGCGCTGCATATCACGGCGGCCCATGCCGGTACCCTGCCGGATAACGCGCAGCCGCAGAGGCACGGGTCAGCCTTGAGAAAAGCCGGAAGCGGGACACAGCCGCGTGGGGCGGGTCAGGCTCCGGGGGCAGCGCCGCGCAACACCCCAGCGACAGAGCGTGAGGAAATTACGGTGGCGGGCCTGCGGTCGGCTTTTTTGCCGCACATGGCTCAGTCCGCCACAAAGACGCAGACACCGCTGGAACTGACCCCCCAGAACATTACGGTGATTACACAGGAAAGAATGAAAATCCTCAACGCGCGGAGCGTGTCCGAGGCTATTCGTTATTCCGCCGGTGTGTCCGACTATGGTTCCAAGGATGATCCGCGTGGTTACTTCGGAACAATCCGTGGTTTCAGCCCGGATATCTATCTGGACGGCACCCGCACGCCGGATGCCTCCACCTCGCAGTCCTTCAGTATCGAACCATGGGGGCTGGAAGCCATGGATGTGCTGCGCGGGGCTTCCTCAGCACTCTATGGGTCGGGGCAACTCGGGGGCATTATCAATGCTGTCAGCAAGAGGCCGACCCTGAAGCAGCAGAATGAGGTCGATATCCAGACAGGTTCTTACTCGCGCATACAGGGCGCGGTCGATGTGGGTGGCGCGGTCAACAAGAACAAGACGCTGCTGTGGCGCTTCAATGGTCTGCTGCGCAAGTCCGATACCTACGCGATCAATATCAAGAATAACGAAGTCTATGTGGCGCCGTCATTACGCTGGCAGCCTGATAGCAAAACCGACTTTACCATTCTGGCCAGTTACGAACAGCTTGATGCCGGGTCAACCGCGCAGTTCCTGCCTGCTGATGGCACCGTTTATGCGTCGCCCTATGGGTATATCGCCCATAATTTCCTGAGCAGCGACCCAAATTTCGATGTCTACTCAAAGCGGCAGGTGGCTATTGGCTATAGCTTTACACGCCAGATCGCGCCCAACTGGACCATTACGCAAAACATGCGTTATGCGCATCTTGATCTCGACTATCGCTTTGTCACGACCTCGGCGCTGGCGGCCAACCAGCGGACGATTTCACGAACGGCCCTGCTACAGACTGCAAACTATAATAACGTAACACTTGATACGCGCTCCAACCTCAAACTCACGACAGGGCCGGTGCGTCACGAACTGCTGTTCGGTGTCGATTTCAGAAGCGATTTCATGGCGAACCGGCGCGGGCAGAGCAAGGCGTCCTCGCTTGATTTGTATGACCCTGTTTACACTGCCATTACCTGGCCTACGGCGGGCACGTACACCAATACCAACGAGACCGAGACAGACACCGGCCTTTATGTGCAGGAACAGGCGGAGTGGAAGCATCTCTATCTGACCCTTTCCGGGCGCGGGGATTTTACGCAGAGCCTGACGGTCAACAACTTGACCCATGTCAGCACACCGCAGAAGAACAACGCATTTACCGGGCGCGTGGGCCTGCTTTATGCGTCTTCCATCGGTCTCAACCCGTATGTTGCCTATGCAACGTCGTTTCAGCCGCAGGTCGGGCAGACCTATGATAACACGCCTTATGTGCCGACCACCGGCAAGCAGATCGAGGTCGGGCTCAAATACAGGCCGGTCAAGACAACGCGCCTTGTAAAGAACTTCATGCTGACAGCAGATTTTTTCAATCTGGTTGAAAATAACGTGCTGACTTCAGACCCCGATCATACGGCCTTCGATATTCAGACAGGCCAGCAGCGCACCCGTGGTTTTGAATTTGAGGGGCTCGGGAGGCTGCCGGGACAGATCGACTTCATTGCTTCCTACACCTATCAGGACCCACGCATTACCAAGACCACCGTGGCAGCGCAGTTGGGGCAAAGGCCGGTGGCGGTGCCGTCGCAAATGGCCTCGCTGTTTCTGCGCCGGGATTTCAGGCTGGGGCGGAACTGGTCGGCCGGGATAGGTGGGGGGCTTCGCTATACCGGCAATACGGCTGGTGCGTTGCCTGCGACATTCACCGTGCCTTCGCAACTGGTGGGAGATCTGGTCGCGCATCTCGATTACCGAAAAACACGCGTGCAGTTCAACGGTACGAATATAACCGATCAGCGATACGTCTCGATGTGTACGCGCGCCGTCGCCTGTGCTTATGCGCCCGGACGCGCCATGTTCGTGACCATTTCCCAGCGCTGGTAGGCGGGGGCTACGGTTTTACAGATGCCTGCGCATGTGGTCGCGCAGGGTGTTGCACTGCTTGGCGTAATGCGACGCCTTGGAGGCGGTAAAGAAATTGATCAGGAACGCGCCAATCAGCGAGCAGAAAGAGACGACAATCAGCACTTCGCCTGTCAGGCGGATGGCATCATTGTAATGCAGGGCTGAATACCACAGCAGCGTGACACTCAGTACCGCTCCGAAGAACCCGAACACGCCAGTTGATTTCATCAGGGAGTCTTCGATGTTTTCGAAGGCTGATGTTTCCTGCCACAGGTCGAACAGCTTGCGGTCTATCTCGCCCACGGCCTCGGCATGGGTTTCTTTTTCTTCTGTGGTGCGCTTGTGCGGGTTCTTCCGGTGGATTTCGAGTTCCTGCCGGGCCTTTGCAAAAACGCGCCGCCGTTCCTTGATGGCGGGCAGGCTGATATCAACAAAGCTCAGAATGGCGACATTAAGCCCGGCTGAAAGCTGCACCACAGCCTGAAAATCGCCCCATGTCACGGCCATTCCTGTTCATTCTCCTGTGCATCGTCCCGTATCTGGCCGCGTTTTACGGCGTGGGCGAGGCGGCAGGTAGAGGGATCAGGCATGACTGCCATTCTGCCGCGTGCGCAGGAGCCTGTGCCGCGTCAGCGCAGCCAGACCTGTGAGAACAGAACCTGGTTGATGGTGGTGTAAATGAAGTGCTTCACCCTCTCAGATGTCAGCACCACGCTTGCGGTTTCAAAGGCCGGTGCCATGGGGGCCAGCGCCATGACCCGCTCGTTCACCTGCCGCCAGAGGGCGTTGCGGGCTTCGTCTGTCAGGCTCGTGTCAGAGTTTGCGCGATCCATCAGGGCTTGCGTTGGTTTGTCGCAAAAACCGGGCAGATTGATCGAACTGTCAGAATGGGGATGAAAGTTCTCACAGCCCAGCAGGGCATCAAGGAAGTTCGACGGAGAGGGATAATCCGCCGACCATCCTGTCAAGCCGATCTGCACATGGTTGTCGGTATTCTGCATGTAGGAAAAGGCGATATTGCCATTCAGCGGCCGCACGGTGGCTTTGTAGCCGATGCTTTCCAGCATGTCGCGTAGCCATGTGCCCATGGCAATATCGGTGCTGGTGTTCGCGGTAATGAGGGTAACTTTCTGCCCGGCGGTGCCGCTGGCGCGCACCAGAGCGCGGGCGCGCTCAAGGTCTGGCCCGCGCCACTGGGGGGCGGGATTTTCGGGCGTGGCGTCACGGGTGTAGTCGCATCCGATATCCGAAGCGGGCAGGGAGGTCGGCACCATGCCGCACAGCGGATGGGCGATGCCCGGCCCCCCGTACAGGATGACCAGCGCCTTGCGATTGAGCGCGTAATTGACCGCCTGACGCACCGCCAGTTCCGTAAAGGGCGGCTCGTGCATGTTCATGGACAGGAAATAGATCGAGGGGTGCGGCATGACATGCGTGCGGCTGGTAAAGCGGCTGCCGATCTCGCCCAGCCGGTCGAGAGGGATCGGATCGGCCATCCAGTCGTACTGGTTGTTTTCCACCGCAGTGACGGCGGTCTCGTCTGGAATGCCGAAAGTGTAGGTTATTCTGTCGGGAAAGCCTTCGGGCTGGGCCTGCGGGTTCCATGGGTGGAAATACGGATTGCGGCCCAGTTCAAGGCGGGTGGTGGGGTCATAGGTTTCAAGCCGATAGGGGCCTGTGCCGGGCAGGGGCACGTTGCCGGTATCATGCGCGGGGCTTGAGGCAGGCAGGATGACGGCATGGATAAACGCCAGCTTGTGCAGGAATTCGGTGTCGGGCCGCGACAGATGGAACGTGATGCGCCGTTGCGCGGGGTCGATTTCCACCCCTTTTTCCAGCGTGCAGGTGGCGGGCGCGTTCAGGCAGGCGTCGGCCCCGACAATGGTGCCGTAAAACGCGCCAGCGGTGGGGGAGGCCACCTTGAATATCCGCTGGAAGGAGGCGCGCACGTCGTTCACGGTAACGGGCTGACCGTCGGAAAAGCGTAGTCCCGGCCGCAGGGTAAAGCGGTAGGTCAGGCCGCCATCCGCCGGAGTGGGCAGGTTTTCCGCCAGATCCGGCACGATCTGCGCACCCGCAGGCCCGGCTACCTTCCGAAAGGCCGTAAGCCCGTCATACACGTTGGCGAACAGGTTGACGAAGCGCGCGCCGTAATTGATCTGCGGGTCAAGCGTGCCACCGGAGGCGGAAGCGACAAGGCGGAGCGTGCCGCCCTTGTGGGCGTCGATATCGGAAGCGCTGGCAGCGGGGGCAACCGGCGTCGGCTCTTTCGGGGGATCAGCTTGCGCGCTGGCTGGCGCAGGCAGCGCCCCTAGCATGAACACCAGGGCAGCCAGAAGCCCCGGCCTTTTCATGCTGTGCCCGCCGCAAGAGTGGCGGACGGATACGCCGATTGTGCCGTCATTCGCCCGCGTTGCGGCTGATGGCGGCGGGTTCGGGGGTTTTGAGCAGAAGAGCCCGGAAGTTCTGGAACATGGTGCAGAAAACGATAATGCCGACCATGATCGCGCCGATGATGATGCCGATACGGGTTGCATTTTCATTCATCGGGAAAGCTGCCATCTGCTGGTTGGTGCGGGCCTGTCATTTTTCTTCTACCCCTAATTCTATCTGGTGCAAGAGGGGCGGGCTTTTCGGCTGAGGGTGCTCAGGCCCCCGCCGTGCCGTGGCCTACCATGTCCAGCGGGTTGACCAGCCGCTCAAAGGTGGCGGCGTCCACATAGCCGGATTTCAGGGCGGCGTCTTTCAGGCTCAGGTCTTCCTGTAGGGCGATATGGGCTATCTGCGCGGCCTTGTCGTAGCCAATGGCGGGGCTGAGCGCCGTGACGAGCATGACGGAGCCTGCCACGTAGCGTTCAATCCGTGCGCGATTCAGGCGCGTGCCCTCTACCGAAAAGATACGGAAATTATGGCAGCCGTCCGCCAGAATACGGATGCTGTGCAGGCAGTTGGCCAGAATGACCGGGCGCATCACATTCAGGTCCAGTTGCCCCTGACTTGCGGCAAAGGCGATCGTATTGTCATGCCCCAGCACCTGCGTTGCAATCATGACCAGCGCTTCGCACTGGGTGGGGTTGACCTTGCCGGGCATGATGGAGGAGCCGGGTTCGTTTTCGGGCAGCAGCAGTTCGCCAAGCCCGCAGCGGGGGCCGGAGGCGAGCCAGCGCATGTCGTTGGCGATCTTGAGCAGCACAATGGCTACAGCCCGCAGCCCGGCGGAGGCGCGGGCCATGGCGTCCAGCCCGGCCAGCGCTGCGAACTTGTTGGGCGCGGTAACAAACGGTCTGCCTGTCAGGGTGGCGATACGCTCGGCAATGGCCTGACTGAAACCGGGGGGCGCATTCAGCCCCGTGCCAACAGCGGTGCCGCCAGCGGCGAGTTCGAACAGCCCGGTGCGGGCGTTTTTCAGCACGTCCAGCGCATCACGCAGCATTTGTACCCAGCCGGACCATTCCTGCCCGACTGTCAGTGGCACGGCGTCCTGTAGGTGGGTGCGGCCAATTTTGACCACGTCTTTCCATTCCGTTGCCTTGGTGGCCAGCGCCTCGGCCAATTCTTCCAGCCGGGGGAGCAGGCGGTTCTCGATTTCCAGCAGGGTTACGACGTGCATCGCGGTTGGAAAGGAATCATTGCTGGACTGGCCCATGTTCACGTCATCATTCGGATGAACCGGGGTCTTGCTGCCAATGACCCCGCCAGCGAGCTGGATGGCCCGGTTGGCGATGACTTCATTGACATTCATGTTGGTCTGGGTGCCTGAGCCGGTCTGCCAGACAGAAAGCGGAAAATGTTCATCCAGCGCGCCGGCGGTGACTTCATCCGCTACGCGGGCAATCAGGTCGGCCTTCCATTGTGGTATGCGGCCTTCGGCGGCATTGACCTGCGCCGCTGCTTTTTTGACGATGCCATAGGCATGGTACAGCGGCAGGGGCATACGGTCCGTGCCGATGGAAAAATGAACAAGACTGCGCTGGGTCTGCGCACCCCAGTAACGGTCGGCGGGCACAGCGATCGACCCCATGGAATCCTGCTCCGTACGGGTGCCGTGGGCGTCAATGCCAACGGGCAGCGAAGCGATAGGCATGGCTGGGTGGGCAGCGGTATCGGTCATCGGTGTGTCTCCGGCGCGTACAGCGGTCAATGCGTGAACATTCGTGCTATAAAGATGGGAACCGCAGAGCGCGTGGTGCAGCCCCGGCGGGTCTGTTTGTTGTCACGTTGCCGAGAGGGCGTGTGCCGCCAGCCTGTGTGCCGTGTGTGTTCTTCGATGGTGTGGCCGCACGCCCTCTGCTAGAAGACCACACGGATCACTGGCTGCATGCGTTGCCATGTCTTTGCCTTACCGTTCTGTCTATTAAGTAAATATTGACTGACGGGCGTGTCTGGAACGGGGGAGTGGACGGGGATGGCGTTAACGGGTCTGGCAGCGGTGCTGCTGGTTATCGCACTGTTGCTGGTTGTTGTGAGTGCGGTACAGCCCCTGGCCCGCAAACTTGAGCTGTCTGAAACCGTTCTGCTCGCCATTGTCGGGATCATTATTGGCTCGGTAGCGGATTTTGCGCTGCGTTCCTCCCATGCCTCGGCGTTGAGCGGCATTGCCGAGACCCTGCTTGATTTTCCCATCAACAGCGAAGCCTTTCTGCTGATCTTCCTGCCCGTACTGGTTTTTCAGGGCGCGCTGGCGATCGACGTGCGGCGTCTTGCACATGAAACGGCCACGGTTCTGCTGCTGGCCGTGGTGGCGGTGGTGCTTTCTACCGCCCTGATCGGCTTTGCCCTGCACCCGTTCGCGCAGATGCCGTTGGTGGTGTGCCTGCTGCTCGGCTCAATCGTGGCCACTACCGACCCTTCGGCCGTGGCAGGTATCTTCCGCGATATCGGGGCGGCCACACGGCTGACCCGACTGGTGGAGGGCGAGGCGCTGCTGAACGATGCGGCGGCCATTTCCATCTTCTCCATCCTGCTGCCCTCGGTGACGCTGCATAAGGCTATCCACCCCGGTGATGCGGTAATTTCATTCTTTATCTCCTTTGGGGGGGCGCTCATTGTCGGCGTGGTGCTGGGGCGACTGACGCTGGCCATGATGTCCGCCATCGGCAGTTCCGCAGCGGAAGTCACGCTGACGGTGGCGCTGCCTTATGTGGCCTATATCGTTTCGGATGAGTTTCTGTCCGTCTCTGGCGTGGTGGCGACAGCCGCCGCCGGGCTGACGGTTTCGGTTTATGGGCCTTCGACCATCCGGCCACAGACATGGCTGTTTCTCAACCAGCTCTGGCAGCAGCTCGTGTTCTGGGCAGGCTCACTGGTGTTCGTGCTGGCATCCATGCTGGTGCCGCACCTACTGGTGGGCATGAACCGCTGGGACTGGGTACTGATCCTTATTGCCAGCGTGGCGGGCATGGTCGCGCGTGCGGCCGTGGTGTTCGGCATGTTTCCGCTTCTGGCCTGGAGCCGCCTGTCCCCACCTGTGCCGACCCCCTTCAAGGTAACAATGGTCTGGGGTGGCCTGCGCGGTGCCATTACGCTGGCGCTGGCTCTGGCGGTTACGGAAAACGACCATGTGTCCACGCCCATTGCCCATTTTATCGGGATTATCGCCACCGGTTTCGTGCTGATCACACTGCTGGTCAATGGTACCACGCTGCGCTCGCTTGTGCTGTTTCTCAAGCTTGACCAGCTTTCTCCCATTGATGAGGCCATGCGGCATCAGGTGCTGGGGATCGGGCTTGCCAACGTGCAGAGACGGGCGAAAGCTCTGGGCGAAGAACTCGGTTTTTCCATCGATGCCACCCGACCGGTGCTGGAGCAGGTTGCCCGTCGTTCGGAGGATGAGCAGGCGGTCAATGAGTTCGACAATGCCCTGTCCGATACACAGCGCATCAATCTGGCGCTGATTACCATCGCCAGTCAGGAACGCTCGTTGCTGCTCGACCTGTTTCGCATGAAAGGGCTTTCGCGCCGGGTGATGGAAATTCTGCTGCGCTCGGCCGAGGCCGCAGTCGATGGCGCACGTCTGGAAGGGCGTCTGGGCTATGTGCGCGCCATCCGCCGCAGGCTCAGCCCCACGTTCCGTTTCAGGATGGCGCAGGCCATCCACAACTATCTCAGGCTCGACCGGCCGCTGATGCTGTCTATGGCTGAGCGGTTTGAAATGCTCATGGTGGCGCATTTCATCTCCATCTCTCTCACCCGCTTCATGCGCGTGCGGCTTGAGCCCACTCTGGGCAGCCGCATTGGCGAGATCGTGGCCGAGGTGCTCTCACGCCAGCGCAAGCTGTTGGATGAGGCGCTGGACACCATGCGCCTGCATTATCATGGCTATGCCGAAGCGCTGGAAAATCGCATTTTCCGCCAGATTGTCCTGCGGCTGGAAGGCGAGGAATACGACGCCCTGCTGTCGGAATCCCTTATCAGTGAGGAACTGAGCCGCGAACTGATCAAGGAGGTCGAGCGCCGGCGCCACCGGCTGGACAAGCGGCTGAGTTTTGACCTGCGCAGCGGGATTGAGGAGCGCATCAAGAACGCCACCATCTTCAAGGGGCTGTCCGGGGCGGAGCTGCATGATCTGGCCACCACCACCACCCTGCGCTTTGTAACTCCGCAGGAAGTCATCTGCCGCAAGGGGCGGAAGGTGAAATATGTCTATTTCATCAGCGCCGGTCTGGCCGAGGCCCACGTGGTGGGAGAAGAGATGCACTATGGCGCGGGTGATCTGATTGGCGCGCAGGAGGCGCTCAAGCGCTGGCGCTGTGCAGGTACCGTCAGGGCTGTGCAGTTCGGCCATCTGATGGCGATCCGCGCCTCACGTTTCCGGCGTCTGGTGGAAGATTATCCGGTGGTGCTGGAGAATATTCAGGCCAATCGGCGTAAGCGCGAAACGGGGGAGCGGCCGCTGAGCCTGTTGCCACGCCGTAAACCCGTCGAGAATGACACGCCGCCAGAAAACGCGGCGGCGGAGGGCCCTACTGCGCTGGCCATAGAGGGTAACCCGACACCCCCTCTGCTGGACGCTCCGACACCCGGCAGCGAGGTCTCCTGAAGAGCCTGCTGCCGAGTGTCAGGTTATATATTAAAGTCAGGCGCGCTTCATGGCTGCTGCGTGGCGCGCAGGGCTAGTCCGAACTGCACCCAGCTTACACCGCTGACGATGAGTTCCACTGCCACGAAGGTGCCGATCAGCCACAGGCCAGACCACGGCAGCGTCAGATATAGGGCCAGCCCAACCACAAGGCTGATAATCCCGCTGAACAGGATCAGGCCCCAGCCTGCCAGTTCACGGTGCTGCACGGCAATAATGGCGCGGGTGACGCCCACGACCATAAAGCAGGCAGAGGCAAACAGGGTTATCGCCGTAGAGCCGGAAACCGGTTCGGCAATCAGGATACCCCCGGCGACGACGTAGAGCGTACCGACCAGAAGAGCCAGAAGAAAGCTGCCCCAGTCACGCACGGCCAACGCATGGGCACCCTGCATGATTCCAGCGAAAACGAGCAGGGCACCAATGAAGATAGTGCTGGCCAGCGTTACGGCAACGACCTCCACGCAGGAGACAAAGCCCAGAACGATCAGCAGGGTGCCTATGGCTACGAATAGGCCCCATTTGCGTGCAAGCGGCATGAAATGTTTTCCTTGAATACGGTCAGGGGCCTGATTGCGGCCCGGATGGCGGCGGCAGAATGCTATGTCCGACCATTCTTCTTTGGCATAATATGACGAAAGGGGAAGTAGAAAGAGAAAAATACACATCCCTCTGCCGGGATGCACGCGTATCGGGGGTCTCTGTTTCTTGACAGGAAGCGGTAGTTTTCGTAAAGGCTGCGACCATTGCCGGGAATGAGGACGGAACGGCCAGCACAGTGCCGGCTGGTAATGCGTTTCGCGCCCGCTCCAGTCCGTGGTGGACGGAGACTACCGGTGTAACGACGGGACAGGCAGCCGCAGGGCCTGCCACCCGCCTGTTGAGAGTAAGAGCGCACTATGAGCAAGCGCCTCGAGAGCAAGTACAAAATCAATCGCCGCCTTGGCGTTAACC
Organism: Acetobacter peroxydans; assembly: GCF_006539345.1. GTDB lineage: Bacteria > Pseudomonadota > Alphaproteobacteria > Acetobacterales > Acetobacteraceae > Acetobacter > Acetobacter peroxydans. The sequence goes on from NZ_BJMV01000001.1 coordinate 249,638, forward strand.
TGTGGGGCCGTGCGAAGTCCCCGGTTAACCGTCGTGAATACGGCCCCGGCCAGCATGGTCAGCGCCGCAAGGGCAAGCCTTCCGACTTCTCCGTGCAGCTGATGGCCAAGCAGAAGCTCAAGGGCTACTACGGCAACATCACGGAAAAGCAGTTCCGTCGCTACTATCAGGAAGCCGTGCGTCGTAAGGGCGATACGTCTGAAAACCTGATCAACCTGCTGGAACGTCGTCTGGATGCGGTGATCTACCGCATGAAGTTCGCGATCACGCCGTTTGCCGCGCGTCAGTTCGTCAGCCATGGCCACGTGACGGTCAACGGCCGCAAGATGAACATCCCCTCCTACCTCGTGCAGGATGGTGACGTGATCGAAGTGCGTGAAAAGTCTAAGCAGCTCGCGATCGTTCTGGACGCTTCGCAGTCCGCCGAGCGCGATGTGCCGGAATACATGGAAGTTGATCATCGCCAGATGAAGGGCACGTTCCTGCGTGGCCCGCAGCTCTCCGATGTGCCGTACCCGGTGCAGATGGAACCCAATCTGGTGGTCGAATTCTACTCCCGTTAATCCGGGCGTACAGGTTCGATTTGTGCTGCGCCGGGTGGAGGGCCTGCTCTCCACCCGGCGTTTGCCGTTTTTACCGGTGTCAGCCCCTGCGGCCCGCACCGTCTTGGAACTGGTTCTCACATGTCTGATCCCGCCATGGCCGAACTGGGCAGTGAAATTGCCCGTCGCCGCACCTTTGCCATCATTTCTCACCCTGACGCCGGTAAAACGACGCTGACCGAACGTATCCTACGCGCGGGTGGGGCCATTCAGCTTGCGGGCAATGTGCGCGCCAAGGGCGAGCGGCGCCGTACACGGTCGGACTGGATGGCCATCGAGCGGGATCGTGGTATTTCGGTTGTCAGTTCTGTCATGACGTTCGACTACGGCGGCTGCGTGTTCAACCTGCTCGACACGCCCGGACATGAAGACTTCTCGGAAGATACATACCGCACCCTGACCGCTGTTGATTCGGCGGTTATGGTGATTGACGCTGCCAAGGGGATCGAGGACCGGACACGCAAGCTGTTCGAGATCTGCCGCTTGCGCGATATTCCGATTGTCACATTCATCAACAAGATGGACCGTGAGGCGCAGGACCCTTTCGCGCTGCTGGATGAAATCGCCTCGTCACTGGCGCTTGATACCTCGCCTGCGACATGGCCGGTTGGCCGTGCAGCACATTTCGCGGGCACCTATGACCTGCTGAACAATACCCTGCACACCACCACCCCTCTGCCGCAGGATGACCCGCGTCTGGTCCAACTGCATGAGGAACTGGAACTGGCCCGTGCAGCACTGCCGGCTTTTGACCGGGAATCCTTTGATGCGGGCCATCTGACCCCCGTGTTCTTCGGGAGTGCGATCAAGGAAATCGGGGTGACAGACCTGCTCGACGCGCTGGTGGCTTTTGGCCCGTCGCCCCGTGCGCAGGCGGCCGAAAGCCGCACCGTGACGGCGGATGAACCCAGCATGACGGCGCTCGTGTTCAAAATTCAGGCGAACATGGACCCCAATCACCGCGACCGCATTGCGTTTGCGCGTGTCTGTTCAGGCCGCTTGACGCGGGGCATGAAGCTCAAGCACACCCGTACGGGCAAAAGCTTTGCGGTGCACACGCCACAGTTCTTCTTCGCACAGGACCGGCATCTGGCGGAGGAAGCCTTCGCGGGGGATGTCGTGGGTATTCCCAACCACGGTACATTGCGTATTGGTGATACGCTGACCGAGGGGGAGGACATCCAGTTTACCGGTGTGCCGCATTTTGCGCCTGAAATCCTGCGCCGCGTGCGGCTTGATGACGCCATGAAGGCCAAGAAGCTCAAGCAGGCGCTGGTGCAGCTTGCAGAAGAGGGTGTTGTGCAGCTTTTCCGACCACAGGACGGCGCACCGCCGATTGTGGGGGTGGTGGGTACGCTACAGCTTGATGTGTTGCAGGCCCGGCTGAAGGCGGAATATGGCGTTGCCATTGGCTTTGACTCAACGCCCTATTCACTCGCGCGCTGGATTACCGGCCCGCGTGACAAGATCGAGGCATTTGCCGGGACAAACCGGGCAGCCATGGCGGATGATCTGGATGATGATCCGGTTTTTCTTGCTACGTCTTCCTTCATGATGCGACGCACGGAAGAGCAGAACCCCGATATCCGCTTTCATGACATCAAGCAGATCGGTGTGGGGGTGGGCTGAGGCCCATTACCTCCCAGGCATAAAAAAGGGAGCCGCAAGGCTCCCTTTTTCGTTTCCCGCCCTGTTGCCAGAGCGGGAAAATACTTCTGGTATCAGACCAGCGCCTGCTTGAGGGCAGCCGTCAGATCCTTGGTGCTGGCCGTGCCGCCCAGATCGCGCGTGCGCACCGCACCCGAGGTGATGACCTTGGCAATGGCACTGTCAATGCGGTCGGCCATATCGTTGCGGCCCACATGGCGCAGCATCATGACAGCGGCCAGCAGCAGGGCCAGCGGGTTGGCAATGCCCTTGCCCGCGATATCGGGGGCGGAGCCATGCACAGCTTCAAAGACAGCAGCCTTTTCACCGATGTTCGCACCGGGAGCCATACCCAGACCGCCGACCAGACCGGCCGTAAGGTCGGACAGGATATCGCCGAACAGGTTGGTCGTGACGATCACATCGAACTGCCACGGGTTGATCACGAGCTGCATGGCGCAGGCATCGACAATCCGTTCGTTGAATTCGACGCGGCCCTTGTATTCCTCGGCTACCTTGCGGCCTTCTTCCAGGAACAGCCCGGTCAGCAGCTTGAGGATGTTCGCCTTGTGCACGATCGTAACCGTCTTGCGGTTGTTCTGCACGGCGTATTCAAAGGCGTATTTGACAATGCGGCGGCATTCCGCACGAGAGGTAAAGCCCGAACTGAGGGCAATGCCCTTGGGGTCTTCACCCACCGGAATGTAATGCTCCATCGCCGCGTAGTAGCCTTCAAGGTTCTCGCGGAAGATCACAAGATCGATATCTTCGAACTTGCCGCCGGGCACGATGGTCTTGGTGGGGCGCACGTTGGCGAACAGGCCGAATTCCTGACGCAGCGTCACGTTAATGGACTTGAAGCCCCCCCCAACTGGCGTGGTCAGCGGGCCTTTCAGGGCGAGGCCGGTGCGGCGGATGCTTTCGATCGTCTGCTTGGGCAGAGGGTCGTTTACGGCGTCAACGCCAGCCATGCCAGCCAGTTGGCGATCCCAAGCGAATGGGGCGTCAACCGCATCCAGAATCTCGATTACCGATTCAACAATTTCAGGGCCAATGCCATCGCCAGCGATAAGAGTGGCGGGGATGGTCTTGCTGTCTGCTGTCATTCTGAGAAGCTCCCTTTAACTTCGGTGCCTGTTCTGCGCCTCTTTCTCCGGTCAGGCGATTCCCATTTGCGTGACAATTCGCGCAGGGTTCCGTCTCTCACGGCATGTTGAGAGGCGCACAGGCGTTTTCCAGCCAGTTTTGCGCGTCCTGCGGCAGAAATGGTGCGATCTGCTGCAGGATTTGCGCATGATAGGCATTCAGTCGTGACGTATCTTCCGCGCCCAGCAGGGCGGGGTCGATCAGGCGCCTGTCGAATGGCGCCAGTGTCAGTGTTTCAAATTCCAGGAAGGCGCGCCCGGTCTGGGCCTGCCGTGCCGGGCGTACCAGTACCAGTGTTTCCAGCCGGATTCCATAGGCTCCGGGCTGGTAAAAACCCGGCTCGTTCGACAGCACCATACCGTCTGCCAGCGCGATGGCGGAAGGGGCCTTGGCAATGCGCGCGGGGCCTTCATGTACGGACAGGAAAGAACCGACTCCATGGCCGGTGCCGTGGTCGTATTCCAGCCCATCCTGCCACAGCGCATAACGGGCGAGCGCATCCAGCGCCGGGCCGGTGGTGCCTGCGGGAAAGCGCGCATGGCCCAGTGCCAGGTTGCCTTTGAGCACGCGGGTAAAGGTAGTACGCAAAGCGTCGGGCGGCGCATCCGGCCCGGTCCAGACCGTGCGGGTGATATCGGTGGTGCCATCGGGATACTGGCCGCCGCTGTCGCATAGATAGACTTCGTTTTTGCCCAGCCTGCGGTCGCTTTGCGGCGTTACTCGGTAGTGGATAATGGCGCCATTGGGGCCTGAGCCGGAAATGGTGGGGAACGAGGGCCCTCTGTATAAGCTCTGCTCAGCCCGGAACGCTTCAAGCCTGTCGGCGGCCTCAAGCTCCGTGCAGCCCTGTCCCTGCGTTTCCAGCCAGTGCAGGAAGCGGCATACAGCCACGCCGTCGCGTAGATGGGCCGCGCGCATACCCGCCTGTTCGGTTGTGTTTTTGCAGGCCTTGGGCAGCAGGCAGGGGTCTGGCGTCGGGCAGACGGTTGCCCCGGCAGTTTCCAGAACCTGCGTGAACCACACCGCATTGGTGGCCGGGTCTACGCCGACATGCGCTCCCCCCAGGGTGTTCAGAACGGCGTGGAGGTTTTCTGGGTCATGCAGGCGGATGTCCGGGCCCAGCCACGACCGCACGTCAGGCGGAATTTTGGCTTCAGACACGAACAGATCAACCGTGGCGTCAGCATGGATCACGGCAAAAGCGAGCACTACCGGTGTACAGGGAATATCCGCCCCCCGGATGTTGAGCAGCCACGCAATGGAGGCGCTGTCGCTCAGGACGGCGGCGTCCTGTCCCATGTGGCTGAGTTCAGCCGCAATGCCCGCGCGTTTGTTGGCCGATGCCTCGCCCGCATACTCCAGCGGGTGGATAAAGGCGGGCGCCGCAGGCAGGGAGGGGCGGTCGGTCCACAGACTGTCGATCAGGTTCTGCGGCGTGGGCACCAGCATGATGCCTGGCAGGGACAGGAAAGGGGCCAGAGCTGACTGGCTCATCACCCGAGGGTCATAGCCGATCCGGCTGCCCGGTGCGGCTGTGGTAGCCAGCCATGTGGCGGGTGGCGTGTTCAGGCTGTGCAGGCACGCCCAGCAGGAGGCATCGACCTCCTGCACCATCTGGGTGGTATAGCGGCCATCGGAAAAAACAGCGGCTTTTGTTGCCAGCACCACGGCGCTGCCGGCACTGCCGGTAAAGCCCGTCAGCCAGGCCAGACGCTCGGCGCAGGCTGGGGTGTATTCTCCCAGATATTCATCGCTATGGGGGACAAGCAGCCCGTCCAGTCCGTTTTCTTTCAGCAGTGCACGCAGGGCGGCAAGGCGGTGGGGGAAAGGATGGGCAGGGGACATGGTTATTGTCCTTTGCCGTGCGCTGTCGGGCGGTTGGGTTTGCGTAGTACCAGCGTGGCCCAGTCGCCTTCGGTCAGCACGTGTTCAAGTACCAGCCCCTGCCGCCTGTGGGCAGACAGCACCATGCGGATCTGGGTGCGCAACAGACCTGCCAGAATGACGGTGCCGCCGGGGCGCAGGTTGCGGGCGAGGTCTTTGGCCATCAGGCACAGCGGACGCGCCAGAATATTGGCAAACACCAGATCATACGGCGCGGCGCGGCGGATGGCGGGCGTGTTCCAGCCATTGCCCAGACGGCAGGTAAGCAGGCGGCCAAGCTGGTTGCGCTGGGCATTGTGGGCTGACACCCGTACCGACCACGGCTCGATATCCACCGCCAGAACCGGCTTGTGCAGCAGGGCCGCCGCCGCCATGGCCAGAATGCCGGTGCCACACCCCAGATCGAGAATGCGGCGGGGCGCGCGATGGGCGATCCGCTCCAGCGCACGCAGGCAGCCGCGGGTGGAGCCATGCTCACCCGAGCCGAAGGCCACGCCCGCATCGAGTGTCAGGGCAATGCGCGTGCTGTCGGCCTGCTCGGGCAGATGGGTGCCGCGAATGACAAAGCGGCGGCCCACTTCCTGCTCGGGAAAGGCTTCGTAGGTACGGGCCAGCCAGCCTTCCGCCTCGGTGGGGCTGCGCTCAAGCTCCGGGTTTTCGCCGCTGGCCAGTTGCGCCAGCATCAGTGCGGTGGCCAGTTCATCCTCGCGGTGGCCATGGTCGCGCACGCCTTCAACCCGCCAGAGCGTACCTTCCGGGTTAGCCTCGAAAATGCCGACCGTGGTGCAGACGCTACCAATGGCGTTTTCAAAAAAAGGCACGGCGGCTTCAGGTACGGTGACGGCAATCGTTTCCAGGCTGGTGGCGTGGCGGCGGGTGGTGGAGGCCATTACAGTTTCTCAATAAAGGAGGAAAGAAGTCGTTTGGTGCCAGCCGCTTCGAACGCCACCTCGACATGGTGGCGGTCAACGGCAATGACGGTGCCTTCCCCAAAGCGGGGGTGGCGTACCTGCTGGCCCAGCGCGAAGGTGGGTGCGGTGGCGGCGGGCCTTGGTGTGCTGGGCCTGCGGGACGAAGACAGGCCGGGCGTGGCGTTGAGAGGCCCCGCTGCAAAAAGGGATTCAGTCGTGCGCAGGCCGGGTTGGCGGGTGCCGCCCTCGTTTTTGCGGGTGATGTGCTCTTCGGGCAGTTCGTCCAGAAAGCGGCTGGGCATGGAAGGCTGCCAGTTCGCGTAAATCCGGCGGCTGCCCGCGTGGTAGATCAGGGCCAGTTTGCGCGCGCGTGTAATGCCCACATAGGCGAGGCGGCGCTCCTCCTCCAGCCCTTTCAGCCCGCCTTCGTCCAAGGTGCGCTGCGAGGGGAACACGCCTTCCTCCCATCCCGGCAGGAACACGATATCGAATTCCAGCCCCTTGGCCCCGTGCAGGGTCATGATGGACAGGCGCGCTTCCTGTGCGTTTTCGTCCTGTTCCATGACAAGGGCGACATGCTCGAGAAATTCGCCCAGTGTCGGGAAGTCCGCCAGCGCGCGCACCAGTTCCTTGAGGTTTTCCAGACGTCCTGGCGCTTCGGGCGAACGGTCCTGCCGCCACATCTCCAGATAGCCGCTTTCTTCCAGCAGGTATTCGGTGGCGACAACATGGCCATCCCGCGCGAGGATGTCGCGCGTGGCGTCCAGCGTGTTCAGCAGGGTGCCGATCTGCTCTCCGAGCTTGCCTTTGAGTGTGCCGTTTTCAGTCAGGGTGCGGGCGGCGGCGGTCAGCGGCTGGTTCTGGCCGCGTGCGCTGGCGTGGAGTTTCTGCAGGGCTGCCGGGCCTACGCCGCGCTTGGGTGTGTTGACGATTCGTTCAAAGGCGAGATCGTCCGCAGGCTGGTTGAGCACGCGCAGATAGGCCAGCGTATCGCGGATTTCGGCGCGTTCATAAAACCGGATACCGCCGACAATGCGGTAGGGCAGGCCGGTTTGCACCAGACGTTCTTCAAAGGCGCGGGTCTGGAAACCCGCACGCACCAGAATCGCCATTTCCGCCAGCGAGTGGCCTTGCCTGCGGAGGGATTCGGCGCGTTCACACACGCTCCGGGCTTCGGCATCGGAATCCCACACGCCGACGACACGAACCTTCTCGCCCTCGGAATCCTCCCGCCCGGAGCGCAAGGTCTTGCCCAGGCGTTCGCCGTTATGGGCAATCAGCCCGGCCGCCGCGCCCAGAATATGCCGGGTGGAACGGTAATTGCGCTCCAGCCTGACAACCTGCGCGCCGGGGAAATCCTTTTCAAAGCGCAGGATGTTTTCGACCTCGGCGCCACGCCAGGAGTAGATCGACTGGTCATCGTCGCCCACGCAGCAGATATTGGCTGAGCCGTCAGGCTGTTTGGCGAGCAGGCGCAGCCATAGATACTGGACGGTATTGGTGTCCTGATATTCGTCTACCAGAATGTACCGGAACAGGCGGTGGTACTGGGCCAGAATATCGGGATGGGTGCGCAGGATTTCCGTGACATGCAGCATGAGATCGCCAAAGTCGCAGGCGTTGAGCTGCTTCAGCCGCTGCTGGTAGGCGTCGTAAATGGCGCGGGCGTGGCCATTGGCAAAATCCGTATCTTCCGCCGGTGTTATGCGTGCCGGTGTCAGGCCCCGGTCTTTCCAACGCTGGATTACGCCCAGCAGCCCCGGTGCGGGCCAGCGTTTGGTATCGAGCCGCCAAGGTTCCATCACCTGCTTTAGCAGGCGCAACTGGTCGTCTGTATCCAGAATGGTGAAGCTGGATGTCAGACCAATGGTTTCGGCATGGCGGCGCAACATACGTGCGCACAAGGCGTGGAACGTGCCGAGCCACAGCCCTTCCGCCGGGTTGCCCAGTAGCGTGCTCACACGCTCGCGCATTTCCCGCGCGGCCTTGTTGGTAAAGGTTACGGCCAGAATCTGCCACGGCTTCGCACGCTCCGTCAGTAGGATATGTGCGAAACGGGTGGTCAGGACGCGAGTTTTACCCGTACCCGCTCCCGCCAGCACCAGCAGGGGGCCATCTGTCGTTTCAATGGCCGCGCGCTGCTCGGGGTTGAGCCGTGCGAGATAGGCCTCGCCCTGCGTGGGGGACGCAGAAAGCGGTGCGGAAGGGGGTTCGGATGTTGTCACCAGCCCCTTATATAATGATGTCGCGCATTAGGCCAATCGGAGCAGAATCATGGATAACGGGCCGCCGGATGAACAGGCTGAAAGACGGCGGGGTGGCGGGCATACGGGGCCGGGTGGTGGGGCCGTATTTGGCAGCACCGGCCCGCAGGGGCACAGGCAGCGTATGCGCGAACGCGTGTTGCGGCATGGTGCGGTCGGGCTGGCTGACTACGAACTCATTGAAATGCTGCTGTTTTCAGGAGTGCCCCGGCGGGATACGAAGCCGCTGGCCAAGGCGCTTATCAATCAGTTTGGTTCTCTGTCCGATGTTCTGACGGCGCAGCCAGCCGCGTTGCGGGCCGCCGGCGCACCCGAGCGGAGTGCTGGCCTGTTCGGTTGTGTCGCCCAGCTAGCCGCGAGCCCCCCGCGAGAGGCAGGGCCGGAGCGCCTGACGCTCGATAGCTGGAACAGTATTTTCCTGTATGCGTCGTCTCGTCTGATGCTCAGCCCACAGGGACAGGTGCGGGCGCTGTTTCTGGACAGCCATAATACTCTGCTGGTCGATGAAGCTCTGCCGGGCCAGCCATTGGACGACGAAGCGGAGGCTGCCACGCAACTCATGCGCCGCGCCGTGGCGCACCATGCCTGCGCGGTCATAACGGTGCATCTCGTGCAGGATGATGCACAGCTGGATCAGGCGCTGGCGCAAGCCAGAGCCCTGGCGGTTGCCATAGGAAAGGCGGCTCCCCGGCTGGCCATCAGCGCGCATGGGCATCTGGCTGTGGGGCGCGCGCAGTGGCTGAGCTTCAGCTACGATGGAGAAGAGTCGTGACGCGGCGCAGGCCCACCGATCCTTTGCAGGGCACCCCGTCAGGCGAGATGGAGGATGCTTCCTTCTTCCGCTTCGGACAGGAAGGGGCACAGGAAGTCGGGTTTTTTCCAGCCAGTGAACTGCTTGAGGTGCAGGGCACGGATGATGCCGCCATGCTGGCCCGCCTTGTTGGCCTTGCGGTGCCGCGACTGTCAGGCCCGGATGGTGTGGCCCGGCGGCTGCTGGCGGAGCATGGCACGCTGGCAGGCGTGTTTGCGGCGGCAGGCCGGGCGGATGACGCGTGGAAGCCGTGGCCCGACGCGCTCAGGGTCATGTTGCTGGTCGTGCATGAAGCACGCCGGAGGATGCAGGAGGCCGTTTTGCGCAGCCAGCGCCTATTGGCGAGTGGGCCGCAGCTTCATGCTTACCTGCATACTGTTATGGCGCATGAACGCGTGGAGCAGATTCGGGTGCTCTATGTGGACAAGGAGCAGTATCTGCTGAAAGACGTTCTGATGGGGCAGGGCACCGTGGATCACGCCCCGGTCTATCCGCGTGAGGTCGTGCGGCGCGGTCTGGAACTGGAGGCGGCGGGGCTTATTCTTGTGCACAACCACCCCAGTGGCAACCCGGCGCCATCCGATTCCGACATCATCATGACCGAGCGTGTCATTGCGGCCGCCGCCGTATTCGACATGATCGTGCTTGATCATGTGATTGTTGGCGGCGGGCGGACATTCAGCTTGAAGGCGAAGGGCCTGCTGTAGCGTTCAGCTTTCCTGTTCGGCCAGATCCGGTGCCGCGCAGCGTGTGGCCAGAGGGCCAAGAGCGGCGCGGATTCCGAATTCGCCGGGCAGTCCCCCAAAGGGGAAGAGCAGGTTTACATGCCCCATCTTGCGCCCCGGCAGAGCCTGCGCCTTGCCGTACAGGTGAGGAATATGGCCCGGTGTCGCTACGATATCGGGCCAGAGCGCCATGTCTTCCGGCCCGACGAGGTTCTTCATCACCGCGTCGGAATGGCGCACGGCGGGAGGCAGGGGCAGGCCCGCTACGGCGCGGATATGCAGGTCAAACTGGTCCTGCGGGCAGGCGTCCATTGTCCAGTGCCCGGAATTATGCGGGCGAGGGGCGATTTCATTGACCATCAGCGTGCCGGTGCGGGAGAGAAACATCTCCACGCCCATAATCCCTACAAGGTCGAGCGCCTGCGCGATTCTGGTCGCCAGAGTGCGGGCGTCCTGCGCAATGGCGTCCATGACCGGTGCTGGAGCCAGCGTCAGATCAAGAATGCCCTGCCAGTGGTGGTTCTGCACGGTATCGAAACAGCGCACGGTGCCGTCTGTGCCGCGCGCGACCATGACGCTGAGTTCGCAGGCGAAATCCACCATCCCTTCGGCCACCAGCGGGTGCGGAGCCAGAGAGTCGAACGCATTCTCCAGTTCTGCCGCGTCATGTACGCGTATCTGGCCCTTGCCGTCGTAACCGTTGCGGGTGGTCTTGAGAATGAGCGGCAGGCCGAGCCGTTCCGCCGCCGCGTGCAGGTCTGCCCGTTCTTGCACGGCGTGCCACGGCGCAAGGGGAATACCCGCTTGAGACAGGAAGGTTTTTTCTGCAAGCCGGTCCTGACTGATCCGCAGGATATGCCCCGAAGGGCGCACCGGGCAGTGGCGGGAGAGATGATCCAGCGCATCGGCGCTGATATTCTCGAACTCGAACGTGACAACATCCACCGCGCGGGCAAAGGCTTCCAGCGCTTCGGGGTCATCATAGGCGCCAAGGGTTATGGCGTCGGACACCTGAGCGGCGGGACCGCTGGCGTCCTGTGTCAGGATATGCGTGCGGTAGCCCAGCCGGGCGGCGGCCATGGCCGACATGCGGCCAAGCTGCCCCCCGCCGACAATACCAATGACCGCGTTGGGTTGAAGGGCGGCTGTGTCGTTCATGGCAGTTCGGTCATGGGGGTGTTGGGAACGGAAGCGGTCTGTAGAGCCCGCCAGGCTTCCAGTCGGGCGGCGAGAGCGGCATCCTGCACGGCCAGAATGGAGGCGGCCAGCAGGCCCGCGTTCTTGGCGCCCGCAGCACCAATGGCCAATGTGCCCACCGGCACGCCGCCGGGCATCTGCACGATGGAGAGGAGGCTGTCCATGCCTTTGAGTGCTCGGGATTCCACCGGCACGCCCAATACGGGCAGGCGGGTCCAGGCAGCACACATGCCAGGCAGGTGCGCAGCACCGCCCGCGCCGGCAATAATGACATGCAGGCCCCGGTCGGCGGCCGTGCGCGCATAGTCAGCCAGTCTGTCGGGCGTGCGATGCGCTGAAATGATGTTCACCTCATGCGCGATAGCCAGTTCGCTCAGGATTGCATCCGCGTGGCGCATGGTCTCCCAGTCGGACTGGCTGCCCATGATAATGCCGACACGCACGCGCTCACCGTCCACCATGGCGGTGTAGGTCTGTTCGGATGCGGAACAGGTGTCCGTCTCATTATCGTACGGGTCGTCGGGTGGGAACTGGTCTTGCATACTCACGGGGGCGGTCTATCCACTTGGTCTGGCCGGACGCGCACCACGCGTTCAGGCCGGTTGGCAAGGAGGGGGCAAAAAGGCTGACTAGGGCCGATTGAAAAGGTCAGGCAATATTGTCCGGGATCAGCCTGCTTTCAAGCCTTGTGATGAGATCCTTGAGCTGAAGCTTCCGTTTTTTGAGGCGCTGGAGATAAAGCTGGTCGATAAAGGCCGTTTCGGCTGTCACGCGGTTGATGACGGTATCGAGGTCGCGGTGTTCGCTGCGGAGTTCATGAAGCTGGCCAAGCAATGAATCACGATCATGCAGCATTCTGTTACTCTCCTTACACCAAGGTAGGAACCTGCGTAGCATCGGGGCATCGCCCGCGCACGTATTTCCAGCAGTGTTGACCAACCCGGCGTATCAGGCCAGCCCATAGGTGTAAAAAAGTTGCATGAGCCCAGCGCATGGCATCATGTCGTGAATAATGAAATTAGCATGAAATTTACGGGCGGCAGTACGTTACCGTGGTGGGGTCTACAACTGGATGGAGGCCGCCATGACGCGCCTTGCAAGGATCGAAAGTCTCAAGACCCGCCATTTCCACGTTGATCAGAAAATTGTTCTGGAGGGCGGAAGGCCCAGACCGGATGAGCGTGTGCTCATGTGCCTGAAGTTGCAGAAGTTGCGACTCAAGGAAGAAATCGAAAAACTCGCGACCTGACAGAACCCCGGCGCATAGGCGCCGGGGGCGGTGGTGTTATTCTTCTGAAAAATCGAAATCGCCAGCTTCAAGGGCGGGGGCGGGGATCTCCGCTCCTTCCCGCTCAAGCCGGGTATTGGCTTCGGAAATGGCGGCGTTCAGGTCTGTCTGGCTGCACAGGCCGACCGTTACCGGGTCACGCGGCTTGATGTTGGGTGTGTTCCAGTGCTGCTTGTCGCGTACCTTGGCAATGGTGTCCTTGGTGGTGCCCAGCAGTTTGACAATCTGCGCATCATTGAGCTGCGGATAGTTACGCAGCAGGAAGGCAATCCCATCCGGCCGGTCGTGGCGTTTGGCGATAGGCGTATAACGCGCGCCCTTGGAGCGGCGACGCACCGGGTTGTTGCCCGCAAGAATCTTCAGCCGCGCGGTTGAGGACCCCTCACAGCGGCGGATTTCTTCGGCGGTAAGCTGGTGGTTGGCAATCGGGTCGTACCCGACAATACCCTGCGCAACCTCACCATCCGCGATGGCCTGTACTTCCAGCGGGTGCATCCCGCAGAATGCGGCGATTTGCTCGAAGCTGAGAGCGGTTTTTTCAATCAGCCACACGGCGGTCGCCTTGGGCATGAGCGGTAAGGTGGTCATGGCTTCCATCCTGTCATTCGGGCCGCGTTACGCAGGCACCCGTAAGTTGACGGCCTGGAAGAGTCGTGGCTTCCCAAACCCTGCGTGCCTGCCGACGCGCATATTGGGCACGATATGGCGGGAGCAACCCGCGCAGGTCAAGCCGCAAATGCACAACAGTAAAGGGGAAAAGCGGCGTTTTCCCCTTTTTCTGCCTGAAAGGGTGATCTGGAAGGCCACCGGGGGAAGCCGCGAGCCATGCGGCTTCACTCCGGGCCGTTTGCCCGCGCTGTTCAGGCGGCGTTGGCTACGGGGCCCGCTTCTTGCGCTGGGCCGATCTGCTCTCTTTCCGCCGGACTGTTGTGAAGTGGCACAGCTCCGGTTTCGACATTGCGCACCGGAATGCGGCGCGGCTTGAGCGCTTCAGGCACGATCTGGCGTACCGTGATCCGGAGAAGCCCGTTATGCATGTCGGCTCCTGTCACTTCTACATGGTCGGCCAATGCGAAGCGGCGCTCGAACGCCCGGCGGGCAATGCCGCGGTGCAGGACTTCGCCCTCTGCCGTCGGGGCACCGACACGACCGGATACAACCAGCGTGCCATCCTGTACGATCAGTTCAATATCTTCAGGGCCAAAACCCGCCACCGCCATGGTCAGCGTGTAGCTGTCGCTGCCAGTCTTGGCGATGTCGTAAGGCGGGTAGCTCGGCGTGCCACTGGTACGGGCAGCGCTGTCCATCACCTGCGCTAGGCGGTCAAAGCCGATGGCGGTGCGGAAAAGGGGGGCGAAATCGTATGTCATGATCAGGGAACCTTCTCTGTTGGCAAGGTTCTGTCGTGCTGGCTCAGGCCCCGTTACGGCGGCCCTGCCCGACAGTCTGTGCAGCGAACCCCGCTCAGCGGGCATCCGCTATCCCTGAACGTGGAAAACCCCACCCCCCTTTTCAAGGGGATGGGGTTCACATTTGTTCACGCTGAAGCGACGTGCCTCAGCCAGCCGGGCCAGAGGTAAACCGGCCGGGGCAGAATCAGCCCTTCGTGCGCGTGCCGATACCAGCAAAGCGCTTGTTGAACTTGGCCACCTGGCCCCCCGTGTCAAGCATACGCTGCACGCCGGTCCACGCGGGGTGGGACTTGGTGTCCACGTCCAGACGCAGTGTGTCGCCGGGTTTACCGAAGCAGGAGCGCGTCGTGTATTCGGTGCCGTCGGTCATGACAACGGTGATTTCGTGATAGTCGGGGTGAATGCCGGGCTTCATGGCTGTCAATCTTTCTCTGTCACAGGATGGCCCGATGCCGACCGGGCTTTTGTCGGCAGCATATAGCGATCCATGGGAGCGGGATCAATACTTCATTTCCTGTGTGTGTTTTCTGTCTCATCCGTGCTGAATGACAGCGCTGGCGGGCGCTTTTTTACCGTGGCCTGCGTTCCAAACCTGTAACGGATCGGCAACTGGCGTCATACTTGGAGCCTATGTTTCAGATAACAAAGAGGAATGCAGACATGGCCAAGCAGGGCTTCCCCGTTCGTACTCCTGGCTGGGTGGCAGAATTCCGCGCTTTCATCATGCGCGGCAACGTGGTGGACTTGGCGGTTGGTGTCATTGTGGGGGCGGCGTTCACCTCCATCGTCAACAGTCTGGTCAAGGATATTTTTAACCCGTTTCTGGGGTTGCTGATCGGGGGGATCGACTTTTCCAACCTGTTCATCACCCTCAAGGGGCCGCATCTGGCGACGCTGGCCGACGCCCAGAAAGCGGGCGCCGTTACCATCAATATCGGCCTGTTCCTGAATGCGGTGATCCAGTTTGTTATTGTCGCCCTGGTGATTTTCTGGGTGGTGAAAGTTCTGAGCCGCCTGCATGTCCGTGAAGAGGAGCAGCCCGCAGCGGTGGCCGCCCCCACGCGTACGGAAGAATTGCTTGAGCAGATCCGTGACGAACTGGCCGCCAAGGGCCGCACAGCGCCGCCTTCCGGCCCTGTGGCCTGAATACGCGCGCTCTGTGCAGGGGGCGTGGAATGTGGAATAGAATGCCATCTATGAGATGTCCGGCATTCCTTTTTTCATCCGCTCTGCGCACGATGCCGACAGCGCAGCGCTCTGTCCGCTTGATGGGCAGGGGCGTGAGGGCTGTTGTCCTGCTTGGCCTGCTGGCGGGCTGTCAGTCGCAGGGTGGCGGGCTGGTTGTGCGCCAGACTCCCAGAACCATCCTGTACAGCTATGTCATCGCAAACGGCATGGCGCGGGGGCGGCTGATGTCAGACCGGGTCACTGTGGGGGAATATATGCGTATTCTTCAGTCCGACCGGGATGCCCTGACGGCCATCATGCAGTTCCGTGACAGTCCGACGAATGAAAACCTGCATAATGCGGGGCAGAGGGTTGAAGACTTTATCGCCCTCATCAACAGCCCGCCCCCGACAGCGGCGGCTGACAATGTTCAGGCCTCAGCTCCTGCGGGGCAGGTGCCGGTCATGCGGATCACGCATTAAGGCTTAATTTATAAGGAGCGGTGCCGGAGCCTGCGGGCTCTGTGTGAGAAGCCCTGTCGGGTTGGGAAAGTTCCCACCACCCGGACAGGGCCTTTTTCTTTCAGGAGGCTGTGGCCGCCCCTGTTTTTGTTTTGGCGCCGCGCTTGAGGCGGCCTTCCCCCATGAAGAGCAGCAGCGGTGCTGCAATGAAGATGGAGGAGGACGTGCCGACCACAATGCCGAACAGCATGGTCCACGCAAAACCGGACAGCGTGGCCCCACCCCACAGGGCCAGAGGCAACGCGGCCAGAAACACGGTTGAAGACGTGCCCAGCGTACGGTTGAGCGTTTCGTTGATGGAGAGGTTGATGAGTTCCATCAGCGGCATGGTGCGGTATTTGCGCAGGTTTTCACGCACGCGGTCATACACAACCACCTTGTCGTTGGTCGAATAGCCCAGAATGGTCAGGATGGCGGCCACCATGACCAGATCGAACTCGAACCCGGTCAGAACCAGAAAACCAACGGTTTTTGTCAGGTCAAGGATGAGCGTCACCACGGCGCTGAGTGCGAACTCCCATTCGAACCGCACCCAGATATAAGCCAGAATCATCGCCAGACTGATGCCCAGCGCCAACATGCCATTGCGGAACAGCTCGGCTGAAACCGAAGCCCCCACGGCATCGGCCCGCAGGATGGTGGTGCCCGGCAGGGCGTCCGCCACGGTATGGCGCACGGTGTCCACCACGGACTGCGTTTCCTTGTTGTTGCCCGCATCCAGCCGGATCAGGACATCATCCGGCGCGCCGAAGGACTGGATGGACGCATGTGGCAGGCCATGTGCCGCCAGCGCCGCACGCAGGGTGCCAAAATCGGCCGGGGTGGGGGTTTTGGCTTCCACCACAATGCCGCCCTTGAAATCCAGCCCCAGTGTCAGTCCGGGGTGGATAAACAGGATAAGGGAGGCCACCGACAGCACGGCTGAAACCAGCAGGCCCATGTAACGGCCGCGCATGAAGTTAATGTGCGTATCCTTGCGGACAAAGCGCAGAAGAGGACGTCCAAGCATATGCGCCTCGTTTCAGACCGGCAGGCTGGCGGGGCGGGTGAGCGCGTACCAGCGGGCCATGAGCATACGGGAGAGCAGGAGGGTCGTGAACAGGGTTGTCACGATACCGATGGTGATGGTGAGCGCGAAGCCGCGCACCGGGCCGGTGCCGAACACGAACAGCATGACATGAGCCAGAAGGGCGGTGGCGTTACTGTCCACAATGGTGGAGGTGGCGCGCTCGAACCCCGCCTGCATGGCCGCCAGCGGCGTGCGCCCACGCGCCACTTCCTCACGGATACGCTCGTTGATGAGAATATTGGCGTCCACCGCCATACCGAGGGTCAGCAGCATACCGGCCATGCCCGGCAGGGTCAGCGTGGCTTCAAACAGGGAAAGGATAGCCGCCATCAGCACCAGATTGGCCAGTAGCGCGAGATCCGCGTACCAGCCGAATCGGCCATAGAACAGCACCATGAACGCCACCACCAGGGCAAAGCCCACACCCAGGCTGATCATGCCTGCCCGGATGGAATCCGCGCCGAGCGAGGGGCCGATGCTGCGCTGTTCCACCACGGCCAGCGGGGCAGGGAGTGCGCCCGCTCGGAGCATGAGCGCGAGGTCGGTTGCCTTCTGGGCGGTAAAGCCGCCGGTAATCTGGCCTTCGCCTCCGGTAATGGGGGTGCGGATGACCGGCGCTTCGATGATCTTGTTATCCAGCACGATGGCGAAGCGCTGGCCGACATTGGTCTGCGTTACGCTGGAGAAGGCGCGCGTACCGACCGAATCAAACGTGAAGCTGACAGCCCATTCCCCGGTTTTCGGGTCAAGCGTGGCGCCTGCGTTTGTCAGGTCGGCGCCGTCTACGTCCACATGGTCGTAAACAGGCAGGGCCGGGCCATCCGCCGGGTTGGCCATGGGTAGCAGGCTGACGCCCGTGGGCGGGTAGGTGGCGTGCAGCGGGTTGGAATCGACCAGCCGGAAGCTCATTTTGGCCGTGGTGCCCAATAGCGCCTTGATCCTCTCGGGATCGCTGATGCCGGGCAGCTCCACCACGATACGGTCATCACCCTGTCGGGTGATTTCGGGGTCGATGGCCCCTGTGCCGTCAATACGGCGGCGCACGATTTCGATCGACTGCGTTACAGCCTCGCGCGCATGGGCCGCGATGGATTCGGGGGAGAGGGTCAGGGCAATACGCCCATCATCCTGCCGGGCGACGGTGAATTCGCCCGCAGAGAGACGGGGCAGGGCCTCAAGCGCCTTCAGCCCGGCCTGCGTTTCGTCCGGCGTGCGCGGCAGGTAGGACACAACGGCGCGTTCAGCGTCGATACGGAAGTCCTGATAGCCCAGATGGTCCTTGAGCAGGGCATCGCGCATGTTTTCCGAAAGGGTCTGCAGCCTGTCATGCGTCAGGCTTGGTAGGTCCACCTGCATGAGCAGGTAGGAACCACCGCGCAGATCCAGCCCCAGATGGATCTGCCTCCAGGGTATGGAAAGGGAGGGCTTGCGTATGCCGTTGGGCAGGCACAACAGCAGGCCCAAAAGGCACACGCCCAGTACCGAGGCCAGTTTGAGGCGGCTGTAATACATTCTTACCTGATCGCTTGCAGTTCTGTTGCCCGGAACATGCCGGTCAAGTGCGCGCGATGCAACCGTTGTGCGTGGCAGAAATGCGCCAGGAGTGACTTTGCTGGCGCTCGTGGCAGGGCTGCCATGGCGTGGGGCGGCGGTGGTTTGCATTCGGGAACAGGACTGCTACCCCTGCTGGAACCGGCGTTTGAGGGCCGGGTTGCTTGCGGGGAGTGGACGGCATGGCCGGAGTTTTGCGCGTAGGGGTTATCGGGGCCGGGCATTTTGGGCGCTACCACGCGCTGAAAATCCGTGACGTGCCGGGTGAGATGCTGTCCGGCCTGTTCGACCCTGACAGTGCCCGTGCGGCCGAGGTGGCGCGCGAAGCGGGCTGCCCCGTTATGGAGGATGTGGACGCCCTGCTTGCGGTGTCGGATGCAGTGGTGGTGGCGGCGCCGGCGGAGTTTCACTTCGAACTTGCTGTCAGGGCGCTGCGGGCCGGGCGTCATGTGCTGGTGGAAAAACCTGTGGCCGCCACGCTGGAGCAGGCGGATTTTCTTGTCACCCTCGCGCAAGAAAGCGGGCTTGTGTGTCAGGTCGGGCATCTTTTGCGCTATTCCGCCGAACATGCCGCCATTACGCAGCGCATGTCGCGCCCGCTCTATATTGAGGCAACGCGCATCGCGCCGTACAAACCGCGCGGTACTGACGTGTCGGTCATTCTGGATCTGATGATCCATGATCTCGATCTGGTGCTGGCGATCGTGGATAGCCCCATCGCGCAGGTGGATGCGCTGGGGGCGGCGGTCAGTTCCGCGCATGAGGATATCGCCAACGCTCGCGTGCGGTTTGAAAATGGCTGTGTCGCCACCATTACGGCCAGCCGGATTTCGCTCAAGACCGAACGGCGGATGCGCCTGTTCTCGCAGGAAGGCTATCTGTCGGCCGATTTCATGAAGCGCGAACTGACCCTGATCGGGCGTGAACGGGGCCTACCCCTGCCGGGCACCAACGGGTTCCGGCGCGAGCACATTACCTGGCGCGAGCAGGATTCGCTGTTTGCCGAGCATCAGGCCTTTGTTGCCTCCTGCCTTGAGGGCGCGCCTGTGGTTGTGGACGCGCTGGCGGGCCGCCGGGCTCTGGCAGCGGCGCTGGCCGTGACGCAGAGCATTGCCGACTCCCGTGAGCGGATGGAGCTGTCCGGCCTGATCGGGGCGGCCTGAAAAACCAGAGAAAACAGGCAGTTTCGTGAAAGCAAGTGTTTTTTTGGAGATTTGAGGATAAAATTTACTAGATATGGTGTGCCGGATGGAGCAGAAACACGACATATGGTGTGAGTTCGACGTGCCTATGACGTGCCTATGAAGCCACTAAGGCGGCGGTTCCAGTCTGACATCGCAAAACTATAGAAAAAATGGAGTGTCCTGGTCATGAGTCTGATCGACGTGCATGAGAATGAAAGCCGTCGCCCGCTCACCGGGGCGTCCACCGCCGAAGGCGAGCCCGATCTGTTTGACACCGGTCGTATGCAGGACATGGTGCAACTGCCCGGCCATCATCAGGTGCGGGTAGATCGCAGCCGCGATGCGCTGCTGACACCCTTTGGCAAGGCCACGCTGGATAACCGCTACCTTCTGCCCGACGAAAGCTATCAGGATCTGTTCGGTCGTGTGGCCTCCTATTATGGTGCGGATGCGGCGCACGCCCAGCGTATTTACGACTATATCAGCCGCCACTGGTTCATGCCCGCCACGCCGGTGCTGTCCAACGGCGGCACGACACGCGGCCTGCCCATCTCCTGCTTTCTCAACGAAGCGAATGACAGCCTCAAGGGCATTGTCGATCTGTGGAACGAGAATGTCTGGCTGGCCAGCAAGGGCGGCGGCATCGGCTCCTACTGGGGCAACCTGCGCTCCATTGGTGAGAATGTCGGCCGCAACGGTAAGACCTCGGGTGTCATCCCGTTCATCCGCGTTATGGACAGCCTCACGCTCGCCATTTCGCAGGGGTCACTGCGGCGTGGCTCGGCAGCGGTTTATCTGCCTGTCTGGCACCCCGAAATTGAAGAGTTCATTGAAATCCGTCGCCCCACCGGGGGAGACCCCAACCGCAAGGCGCTGAACCTGCACCATGGCGTGCTGGTGCCCGATGCCTTCATGCGCGCGGTGGAGAAGGACGATGAATGGGCGCTGCTTTCCCCCAAAGATGGTGCGGTCATCCGTAAGGTGTCGGCTCGTGCGCTGTGGATACGCATTCTGACAGCCCGCATGGAGCAAGGTGAGCCGTATATTGTCTACTCGGATCACGTGAACAACGCGCGCCCCGAACACCACAAGCTGGCGGGACTGGAAGTCAAGACCTCCAACCTGTGCTCGGAAATCACCCTGCCCACAGGGATTGATCATCATGGCAAGGCCCGCACGGCGGTGTGCTGCCTGTCCTCGCTCAATCTCGAAACCTGGGATGAGTGGTGCGGTAATACGCAGTTCATCGAGGATGTCATGCTGTTCCTCGATAACGTGTTGCAGGACTTCATCGACCGCGCCCCCGAGGACATGGAACGCGCCAAATACGCCGCCATGCGTGAGCGTTCGGTGGGGCTCGGGGTTATGGGCTTCCACTCCTTCCTGCAGGCCAAGAATGTTCCGTTTGAAAGCGTGATTGCGAAGGTCTGGAACCGCAAGATTTTCAAGCATATCCGCGAGCAGGCGGACGCCGCTTCGCGCCATCTGGCCGAACTGCGCGGGCCGTGCCCGGATGCCGAGGAATATGGCGTCATGGAGCGCTTCTCCAACAAGATGGCGATTGCGCCTACGGCGTCCATTTCCATTATCGCGGGGAATGCCAGCCCTGGGATCGAGCCGATTGCAGCAAACGTCTTCCTACAAAAAACACTTTCCGGCTCGTTTACAGTGCGTAACCGCCACCTTCAGAAGCTGTTGGCGGAAAAAGGCTACGATACGCCTGAAGTCTGGTCGTCCATCACCACCAGCAAAGGCAGCGTCCAGCATCTGGATTTTCTGGATCAACAGGAAAAGGACGTGTTCAAGACCGCGTTCGAGCTTGACCAGCGTTGGGTTGTCGAACACGCGGCGGATCGCCAGCCGTTTGTGTGTCAGGCGCAGTCAGTCAACCTGTTCCTGCCCGCGGATGTGCACAAGCGTGACCTGCACCAGATTCACTTTCAGGCATGGAAGAAGGGCCTGAAGTCCCTTTACTATTGCCGCAGCCTGTCCATCCAGCGGGCCGATACGGTCAGCAATGTGCTGGGCAAGAATGATGTGATGACCCCTTCGGTCGACGCCGCCCGGACTGATACGGCAACAGGCAGCGGCAATTACGAGGAGTGTCTGTCCTGCCAGTAACGGGGCACGCCAGCACGACGGTTTTTTTAATCAGGTAAAAGGCGGAAGCTCGAGGCCATGTCAGGCCTGGCTGCCGTCGGCAATGCGCCTTGGAGGGCAGTATGAGCGAAAACGCAACGGGACAGGAGCCGCAGGAACAGCATTTTGACCTGCTGACAGCCAATCCGGTTTACAAGCCGTTCCGCTATCCGTGGGCCTATGATGCGTGGCTGACGCAGCAGCGTCTACACTGGCTGCCTGAAGAAGTACCGCTGGCTGATGATGTCAAGGACTGGCACCGGGTGCTGAACGAGGGCGAACGCCATCTGGTGACGCAGATCTTCCGCTTTTTCACGCAGTCCGATGTGGAAGTGAATAACTGCTATATGAAGCACTACAGCCGGGTGTTCAAACCCACTGAAGTGCTGATGATGCTTTCGGCCTTTTCCAATATCGAGACCATTCATATCGCGGCCTATAGCTACCTGCTCGACACGCTGGGTATGCCCGAGGACGAGTATTCCGCATTTCTTAAATATAAGGAAATGAAGGATAAATACGATTACATGCAGACGTTCTCTGTGGACAGCAAGCATGAAATCGCCAAAACTCTGGCCGCTTTCGGAGCCTTTACCGAAGGGTTACAGCTTTTTGCTTCATTTGCCATTCTGCTGAACTTCCCGCGCTTCAACAAGCTGAAGGGCATGGGGCAGATTGTATCGTGGTCGGTGCGTGACGAAACGCTGCATTGCCTGTCCATCATTCGCCTGTTCCGCGTGTTCGTGCAGGAAAACCCGGAAATCTGGACGGAAACGCTGCGCAATGAACTGACCGAGATTTGCCGCACCATTGTCGAGCATGAAGAAGCCTTCATTGATCTCGCCTTTGAAATGGGTGCGGTGGAAGGGCTGGATGCCCAGCAGGTCAAAACCTATATCCACTTCATTGCCGACCGCAGGTTGGGTCAGCTCGGGCTTGATCCGATCTTCAACACCACCGTCAATCCGCTGCCGTGGCTGGATGATATGCTCAACGCGGTTGAGCATACGAACTTCTTTGAAAACCGTGCGACCGAATACAGCCGCGCTTCCACCGCCGGAACGTGGGAAGAGGCGTTCGAAAGTTCGGTATTCCAGTAAGCGGGATGGCGCTGCCGCTGGGGGCTAGAATCCACCCAGCGGTGCGCCGTCTTCAAGAACGGTTCGGGCGGCGGGGGTAAACGCGCCGTCCGCTTCATGCAGGGTAAGGCCGGGCAACAGGCGTGCGGGGCTTTTCACGCCCAGCCGGGCCTGCACCAGCATGATACGCGCCTCCCGTCCATTTTTTGGCCAGAAGGGATACAGGGTGCTCCCCCCGAATCCTGCGGCGTTCAGGGCGACAAGCGCCTGATCCATCAGGCTGGTGGGTAGGGCCAGTGTCAGGCTACCCTTGTGGCGCAGCACGGTGGCACAGCCTTCTATCCAGCGGCGCAGGGTGTGTTGACCCAGCCTGCGGGCCAGATCGCGCCGGGGTTCGGCGGATGCGGCACCGTTATCCGCGTGCCAGGGCGGATTGGCCATGCAGTGATCGAAGCGCTCTGGCTCGGTAGTGCCGTCTGTTGGCCAGTCTTCAGGGAAAGAGCCAGTCAGGATCGTGGCCTGCGGGTGGGCGTTGGCAAGCAGATTCTGGCGTGCAAGCTGTGCCGTTTGAGGATCTTTTTCCACGCCGCAGGTCAGCAGACCGGGGATGCGGTGCATCAGGCAGAGCAGACCTGCTCCGGCACCGCAGCCGATTTCCAGTACGGTCTGGCCCGCCCGCGCATTGACGGCCGCCGCCATGAGAACCGGCTCCAGTCCGGTGCGGTAGCCCTGAGCGAACTGCGTATAGCTGACCCTCCCGCGCAGCAGGAAGCCCTGCGTGGTGGGGGGCGTGGAGGGGGCGGAAGCGGAGGACGGTGCTAGGTGCATCTTTGTTATACAGGCAGGCTTGAATTTGTTGGTGCTTGACCGTTTTTCTGGTGACTCGCATATAAGGGATCGTCAACTCATCCCACGGCGGGGGGATATAGCATTTGGACGTTGCAGTCAGCCTGCCAGAGTCGGGCAGAGCCATAAGTCAGGATGGATCTGGAGTTTTCGTGAGCAAACCAGGAGAAGCCGGCCTCAGGGGTCTGGCTGATTATCTCGCATCTGACATGAGCGCCTGCAACCGGGTGATTGTCGAGCGTATGCAAAGTTCGGTGGCGCTTATTCCACAGCTTGCGGCCCATCTGGTCGCGGCTGGCGGCAAACGCCTCCGCCCGCTTCTGACGCTCGCGGCCGCCAGGTTATGCGGTTACGACAATCAGGACGGACGTATGCGGCATGTTGAAATCGCCGCCTGTGTCGAATTCATTCATACGGCCACCCTTCTGCATGACGATGTGGTGGATGAAAGCCAACTCCGCCGGGGACTTGCCAGCGCCAACGCCATTTTTGGCAACAAGGCCTCCGTTCTCGTGGGGGACTTCCTGTTCGCGCGGTCCTTCCAGATCCTGACAGCGGATGCTTCGCTGGACATCATGGCGATTCTTTCGGCCGCCTCCGCCACGCTGGCCGAGGGTGAAGTCATGCAGATGACGACGCAGAATGATTTGTCCACATCGGTCGATCAGTATCTGCAGGTCATTTATGGCAAGACAGCGGCCCTGTTCGCTGCCGCTTGCGAGGCTGGGGCCGTTATTGGTGAGTCCGGGCCTGAACAGCGTGAGGCCCTGCGGCTTTATGGCGCCAATCTGGGTATGGCGTTCCAGCTTGTGGACGATGCGCTGGATTACGCAGCGGATCAGGCGGTTCTGGGCAAGGAAGTGGGCGACGATTTCCGCGAAGGCAAGGTGACTCTGCCGGTTCTTGCTGCCTATGCGGCAGGAGATGAGGCGGATCGCACTTTCTGGCGGCGCGTAATTGAGGAGAGCGAACAGACCCCGGACGATCTGCCTGCGGCTCTGGAGTGCATTGCGCGGACGGACGCTATTGCCATTACTCTGGCCCGTGCGGAAGATTACGCGGCCAAGGCGCGTGAAGCACTCGTCGGGTTTGCTGACTGTGAAATCAAGACCCTGCTGCTGGATACAGCGCGTTATTCTGTCAGCCGCGAACGCTGAGAGCGTGCGGCTACTGTGTCAGCCCAGCGCGTCGAGAGGGGCGGGGGCTGGCCAGATTTCAATTTTATCATAACCGAACGGTGGTAGCTGGGCGGTCAGTGCTGCTGGATTTTCTGGCAGGGCCGTAAACCACGCATGGTCAGGCGCGGCCTGTACCTGTGCACTGGCAGGTAGAGTCTGAAGCATCGTGCAGGCATGTCGCGCCACGGCATCCGCCGGGTCAAGCCACGCGATATCGGGCGGAGTAAGGGCGCGCAGCCGATCCAGTACGAACGTGTAATGGGTGCAGCCAAGTCCTATGGCGTCAAGCTGGGTAGAAGCTGGCTTGTCGAATAATCCACGGATTTCCTGTTCGATCAGCAGGTCTGGCACAGCCTCTCCCCGGAAAAGCTGCTCTGCATAGCCCGCAAGAAGCGGCGCAGCATGGGCCAGTAACGTGCAGCCGGGCGCGTACTGGGCGTGTAATTCTGTAAGATACGGTCGGCGGATGGTTGCGCGGGTTGCCAGCAGGCCAATGACGCCGGTGCGGGTCTGCCGTGCTGCCCAGCGGATGGGCGGTACGCAGCCGACAAACGGCGTTGTTGGATACGCCGCCCGCAATGCACTCAGCGCCAGAGTGCTGGCCGTATTGCAGGCGACAATGACCACCTGCGGGCGATGGCGGGCAATGGCCTCGCCAATGAGGGTGACGATCCGGCTGACCAGAAAACGGTCTTCCTGCTCCCCATAAGGAAAGACAGCCGTATCGGCCAGATAGTCCACTCTGGTTGCCGGAGCCTGAGCCCGCAGGGCCCGCACGATACCCAGCCCGCCTATGCCCGAGTCAAACGCCAGGACATGGTGCGGGGTGTCAGGTAAGGAACGGGCCTGTAGCACCGTGCTATTTGTCCTTGTTGGCTTTGAAAGCGATGGCTTCTTCCATGCTGCCGACGCCGCCATGGCGGGCTGACCAGCCGCAGGGGTCTTCCAGGAAGCGGCGCACTTCAGCCGCAGCTTCTTCCGAGAAATAGGGGCGGGTTGAGCAGGCTTCCAGCACATCCCACCAGGTGCAGAGCGAATGCAGGGTGACATCCATCTGCGCAAGTGTGTCCTGCGCGCCGGGGAAAACGCCGTAGTAGAAAACGACAAACGCATGGTTGATCAGCGCGCCAGCCTTGCGCAGGGCATTGGCGAACTGGATCTTGGAACCGCCATCCGTGGTCAGGTCTTCCACCAGCAGGGTGCGCATACCCTCGGGCACATCCCCTTCAATCTGGGCGTTGCGGCCAAAGCCCTTGGGCTTCTTGCGGACATAGGCCATGGGCAGCAACATGCGATCGGCCATCCATGCGGCGAAGGGGATGCCCGCGGTCTCGCCGCCCACGACGGCCTCAAGGCTTTCATAGCCGACATGACGCCCGATCTTTTCCACGCCCAGCTCGACAATCTTGGCGCGGGCACGCGGGAAGAAGATGATGCGGCGGCAATCAATATAGACGGGGGATTTCCAGCCCGATGTCAGGGTATAGGGGTCTTCGGGGCGGAAGTTCACGGCCTTGATTTCCAGCAGCAGGCGCGCTGTTGTCAGGGCGGCGTCGCGATCCCATTCGCTGTTTTCGCCGCGGCTGTCAGCCGAATGGCCGGAAAGAAGGGTCATGATGGATTCCTTGAGATCATGATAAGGGGGTTCGGCCTGCAATACCCCCTGTGGCGTTGAAAATCCATGCTTCTTGTTCGTGCTGGAGTAGAAGCGTTTTCTTGCGACGGATGATTATATTGTCGTGGAGAAATTCTTTTCATGCTTGCAAGGGTGAAGGAAGTGGCGTTTAATAAAAACGAGTTGAGATTAATTATTAATTGAGGATGGGCCGCTGTGGTTACTGAGCCGAGCCAGATCGCAAGAACATGTGAGCGGGCCGTGGTAACGGCCTACCGGGAACTGCGGGATGTAGGGACGGAGGACGTTGCGGCGTTCAATGCCTGCACGACCTTGTACCGCATTCATCACCCCGAGGCCTCGCTAAACGAGGCGCGGCGGCTTGTATCCGAATGGATCGACCATCACATAGTGCGCAAGCGCTCTGGCCCGACCAAAGGGTGTGATTGTCCGCCTGTATAACGGTTCAGCCCGGTTGCGGCCCGCGCCTTCATGCCATCAGGTGCATGAAGGCGTTTTTTTGTTCTGAGTGAAAATACAGTCAGTCTATTTTGAGAACGACGCAGGAACTCTTGTTATCATCGCAATACGTGTAAGTGGACAGACCCTGTTCTTTTGCCCATTGCTTGATAAGCGTAATTTCGTGTTGTCTGTGCCACTGGGCTCCAAGGATGACGAGAGCGACGACCAGTGAGCATATGATCAAATACAGTGATATATGTTTTGTTTTCTGAATCATCACTATTTGCCTTGTAAAATCACTTGGAACTTCAGATACGCCATTCGTCAGGAAATTCCAATAACTATGTAATTTAGTGCTTTACGCACTTCTAGCTCCGTTGTCCTGTCAGGAGTTAAAGACATGACAGGTGAATAAAGTATGAACAAACGGGCCTTGGGTGCTTAACTGGCATAAAAAAACTGGCCCGTTTTGGCGGGCCAGTTTTCCATAAGCGGCTTTTGGGGGACGGTTCAGCGCTTGTCGAGTGCGACAAAGTCCCGCTGGGCAGCGCCGAGGTAAAGCTGACGCGGACGGGAAATACGCTGGCCGGGTTCCTCGATCATCTCCTTCCACTGGCTGACCCAGCCCGTCGTGCGGGCCAGAGCGAACAGCGGCGTGAACATGCTGGTGGGAATACCCATGGCTTTGAGAATGATGCCTGAGTAGAAGTCCACATTCGGGTACAGCTTGCGCTCGACAAAGTAGGGATCGTTCAGCGCAATCTTTTCCAGCTCGATGGCCAGTTCAAGCAGCGGGTCGTCCTTGATGCCGAGTTCGCCCAGCACTTCGTGGCAGGTCCGTTCCATGATCTTGGCGCGCGGGTCGAAGTTCTTGTAAACCCGGTGGCCAAAGCCCATCAGCTTAACGCCGCTGTTCTTGTCCTTTACCTGCGCGATAAAGGCGGGAATGTTTTCCTTCCTGCCGATATGGGCGAGCATTTTCAGCACGGCTTCGTTAGCACCGCCATGGGCAGGTCCCCACAGTGCCGCAATGCCCGCTGCGATACAGGCAAAGGGGTTTGCCCCCGTGGAGCCCGCCATCCGCACGGTGGAGGTGGAGGCGTTCTGCTCATGGTCCGCGTGCAGGATCAGGATACGGTTCATGGCGCGGGCCAGCACCGGGTTGACCTTGTACGGCTCGACTTCACGCGCGAACATCATCGACAGGAAGTTTTCGGCGTAGTTCAGCGAGTTGTTCGGATAAATGAACGCTTCGCCCTGCGTGTATTTATAGGCCCATGCCGTAATCGTCGGCACCTTGGCAATCAGGCGCATGGCCGCAAGCTGGCGGTTTTCGGGCAGTGCAATATCACTGGCGTCCGGGTAGAAAGCGGACAGCGCGCCAACCGTGCCGCACAGGATGGCCATGGGATGGGCATCGCGGCGGAAACCGTTGAAGAAGTTGCGGATCTGCTCGTGCAGCAGGGTGTGGTTGGTCAGAGACTGACGGAACTGCTGGTATTCGGTGGCGTTAGGCAGTTCACCATTGAGCAGCAGGTAAATGACTTCTTCAAAGGACGCTTCTTCCGCAAGCTGCGCGATCGGATAACCGCGGTGCAGTAGAATACCCTTATCTCCGTCAATGAAGGTCACCTTGCTGGTGCAGGAGGCTGTCTCGCCATAGCCGGGGTCGAAAGTAAAGACATCCAGCTGGCTGGGCAGCTTACGGATATCGATCACGTCTGGCCCCAGAGTGCCTGACATGACAGGCATCTCGGCGGTTTTGCCACCGATCGAAATGGTAGCGGTGGTCTGCTTACCCTCGTTCTGCGACACGCTCATAGTGTTTCCTTTTGCTATGTGGGTTCGGTCGCGGCTGCGGCCTCCTGAGTTCCATCTTGTCTCTCATTCATATGGAAACAGGAAGATTGATCCTGATAAACCGCACGTTATCACGCATACATGCCGCAGAAAACCGGGCTTTTTAGCGTTAGGGTCGCGTGAATGTGTGCAAACAGACCATATTCGGCACGCAACCTTGCCAGTTTGCCAGGCTGGCAGCAGGGGCTTGGGCATGGGGCTGGAACACGGCCAGAGCGCCTGGTGCGAATCCCTCATCAAGGCTCTGGGCAAGGGGGTCAAGCTCGTGCGCGAGCTTTGAAATGCCCGGATTATGCCCGACCAGCATCAGGGTCATGGCGGTGGCAGGTGCTGCTTGCACACAGGCCAGCAGGGCTGGGGGCTCGGCTTCATAAATGGCGGGTTGCAGCAGAATGTTCGGTGCCGCCGTGCCCAGCCCCTCCAGCACGCCCTGCATGGTCTGGCGAGTGCGCAAGGCCGGGCTGCACAGAATCACATCGGGACACAGGGCGTTGGCGCGAAGCCACGCGCCACAGCGTAGGGCGGCCTCCCTGCCGGACGTGCTGAGCGGGCGGGCCAGATCGGCTTCGGTGCTGAAATCTCCGGCTGGGGCAGGCTGGGCTTTTGCGTGGCGCAGTAGGATCAGCCGCCGGGTGTAGGGGTCAGGGTTCACTGGTGCCTGCCAGGGCATCACGTGCAATAGCCTCGTGGTGGCGAATGACTTCATGGATGATGAAGTTGAGGAATTTTTCGGCGAAGTCAGGATCGAGATGGGCGTCCTGCGCCAGCCCGCGCAGGCGCGCGATCTGGCGTACCTCGCGTTCGGGGTCTGCCGGGGGCATGGCATGGCGGGCTTTCAGCGCGCCTACCGCCTTTGTGCAGCGGAATCGTTCGGCCAGCATGAACACCAGCGCCGCGTCGATATTGTCGATACTGCGGCGCAGATCGGCAAGGATGTCAGAAGGGTGCGGCTGCTCTGTCACGGTCGGTACTCTTTATGCTGGCGGTGCGGGTTGCGGGTTATGGCGGGGCTGATCCCACTGATCTTTTACAGACCTGTTCCGTCACAGGAAAGCCGCGACTTCATTCATGACCGGCGCCGGTAGGTCCAGCCATGCGAGATGGCCGCCTTTACCCGCGCCCGTATCCATAAAAACCGCCTGTCCGCCTGCCCGGCCGGGCAGGGTGAGCGGGCAGCCGTTGGTCGATCGCTGGTCGTGCCCGCAGTAAATGGTGTAACCGGCGGGAATCTGGTTGACCCAGTTGAGCGTGCGTTCGGGAAAGCCATCAGGCTGGATACGGCTCGTCGTTTCTCCAAACAGGGCGCGTGAGAGCAGGAAAGTCACCCGTTCAAGCGGCGGCGGCGGCGGCTCCATGAGCATCCGTGGGTCGAATGCGCCATGCACGAACACCGTGCGGCCCATGATAAGCCATGCCGGCGCATTGGCTAGTGCGGGCAGGAGGGCCGGCCAGATATCCGCATTTTCGGGGCGGGCCAACTGGTCGAGCGTTTCTTCCAGATGCGGCGAGGAGCGTAGTCTCTTGCCCATCAGGGCCCGACCCAGCTTGCGGTCATGATTGCCAATCAGGAACAGTCCGCGTTCTTCTTCCATCACCTCAAGCATCAGGCGCAGCACGCCGGCGCTGTCCGGCCCGTAATCCACGAGATCGCCAAGCTGTATGATAAAACGCCTTGTGGCCACGGCATGGCGGAAGGCGTCCAGATCGCCATGTACATCGCCAATAATGCGGAGTCCGTGCGCCATGGTTTTCTTCACGTTTTCGTCATGCCTGGTGAGTGTGTACATTCCGTTGTTACCTGTTCCTTCCTTGTCTTCATGTAGGCTTTCCACGGCCAAACAGGAACGCTACGGATGGTTTTTTTTAGGCCCTTTCATTCATGCACAAGTATGTGACGCGCCAGAACCGTATGTTTCTGCATAGGTTAAGGGGAAATTCAGACCCGGTAACGGATCTGGACGGCACGGAGGATGTGGCACGGTGAAAAACTGCGGAAACTCTGGACTGAAACGGGGTGAAGGCAGGACAGTACGCGATGTTACGACTCTGGTGTTCGGAACAGTTTACAAAAAGAAACAGGAAAGCCTCTCATGACAGAGCGCATTCGGAACGTCGCGCTGCGTAGCAAGGTTTGCCCGGCCGAGGCCGCGGCAGAGCTTATCCGGGACAGGGATGTTGTCGGGACCAGCGGTTTTACCGGGGCCGGCTATCCCAAGGCCGTGCCCAAGGCGCTGGCCGAGCGGATGCAGGCAGCCCATGACCGTGGCGAAGAGTATCGCATCAGCCTGATCACGGGGGCCTCCACCGGCCCGCAGCTTGATGGCGAACTGGCCAAGGTCAACGGTGTCTATTTCCGCTCGCCGTTCAATACGGATGCGGCCATGCGCAACCGCATTAACGCTAACGAGACGGACTATTTCGACAACCATCTGGGTCAGGTGGCCAGCCGCGCCTATCAGGGCAATTATGGTCACTTCAATGTCGCGGTGGTTGAGGCGACGGCCATTACGGAAGAAGGCGGCATTGTGCCGACCTCTTCTGTGGGCAACTCGCAGGCTTTCCTTGATCTGGCCGATACGGTCATTGTCGAGGTCAATGAGTGGCAGCATCCCGGCCTTGAAGGCACCCACGACATCTGGGGCGGCAATGTAAGCGCCACGCCCACGCGCGACATCATTCCGCTTGCCCGGGCTGACCAGCGTATTGGTGGCACGTTCCTCAAGGTCGATCCGGCCAAGATCAAGGCCATTGTCCGCAGCAACGACAGCGACCGCAATGCGCCTTTCGCGGCGCCGGATGCTTCGGCCAAGGCTATTGCCGGCTATCTGCTCGATTTCTTCGAGCATGAAGTCAAGCAGAACCGTCTGCCGCCTTCACTGCTGCCGTTGCAGTCCGGTGTGGGCAACGTGGCCAATGCCGTGCTGGAAGGGCTGAACGAAGGGCCGTTCGAAAATCTGGTTGGGTATAGTGAAGTCATTCAGGATGGCATGTTGGCCATGCTGGATAACGGGCGTATGCGGGTGGCCTCGGCCACGTCGTTTTCACTCAGCCCGGAAGCGGCTGAGGAAATCAACCGCCGCATGGACTTCTTCCGTGACAAGCTGATTCTCCGCCAGCAGGATGTGAGCAACGCCCCCGGCGTGATCCGCCAGCTTGGCTGTATCGCCATGAACGGCATGATTGAGGCGGATATTTACGGCAACGTGAACTCCACCCGCGTCATGGGCTCGAAGATGATGAACGGCATTGGCGGGTCGGGTGATTTTGCCCGTAGCGCCTATCTGTCTATCTTCCTCTCTCCCTCCACGGCCAAGGGTGGCAAGATTTCGGCTATCGTGCCCATGGCGGCGCATGTCGATCACATCATGCAGGACACCCAGATTTTCGTGACGGAACAGGGGCTGGCCGACCTGCGTGGTCTTGGACCGGTGCAGCGGGCACGGGCCATTATCACCAAGTGCGCGCATCCTGATTACCGCCCGATGTTGCAGGATTACCTGGATCGTGCGCTGAAGGACTCCTTTGGTAAGCACACACCTCACCTGCTGAACGAGGCGCTGTCCTGGCATCAGCGGTTTGTGGAAACAGGCTCTATGCTGCCGGGCTGAGCCGGTGGAACCAGTCCGGAGCGCAGGCTGCGCGCGCTCCGGTCAGGCAAATCAAAAGGCCCTGCCTCTCATCGGAGGCAGGGCCTTTGTCTGTTTGTGCAGGGTCATTTGCCCCGCCCACACGGCCACCGGCTAAATCTGGAGGCTCAGCTATTGCTGCGCTGGAAAGGTGTAGCTGCGGTGGTAAGGGGGGTTATCACGATATCGACCGGTTTTTCCGCCAGTGGATCTTTGCCGTCTTTCCGGGATGCCAGCGGGTTTTCGCTGATGATGGCTTCCGCGTCATGGTGGGCCTGCATGAACAGGCTGGGCTCGGCTGTAGGGGGCAGATACACCGCGTAGGGGTGAGGGCCTGCCAGCCGGTGGATAATATGGGCCTCACGCGCGGAGTGTACGGCAAAGGCGACCATGACCTTTGAATCTGCGTGCAGGGCTGCCTCCAGCCCCTGGCGGTCCGAGGCCATGAGAATAACCCGGTCGCGCATGTGGGCCTTGCGGACAAGCTGCACCACGTTGGCTGGGCTGGCGCCGCACAGGTCGATCATCAGCAGTGTGTTGGCGCGGTAGGCGGCGTTCAGCACATCGGCCAGTGTCCTGCCGTCTGTGCCGACGGTGACCTGACCATCCGGTGTGCTGCTGACGCTCAGGCGCATCATGGCCGGGCGCTGGTCAAAATCCGCTTCCATGGGGCCGGTTCCGGCACTGGCGTTGCAGATGACCTGCCCATGGTGGATACGCGCCATAATGCCGTAGGCCTTGGAGTGCTGAACGATAACGGCGGTACCCGCTGCCATGCAGAGCGAGATCACCAGAGCCATTTTCTTCAGGCATCGTCCGCGCCGGGGGAGAGTTCGGAGCGGGGTCGTAATGTCAGCTTCCTGTTCAGGATGCGACATGTGGGGCTTCCTTGTCATTCTGGCCAACCATGGAAGCTGCTTTGGCAAGATCCACAGAAAGAACACGGCTTACACCGCGTTCCTGCATGGTTACGCCAAACAACTGGTCCATATAGGCCATTGTAAGCTGATGGTGTGTCACCACCAGAAACCGCGTACCCGCTTCGCTGACCATGTCAGTAAGCAAGGTACTGAAACGTCCTACATTGGCATCGTCAAGCGGTGCGTCAACCTCGTCGAGCACGCATACCGGCGCGGGGTTACAGCGAAACACCGAAAAAATCAAGGAGAGCGCCGTAAGGGCCTGTTCCCCGCCGGACAGCAGCGAAAGGGTGGCCAGTTTCTTGCCCGGTGGCTGGGCATAGATTTCCAGCCCGGCTTCAAGTGGGTCATCGCTGCCGACGAGACCCAGATGCGCGCGTCCTCCGCCGAACATCCGGGTAAACAGCGACTGGAAGTGCTGGTCTACCTGCGCGAACACCGCCATCAGGCGCTCGCGGCCTTCCTGATTGAGCGAGCCGATAGAACTGCGCAACCGGCTTATGGCCGCTTCCAGATCCGCCATTTCGGTGGCCAGGGTTTCGGCCTGTGTGGTGGCTTCACGCGCTTCAAGTTCCGCGCGGAGGTTCACCGGCCCCATGGCGTCGCGCTCATGGGTCAGACGGGTGATTTTGCGGCGCAGACTGCCTTCGGCCGCTTCTGTCAGGTCGGATGACGGCGGGCGGGCAGGGGGCGGGCTTTCTGCCAGCAACTGGTCCAGAATGGCGCGGGCCTGTTCGCTGCGGCCTTCGGCTTTCAGCAGGGCTTCGCGGGCGGTTGACAGTTCGCCTTCCGCTTTCTGGCGCTGCTCGCCCGCCTGTGTCAGCGCGTCTTCCGCTGCGGTTCTGGCTTTGTCAGCGGCGGCGTGGGCGGCTTCGGCTTCTGTCAGGTTCTGCTGGGTCTGCTGTTTCTGCTGGCGTGCGGCGTCGGGCAGGCTGGAGACGCGCTCGTGTTCGCTCCGCACCTCCTGCATACGCAGGCGGATGCTCTCTTCTTCCCGGCTTGCGGTTTCGGCACGGGCTGTCCAGTCCGCCAGCGCGGCCTGGGTTGCAGCCCGCCGGGTGGCCAGCGCCGTGTTTTCCGCTAGCAGGGCCGCGCGTTCTTCCCGCGTGGCGTCAAGCTGGGTCTGGCAGTCCTGCCGTCTGGCGCGCAACTGGTCCAGTGTCTGCTCTGTCTCGGCTGGTATGGCGGCGGCCTGCAGGGCTTTTTCCGCCCTGGCGACCTGCTCGGTCGCATCGGCATGTGACTGGCGCAATTCAGCCATGCGCGGCGTCAGGCCCGCCAGACGGCCGCGCAGGTCGGCTGCGCGCTCACGGCTGTGCTGGTTCTCACTGGCAGCAGAGTCGGCAGCCTGCCGGGCCAGCCGGGCCTGTTCAAGTGTCTGCCGGGCGGTCTGTTCCGCTTCGTGCAGGGCCTGCGTTGCGGCTTCCAGTGCCTGAGCGGCCTGCTGGTCGGCTTCTATCGTGGCAAGGCGCTGGGCCAGCACGTCAAATGCCGTCTGTTCGCTCGCATGGGCTTCGCGCAGGCGGGCGCATTCAGGCGTAAGCGTATCCAGCCGGGCCTGTGCGGCGGCATGTGTCTGCTCGCTGCTGGCCCGTTCATCCCGCGTGGTCTGAAGGCGCGCCTGTGCCTGCCGGAGCTGGGTGCGTGCTTCCTGTTCGGCGGCCTGTGCGCTGGCGTGTGCCTGCTGTGCCGTCTGCAAGGCGTCACGTGGCGCCTGCACGGGGGGCAGGGCTGCGTGGGTTTCCTGCGCGCGGGCATGAGCGGCTTCAGCTTCAAGTCGGGCGGCTGTGGCTCGCTCCTGCTGGGGCTGTATGGTGTCCAGCCGCGCGCGGGAGGCCGCATGGCGGCGGCCTGTCTCGCTTTCCTGCGTGCGCGCCTGTTGCAGCGCCCGTTCGACGGTAGCCCGTTCGCCCCGCAGGCGCGCTATGGCGCTTTCGGTCTCCTGCACGGCCTGTGCGGCCTGTTGCACGGCCTGTTCAAGGGCAGGCTCATCGGCCTGAAGGGCTGCAATGCGTGCGCGGGTTTCGCGCAGGATGCGGCGTTGGGCCAGCCTGCGGGCCGCGCCACCCGTGGCCGTGGCGCGCGCGTAAAAACCATCCCATCGCCACAGATCTCCCGCGCGGGAGACAAGGCACTGCCCCGGCGTGAGATGGGGTAGCAGGGTGATGGCATCGACCGTATCGGATACGAGGCCGGTAAAGGTCAGAATCCGTTCGAGTTCCGGCGGCGCGCTGACCAGCGCCTTGAGAGGCGTCGTACCGGGTGGCAGCGGCGGGGGCGCTTCGGCAGCTAGCAGGCGCCAGCCTCGTACGGCAGTTTCGGTTGTGGAGGCATCCAGCCCATCCGCCAGGACAGCGGCCAGAGCCGCCTCGTACTGCTCATCCACCGAAAGCTGCGCGGAGACAGGGTTGCCCGCCTGCGGCTCTTCCTCGTCCAGCGCGTGGTCAAGCCCTTCGGCCTGCGCGTGCAGGCGGGTCAGTTCCGTCTGGAGCGTCGTGCGTCGTGCGGTGGAAGCAGTGAGCGCTTCACGGCGGGCAGGCAGCGCCTGTTCGGCCTGCTCAAGCAACTGGCTGATTTGGTGCAGGCTGTTTTCCTGCACCATGCGGGCCTGTCGGGCCTCTTCCAGCACGGAATCCGGCATGGCTTCGGCGTGGGCTTTTTCCAGCTCCTGTGCAAGAACCTGTTCTTCCTGCCGTGCACGGGACAGAGCCGCTTCCGCCGTGCGGAGGGTTTCGGCGGCATTGCGGTGGCGGGCCTCCGCCTCGTGTGCCGCGCGGCTGCTTTCGTTCAGGACCGTATCGGCCTGCAGGCGGGCCTGTTCCGCGGTCTCAAGGGCGGCAAGTGCGTGCTGTGCGGCTTGCGCCGCACTATTTTCCGTGGCGCGCAGATGCGCGAGCGTTTCGGGGCTGAGCAATGCCGCCATGGCTTCAGCCCGGCGCGTTTCCGCCTGCTGCATGGCTTTGGCCAGACTGTCGAGGCGCTGGCGGGCCTGAGCGATATTTTCCTTCTGCTCGGTCTGCGCCTGTCGGGCAGCCTCGGCCTGGCTGCGGGCAACGGACACTTCCATGGCGCGCTGCGCCCGCAAACGTTCGCTTTCATCAGCCGCGGCGCGGGCCTGCTGGGCCGCCCGGGCGGTGCTTTCCGCCGTTTCGGCAATGGCCTGCAAGGCGTCGTCGGAAGGCAGGGCAGCTTCAAGCTCGGCCACTTCGACTTCGATCGCACTCAGGGCCTGTGTGCTCAGGCTGTGGCGCGCTCTGGCGTTTTCAAGTTCCTCCACGGCACGGGTGTGGTGTGCCCGCGCGGTGTTGAGGGTTTCCGTCAGGGCTGCGAGGTCGCGCTCTACGCTGTCCAGCTCAAGGCGCAGGGCCTCCTGCCTGGCGGCGGCTTCTTCCTGACGAGTGGGCAGAGTGGCGGTGGCCGCCTCGATTTCGGCCTGTTCGGCCTGTGTGCGCTCAAGGGCGCTGCGGGCATCTGTCAGGCGGTTTGTGGCGGCCTGCAAATCGGCTTCGTGCTGGGCCAGGCGTTCGCTTGCCTCACGGGCGAGGGTTACGGCGCGTTCTTCCTCGCGGGCCGTGCCTTCGGCCAGTACGCGGCAGCGTTCCAGCGCCGTGCGGGCGGTATCGGCCTGTTCACGCAGGGCGGGCAGGCGGCGCCGGCGTTCGAACTCGGCCATGACGGCGGTTTCAGCCGCTTCCTCGCGGCTGCTCAGCGCCAGACGCGCCTGAGCTACCGTATCGGCCGCGCGCTGCACGGCCTGCCGGGCGCGCGCATGGAGCAGAGCCAGCAGTTCGGTTTCCGCTTCACGCAGGGCGGCGGACAGGGCGCGGTACTGTTCAGCTTCGCGCGACTGGTCGGCCAGTTCGCCCAGTCTTTCGCTCAACTGCTTGCGGCGGTCTTCAGCGCGGGTCAGGTTACTTTCTGTGGCGCGAAGCTTGAGCTCCGCCTCGTGCCGGCGCGCATGGAGCCCGGTGATACCCGCGGCTTCTTCCAGAATGCCGCGCCGTTCTTCAGGGCGTGCGCCCACCAGCATGGCCACGCGGCCCTGACTGACCATGGCCGAAGACCGTGCGCCCGAGGCTAGATCGGCAAAGAGGGTCTGCACGTCACGCGCACGGATGGAGCGGCCATTGATACGGTAGTCGCTCCCGGCACCTCGCTCGGCCCGACGGCTGATCTGGAGTTCATCCAGCTCCGCAAAACCCTGCGGGCCGAAGCCCTTGGTGCCTTCAAGGGTAAGGGTGACTTCCGCCAGCGTGCGGGCTGGGCGCGTTGCGGTGCCCGCAAAAATCAGATCGTCCATTTCGCCGCCGCGCAGGGAGCGGGCAGAGGACTCGCCCATGACCCAGCGCAGGGCTTCCACCACGTTGGATTTGCCGCACCCGTTCGGCCCGACAATACCTGTCAGGCCGGGCAGAATTTCCACGGTGACCGGGTCGGCAAAGCTTTTGAAACCGGCAATGCGAAGCCGGGCGAAGCGGACAGTCATGATTGCGCTGTTTCAGGCCTGTAGCTGACGGGGCTTGTTCAGCTAGCCTTGGCCAGATTCTTGACGAACTCGTCGTATGAAAGTGCGCTGGCAACCTGAAGCGTGTTATTGAAGCGGAAGGTCGGGGTGGAATCAATGTTGTATTTGGCCTGCGCTTCGTTCTGCCCGTCCAGAATGAACTGCATGAGCTTCTGGTTCGCCACTGTCTTATCGAACACATCGCCCGGCATCCCTGCGAAGGCGGCCATTTTTTTCAGTTCCGTCATCGGGTTGGCCTCGCGGTCATAGGCCCAGCGCTCAAGGGTAGACAGCAGCGAAGCGCAGAAGGGCTCATAACGGTCAACCGGCAGGGCACGGGCCACCATGGCGGCAACGGTAGCGGTCTGGTCGGTGGGGAAGTCATGGAACACGTAGCGGATCTTGCCCGTGTCGATCAGTTTGGCCTTCACCTGCGGGAACGTGTTTTCCGCAAAATGTGCACAGTGGATGCAGGTGAGGGAGAACCATTCCTCCACCATCACTTTAGCATCAGGGCTTCCCATTTCCCGGGGGGCGAAAAGCGGATCGACCGGGGGAACGGTTGTCTGGGCTGCCGCCAGGGC
Organism: Acetobacter peroxydans; assembly: GCF_006539345.1. Taxonomy (GTDB): domain Bacteria; phylum Pseudomonadota; class Alphaproteobacteria; order Acetobacterales; family Acetobacteraceae; genus Acetobacter; species Acetobacter peroxydans. The sequence continues at coordinate 287,830 of NZ_BJMV01000001.1, forward strand.
ATGATTCCACACGGTAGCAGTGGAAAGGGCGGCCCCTGTGGCGACAAGAAAAGAGCGGCGTGAAAAAGACATGGAAACCAAGCCTTCTGACTGGTGACAACCGAAGCAGACAGCCATGACGGCAGAAAAGCTGCACGTCAACCATTTGATCGTGCTTCGGTGTGCCAGCCCTTCGCTGCACAGGGCGTCAGGCGGGGGAGGCGGGGTGGGGCGGTGTAGTTTCTTCTGACTGGGGTGTCAGGCGGCGCACCCGCACCCGGCGGATATGCCGGGCATCGGCATCAAGCACGCGAAAAAGAAAACCGTTTTCGTGGTTCAGAACTTCACCGCGCGCGGGAACATGTCCGGCCATACGGAATACGAGCCCGCCGATCGTCTCGATTTCCGCCTCTTTTTCGGCATCGGTCAGAATGGGGCCGATCTCGCGCTCGAACTCTTCCACCGGGCAGCGGGCATCCACATCGAAAGAGCCGTCCTGACGGGGGGTGATCATGACGGCGGCGGGTTCGTCGTGCTCGTCAGAAATGTCACCCACAATGGTTTCGATCAGGTCTTCAATAGTCACAAGCCCGTCGATCCCGCCGTATTCGTCAATAACGAGGGCCATATGGGTCTGGCGCTGGCGCATCTGTAGCAGGAGATCGAGCACCGGCAGGCGCGGGGCGACAAACAGCGGCTGGCGCAGCAGGGCTTCCAGACTGAATGCCTCGCTGGTGCCCACATAGGCGATCAGATCCTTGACGTGGATCATGCCCACGATGTCATCAAGCTGGTCACGGTAAACGGGCATACGCGAGTGATTCTCGCGCCGCATCATGGATAGCGCCTCGTCCAGACTGATTGAAACCGGCATAGCGACGATATCGGCGCGCGGCACCATGACGTCATCGGCCGAGATATTGCGCAACCGCAGCACATTGGCGATGAGCGCGCGTTCCTGCCTGTCCAGTTCGGGCTGTTCGCCATTCTGGGCACTGTCGGCTTCGTTCGCCGCCTGCTGCACAAGGGCCGCGATGGAGTTGCGGAGGTTGGAAGGCTGCTTGCGGCGATGGAAGAAGGAAAAAAGCTTCTTTCCCGCTGGCTCACTCCGTTCCGGCGCGTTGCCATCATGCTCGCTCATGCGCGGGGTTTCCATGGATTGGGCACGGAGAGCCGCGACAGGATACGCGCCTCGTGCATTTCCATTTCCCGGGCATCACCCGGATGGTGGTGGTCATACCCAGCCAGATGCAGGCTGCCATGCACGACCAGGTGCGCCAGATGGTCGGCAACAGGCCGCCCGGCCCGGTGGGCCTCGCGCAGAACCGTTTCCAGTGCGAGGATGATGTCGCCCCCGTCATAACCGGGCGGCGGGTCGAATGTCAGCACGTTGGTCGGTTTGTGGCGGCCGCGATGCCGCCCGTTCAGCAGGCGCACCTCGCGGTCTGTCGCCAGAACAACCGTGCCCGGCAGGCCGCCTTTGTCGGCGCAGGCGGCCAGCGCCCGCCAGACCAGCTTTTCCGGCTCGCGGACATGACAGCGCCACCGCCGGTCACGCACCAGAATCTCCGGCGTGGCCGCAAATCCGTCGGTCAACATCTCTTCCACCAGAGGGAAGTCTGCGCGGGGCTGGTCATCCCCGTATGCCATATCCATCATGTGGATATGGCCCTGGCTACTTGGCGGTTCCATTTTTCTCCTGGCGACCCTTGTTGCGGGAAGGAGTCCTGCTGGTCGCCGTCTTTGCATCATAAGCTTCAATAATGCGTGCGACCAGCTTGTGCCTGACGACATCGGTCGCGTCAAAACGCGTGATGGTGACACCCTTGACGTTTTCCAGCGTCTCAACCGCGTCATGCAGGCCGGATGTGGTGCCTTCTGGCAGGTCGATCTGTGTCAGATCGCCCGTAACCACCATGCGCGAACCCGGCCCCAGACGCGTCAGGAACATTTTCATCTGCGCGATCGTGGTGTTCTGGGCTTCGTCCAGAATAATGAAGGCGTGCGAGAGCGTACGCCCGCGCATGAACGCAAGCGGCGCGACTTCTATATCCCCCGACGCCATGCGGCGTATGACCTGATCACCCGGCAGCATGTCGTGCAGCGCGTCGTACAGCGGGCGCAGATAGGGGTCGATTTTGTCTTTCATGTCGCCGGGCAGGAAGCCCAGCCGCTCCCCTGCTTCCACAGCCGGGCGGGACAGGATGATGCGGTCGATGGAGCCAGCCTGCAGCATGGCCACGGCCTGCGCCACGGCAAGATAGGTCTTGCCCGTACCCGCCGGGCCGATGCCGAAGACGAGTTCCCGGCGGGCGAGAGCCTTCATGTAGGTGGCCTGCCCTGGGGAACGGGGCTCGATGTTCCCGTGTCGCATACGGATCTGCGGCAGGTCGCCATCATCCGGCAAGATGTCCGGGGCGCTGGTGCGTGCCAGCGGGGTGGGGGAGCGGCTCTCGTGTAGATGGGACATGCGGATGATGGCCTCCACGGTGCTGGTGTCGATTTTCTCGCCTGCCGCCAGCTTTTGGTAAAGCGCGCTCAGCGCCTGACGGGCGAGGCCGGTCTGGGCAGGCATCCCCCGGATGGAAATCCGGTTGCCGCGCCGCGCCACTTCCACGTCCAGCCCTTCTTCAAGGCAACGCAGGTGCCGGTCATGGTCGCCCACAAGGCGGGCCAGCAGGGCGTTGTTGTCGAACTGAAGGGTGACAGGCTGTTCGCCCATCAGGGGAATGGGTGCCTCCGGGATGGAGTGCGGCGCGTGCGGTTGGCTCAAGCGTATTCCTTTTCTTCTTCCACAATGCCGCCCAGCGAATTGCTCAGGCGTTCTGTAATGCGCACCATGATTTCCTGACCGATGAGCGCGGGATCACCCTGCACATGCACCGGCTGGAGCCACGGCGAGCGCCCCGCGATTTGGCCGGGCTTGCGGCCAGTGCCCGTGAACAGCACGGGCACGCTCTGGCCAACCATGGTCTGGTTGAACGCATCCTGCTGCTGGCGCAGAAGCTGCTGGAGCGCCTGAAGCCGGCTGTCCTTCACATCCTCGGGGACCTGCATCCCCGCGCCCGCTGCGGGCGTGCCGGGGCGCGGGGAGTATTTGAAGGAATAGGCCAGCGCGAATCCCGTATCGCGCACCAGCGCCATGGTCGCCTCGAAATCGGCGTCGCTCTCTCCCGGATGCCCCACGATGAAGTCGGAAGACAGGGCAAGATCCGGGCGGGCTTCACGCAGGCGGCGCACCAGATCGCGGTATTCGTCCGCCGTGTGGCCACGGTTCATGGCGCGCAAAATCTGGTCCGAACCGGACTGGACGGGCAGATGCAGGAACGGCATGAGCTGCGGCAGGTCACGATGGGCCGCAATCAGGGCCTCGTCCATATCGCGCGGGTGCGACGTAGTGTAGCGGATGCGCGCAAGACCGGGAATTTCGGCCAGTGCGTAAGCCAGTCGGGCTAGCCCCCAGATGCCGCCGTCCGGGCCTTCACCATGATACGCGTTTACGTTCTGGCCCAGCAGGCTGATCTCGCGCACGCCTGAGGCTACCATCCGCCGCGCTTCCGCCAGCACGGAGGCCACAGGGCGGCTGCTTTCCGCGCCACGCGTATAGGGCACGACGCAAAAGGAGCAGAACTTGTCGCAGCCTTCCTGAATGGTCAGGAAGGCGGTGAGGTTGCCCGGCGTCTGCGGGGCTTCGCTTTCGGGCAGGAAGTCGAACTTCTGTTCCGCCGGAAACTCGGTTTCGATAATCCGTCCGCCAGCACGCGCCGCGCGGGCCACCATTTCGGGCAGGCGGTGGTAGGTCTGCGGCCCCAGAACGATATCGACATAGGGCGCGCGGGCCAGGATTTCCTCGCCCTCGGCCTGTGCCACACAGCCCGCCACGGCAATAATGGTGCCGTGCCCGGCCTCTTTGCGCGCTTCCTTGATCAGACGCAGGCGGCCCAGCTCGGAAAACACCTTTTCCGCCGCCCGGTCGCGGATATGGCAGGTGTTGAGGATGATCATGTCCGCTTGATCGGGGGCATCCACCGGGGCGTATCCCAGCGGGCGCAGCACGTCGCCCATACGTGCACTATCGTACACGTTCATCTGGCACCCCCATGTAATGACATGCAGGCCGCGTGCCGGACGTGCGTTTAGGGTAGGTGCGGTCATGATGGCAGGCGCTCCACTGCGCCGCAGGCCCATTCCGTGCGGCAGGGGGACGGAATCGACCGAGAGGCGTCGCAGGTCAAGCGTCTTTTCTCACGTGTGGCGACGTTACGTGGCCATGCGGAAGAAAAAGGAGCGTTGCGATGCCTGACAGGGCCTTGCCTCCATATTTTTCTGCAAGACCCGGAGTGCCTGATGCGTCCCGCGCCTTACTTGCGTATTGAAGCAAAAAAGGAGGCCAGCCTGTCAAGTACGGCTTTTGTTTTTCTGACATACGGGGGCAGAAAAGCGGCAGGCAGGGTGGCGGGGTCAAACCGGCCGGGCAGTACGCGTGGCGGGTTGTGCTGGCGTAGTGTGGCGGCGCCTTCGGCCACGGCCTTCCATGTGGCCTGCGCTAGAGCTTTTCTGCTGGGGAACAGGTCAGGGTCGAGCGGTTCATGCAGCACGACGGTGGCGCGGCCAGTGCGCCATTGCAGGAGTTGCCAGACATGGGGGCCCAGATCCATATCGCCGTACCAGGAAAAAACGGGGCGGCGGAAGCGGCCCAGAGGCAGGCCGTTCAACTGATCGTAAACAAGCGAGACCGGCTGGATCAGCGGGGTCATGCCGGAGTCGTCAGGCGTCGCGGTCTCCGCCGCCTCGGCGTCTCTGGCGCGGAGCTTGGGGGCTTTGGCAATGGCAAAAAAAGCCGACATGAAAGGCAGAACCCGTGACCCATCGGAAGACGTGCCCTCGGGGAACAGAACCAGATTGTCGCCGCTGTTCATGCGCGAGATCATTTCGTCGCGCTCGCGGCCGGTGGTGTTGCGCTGGCGGCTGACGAAAATTGTGCGTCCGATCTGGGAGATCAGTCCCATGACAGGCCATTTTTCGATATCGCCCTTCGCGACGAATACGGAAGGCAGCAACGTGCCGAGAACAGGGACGTCCAGCCAGGACATGTGATTGGCGATGTAAATGACTGGTCGCTCTCCCCGCTTGCGCGCCGCCCGTCCGCCTACCGTGCCGACGCGTTCTCCGATCACGCGGATACGCAGGCCCAGAATCTTGCACAAAACGCCCCAGATAACACGCGTCCAGCGGATTTTCGCGGTGCCGGGCACGGGGAGAAGGCAGGCCTCAAACCCGACGGAAAGCGGCACCCATACAACCAGCGCGGCTAGTCGCGCCACGGCGCGGCATTGCGCAACCCGCCGTGAAAACGTGTTGGCGCACGCGGGCAAAATACCAGACAGGGCGGAAGCATGGGGCTGGTCAGGGGGAGAGCAGGCCGAGGTGCTTGAGTGGTCAGGCTTAGTTCTGATCATGGTCCTGCTTTTGCCAGACACGTGCCTGCCGGGCAAAGGGCGCGAGCGGCCATCCGGTGAAAACACGCAAACATGCCCTCCCATACCGCGAACCGGGGTTGCTGGACAATCCGTCTCGTGCCGCCGGTGGCAGCGGCGGGGGATGGGCGGGAGCGTATTTTTGTCATGGTCTGGCGGTAAGGAGCGCGTTACCTTCATGAAACTATGGAGCGAACTGGCGGTTTGGGGCATGTCCTAGGCAAAGCAGGTTCGGGAAGCAGATGATAGACAGCGCGTGGTGACAGGGCGAGGGAAGACCATTTACGGGCGGTTATTACTGAGGGGGAATCGCGTTCTGGCGGGGGTGGCCCTGTGGAGCGTGGTGGCAACAGGGGTGCACGCCGCTGATCCGCAGCCTTATGTGACCAATCTTATCAACACCGGTGAGGGAGATCTGGACACAGCGGTTAAGGCATCGTCCGACCTGCTGGCCTTGCAATCGACACAGGCGGTGGGGCCGTTCGCGCTTGCCGGTCGTGTGCATGATGAATACGAACGCCTGCGCACCGCACTGGAAAGCTGCGGCTACTATGACGGTACGGTGCATATAGTGTTGTCACGCCCCAAAGCGGCTCAGGCGAACCCAACACCCGCACAGCCCTCAAACTCGGATGCGTTCACTGGCGATGATGCCGCTGTGCTGAACAGCCCGACCATAGATGGTAAATCTCAGGATCTGGCGAACTGGATCGCCAATGTGCCCAAGGGAGAAAAGGTCGAGGCGCGGGTAAGCGTGGTCAAGGGGCCGCTCTTTCATCTGGGGGTCATTACCCTCAAGGATGACAAGACCGGCAAGCCGCCCAAACTGACCCCGGAGCAGATGAAGGCGCTGGGCCTTGCCACCGGGCAGCCCGCCGTTGCGCAGGCCGTGCTGAGCGGGGGCGGACAACTGCTTGATGCCCTGCGCGAGAGCGGACATGCGCTCGCACGGGTGGAAAAGCCCGTTGCCTATCTTCGCCCGGAAACCCGCACGCTTGATATTGTCTACCCTGTAACACCCGGCCCCGTGCTGAATGTGGGTACCATCTCGCTCGACGGGTTGCAGAAAGTGCATCCTGCCTTCATCCGGCGACGGCTGACCGTGCAGGAAGGCCAACTGTACCAGCCATCGAAGATTGAGGCCGCCCGTCAGGATCTGACTGATCTGGGCGTGTTTTCCAGTGTGAGCGTGAAGGATGGCTCCACCACGGCGGTGGACGGCACTATGCCGCTGGATTTCTCTTTCCGCGAGGGCAAGCGTCATGCTGTTGGGGCAGAGGCGGGGTATTCGACTGACCTCGGTGCGCGGGTGGGCGTGAACTGGACCCATTTCAACCTGCTGGGTAATGCCGAGCGCCTGCGGTTGGTCGCTCTGGTGACGGGGCTTGGCGGTTCCGCTCAGCAGGGGGTTGGCTATGATGTCTATGCCGATCTGTCCAAGCCTGATTTTCTTGAGCGCAATCAGAACCTGAGCGCACGGATTGAAGGATTGCGTCAGCTTTTCTGGTCGTATCGGCAGACGGCTCTGCTGGTGCGAGGAGGTGTGGCCCGCCCGCTTGCGCGAAACTGGAACGGTAACTTCGGGCTGGCGGCGGAGCAGGAGTCCATTGAACAGTTTGGCGTTACCCGTGATTACACGATCCTGTCCGTACCGCTATCCGCCACTTTCGATAATACTGGCGTGGGAAACCCGATTGAACCCGCCACCCATGGTATGCGCCTGAGCCTGGGAATGACGCCTTCGCTCTCGGTCGGCACGAAAGGCGAGGGAACGTCTTTTTTCACCATCATGAATGCCTCCGCGTCTACCTATTTCGACTTGACCCATCTGGGTATCAGCAGGCCTGGGCGTAGTATTTTGGCCTTCAGAGGGACAATCGGCAGCATTCAGGGAGCGGGCACATGGAGCATCCCGCCTGACCAGCGCATGTACGCGGGTGGGAGCGCGACGGTGCGTGGCTATCGCTGGCAGGGCGTTGGCCCGCAATATGGCAACACCCGCTACGCAATTGGCGGCACGTCGATTGACGCGGCCTCGGTTGAATATCGGCAGCGTATCCTGCGCAGTTTTGGTATGGCGGTTTTTGTCGATGCCGGTCAGGTGGGTGAAAATTCCATGCCGTTTGAGGGCACGGTACGTGTCGGTACAGGTGCCGGTGTGCGCTATTACACGCCCATTGGCCCTGTCAGGCTGGATGTGGGCGTGCCCGTCAATCGGGCGCCGCGTGGCGATACGTGGGATCTATATATCGGGCTGGGGGAGGCGTTCTGATGGCCGGGCGAGAACAGGTGACATCCCCATCGCCTCCCGAACAGCCGCCTGCGGCCAGTGTGCCCCGGCGCGCGCTGTGGCGGCGTGCGGCTGGCATTGTTCTGGCCGTTTCTGGCGGCCTGGCGGGGCTTGTTTTGCTGGTTGCGGCCGGGCTGCTCATCTGGGCGAATACGGGTTCGGGGCGGGCGGTGCTTGTGCGCCAGACAGAAGCGCTAACGGGCGGCATGGTGCGCGTTGCCGGTATTTCCGGGCGTTTCCCAGATAATTTCCGTCTGCAAAGCCTTGAGGTGCGCGATGCCTCCGGCCCGTGGCTGACACTGCGAGGCCTCCACCTGGACTGGTCCGTTTGGGCGTTGCTGGGTAGGACAGCGCGCGTCAACGTCTTTACGGCGGACACACTTGATCTGGCCAGATTGCCTGAGGCGAGCAAGAGCGAGCCGGAAACCGGTACGCCCACGTGGCACGCGCTGGGAGTGGACATTCGCCAGTTGTCGGTCAGGCAGATCACGCTTGGCGCGCCGGTCATGGGACAGGCGGCCCGGCTGAGCCTGTCCGGGCATGGGCGCTTGGGTAAACTAGGGGTTGTGGTAGGCAATTTCCGGCTGACCGATATTCCGGGCGTCGACATCGGGCTGGATCTGAAGCGGCTCGACCGTGCGGGTATGCTCTCGCTGGCGACTACGGCGGGGCATGGTGCGCTGGCCCTACACCTGAAGGCGTTGGATGGGGCGGATGGTTTTCTGGCCGGCCATCTGGATACGGTGCAGCTCGCTCCGGTTTCACTGCAGATGGACCTTGCCGGGCCGGTCGCGGCGGCGGCGTTGCATGTGGTGGCGCAGGCAGGGAGCGTTACGGCGCAGACGGATGGCCAGCTTGATCTGGTGACCGGGCGTATGGCCAGGCTGGATGCGCAGGCCCATGCGCCCGCGCTTTCATTGTCGGATACGCTGGGTTGGAAGGATATGACCTTCTCCGCCCATCTCAGCGGGATGATGAGCGCGCCACTCGGTAAGGCCGATCTGAGCGTGGAGCAACTGGTTGCAGGTAAAAGCAGCGTAGGCACAGTACAGGCGCATTTCACAGGAGAAGGGACAGCGGCGCAGGCTAGCGCGCAATCCATGCGCCTGACCGTACGGGCTGATGGTGTCACGGTGCCCGGCAAAGCGCCGCTGCTTTTGGCGGCTGCACCGCTGGAGCTGGATGCACGACTGACCCCGCAGGCCGAAGGCAGGCCTCTGAGTGTGGCCCTTAACCACCCCTTGCTGAACCTGACGGCGCAGGTGCGTACCATGGCCCCCCAGACCGCGGCATTGACGCTTGAACTGCCGGACCTCTTGCCGGTGGGAGAAGCGCTCGGCGTTGCGCTAAGGGGCAGGGCCGGGCTGGAGGCGCATGTGGCCCGTCCTGTGCGGGCGGATGCGGCAACGCAGGTTACGGCTTCCGGCACGCTGGGTATTGCCGGGGGGCAGAAGCAGTTGGCCGGGCTGATCGGGCCGGATGGCCGCTTCGCATTTGTGGCGGACATGACGCCGCTGCCTGCGCAGAAAAAACCGCAGCCCCGCCCGGCCAGCCAGCGGATATCCCTGCAAAGCCTGACGTTAGACGGGCGGGGTGTGCATCTGAAAACGCAGGGCCGGATGGACACGGGGCGGGATATGGATGTGTCGGCCTCGGTCGGGCTGCCTGATCTGTCCATGGCGCTGCCCTTCCTGCGGGGCGGGCTGGATATGGCGCTGACGGCGCAGGGGCCGCTGAATGACTTTGCTGCACATCTGCACCTGCAGGGGAGCCCCGGCACGGCGGACATGACACCCGCACCGATGGTGCTGGATGCCGACCTGCGCAATCTGCCTGGCGTGCCGCAGGGCACGGTAGATCTGCACGGCACCATGGACCATGCGCCTCTGTCGTTCGGTCTGGCCATGGATAAGCAGGGTGACGACGCACACCGGTTCAGCCTGACGGCGCTTTCATGGAAAAGCGTGCAGGGAGAGGGCGCTTTGACCCTCAAGCCGGGTGAAGTCATTCCCATGGGGACACTGGGCGTCAAGATAGGAAAACTGGCCGATTTGCGGCCCGCTATCGGTAAGCCGCTGACAGGCAACCTGACGGCCAATCTGAGCACAGACAGCACGGGCGATGTTCCGGTTGTTCATGTACGGCTGGATGGACGAGCCAGTCTGCTCACCATGCGGCTGGATAGCCTTGCTCTAAAGGGTGATGTACGCGACCCGGCTGGCAAGCCGGATGTTGACCTGTCGCTCCGGCTGGGCGGCATAGCGGTGCAGGGTATGACGGGGAGCGCGCATCTGGGGGCACGCGGGCAGCTTGATGCCTTGGCGCTTGACGTCGGTCTGGGGCCTGCCAGTTGGGGGGGCAAGCCTCTGTCTCTGGCCATGGAGGCCCTGCTGGACGTGCCGGAGCGGAAGGTAACGCTGCGGCGACTGAACGCCATGGCCAGAGGGGAAAACCTGCGGTTGCAGGGGCCCGCCGTGCTGACTTATGGCGCGACCGTGGGGGTCGATCGGTTACGCGCTACACTGGGGGCTGTGACTGGTGGCGAAAGCGCCGTACTGGATATCAGGGGCCGTGTTAAGCCGACCTTGGCTATGAATGCCGACCTGCAGAACCTGACTCCCGCGCTGGCGGAGCCGTTTATGCCGGGGCTTAGGGCAAAGGGCGTGGTGTCCGCGTCCGCCGCGCTGACAGGAACGCTCGATCAGCCGCATGGTCAGATAAGCCTGACAGGCAGCGGCCTGCGGATGGCAGGCAGTCTGGCAGCAGCCTCGGTGCCGCCGCTTGGCGTGACGTTGAATGCAACGCTCAACGGCGTTTCGGCTTCGGTTAATGGACATGCTCATGCCGGCAGCAAGTTTGACCTGAGCAGTACGGGTACCGTGCCGCTCCGCGGCCGCTCCGGGCTGGATGTTTCGACCGACGGCACACTGGACTTGAGCCTGGCCAACGGCGTGCTAGGCGCGCAGGGGCGGCAGCTCATGGGGCAGGCCCGCACAGGCCTGCGCGCGCAGGGCAGTCTGGCGGCCCCGCGTGTAAGTGGAACCGTAACGCTTGAGAAAGGGGACTTTCAGGATTTTGCCGCCGGGGTGCATCTGGCGGACATCAACGGTCGTCTGGTTGGCAACGAACGGCATCTGGATATCCAGTCCATGACTGCCAAAGCGGGTTCAGGCACGGTGGAAGCCAGTGGGACTATAGGTATTGCCGAACCCGGCCTGCCCATAGACATGAAACTACAGGCCCGGAACGCGCGGCCCGTAGCCAGTGATCTGCTGACCGCCGTGCTGGATGCGGAACTGAGCGCACGCGGACAGGTATGGGGGCGCGTGGATGTGGCGGGCAGCGTGACCCTGAAGGACGTTGAGGTGAACATCCCCAACTCTCTGCCGGCCTCTGTTGCCCGGCTCGATGTGATCCGTCCGGGGGAAAAATCCGAACGGGAGGATGAGGCCCGCGCTGCCAGCGTACACAAAACCATCATAGCGCTTTCACTTGACCTGATTTCACCCGGACGTTTTTTCGTGCGCGGGCATGGGCTCGATGCTGAAATGGCGGGGCGTTTGAAAATTACCGGTACCGCGCAAGCCCCGCAGGTGGGAGGTGGCTTTACCCTTAAGCGGGGTAACTTCAATCTGGCGGGGATTTCGCTCAATTTCACCAAGGGCAGGGTAGCGTTCAACGGCAGCGGGCTTGGCCACAAGCTTGATCCCACGCTCGATTTCGAGGCTGATCGCGTCGTGAACGGCGAAACAGCCATGCTCAAGGTCGGTGGCTACGCCAGCGCGCCGAAGATTACTTTTGAATCCCTTCCGCCGCAGCCACAGGATCAGGTTCTGGCCATGCTGCTTTTCGGCACGGATGCGCGTTCGCTGTCTTCTACCCAGATGGTGGAACTGGGTGCTGCGGTGGCTACCCTGACTGGCCTGACTCCTTTTGATCCAATGGGAACGCTCCGCAAGACCTTGCATCTGGATCGGCTGTCAATCGGAGGGGGGAATGGCTCCAGCGACAATGGCAGCGGCGCAGGTGCCAGCGTGGAAGCCGGTAAATACGTTATGAAAGGGGTTTACGTGGGGGCCAAGCAGGCCACGTCGGGGTCGGGCACGCAGGCGCAGGTTCAGGTGGACCTGACCAAGAGCCTCAAGCTGAACACCACAGTAGGGACAGGCGGCAACGTGACCGGCTTTACCACTCCTGAAAACGATCCGGGCAGCAGCGTGGGTATTCTGTGGCAGCACCGTTACTGAGTGCCCCGACACAGCAGGAACGGCGGGCTGGAAGCGCGCCCCGTTCCGTCAGCGGACGACCAGATCCATGACGACCGGGACGTGATCCGAGGGGGACTCCCACTCCCGCATGTCACGCAGCACGCGCATGGCTGAAAGCTCGGGCACGAGGTCGGGCGTGACCCAGATGTGATCCAGCCTGCGGCCCCGGTCTGATTTTTTCCAGTCGCGGTTGCGGTAGGACCACCACGTGTACAGTTTTTCTGTAGGCGGGACAAAGTGGCGCATCGCGTCTACGAAAGCCGTCTGCCGCCAGCGTTCAAGGCGTTCGGTCTCTGGTGGCGTGTGGCTGACAATCTTCAGCAGTTGCTTATGGCTCCACACGTCGTGTTCCAGCGGTGCGATATTGAGGTCGCCTACAACAATGGTGCGGGCGTTCCGCCGCTGAGCGAACCACGCGGCTGCCTCTTCCACAAAGGCCAGTTTGTGCGCGAATTTGGGGTTAATGGCAGGGTCGGGTTCGTCACCCCCTGCGGGCACGTAGAAATCATGGAGTTCCACACTGTCCTGCGGCCCGTGGACGCGCGCCGCGATATGGCGGCAGTCTTCTTTCTCGTACCACACCGGCAGGTTGGTCAGCGGCTCAAGCGGGTGACGTGAGAGAATGGCTACGCCATTATAGCCCTTCATGCCCTGATAGTGCAGGTGCTCGAACCCCAGCGCGCGTAGGGCTTCTGCGGGAAAAAGCGGGTCTGGTACCTTGGTTTCCTGCAGGCAGACCACATCGGGGCTGATATCGGCCACCAGTTTTTCGAGCAGGGGCAGACGCAGGCGGAGGGAGTTGATGTTCCATGTGACAAGTCGCATGGCGCGGGCATGGCGTATTGCGGCGAGCGGGGCAAGCAAAAAGCAGCGCAAACACGAGGGGATAATGCGCGCGGCCTCTTGCAATTCCAGCGTGCGGGGCCATTGTCATGGGCATGACCACACACGCAACACCGTCTTCACCCGCGCCGGAAATCTCGGCGCTGCATCGTTCTATCCTGACGCTGGATAGCCACATAGACATCCCGTGGCCAGACCGCGACGATGCGTTCGAAGATACGCCAGACCGCCATGTTGACCTGCCCAAAATGCAGCAGGGCGGCATGTCAGCGGGCTGTTTCGTGGCTTATATCGGGCAGGGACCGGTGACGGCGGAGGCCCACGCGCAGGCCGGACAGCAGTGTCTGGATATGCTTGATGCGATTAACCGTATGGAGGGCAGCCGTAACGGGGTAACGGCCCGCCGGTGCGATACGGCGGCCCAGATTCGCGCAGCCCATGCTGAAGGAGTGATTGCTGTCGTGGCGGCCGTGGAAAATGGCTATGCCATGGGGGAAGATATGGCCCTGCTGGAGCAGTTCCGCCAGCGTGGGGCACGCTATGTAACGCTGACGCATAACGGCCATAACGCTTTGGCGGATGCGGCCATCCATCGCCCCAGTCTGGGCGATACGCCCCAGCGGCATGGGGGGCTGTCTGTGCTGGGGCGAGAGGCTATCCGCGCGATGAACCGGCTTGGTCTGGTGGTGGACGTCTCACATGCCTCAAGGCAGACCATGATGCAGGCCGTTGAGGCATCGGTAACACCTGTAGTGGCCAGCCATTCTTGCGTACGCAGTCTGTGCGACCATCCGCGCAACCTTGATGACGGGCAGTTGGACGCGCTGGGGGCGAGCGGAGGCGTTATTCAGATCACCGCCATGCCGGCGTTCTTGCGGCCAAAGCCGGAGGAGGGGCGCCGCACGGCGGGCGTTGCCGACTTTGTCGATCATATTGATTACGTGGTGCGGCGGCTGGGAGTCGAGCATGTGGGCATTTCTTCCGACTTTGACGGCGGTGGGGCCTTGTCGGACTGGCACAATGCCACACAGGGCGCACTGCTGACGGCCGAACTGAACCGCCGAGGGTATGACCGCAGTGAAATCGAGGCGTTCTGGGGTGGGAATTTTCTGCGCCTGCTGGAACGGGCCGAGCAGGCAGCGGCGGAACAAAGGGCGATCATGCAGAATGTGGAGGAAGCGTAAAAATTGTCCACTTCTCTCTTGACAGCCATTGTTTTCAATAAAATCTCCGAAGTGTGGAGTGGGGGCAGAAGGGCTTTTTTGATAAAAACCTTCTGAATCAAATGCTTGCCATTCATGCTTAAAAAATGGGCATTCTGATGGAAAGGCCGAAAATCTGCGGCTGGCAGTCTGTCCGCCTCATCTGTTCCACAGAGTTATCCACAAAAACGGTGGATGAAAATTGCCGCCTCAAAAGAGCGCCTTATGACAGCACAGAAAACCGAGCATGGTGTCTCAGAAAGCTTATCGATTCAGCCTTCCGAGAACCTATGCGCCCCGCAGACGGAGCCGACCGGAATAGCGCCGCAGACCGGGAGTGAGGGACAGGAAGAGGCTCCGGGTGAGCGGCCGACAGGAGTCGCCGCCATACGTCGTGCCCTGCGCACCATGCCGTACGCACCGGGCGTCTATCGTATGTTGGGCGCGCGCGGCGAAGTACTGTACGTGGGCAAGGCCCTGTCGCTGCGCAAGCGGGTGGTATCGTACACGCATGTGACGCGTCTGCCCGAGCGCCTGCGCAGGATGGTGTCGGAAACGGTGACGATGGAAGTCGTCACGACCCACACGGAAGCCGAAGCCCTGCTGCTTGAAGCCAACTACATCAAGCGCATGAAGCCGCGCTTCAATATTTTGCTGCGGGACGACAAAAGTTATCCGTGGCTGATGCTGACGGACGAACACCCCTTTCCCCAGATCGCCAAGCACCGGGGCAAGGCAGTCAGGGGAGCATCGCTCTGGGGGCCGTTTGCTTCCGCCTGGGCGGTCAACCAGACCCTGAACCTGATCCAGCGTGTGTTTCTGCTGCGCTCATGCACCGATGCGGTGTTCAACAGCCGGAGCAGGCCCTGCCTGCTGTACCAGATCAAGCGTTGTTCCGCCCCCTGCGTGGATCGGATAGCACCGCAGGCTTATGCGCAGCTTGTAGAACAGGCGCGCGATTTCCTGTCCGGCAAGGACAAGGCCCTGCGCGAGACGCTTGGGCAGGAAATGAACGAAGCCGCTGAAGCCCTTGATTTTGAAAGAGCTGCCCTGCTGCGCGACCGTATCCGCGCACTGGCACAGATGCAGGAATCCAGCACCATCAACCCGGCCTCCCTGCCGGAGGCGGATGTACTGGGGCTGTGGCAGGAGGGCGGGCAGACCTGTATTCAGGTGTTCTTTATCCGTGGCGGTCGCAACAATGGCAGCCGCTCGTTCTTTCCCGCCCACACGCAGGATGAGGCGGCGGGAGATATCCTGAGCGCCTTCATTGCCCAGTTCTATGACGACAAACCGTGCCCTGCCCGTATTCTGGTCAATGCGGATCTGCCTGAGCAGTCGCTGCTGGCCGAGGCCCTGTCCCTGCGGCGGGGGCGCAAGGTGGAAATAACCTTCCCGCAGCGTGGCGAAAAGAAACAGGTGCTGGACCATGCTGTCACCAATGCGCGTGACGCACTCAAGCGCAGACTGGCCGAAACGGCGGGGCAGGCCCGACTGCTTGAAGGGGTCGCGACCCTGTTCGGGCTGGACGCGCCGCCGAGCCGGATTGAAGTGTATGACAACAGCCATATTCAGGGTGCTCATGCCTATGGGGTCATGATTGTTGGCGGCCCGGAGGGGTTTGATCGCAAGGCCTACCGGAAATTCCGTATCCGTGGCCCGGTCACGCCGGGCGATGACTTCGGCATGATGCGTGAAGTGCTGGAGCGTCGTTTTGGCCGTGCGCTGAAAGAGGCCGAGGCGGGTGATACGTCGAACTGGCCTGATGTGCTGCTGATAGATGGTGGTGCCGGGCAGTATTCTGCCGTCCGGGCGGTTCTGGATGATCTGGGGGTGAGCGGAGTGACGCTGGTAGGCATCGCCAAGGGGCCCGACCGCGATGCCGGGCGCGAGTGGTTTTACACGGGTGAAGGCGAACCCTTCCAGCTCGATCCGCGTGATCCGGTTCTGTACTATCTCCAGCGGTTGCGGGACGAGGCGCATCGCTTTGCCATTACAACCCACAGGGCGGGACGTTCCAAAACTCTGGTGACATCGGAGTTGGATGATATTCCCGGCGTTGGCCCAGCCCGCAAAAAAATGTTGCTCAATACCTTTGGTTCGGCCAGGGCCGTGCGGCAGGCGGGGCTGGCTGAGCTTGAGGCCGCACCCGGCATCAACCGCGAGATGGCGCGTGTTATTTACGGACATTTTCACCCGGACTGGCAACCGGGCTAGATGACGGTTCGATCAAAAAAACCGGCTTGGGCTGATTGGAAGACAGGCAGGCATTCCAGCAGTGGCGAAAATACGCTAACGTCGATTTTAATGCTGACAGATCTGCCCAATGTCCTGACGATTTCGCGTATCGCGGCCATACCGATTGTGGTGTGGCTGATCGCCTGGGGTACGCCTGACGCGAATGCGGGGGCGTGTGTTCTGTTTATTCTCGCGGGCATTACCGATTATTTTGATGGCAAGCTCGCCCGGTCGCGCCATCAGCTTTCGGATTTTGGCCGCATGTTTGATTCCATTGCGGACAAGCTGCTGGTTGGGGCCTGTCTGATGGTGCTGGCCGGCTATATGCGGCTGCCCTATTACAGCCTGTGGCCCGCCATTGTTATTCTGTGCCGCGAAATTCTGGTGTCTGGTATGCGGGAATATCTGGCAGAGCGGCGGGCAAGCCTGCCAGTAACGCGGCTGGCCAAGTGGAAAACCGGGTTCCAGATGACGGCCATTGGTTTTCTGCTCGCCGGTGATGGCACGGGGCAGGTTCTGGGTATGCCGTGGCTGCCGGTTGCGTTCATTGGGGCCGCGCTGCTATGGATTGCCGCTGTGCTGACACTGATTACCGGATGGGATTATCTCACAACCGGCTTGAGGCATGTCGAGCGCTGAGCGCTTGCAGGGGCGTCATGCCGCTATGTGCGTTCATGGAGCGTGCCTGCCGCGACCCGTAATGGTGGATAGGGCAGGGAAATAATGTGGGGCCGGTCTGTTGGGGCAGGTTCGGAACTGAAGCCCATCGTCAGCCTTGCAGTCATTCTGCTACTGGGTGGTTGCGGGCCGAAGGCGACACCGCCAACCCCCGCCGAAGCGGCACAGGCGGCCCTTGTGCGGCTGGATACGGAAGCCCGGCGCCATGTCAGGCAGGATGATGCCATGCGGCGGGACGCAGGGCAGGTCGCCCCCATGAAGCTCGACATGTCGGCGGTCAGGCCGTTGCTGGATGGGGCTTCAGTCCTGCCGGAAGATGGCGCCACGCGGGCTACGACAGCCTCCGGGGCCGGCATGGCGCCGGAAGCCGTTCTGCCGGATGGGCAGGAACTCCACATTGATGCCCGGCATCACAGGCCGGAAGATGAGGCAGCCCCCTTGTCCGGCAAAGTCGGCGGAAGAGGTGCGGCCTCTATAGACATTCCCAACGCTGATGGCAGCATTACTCATGTGGAGCCAGATGGCACAGTACGGACGGAAAAGCTGATCTCGCGCACGAGGCCTGTTCAGGGCAGTGTGGGGCATGGTCGCTGATAGCACTCTGGATGGTGTCGCAGAGATGCCAGGAGCAGCAGGAACAAAGGGGTGTAAAGACCGGCATGACAGTCACGGTTCTGTATTTTGCTGCCTTACGTGAGCGGATCGGGTGTGAATCTCAGATGCTGGATATTCCGCCGGAAGGGCTGGCGGTGTCTGACCTGCTGGCGCGGCTGGGTGCCGCGGATGCGCATACCGCTACGGCGCTGGCAGAGGAGCCTCGGCTGCGTGTGGCTGTGAACCATACCCTGTGTGCGATGCACGATCTGGTGCGCCCCGGTGATGAAGTGGCGGTGTTCCCGCCCATGACAGGTGGCTGAGCGTATGCTGGCGGACGGAGCTGTTCATGTCGCAGTGCAGGTAGTGCCGTTTGATGCGGCGGCGGAGATGGCGCGTCTGTCCACGCTGTCCACGCTGGCCGGGGGCGTTAGCCTGTTTGTCGGGCAGGTGCGTGGCGGTGGCGGGCTGGTTAGCCTGACGCTTGAGCATTATCCGGGCATGACGGAAAAAATCATGCAGGTTTTGGCAGCCGAGGCCATGGAGCGTTTTGAGCTGCTGGGCTGTACGCTCATTCATCGCGTGGGGCGGCTGGAAGTGGGGCAGCCGATTGTGTTCGTGGGGGCCTGCGCGGCCCACCGTGCGGCGGCGCTGGCGGCCACTGGTTTTCTGATCGACCGCCTGAAGACAGGTGCGCCCTTCTGGAAAAAGGAAGAATACGCTGGCGGTGGCACTGCCTGGGTTCAGGCCCGGGTGGAAGATGATGCCGCCGCCAGCGCATGGGATAATACCCCCTAGAGCAGGGGGCGCGCCGCTCAGCCTGCCAGCACGGCGCGGATGGTGCGTGTGAGGTGGCGCAGTTCGTCCTCGCTGATGGTGAAGGCGGGAGTCAGGTAAACGATATTGCGGAATGGACGCACCCATGCGCCATGGGCAATGAAAGTCTGACGCAGGCTGTCGGGGTTGGCGATCCGCTCCAGTTCCACCACGCCAATAGCCCCGAGTGTGCGGACATCGTGCACGCCGGGCAGGTGGCGGCAGGCTTCGAGTTCTTCAGTCAGTATAGTGTTGATGGCCGCGACCTGCTCAAGCCGGGGTTCACACTCGAACAGGTCGAGCGAGGCATTGGCGCAGGCGCAGGCCAGCGGGTTGGCCATGAACGTCGGGCCGTGCATGAGCGCGTGTTCAGGGTTGTCAGACAGGAAAGCCTCGAACACGTGACGCCGGGCAACGGTGGCGGCCAGCGCCATGGTGCCGCCTGTCAGCGCTTTTGAGAGCGTGATGATGTCAGGCACAATCCCGGCCTGCTGGCACGCGAACAGGCTCCCCGTGCGGCCAAATCCGGTAAAGATTTCATCGAGGATCAGCAGGACATCATAACGGTCAGCTGCGGCCCGCAGGGTTTGCAGCACGTGCGCGGGGTGGAACAGCATCCCGCCTGCTCCCTGCACCAGTGGCTCCACGATAATGGCGGCCAGTTCATGGGCGTGCTGTTCCAGCAGACTGTAAAACCGGGCCGTGCTGGCTTCATCCACCGGCAGAGGCGCAATGACGTGCTGTGCCAGGGCCGAGCCGTAGAGGTGGTGCATCCCTTCTTCGGGGTCGCAGATGGCCATGGTGGCTAGCGTATCGCCGTGGTAGCCGCCCTGAAAAGCCAGCATTTTGGTACGGGTGTGCTCGCCCCGGTTGAGCCTGTACTGAATGGCCATTTTCATGGCGACCTCAACCGCTACCGAGCCGGAATCCGTAAAGAAGACGCGTTCAAGGTCACCCGGCAGCAGGGCGCACAGACGGCTGGCCAGATGCAGGGCCGGTTCATGCACCATGCCGCCGAACATGACATGAGGCATACGGGCCAGTTGGTCGGCCGCACTGGCATGAATATGCGGGTGATTATAACCGTGACACGCTGTCCACCATGCGGCCACGCCATCGACCAGCACACGCCCGTCTGCCAGCGTGATGCGGCTGCCTTGTGTGGCCACGCACGGCAGAGGCGGGGAAGCTGTTTTCATCTGGCTATAAGGCAGCCAGATATGCGGCAGACCCTGTTCGTACCACGCCGGTTCCGAGGTGGAAGGAGCATGGGCCGCCGAAGTGTTGGAAGAAGCGGTATTCATGCGCGTGTCCTTGCTGGAAGATTGACCGAAGGCCCGCGCTCCGGCACCAAGTCGTGTCATGATGCGGTTTGATGATCTGTTTCTCAAAGGGCTGGATACTCTCGCGGGGCAAGGCCGTCTACGGTCGTGCAGGCCCTGGAGCGTCGAGGCCGGTGCATTCCTGCGGCGAGAGGGCGACGGCGCTCGCGTGGTGGATTTTTCCTCCAACGACTATCTGGGCCTGCGAATGCACCCTCAACTGGCCGAGCGCGGGGCACAGTGGGGGCGGCTGTTTGGCAGCGGCAGCGGGGCTTCGCGGCTGGTCACGGGCACCATACCCGCAGTCCGTGCGCTTGAGGACAGGCTGGCGGCGCTCAAGGGTATGCAGGCGGCCCGTGTTTTTTCCTCTGGCTGGCAGGTCAATGCGTCCCTAGTGCCGGCCCTTGTTGGCCTGTCGCGGCAGGTTACGGGGGCACCCGCCACGATTTTGGCGGACAGGCTGATGCACGCCAGCCTGTATCAGGGTTGTGCGGCGGCGGGTGTCAGGCCGCTCAGGTTCCGCCACAATGACATGGAGCACCTGCGCTCGCTGCTGGAGCAGGCGGAAGGACCGGGCCTGCGGCTGATCCTGACGGAAAGCGTGTTCAGCATGGATGGTGACCGTGCCGATCTGGAGGCGCTGCACGGACTTGCGCGCGAGTACAACGCCTTCCTGTGCGTGGACGAGGCCCATGCCACGGGTATTCTGGGCGAGCAGGGCAAGGGGCTTGTGGCCGGGCGGGCTGATCTGGTCGTGGGCACCTTCGGTAAGGCGCTGGGGTGCATGGGGGCGTTTGTGGCGGCTTCGGACGCCGTGTGCCGATGGTTGGAGAACACCGCCTCTGGGTTCGTTTTTTCCACCGCACCTTCCCCGCTGGCGCTCGGGGCCGTGGATGCGGCGCTGGACCTGCTGGCAGATATGGACGAGGCGCGCGCCCATGTGGCCGCGCTGGCTACGCTGTTCAGGCAGCGCGTGAGAGCGCAGGGGCTGGATGTAGGCCCGTCTTCCACCCAGATCGTGCCGGTCATGGTTGGAGGGGAGGAAGAGGCTCTCGCGTTGGGGCGTGCGGTTGAGCAGGCAGGTTTTCTGGCCGTGGCCATCCGCCCGCCAACGGTGCCGCCCGGTGCGTGCCGCTTGCGCGTGGTGCTGCACGCGCATCATACGCAGGAGCAGGTAGAGGCGCTGGCGACCGCCATTGCGCAGGCCAGATGGAGCCTGTCTCATGGCTGACCCTCGCGTGCTGCTGGTTCATGGCTGGGGCTTTGGGCCTGCGTTCTGGGCACCCATGCGGGAACGGTTGGGCTGGACGGATGTGAGCGTGGCCGATCTTGGTTTTTTCGGCGGCGGGCAGGGGGTGGCCCCTGCCGCATTGGCGGCTTTCTTTCAGGAGGACAGGCCTGTTCTCGCCGTGGGGCACTCGCTGGGCTTTCTGTGGCTGGCCAGTCAGGTGGCGCTGCCTGCCGGGAGTTTTCTGGCTGGCATTAACGCTTTTGGCTGTTTTGCCGCCCGCCCGGATTTTTCGGCCGGTGTGGCACCGCGCGTGCTGGCGCGCATGGCGCAGGGGCTGGACAAGGCCCCTCTGACGGTCGTGAACGATTTTCGGGCACGATGTGGCGCGGCGGCTCTTCCTGATGGCGCTACGCTGGACGTTCCGGCCCTTAGAAATGGACTGGCGCTTCTGCGCGAGGGTGACGCCCGTGCCAGTCTGGCGCGCATGGGTGCGCGCGTGGCTGTGCTGGCCAGCGAGGACGACCCGATCGTACCGCAGGCCATGAGCGTCGCGTCGCTACCGACGTCTCTCAGTCCCGTATGGGCGACAGGAGGGCACCTGCTGCCGCAGACCGCGCCGGACGCCTGTGCGGCGTTTGTGAGCCAGTGCCGCCAGACAATGCGGGAGATGCGGCCATGACCCGTTCCTCATCAGCGGAGACGGTTTCTGCCACAACCCGGCAAGCGCTGATCCGCGCACGTTTCGACGGCGCGCAGGGTTACGACGGGGCCGCGACGCTCCAGCGGGTAGCGGCCCGCGCGCTGGCGGGGGATCTGGATCGCGCGCTGGCGGAACGAGCGCATACGCCCCTGCGGGTGCTGGAAGTTGGGTGCGGCACCGGTTTTTTAACTGAGCAGCTCTGTGCCCTGTGGCCACAGGCCCAAATTCTGGCGACGGATTATGCGCCCGGAATGCTAGCGCGTGTGACTGCCCGGCTGGGCGCGCGCGTGGATGTCCACCTGATGGACGCCGCAAATCCTGATGTCAGCGGCCCGTTCGACGTTATTTGTGGCAGTCTGGTGCTGCAGTGGCTGGACGACCCGGCTACCGCACTGAAACAGTTGGCGGGCCTGCTGGCCCCCGATGGTGTGCTGGCGGTTTCGACCCTGCGCGCTGGCACGTTTGCCGAATGGCAGAAAGCCTGTGCGCTGGAAGGGCAGGTGCCTGCAACGCCTGATTACCCGGATATGCCGGAACTATCCCGGTGGGTGCCCTATCCCTGTCAGGGTATGTGGCGTGCCGAGCGTTGTGTGCAGGCATTCGGCACGGGGCTGGATTTTGTCAGGCATCTGAAGAAAACAGGAGCTGATATGCCCCGCGCAGGAGCCGTAGGCATGGGAGCTGGGGCGCTGAGGCGCGTGGCGGCCCGTCTCGAAAAAAGCGGCGCGGCTGTTACGTGGGAACTGGCTTACGGATGCTTCCGCCGTCCGCCCCGTGCGGGCGTGTTCGTGACCGGAACAGACACCGGCGTAGGCAAGACACTGGTTTCAGCCTGTCTGGTGCGGCGCTGGCAGGCGCTGTACTGGAAGCCCCTGCAAAGCGGCCTTGAGGACGAGGAGGGAGATACGCCGACCGTCGCGAGACTGGCTGCGAGCAGCACCCTGCATGGGCCGGGCGTGCGGTGCTTTCCGCCAGCCGGTGCCTATCAGGCTTCCCTGTCGCCTGAGGCGGCAGCCCGTGCGGAAGGAGTGGTAATAGACCCCGCCCTGCTGGCCCTGCCCATGGAAGAGTCCGCTCAGCCTCTGGTGGTGGAGGGCGCGGGGGGGCTGATGGTGCCGGTTACGGAGGAGATCATGATGATCGACCTTGCGCAGCGCTGGGGCTTGCCTGTCGTGCTGGTGGCCCGGAGCGGGCTGGGCACGCTCAACCATACGCTGCTGAGCCTTGAGGCCCTGCGTGCCCGAGGCATTGCGGTGGCCGGGGTGGTCCTGAACGGGCCACCAAACCCGGAAAACAGCCGCACGATTGCTCATAAAGGCAGGGTGCGGATTCTGGCCGAAATTCCCCATGAGGCCCATATCGACGTGGCAACCGTCGAAGAACTGGCGCAACGCTTGCCATCATGGCCGGAGATTGCCGGGCTATAAATGCCCGACATTCCTGCGAGGGCCAGTCGCCGAGTTATCCAGAGAACTGGTCCGGGCAGGCAGAACTTATGGTCAGTACTGCCGTAACAGGCCGCTGAGCTGGCCCTGAATGCGGAGCCGGTCAGCGGGGACGATCCGTGTTTCGTAGCGTGTATTGGCGGGCTCAAGCGCGATCATACCGCCTTTGCGGCGCAGACGCTTGAGGGTGACTTCGCTCTCATCAATCAACGCAACGACAATCTGACCGTTTTCAGCCTGATCGGTCTTGCGGATGATCACCTGATCTCCATCCATGATTCCGGCTTCGATCATGGAATCGCCGGCGACTTCAAGCGCGTAATATTCCCCACTGCCCAGCATTGTGGCGGGAACAGACAGGCTGGCACCGGGCGAGGCTACGGCTTCGATCGGCAGGCCTGCGGCGATACGGCCGTACAGGGGCACCTTGATGGTATCCGGTTCGTTTCCCTGCGCGGGGCGGTCGAAGCGTGCGCGGATCACGTTGGCGGGCAGTTCCGACTCCGCCCCCGGTAACTGGATGACTTCGAGCGCACGGGCACGGTGATGGTGGCGGCGCAGAAAACCGCGCTCCTCCAGTCCTGAAATCAGGCGATGGATGCCTGATTTGGACCGAAGGCCCATGGCTTCGCGCATTTCGTCAAAGGAAGGGGAAAAGCCCGTTTGCCTCAGGTGCGAATCAATGAACAGAAGAAGTTTGTGCTGTTTGCGTGTCAGCATTTCGCACCCCGGAAGCAAGTGAAAAAATCAGGAAAACCTATTATTTGTTCTATGTAGGTTCTCCTTTTCTGTCAATTGCTTCCCCATGACGTGGCTTAATTTCTTTATGCCCGGATAACCCGGATCAGGATCATGAAAGCCGCAGAATCTGGCACGCACTGCCTGCGGCGGCTGCGGGCGCATGAGGCGCGCGGATGATAAGGGCCTGACTTTGCGCCAGAATGTGGAGCTGTGCGGAGTCCTGGCTGGCGAATGGTGTCGCGATGGGCAGGGCGTCTGCCGTGGCATGGTCCGTGGTGTCACGGGTCAGGGTCGCGCGCAGGAAGTCCTGCCGCTGGTCATTCGGCCCGAGAGCGTCACCCAGTATGGCGGGTTCGGTCGGTAGCGTGTCGGCAACGGCCATGCCCATCATGCGCTGGAGCGCCGGGGCTACGAACACCGTGGAGCACACCAGCGCTGCTACCGGGTTACCCGGCAGGCCGATAATGGGCGTGGAGCCGATGCGCCCCGAGAGCAGCGGCTTGCCCGGCCGCATGGCAACTTTCCAGAAGTCCAGTGAAAGGCCGATCCCGCTCAGGGACTGGCGAACAAGATCATAGGCTCCGACGCTCGCCCCCCCTATGGTTACCAGCATATCGGTCTGGCTGGCCTGCGCAAAGGCGGCCGTGAGGGACTCTGTGGTGTCGCAGGCGGAAGGGAGCATGATGACTTCTGCCCCTGCCTGTTGCAGGCAGGCGCTCACCATGAACAGGGCGGAATTAAAAATGCCGTCTTCCGACACGGGGTCGCCCGGCAGGGCGATTTCGTCACCTGTGCTCAGAACACTGACACGCGGCCTGCGGGCGACGGTCAGCCAGGCATGTCCGCCTGCGGCCGCCAAGCCGATTTCTTTGGGGCCGAGTCTGGTGCCAGCCTGGAGCAGGCGTGCGCCCTGGGCGAAGTCCTGGCCCTTCGCGCGGATGTAGCGTCCCGGCGGGTTGGGCTGGGTGAGGGTGATCCGCTCACCCTCGCGCAACGCGTTTTCCTGAATGATGAGTGTATCGGCCCCAGCCGGAATTTGGCTGCCCGTAAAAAGCCGCACGCACTGACCTGACTGGATGACATGTGCCGTGGGGTGGCCCGCCGGGGCTTCGGCCACGACATGGAGGACTGCACCCTGTGTGGCGTCCTGCGCACGAGCGGCATAGCCATCCATGGCGGAAACCGACACTGGCGGGTTGGCCCGACGGGCCAGCAGGTCTTGGCCAAGAACACGCCCGAGCGCGCTGCCGAGTGGCACGGTTTCCTGTCCGCAGGCGACAATGCCCGACAGAATCCGCGCGCGCGCTGTGGCCACATCCAGCATAAATTGTTCTCCTTTTGCTGCCCGTAGGGCTGTTTTGGTGCAAGAAAGCTTGACCTTTTTCTTTTGTATGGCATTTTGCGGCCACTTGAACATCGCCGGAGCCGCATGTCCGGTTCCGTAAACACGCTCTGCCGAGGAAATCATGGCCAAGACCAATGTCATCAAGATCCGTCTCGTTTCGACGGCCGACACGGGTTACTTCTACGTGACCAAGAAGAACGCCCGCGCTCACACGGGTAAGATGGAACTGAAGAAGTACGATCCCGTCGCGCGCAAGCACGTCGTTTTCCGTGAAGCCAAGATCAAATAAGTCTTGCGGAATACGGGACGGGCGGCATAGCCGCCTGTTGCGGTGCGGCATAGACCACACAACGAAAAACGGCACCTTACGGTGCCGTTTTTCGTTTCAGGCCGCTATAACTGTTCCAGATCAGAATAAAGGATCATGCCGATCGTAGGGAATGACGATATCGTTCCGGTCGGCCATGTTCATCATGGCGCGGGCGCGTTCGTCCAGAATATCGGTATCGAGCGACTGTTCTTTCAGGCCATTGACACGGCGTCGCCATGCAGCCTGTTCGGTCAGAGCATCCTGTTGAGCCTGCTGCGCCTGTGCAAGCAGGCCAAGCTGCTGTTGGTACGCCTGCATACCATGGTCGCCCTGTGTGGCGTTCCAGCCGAAATATACTGCAATTCCGAGGAATATGGTCGGCGGTACGACAGCGCGAACTACGCGACGAATAAAGCGGCCTATCTGCACGTTTTTCAATCCTGGTTGTAAAATGTGCGAAGCTACAGCATCTCCACACAATTAAACTACATCCACAGGGTGGTAAAGAAAATTGCAGCGCTCCACCGGAGTGGAGGCTGGCCGCCCTGTAGTAAAGGACGGCCAGCGAGATAGGCTCAGGCGTTTTTCAGGATGGAATAGCCTGCGTATTCCGCAGCGGTAGCCAGTTCCTGCTCAATGCGGATGAGCTGGTTGTACTTGGCCGTTCTGTCGGAGCGCGAGAGCGAACCGGTCTTGATCTGACCGCAATTGGTGGCCACGGCCAGATCGGCAATCGTGGAATCTTCCGTCTCGCCGGACCGATGGCTCATGACGGCGGTGTAACCGGCCCGGTGGGCCATATCCACGGCGCGCAGGGTTTCCGTCAGCGTGCCGATCTGGTTCACCTTGACCAGCAGGGAGTTGGCCACGCCAGCCCGGATACCGCGCTGGAGGCGCTCGGGGTTGGTCACGAACAGATCGTCACCCACGAGCTGCACCTTCTGGCCCAGTGTCTGGGTCAGCAGCGCCCAGCCTTCCCAGTCGTCCTCGGCCATGCCGTCTTCGATGGAAACGATGGGGTAGCGGCTGACCAGATCGGCCAGATAGGTAGCCATGCCAGCGGAATCCAGGCTCTTGCCTTCGCCCGCGATCACATACTGGCCATTCTTGTAAAATTCGGTGCTGGCGCAGTCGAGAGCGAAGGTCACGTCCTGACCGGGGCGGTAGCCAGCGGCTTCCACGGCGCGGGTAATGAAGCCAAGCGCCTCGTCAGCCGATTTCAGGGCCGGGGCAAAGCCGCCTTCGTCACCGACATTGGTGTTGTGGCCGGCGGCGCTCAGGGCCTTCTTGAGCTGCAGGAAGATTTCCGAACCCCAGCGGATGGCGTCGGCCACGGTCGGCGCGCCCACGGGCTGGATCATGAATTCCTGAATGTCGATGGGGTTGTCGGCGTGCTGGCCACCGTTGACGATGTTCATCATCGGCACGGGCAGGATATGCGCGAACGCGCCGCCGACATAGCGGTAGAGCGGGATTTCCAGTTCGGCGGCTGTTGCCTTGGCGACGGCAAGGGAAACGCCCAGAATGGCGTTGGCGCCCAGACGGCCCTTGTTAGGCGTGCCGTCGAGTTCGATCATAGCGTTGTCGATATCGATCTGATCCGAGGATTCAGCGCCCTGAAGGGTCGGCAGAATTTCGGTTTCGATGTTCTCAACCGCTTTGAGCACGCCCTTGCCTGCATAGCGGCGGGCATCGCCATCGCGCAGTTCTACAGCTTCGTGCGCGCCGGTGGACGCACCGGAGGGAACTGCCGCCCGGCCTTTCGCGCCGGAGGCCAGCTCCACGTCAACTTCAACGGTGGGGTTGCCGCGGCTGTCCAGTATTTCACGCGCGACGATGTCGACAATGGCACTCATGGTCTTTCCGTTCCTGATTGATCTGTGCGCCCGTACCCGCCTCTGTGCCTCCGGTTCTGGTGGGCCGGTGGGGCAGGACATGGCCGGAGCGCGCCTCCGTGCGGTTGCTACAGGCCTTCTCTTGGGCTTTCCTGTCAACACTGCGAATTGTGAAAACCTGATAGCAAGAGGACGTGGCTCCCATCAATGAGGAAACTTCCCTACCTGGCGGTGGTTCTGATGCTTGCAGGCCTGCTGCCTTTTATCCTGTGTACCTGTGGAATTGTCTTTTACGATTCTACCGTGCCGGTGCCGCGGCTGCTGATGGGGCTGGTGCTGTACGGCGCGCTGTCGCTTTCGTTTTTGGGTGCTGTGCACTGGGGCTGGGCGCTTGAGTCGGAGCGTGTGATTCTGACGGTAGATGCCGGGCGTACGGATACGTTGCGCCTGCTGCTTGGGGTGCTGCCCCTGCTGGCAGGCTGGGTTGCGGCATTTGCGGCAGTTGTTTCCTCCCCCCTGACTGGCGTGGCGCTGCTGGCGATGGCCTTCGCAGGGGTGATCCTGTGCGAGCGGGCGGCCTGGCGGCGGGGCTGGTTGCCGCAGGGTTACATGGGCGTTCGCTGGATTGTGACCGCCGTGACAGAGTGTTGCCTGCTTACGGTTCTGCTGATGCGTGGGCTCTGACCTGCCTGCGGGCAGGCTGGTATGTGGGAGCCAAGGTGTTATGACGGGCTTTGGACACGCCGTGGCACGGGCCTGTATCGCAGGCGGCGAAGAAGCTGGACGGCGGAAACTGATGGAGCATGCAGGGCATGAACAGTAAACCGCGTATTCTGGTAAAAGGGGCGGGGGTCGCAGGGATGACCGCCTGTGTCGCGCTGGCTGAACGGGGCGGAGATGTCACGCTCTATGATCAGGCAGGCCGGGTCGGAGCGGGGGCTTCGTGGTTTGCCGGCGGTATGCTGGCCCCGTGGTGCGAGGCGGAATCGGCCCCCGAGGAAGTCACCGCCCAGTCTGTAGGGGCGGTGGACTGGTGGGCGCGGCATGTGCCTCAGGTCACGCGGCAGGGCAGTCTGGTTCTGGCCCCTGCGCGCGATGTGGGTGAAATTGCCCGTTTCTCGCGGCGGACTTCGCATTTCACGCAGGTAAATGGTGTGGAAATCGCTGAGCTGGAGCCGGATCTGGACGGGCGCTTCCAGAAAGGACTGTTTTTCGAGCAAGAAGGCCATGTGGACCCACGTGTCGCCCTGCACGCACTGTTCGAACGGCTGCTGGCGTTGGGGGGGCATGCGCTGCTGTCTGGCGCGCCCGCGCCTGACGAGGCGGCGTTTGACTGGGTGGTCGATTGCACCGGCCTGGTAGCGCGCGACCGGCTGGACGGGCTGCGCGGCGTGCGGGGTGAGATGCTGCTGCTGCGCTGCCGCGATGTCAGCCTGCATCGGCCCGTGCGGATGCTGCACCCGCGTATTCCCGTGTATATCGTGCCCAGGGCTGACCATATCTTCATGGTCGGGGCCACCATGGTGGAAAGTGAAGACACGGGCGGCATGACCGTGCGTTCCATGCTGGAACTGCTGAATGCGGCCTATACCCTGCACCCCGGCTTTGCCGAGGCTGAAATTCTGGAGACAGGTATCGGGGTTCGACCTTCTTACCCTGACAATATACCCCGCGTGACGCAGGATGGAAAATACTTGTTTATCAATGGTATGTACCGGCATGGCTTCCTGCTGTCTCCCGCGCGGGCGGAAGAGGCGGCAGACAGGATTTTCGGTCAGGCGGCCTGAGCGCCCTGAATGGACGCGGCAGGTCGGGTGCCGCAGACAGGCCCGGTAACGCTACGGGCCTGTCGATGCTTTTGAGGAAAATGACCCGATGCTGATCACGGTGAATGACGAGACGCATGATGTTGCCGCCACCACGCTGGCGGAACTGCTCGAAGAGCTTGGCTACCGTGGCGCGCGCATTGCCACGGCGCTGAACGGACATTTCGTGCCCGCGTTGCAGCGGGCTGCGACGCCTCTTGCGGATGGGATGCGGGTTGAGGTGGTTGCCCCCATGCAGGGCGGGTGAGGCCGCGTGCAGAAGGTTGACATGACGGATCGGATACAAGGCAACCACAAGGATAACCGCATGGATGTGCTGTTTTACGGGCAGGCGCTGTCATCCCCTCTGATGCTGGGAACAGCCCAGTATCCCTCGCCCGAAATCCTGCGGGATGCCGTTCTGGCGGCACGGCCGGGCGTGGTTACGGTTTCGCTCCGGCGCGAGGCCGCGCGCGAAAAGACCGGGCAGGCCTTCTGGTCTCTTATTCAAGAACTGGGTGTGCCCGTTCTGCCCAATACGGCAGGCTGCCATACGGTGAAGGAAGCTGTGACCACCGCCCATATGGCGCGCGAGGTTTTCGGCACGGACTGGGTCAAGCTTGAGGTCATTGGCGAGCAGGACACACTACAGCCGGACGTGTTCGGTCTGGTGGAAGCCGCGCGTATCCTGTCTGAAGACGGATTCAAGGTTTTTCCGTACACAACTGAAGATCTGGTGGTGGCTGAACGCCTGCTGGCCTGTGGGTGCGAGGTACTCATGCCGTGGGGGGCTCCTATTGGCTCAGGACGCGGACTGAACAACGTGTTTGGCCTGCGTGCCCTGCGGGCGCATTTTCCTGGGGTGCCGCTGGTGGTGGATGCAGGGCTGGGCGTGCCGTCCCATGCGGCACAGGCGCTGGAACTGGGTTACGACGCGGTGCTGATCAATACTGCCGTGGCACGGGCGGGCAACCCCGCTGAGATGGCGCGCGCCTTCAGCCTGGCGGTGGAAGCAGGCCGGCTCGGCCGCGCCGCAGACCCGATGGAGGAGCGCGACATGGCCGCCCCCTCAACCCCCGTCGCGGGAAAGGCATTTCTGGGATGAACACACTACCGCAACCGATCTACCCCGTTGTCGATTCCGCGCAGTGGGTCAGGCGTCTGGGACAGGCTGGCGCGCGTTTTATCCAGCTTCGCGTCAAGGACAGGCCGCAGGCTGAGTTGCTGGAGGAAATCCGCTCAGCGCGCGCCATAGCCGAGGCGCTGGGCGTGTGTCTCGTGCTCAACGATTACTGGCAACTCGCGCTGGATGAGGGCATCTCCTACATCCATTTGGGGCAGGAAGACCTGGATACGGCGGATCTGGCGGCCATCCGGCGTGGCGGGCTGAAACTGGGTGTCAGCACCCATTGTCCGGAGGAACTGGATCGTGCCTTGTCCTGCGCGCCCGATTACGTGGCGCTGGGGCCGATCTGGGAAACCAGACTGAAAAAAATGGCATTCGGCCCGCAGGGCACGGACAAGCTCACGGTCTGGAAAAAACAGGTGGGTGAGACGCCGGTGGTAGCCATTGGCGGCATTACGCTTGAGCGGGTCAGGCCGTGCCTGGACGCGGGGGCTGACTGCGTATCCGCCGTGTCGGCCTTTACCAGCCATCCCGACCCGGAAGGGCAAGTCAAGGCGTGGCTGGCCGCAGCGGGGTGTTAACGCGCACTCCGCCCCGCATGGGCCGGAAGGGCAGGTAAAAAAGCCCTAGCCCCGGAAAATGCGGGCCGCGTCAGCTTTTCCGAACAGGTGCAGCAGGGCACGGGCGGCTTCGCTCAGGTGCTGGGCGAGCGGTGCAGGCGGTGTGCCTGCGGGTGGGGCGATGCTGTCTTCGGGCAGAATGGCCAGTGCCTCACGTCGTGCGGTTTCCAGCAGGCTGTCCACCAGTGCATCAGAGGCCATGCGGTATTCCGGCAGGCCGGACTGGCGGCGGCCTGTGGCCTCGCCCCCGCCGCGCAGGCGGAAATCCTCATCGGCTATCAGAAAGCCATCTTCCGTTTCACGCAGGCACCCCAGCCTCCGGCGGGCCGTGTGGCCGGGGTCATCGTCGTGCAGCATGAGGCAGTATGAGGCCGCACTGCCGCGCCCTACGCGGCCGCGTAACTGGTGAAGCTGTGCCAGACCAAAGCGCTCGGCGTGTTCTATCACCATGATGCTCGCCCCCGGCACGTCCACCCCTACTTCAATAACCGTGGTGGCGACTAACAGCCGGGTGCGGCCTGCGGCAAAATCTGCCAGCGCCTGCTCGCGCACGGCGCTGTCCTGCTGGCCATGTGCGAGGCCGATAACCGGGGCCTTATCTCCGCCGGGCAGGGACGTGCCGAAATAGGAAACCAGTGCGGCGTGGCGCGCCTCGGCGGCGGCAATGTCCAGCGCCTCGCTTTCCGAGACAAGGGGGCAGACCCAGAATACCTGTGCACCATCACGCAGCGCACGCCCTATGCCCGCGAGAACTTCATCCATAGCGCCAAGGCTGTGCAGCGACGTGCGGATAGGCTTGCGCCCGGCAGGTTTGCCTTCCAGACGACTGATCTGCATATCGCCAAAGCGGGTGAGCAGCAGCGTGCGGGGAATGGGCGTGGCGGTCATGGTCAGCATGTCCGCATTGCGCCCCTTATCCGCCAGCGCCAGACGTTGCTCCACGCCAAAGCGGTGCTGTTCGTCGATCACGGCAAGGCCGAGGTCGGCAAAGCGCACGGTGTCCTGCACCAGCGCATGTGTGCCCACGACCAGCCGCGCCGTGCCATCAGCCATGTCCGACAGGGCCTTTTTACGTGCGCGTCCTTTGACCGAACTGCACAGGAACGCCACCGGTACGGGAGAAAGCCGGGCAAAGGTGGTGGCATGTTGGCGGGCCAGAATTTCCGTTGGAGCCATGATGGCGGCCTGTGCGCCGGATTCGACCGCGCGCAGCATGGCCAGCAGGGCCACCAGCGTTTTGCCTGCGCCCACATCCCCTTGCACAAGCCGGTTCATGCGGGTGGGAGCGGCCATGTCGGTTTCGATCTCGTGCAGCACGTGGGACTGACCGGGGGTCAGCTCATGACCGAACGCTGCAAGGGCCTGCTGCTGCAGGGGGCCATTATGGTGGAGTGCTTCCGGCGCCACGCCCGGCATGGCCCGGCCGGGGCGGGCGCGGGCGGCGGCATGGGCAAGGCGGATGGCCAACTGGTCTGCCAGAAGTTCATCACAGGCAAGGCGGGCCTGAGCACGGGCCTGCGCCTTGCGCCAGCCTTCTCCCGTTTCGCTCCCTGCGATGCTGTCAGGGTGCTGCATCCATGTCAGGGCCGTGGCGAAGTCGGGCCAGTCGTGATGGGTGAGTATTGCAGGAGTGTGCCATTCCGGCAGGGGGGGCGAGGGCAGGCGCGCAAGGGCTGCTGTCATGGCCTGTCGCACGTGGCCTGCGAACAGTCCCGCCGTCAGCGGCCAGACCGGGTCGAGACGGGGAATACGCGCCAGTGCCGAGGCGGGCAGCAGATAATCCGGCGAGGTGATCACCATCCTGTCGTGAAAGCGCTCCGCCCGACCTGATACGGCAATCTGCTCACCCATCTTGACCTGCTTTGCCTGCCATGGCGAGAAAAAGGCCAGTTCAAGCAGGCCACTGTCATCCGTGAGCGTCACGCGCCATGGCTGACGGCTGCGCGGAGTAGGGGGACGGATCTCGCTGACAGTTCCTACCACGGTGACGATCGTATCAGACTGGACATGTGCCAGCAGTGGGCGCAGCCTGCGATCCGTCACGCTTTCGGGCAGGCGGAACAGCAGGTCTATTACCCTGTTGCCACCGGCTATGCGGGCAAGCAGGCGCGCGCGCGCAGTATTGACACCCGGCAGGGTTTCAAGGGGCGCGAGCAGCGGGGCAAGAACGCTCGCCAGAGAGGATGTGATGGGCGAAGGACTGGACACCGGCGGTACATGCGCCTCTGTTTGACAGGCTGACAGATAAAAACAGCAAGGGTATAGGACAGTAGAGCCATGAGTGACAATTTGACAGAGACGACCGAAGCCTCAACCGCAGCCGAACTGGACGCCCGCCGTCGGCGCCTGAAGTTCCGCGCCAATCATCGCGGCACCTTCGAAACGGATATTCTGATCGGCGGTTTCGTGGAGGATGTGGCCGATACACTCAGCGCCGCCGAACTCGCGGACATGGAAGCCATTCTCGAAATGCCCGACCCGGATCTGACGGACTGGCTGTTCGGCCGTCTGCCGCTGCCCGAGGAAAAGGCCACCCCCATGCTGCGCCGTATGGTGGCCGCGTGCCGTGCCCGGTGCGGGCATTAGGCCGCACCTGGTTCCCATGCGTCCATCACCAGACTATACCCAGAGCGAGTAGAGCCGAGAGACAGATACGGATAGCGCATGACGGTACAGACAGGCAGCCCGCACACGATCGCCACTATCTGGGGGGTGCCCGAAGGGTATGACGCATTGCTGCTGGCCCGCCGCGCGCGCGAGCATACGGGGCCCGTGCTGCATATTGCGCGCAGCGATGCCAGTATGGCGCGGCTGGCCGATATGCTGGGCTTTGTGGCTACGGATATCGAGGTGTTGCGGTTTCCCGCATGGGACTGTCTGCCATATGACCGGGTTTCGCCAAACCCCGCCCTTGTGGCGGAGCGTGTGGCCACTCTCTCCCGTCTGCTGGAGCCTGCTCGTGGCCCGCGTCTGGTTCTGACCACCGTGAACGCTGCCGTGCAGCGTGTGGCCCCGCGCAAGACGTTCGAAGGCCAGTCCCTCAGCATCCGCGAGGGGGAGAGCCTTGATCAGACCTTCCTGATCGACCTGCTGATCGCCAATGGCTACACCCGCACGGACACGGTGATGGAGGCGGGCGAGTTTTCAACCCGCGGGGGTATTTTCGACCTGTATCCGGCCGGGGCGGCCGAGCCGCTCCGGCTCGACCTGTTTGGCGACGAGGTGGAGAATATCCGCGCTTTCGATCCCGGCACCCAGCGTTCGACCGACCGGCGGGAAGGGCTGGTGCTGTGCCCGGTTTCGGAATTTTCGCTCGATGCGGAGAAAATCTCGCGCTTTAGAACCGGCTGGCGCGATGCTTTCGGGCCGGGCGCAGCCGCTGACCCGATTTATGAGCATGTTTCGGATGGCAGGCGCTATCCGGGGCTCGAACACTGGCTGCCTCTGTTTCACGATCATCTGGAAACTTTGTTCGATTATCTGCCGGGTGTCGCGGTTTCTCTTGAGCAGCAGGTGGATGAAGGCCTGAGCGCCAGGCTGGACATGATAGAGGATCACTATCAGGCCCGCAGGCAGCCCGCGCGCGAGGGCGAAACGCCATACCGCCCGCTGCTGCCGCATCTGCTCTATCTTGACCGCAAGGGGTGGGAGGCAGCGCTTGCCCGGCTGCCCGTGGTGGCGTTCAGCCCCTATGCCCAGCCTGAAGGGGCGCCGGGCGTGGATGTGGGCGGACGCTTTGGCAAGATGTACGCCAAGATCGTGCCCGGCGCACAGCGCGAGCAGGTCTTTACCCTATTGGGCGATGCCGCACGAGAATGGGCGCAGGTAGGGCGGCGCACCTTTGTGGCGGCATGGAGCCGTGGTTCGCGCGAACGTATCGGCGTTCTGCTCCGCGAACATGGGCTGGCCACCGAAACATTTGATAGCTGGGAGCAGGCCCGCAAGGCCAAGCCCGGCCCGGTGGGGCTGGTGGCGTTTGAGCTGGAGCGCGGCTTTGTTGGCGATGATCTGGCGTTTGTGTCCGAACAGGATCTGCTGGGCGAGCGCATAGGCCGACCGCCACGCCGCCGCCGCCGGGCGGACGAACTGATTGCCGAAGCCAGTGAACTTTCCGCCGGTGATCTGGTGGTGCATCAGGACTACGGCATAGGCCGGTATGATGGGCTTGAAACAGTCAGCGTGGGCGTGGCTCCGCATGACTGCCTGCGCCTGCTGTACGATGGGGGGGAGAAGCTCTACCTGCCGGTAGAGAATATCGAACTGCTCAGCCGTTTCGGCTCCGATCAGGCCGGTGTTGCGCTGGACAAGCTGGGCGGTGTTGCGTGGCAGAACCGCAAAGCGCAGATGAAACGGCGCATCCGCGACATGGCGGGCGAACTGATCCGCACCGCCGCTGCCCGTGCCCTGCTGGTCGCGCCCGAATTTGCGCCGCCTGAGGGGCTGTGGGATGAGTTCTGCGCCCGGTTCCCGTTTGTGGAGACGGATGATCAGTCTCGCGCCATTGCTGACGTGCTGGACGATATGGCCTCAGGCAGGCCCATGGACCGGCTGGTTTGCGGTGATGTCGGGTTCGGTAAGACCGAGGTTGCTTTGCGCGCGGCGTTTGTTGCGGCCATGTCCGGCGGGCAGGTTGCGGTTGTTGTCCCGACAACACTGCTGGCGCGTCAGCATTACCGCACCTTCGCTACCCGGTTTGAAGGCTTTCCCATCAAGGTGGCGCAGCTTTCGCGCATGGTGACCGGCAAGGACGCTACGGCAGTGCGTAAGGGGCTGGCCGACGGCAGCATCAACGTCGTGATTGGCACCCACGCCTTGCTGGCTAAAACGGTTCAGTTTGCGTCGCTGGAACTGCTCATTATCGATGAGGAGCAGCATTTCGGCGTGGCGCACAAGGAAAAGCTCAAGGCCCTGCGTGAAGGGGTGCATGTGCTGACACTCTCCGCCACGCCGCTGCCGCGCACGCTCCAGCTTTCGCTTTCCGGCGTGCGGGAAATGAGCCTGATCGCCACGCCGCCGACCGACAGGCTGGCGGTGCGCACGTTCATTATGCCGTTTGACAGCGTGGTCATCCGCGAAGCCATCCAGCGTGAGCGGTTCAGGGGCGGGCAGATTTTCTGTGTCGCGCCACGAGTGGAGGATCTTGACCGTCTGGCCGAGCGTCTGGCCGCCATCGTGCCGGATGCGCGGCTGGTGCAGGCGCACGGTCGTCTGACTCCGACTGAGCTTGAGCGGGTCATGACCGAGTTTTCGGATGGTAAATACGACATCCTGCTTTCCACCAACATCGTGGAAAGCGGGCTGGATATGCCTGCGGTCAATACGCTGATCATTCACCGGGCGGATATGTTCGGTCTGGGGCAACTTTATCAGCTGCGCGGGCGTGTGGGCCGCGGCAAGCAGCGTGGTTACGCCTACCTGACCTGGCCGCAGACTCACGCTTTGGCGGAATCGGCCCAGAAGCGGCTTGAGGTCATGCAGACACTCGATACGCTGGGGGCAGGCTTTACTTTGGCCTCGCACGATCTGGATTTGCGCGGGGCGGGCAACCTGCTGGGGGATCAGCAGTCGGGCCATGTGCGCGAGGTGGGCATAGAGCTTTACCAGCAGATGCTGGAGGATGCCGTGGCCGACCTGCGCGCCGAACAGGGACGTCGCAAGCCCGAGGATCGGGAATGGACGCCCGGTATTGTCATGGGCCTGCCGGTTCTGATCCCGGACAGCTACGTGCCGGACCTGCCCGTGCGGCTTGGTCTGTATCGACGCATCAGCGGTCTTTCTTCCGACGCCGAGACGGAAGCTATGGAGGCCGAACTGATCGATCGTTTTGGCGCGTTGCCGGAAGAAGTTAAAAACCTTCTTGATGTGGTTGATCTTAAAAGATTGTGCAGACGCTCAGGCGTGGAAAAAGTAGAGGCCGGGCCAAAAGGTATGGTGCTCCAGTTCCGCAATAATAGCTTCCATGACCCGGCAGGGCTGGTGCAGTGGATGGCGGGCTGGAAAGATGGCGCGGTAAGGCTGCGACCCGATCATAAACTGGCCGTGGTGCGCGAACTGACCAATGTGCAGCGTGTGGGGCTGGCGCGTAAGGTGCTGGGTAGTCTTGCGAAAATCCGCGAAAAGGCTCTGGCCTGAAAGCTGAGGCAGCCCCGGTGATGGAGCCGGGGCTGCAGACCTGAGTTCAGCCGCTGGGGGTGGGTTATTTAAGCGGCAGCGGAAAGCCGTTGACCGTCAGCACGCCACTCTCCCAGGTTGTGTCCCACGTATTGCGGTCGCCCTCGCGGTGGCTGACCAGTCGTGCCAGCGCCAGTCCGGCGGCCAGTTTCATCTGCTGCTCTTCCCGGGCGTGCTGGATCAGTTCAGGCAGGTTGCTGACTTCCAGATGGCCAAGAGCGGAGGTGGTGTTGACATCCCCAGTGAGGGTGGCGCTGCCGTGACCTTCCAGACGGATATCGCCCTGTGTGGCGGTAAAGGCCGAAAGTGTGGTGTGCACGGCGGGCGATGCCGTGCTGCGTCCGCCTATGGCATCCATCAGTCCCGCCAGTTCACGGGTGGGCAGGCTGAAGCGGGCCTGTGCGTCCGAAGGGAGCAGGCTCTGGTCGGCGACGTTGTGGTAGCCGATACCCGACAGCGCCAGCGTGGCGCTGGCCAGCGGTGCGCCCCCCTGTATCTGGAAATGCAGGGTTCCCAGCGTCACTTTGGCTGTTCGATGCGTAATGGTCGTGCTCTGCCATGTCAGGTCAAGCATCTTGCCTGCCTGCAGCGCGGTCTCGGCTATCTGGCCCTGCTGCGCCAGCCATACCGAACAACTGCGGGTGTGGGTGTTGGTCATGGCGGCCAGCACGAGCAGCGAGGCCGCTGCCGCCAGATCGTCCGTGGCGGCGGGGTCAGCCGGTTTTCCGTTCAGGGTCAGATGCCGTGCGGTCAGGGTGCTCTGGCCGTCTGGCGTGCGCAGTTGCACGGAGTCATAGGTTACGCCCTGCGGTGTGTCATGCGTCGCCCCGTGTGTGAGGGTAACGCAGGCCTGCGGAGGGGCCGCTAGGGCGATTTGTCCCGTGGTGGTGGCACAGGCGCTCACGACACCAAGAAAAAAACGGGAAAAGAGGGAGGCGTGCTTCATTTCGTGGCAAGGGTGCCGTAAGTGGAAACAGCAGGCAACCCTTGGGAATAAATGGGAGCAGGAGCAGTGCGTTTTTTGAAAAAGGATCCTTTTCTGGTAGGGCTGCTATGCGCCATTTTTCTGGCGTCCGTGCTGCCTTGCCACGGAGCGGCGGTGCCGGTCTTTCACTGGCTGTCGGTGGGGCTGATTGCGCTCATGTTCTTCATGCAGGGCGCGCGACTTTCCCGGAAAGCGGTGGTCGACGGCATGGTCGCGTGGCGGCTGCACCTGCTGATTCTGTCCTGCACCTTTGTCCTTTTTCCCCTGCTGGGTCTGGCGGCGCACGCATTGCTGCCGGGGCTGCTGCTGCCTGAACTGTGGCTGGGTATCCTGTTCCTGTGCTGCCTGCCTTCCACGGTGCAGTCCTCCATTGCGTTTACATCCATCGCGGGGGGGAATGTGCCTGCGGCGGTGTGCGCGGCCACGGCGTCCAATGTGCTGGGCATTTTCATCACGCCGGTTCTGGTGGGGCTGGTGCTAAGCCAGCACGGACAGCTTTCGGGCAATCCGCTCAATATTGTTTTTCAGCTTCTGTTGCCCTTCATTGCTGGGCAGGTGTTGCAGCCGTGGGTTGGCGCGTGGGCGCACCGGAACAAGAGGCTACTTTCGCTGTCGGACCGGGGGTCGATTCTGGTTGTGGTGTATGCGGCCTTCAGCGATGCCGTCATGCAGGGGCTGTGGCACAGGCTGCCGCTGGCGGATCTGGGGCTGGTAGCGCTGGCGGACACGGCGCTGCTCGCACTGGTTCTGGTGCTGACAACCCTGCTGAGCCGGATTCTGGGGCTGCCGCGGCAGGATGAGATAGCTGTGATTTTCTGCGGCTCCAAAAAGACATTGGCCTCGGGTGTGCCCATGGCCAATGTGCTGTTTCCCGCCACGTCGGTGGGGCTGATCGTGCTGCCGCTCATGCTGTATCATCAGATCCAGCTCTTTGTGTGTGCTGTGCTGGCGCGCAGGCTTTCTCACTGGCAGGAACGGGAGAGAGCTGAGGCGCGGGCTGTTGGTCAGGATGCCTGAATACGTAGGCTGAACACGGGGTAGGAAGAGAGCAGCATGGCAGGTCTGGACCCCGCGCAGTGGGATGAAATCCGCGCCCTCGGGCATCGTATGCTCGACGAGATGTTCGACAATATCAGCGCTGTGGCGCAGGGGCCGGTCTGGCAGCCGCCACCAGATGCGGTAAGGCAGCATTTTGCCCAGGCTCCGCTGCCGAAAGAGGGACGGCCGCTCGAAGGGATCTATGCGGAGTTCGCGGAGTCCGTGCGGCCGTATGCTGTCGGAAACCGGCATCCACGCTTCATGGGCTGGGTGCATGGGGGCGGCACCGCGCAGGGTATGCTTGCGGATATGATGGCCGCCGGGCTGAACGCCAATCTGGGCGGGCGGAATCACGTGCCCGTGGACGTCGAGCGTATGGTCATACGCTGGGCAGCGGAGATGTTCGGTTTCCCGGTCGATGCCAGCGGATTGCTGGTTACGGGTTCGTCCATGGCGAATTTTATCGCCGTCGTGACGGCAAGCCGTGCCATGGCGGGACGCGAGATACGTCAGAACGGTGTGGCGGGGCAGAACCTTGTGGGCTACGCGGCCGAGACGGCCCATGGCTGTGTCGCGAGAGCTTTTGACATGGCGGGGCTGGGCACCCAGGCCCTGCGCCGCGTGCCAGTCGATGCGGACTACCGGATGGACCTGTCCGCCCTGCGCGCCATGCTGGCAGCCGACCGTGCTCAAGGGCTGAAACCCTTTGTGGTTGTTGGCACGGCTGGCACGGTGGATACCGGCAGTTCAGACCCGCTGGACCAACTGGCCGATTTGGCTCAGGCGGAAGGCCTGTGGTTCCATGTGGATGGTGCATTTGGCGCACTGGCCCGTCTTTCACCCATCCATGCGCCCGCTCTGCGCGGTATGGAGCGGGCGGATAGTTTGGCGTTTGATTTTCATAAGTGGGCGCAGGTGCCCTACGATGCCGGGTGCGTTCTGGTGCGCGACCCCGCCCTTCAGGCGGCGGCTTTCGCGCAGACACTCGATTATCTCTCGCGCGAGGACAGGGGGCTGGCAGCCTCGGCCCCGTGGTTCTGTGATCTGGGGCCGGATTTGTCGCGCGGGTTCCGTGCGCTCAAGGTCTGGTTCGCGCTTGAAGGGTTCGGCACGCAGGGGCTGGGGCAGGTTGTGGCCCGTTGCTGCGAGGTGGCGCAACATCTGGCCCAGCGTATCGGGCGCACGCCCTCTTTACGGCTGATGGCCCCGGTAGCGTTGAATATCGTTTGTTTTCGTGTGGACGTGCCGGGGGCGGACGATCTCGATACCCTGAACGCGGAACTGGTCAAGGACTTGCAGGAAAGCGGTATTGCGGCTCCCTCCACCACGCGGCTAGGTGGAAAGCTCGTTATTCGTGCGGCAATTGTTAACCATCGGACGACCGAGCGGGATGTGGATATCATGCTCGACGCCTTGCTGGCCCTTGTGGAGCGGCGGCTTGTCTTGTCCTGAAGAGAGGTGGTAATCTTAAAATTAGGCGATTGAAGGTCTGGACGGCAGGCATGTTCGCGCGTGTAGCGGGTAGTTTGTGCCTTGTGTTGCTGTTGTGCGTAGTCTGCTGGAGGGGTGTGTGTGCCTACGGTGATTGACCTGCCTTTCGCCCGGCCGAAACTTGTTTCGGCTGATCGTGTCATCCCCTACTTGCGCAGGATTGATGCAAGCCGCTGGTACAGCAACGGCGGCCCGCTGTGCGTGGATTTTCAGGCGAAGCTGGCCGCTTTTTGGGGGCTTGAGCCTGAATCCGTCGCGCTGACGCCAAACGCCACGATCGGCATTACGCTTGCTCTCAATGCGCATGGTATTAAGCCCGGCCTGCAATGTCTTATGCCGTCCTGGACGTTTGTTGCGAGTGCGGCGGCTGTTACGGCTGCTCATCTGTTGCCAAGATTCGTCGATGTGCGCCCTGATACGTGGTGTCCAGACCCAGCTTACGTGGAACAACTCGCTAAATCGCCAGATGTCGGCGCGATTCTGATAGTCGTACCATTCGGCGCGCCCATCGACCTGGATGTGTGGGACGCCGTGGCTTCCCGTACAGGCAAACCTGTCATTATTGATGCGGCTGCAGCTTTTGACACGTTACGGCACGGCGGCCCGATGACAGTGCCGAACTGCACAACCGTCGTCAGCCTTCATGCGACAAAGGTCTTTGGCGTTGGGGAAGGGGGGGCAGTTCTGTCGCGTGATACAGAACTGGCTGAGCGTGTGCGTATTCTGAGCCGCTTCGGGTTTAATGGCTCGCGGGAGGCGCAGTACCGTGGCGGCAATGCGAAAATATCAGAATATACCGCCGCCGTGGGGCTGGCGGCGTTGGATGAATGGTCGGACGCCCGCGCGGACTGGCAGGCAGCGGGCGCGCTGTACCAAAAGGCTTTGCCATCAGCGATAAGCGACGCTCTCTGGTTAGGGCAATCCTGGGTGACATCTACTCTGAGCATCCGCTGGCCGGGGTTGGCGTCCGACCTTGCCGGCGCGCTGGCCCGCAAGGGAGTGGGCAGCGTTGCCTGGTGGGGGGAAGGCTGTCATGTCCAGCGC
Source organism: Acetobacter peroxydans (assembly GCF_006539345.1). Lineage (GTDB taxonomy): Bacteria > Pseudomonadota > Alphaproteobacteria > Acetobacterales > Acetobacteraceae > Acetobacter > Acetobacter peroxydans. Next base: position 329,424 of record NZ_BJMV01000001.1, read on the forward strand.
GCGTATGCCGACTGTCAGGCAGACCCCCTGCCGGTTACCAGGCAACTGGGGCAGTCCGTGCTTGGGCTTCCCTTCATGCGGGATATGACCGGGCAGGACGTAGGGCGCGTCAACGCTGTGCTGATTGAGGAATGGGAAAAAGTCTGCGGAGTGTGAAAAACCGTAGGCCGGGACAAGATTCTTGGGCTGTGAGACCAAAAATCTGCCGTTTGTGTAAATCTGGAAGGAGATCTGTGTGACTGCGCATAAAACAATTGTTTCGTTTGTGGGAGAAAACGAAAATGGTATTCTGCGGCAGTTAAGTCACGATCTTATGAAACAGCTCGAACCCGAGGGTTTTTCTGGGCATGTGATTGATCTGGGCCGGTCGGACTGGCTTCAGCAGTTCAGTCCCTTGCTACAGAAGGGCATATACGTCGCTTTGGGTCATGCTGGTATTGGGGCTGGTCTTGAAATTAACGGTCAGTCGCTGTGGGATGCCGTAAAGGTACCTTTCGTGTCGATCATGGCGGACCCACCAAGCGCTGTTCCGCAAAACCATGCGGTAAAATCACGCTATGTCGCAAACGCTTATATTTTTGAGGAATGGCTGCGTTTTCAGAAACGATTTATTCGGTCGGCGCAGTTTTCTACATTGGCTGAGTCTACAGGCGTCGTGCCTAATGCGCTGTGCAATCAGACCGCCTGGCGAGATCGGTCGCAGCGGATGGTGTTTGTAAAAACTGGCGAAGACCCGCAAGTCCGACGTCAAACATGGAGCAATATTCCCCCTCGTTGGAGAAATGTTCTGGAAGAGGCGAGCCGTTGCGCAATAGGGCGGCAGACAGGCGATATTACGGATATTATCGTAGACGCTTGTGAGGCGCATAATATCCAGACGGAAAGTCGACAGGAGATTTTTTACTTTCTGTTTCAGCAATGCGATTTATATGTTCGTTCCTATCGGGCAAATGAACTGGTGAAGGCGCTTCTGTCGCTGCCGGTCGATATTTACGGCCGTGGCTGGGATCATCTGAAGGGCAGCGCCACAACCGCCAGGTTCCATTCCGCGATTGACGCGGGGCGTCTTTACGAACTGTATGCGGATACACAGTTTTTGCTGAATACCAGCCCTAACATAGCTTCGGGCATTCATGAGCGGGTTGGCTGTGGTCTGGCGTCACGTTGCTGTGTCGTGTCGGACAGAAACGAGTTTTCAGAAAAAAACCTGAAAGATATTCCTGTTTTTTTTGGTTTTGACAGCTTTGCTCCTGACTTGCCCACTTATATGAGCGAGTTGTACCATTCAAAGACCGACTACACGGATTTGACCCTGACAGGGCTGGCGTATGCCGACCAGAAATTAAGCGCAAAGAAAATGATGCACGCGTTTTTGGGCATTGCAGACGAACTCAGGTTCGCGGATGCTCTGGTACGCTGATGCCTGTAAGCTCTCCCGGATTTATGAAAGGGAGAGCTTTTTTGTTTCCTGTTCGATGTTTTTACGGAAATGAACGATTTTTTTTTCCGTGGCGGACAGGATATTGTCCGTAGCATCCATAGGAAAATCGGGAGAAATCCGTTTGCAAATTTCGTAATCTTCCTGAAAAACCTGCCGGTTTATGGCGTCTATGGAGCTCAGAAACGAACCGATGACGGCTTCGTTCTTTTCTGGGTCACGTAACTTCGATCTGAACATTCTTGTCGTGAAGTGCGTACGGTTGGTATCGCGGGACGGGAAGAAGTTCTGCAACGAATACGTGTAACCGAACGTGCTTGAAATAAATGAAAACGGGAAAATAAAGATGGCCGTGTAATTTTTGATGTTGTGCTGCACATCAAAAAAGCGAGCGATGCGGTTCAGGCCTCGTGTGATATGCTCATTCCCGATAGGCGCGCTGAGCACGGAATTGGCGGCATAATAGTTGTTCCGTCCAGCCCCCAACTGCAGTGATGCTAGCGTTTGCGCGTGCACGAAGGGAACATGGTCAGGCTCTAGTGCATTTTCTACGGCAACGCGCCAAGGGCAATCGTAAAAATAGCCATCGCGAGAGTAACGTCGCTCAATATCGGCGGACATTCCGGCGAGAACATCGGCCAGATCTCCGAGCTGAGTTAACAGATCCATTTGCGGGTTTGATGCGATAAAAAGAAAATCTCCGCACCATGCCGTATGGAAAGTCGACAGATGGGCCTTTGCAAGGGCGCAGACGTTGTATGTTTCGGGCTTTGGTATGCGCAGCTTGCCCCCTCGATAGCCCCAGCCATGATAGCGGCATGAAATGGGGGCGTTGCCGTCGTCATCCGCCAGAAACTTGGCTCCCCTATGGGGGCAGACATTATCAAAGGCTAGAATGGCGCCCTTGTCGTTATAGATAATGATGTCCCCCAGCATCCACTCAAAACGCATGTAATCGCGGTCATTCGGCAGTTCACTTCGATGGCCAATACAGTGCCAGAAGGTCTCGATAAGATGAGGGTCAATGGGCAGGGACATTTTTATAGCCTGCGTGCTGGAGGGGTATATAGGGTGATATCATCAGGTGTGGAGCGCACGACAACCGCACCCGCGCCAATCGTACAGCGCTCACCAACTTGCACATGCGGTAAAAGGCGTGAGCCGGAACCCATATAGGACGCCGTTCCGAGCTTGGCATTGCCCGTCAGGTCAACATAACCCGAAAGCGTGGCATAGGCCCCCAGTTCCGCATCATGTCCGACGCTGCTGTAGCCGTTAATGGTCGCAAATGCACGAACTGTCGCATTGGCTGAAATATCGCAGAACACGCCAACGACAACGCCATTCTCGATACGTGCCGAGGCAGAAACCCACGAGGATGGATGAATTAGAGACGTAAAATATTCTGGCCCGAGCTGAGCGGCCAGCTTCTGTTTGGCTGCAGGCGAACCAACCGCCATGACGAGCTTGTGGTCTGGGCGGGGGCGGTAATCAACAATGCGATCCAACTGCGGCAAGGGATGCTGGTAAGCACTCATGGGTGCCTCGCCATCATCCAGGTACCCTATGAACTGGCTGCCGGTTGCCGTGAGTGAGGGGGTGAACCAGTCGTATAATTCACGAGCAAACCCACCGCCTCCGACCAGAACATAATCCGCCATTATTTTTTACCTATCCAGCCGTATAGCCACCATCGACAGTCCAGATGGCACCAGTCACCCATGACGCCATGGAAGAAAGTAGAAATACAGCGGCGGCGGCGACGTCTTCCGGTTTACCAAAACCAAGGGCATGGGCCTGCTCATAGGCGCTGAGCGACGGCTCAGTCAGGCCATGCGTAAGGCGTTCGTGCATCTCGGTCTGCACGCCGCCTGCCGCGATGGCATTGACCCTGAGGGGCTTAAGTTCCCAGGAAAGGGAACGGGTCAGTCCCTCGATCCCCGCTTTGGCTGCGGAGTAAGTGCTTAAGCCCTGCTGACCGCGATGCGCGGCTGCGGAAGACATGAAAACAATCGAACCGCCGGGACGAAACGTATTGCGCTTTCCTGCCGCTGCGGCAAAGCCGATGGCCCCAAACAGGGCTGCATTAAACACGTCGTCGATTTGTTTTTGTTTTACAAGGCGCGCCGGGCGGCTGAGTTCCAGTCCGGCGGCATGAAAGAGACCATCCAGCCCGCCGGTCTCCTGCGCTGCATTCAGCATGAGGTTGCTAGCATCTTCCGCTGAGTTCAGACTTGCGGCGATCGCTCTGTGCCCTTCGCCGGGAAGGGCCGTCAGCGTTTCCTGCAATTGTTCTTCGTTGCGTCCGGTGGCGACAACCCGTCCGCCACACTGTGCAATCATCGTGGCGGTTGCGCGCCCCAGACCGGAGGAGGCGCCTGTTACCAGAATAACGCGACCTTCAAGGGCGGTGGGGGTAAAAATCATACTTCAAAAACTGACGTGGACTGGAGACGGACATCGCTGAACACTGCGGCCCCCCAAGACAGGCCAACGCCAAAGCCAGCCATCAGCAGCGTGGTCGGGCTGCCCGTTATCCGTTCAGCCGTGTTCGTGCAGAGAAGCAGCGGAACAGAGGCTGAGCTGGTATTGCCAAACTGTTCAATATTGATGGGCAGCGCGCCTGCGGGGATTTTGAGTTTTTTCTCGATATGCTGAAGAATAAACTTGTTGGCCTGATGGAGCGCAAAGGTATCGACATCACTTATTGTCAAGTTGGCTTGCTGCAGAATGCTTTTGATCAGCGGCGGCACGGTGCTGATTGTAAAGCCGAATACGGCGCTGCCATCCATATGGAGCGTATTGTCACGTGCAGAAGCCGGGCCGCAAAGGCGGTATCCACCGGCGGGAACCGTTAGCAACTGGGCTCCTGTTCCGTCGGTGCCAAGTTCAAAATACGTCAGTGGGGCATGTTCGTTATATTCAAACGCGGTTGCTGACCCTGCATCCCCAAACAACATGGCCGTGCCACGATCATCAGGATCAAGCATCTGGCTGCTGGTATCACCGGCCAGAAGCAGTACGCGCCGCAAGCCAGCAGAGATAAGCGCCGCTGCCAGCCACGTGCCATAAACATAGCCAGAACAGCCCAACCCTACGTCGAAAGCCTGACACTCGGTCGAAAGACCAAGGCGGCCATGCAGGATACACGCCGTGGCGGGCATACGTTGATCGGGGGTCTGTGAGACGAAAATCAGCGCATCAACGCTGTCTGGCGCCCATTGGAGATCGGCCAGCAGTCTTTCAGCCGCGGCGAAGCACAAATCGCCCGCTGTCTGTCCCGGCTCGGCTATGTGTCTGGTTAATACGCCAGTAAGTTTCGCAACATCCGCTATCGTCTTTTCATCAAAGCGATCAAGAAAGCTTTGATTGTCTAATTGCTTTCTTGGAACGGCGCAGGATACACCCTGAATCGTGACGCCTTTGACGGAATTTTTAGACATGGATGTTGGTCTTTACTTTACATAGATTTGGATATGAGATTCTGGATATCTGCTACTGTTTTACATCCAGTCAGTGAACTGCCGGAAATAAGCTGGCCATAGACCTCATCAATCAATGCGACGCATGAAATGATAGCCATGGAATCCCACTGTTCTTCTTCAAGTGTGAGTTCTGGTTTAATTGTTTCTGGTGCAACTTCCAAAATTTCAGCAAGGCCCTCGTAAAATTCCTGCATTGTCTTTATCCTTGGTTTATGACTTGGTTTTCTTAAAAGTTGCTTTAAATTGTATTAAAATATCCATATCATTGTCAATGGTGCTCCGTTTTTTGAATGGAGCGCCGGTATCAAGCTGTGCCTGGATATCTATTACTGAGACGACGACAGGTGCTCGGAGTATTTTCTGAGCTTTGCGGCCACCAGGGCGAAAAACTGATCAAGATCTGCCTGAAGGCGGCATAAATAACCCCGAAAGGGCCTGGAGCATGGTGCCGCCCAGTTCTTCCGCGTCGGTTATGGTTACGGCTTTCTGGTAATAGCGGGTGACATCATGCCCGATACCGATGGCGGTCAGTTCCACCGGGCTACGGTCCTCGATCTGAGCGATCACCTCGCGCAGGTGGTCTTCCAGATAGGAGGCGGGGTTGGCCGACAGGGTGCTGTCATCCACTGGTGCGCCATCTGAAATAACCATCAGGATTTTACGGGCTTCGGGGCGCGCCTTCAGGCGTCTCCATGCCCAGAGCAGGGCTTCACCGTCGATATTTTCTTTCAGCAGCCCTTCGCGCAGCATCAGGCCCAGGTTGGTGCGCGCCCGCCGCCACGGTGTGTCCGCCGCCTTGTATATGATATGGCGCAGGTCGTTGAGCCGACCGGGGTTGGGTGGCTTGTTGTTTGTTACCCACAGCTCGCGGCTTTGGCCGCCCTTCCAGGCGCGGGTGGTGAAGCCGAGAATTTCCACCTTCACGTTGCAGCGCTCAAGCGTGCGGGCCAGAATATCGCCGCAGGCGGCGGCAACCGAGATCGGGCGCCCCCGCATGGAGCCGGAGTTATCAAGCAGAAGGCTTACGACCGTATCGCGGAATTCCGTTTCCCGTTCCTGCTTGTAGGAGAGAGAGAGAGACGGATTGGCGACGATACGTGAAAGTCTTCCCGCATCGAGGATGCCTTCTTCCAGATCGAACGACCATGAGCGGGTCTGCTGGGCCATCAGGCGGCGTTGCAGCCGGTTGGCGAGGCGTGACACGACGCCGTGCAGGGTGGCCAGTTGCAGGTCAAGCTGGTGGCGCAGGCGAGAGAGTTCCTCGGGGTCGCACAGGTCTTCGGCGGGTACTTCCTCATCGAAGCGGGTCGTATAGGCGTGGTAGCCTCGGGCTGTATCGCCCGGTTCAATTTCGGCCCTGCTGCCGGGGCCAGCGGCTTCGCCCGTGCCTTCCGCCGAGCCGGAATCCTGCTCGTCTTCTCCTGCGTCGGGAGCGCTGTCGCCACTGCCCGCCATGAGCTGGGGCTGGCTGATGGCATCTTCAAGTTCAGGCTCCTGTTCGGGGCTCTGCTCCTGCTGTTCCGCAGGGGGCTGTTCGGAGCTTTGCTCCGGCATGTCCGCGGTATCGCCACCGGGTTTTTCGCTGTCTTCGTTTTCGTCCTGCGCTGTATCGTTGTCTGTCAGGGCGCAGGCGGCAAGCAGGCGGCGGGTGGCGCGAGCGTAGGCGGTCTGGTTTTCCTGATCGCGCGCCAGCGTATCCAGCATGGTCAGGGCCTGCGGGGGCAGGGTGGCTTTCCATTTTTCCACAATGGCGCGTGCAGCCTGCGGCATGGGCTCGCCGGTCAGCTTTTCGCGCGCCAGAAGTTCCAGCCCGACAACGGGTGAAAGCTGGGCTGGGTCTGTCAGGCGGTCAAGCCCGGCCGCCTGCACGTCATGCTCAAGGCGCTGGCGTAGATTGGCAGCCACACCGCGCATGTGCCGCGAGCCAAGCGATTCGATGCGCGCCTGCTCCAGCGCGTCATAGACCTCGCGCGCCGTGGTTTCCGAAGGCCGACGCGCCGCATGGAGGGCAAAGTCATGGTGCTTCAGGCGCAGGGCCTGTGCGTCCGCAGCGCCCCGAAGACGTTGCTTTTCATCCTCGTTCAGCGAGAGCGAGGGGTTTTGCAGTCGTACCTTGTCACCAAGGCTGAGCGGGGCCAGCGGCATGTTGCCGCTATGGAACGACACATCGGCTTCCTGTCCGCCGCCCATGGCGCGCAGGGTGGCCGCCGTAGCCTGCCTGAAGGAATCGGCGCGCTTTTCCGCCTCCTCGCGGGAGAGGCGGGGGAGAGGCGTCGCCGGATTTTTTGGCGGGTCTTGTGTTGTGTCAGCCATGAACCAGCCCTGCTCCGGTGTGGGTATTACGCTGTGCGGGCGGGCAGCGGGCTACTGTTAAAGCAGCGCTGGTAATATTCGGCCACCATGGCGCGCTCGGCCTCGTCGCATTTGTTCAGGAACGTCACACGGAAGGCAAAGGCCGTATCCTTGAAGATCTGATCGTTCTCGGCCCATGCAATGACAGAGCGTGGCGACATGACGGTGGACAGGTCGCCCGCCATGAAGCCCGCGCGTGTAAGGGCGGCAAGGGCAACCATCTGGTCGATTTTGGCGCGGGCCTGCGTGTCGCCTTCCGCGATTCCCATGCGTGAGCAGACAATGCCTACTTCCTGCTTGTGGGGCAGATAGTTGAGCGATGTGACGATGTTCCAGCGGTCCATCTGCCCCTGGTTGATTTGCTGCGTGCCGTGGTAAAGGCCGGTGGTGTCCCCCAGCCCGACGGTATTGGCGGTGGCGAACAGACGGAACCATGGATTGGGCGTAATGACGCGGTTCTGATCCAGCAGGGTCAGTTTCCCTTCCACTTCCAGCACGCGCTGGATGACGAACATGACATCGGGCCTGCCCGCATCGTATTCGTCAAACACCAGAGCGCAGGGGCGCTGAAGGCACCAGGGCAGCAGCCCTTCCTGAAATTCGGTAATCTGCTGGCCATCGCGCACCACAATGGCGTCCTTGCCGACAAGGTCGATACGCGAGACGTGGCTGTCGAGGTTGATGCGAATGCACGGCCAGTTCAGCCGGGCAGCGATCTGCTCCACATGGGAGGATTTGCCCGTGCCGTGGAAGCCTTGCACCATCACGCGGCGATTGAAGGCAAACCCTGCCAGAATGGCCAGCGTGGTGTCGTGGTCGAACAGATAGGCCGGGTCAATCGGGGGCACATGATCGGTGCGTATCGAAAAGGCCGGAACGGTCATCTCGGTATCAAGGCCGAAGACCTCACGAACAGAAACGTTCAGGTCGGGAACAGAAATGGCCGAGATGGGAGGCAGGTCGCCCGATGATGGCTGGGTGGAGATGTCCGTCATGATGATCCGTCTGGTCGTAAAGTGAAACGCCCTGCGGGCCTGCGGGGTTTGGCAGGTGCAGGATACATGATCAGTTTGTTTTTTCGAGGCCTTCCGACATCAGATGTGTGCGAAGCGTCGTAAAAGCTACGTTGATCTGCTTGAGTCGTTCTTCGGCCGCGCGGTCGCCGTTATTGGTATCGGGGTGGTGGCGGCGGGCCAGCGTACGATACTGCGTTTTGGCGTCTTCCATGGAAACAGGCCAGGACAGGCCCAGTACCGCCAGGGCTTCACGCAGGGGGTGCGGCGCTACAGGGGTCGCGCGGGCGCGGGCCTGTTCGGCCCGGCTCCGGCGGCTGCGGCCCAGAATATCCAGCGGATCGAGGATGTCTTCTTCCGTGGTGGTGTGGCTTTTGGGGGAGCCTGTCTGGCCAAACGTCCATGTCGGGCGGTCCCAGCGGGCATCGGCCTGCAGGTGGGCTTCGATCTGGCCGGGGCTCATGCCTTTGTAGTAATCCCAGCGCGCGTTATACTCGCGCACATGCTCGAGGCAGAACCAGTAATACTGGTTCAATGTCTCGCGTGAGCGTGGTGCGCGGTAGCCGGCCGCGTTTGAACAGTTCGGCATATCGCAGCAACGCTGCGGCGCGTCGGGGTCCGGGTCAAACGCGCGGGCGCGGGTGTTCCTTGGCTTGGTCATTTCCTGTTATTTGCGTTGCAAACGCATCAGTCGCAAGGGGTTAATGCCGATATGAGCAGTCTTTCGGATTCTGCTACGAGTTCTGTTCCCTCCAAAGCACGCGCGGAACGTATGCACCGCAGGCTGCATGAGGCATTGCAGCCCGTGCAGCTTGAAATGCTCGATGAAAGCAGCCGCCACGCGCACCACGTTTCCATGGTGCGTGGCCCCGAAGCCGGAGCCAGCGAAACGCACTTCCGTATGCTGATTGTCTCCAGTGCGTTCGATGGAGTCAGCCGGGTTAACCGCTCGCGCATGGTGCACGAGGCGTTGGCGGATGAACTGGAGAGCGGACTGCACGCCCTGGCCCTGACGCTACGCACCCCGCAGGAACAAGAAAGCCGTGCCGCATGACCGTGTGGCAATTCTTCAGGCGCTACGCCCTTTTGCTGCCCGTCCTGCTGACAGCCTGCGCCGGGCAGGGGATGCAGGGGGCATCGTCACGGCGCGATATCGCCCGGGTCGAGGCCTATTTTCAGACTGTTGATCTCAAGGCGGCTCCGTTTTCGCAGGTCTGGCCCGATGGCGCGGTAGGAAGCGGGACTCTGGTCTATCGCCCCGGCTATTTGGACATGCGCTTTACCGAGCCGCACTTTATGACCCTCCATGCCGAAGGCCGCCATGCCGTTTTTTCGGACAGCGCCAATGGTGCGGAAACCCGGATAGGGCTTGCGCATAACCCGCTCGGGCTGCTGCTGGATAACCCGGTGCGTCTGGGGGGAGCGGTGACTGTAACGGATATCCGCCGCGCCCCCGGCGTATTGCAGCTTTCCCTTGCCCGGACGGATAACCCATCACAGGGGTTGGTGACATTACGCTTTCATGAATCCGCGGCGCATCTGTCGCTGTATGAGGTGCGGATCGTTGATGAACGACGCCGCGTGACCTTGATCACGCTGGGATCAGGCTAGGCTCCACAGGTTGGAGGGGGGAGGGCTGGCTGCCGAAAACCGTAGGCCAGCATTCTGCCAGCGCCCGATCCAGCGCGGCCATGTCCGTATCAAGCCCGAGACGGCGAAAGCTGGTGACGCCGAACTCCCTGATGCCGCAGGGCACGATTCCATCAAAATCTTCCAGGCGGGGGGCGACATTGATGGCGATGCCGTGCCAGCTTACCCAGCGTGAAACCCGCACCCCGATCGCGGCGATTTTTTCTTCCATCCCGCTGACTGGGTCCTGAACCCAGACGCCCACACGCCCTTCGCGCACTTCTCCCTTAATGCCGAAACGAGCAAGAGCCGCGATAATCCAGCTTTCCAGCGCATGAACATAGGCCCGCAGGTCTCGCGGCGGGATGTTGCCATGGGGGCGCTGTAAATCCAGCATGGCGTAGGCTATGCGCTGGCCCGGCCCGTGATAGGTCCACTGTCCGCCGCGCCCGGCGGGGTAGGTGGGGTAGCCCGCGGGGTTGAACAGGTCTTCTGCCCGGGCGGAGGTTCCAGCGGTGTATAGGGGCGGGTGTTCCAGCAGCCAGACGCGCTCGGGGGCTTCCTGCGCGCGGATATCGCGCGCGATCGCTTCCATGCGCGACAGGGCCTGTGGGTAAGGAACTGTTTTTTTGCTGATTTCCCACAAAATTTGTTCTTTGGTCATTGCCGCGTGTCCATGGTTCGGTTATATGGCTCTCACCACACGGTATCGCCTTTTCGGTGCCGGTTGTCACGGGCGGTCGTGGCGGAATGGTAGACGCGCAAGCTTGAGGTGCTTGTGGGGGAAACCCCGTGGAAGTTCGAGTCTTCTCGACCGCACCATTTTTCTCCAGAAAAATGACAAAATCAGAATCCCCCCCTCACTGAGGGGAGGGACTGTTTTTGCGTCTTTTGGACTTTCATCCGCTTTTAGCCTTTGATCGGTCACATTAGCGCCGTTCTTTTCCTGTCTATGGGAATGGCCGCGCGAGCGGAGATATGTAACAAGAGAAACTATTGGCCGGCAGGATGGAAATGTGTTGCCCGCAACGATAAGGGGCAGTGTGTTCCGGTCCGGTGGCACGGGGCGGCCAGCGGCGGTATGCCGTGCGGCTCGGTCTGAATGGTTAAGACTCAACGTGATTTTCTAAGGTGTGCATTCGTGTCCAAACCCAAGCCTTTACGTAAAGCAGTTCTGCCGGTTGCAGGGCTGGGAACGCGCTTTCTGCCGGCTACCAAGGCCATGCCCAAGGAAATGCTACCAGTTGTAGACAAGCCCCTTATCCAGTACGCGATCGACGAGGCACGCGCCGCAGGTATCGAGGAATTCTGCCTGATCACGGGGCGCGGCAAAGATTCTCTGATTGATTATTTCGATATTGCCTACGAGCTTGAAACCACGCTGAAAGAGCGCAACAAGCTGGACTGTCTGGAGGCGCTGGGCCCCAGCTCCATTCAGGCCGGTTCGCTCATGGCGGTGCGTCAGCAGGAGCCGCTCGGTCTGGGCCATGCCATCTGGTGCGCGCGCGCCTTTATTGGCGATGATCCCTTTGCCATTCTTCTGCCGGACGATCTTGTTCAGTCCGAAAAGGGCTGCCTTAAGCAGCTGGCCGAAGCCTATAACGAGACTGGCGGCAGCGTTGTGGCCGTGTCCGAAGTGCCGCGTGAGCATACCAACCGTTACGGTATTCTGGACGTGGGCAAGGATGACGGGCATCTGGTTGAGGTGCGCGGGCTGGTTGAAAAACCCAAGCCCGAGGATGCCCCCTCCAACCTGTCCATTATCGGGCGCTACGTTTTGACCCCGCATGTCATGCGGCATCTGGCCAAGCTGGAACGCGGCGCGGGTGGTGAAGTGCAGTTGACCGATGCCATGGCCAAGACCATTGGCGAAGTGCCCTTCCACGGCTTGCGTTATGAAGGCACCCGTTACGACTGTGGCAACAAGCTCGGCTTCCTTGAGGCACAGATTGCTTTTGCCCTGCAGCGTCCTGAGTTGGCTGATGGTGTGCGCGCCTTCCTGCCGCAGTATATGGAGCAGAAGTAATGGCGTTTTCTCACGCCTTTGATGTGACAAGTCTGCGCGAATATGACATTCGCGGGATTGTCGGTAAAACCCTGAGCGCCGAGGATGCCTTTGCCATCGGGCGGACGTTCGGCAGCATGGTGCGCCGCAATGGTGGTCGCACGCTTGTGATCGGGTATGACGGTCGCCTGTCTTCGCCCATGCTGGAGGAAGCTCTGGTACAGGGTGCGGTTGAGTGCGGGCTTGAGGTGATTCGGGTGGGCCGCGGCCCCACGCCCATGCTCTATTACGCCTCGGCCACGTTGCAGGCCGATGGCGCTATCATGGTGACTGGCAGCCACAATCCGCCGGATTATAACGGCTTCAAGATGATGCTGGGCGGCAAGCCCTTCTTCGGCGCGCAGATCAAGGAACTCGGCGAGCTTTCGGCGCGGGGCGATGTCGTCGCGCGTGAAGAGGGCAGTGTGCGCGAGCTTGATGTGCGCGACGAGTATGTCCGTCGTCTGGCCAAGGACTATGTTGGCGGCGAGCGCAAACTGAAGATTGTCTGGGATAACGGCAACAGCTCCGCAGGCGAGATTCTGGAAAAGCTGGTGGCGGTGCTGCCGGGCGAGCACATCGTGCTCAATGCGGCTATTGATGGCACCTTCCCGGCCCATCACCCTGACCCGACGGTTGCCAAGAACCTTCAGCAGTTGATCAGTGTCGTGCGCGATAATGGTGCCGATGTCGGCATCGCCTTCGACGGTGACGCCGACCGCATCGGTCTGGTGGACAACAAGGGAGAAATCCTGTGGGGCGACCAGACGCTGATCCTTCTGGCGCGCGATGTGCTTAAGACCCATCCGGGCGCGACCATCATTGCCGACGTGAAAGCCAGTCAGGTTTTGTTTGACGAGGTCGCACGTGCAGGCGGCAAGCCGCTGATGTGGCGTACCGGCCATTCGCTGATCAAGTCCAAGATGGCCGAAACCGGCTCACCACTGGCGGGCGAAATGTCTGGCCATATCTTCTTTGCCGATAAATGGTACGGCTTTGACGATGCCCTGTACGGCGGGGTGCGCGCGCTGGATATTCTGGCCCGCATGGACGAGCCTCTTTCAGTCTTCCGCGAATCTTTGCCAAAAACCATTTCCACTCCGGAAGTGCGCTTTGACTGCGATGATCATCGCAAGTTCAAGGTCATTGAAGAGGTGGCGGAACGTCTGCGCAAGGCGGGTGCTGAAGTCTCTGAAATCGATGGCGTGCGCGTGAACACGCCGGACGGCTGGTGGCTGCTGCGCGCTTCGAACACGCAGGCAGTGCTGGTGGCGCGGGCGGAAGGGCGCGATGCCGCAGGTCTGGAGCGGCTCAAGGCGGCACTGGTGGCGCAGCTTGAGCAGTCCGGCCTTTCCAGCCCGGATTTTTCGGGTAATAACGCCGGGCACTAGGTCCGTTTTTTGTGCATGAGTCCGGGCGGTCTGGCAATGCGCTGGGCCGCCCGTTTTGTTTCGGGCCATGGCCCGTGCCAAGCCATCTCTGCCGGTTTTGAATACATGCCTTGCAGGGAATAAATGTTTCAGTTCCTCCTCAGTTGCTGATATAGAGGACAAATGTTGTCCCCTTTCATGGACCCTGCCGGACGGCGGATTTCCTACTTGCGCCTGTCAGTGACAGACCGGTGTGACATGCGGTGTCTGTACTGCATGTCGGAAAGCATGACTTTTCTGCCCAGGGATGACGTTCTTGATTATGATGAGCTGCTGCGCCTTGCCCGTGTTTTTGTACGGCAGGGGGTAAGACGGCTGCGGATTACCGGTGGAGAGCCGCTGGTACGCAAGGATATCGGGGATTTTCTGCTCGCGCTTCGTCCTCTTTTGGGGCAGGCGGGTGAACCTACCCGGCTGGATGAAATCACCCTTACAACCAACGGTAGCAGGCTGGTCGAATTTGCCGGACTGCTGGTGCGTGCGGGTGTCCGGCGGGTGAATGTCAGCCTTGATTCCCTCGACCCCGCACGTTTTGCACAGGTTACTCGGCGGGGCAGGCTGGCGGCTACGCTTGATGGTATCTATGCCGCGCGCGAAGCGGGGCTTGCGGTGCGCATCAATACGGTCGCCATGGCGGGGGTAAATGACGATGAATTTGATGCCCTGCTGGCATGGTGCGGTGAAATCGGCGCGGATCTCTGCCTGATCGAAACCATGCCCATGGGCGAGACAGGAGATAGCCGGATTGCCCGGTATCTGCCGTTGTCCGATGTCCGTGCCGACCTCGCCCGTCGTTGGACGCTGGAGGATATTCCCGACAGAACAGGCGGGCCGGCCCGGTATGTCCGCGTGGGTGAAACCGGGCAGCGCCTCGGGTTTATCACGCCTATGAGCCACAATTTCTGCTCAACCTGTAACCGGGTGCGGCTGTCCTGCACTGGCAGGCTTTATACCTGTCTAGGGCAGGAAGACGGTGCCGACCTGCGTGAATTGTTGCGAGCCGGGGCTGATGATGCCGCAGTGGCTCAAGCGATTGATCAGGCCATAGGCCGCAAATCCGCCCGGCATGATTTTATGCTTGAGCCAACTTCCGGGCGGGTCGCCGGACCTGCCCGGCATATGAGCGTGACCGGGGGCTAGGTTCTGCTGACAACAGGTCTTTTCATGCTGGGATGGGCATAAAGAACAAGCGTAAGCGCTTACCTGCCCTTGCAGGTGGGGAGGTAGTTGTCTGTGGCCAAATCTACCTGATAAATTTTCCACCTATCTTGATCGCGTAGAACCCGGACGCAGATCGCGAGCGGTCCACCAGAACTCTTCGGCAAATCCATAAAAAGACGAACAACGGACGTATTTTTATATTCATGTATGGTTTTAGCCGTCATGAAAGATGACCACTGAGCATCAACGTCTTGAGTATGTAGGAAGTAATCTGAATCGCCCAAATAATTTGGGTCCCATGGGGAGAGTAAGTCGCCTGTGGGTTGCGAAGTGTAGGAGCGAACTAATTTTCTTAACAACGGCTCCGTAATGTATCTTTTGATATCGACACCACAAAAAAGATCATCGACTGTGCCTTTTTTGGGTTTGTTATCGAATTCGTCGCACGCAATCATGTATTTTTTGTAAAAACCCAAAACCTCCTGATCCGGAGATGTGCTCTGAGCCTGCGTGGAGAGCGGGAAGAGAATAAGAATAAAAACGCTCAATACAGAGACGATAACTATATATTTTGTAAGCTTATTTCTCATTTTAATATCTCGCCATGGGTAATGGAGTTGCTTATTTGGGATGTGATGCAAAATTATTGTTATCGAATATGCGCAAATGCTCGTCTGGATGTCACTTGATAGGCTGAATGATTGAGGGAATGTGCTTATGCGTCGTCGGGCAAGAAAAGCCCGATAGGATGATTCTGACGGGTAAATGGATTGCACGTTCTGTCGGATACGTCTTTGCCTTTGGTGGTCAGCAGCCTCAATCGCTGTGATCAGCGCCTTCGTCATCCGTCTTTGCGTCGGACAGAACATCCCGCAGGTCATGTTGGAACTGGCCGGGTTGAAGAGGCTGTGGCTGGGTGGGGGCTGGTGCCCATCCAGACAGCACGGCCATGTGCAGCGGCATGGGAAATCCTTCAGGGTTGCCTATGTCGCGTGTTGTTGCGTGCGGCCCTTCGAGTTCGGCTTCAAGTTCCGCCGCCGCTGCCGCGAACAGCATACGGGAGGTAAAGCGGCGTGGCCGTTCCACAAGCGCGCTGGTTTCACCGGCGGCGCGCAGGTCGGCCAGGAGTGCGGATGTGGATCGGTAACGGAGGTCCAGCCGTTCACTATCCACCACGGGCAGGGCAAATCCCGCGCGTTGCAGAAGCTGCACGCAGCCCTGCTGGGTCGGCAGCGGGGAGACGCGCGGCGAAACCCCATCGCTCAGGGCCAGTTCAGCCCGTTCAAGGGCTGTGCGTAGCGGGCGCAGCGTCGGCAGGATGGGTATGCAGGCCAGAAACAGCCCGTCGGGCCTGAGGCTCCGGCGGATCTGCATGAACGTGCCGGGCAGGTCATTGACCCAGTGCAGGGACAGGCACGCCACCACGAGGTCGAAGCTTTCTGGCGCAAACGGAAGGCATTCCGGGCTGGCGCATACCCCATATGGCGCTGACAGGGCTGCCTGCCGGGCTGAAATGTCCATGGACAGGGTAGGGATATGCCGTTCGGCCAGCATCTGGCTGACCGCCCCGCGCCCGCCTATATCCAGCGCCGCCGTAAAGCTGCGGGCGACATCGTCCAGCCGGTCTGACAGGATGGCCGTTGCGGCTTCCAGAATGGGGCCGACCAGAGCCTGTTTGGCTACGGCACGGTCTCTGCGGAGCCTGATCGCATGGTGGTCGAAGATGGCGGGCGTGTTCATTTGGCTGGTGTGCGCGCTTGCTTCTGTTTTGCCAAGCCCGGCTGTGTGGTTATGACCAACGGCCGCGCTGTTGAAGGAGGGCCATGGCTGTGAAGCTGCTGCGGGCTGCGGGCCAGTTCGTGCTGGACCGGCTTTATCCGCCGGCCTGTCTGCTGTGTGGGGCGGATACCATGCAGGCCGGGCTACTCTGCGGGGCGTGCTTTGTTCGCCTGCCTGTGTTGGGCCCGCCTTGCTGTGCTGCCTGCGCCCAGCCGCAGGCGTCCAGTGCGTTGCTCGGGGCTGACGGGCTTTGTGCTTCCTGTGAGCGGCGGCATCCGGCCTGGGAGCAGGGGCGGGCTGCCTTTGTCTATGATGCGGCGGCGCGGGACATGATCCTGCGCCTGAAATATGCGGACAGGCTGGAATATGCAGCCTTTCTGGCCGGGCATATGGTCCGGGCCGGGCAGGATATTCTTGAAGCCGGGGCTCTGGTGGTGCCCGTGCCAGTACATCGGTGGCGGCTGCTGTCGCGGCGCTATAATCAGGCGGTGCTGTTGGGCCGGTATGTGGCGCGTGCGCGTGGGTTGGACTATGGGCCGGACGTGCTGGAGCGCTTGCGGGCCACCGTGCGGCTTGCCCGCTTTTCACGCGGGGCGCGGCGGCAGGAGATGCAGGGGGTTATGCGGGTCAGGGCGCGTTGGCGCACCCGCTTGCGCGGGCGCACGGTTGTGCTGGTTGATGACATGCTGACAACTGGGGCGACCGCGACCGCCTGCGTGCAGGCCCTGCGCGATGCGGGGGCGCAAAAGGTGCACCTGCTGGTGGCGGGAGTGGTTCCCGAGCGGCCCGGACTTGATATAGATTTGCAGGAAATGCAGTAACACTCTGTCGGTTCCCGCCTGCCATCACCATGTGAGAAAAAGGCCGTCGGTGCATTACAGAACGTGCGAGAGAGAGAGAAGTATGTCAGAGATCGTGATCTATACCCAGCCGGGATGCCCGTATTGCCGTCGCGCTGTGTCCCTGCTGGCCAGCAAGAACGTGCCGTTCAGCGAAATCAATGCGCCGCATGGCACTGCCGAACGTGAAGAGGCCATCCGCCGGTCTGGTGGGCGTACCACGGTGCCGCAGGTTTTTGTGGGGGAAACGGCGCTGGGGGGCTGTGATGACCTGATGGCGCTTGAACGTGCTGGCAAGCTGGATGCAAGCCTTGGGATCGCCTGAACAGGGGTGCTGATGAGCCGACACGGAAGAAGAGGCCGCAAGAGATGATCTGCTATCGCCTGCGTTGTGCCGGAGGCCATCAGTTTGAAGGGTGGTACAAGGATAGCGCGACGTATAGCCGCTTGCGGGAGGCGGGCATGTTGTCCTGCGCCGAATGTGGCATGGCGGATGTGGATCAGGCGCCCATGGCGCCTGCTATTGTCAGTGCGGGACGACGCCGAGCCTCCGCGTCACAGGAGCAGGCAGAGCCCGCAATGGCGACCGCTCCTGCCACGCGGGAGGGTATGCCCCCCCGGCAGAGCGGCCATGAGCCGCTGAATGTGAGCGAGGCGGACGGGGTGCTGGGCGTCATGCGGCATATGCGGGAACTGGTTGAGACGCATTGTGAGAACGTGGGCGAGCGTTTTGCACAGGAGGCATTGCGGATTCATCATGGCGAGGCACCGGAGCGCGGTATTTATGGAGATGTAAGCGCACGGGATCGGGAAATGCTGCACGATGAGGGTGTGGAGTTTCATGCTATTCCATGGGTAAGCAAGACCGATAGCTGATAGCGAGCCGGAGGGAACGCGGTGATCCGGAATGTTGGGCTTTTCGTTTCTGGCCGGTGGCAAGGAGTAGGGCGCATGAATGAACAGGGCATGGGGGCGCGTTCAGACTGGAGGTTTAGCCGTGTTGCGCGCGGCTGGGCAGCGGTGCTTGCCCTTGGTGTGCTTCTGATCGGGGGCGGTTTTGGCCCGGCTCTGGCTGGCCCGGATGGAACGCTGATTGGGTACTGGCTCAGTCAGGATCATGATGGCGTGTTTCAGATTCAGCAATGTGGTGATGCCGTCTGCGGGCATCTTGTGGGGCTGCGTTACGAAGGTACTGACGTGCCGCGCGGGTATGACGGCAAGGTGGAATGCAATCTCTTGATGCTGACGGGCTTCCACCCCATGAGGGATAACGCCCGGAAGATGCAGGGGCATATTCTCGACCCGGATACGGGGCATGTGTACGACGCCCAGATATGGACCGACGGCCCGGATGTGCTCAAGCTGCGTGGCTATTTAGGCCTGCCGCTTTTCGGGGAGACGCAAACATGGACCCGTTATACAGGCGGTGCCATAGGGCCGATGTGCAAAATGCCCTGAGGTCATGGCGAGTGGTGTCCGACTGTGCGGACACCACTGTGTAAAAAGCCGAGAAATCAGCGCTTTATAAAAGACGCAATGTAGTTCACGCTCAGGTCGCGCGTTTCTTTCCAGCTATTCGCCCAGCCTGCGGGACCGGGTGTCAGGCCGCTAATGGTCTGCATGTCCAGCCCGGCGGCGCGAGCCTGTCGGGCGAGATCCGACGGGCGGATGAATTTTTTCCAGTCATGGGTGCCGACCGGCAGCAGGCGCAGCAGGTATTCTGCCCCGACCTTGCCTATGGCAAATGAGCGGAGAGTGCGGTTCATGGTCGAAACAATGACAGTGCCGCCGGGCTCCACCAGAGCGCTCAGCAGGTGCATGAAGGCCTCGGGGTCGGTAACGTGCTCGATAATTTCCAGCGCGATGACAGCGTCAAAATGTTGCCCTTCGGCCACCAGATCTTCCGCGCTGCCGTTACGGTAGGTGAGCGGGCCGGAGCCTGCGGGCAGCGGGTGCGCTTCAAGGTGAGCACGGGCTGCCGCGATTCCATCAGCCGAGGCATCGAGCCCCAGCACGTCGTGCCCCGCCGTGGCCAGCGACTCGCTCGCCAGACCCGCGCCGCAGCCGATATCGAGCAGCCGAACCCGGCGCGTTGTGCGGCCCCGCAGGGGCAGGTGACGGTTGATCCACTCCGTCCGTACCGTGTTCATGGCGTGCAGGGGGCGCATGGGGCCTGCGGGGTCCCACCATTGTTGGGCCAGTGCGCTGAAGCGGGCGATTTCCTCGGGGCAGACAGAGGTGTTTGTCGCGGGGCTGGGGGCCGCGTTCAGGGGCATGTCCTGGGGCATATCCGTTGGAGCGCTGGTGGCGGGCATGCAACAAATTCCTTTCCTGCTGGTCTCCCCGCTGGACGAAAGGGGGCCGGGGAGGGTATGTGACGCGGCTTGTGAAGCCGCGCAACCGCCCGGAGAGCTTTATATCCTTCATACAGGGGAGGGAAAGCAGGGGCGGGGGTTTTTCGTGGCCCGTGACTCGTGGCGTGTCTTGTGGAGAAATAACGTATGTCCGGTTCCGCACCCCGGATTGTCATGAAATTCGGCGGCACGTCCGTGGGCGATCTCGATCGTATCCGGGCTGTGGCTGAACGTGTCAAAAAGCAGAAAGACGCCGGTTGCGACGTTCTGGTGGTGGTTTCGGCCATGGCGGGAGAGACCAACCGGCTGGTCGGGTACTGTCAGTCGCTCTCTCCCCTGCATGACCCGAAGGAATACGACTCGATCGTGGCCACGGGCGAACAGGTAACAAGCGGGCTGCTGGCCATTGCGTTGCAGACGCTGGGTGTGCCCGCGCGATCCTTTGCCGGGTGGCAGGTGCCGATCCAGACGGATTCAGCCCATGGCAAAGCCAGTCTGGACCGTATCGACGGCGAGCGCCTGCTTGGCACGATGGCCGAAGGTATTGTGCCGGTTGTAGCAGGTTTTCAGGGCGTTGCGCCCGATGGGCGTGTGTCCACGCTGGGGCGTGGCGGGTCTGATACGTCTGCTGTGGCGCTGGCGGCGGCCATCCAGGCTGACCGATGCGATATCTATACCGACGTGGATGGTATTTATACGACCGACCCGCGCATAGTGGCCAAGGCACGCAAGCTCGACAGGATTACCTACGAGGAAATGCTGGAACTGGCCTCTGTGGGGGCCAAGGTGCTGCAGACACGCAGTGTTGCGCTGGCTATGCGTCAGGGCGTGCGGGTGCAGGTGCTGTCCAGCTTTGAGGATGGCCCTGCGGTTATGGAAGGCCAGCTTCCTGGATCTCTGGTGGTGGATGAGGACGAAATCGTGGAAAAGAAACTGGTCACCGGCATTGCCTATTCCCGTGATGAAGCCAAGCTGTCTGTCCGGCGCATCCCTGACCGGCCGGGTATTGCCGCGGCGATTTTCGGCCCGCTGAGCGAGGCGAATGTCAACGTGGACATGATCGTGCAGAGCACTGGCGCCGACGGCACCACGAACATGACCTTCACCACCAGCAAGACCGACCTGCCGCGCGCCATCGACGTGCTGGACTCCGTGCGCGAGGCCGTGCAGTACGAAGAACTCCAGACAGATCCCGATATTGTGAAGATCAGCGTGGTGGGCACGGGTATGCGCTCTCATGCCGGTGTGGCCAGCATCATGTTCCGCACCCTGTCCGAGCGTTCCATCAACATCCAGGCGATTTCTACCAGCGAAATCAAGGTATCGGTTCTGGTCGCGGCGGAATATGCCGAACTGGCCGTGCGCGCCCTGCATACAGCCTATGGGCTGGATAATGTCTGACGTGCAGCCCGCAGGCGCGGAACAGGCCCCGACAGAGGCAGAACTCCAGCGTGCCCGTGCGCGGCTGGACCGGCTATGGCAGCGCGGAACGGCTTTTCTGGGAACGCCATATGCCATTCTCGGTGGGGCCATGTCATGGCTGAGCGAGCGGCATCTGGTGTCGGCCATTTCGAATGCGGGTGGTTTTGGGGTCATTGCGTGCGGTGCGATGGAGCCAGACCGTCTGGCTGAGGAAATTGCCGCGACGCGCGCCATGACGGACCGCCCGTTCGGGGTGAACCTGATTACCATGCACCCCCGGCTGGATGATCTGATCCGCGTCTGTCTGGATGCAGGCGTAACGCATATCGTTCTGGCAGGCGGGATTCCGCCCGGCGCCGCCATCAAGGCCATCAAGGAAGGCGGAGCGAAGGTCATTGCTTTCGCGCCGGCGCTGGTCTTGGCCAAGCGTCTGATCAAGATGGGCGTTGATGCGCTGGTGATTGAGGGGACCGAGGCAGGCGGGCATGTCGGCCCGGTGTCCCTGACCGTTCTGGCGCAGGAAATCCTGCCCGCTATCCATGATGTGCCGGTGTTTGTGGCTGGTGGTCTGGCGCGGGGCGATGCCCTTGTAGGGTATCTGGAAATGGGGGCTGCGGGCGGCCAGTTCGGTACGCGCTTCGCCGCTGCCGAGGAAAGCGTCGCCCACGAAAAATTCAAGAAAGCCTTCCTGCGCGCCGCCGCGCGTGATGCCGTGACCTCTCCTCAGCTTGATGAGCGCTTTCCTGTTATTCCGGTGCGTTCGCTGGCGAATGAAGGCGGACGGAAATTTGTGGCGCATCAGGCCGATGTGATCCGTCGTTTTCAGGGCGGTGAGCTGACGCGTGAGGAAGCCCAGCTTGAAATCGAGCATTTCTGGGCGGGTGCTCTGCGGCGCGCCGTAATTGATGGGGATGTGGAAAACGGCTCCGTCATGGCCGGCCAGTCCGTTGGTATGGTTACGTCTGTCCAGCCGGTCGCGCAAATTATTGCTGACCTGGTGGAGCAGGCCGTGTTAGCTCTCGTCGGGCAACAAAGACGCATGGATACTGATGGCTGAACACACACACGGTCCCGAGCAGGAGCAGGGCAGTTCCACACCGCCCCTGCCTGATGTGGCCATGATCGGTGTGGGTGAGGCCTTGCGCCAGAGGCGCGAGCAGTTGGGGTGGTCGCTGGATGACGTGTCCGGATGGCTGCGTATCCGTCGTTCTTATCTGGAAGCGCTGGAAAGCGGGCAGCCCGGTATTCTGCCTGCTGAAGTTTATGCCCTTGGTTTTTTAAGAACCTATGGGCAGGCGCAGGGTTTCGACCCGGAGAGCCTTGCAGGGTTTTATCGCAAGGGAGGCCGGGCGGCCGGGCAGAAGCCCGAGCTTGATTTTCCTGTTCCTATTCCCGACAAGCGCCTGCCGCCAGCGATGGCTATTTCCATCGGGCTGGGAGTGGTCGTGCTGAGTTACGTGGGTTGGTACTGTTTCATGGGGCGCTCAACACCCCTGCCGGAGCCTGTGCCGCCCGTTGCCAGCCTGATGCCCGGTGAGGCCGCGCATAATGCGCCGTCTCCGCAGGTCGCCTCCATTCTGCCAGAGAAGAGTGGCATTTCTGACCCGGGTGCAGGGCAGAGTGGGTTGCAGGATGTGCCGGCGGCCGCACCGCTGGCACAGGTGCCAGAGCCCGTGCCGGATTCCTCCGAGGCCGCCTTCTCGGGTGAAGGAACGGCTTCCCAGCCTGAAGTCGCACCGGAGAATTCCGCGGTGCACGGTGAGGGAGCGCAGAGTCCGGGTGCCGTGGTGGCCCAGGCTGGCATCACGCCTGCGGGCGGGAATGTGCCTCCTGCGCCTGCTACGAGCAGTCAGCCGATGGTTGTCCGGGCCGGTCAGGTAAGCTGGATTCAGGTCAGGGACGGCGCAGGTAAGGTTATTTGCGACAAGGTTCTGCACCCCGGCGAGAGCTGGAGCGTGCCCGAAGGGAATGGCCCTTATGACCTGACAGTGGGCAATGCCGGTGGTATAACAGTGAGCGCAGGGGATGTAACAACTCCGCCTCTGGGCCGGAATGGTGCGGTACGGCGGCATCTGGTGCTAAGTACGCAGGCTGTGCGGGATGGGTCGCTAGTGGCTGCTGCGCCTGCGCCTGTTGTTCGGCCCGCGCCGTCAGAGACTACGCAGCCTGCGCCTCAGCCGGTGTCGGATGCGGATAAACTGAACGCGGATCAGATCGAGGGGCAGGGCCTACGCTGAAACCCCTGCCGTGGTCATGGGGCTGTTCCTGTTTTGTGTGTAGCCAAAAGCGTTTGTTTTTGGCAGGACAGCACCAGAATTCGCGGGCATGCCGTGGTGCCGAGCACGGTTGTGTCCGCCAACTGTCGTCTCGACAAAAGGATGTAAAATGAGCGGCTACCGGCCTTACCAGCATATAGAACGGCGGAAATCCAGGCAGATCCATGTCGGCAAGGTGGCTGTCGGTGGGGACGCCCCGATTTCCATCCAGACCATGACCAATACCTTGACCAGCGATGCGCAGGCGACGATCGAACAGATTCGCCTGGCGGAACTCGCTGGCGTGGATATCGTGCGCGTGTCCTGCCCGGACGAAGAAAGCACAGCGGCCCTCGCTGAAATTGTGCGGGAAGTGAATGTGCCGATCGTGGCGGACATCCATTTCCACTACAAGCGCGCCATTGAGGCGGCTCAGGCGGGTGCAGCCTGTCTGCGGATCAACCCCGGCAATATCGGTAGCCCCGAGCGCGTGCGCGAAGTGGTGAAGGCCGCCAAGGATTATGGCTGCTCCATCCGCATCGGGGTGAATGCCGGGTCTCTTGAAAAGCATCTGCTGGAAAAATACGGTGAACCTAATCCCGATGCGCTGGTGGAAAGCGCTCTGGAACACGCCAAGATTCTTGAAGACCACGATTTCCGTGAATTCAAGATCAGCGTGAAGGCATCGGACGTGTTTCTTGCGGTTGCCGCCTATCAGCAACTGGCTGATGCGTGTGATTACCCGCTGCATATCGGCATTACTGAGGCAGGTAGCAAGCGTGCCGGCACGGTCAAATCGTCCATCGGGCTTGGCAACCTGCTGTGGGCGGGTGTGGGTGACACCATGCGCGTTTCGCTGTCCGCCGCGCCGGAAGAGGAAGTGCTGGTCGGGTGGGACATCCTTAAATCCCTCGGCCTGCGGCATCGGGGCGTCAAGATCATTTCCTGCCCGTCCTGTGCGCGTCAGGGCTTTAACGTGATCGAGACGGTTCAGACGCTGGAAGACCGTCTGGCCCATATCAAGACCCCGCTGACCCTGTCGATCATTGGCTGCGTGGTGAATGGCCCCGGCGAAGCCCTGATGACGGATCTGGGCGTGACGGGCGGCGGTTCCGGCCGTCATATGGTGTACTCGGCAGGTAAGCAGGATCATACGGTTCCTGCTGATGACATGATCAGCCATGTCGTGGATCTGGTTGAGGCCCGCGTGGCCCAGATCGAGGCGGAAGAAGCCAAGGCCAAGCAGGACGGTCAGGCTGAGCAGTTGCCGGATATGGCTTCGGCCAACTGAGCGGACACGACGCCGGGCTTTCTGTCCGGCGTCGGATCAGATGACTGGCGCCGGGTTGCGCCGCGCATGGAAGTGTTTCGTGCGCGGCGCATGGCGTTTTATGGAACCATCAAGGACAACATGCAGCATTCCGTGTTTTGATCCGGAATGGCTGGAGCGAGAGCAGGGCAGGCCGGTGAGCAGCATTCAACCCGTAAGAGGAACCCACGACCTTATTGGCGAGGAACAGCGCCGGCATACGCTGGTTGTTGAAACTGCGCGCCGGATTGCGGGGGTGTACGGCTTTGATGAATGGTCCACCCCTATTTTTGAAGAAACGCGAGTTTTTTCACGCTCGCTGGGCGATACGTCGGACGTCGTGTCCAAGGAAATGTACTCGTTCAACGACCGCGATGGTGAAAGCCTTACGCTTCGGCCTGAGGGCACTGCCGCCATCTGTCGTGCGCTGGTCAGCAACGCGCTGACACAGGCCTTGCCGCAGAAGGTTTTTTATACCGGCCCGATGTTCCGGCACGAACGGCCCCAGAAAGGGCGCTACCGGCAGTTTCATCAGATCGGGGCAGAACTGCTGGGGGCCGCCGAGCCGCTGGCCGATGCCGAAGTGATCGCCATGGGATATGCCGTGCTGTCGGCCCTTGGGGTTGCTGAGCATGTGACGCTTGAACTGAACACACTGGGCGATGCCGAAAGCCGTGACGCCTGGCGTGCCGCGCTGGTTGCCTATTTTTCGGATTACAGGGATCGGCTGTCAGAAGACAGTCTGGTGCGGTTGGAAAAGAACCCCCTGCGGATTCTGGACAGTAAAAACGAAGGCGATCGCGCGCTGGTAGCGGATGCACCGCGCATGGCGGAATTCCTGACCCCGCAGGCGCAGGATTTCTGGGATGAGCTGCGCGCCAAGCTGGATGTGTTTGGCATCCGTTATAAGGTCAGTCCGGGCATCGTGCGCGGGCTGGATTACTATAACCACACGACCTTTGAGTTTGTGACGACCCGCCTTGGCGCGCAGGGCACCGTGCTGGCCGGTGGCCGGTATGATGGTCTGGTCAAGCAGATGGGCGGGCCGGATGTGCCTGCCATCGGCTGGGCGGCTGGTGTCGAACGTTTGGCCATGCTGCTGGAAACACCGCCGCAGGCTCCGCGCTCCGTGGTGATCGTGCCTGTGGGCACGCCGGATGAGCAGGCGCTGTGCGGTATTCTGCAGGCGTTGCGCGGGCAGGGTGTCAGAACGGAAATCGGCTACAAGGGCGCTTTGCGCAAGCGGATGGAGCGCGCTGCCAAGCAGAATGCGAGCCACGTGTTGTTCGTGGGGGAAGACGAACTGGCGCGCGGCCTGTTCCGGGTCAAGGACATGGAAAGCGGGCAGGAGTGCGAAGTCTCGCATCAGGCGCTCATGATGGATGCCGGGAGCGTATTTGCGTGAACGCACTGGATGAACGGCTGGACAGGATTGTCAGCCGCGCACTGGAACTGGAGGCCCTTCTGGCCGGTGGGCTGGGGGGGGAGGCCTTTACCCAGGCTTCACGCGAATATGCCGAACTTGAAGGCGTCGTAAGCCAGATTAACGCCCTGCGGGAGGCGGAGCAGGAAATGGCTCAGGCCGAGCAGCTGCTGGCCGACCCGGAAATGCGTGAACTGGCGATGGCGGAACTGGAAGAGCTGAAAAGCCGCCTGCCATCGCTGCATCAGGCCGTGCGTCTGGCCCTGCTGCCGCGCGACGTGGCGGATGAGCGAAGCGCCATTCTGGAAATCCGCCCGGCTGCCGGTGGGGACGAAGCCGCCCTGTTTGCGGCAGAACTGTTCGATCTTTATCGCCGTTACGCCGAGCTGAAAGGCTGGCGCTTTACGGTCATGGATTATGATGAAAGCGAACTGGGTGGCCTGCGCTGCGGTATTGCTGAAATCAATGGCCGGGGGGTGTTCGCCCGGTTCAAATATGAATCCGGCGTGCATCGCGTGCAGCGCGTGCCCGCTACGGAAAGCCAGGGCCGTATCCATACTTCCACCGTGACTGTTGCGGTGCTGCCTGAAGCGGAAGAAGTTGATGTTAACATCCATGACTCTGATCTGCGGATTGATGTTTTCCGGGCATCGGGCGCAGGGGGGCAGCACGTTAACAAAACCGAAAGTGCGGTGCGAATCACTCATATGCCCAGTGGCATTGTTGTTTCCATGCAGGAAGAAAAAAGCCAGCATAAGAACCGCGCCAAGGCGATGAAAATCCTGCGCGCCCGGCTGTATGAACGCGAGCGCGAGCAGGCTCATGCCAACCGTGCGGCTGACCGCCGGTCTCAGGTTGGAACGGGTGATCGTTCCGAGCGGATCAGGACTTACAATTTCCCGCAAGGGCGGGTGACAGATCACCGGATCAACCTGACGGCCTACAAGATTGAACGCGTCATGCTGGGCGAGATTGATGAATTTGTGGATGCGCTGACACAGGATGAGCAGGCGGCCCTGCTGGCGGCTGAAGGCCTGTAAGCCTGCGCGGCACTACAAGGCCGCTAGAAAACGGCTTTGTAGCGTCTAGCTGATGGGGGCTGCGCAGGTCTCGGACTGCCCGGGCCGGTGTTCAGCCGTTTCGGGGAAATCCGGGTCAAGCAGGTAAAAATCCGTAAAGCCGTTTGAGCCGAGGGCATAAAAGTGATGGCCATCGGGGTTGTGCAGTACGCCATCGCTACTGACCTCATGGGTCTCTACACGGCCTTCAGGGGTGCGGATGGTGATTTCTCCGCACAGTGTATAGGAATGCTCAGTACGTCCGGTGGGGGTTGCCACACGTACTGTTTTGGCCCGGTTCATGTCATCCAGCTTGATGGTGCTGACAAGCTGGCCATCCAGATAGATGCGTGAAACCTCGGATATTTCCGTATCGGCCTTTTCATCGGTTACGGAAAACTCACCCGCATGTGCCATGGTGGGGAGCAGGGCAAAAAAGGCGACCGCACAGGCCGCTGTACGGACTGTCAAATTTGGCCTGATGGAAACAGGCCCAGATGGGCTTGGAGCATAAGAACGTGACATTTGCGGATCATAACCGGGGACGTGCGCCAATAGAACAGCTTTTACGTCAGGCTACGCACACCCTGGCAGAAGCAGGCATAGAAAACCCGAGGCGCGAGGCCAGACTGCTTTTGCAGCATGTCCTTGGGCTTTCGCCGGAGCAGATGCTTGCGTTTTCGCCTCGCAGTGCTGTCGAGCCGGTGGGCTATCTGGAGGTTGTGGCCCGGCGCGCGCGGCATGAACCTTTTGCCTATATTACCGGGCAGAAAGGGTTCTGGACGCTGGATCTCGCGGTTTCGCCAGCCAGTCTTGTACCCCGGGGCGATACGGAAACGCTCGTATCCTGTGTGCTGGATCATATGCCGGACAGGGAGGCGCCGCTATCGGTGCTGGATCTGGGCACGGGAACGGGCTGTATTCTGCTGGCGGTGCTGAGTGAATACCCGCAGGCCTGGGGGGTCGGGGTGGATATTAACCCGCAGGCGGCGGCTCTTGCTGCAGGCAATGCGGTGCGGTGCGGGCTGGCCGGGCGAGCCGCTTTCATGGCCGGAAGCTGGATGGCGGCATTGGCGCCGGAGGCGCGCTTCGATCTAATTCTGAGCAACCCACCGTATATTCCTAGCCACGATCTGACTGAACTCATGCCCGAAGTGCGTCATCATGAGCCTGTACGTGCGCTTGATGGAGGACGTGATGGGCTCGATGCCTATCGCCTGCTTTGCGCCGATCTTCCCGCGCGTCTGAAGCCCGGCGGGGTGGGGGTATTTGAAATCGGGATCGGGCAGGAGGCCGCCCTTCGGGCGCTGGCGGCTGAAAATAACCTTGATGTGACCGAGGTGCGGGCTGATTTCGAAGGCATAGCCCGTGCGGTGGTCATGCGTCTTCGGCCGATATGAAAAAAGCGGTTGGCTTTAAGGCGTGTGGTTGATAATGTCACAAGGCTTGGTCAGAAGGCCATCGGTGGGTTGTTGTAACCCCGTTGGGCCGAACAAGCGGTAAGGGCCTTTATATCTGGCAATGACCATGTCGCTGCCTATTCGAAGTGCCCCTCCAGAAAAACAATTTGGACCTTCATTCAGGAACTGGCCCGGCAGGAACGGACCGCTCCCATGTAAAGTGCCATGAACAGGAAAGCGCTGTGGTAAGCCCATGAATGTAAAGCGGATGCGGACCAGACATCATCGTTCTGGCGGGAGCAATGGAGCGTCCAGGCAGTTGAACGGCCAGATTCCGATGAACCGGAACCACGTTTTTGACAGCCATGGCCCTGACGTAAGAGTGAGGGGCACCGCCCAGCAGCTTTTCGAAAAATATCTCCAGCTTGGCCGCGATGCGACTGGCTCTGGTGACAGGGTGGCGGCTGAAGCCTACTTCCAACATGCCGAACATTATTTCCGTATCATGAATGCCATGGCGCAGGCCGCGCAGCAGAGCCAGATCGAGCGGGCTGAGCGTCAGGCCAGCCGCCAGCAGCGCGGCCAGAACAACGTAGCGGAAGACGGGGAAGATAAAGCTTCTGAAGCCGAGGCGGAAGAAGCCGAAGTCAGGGATCTGGCTATGGAGCCGCAGCCCGAGCTGTCAGAGGGCTGAGCAGCCTTAGAGCTCTTCCCGTGTCAGGGTCTGTTTAAGGCTGATGGCATGGGAAGGCCGCTTTTACAGCGACAGGCAGAGCCTATGACGCGCAAAGACGCACGGCTGTTGCCGTGGTGTCTTTGAAAAAAACCATGTTTCCATGAAGAAAAACTGGTAGCGGCGGAAGGATTTGAACCTCCGACCAAGGGATTATGATTCCCCTGCTCTACCACTGAGCTACGCCGCCATCGTTTGGTGGGGCTGATCTACCGTGTCCCGGCATGGGCGTCAACCCATTTTTGTGGTTTTTGTTCCAGTGCGTTTTTTTTATTTCTCGTGGTGGATCATGCGGTTACCGCTGATCATGCTTAAGGGCCGAGACTGCCGGCCCCGAAGATGTAATTGCTGACCTGCTGCTCCAGGCTTGTGGGTTCCTGTGTGTGGGTCAGCAGGCTGCCGGGCTTGGCGTAAGTGCTGTCATGCCCAGGTTCGATCATGAGCGCGTTTTCTGACGCCAGCGTGGCGCTGCCGATGCTTAGTGTGCTGTCCTGGGGCAAACGCAGAGATGACGCCAGCCTGAAGCGCACGATTGCCATCTGGTTCGCGGGGTCCAGGGTGACGGACGATACCCGCCCAACCCGTACGCCTGCCAGATCGACATCAGCGCCACGGCTCAGCCCGTTTGCCGAGACAAACCGGGCGGACAATTCATAGCTATCGCCGCCTGGGGCTTTCTGTGTTTCCAGTGCGTAGGTGCCAAAACCCGCGGTAGCCAGCAAAACCGATCCGCTGAAAATCCATGCGCTCGTGCGGTTCTGCCTCATTATATTTTTACCTTCTTTCATGGCTACCTATTCCCGGCGTATCGTCAGGCAGGACGAAAACCTTGCAGCCATCGGGGGCATGGTGCAAGGACATCATAAGAAAAGAACAATGGGGATATCGGCGCATATGTCGTACGTGCAGGCATTTATCATGGCGTTGCTGCAAGGCGCGACAGAGCTTTTCCCGGTTAGCAGTTTGGGACATGCGGTTATTTTGCCCGCCCTTCTGCATTGGAATTATGACCTGCACGATCCGACGTTCCTGCCTTTTCTGGTTATGTTGCATCTGGGAACGTCCTTCGCCCTGGTGGCGTTTTTCTTTACGGACTGGCGCGTGCTGTTTCTGGGCGCGATCGGTCGGGACGGACAGCGCATCCAGCTTGAAAGCCTGCATATTTTCTGGCTGCTGATTGTCGCGACCATTCCGGCTGTTGTAGTGGGGGGCCTGTTTGAGCACCTGCTCCGCTCGTTTTTCGGTTCTGCTTCGTCGGCGGCGGTGTTCCTGTTTCTGAACGGAATTGTTCTGCTGCTGACCGAAAGACTGCGCAGCAGTGTCGTTACGCGCGAGGTACGTTGCATCGCCGGACTGACCTCGCGCGATGCGTTTGTTATTGGACTGTTTCAGTGTCTGGCGTTCTTTCCTGGCCTGTCCCGTTCAGGGGCAACAATGTGTGGCGGCCTCCTGCGTGGGCTGCATCATGATGCAGCCGCGCGCTTTTCTTTTCTTATGGCTCAGCCTGTCATCTTTGCCGCTACGGTACGCGAGGGCTTCAAGCTGTGGCACGCACCGCCAGACCCCACGCAGATTCATGTTGCCATCATGGCGGCGGTCGTTGCCGGAGTGACGGCATTTGCCAGTACGGCGTTTCTCATGCGCTATTTTCACAGTCATGACCGCTGGGCCATGACACCCTTTGCCCTGTACTGCATGGCCCTCGGAGGCGGTGCGTTTCTGACCTTGCACTTCGCGGAGTGACGCAGGTGGAAAGGGCGGCCGGGCCGTCTGCGCACCGCCGCAAACGGCTTGAGTATGCGGCGCGCGAGAGCGCGGCCGGGTCTCTGCGCAGAACGCTGGGGCCGATGCACCTGATCTTACTTGGTGTCGGTTCGACAGTAGGGGCGGGTATCTATGTCATGACTGGTGTGGCAGCGGCCGACTATGCCGGGCCTGCCGTGTTGCTTTCGTTCATGCTGGCCGGGGTGGCGTGCCTTTTTACGGCCCTGTCCTATGCTGAGCTCGCTTCTCTCATGCCTGTGGCCGGGTCGGCCTATACATACGCCTATGTTTCTCTGGGCGAGGGCTGCGCCTGGGCGGTGGGGTGGCTCCTTCTGCTTGAATACGGCATTTCCTGCGCCGGGGTGGCCTCGGGGCTGTCGGGCTATTTTGTCAGTCTGCTACACGATTTCGGTGTGCTGGTGCCGCAGGCTCTGAGCACAACAACAATACAGGTTGTGGACAGCACCGTTTCCGAGGCGGTGCATGTCGGGCTGAGGCTGGATCTGCCGGGGGCGGCGTCCATTCTTCTTGTAACCTGTGTGCTGCTGGTGGGCGTGCGCGAATCCTTTCGCATCAATGCCGCTATTGTGGTGCTCAAGGTCGGGGTTTTGCTCCTGTTCGTGGGGGTGGGCGTGTGGTTTGTCCGGCCTGCTTTATGGACTCCCTTCATCCCAGCTTATGAAGGCGGGTTGCACTACGGCGTGCCGGGTATTTTCCGCGCGGCATCGCTGATTTTTTTTGCCTATGTTGGGTTTGAAGCCGTGTCCACGGCAGCGGGTGAGGCCCGTAATCCCCGGCGTGACGTGCCTCTGGGTATTGTGGGGGCGCTGGTTGTCTGCACGGCACTTTACATGGCCGTTGCGGCGGTATTGATCGGGGTGGTACCGTGGCGCGGTCTGGGCGTGGCAGACCCGCTGGCCGTGGCGGTAGGGCTCATGGGTCAGCCCTGGCTTGCCCTGTGTGTCAAGCTGGGGGCGGTTATCGGGCTATGTTCAGTCTTGCTGGGGCTTCTGTACGCTCAGAGCCGTATTTTCTATACGATGGCGGAAGACGGCCTGCTTTCCGCACTGTTCAGCCATCTGCACCCGCGTTTTTTGACGCCGTGGCGGGGCACGCTGGTGCTGGGCGTGGGGGTTGCTTTAGCGACAGCAGTGTTGCCGGTTGAAATGATTGGCGATCTGGTGAGCCTTGGCACTGCCATGGCTTTCATGGTGGTGTGTCTGACCGTGATCTGGCTGCGCAATGCCGAACCTGATCTGCCGCGTGTCTTTCGTGTGCCGCTGGGCGGTTTTCGGATACGGGGTGTCTGGCTCGGTTATGTGCCGTTGCTCGGCGTGTTATTCTGTCTTGTCATGATCGTCCCGCTTGGGGCCGATATGGCGCTGGCGCTATACGGGGGTAATCCACTGCCGGTTGCGCTTCTGGCAGGATATGGGCTGGCGGGCTTGGCGTTCTATCGGGTTTATGGACGGCATCACTCGCGCATGGGGCGGGCGGTTTCCGGCCCGCGCTGACCAGGCACCACCAAGGCTAGACTAATCATTAGGCGGGTAGGACGCCAGAAGCCGTTTCTGCCTGCGCCACAGACGGATGCCGTACCACAGATTGGTGGGGCGCCAGCCTTGGGCGACCTTGCTTGCGCCAATGCGGAAACTTTCGCCGTAGTGATGGAACTGTGCCGCGTAGGCCTCCCGGAGCGTGGTGCGCGAATCCCATATATGGGTTGCTTCGGAACCGACGCCGTTGATTTCGATGATTTCGAAATCCTGCCCGGCCCGCAGGGCCTCGCGTGAGCGGAATTTCACGTCGATCCGCCCGAAATGAAAGTCGGGAATATCCTGCATGATAGCGTCGATGCGCGCGGTCAGCTCAGGGGTGATGTCCTCTCCGCCATTGCGGAAGATCGCGCCCTTGCAGTGGTTGCCGGTGAAGAGGAGTTCCAGCCGTTCTCCTTCGGGCAGGACGGTGTGCAGCCGATCTTTCAGGCGTTTTTCGTACAGCTCTGGCAGGCGGGCGGCACGATTGTCCTGCCGCAGAAGGTCAAGCACCGTGTCCCGGCCATTGCCGATAACGGCGGGGATGTCCTTGTAGGTCAGGGACGAAATGTGGCCCTGTGGACTGTCAGGATGACGGATGTAGAACAACCCGGCTTCGTGCGGCCATACGATAAGCCGCTGGATGACAAGATCGATCCCGCGGGGAAAAGCCGCCAGTGTTTTTTCCAGATCGGCCGGGGTGCGGACAAGGCGCACGCCGGTGCCGTTGCAGCCGATATCGGGTTTGACCACCACGGGCAGTTCCAGCCCTCTGGCCTTGATGGCTGCCAGCGCGCGTGCCGTGTCGTCCTTGCCGGTAGTCAGGGTGGTGTAGGGGGCAATCCAGTCTGTTGCGTATGTGCCCGCCATGTCCAAAATGCTGCTTTTGCTTTCTCCGCAGAGCCCGCCGGTGACAATACGCGGGTTGGCGGCCGTCGGCACGGTCAGGCTGCGGTATTTCAGCCCAAGCAGGAACCAGTACAGCACTACTGGGGTGTAAAAAATCCAGCCGGGCCAGAATTCGAACAGGGAGAGCGGATTGGCCGCTTTGGCTGAAGCGTTCTCGGTCATGGAGTGTGGTTTTTCCTGATGCGGGCGGCAACCCGCCCCGAAAGGATCATGAGTGCCGCAAAGCCAACAATGCCGGCCCAGCGCCATGCGCCTAGGTGAGCGAGCAGAAAAGCGCCTATTTTCAAGGCGAGAAAAAACAGTCCTGTTGTCCAGAGCAGTGTGGCCAGCGCGGTTGCCAACGTGAAAGTTTGCAGCCCCGCGCGGAAAAAACCACATGCCGTATAAAGCGGCAGACGTGTGCCGGGAATGAAACGGCTGACAAAGACCGCCCGGAACAGGTTGCGGCTGAGCCATTGTCGTTGATGGCTGATACCCGGCATGTCGATCCAGCGCCGGGCCGGGGGCCAGCAGGCAGCTAGAGCCCCAAGGCCGTACAGCCCGACATCGCCCAGAACGATTCCTGAATAAAGAGCCACCAGCGCCGTAGGCAGGGATACGACATGGAGTTGAACCTGTATGGCGGTAATCAGCGTTGCGGCATCTTCCAGCACAAAAGTTGCCAGAATGATGATGACAACCTGCACGAAAGGGCTCGCGGCTGTCATGTGAAGGACATGCTCAAGCAAGGAACCCCGGCTCTCCTCTCCTGTTGCGCGGTCTTTGCCCGGCTGGAGTGCAGGGCAGGACGAAACCGTGTGCAGGTGGCGCGCAAGCGGGTGTCCTGTCAAGCTGGAGAACGGTTGCGACGATAAGGGAAAAGAGAGTGGATGAACGTGCGGACTGGATGCTAGACGGAGAAGCGTCGGTCATGGCACAGGCGGCAGCACGGCTGTCGGGACGAGGGGACTATGGATAGAAGAACTCTACTTGTTCGTGGGCTGGCTGCTACGGTTTTGACAGGACTTTCAGAGGTGCCGCTACGCCAGGCCTGGGGCCGACCGGCGGACTATGCCGCCTTTCTGGCGGGTGTAAGGCATGAGGCGCTGGGTCAGGGGCTTCCGGCGGGAGTGGTGGATCAGGCGTTATCCTTGTGTGAAAGCCCCAATGCTGCCGTGATCAAGGCAGACCGGCATCAGCCCGAACAGGTTCTGACATGGGCGCAGTACAAGGACAGGGTGCTAACAGAAGCAAAGCTGTCCGATGGTTTGCAGGCCATGACGGAGCATGGCGAGCAGATTAGTCAGATTGGCGGACAATATAAGGTCAGCCGAGGCGTTATTGCCGGAATCTGGGGGCTTGAATCCGCCTACGGCACCCGTATGGGCAAGTTTTCCGTCATCGATGCGTTGGCCACGCTAGCCTATGAAGGGCGGCGAGCCGCGTTTTTCAGGGGTGAGCTCTTAAAGGCGCTCCGTATTCTGGCGCAGGAAGGCATGGAGCCGCGCGCCATGATGGGTAGCTACGCGGGCGCGATGGGGCAGCCCCAGTTCATGCCCAGTGCTTACGAGCGTTTCGCGGTCAGCTACCCGGAAGGGGGGCGGCCGGATATCTGGCGAAATCAGGGGGACGTGTTTGCTTCCATCGCCAATTATCTGGCGCGAAGCGGTTGGCAGGAGGGCGGGATATGGGGCGAAGCGGTGATTGTGCCTGATTCCATCCCGCAGGCCCTTTTGGGACGGAGTCACGTCAGGCCACTCTCATGGTGGGTGCGGCAGGGCGTACGTCCCCGTGCTGGACGCTTTGCCGATACCTCGGCTGACAGCGCGGCCATGGGGGCGATTATCCGTCCGGACGGGCAGGGTGGAGAAGCATTTGTCGTTTACCATAATTTCAATGTAATACGCCGCTACAATGCTTCAGATTTCTACGCACTGGCGGTTGGTACATTGGGTGATGCGATAACGTGAAAAAAGCGGTTCTATGTACAGCGCTGTTTCTGGCAGCCTGCGGGCGCGCGCCACAGGCGACACCTGATCCGCATTATGTAGCAGGCGCTCCATGGCAGGCGGATGGGCGATGGTTCTACCCGCGTGAGGATTTTGCGTGGCAGGGCAGTGGCCTTGCCGTGCGTGACCATGGTCGAAACGGTGAACTGACAGCCGATGGTGAAGTGCGCGACCGCACCGCTATGACCGGCGCTCACCAGACATTGCAACTTCCCGCTATCGTGAGCGTAATCAACCTTGAAAACGGGCGTGAAGTAGTAGTCCGGCTGAACGATCGCGGCCCGGCGCAGGCGGGGCGTATGCTGTCGCTTTCAGCCCGCGCTGCGGATCTGCTGGGGATGGGGGATGGCCCGGCCCGTGTGCGCGTTGTCGAGCACGAAGCGGAAAGCCGCAGGCTGGCGGAAACTATACCCGGCGCGCCCACACTTGAAATCAGCACGGCCCCGCGTGAGGGTGTTATGCAGACAGATCTGGGCGGGAAGGGTAGCTCCACCGTGGGCGCGGCGGTTCAGGCCGGTGATTCTGCAACACCAAAGGCTGGTCAGGCGTTGTCTGCTCTGCCCGCTGAAGTGCGGCAGGGCATGGCTGCGCCGGGGATGCTCTGGGTAGAAATCATGGATCTGACATCGCATTACGGTGCCATCGTTCAGGCCGCGCGGTCAGGAGCGGTTGTACGCCCCGATCTGACTGCCGGGCATGGCATGATGTGGGCGGTGCGCTACGGCCCGTTTACAACTATACAGGACGCGGATTCAGCGCTGAGACGAGCACTGGCCGCCGGACTGACTGGCTCTCATATCATCGTCGAATAGGAAAATATGTTGCAGACCCGACGGTTCTTACTCGCAGGGGGCGCGGCCCTTTTTTGTGGCGGTGTTTCGAGCAGCCTTGTGGCGGATGCCTGGGGCAGGACGCATAAACGGGCGGCTGCTGCCGCAACGCCGGTGGTGGCCGATGCCCCGCCGGCCGCACCGGCCACAACGCCTGTCGGTCCGGTCGAGACCTCCGCGCGCTGGGCCTGCATTCTTGATTATGGCAGTGGCGCTCCCCTGCTGGAAAAAAATGCCGATGAACGTATGCCGCCTTCATCACTGACCAAGATGATGACGGCCTATGTCACGTTTGGCATGTTGCGCTCGGGCCGCCTGAAGCTTGATCAGGCATTGCCTGTGAGCGAGCGCGCCTGGCGGATGCAGGGCTCAAAAATGTTCGTTCCGCTGGGGCAGAGCGTCTCCGTGCAGGATCTCATTCAGGGTATGGTGATCCAGTCCGGCAATGATGCGTGCATTGTTCTGGCGGAGGGCATTGCCAGTTCGGAGGAGCAGTTTGTCGCGCTGATGAACGAAACCGCCTCCCGTCTTGGCATGAGCAATTCCCATTTCATGAACGCGACCGGGTGGCCTGCCGACGGACATTACATGTCAGCGCGCGATGTGGCGTATCTCGCACTGCGGCTGATTCATGATTTCCCTGAGTATTACCACTTCTTTTCCGAAAAAGAGTTTTTCTACAACAACATTCGTCAGGAAAACCGTAACAGCCTTGTCGTGAAAGGTTTGGCGGATGGGCTGAAGACCGGTCACACCGATGCGGGCGGCTTCGGGCTGTGTGCCTCTTCCGAGCGTGAGGGCAGGCGCGTCGTTGTGGCGATTAACGGTCTTTCATCCTCTGGCGAGCGTGGGCGCGAGGGTGAACGCCTCATGGGCTGGGCTTTCGCCAATTTCGAGACGGCGTGGGTTGTTCGCAAAGGTGAAGTAGTGGAACAGGCGCCCGTGTGGATGGGCACTGAGCGCACCGTGGCGCTGGTTGCAGCCCAGGATATGAAAGTGTTGCTGCCGCATGGCTGGCGCAATGGCACACAACTTGCATTGGACTATAATGCTCCCTTGGTCGCGCCCATTACGCAGGGACAGGTCGTGGGACATATTACGGTCTCGCTACCGGGAGGGAAGCAGGCGCAGGTGCCGGTTGAGGCCGCCAGTTCCGTGGCAGCTCTTGGCATTCTTGGGCGTGCTGCGCGCAGGCTGCATCTGTAACGGGTATGCGTAAGGGAGCCTTTATCACACTGGAGGGGGGCGAGGGGGCCGGTAAGTCCACCCAGTTGCGGCTGGTAGGCGAAGCTTTGCGCGTGCTCGGGCATGACGTGCTGATTACGCGAGAGCCGGGCGGCTCTCCGGGGGCAGAAGACCTACGCCAGCTCCTGCTGTTCGGTAACAATCCGCTTTCTCTCCGCGCAGAAATTCTGGCGCATTTTGCGGCGCGTTACGATCATGTGGATCGTGTGATCCTGCCCGCGCTTCAGGCAGGGCGGATCGTGCTGTGTGATCGTTTTACCGATTCCACGCTGGCCTATCAGGGCTACGGTCGGGCAGGGGGGAATGCTGACATCCTACGCCTGATCCATAGTCTGACTGACATGCTGGCTCTTACTCCGGATAGAACCTTTCTGCTTGACGTGCCCCGCGATGTGGCGCGCGAGCGGCTTGCTGCCCGCGCTGGCCAACCTGACCGGTACGAGCAGGCGGATGAGGAATTCCATGCCAGAGTGGCGGAGGGTTTTGCAGCCGTGGCGCTCCATGGGCCCGACCGAGTCAGGAGACTGAACACAGCGCAGGAGGAGGCCGCTCAAATCAGTCACCGGATTGTGGAGGATATTCTGGCTCTGGTCTCTCAGGCGTGAGGCCGGACATGGGGGAGACAGCCACCATGACAGGTCCACGCCTTGCCTCGCTGGCGCTACAGGGGCACGAGGCGGGGCTTGATGTTTTCCGTCAGGCACTGGAGCGTGGGTGCGTGCCACATGCCTGGCTGATTACCGGCCCGCCCGGTATCGGCAAGGCGACCTTTGCTTTTGCCCTCGGGCGTTTGCTGCTGGGTGCCACACAGGCGGACAGCCCGGCGGGGCGGCGCGTTTCAGCCGCCACCCATGCGGACCTGCTGGTGGTTGAGCGTGGCTTTGATGAAAAACGTCAGCGCTATCGTTCAGAGATCGTGGCAGACGATGTACGGCCCATCAATGCGTTTTTGCGGCGCACGGCGGCAGAAGGCGGCTGGCGCGTCGTTATCGTCGATGGTGCGGAATGGATGAACCGCAGTGCGGCAAATGCGGTTCTGAAAATACTGGAAGAGCCTCCGCCCGCCACTATTCTGCTGCTGACAAGCTCCGCCCCTGGCCGCCTGCTTCCGACGATCCGCAGCCGGTGCCGCAAGCTGGCGCTGGAGCCGCTCGATGCTCGTGCCATGCAGACGGTGCTGCGCAGTGTGGCCCCCGATGCCGACCCGGCCGAACTGGAGCGCGTGACAGCACTGGCGTATGGCGCCCCTGGCCGTGCCCTTGCCCTTCTGGCGGATGCGCATGGTGAAATCGCGCGCTGTGTCGAGCGTGTGTGTGAAGGTGTGAGCGCGCTGGACGGTTATGAAGTCGCGGAAACAGTTCTGCGCAAGGAATATGGTTTCGATCTGTTTTTTAGCCTGTTATCAGATCGGCTTCAGGCAGCGGCCAGGCAGGCTGCTCTGAGTGGAAGCGCTCATGGTCTTGCCAGTGCGCGTGCATGGGAGACCCTTGTACGCCTATATGGTGAAACGGAGCGTTTCAACCTGGATAAACAGGAAGCCCTACTCGAAGCCATGACGATTGCGAGCCAAGTATGACCCGTCGTTTCTACGTCACTACTCCCATCTATTATGTAAACGGTGCGCCGCATATCGGGCACGCTTACACATCCATCGCGGCGGATGTCATGGCGCGGTTCCATCGTCTGGCCGGTCATGATGTGTTTTTTCTGACCGGCACGGATGAGCACGGTCAGAAGGTGGAGCAGGCCGCACAGGCGGCAGGGGTTGAACCGCAGGTTTTTGTTGACCGGATTGCCGCTGATTTCCGCGACATGGCCGACGCCATGGCTATTTCGTATGACGACTTCATCCGTACTACGGAACCGCGTCACGTGGCCGGGGCGCAGGCCCTGTGGGAACGAGTTGCGCAGAACGACGCCATCTATCTGGGGGCGTATGAAGGTTGGTACGCTCTTCGAGATGAATGTTTCTACGGTGAAGACGAACTGACTACGGGTCCCGATGGGCAGAAGCTCGCACCCACCGGGGCTCCGGTGGAGTGGGTCAAGGAGCCGTCCTATTTCTTCCGTCTTTCCGCGTTTCAGGACCGGCTGCTTGAACTGTACGAACAGTGCCCTGAATTTTTGGGGCCGCACGGCGCGCGGAACGAGATCATCAGCTTTGTCCGTCAGGGGCTGCGTGATCTGTCGATCAGCCGCACCAGCTTTAAGTGGGGTATTCCCGTGCCGGGGGATGAAGCACACGTGATGTATGTGTGGTTTGACGCGCTGGCCAACTACCTGAGCGCCTTGGGTTTTCCCGATACGAACAGCGCCCGCGCGGCCTACTGGCCCGCTGATCTGCACCTTGTTGGCAAGGATATTGCGCGCTTTCACGCCATTTACTGGCCAGCCTTCCTCATGGCTGCGGGAATTGACGTGCCGCGCCGGATCTTTGCCAATGGCTGGTGGACGATCGAAGGCCAGAAAATGAGCAAGTCGATCGGCAATGTCATCGACCCGCGTGATCTTGTCCGTGAGTTTGGCCTTGATGCGGTGCGCTTTTTCCTGTTGCGTGAAGTGCCGTTCGGAGGGGATAGCGATCTGTCCCGCAAGGCGCTGATCACCCGCAACAATGTCGAACTGGCCAATGATCTGGGGAACCTCGCACAGCGCACGCTCTCGCTGGTGGCCAAAAATTGCGAGGGCACAATCCCCGAGCGGGGCGAGCCCAGCGTTGAAGATACGCAGCTTCTGGGGCAGGTGGCCATTCTGCCGCAACTCATGGCCGTGCAGATGGAGCGTTGTGCCCTGACAGACGCGCTGGAAGATGTCTGGAAGGTCATTCGCGCCTGCAATGCCTATATCGATCATCAGGCGCCTTGGGCTCTGCGCAAGACCGACACCACACGCATGGCAAGCGTGTTGCGGGTACTGCTTGATGCGCTGCGGGGTATTGCCACGGTTCTGCAACCTTTTATGCCCCAGACCATGGAGCGTATGCTCGACCAGCTTGCGGTGCAGCCTGACGAACGCAACCTTGCTGCACTGGAAACACCCCTGCCTGCCGGGCGCTCGCTACCAGCCCCGCAGGGGTTGTTCCCGCGTTATGTCGAGCCGGAAGCAACGGTATGAGCGGAGCCGTGACGAGGGCCGGTATGGGCAGGCTGATTGATACGCACTGCCATCTCGATCATTTTTCCGATGAGGAACTGCCTGCCCTGCTGGATGAGGCACGGCAGATGGGGCTTTCTGGTCTGGTGACAATCGGCACGCGCCTGTCACGCGCCGGAGAGCAGTTTGCCCTTGCGGGATATGACCGGCCGGACCTACGTGTGTGGTGCACGATTGGCACTCATCCAGACCACGTGGACGAGGAGGCCCTGCCGTCGGCCGAGCAGATTGCCACCATGGCCGACAGGCCAGAGGTAATCGGCATTGGTGAGACCGGGCTGGATTATTTCCATGGTGAGGACGCTATTCGTCCGGTGCAGCAGGAGAGTTTTCGCCGCCATATCGCGGCGGCACGCCTGCTGGATGTGCCTGTGATCATTCATGCCCGTCAGGCGGATGATGATGTGGCGGCGGTGCTGGAGGACGAATACGCTCAAGGCGCATTCCCGATTCTGCTGCATTGCTTCGCATCGGGGCCGGAACTGGCGCGCCGGGTGCTGGCGCTGGGTGGCTACATCAGTTTCTCGGGTATCGCGACATTCCCCAAATGCGATGAAATCCGTGCGGTTGCCCAGAGCGTACCGGATGACCGGATTGTCGTGGAAACGGACTCCCCTTATCTGGCGCCCGTGCCAAAGCGTGGCAAACGCAACCAGCCTGCATGGGTGGCTTATACGGCCGAACGTCTGGCGCAGGAACGCTCCATGGACACGGTAGCCTTTGCTGACCTGACATCGGCTAACTTCTTCCGCCTGTTCCGTAAGGCGGTCTAGGGCGCGGCGCGGGGGACGGGCATGAAGGTGGTTGTTCTGGGGTGCGGCGGTTCGTCTGGCGTGCCCATGGTGGGGGGGCAGGACGGCGGAGGGGACTGGGGAGAGTGCGACCCCAAAGAGCCCCGCAATGTACGAACCCGCTCCTCCGTTCTGTTGCAGATGGACAATGGTGAGGCTGTGCTGATCGACACCGGGCCGGACCTGCGCGCGCAGCTTCTGGCCCAGCGTATCAGCCGCTTTCAGTCCATTATCTATACCCACGGCCATTCCGACCATGTTGATGGCGTTAACGAGGTGCGGGCCGTCAACAGGGTGATAGGGCAGCCTGTTCAGGCGTATGGTACGGCGGGCGTGCTGGCGGAAATCGAGCAACGCTTCAGTTTCGTGTTCAAACCCTGGACACCTCCGGGCTTTTTCCGCGCCGTTCTGGAAGCCAACCCTATCGAGATCGGGCAGGAAATCACGATAGGTAGCTACGCCTTCACCTTTATCGACCAGCACCATGGCTATGCCGGTTCCATGGGCGTGCGTTGTGGAGATTTCGCCTACAGCACGGATGTTGTGGAACTGCCTGAACAGAGCCTGCGCGCGCTTGAAGGCGTGG
The DNA here is from genome assembly GCF_006539345.1 of Acetobacter peroxydans. GTDB lineage: Bacteria > Pseudomonadota > Alphaproteobacteria > Acetobacterales > Acetobacteraceae > Acetobacter > Acetobacter peroxydans. The sequence continues at coordinate 371,349 of NZ_BJMV01000001.1, forward strand.
ATACCTGGGTTGTGGACTGCTTCCAGCTCACCCCCCATGTGGCCCATGCCTGGCTTGATCGGGTTCTGGAATGGCGTGAACGGATCAGGCCACGGCGCACGATTTTGACCCATATGGGGGCGGCAATGGACTGGTCTATGCTCTGCGCGACCCTGCCTGACGGCGTGGAGCCCGCCTATGACGGGCTGAGCTTCCACCTGCCAGATCCGCCCCGCAGGCGATTGGCTAGTCCGTAAGCTAGCCTTCTCCGGGATTAGCCGGAGCTTCTCTCCTGTAGAAAGAGGGGCCTAGCGGCTCATCAGAACGGTCAGATCAGCGTGTTCGAGCACGTAGCGCGTCACACCACCAAGAATAAGTTGACGCAGCCGCGAGTGGGAGTACGCTCCCATGGCTAGAAGGTCGGCTTTGAAATCCGAACAGGCGGCCAGCAGACCCTTTCCGACATCACGGTCTACTGGCGGAAATTCGACTGAATCCGCCTCGATCCCGTGCAACGCCAGATAGTCTAGTACGTCTCGCGCACCGGGGCCGCGGCGTTGGTAGTCTTCACAATGCAGAACGCGTACGGCTTCCGCCTCGGCGGCCCATGCCAGTGCCCCGTGCAGCGCGGCGGAAGATTCTGCCGTGCCGTTCCAGGCAATGCACACGCGCTTTATCAGCCCTACAGGCGGTGTGCGTGGCGCCATGACCACAGGCCGACCACTGTCGAACAGTACAGCGTGCAACGTTTCGGAAGAGGAAACCTCGCGACCTGAATCCGGGTGCGGCACCAGCGTAAAGTCCGAGAGGCGGGCGTGTGCGGGAATGATCTCGCTTTCAACGCCGCGCAGCACGGTAAAGCTGACGCTGGGGAAGGGCAGTCCATTGGCCGCATGGCGCGAAACCAGCGGCACGTCCGGGTTTGCAGCCGCAAAACGCTCGAAAAGCTTGTGCACGTCATGGGCATGGCGCGAGCTTTCGTGTTCGGCCGAGCGCATCAGTTCTTCGACCATCGCTCCGGACAGGCCTTCTCCCGCAAGGGGGGCAATGTCGCGCCCGTCGGTTCTGACATGCAGGATGGCCAGATGCGCGCCGAAACGTCGTGCGAAATTGTAACCTCGTGTCAGAGCCGCCTCTCCATTGGAGATACTGGGCATGGGCAGCAGGATTTTTCGCACTTCTTTCATGGTGGCTTCCTTCATTCGGGCCTTGCACTACACCATAATACGCCTGACGCTCATCGACGTTGCGCTGGATCAATGGCCAGCCGGGTTCGCGTCCCGGCTGGGGCCGTCATGGAGGGTGAGAATGTTGGATCAGGGGTACAGGCGCGTGACCTGCCACCCTGCGTCAGAGCGTTCCCAGATGGCGCGGTCATGCAGCCTGAACCGGCGTTCCTGCCAGAACTCGAAATGCTGCGGGCTGACACGGTAGCCAGACCAGTTGGCCGGGCGCGGAATCGGGCCTTCGCCGTAACGGGACTCGGCGTCATGCAGGCGGTCTTCAAACACGCTGCGCGAACTCAGCGGGCGGGACTGGTCAGATGCAATGGCTCCCAGACGCGAGACGCGGCTACGACTCGCAAAATACGCATCGGCCTCTTCCACACTGACGGGGCTGATACCGCCTTCGATTCGGATCTGCCGACGCAGGCCTTTCCAGTGGAAGAGCAGGGCGACATGCGGGTTGGCTGCCAGTTCCTCACCCTTGCGGCTTTCAAGGTTGGTGTAGAACACGAAACCCCGCCGGTCCGCTCCCTTGAGCAGGACGATACGGGCAGAGGGGCGGCCATCCGGGGTGGACGTGGCCAGTACCATGGCGTTCGGATCGTTGATTTCGGTTTTTTCCGCCTCCGCCATCCAGCTTTCGAAGAGCGTGAAAGGGTCTGCCTGCAGGTCGATCAGCGGCAGGTCATCGCACGGGGGAGCGGAAAGAGGCGAGGAAGTGTTCGTCATGACGTGTACTCGTCTGCTGCGGTTTGTGTCTCTTTCATACTCCCGTGAACGGTGGGTTTGAAGTATGGGTGTTGTCTTCGGGCTTGTTTCACCGTGCCGGGTGTGCGACCAACCACGGCATAATGTCTCACTGGTTTTCACTCGTACAGGCTGAGGTTATCGCATGTCTTCTTCCCACACCGTATCGCCTGCGCAGGGCACTCTGATGAAGGGCAAGAGGGGCCTGGTGATGGGCGTCGCCAATGATAAGTCCATTGCCTGGGCTATTGCGGCCGCAGTGGCGGCTCAGGGTGGAGAACTGGCGTTTACTTATCAGGGCGAAGCGTTGGGCAAGCGCGTGCAGCCGCTGGCGGACAGCATCGGGGCGAAACTGGTTCTGCCTTGCGATGTAACGGACGACGCGGCAGTGGATGCCACATTCGATATCCTTGAAAAGGAATGGGGCGGACTTGATTTCGTGGTGCACGCCATTGGCTGGGCTGACAAGCAGTACCTGCGTGGTCGCTATGTTGATACCCCGCGTGATGCGTTCCTGACCGCTATGGATATTTCCTGCTTCTCCTTCACGGCAGTGGCGCAGCGCGCGGCCCGGCTGATGAAGAATGGTGGCTCTCTGCTTACGCTGACTTATCTCGGTGCCGAGCGCGTTATGCCGCATTACAATGTGATGGGTGTAGCGAAGGCCGCTCTTGAAGCGTCCGTGCGTTATATGGCAGCGGATCTGGGGCGCGACGGCATTCGGGTCAATGCGATTTCCGCCGGGCCGATCAAGACTCTTGCCGCCAGCGGCATTGGCGATTTCCGCTATATTCTCAAGTGGAACCAGTATAACGCGCCGCTTGAGCGCAATGTGACGCTGGAGGAAGTGGGCGGGGCAGGGCTGTATATGCTTTCCGACCTGTCTTCTGGTGTGACGGGCGAAGTGCATCATGTCGACTGCGGATACCATATGGTCGGCATGAAGAACCCTTCAGCGCCTGATCTTTCTGTCGCCGCGGACTGAGGTTCGCCGTGTCTTACAATACGTTCGGTCATCTGTTCCGTGTCACCACCTGGGGCGAAAGCCACGGGCCGGCAATTGGCTGTGTCATTGACGGCTGTCCGCCACGTATTCCCCTGAGTGAGGCGGATATCCAGCCGTTTCTGGATCGTCGCAAGCCGGGTCAGTCGGCGTTCACCACGCAGCGGCGCGAAGCGGATGAGGTGCGGATCCTGTCGGGTGTCTTTGAAGGACAAACGACCGGAACCCCTATCTCCCTTCTGATTGAAAATACCGATCAGCGTTCCCGTGATTACGGGGAGATTGCCCAGACCTACAGGCCGGGTCACGCGGACCTGACCTATGATCTGAAATACGGTATCCGCGATTACCGCGGCGGCGGTCGTTCTTCCGCGCGTGAAACCGCCTGCCGGGTCGCGGCGGGGGCCGTGGCGCGTAAGGTGCTGGGCGCGGGAGTGCAGATCCGGGCTGCTCTCGTTCAGCTTGGCCCGCATGATATTGACCGCACACGCTGGGACTGGGCCGAAGTCGAACGCAACCCGTTCTTCTCGCCTGATGCAGGGGTTGTCTCCTCGTGGGAGGCGTATCTGCATGATATCCGCAAGGCGGGGTCATCAATCGGTGCTGTGATCGAGGTTGTGGCCGAAGGTGTGCCAGCCGGTCTGGGGGCGCCAATTTATGGCAAGCTGGATGCGGACATCGCCGCGGCTCTGATGAGCATCAACGCTGTCAAAGGCGTGGAAATTGGCGATGGCTTTGCAGCGGCGGCTCTGACCGGGCCGGAAAATGCCGATGCACTGTATAGTCGGGATGGCCAGATCGTTTTCGGGGCCAATCATGCAGGCGGTATTCTGGGGGGTATCTCCAGCGGGCAGCCCGTCGTGGCACGCTTTGCGGTCAAGCCCACAAGTTCAATGCTGACCCCTGTGGATTCCATTACCCGTTCCGGGCAGGAAACGCAGGTGATTACCAAGGGCCGACACGATCCGTGCGTCGGGATCAGGGCCGTGCCTGTTGGGGAGGCCATGATGGCCTGTGTACTGGCAGACCATCTGCTGCGGCATCGGGGGCAGACTGGGGGTTAACCTAACCCTCCAGCTCCGCCCTGAGCGTGATATTGGCGCGGAACAGCTTGGAAACGGGACAGCCTGCCTTGGCTTTCTCGGCAAGAGCCAGAAACTGTTCCGCTGTCGCGCCAGGCACATCGGCCTTGAGGGTCAGATCAACCTGAGTGATGCCAAACCCCGTATCTGTTTTGTCCAGGTGTACGGCGGCTTCTGTGTGGATGGACTGGGCAGTCAGTCCCGCTTCCCCCAGAATCAGAGAGAGCGCCATGGAAAAGCACGCGGCGTGGGCTGCCGCTAGCAGCTCCTCCGGGTTGGAGCCAGGCTTGCCTTCAAAACGGGTGGCGAAGCCATAGGGCACAGCCTGTAGCGTGCCGCTTTCAGTAGAGATCGTACCGTGGCCTTCGCGGATAGAGCCTTTCCAGTGTGCGCTGCCATGTTTGGTGATTGTCATACTGCGCTTTCCGTATTTCTCTTACGAGCAGGTAACCCGCCGTCTCATGCAGGTTGCATTGAACCTGCGCGGGAGGCGGGTCAGATCGTATGATAACGTGCGTGAAGTGGGAGGGGTTTCAACAAACGCTGTACTCTCGTTAAGGTGAGCAGGCGCTTGATGGATATAAGCCTATACTGCGCGCAGTAATGCAGCTAGCAATGAGCCGCCGGTCCCTGTGGCTGCAAGAGCAGGAACCCGTGGCGAAAAATAAAAGCCGCCAGTCCGCTGAAAGTATCCTTGCGGGGCTGAGTGGTAATGCGGAGACCATGATGAGTTCCAACTCGACCGATATTGCCTCTTCCGTTGATGTTGTCCTGATTGGCGGTGGCGTCATGAGCGCCACACTCGGGACCATGCTTCGTCAGCTTCAGCCTGACTGGAAAATAAGCATTTACGAGCGCCTCGATAGCGTCGCGGAAGAAAGTTCAAACGCATGGAATAATGCGGGGACGGGGCATTCGGCCCTGTGTGAACTCAACTACACGCCCCAGGGTGCCGACGGTAAGGTCGATATTTCCAAGGCCGTTGCGGTGAACGAGCAGTTTCAGGTCTCGCGGCAGTTCTGGGCCTATCTGGTTGAAAACGGCGTTATTCCTCACGCGGGGGAGTTTCTGACCGCCGTGCCGCATATGAGCTTCGTGTGGGGCGAAGAGAACGTTGCTTTCCTGCGTGCGCGGCACGAGGCCCTGTCCGCGCACCCGCTGTTCTCCGGTATGGATTATTCGGAAGACCGTCAGCAAATTGCGCAGTGGGCGCCGCTGATTATGCAGAACAGGCCCAAGGGTGAGCGGATTGCCGTCACCCGTAGCCTGATGGGTACCGATGTCAATTTTGGTGCGCTCACCCGCCTGCTGTTCAGCTACCTGTCCGGTACAAAAGGCTGCGTGCTGCACACCAAGCACGATGTGCAGGATATCCGGCGTGATGAAGACGGTCAGTGGCAGATGAAAGTGCGCGACCTGCGCGAAAACACGGATCGTATCGTACGTTCGCGCTTTGTCTTTATCGGGGCCGGCGGTGCGGCCCTGACCCTGCTGCAGAAGACAGGTATTCCTCAGGCGCAGGGCGTCGGGGGCTTTCCGGTCAGCGGGCAGTTCCTGCGGTGCACCAACAAGGCGCTGATCGCCCGGCATCGTGCCAAGGTCTATGGCAAGGCTTCGGTCGGTGCGCCGCCCATGTCTGTGCCGCATCTTGATACCCGTATGATTGATGGCAAACACGCGCTGCTGTTTGGGCCGTATGCCGGATTTTCGACCCGCTTTCTCAAGCAGGGCTCGCTCATGGATCTGCCGCTGTCCGTGCGGCCGGGCAATATCGGGCCGATGATGGCCGTGGCACGTGATAACTGGCCGCTGACAAAATATCTGATCCAGCAGGTGCTCCAGTCGCAGGAAGACCGGATCAACGCTTTGCGTGACTTTATTCCTGATGCCAAGGCCGAGGACTGGGAACTCGTCGTGGCAGGTCAACGCGTGCAGATTATCAAGCAGGACCCGCAGAAGGGGGGCGTACTTCAGTTCGGCACGGAAGTGATCGCCAGTGATGATGGTTCTGTGGCGGCGCTGCTGGGTGCATCACCAGGCGCCTCCACGGCTGCGCCGATCATGCTCAACGTCCTGCAGAAATGCTTTCCCAACAAAATGCCGGAATGGACGGACAGGCTCAAAGCCATGGTGCCTTCTTTCGGGCAGAAGCTGGCCAACAACCCGGCCCTGTGTCAGCAGCAGTTTGACCGGACGACGAAAATTCTGGGGCTTACGCTCTAGCGTTGGCGGGAAGGCGGGCTCCTTGAAGGAGCCCGCCTTTTTCATTGGGTGAGCCTGAAATCCAGACTTTCAGGGCAGGTCTGAAATACTCATATCGGCCCGTTTCCACCACGGGGTATGAGTAGATGCTGTCCGGGGAATGAAGTCTTCAGGATCACCGGAAAAGCAGACGGTGTTGGTGGGCGTTTCCTGCAACGAGAGTTCCGTGCAGTGCAGGATGCCGCCCTCATTCTTCAGAAACGCGTTGATTTTGGCCATGAGCAGGCAGGCCATCAGCTCAGTTGTCGGGTCGCCGGGAGTCACGACAATGCGGCGCGCCCGCGCGGGTTCATGCGTAAGAAACCAGTCCAGCAGAGGGTCATCGTCAGCCAGTTGAAGGGCGTGGTCGAGCTTTTCATCCACAAAGCGGTGCCATGTCCCTTTGGCCTGCTGAAACGAAATAGCCATGTTGCCTTGTCCGTCGAGACGGGCAGGGGTTGTTGCTGTCAGTCGTACGGTTACAAGTTCGTTGTGGCCATGGGGCACGGCGCAGCTTTCTGATGCCCCATGGATCAGCCGATGGCCCATGGAAAAGCGGCGGGTGAAGACAAGTTCAGGCATGGTCTGCTTTCTTGGCCTGATAGGCTTCCCACCCGGTTTGCCGCAGGTGGCAGGCAGGGCAGGTGCCGCAACCGTAGCCCCAGGGGTGCAAAACCTCGCGCTGGCCTGTGTAGCAGGTGTGGCTTTCCCGGTTGATCAGGGAGACAAGCGCCTGACCGCCGAGTTCTTCCGCCAGAAGCCAGGTTTCTGCCTTGCTTAGCCACATGAGTGGCGTGTGAATGACGTATCGGCGTTCCATGCCCAGATTGAGCGAAACCTGAAGCGACTTGATCGTGTCATCACGGCAGTCCGGGTAGCCTGAATAGTCGGTTTCGCACACACCGGTAATCAGATGCCGGATTGTGCGCCGTGCAGCCAGAGCCGCCGCGAAAGTTAGAAAAAGCAGGTTGCGGCCGGGCACGAACGTGTTGGGCAACCCGTTTTCCGTGATGGTAATTTCGGCCTCGCGGGTTAGCGCCGTCTCGGAGACCATATGCAGTGCATCAAGTGGCAGCGTATGGTCTGCCCCCAAGCGTTCACGCCAGAGCGGGTTACAGGCTGCCATACCTTCACGCAGAACGGTGCGGCATTCCAGTTCCACCGCGTGCCGCTGGCCGTAATCGAATCCCAGCGTTTCAACACGGTTGAAACGAGCGAGTGCCCACGCCAGACAGGTCGCTGAGTCCTGTCCACCGGAAAACAGGACAAGGGCAGACTCGTGTTGGTCTCTTTCTGCAAGCGGCATGACTAGGGAATTCCGGTCAGTTTATGAGTCTGCAAGGACAGGCCCCATTGCGGGTGTTCCAGACAGTACCCGATGGCGGCCTTAAGGTTCTCGGCCTGATGCGCGCCATCCATAGGTTGCAGCCAGAACAGGCGGAAATCAAGTTGTGCGAGATCCGCCGGGTTCAGCCCCGGTTGTGGATAGACCAGTTTGAGTTCCGTCCCCTGCGTCTGGCGCAGCGGGGCACCGGCCTTCGGGCTGATGCAGAGCCAGTCGATGCCCGCAGGCGCAGACACGGTCCCATTGCTTTCAACAGCGATGTCAAAATCCAGCACGTGCATGGCCTCAATCAGAGGGGTATCAAGCTGGAGCAGGGGCTCGCCACCGGTAAACACTACCAGTTTTCGGCCATTATCTTCTGAAGGCGCGGGCCAGAAACTGTCGATCTTGCCCGCCAGTTCAGCGGCGGTTTCAAACCGTCCACCGTTAACGCCGTCGGTGCCGACAAAATCAGTATCGCAAAAGCGGCACTGGGCACTTTCACGATCCTGCTCACGGCCAGACCACAGATTGCAGCCGGTAAACCGGCAGAACACCGCAACGCGGCCTGCCTGTCCTCCTTCACCCTGAAGGGTGAGGAAGATTTCCTTAACAGTATAACTCATTCTGTCCGGGGCGGGTTACAGGCCGATACCGGTCGTGTGCATGCCCAGATTTTGGAGCAGGGCGCGGTCGCGCTGAGCCTGCGGGTTGGGCGTGGTCAGCAGGCGTTCGCCATAGAAAATGGAGTTCGCGCCAGCCAGAAAGCACAGGGTTTGCGTTTCGTCCGTCATGTTTTCACGTCCGGCGGCCAATCGTACGCGGCTTTTGGGCATCGTGATGCGCGCAGCGGCGATCATCCGCACGAAATCAAGAGGACTGACCTCATCTGCTTTGGCCAGCGGCGTGCCTTCAACGCGCACAAGCAGATTGATCGGCACGCTTTCGGGGTGGGCCGGCAGGTTGGCGAGCGACGCGATCAACCCGGCGCGGTCGGTCTCACCTTCTCCCATACCGACGATGCCGCCGCAGCACACATTGATGCCGGCGTCACGCACGCTGGCAAGCGTATCGAGCCGATCCTGATAGGTGCGGGTGGAAATGATCTCGCCATAATATTCGGGAGAGGTGTCAAGGTTATGGTTATAGAAATCCAACCCCGCGTCTTTGAGACGCATGGCCTGACTGTCATCCAGCATACCGAGAGTTACACAGGTTTCGAGCCCCAGTTCCTTAACACCCTCAATCATGGCGCACACGGTTTCGAGGTCGCGTTCCTTGGGGGAGCGCCAAGCTGCCCCCATGCAGAAACGGCCAGCCCCGGCAGCCTTGGCCTTGCGTGCTTCTTCCAGAACCTTCTCGACCGCCATCAGCTTTTCGGCCTTCACGCTGTCTTCGTGCACGACGCTCTGGGGGCAGTAGGCGCAGTCTTCCGGGCATCCGCCGGTCTTGATCGACAGGAGCGTGGAAATCTGGATTTCTGTCGGGTCGAACGTTGCGCGGTGGGTAGCCTGCGCGCGGAACATCAGTTCAGGAAAGGGGAGGTTCAACAGGGACTGAATTTCCGCCACACTCCAGTCGTGGCGCAGGGGCGCGGGAGCAGGGGAGTGAGCAAGGGAGGATGAACCATCAGCCATAACAGCAAACCGAACCAGAATATGAAGAAGGAACGCGAATATAGCCCGGCTGTGTGGGCAGCACCAGCATGTAATGCTGCCATGGGGTGCTGCCGGGGTCGGAATGGTGTGCGATCAACACGGTGAGCGTGCCCGCACCGGTCGATCCTGCGGCCGTTGAAAACGCGGCTAATTAGCGCATAAGATATATTATGCCAACAAAAATAGACTGACTCGGCGGTATAAACAACTTTTTAGCAGCGTTGATTTTTTGATGAAAACTCGGGTGCGATGGTGAAAATAAGAGTTGTTGAGTGATAAATATATCTGTATGGAGAGTTTAATTATTTTCATTCAATCGTTCGGAAGCGGTGTATAGGGCGTGGCCACGGTTTTTGAAAGAGACGATCAACTGCGTGCGCTTGAAGCGGTGCAGGACAACCCAGTGGCGTTGCTGCGGGCCGCGCAGGCTCAGTTTGGCGATCGACTGGCGGTTTTGTCCTCGTTTGGTGCGGAATCTGCGCTGCTGCTGGCTCTGGTAGCTGAGGCAGAGCCGTCCATGCGTGTGCTGTTCCTGAATACAGGTCGGCATTTTCACGAAACGCTGACTTACCGACGTGATCTGGCGGCCTTTCTTGGTCTGAAAAATGTGGTCGATCTCGATCCCGATCCTGAACGTGTTGCCCAGAATGATCCGACTGGTGAACTCTGGGCGTTCGATCCTGATGCGTGCTGCGCGTTGCGCAAGGTCGAGCCCTTGCGTCTGGCTTCTTTGGCTTATGATGTTATGGTAACGGGCCGCAAACGCGCTCAGGCCTCCACCCGTTCGCAGATGGACGTTGTGGAGCGCCGGGATGATGGCCAGATCAGAATCAACCCTCTGGCCTACTGGAGTGCTGAGCAGATCCAGGACGAAATGGCGCGCCGTGGCCTGCCCCCTCACCCGCTTGTCCGTGAGGGGTACCTGTCCATCGGATGTGCGCCCTGCACGACGCCAGTCGGTGGCGGGGAGGATGCCCGGGGTGGTCGCTGGGCAGGGTTGAACAAGACCGAGTGCGGTATTCATGTCAGTCAGTCTTCTGGCGGGCAGAATACCTGAGTGCCCAGCGCACGTTTTTATTCTTCATGCAGCCCGAGAACGGGGTTACGGATAACTATGGATCATCTCGATCAATTGGAAGCTCAGAGCGTCTTTATTCTGAGAGAAGCCTATCGCAAGCTCAAGCCGTTGGCCATGCTGTGGTCCCTTGGCAAGGATTCGAACGTCATGGTCTGGCTGGCCAAGAAGGCGTTCCTTGGCAGGGTGCCCTTCCCCGTCATGCACGTGGATACCGGCAAGAAATTCCCTGAAATGTACGATTTCCGGGATGAATACGCCAAAAAGTGGGAGCTTGAACTGCTGCTGGGCGACTGCCCCCCGGTTGAAGAGATGGACCCCTCCCTTCCGCCCGCAGCGCGCTCGGCGGCCCGTAAAACGGCCGGTCTCGCAGCCATGATCGAGAACCACAAGCTGCAGGGCGTGATCGCCGGTATCCGTCGTGACGAGCAGGGTACGCGTGCCAAGGAACGCGTGTTCAGCCCCCGTGGCGCCAGCCACAAGTGGGATATCCGCAACCAGCCGCCCGAATTCTGGGACCAGTATGCGACCCCGCACGAGGAAGGCATGCATATCCGTGTTCATCCGCTGCTGGCGTGGCGTGAAATTGATATCTGGCGTTATATCGAGCGCGAAGGTATTCCGCTGGTTGACCTTTATTTCTCCAAAAACGGCAAGCGTTATCGTTCGCTGGGTGATTCCGACATTACCTTCCCGGTCGAGAGCAACGCTTCCACCGTGGCCGAAGTGATCACGGAACTGGAAACGACCAAAACATCTGAACGTGCGGGCCGCGCCATGGATCATGAGTCCGAGGATGCCTTCGAACGCCTGCGTGTGGCGGGCTATCTCTGATTACGTGCCGACCGGGATTGAAGCGAATATGACCAAGAACACCACCACCAGCCTGGATGCGGCAACGCCTATCGTTATCGTAGGGCATGTCGATCATGGCAAATCCACCCTGATCGGGCGCCTGCTGCATGACACGGACAACCTGCAGGAAGGCAAGGTTGCGCAGATCATTGAATCGTCCAAAAAGCGTGGTCTGAAGATCGAGTGGAGCTTTCTGCTCGACTCTCTGCAGATCGAACGCGACCAGGGCGTAACCGTTGATTCCACCCGCATCCCCTTCAATCTGGCCGGGCGTGAATACGTTATCGTGGATGCGCCGGGACACCGGCAGTTCCTGCGCAATATGATTACCGGCGCTGCCGATGCCGAAGCCGCCGTGCTGGTGGTGGATGCCTCGGAAGGCGCGCGTGAGCAGACCCGCCGCCACGCCATGCTGCTGCACCTGATTGGTATTCGCCACATCATCGTGCTGCTCAACAAGGTTGACCTGCTCGATTTCGATCAGGCCAAGATCGAAGCTGTGCAGCACGATGTAACGGACCTGCTGACCCGCCTCGACCTGAAGGCGGCGGTATTTGTGCCCGCTTCCGCCCGAGATGGCGACAACATTGCCGCCCGCTCCGAGCGTATGCCTTGGTACACTGGCCCGACCCTGACCGAAGCTCTGGTGGCTGTGCCCTCTCCCGCCTCCCGTGCGGAACTGGCTCTACGCCTGCCGGTGCAGGATGTGTACCGCTTTGGTGACAAGCGCTACGTGGCGGGCCGTATCGAGCGCGGCCGCGTCCGTGTTGGCGATACAGTGGTGATCGGCACGCAGAAAACCCCTGCCCGTATCGCGTCCATTGAAGGCTGGCATACAGCCCCGCAGGTTTCGGCTTATGCAGGACAGTCTGTTGCAGTCACGCTTGAGCCGGATGTGATCCCTGATCGCGGTGATCTGCTGCATCATCGGGAAACTGCGCCGGTTGAGGCCTCACGCGTGCGCACGCGCCTGTTCTGGCTGCGTCAGGAGCCCCTGCGCGTTGGGGAGAGCTTCCGCCTTCGTCTGGCAACGGCCGAACATGCCGTGACCGTGACCGCCATTGAATCCGTGGTGAATCTGGATGATCTGACGGAAAATCCCGGTGAGGAAGTGCCGCCCGAAGGTTTCGCGCAGATCATTCTCTCCGCATCGGAAAACATTCAGTTCGACCCCTTCACGCCCGGCACAACCGACGGTCGTGGCGTGCTGGTGGATCGGCAGCAGCGTATTGTCGGCGGCGCGCCGCTGGTCGGTGCGGCCGAGATTGCACCGGGTGAAAAGGTCATTCACCCCAGCGCAAGCCATGTGAGCGTGCAGGATCGTGAGCAGGTCAAAGGTCACAAGGGGGCTGTCTTCTGGCTGACCGGGCTTTCTGGCGCTGGCAAGACTACGCTGGCTCGCGCGGCTGAAAACCGCCTCTTCGCTGCCGGTGTGGATGTGACGGTGCTGGACGGTGACACGCTGCGTGCCGGACTGTGCAGCGATCTGGGCTTTAGCGAAGCGGACCGTACAGAAAATGTACGCCGTGCCGCCGAGGTTGCGCGTATCCTGCGTGATGCCGGGCAGGTCGTTCTGGTAACGCTGATTTCGCCCCTGAAGTCCGACAGGGAACTGGCGGCACGGATCATCGGTGAAGGCTTTGCCGAAATTTTTGTCGATGCCGGACTTGATGTCTGCGAGCAGCGTGACCCCAAGGGGCTGTACGCGGCAGCGCGTGCAGGCAAGATCAGCAGCTTTACCGGCATAGATGCGCCGTATGAGGCGCCGCAGTCTCCCGCACTGCGGGTGGAAACTGGCGCGCAGGCTGTCGATGCGGCGGCGGGTGAGTTGGTTTCCTTTGTGGAAGCTGCGGTCCGTGCGGATGCAGGGCAGCGCAAGCGGGGCTGAAGCATTCCGGTTCTGGCACTGACGGGCGCGCCCGGTTCTTACGGATCGGGCGCGTTGCGTTCTTGTTGCCGAACCTGATGGCTGGCTATCATCTATCAAGGGAAAGCCGGAACGAGCGCGCCGTATCATGAAACAGTTTTTTCTTGCATTGCTACGCTCGAACCGGGCGTTGCCGGGATATCGGCTGTCCCTGATCACAACCTTGCTGTGGGCCGGGTTGCTGATCGTTCTGCCGCTTTCCACTCTGCTGGTACGGCCCTGGCAGGACGGTGTCAGTGCCATGCTGACAGCCCTGCGGGACGGGCGCATGTTCGCAGCGCTATGGACCAGCTTTTCCTGCGCCGCGACCGCTGCTGCCTGCAACCTGCCTTTCGGGCTGATGCTGGCCTGGGCACTGGTGCGCGGGCACCTGCCGGGGCGGCATGTAGCAAACGCCCTGATAGATCTGCCACTGGCTCTGCCCACGGCGGTTTCGGGCATTACGCTGGCAACCCTGTATAGCCCGCATGGCTGGCTGGGGGAGCCATTGTCGCGGCTGGGGATTTTCGTTTCATACAACCGGCTGGGTATCGTGGTGGCGCTTATGTTCGTGGGGCTGCCATTCATGGTGCGTGCCATTGAGCCCGTGTTGCGTGATCTACCCCATGAGCTTGAAGAAGCCGCTCAGTTGCTGGGGGCCAGACCGTGGCAGGTCTTTACGCGGGTGATCGTTGCTCCGCTCCTGCCGGCGCTTGTTACGGGGTTCGGTCTGGCGTTCGCGCGCGGGATTGGCGAATATGGCTCGGTTATTTTTATCGCTGGCAATCAGCCGTTCCGGAGTGAGATCGCGCCGCTGCTGATCGTGGTGCGCCTGCAGGAGTTTGATTACGCCGGTGCTACGGCCATTGCCCTTGTGCTGCTTGTGGCATCGCTGCTGGTGCTGCTGCTCGTGGGCATGATGCGCAAGCGCCTTGCCTTGTGGAGTGAGCCGGCATGATGCGCTACGGGCTGTGGGTCGCAACCTGGCTGTTCATTCTGGTTGTGCTGGTGGCACCACCCGCCATGGTGCTGAGTGAGGCGCTCAAGGATGGGCTGGGCGCTGCGCTGGCTACTTTGTCAGACCCGGATGGCCAGTCCGCCATCTGGCTTACCCTGCGCGTTACGGTTGTTTCTGTGGCCATCAACACGCTGTTCGGCGTGCTGGCGGCATGGTTGCTGGCCTGTTTCCGGTTTCGCGGGCGGCAGGCGCTTCTGGTATTGCTGGAACTGCCGCTGAGCATTTCACCCGTGGTATCGGGGCTTGTGTGGCTGCTGCTGTTCGGTGCGCAGGGGTGGTTTGGCCCTCTGCTGGAGCGGTGGAATATTCATATCGCTTTTGCCGTGCCGGGTATCATTCTGGCTACGCTGTTCGTTACCCTGCCCTATGTCGTGCGTACGCTGCTGCCAGTCATGGAATTGCAGGGACGCCACGCGGAAGAAGCTGCAGTGCTGGCCGGGGCCAATTTCTGGCAGGTTCTGTGGCATGTGACCCTGCCCGGCGTAAGGGGGGCGCTGCTGTCTGGCGTGCTGCTGACAACCGCGCGTTCCTTGGGCGAGTTCGGTGCTGTTTCAGTCGTGTCCGGCCATATTCCGGGCGAGACCGAGACAATGCCGCTGCATATCGAGAATTTGTACAATGGCTATCAGTCGGTTGCTGCCTTCACCATGGCGGCCCTGCTGGGAGTCATGGCCATGGGGGCCGTGCTGCTGCGTTCAGCCCCGGAATGGATCGCGCGCCTGCGGGAGAAAAAGGCATGAGTATTGAAGTCAGCGCCCTTGAGCGTTTTGCTCCGGGCAGGGGCAAGGCGCTGCTGAGGAAAGTTTCGCTCGATGTGCCGGATTCCGCTTTTGTCGCCCTTGTAGGGCCTTCGGGTGCGGGCAAGACGACCCTGCTCAGGGCGATTGCCGGGCTTGATCCGTATCAGGCGGGCACGGTCAGCCTTGATGGGCAGGTTATGGAGGACGTCAGCGCGCGTGCAGGGCAGGTCGGGTTTGTTTTCCAGAACTATGCCCTGTTCCCGCATATGACGGCTGCGCGCAATATTGCGTTCGGTCTGGATGTGTTGCCCGCTGCCCGCCGCCCTACCCGCGCCCGGATTAATGAGCGGGTCAGGGAATTACTGGAACTGATGCAGATTCCTGATTTGGGGGGCGCCTACCCTGCCCGCCTGTCCGGTGGACAGCGGCAGCGTGTTGCTCTGGCGCGGGCGCTGGCAACCGGCCCTCGTGTTCTCCTGCTTGACGAGCCTTTCGGAGCGCTTGACCCGATTGTTCGCCGTTCCATACGCTCATGGCTGCGGGAACTGCATGACCGGCTGGGGCTGACGACCATCCTTGTAACCCACGATCAGGAAGAGGCTCTTGATGTGGCCGACAGGATCGTGGTCATGCAGGATGGGCAGATCGTGCAGGATGCGTCTCCCGTAGATCTGGACAGCAGTCCCGCGACTGAATTTGTCATGGAGTTTCTGGGCGAAGCCGTGTCTTTTCCCGGTATTGTCGGCGCTGGGCGCATGGTGCTGGATGACCCGCTCGTTCTGCCGTTTTCGGTACCGGACTCTGTTGCGGATGGCCCGGCAGTCGCCATGATCCGTCCTTACGAAATACAGCTTGTTCCTGCTCAACCGGGACAGAATGCTCCCTTGCGGGCCGTGCCGCGCGGTGCGCGTAATGGCTACCGCCACTATGTGCTGAACTGTGCTGGCCACGACGGTATTCCATTCTTTCTGCCGCAGGACGGTGCGGATCATGCGCTTGAGGGCGCTGCGCTGGATATCAGCCGGGCGCGCCTGTTCCGCAATGGTCTGGCCTGCCTGTAGGGCAAGCGCCATGTTACGTTTTTTGTGCGTGATATATTGATAATATCATCTGTTTTTTGTATTTTCTTCGGCAGGAATGGACCAGAAAGGGACGGAAGTGGATCGTAGAAACAATCGCCGCGACGAGGACGGGTTGAGTGTTGTCACGGCAAACCGGCTGCTGGACGGGCGGATTGTCTGGCTTGACCCGCAGGGCGCGTGGCAGTTGAGCATCAGGAATGCCGCGACGTTTCCTAATGACAGTATGCCCGAACGGCTGGCGACCCAGACTGCGCGGGCCGCGGCTGATGAAGTCGTTGGGGTTTACGGCGTGCAGGTCGTGCTCTCTTCTTCCGGCCCGGAACCGTTGACAACCCGTGAACGTATCCGGGCGTTTGGCCCCAGCGTGCATGAAGCTTTCACCCCGGCCTGGCAGCCCCCCGCGCAGTCGGGGCGAGCCTGAAAACCGTCAGCAGGACAAGAATACCATGCCTAAGTTCCTTCAGTCCAAGCTTCCGGTCGGGCGCTATGCCTATGACGAGGTGGACCGTGCTTTTCTGGCCCAGCGCGTTGAGCAGTTTCGTGATCAGGTGGCCCGCCGCCTGTCCGGGGCGCTGAGCGAGGACGAGTTCAAGCCCCTACGGCTAATGAACGGCCTTTATCTGCAGCTTCATGCTTATATGCTGCGTGTTGCCATTCCTTATGGCACGCTCAGCGCGGAGCAGATGCGCGCGCTGGCGCATGTCGCGCGGCGTTATGACCGTGGTTACGGCCATTTTACGACGCGTCAGAATATCCAGTTCAACTGGATCAAGCTGGAAGATACCCCCGCAATTCTGGACGTGCTGGCCGATGCCCAGATGCACGCCATCCAGACCAGCGGTAACTGCATCCGTAATGTGACATCCGACCAGTTTGCGGGAGCCGCGCAGGACGAGGTGCTGGACCCCCGTGTTCATGCGGAAATCCTGCGTCAGTGGTCCACCCTGCATCCTGAATTCACCTTCCTGCCGCGGAAGTTCAAGATCGCAATTTCCGGCAGCGCACAGGACCGCGTGGCCGCCCGCTTCCACGATATCGGGCTGATTGCCCGGATGGGCGGTAAAGGGCGTCCCGTATTCGAGGTGATCGTGGGGGGCGGGCTCGGGCGGACGCCTATTGTGGGTGTCAGCCTGCGTGATGATCTACCTGAAGAAGACCTGATCGCCTATCTTGAAGCGGTGCTGCGTGTTTATAACGAGTTCGGCCGCCGCGATAACATGTACAAGGCCCGTATCAAGATTCTTGTGCAGGCCCTTGGTCGTGAAGCATTTCTCGAAAAGGTCAATGCCGAGTTTGCGGCGATGGACCGCAGCCGCTATCGTCTGCCGCCCGAGGTTGTCGAAGCCATTCGCGCCCGTTTCGGCGCGCCGGCTTTTGAAACGTTGCCCGATGGTGCCGAGGCGCTGGCCGCCCAGTGCCGTGCGGATCGTGCATTTGCGGCCTGGGTTGGCACCAACACCCACCCGCACAAGCAGCCCGGCTATTGCAGCCTGACCGTTTCCTGCAAGCCTGCGGGTGGTATTCCGGGTGATGCGACGGCGGAGCAAATGGACCTGCTGGCTGATCTGGCGGATCAGTACAGCTTTGGCGAACTGCGGATCACCCACATGCAGAATGTTGTGCTGGGGCATGTCCGGCAGGATCGTCTGTTTGAGGTCTGGCAGATGCTGCGGGCTAACGGGCTGGGTACAGCCAATGTTGGGCTTCTGACGGATATCATCGCCTGCCCCGGTCTGGATTATTGCTCGCTGGCCAATGCGCGTTCCATTCCCATCGCGCAGAAACTGAGCGCGCGTTTTGCGGACACCACGCTCCAGCAGGAAATCGGCCAACTCCGGTTGAATATTTCCGGCTGCATCAATGCGTGCGGGCATCACCATGCCGGGAATATCGGCATCCTCGGGGTGGACAAACGGGGCGAGGAAGCGTTCCAGATCACATTGGGCGGCAGTTCAGGGGATAACGCGTCCGTCGGGCAGATTCTGGGCTCCGCCATGTCCGAAGACGAGACAGTGGACGCCATTGCCCGTATAATCGACGTCTATCTTGTCCGGCGCACTCCGGGTGAGCGTTTTATCGAGACCTATCGCCGTCTTGGCGCGGCGCCATTCAAGGACGCAGCCTATGCCACTGTTTGAGAACGGCCAGATTACGGAAAACGGCTGGCAGCTTGCGCAGGAGGGCGTTGCCCTGCCGGAAGGTGACGTGCTGGTGCCGCTGTCCCGGCTGGCTGAAGGACTGGGGCGGAATGGCGCAGGCCGTCTTGGCGTGGTGCTTGAACCGGCTGATCGGGTTGAGAGCCTGCGTGAAGCCCTGCCCCGTCTGGCGCTCGTCTGTGTAACCTTTGGTTCTTTTCGCGATGGTCGGGCTTTCAGTCAGGCTCGCGCCCTGCGTGAGCATCTGGGCTATGCGGGCACGGTAAGGGCTGCCGGGCATATTCTGCCTGACCAGTATGAGTTTCTGCTCCGTTGCGGGGTTTCGCAGGTTGAAATCCCGCAAGGGAGTGACCCGGCTGTATGGCAGGCGGCTCATACGCGCTTTACCATAGCGTACCAGCCATCCGTTCTGGATGAAAAGCCCGAAGGAATGGGCCTCAGGAGATGGCTGCGTTCCTGATCTGATGCGGCAGGCCCGCGTCATGTCCGGCCCAGTTCGTTCAGCCCTGCGCGCCGTTATGGTGGCAGGGCTGCGTGCCTATCTGGGTTTTGCCTTGCGGACAACGCGCTGGACGATCGCACTCTCCCCCAGGTCACAGGACTGGCTGACCGGACAGGAAGGCCGTGTGGCTGTGGTGGCGTTCTGGCATGAAATGCTGCCGCTTTCGCCTGCCTTGTGGTGGTGGGCGGAGCCGCATAATCCTGCCCTCAGGCTTCGGGTGCTGATTAGTCGTAATCAGGACGGCCGGTTGATTGCCGATGTGGTCGCCCCCTGGCGGATATGGTCCATTGCGGGTTCGAGCGATGCACGCGGTAAGAACAAGGGGGGAGCCAACGCCCTGCGCCAGATGCGCCGCAGCTTGCGGCATGGCTGCCTCGTTGCCATCACGCCTGACGGCCCGAATGGGCCGAGGCGCAAAGTCCAGCAGGGTGTGCTGGCTTTGGCGCGTCTGGCGGACGCGCCGGTGGTGCCTATTGGTGCGGTCTGTCGTGGCATTACCCTTAAGACATGGGATCGCATGACGCTGCCGCTGCCATTCGGTCGAGGCGTCCTGACCAGTGCCGATCCGCTGTTTCTTGAAGCCCTGTCGGATCAAGCAGACCCGGCGCTTGTGCTCGAACAGGCTCTTAATCAGGCTATGGAGCGCGCGGCGTCTCACCGGAACGC
This sequence comes from Acetobacter peroxydans, assembly GCF_006539345.1. GTDB lineage: Bacteria > Pseudomonadota > Alphaproteobacteria > Acetobacterales > Acetobacteraceae > Acetobacter > Acetobacter peroxydans. Next base: position 390,609 of record NZ_BJMV01000001.1, read on the forward strand.
GCCCTCGGATCATGACGCCAGTTTCAAGACCCTTGCCCCGCTTGATCTTACCCCTTCGCGGGCATGGTCGGTCGCGGGCACGCTGCTGACGCCGTTTCTTCCCCTGTTCCTGCGCTGGCGACTGGCACGCGGTAAGGAACTGCCTGAGCGTGTGCGCGAAAAAATGGGCTATGCTTCCCGTTCCCGCCCCGATGGTGCGTTGGTGTGGTTTCATGCCGCCAGCGTGGGAGAGGTTATTTCCCTGCTGCCTCTTGTCCAGAAATGTCTGGTCCTGCGCTCTGATCTGCACGTGCTGTTGACGACTGGCACTGTCACAGCGGCTCAGACGGTTGCGCAGAGACTGCCGGATGCTCGGGTTATCCATCAGTTCATGCCGCTTGATGTGCCGCGTTGGGGGCGTCGTTTCCTGCGGCACTGGCGACCACAGGCTGCCGTTTTTACCGAAAGTGAACTTTGGCCGACCATGATTGGCCTGTGCCACGCGCGCAGTATTCCCGTGGCGCTGGTCAACGGCCGCATGTCGGACAGGAGCTTCAAACGCTGGCAGCGTATGCCGGTGGTAGCGCGCGCCATGCTGGAACGCTTTGCATGGGTCTGTCCCAGAAGCCCGGAGGATGCTGAGCGCCTGTCTGCTCTTGGAGCAGCCACCACCCTGCCCGTTGGTGATCTCAAGCGTGCGGCTGCTCCGTTGCCGGTGGATGAGGCGGAGCTTGCCCGTTTGCAGGCATGTCTGGCCGGGCGGCCGGTCTGGCTGGCGGCCTCTACGCATATGGGAGAAGAGGTGGCGATTATCGACGTGGCGCGAACGCTGTCGCATGAGATGCCTGACCTGCTGACAATTATCGTGCCCCGCCATCCTGAACGGGGTGCGGATGTTGCCGCACTGGCCGGTGGCGCTCCCCGGCGTCAGCTTGGGCAGATTCCCCAAAAGCGGGATCATGTCTGGGTGGCGGATACGCTGGGTGAACTCGGACTGTTCTTCAGGCTGGCGACATGCGTTTTCATGGGGAACAGCCTGCCAGGGTGTAAAGGTGGGGGGCATAACCCGTATGAACCAGCCCGGCTTGGCTGTGCGGTTGCTACCGGGCCGCTGACCGGCAATTTTACCGAAGCCTATGAGCATTTTGGTGCAGCTATAACGACCGTGGCCGATGAACGGGCTCTGGCGGCGTGGGTGCGGCGTGTCGTGAGCAATCCGGCCGTAAGGGAAAATCTGGGCGACGCCGCGCGGGCGGTTGCTCTGGCGGATCAGTCTCTGGTGGATCGTCTGGCCGAGCGGATTTTGGCGCTGTCATGGTCATGCTGAAGCCGCCTGCCTTTTGGAGAAACCCCGTAGGGCGTGTCTTGCCTGCTCTGCTCGCGCCAGTAGAAAAGCTGGTGATCCGTGCGGCCCGGCGACGCCAGGAAAAGCCGGGATGGTGCGCGCCTGTTCCGGTCTTGTGTTGTGGGAATGTGAGTGTAGGTGGAACGGGTAAGACGCCTGTTGTCATGGATCTGGCGCAAAGGCTGATCCGGCGCGGTAGAAAGCCGCATATTCTTTCACGCGGGTATGGCGGGCGCGTTCCTGACGGCACGCAGGTTGATCCGAGCAGGCACAAAGCACGCGATGTGGGCGATGAGCCCCTGCTGCTGGCCGGTATATGTCCGGTCTGGGTCGGGGGGGATCGGGCGCTGGGGGCGCAGAGAGCGATAGAATCTGGGGCGGACTGTCTACTGATGGACGACGGGTTTCAGAACCCGGGACTAGCCAAGACCGTATCCCTGCTCGTCGTCGATGGTGGCGCCGGGATAGGCAACGGGCATGTGCTGCCGGCGGGGCCGCTGCGCGAACCATTGAACGACGCGCTGGCCCGGAGTACGGCCGTGCTTGTGACAGGCGCGGATGTAACGGGCGTTCTGTCCGCGTTGCACGTGTACGGAAAGCCGGTTTTGCAGGCCTCTTTTGCGCAGTCAGCCGAAGTCGCGGCATTGATGGGGCAGCCATGTGTTGCGTTTGCGGGTATCGGGCGACCGGAGAAGTTTTTCGACACCTTGCGCGCGGCGGGCGTAACGTTAGTGGAGACGAGGGTTTTTCCGGATCATTATCCCTATACGGCGTCCGATCTTGCGCGGCTGGAGGCCGAGGCGCAGGCGCACGCTGCTGTACTGGTAACCACCCCCAAGGATCATGTGCGCCTGCCCCCGGCATTTCAGCCTCGGGTTATCGGCGTCGGTGTGGATTTGATCTGGCGGGACGAGGCCGATCCCGAATGGATTCTGGATCGGCTTCTTGAAGGAGAGCAGCATGGCGGCGTGGTTTCGTAAGGCAGGGCAGTGGCTTGAAGCCTGCGTCGCGCAAGGATTGCTGGCATTTCTGGGGCGAATGAAACCTGAAACGGCTTCGACCTTTGCTGGCGCGCTGGCGCGCGGTATTGGCCCCTGGCTGCCTGTCTCCCATGTGGCGGAGCGTAATCTTGAACTCGCCATGCCGGAACTGACGCCGCGCGCGCGGCGTACTATTATCTGCGGCGTATGGGAAAATCTTGGCCGCACGGTGGGGGAATTGCCCCACATTGCCAGCCTGCAGGAAAATACCCGGTCCGGTCCGGGCTTTGAAGTGCAAGGGGCGGATTATCTGCACGAGCAGGCCCAGCGAGGCGGGCCTGTGCTGCTGGTATCCGGGCATATTGGAAACTGGGAAATGCTGCCGCCAGCGGTGGCGCGGCATGGGCTGCCGTTTGCATCGTTCTACAGGGCTGCGGCGAACCCGCGGGTCGATGCGTTGATCAGAACCCTGCGGGATGAGGCCATGGGGGAAGAAAAGGTGCCGCTTTTTGCAAAAGGAGCGAAAGGCGCGCGGGAAGCATTGGCCTACGTTGCCAGGGGTGGTCGCCTTGGCATGCTGGTGGACCAGAAAATGAATGACGGTCTGGAGGTCACGTTCTTCGGGAAACCTGCCATGACGGCCCCTGCCCTTGCGGCCATGGCCTTGCGGTATCGTTGTCCGGTCATTCCGGGTTACGTGGTGCGTTTGGGGCCTGCCCGCCTGCGTGTTGTGGTGGAAGCACCGCTGCCTCTGCCAGACACAGGAGACAGGCAGGAGGATACCCGCCTGCTGACACAGGCAATCAATGACCGCCTTGAAAGCAGGATACGCCAGAGACCACAGAGCTGGCTATGGCTGCACAGGCGGTGGCCCAAATCCTGCTATCGGGTCTGAGTGACATTCCTGCGGCAGGGCTTTCATAATACTGGTTTCCCGCTATCGTGCCCCGGCTGAACCAAGCCGCAGGAGATTTTGCATCATGAAAACCCCGAGCCCCGCCCTTGCCTGCCGACTGGAAGCCGCTCGATCCGTTGTGCGGGATGCCGCGCGTATGGCCATGGCCATGCGACCGCAACCGGGTGGCCCACAAGGGGAACTGAAAGCCGCACAGGACTGGCTGACTGAAACCGATGGCGCGGTTGAGGCCTTTATTGCCGGGCGTATGAAAGCTCTTTTTCCCGATGACGGATTTGAGGGCGAGGAAGGTGGCGTAACCCGGACAGGCAGCCTGCGTTGGGTTGTGGACCCGATTGATGGCACATCCAATTATGCGCGCGGCCGTAGCCGCTGGTGCGTGTCCCTTGGGCTGCTGGAGGGGGATGAGCCCATGGCAGGAGTGATTGAAGCGCCCGCTTTGCAGGAGGTTTATACGTCCTTGCGCGGTTATGGAGCGTTTTTGAACGGCAAGCCCATTCAGGCCTCCCGCGTAGCGGAACCGTCCCGCGCCATGATTGAAATGGGCTGGAGCGGGCGGGTGCCTAAGCCGGTTTTTATGGAAAAAATCGACGCTATCATGGAACTGGGGGCCATGCCCCGCTCAGGCGGCTGTGGCGCGCTGGCGCTTGCCGATGTGGCGAGCGGACGACTGGACGGGTATATAGAAATTGTCATCAACCTGTGGGATGTGGCCGGCGCCCTGCCCTTGCTGGCCGAAGCGGGCGCCAGGGTCTCTCCCTTTCTGCGCGATGGCGGGCTGACAGGTGGGGCAGTTATCATGGCGGCTAACCCCCATATTGCCCAGACCTTGTCCGATGCCGTGCGTATTCCGCTCGAATAAGAGGAAAAACGCGGGAGGGCCTTTCTGCCGCCATAAAACCATGCTCTTTTCACAGGCAACAAAGATGCCGGTTAACATGGAGAAAAACGGCCATGAAACAGTTTCCCCGCTTGTCCGTTGTGTTGGCGCTTGCCGGTGCGACAACGCTGGTTGCCGGAGCGCAGGGTCAGGCTTGGGCATCGGATACACCGCAGGCGACGGTTGATCGCGCGGCGCTGAGCGTTGAGGATATTTTCGGGAACAGCAGCCAGCGTGCCGTACTGGGCGCCAACCTGAACAAGGCGCGTGCGGTCATGGTGTGCCCTGCCATGTTCAGGGTTTCCATTGGGTTCGGGGGCGCGCATGGAAGTTGCGTTCTGCTGGCGCGCGATGCACGTGGTTCCTGGTCAGACCCGGCGTTCTACAAGCTGAGCACGGCCTCCATGGGGGTTCAGTTTGGCGTGCAGAGCTCGCAGATCCTGTTCTTTATCATGACGGACAGGGGGCTGCAGGCGCTGTTGGACAGTCAGTTGCAGCTTGGTTCCAATGCGGGGGCCTCTTTCGCCAATATGAGCACGGCCGTAGCCAGCGCCAATGCTGGCGCAAGTAACACGGATATTCTCGTGGCCCAGCGCTCCCAGGGGGTATTTGCTGGAGCCGCGCTTGGCGGGAGCAAGCTGACAGTCAATAGCGATGTGAATCGCGAATATTACGGACAGACGGTCGGGCCGGAAGACATTGTCGTGACCATGCGGGTGAATAATCCGGGGGCTGATCCTCTGCGCCGGATATTGATGCGCTATTCCACAGCGGCCGCGGCCGATGCTTCGGCTTCTGGGGGCGGCCGCCGCGCTGCTGCGGATGACAGTTTTGATGATGCGGTTGAACCCGGCTCAGCCGGAAGTGGCATTCGTCAGGAAAGTCTTAAGCCGACCACTTCGAGCCGTCGTTAGTCAGACCGATTGTGAGAAAAGGCGCTGTCTCAGCGCTTTTTCCTGAATTCGGCAACATTCTGATTATGCCCGGACAGGGTGGAGGCAAAGCTGTGCCCCCCTGTTCCATTTGCCACGAAATACAATGCGTCTGATTGTGCGGGGTGAGCCGCGGCCTCCAGAGCCTGCGCACCCGGTGCGCAGATGGGGCCGGGAGGCAGGCCGGGATTGAGGTACGTATTGTAAGGGCTGGGAGTCTGAAGGTCACTTCGGGTCAGCGGGCGACCAAGAGGCGGCTGGCCGTCGGTGATAGCGTAAATAACGGTCGGATCGGTTTGGAGCCTCATACCCTTGGCAAGCCTGTTGAGGAACACTCGCGCGATCAGGGGACGTTCCTCTGGAACCGCCGTTTCTTTTTCGATGAGTGAGGCAAGAATAACCAGTTCTTCCGGTGTCTGCATTGTCTGCTCGTCGGGGTTACGGGCCTGCCATATCTTTTGCAGGGCAATACGCAAGCTGAGTTGCATCTGGGCTACAAGCGCCTGCCGTGAACTGTCACGCAGGTAACTGTACGTTTGCGGAAGAATGGTGCCTTCCCGCAAGGGCGGCATAGTGCCCGTCAGGAATGGTGCCTCGGCGATCAGGGCGCTGATCTGGCTGGCGGTCAGTCCTTCAGGAATGGTCAAACGATGTAGAACGGGCTTTGCGTGCCGCAAAATCCACAAGGTTTCTTGCACGGAAACACCCGCAGGAAAGTGGAGTTCCGCTGCATGGATCTGGCCGTTTCTACGCGTGAGAACAATGCTGAGATGGAAGAGGGTTGCTTGCCACCAGCCATCCCGTAGAACGCCGGCTTTTTGCAAGGCCGAGGCGGTGGAAGCATAACCACCATGAGGCACGACAACGTCCTGCCCCACCGATAAGGGGCCTGGGCGCGTATATTCATGCCAACCTAGCCCGATGGTGGTGCCTCCCGTGCAGAGGAGCAAGGTCGCACCTAATAGAATCCCCCAGCGCAGAAGGAAGGACTTCGTTTTGCGCTGGGGGGATGACTTTGGTTTTTTCGTGCGTTTAGACGCCACGCACGATCAGGCTGGCATTGGTGCCGCCAAAACCGAAGCTATTGGACAGAGCCACATTGATCTGACGCTGCTGGGCAGTATGAGCCACCCGGTCGATCACGCTCTCGCGTGAAGGATTGTCGAGATTCAGCGTCGGCGGTGCCACGTTGTCACGGATAGCCAGAATGGAGAAAATGGCCTCAACAGCACCGGCAGCACCCAGCAGATGGCCCGTGGCAGATTTGGTCGAAGACATTGCGACCGTGCGGGCGTCATCCCCAAACAGGCGTTCGACCGCTTCCAGTTCCATGTCGTCGGCCATGGTGGAGGTGCCATGGGCATTGACATACTGGATGTCAGCAGGCGTCAGACCCGCGCTCTGGATTGCAGCGCGCATGGCACGGTAAGCGCCGTAATGTCCTTCCGCCGGGGCGGTGATGTGATAGGCGTCGCCTGACATACCGTAACCGATGATTTCGCCATAGATTTTGGCGCCACGGGCCTTAGCGTGCTCGTATTCTTCCAGAACGACTACGCCCGATCCCTCACCCATGACAAAACCATCACGATCCTTGTCCCAAGGGCGGGAAGCGGCCTGCGGCGTTTCGTTAAACCCGGTCGAAAGAGCGCGAGCTGAACAGAAGCCAGCAATACCCAAGGGGCATACGGTCGCTTCCGCGCCACCTGCGACCATGACATCGGCATCGCCGAACATGATCAGGCGTGCGGCATCGCCAATCGCGTGAACACCCGACGCACAGGCTGTCACAACTGAATGGTTGGGGCCCTGGAAACCGTATTTGATCGAAACATGGCCAGAAACCAGATTGATCAGGGCAGAAGGAATAAAGAACGGCGAAAGACGCCGTGCCCGGCCTTCATGCACGGTAATAGACGCATCATAGATGGTCTGCAGACCGCCGATACCCGAACCGATCATAACGCCGGTACGGCACTTGTCTTCCTCGGACTGGGGTTTCCAACCGGAATCCTCCACAGCCTCGGTCGCGGCGACCAGCCCCATGTGAATGAAGCGATCCATCTTGCGCTGGTCTTTGACAGGCACCCATTCTTCAAGGGTAAGTTTACCCTCGCTGGTTGGCCCCTGCGGCACCTCACCTGCAATCTGCGCAGGCAGATCACTCGGGTCGAACTGCGTGATCCGTCCGATCCCGCTTTCTCCCGCCGTGAGGCGCGACCATACATTTTCGACACCGAGGCCGAGCGGCCCGACGATGCCCATGCCGGTGACGACAACGCGTCTCCGCTCCGAATTCAATCCGGCCGACAGCAACAAACCAGCCCGCTCCCTGTTCGACACATTCATGGCCCCCTGACACTCAGGGGGCCATATTCCAACTTAATGACAGAGACGGCCGAATCAGGCCACCTTCTGCTTTTCGATATAATCAATGGCGTCTTTGACAGTGGTGATCTTTTCAGCCGCGTCTTCGGGGATTTCGACATTGAAGGCTTCTTCAAACGCCATCACCAGCTCGACGGTATCGAGGCTGTCCGCACCCAGATCATCGATGAACGATGCTTCAGGAGTGACCTTGCTTTCCTCGACGCCGAGATGCTCGACCACGATTTTCTTAACCTTATCAGCGATTTCGCTCATCTGTCTTTCTATCCCATATGCCTGACCGCGGAGCGGCAAGGTTGTTCAGGTGCTTGAGTAGCCCTCAGTCTTCCGTGCGTGGCGAAAGGGCCAATGACTTTGGCCATCTTTCTGCCTTAGCAGCGGGAGTTGCGGGCGCTTAGCACGTTTTCCCATGTTACGCCAAGGCAAACCGAATGGATTGCGTTCTCTTGTATTTGGCGTAGCGCTATTTGCGCTGTCTGTCTGCCACATCTGAAAGATTTTTGCACGTCCTCTCGCATCTGGAACGTACATCACCGTCCGGCTGTGTCAGATCATGGCCATCCCGCCGTTTACATGCAAGGTGCAGCCAGTGATCCAGGCGGCTTCGTCCGAGGCAAGATAGAGCACGGCGGAGGCGACATCAGAAGGCTGCCCCAGGCGACCGAGCGGAATGGAGGCCTGGAGTTTTTCGCGCTGTGCATCCGGCAGGGCGTCTGTCATGGGGGTAACAATAAAGCCGGGCGCCACCACGTTTACCGTCACACCACGCGAGCCGACTTCCTGTGCCAGAGATTTGCTCATGCCGATCATCCCGGCCTTGGCCGCTGCGTAGTTGGCCTGTCCGGCATTGCCGGTTGCACCGATGATGGACGCAATATTGACAATACGGCCCGCACGACGGCGCAGCATACCCTTGAGCGTCGCGCGGCACAGGCGGAAAGGTGCTGCGAGATCAACATCCAGCACCTGATTCCAGTCCTCGTCCTTCATGCGCAATGCGAGCGTGTCGCGCGTCAGGCCCGCATTGTTGACCAGAATATCCAGAGGCGCGCCGGCAATTTCTTCAGCCTTGGCAACGAGTGCATCGGCTGCGCCTGCATCACCAAGGTTGGCGGCGGCAGCAAAGGCCCTGCCCTCGCCCAGCTTGTCAGCCTGCTGCTGGATTACGGATTCCCGCGTGCCGGAAAGAACCACGCGCGCGCCCTGAGCGTGCAGGATACCAGCAATGGCGCTACCAATCCCGCCTGATGCGCCCGTGACCAGCGCGGTCTTGCCATCCAGTCTGAACATGTTTTCCAACCCGTTTTTTACAATGATTTGAGAAAGGATTCGATTTCATCCGGTGTGCCGACGGATGTTGTCGTGACGTCCGGTGTGATACGACGAACCAGGCCGGCCAGAACCTTGCCCGCTCCGATTTCAACAAAGCTGTCCACGCCCATTTCCACCATGGCGCGCACGCTTTCTTCCCACCGCACGCGGCCAGTTACCTGCTGGACAAGATTTTTACGAATCGTGTCGGCATCGGTTTCGCGCTGGGCGGTGACATTGGCGATAACCGGCACGATCGGAGCGGCAATGGAAGCCTGCTCCAGCGCTTCGGCCATGATGGCTTCAGCCGGTTTCATCAGCGAGGAATGGAAGGGCGCTGAAACAGGCAGCTTGACCGCGCGCTTGATTTTCATTTCCTTGGCGAGTGCGATAGCGGCATCAATGCCCGCCATCTTGCCTGACAGAACGATCTGCCCGCCGCCGTTGTCGTTGGCGATTTCCACCAGCGCTGTCTTGCTCGCCTGAGCGCAGATTTCTTCTGCCTGTTCCAGTGTCGCGCCGATCAGGGCGGCCATGCCACCTTCGCCAGCGGGTACGGCTTTCTGCATGGCCTGTCCGCGCAGGCGCAGCAGTTTTGCCGTCTGGGCGATGCCCAGAGAGCGGGCTGCGGCAAGAGCGGCGTATTCCCCCAGAGAATGCCCGGCGAGAAGGGTGGCAGTTGATGCCAGATCAAGACCGCCTTCGGTTTCCAGAACGCGCAGCACGGCCATGGAGACAGCCATCAGGGCGGGCTGGGCATTCTCCGTGCTGGTCAGGGTGTCCGCCGGGCCTTCAAAAATGATTTTCGACAGGTTTTCGCCCAGAGCATCATCCACCTCTTCGAAAACGGCGCGGGCGGAGGAAAAAGCCTGGGCCAGATCCTGTCCCATGCCAACGGACTGGCTACCCTGTCCGGGGAATACAAATGCGTAAACGGCCATGCTGTCTCACTGTGTCCTTTGAGCGGATGAAGCGCCAAGGGCTTGCCGTCAAGGAACGGTCAGCGGCTCCGGCGCTTTGAGGTGACGCACGATACGGCCTGTGCCCGTGTGGCACAATATGCGCGCACCGGGCGTTACAGTCAGGCGGGTGAGCGGAGCAGAACCCGGTTCAGGCTTTCGAGCGTATCGAAACTCTCGCGCCAGACCTGCCGGAATTTTTCTGCGCTTACCCCGCGCGTTTCGAGCGCGCGCGCCAGATCGCCCACCGTGTGCTCGCCGTCAATCAGCGGCAGAAGGCCACGTGTCTGGGGCGGCAGCGCTATGGGCACCAGGAGCGTGCCAAAGGCGAAGGGCAGCGTGTTGTCCGCCCGCATCTGCTTGGCCAGTTCCACGCCCGGTATTTCACGCATGATGGGAATACTGTCGTAATCGAGCGGGTCAGGCCGTGTGGGAGCGGCACCCTTGCGAACCACATAGGCAACGTGTGTTGCCATGTTGCCGGTCAGTTCCTCGGCTATAGCGGCCTGTTCCAGCGGCGGTAGTTCGGCCAGTTTTGCCCGCAGTTTCGGGTCAGGCAGGAACAGGGCTGGATTGTAGCGGGCGGGCTCCATCAGGCAGGTGGGCTCAAGCCCGGCGCGGTTCAGCAGCGCCATGAAAGCCGTGATGGTGTAGGAACGGTCACGCGGGTTGAGCAGTAGATCGTACAGCCCCGCGTCTCCGCCGGAAAGATGGTCGCCAAAATTGCCATTCTGACGCAGCCATGCGGTGGCAGGCAGAGTCCGCATAATGCGGCGGGCCATGTCCAGTCGTGTTTCCGGCGCGTCCGTTACAGGCGCGAGGCTGCCAAGGGCGTCCTGCACCATATAAACGCCTGTGCGGCCATAGGGAGCATAGACCATCAGCCCCATCCCCCCACCCGGCGCGAGCATGGCTTCAAGAGCAGCCAGCGAGGCATCTGGGTCGGGTAGATGGTGCAGGACACCGCAGCAGTCGATGTAATCGAACAGGCCAAGATCAAGCGCGGGCAGATCCAGCAGCGATCCTTCGATAAACCGGATGTTGGAGAGTAGACGTACATCCGCCCGTGCCTGAGCAATCGCCAGCGCGGCCTTTGAGCGGTCAAGGCAGATGACCTCTCCGGGGCGTTGCGCGCGGGCCAGATGGGTGGCCAGCATGATGGCGCCATCTCCCGTGCCGCATCCAGCTACGAGAGCCCGCAGGGGCATGCTGGTGGGGCGTCTGGCGCCGAACACCCAGTAGTCGATTTCCTTCAGATGGCTCGGGCTGCCGATCAGCAGCCGTTTGCTCTCATCTTTTGCCGAGCGTTCCGGGTAGGGGTAGGATTCGTACTGGGCTGTAAGGCTGGAATCGAGCAGGTCATCGGGCGTGGTCATGGTATCGCTCTTTCTCTCAGCGCGGGAGGAGCCTGCCGCGCTGCCAGGCTTCGGCGGCTTCATCCGCGCTCATACCTTCAACGTGCATGGCGTAATCCATGGCGCTGATGATTTTCGCGCTCAGCATCAGTTCATCCAGTTCGTCGACCAGATCCTGCTCCAGTTCATCGCGCAGGCCCTGACGGAGCAGCAGCCGCGCTGTCTGTTCGTTGCCCAGAGCTTTTTTGGGGTCTGTCAGGATGCGGAAGCCACCCACATGGAACAGGAAACAGGGCTGATACAGGGGCATGATGGCAAGTTCGCCGCGTGTCAGCACGGTGTTCAGGGCGGCAATGGCCTCGGCATCCGGGCTAGGGGCCAGCGTGAAGCCCGCAGCCGCCAGACCGTAGGCGTCCAGAACCTTCTCCATATGCGGGAGCAGCGATGCGGGGGTGATGATCGTGCGCGAGAGTTCCGGCCCGGCCTGTGCGATATCCGCCAAAGAGGTATAGGCGCCCTCTTCGCCGGGGATACAGCAGCAGATTTCAGGGTGAAAAAGTGTGCCCAGCGGAGTGACGCCCGGCGTCAGGAGGGCAGCATCCTCATCGGGCAACCAGGCTGAAACATACAGGTCGATCTCCTGATTTTTCAGCATCGTAGCCAGAATGGATTTCGGCCCGGTGACGACTTCTGGTTCGATGTCGTTTGCTTCCAGCACACGGATGATGGCCGCCGCGGTCGCCTCATGAACGGTGGATTCGGGATAGGCGAGCGTCAAGGTGGTCATCACAGGTTCCTTTGCGTCTGTTTGAACCTGACCCCGTGTTAGAGCAGGCTGCGTTGCTGTTGCAGCAGGAGATGCCGCCTCAGGCAATCCCCGAATTGAAAATACCTGCATTCCCCATGGCCGCGGTTGCCGCTGTCACGAAAAGAAAAACGCCCTTTCCCCGGTCAGGGAAAGGGCGTTGCAAAGTGGTCGGTACGTCTGGGGGAGAGACGATCAGGCAGCCACAATCCCTTTTTCACGCGGCAGAACGGGACGGATCATGTTCAGGGCATCCGCGAAGCCGGCAAAGCTGCCCAGGATGTTGTCCCTGACCGCATCCATGACAATCCAGCGGTTGCCGCGAGAGTAAATCTTGTAGGCGGGGTCGGCTGTTTCGCGAACCCAAATAACGACATAAGCGGAAGATGTGCCGGCCTGCTTTTCTTCGGTGGTGAAGATATCAGCATTGCAGATGCCCATGGGCATACTGGCATCCAGCCAGCGGGACAGATAGTCCGTGTGCCGGGAGAGGATTTCCATCTGGAACGGAATGATCTGACAGGTGCGAGACGCTTCAGAACTATACAGCATGGCTTTTCATTCCCCCAGAAGATCAGGTCAATCTCTCGATGTTTCTGAGCTTAGAGGGGGGTTTTGCGTCATGCCACTTCAAAGAACGCGCCAACGCCTTTCAGATAGGCAGGTTTGAATGGCAGTGACGCAAAAACCACAAAATGGGCACCGAAATGCTAAATCTTTGGTTTCATTTTAAGCAAATGAACATTTTTTGTGCACAAAAATCAGAACTTGGTCGAAACCATTAGCGAGCCATAGTTGAAAAGGCCACTTCTCGCGCCTTCGAACTGCTGAGTCTGCCAGGTCTGGCTGAAGGAAATCCGCAGGCCGCGGAACATGACGGCCGCCCCCGCATGGATTTCGCCCACATCCCAGTTCTTGTTCACATGCAGGGAGTTGGACCGCATCGTGTTGCCCTGCAACGAAGCATCGTAGGCGACGGCTTGTCCCGAGACCCCGCCGAACAGATACCATGAAACGGGGCGGCGGGATTTGTAGGCGTCTCCCCCGTCCGTTACGGAGGACTGGATGGTTGGCGTGCCGAAATCGCTATCCAGTCCCTGCCCTATGCGGAAAATATCCCCCAGGCGTCCATAGATCTGGTAGTCGCCAATGGCGGCCGAGGCCGATGGGAGCGTATCGAATTCGACCCCGCCCAGTTGCGCCAGCGGGAGCCGCCAGGTGCGGCCGCCCTGAACCTGAAAGATGACCTGGTTCTGCAACTGGTGCGACCAGCCCTGATTGGCCGTGTCGCCAATCAGGTCGTGAAAGCCATTCTGCAGCTGGCGCCCCTGAGCTGCCGGCCCCATGACGCCGAACTGGATGCCAAATACGCTGCGGGTGCGGTCGGTATCGCTGATCAGGTTGATCGTGCCTAGCAACAGGCTGCTGTAAGGACGGTCGCGGAGAAGGCTGTTATGGGGCTGACCGGCCGCCCAGGGGCTGCTGGCCTGTGTATCGCTGGGAGTGAAAATCATCTGCTGCACGCCGATGCTGATTCGCTGCACGCCTTCTCCCCAGATGGCCTTGTTGATGGCGGCGATAGGCGCGGGCAGCGTGTCAGTGCCAGAAGTCCAGTTCAAACGCAGGCCGCTAGTATAGTACTGGTCGGATGTTCCCTTGAGCGTGCTGACGGCGTCATTCTCGCCCTGAAGGGTCCATGTGCCGCGCTTGTCCTGTGCGGGCGTTGCGTTGGCGGATGAGGCCAGAAAAGACGCGGCAGTCGTGCCGCATACCAGAGAAAGGCAGGCCGCGGCCATGTGCGTGATGCGGGGCGATGTCTTAATTCTGGCAGGCATGAGGCGCTTCTCCTGATCTTTTTTGGTATGAGGGACAGCCTTGTGGGGTGACAGTTTCTTTAGGGGAGTGCGCTATGCTAAGGAAGCTTTTTCCTGATGCCGCTGCCAGGCGGCCGGTGCGCCGTACGTGCGGGGGCCGAAAAAGGCGCTGAGCCCAGAATCACAAAAATGTGAGCATTAGAAAAGTTGCGTGAAGCCGTACGCGATTTCATGCTTTCCTATAGCGGCTCTCTGATGGCTGTGCTACGCAGAGAGAGGGCATGTTGCAGCTTTGAGGAGCGGCTGGCGGGGTTTTTGGCGTATATTGGTCAAACCTGTCAACCCGTCCCGGTAACTTGCTCGTTTTTCAATTTCGCGAGAACGTTGTTTCTCCGCACTCCAGGATCTAGACCCTTGAAAAGTAACAGGACCGACCGCAGCCCCCGTTCTCCTCGCCGCGGCGGATTTGACGACGATTACATGTCCATGCCGTCCTTCGGTGAACGCCCGTCCTTTGGTGATCGCGGAGGATTTGCGCCGCGCCGTACCGGTGGTGGCGCTGGTGGCCCGCAGGTTGTCGCTTCCGGTCCGGAAGTTGGCGCTACCGTAAAGTGGTTCAACAGCGAAAAGGGTTTCGGTTTCGTTGAACTGGCTGACGGCTCTGGTGACGTGTTCCTGCACGCTAACGCGCTTTCTCAGGCTGGTGTCCAGGGTGTGAACCCCGGCGCGACTCTGGTTGTCCGCGTTGGTCAGGGCCCCAAGGGCCGTCAGGTTGCTGAAGTCATCTCCGTTGATGAAAGCACGGCTCAGCCGGAACGCCCCCGTGCGGCCCGTCCTGGGTTTGGCGCTCGTCCCGCCGCCCGTCCGGCTCCGGATCTGTCTTCTGCGGAAGAGACCCGTGGTACCGTCAAGTGGTACAATGCCGTCAAGGGCTTTGGTTTCATCACCCCGGAAGGCGGCGGCAAGGACATCTTCATCCACGCTTCCGCGCTGGAACGTTCGGGCCTGAGCGGGCTGAACGAAGGTCAGGGCGTGAACGTCAAGGTTGTTCAGGGTCAGAAAGGCCCGGAAGCCGCTGAAGTTTCCGGCGACTAATTCAACCCATCGTGGTTGTCAGGAAAAAGCCCCGGCTTAGGTCGGGGCTTTTTTTATGCTCGGCAGGCGAGCCTATGCCTTGGTGGAATGGTCGTGCGGATGTGTGTGCGTATGCGACTCTGTCGGAATGATGTGCAAGCTGGCGTGCGAGACCCCTCTCTGGGTGCTGACGACGTCTGACAGTTTTTGCAGAGCCGGAGCAGGGCCGCGCAGGATCGCGGTTTCCAGACAGCGATCATGATCGAGATGGACATGCATCGTGGCGACAGACAGGTCATGGTGCGTATGCAACTCATGGGTCAGTCGTTGCGCCAGCGCGCGCGTCTCGTGATCGTAGACGTAATCCAGCACCGCTACGCACTCACCCGCCTGGGACAGAATGTTTTCACGTGCCGCCCCATCGCGGATCAGATCGCGGATGGCTTCGGAGCGGCTCGTATAACCACGCCGGTTCATAACCCCATCCACAGTGGCGAGCAGGTCTTCGTCAATTGTAATGGTGATGCGTTCCATGGCGGCCAGCCCTTTTGCGGAAGGTTGCTCTTACAAAAAGTATGAACTATTCATAAAAAGGTATGATTCTGGATGGGGCGGAGCGTGGGGTTGTATTGCGCGCGCGATCCGCGATGGAGTTAGGTTTTTCATGCGGTGTATGCGTCCGGTTCTGGCGGTGGCCCTTGCTCAGATTCTTATGGCATCATCCGTTCTTGGAGCCCAAGAGCATTCTCCCGCCAAAAGCACGCCACAGAAGACAGAAAAAAGCCGGGCGGCCGAGACCATTACCGTAACCGCTTCACGTCTGGACCTTTTGGGAAGAGCCATTTCCGCCGGACAAGGTACGATTACGCAGAGTGAACTCAGGCTCCGGCCCGCCTATCGCGTGGGAGAACTGCTGGAATCCGTGCCCGGCCTCGTCGTGACTGTTCATTCAGGGGAAGGCAAGGCCAACCAGTTTCTTATGCGCGGCTTCAACCTTGATCATGGAACTGATCTGGCGACCTTTGTTGATGACATGCCGGTCAATGAGGTTACGCACGCCCATGGTCAGGGTTATACGGATCTCAATTTTCTGATTCCTGAAATGATGGGTGCGATCGACTACACCAAAGGGCCGTTCAATGCCGCGACGGGTGATTTTGGTGTGGCGGGCTCTGACCGTATCCGGCTGGTACGCGATCTGCCGACCATGATCAGCGGTAGCGGCGATACTTTTGGCAATGAGCGGTTGGTGACGGGGGGCACGGCGCATTTCCAGAACGGAGACAAATTGCTGGGCGCTTTTGAAACGGATCACGCCGATGGCCCGTGGCAGTACCCGGATAATTTTCGAGCCATTAAAACCATGGCCCGTTATCTGCACGGCACGGCAACAAACGGGTTTGACCTGACGGGCATGTATTACCGGGGGCAGTGGCGGGCGACCAACGATCAGCCGCTTGAGGCCATTCAGAAAGGGCTTATTGGCCGTTTTGGTTCACTCAACCCGACCGACGGAGGATTTTCCGAACGCTACAGTCTGTCGGGCCACTACCAGCGGGGAGATGAGCGTGAAAAATGGCAGGCCAGTTTTTATGCGACGCATGACCGCCTGACATTATGGAACGACTTTACCCATTATCTGGTGGATCCGGTCAATGGTGATCAGTTCCAGCAGGATGAAACGCGTACCAAAGTCGGGGGTACTCTCAGTTATACCCGTCAGGATACGCTGTTCCATCATATCCCAACGCAGACTGTCTTTGGCATCGACGGCCGTTACGACACTGTTTTCATTGACCGGCGTCATACGCGCCAGCGCGTTGTGCTGGCGACCTGCCCCGATAGTCCCTATGGCGGCGGGCTGTACGTCTGTAATGCGGATTCCGTGCAGGAAGGGCGTGTTGCTGGTTATGTGCAGAACACAACCCATTGGCTTCCCTGGATGCGGACTGTGGTGGGCTTGCGTGAGGAGTATTATCAGGGATCAGACCTCAGCCTGGTCACAGGTGCTTCCGGTCATGTTGGCCAGGCGCTTTTCCAGCCGAAAGGGAGTCTGATTTTTGGGCCTTGGAATAAAACAGAGCTTTATCTGAGTGCGGGACGGGGTTTTCATTCCAACGATCTGCGGGGCGTGGTGGGCACGTTTTCAGGGGATCGTTTTACCGCGGGCTCCGTGCAGACTCCGTTGATGACCAAGGCCTTTTCAGAGGAAGTGGGTATCCGCTCCACGCCCTTGCGCCATCTCAACACGCAGCTTTCTTTCTGGCGGATCGATTTTGATTCAGAACTGATCTACGACCCGGACGAAGGTGTAAACGAGGCCGGGCCGCCAAGCCGTCGTCAGGGCGTGGAGTTTTCAGCCCAGTACAATCCCCTGCCCTGGCTCGAACTGAATACCGATATTGCTTATACACACGCTCGCTATCGTACCAACAATCCCGGTTATTACGGCATTGATGGTCTTTATATAGCGAACGCCCCTGACATCATCTGGTCATTCGGGGTGCTGGTTGACACCAAGGGGCCATGGTTCGGCGGTGTCCAGCTACGCTGGCTGGGCAGCTACCCGTTGTTGGAAGATAACAGCCTACGGTCCAAGGGGTATCAGGAGGTTAATCTTGATGTCGGGTATCGCTTCAACAAGCATCTGACGCTGACGGTCTCGCTATTCAACCTGACCAATTCTCATGATAACGCTATTGAATACGGTTACGAATACCGTATCACGCCGACGGCCCAGCCCATTACGGGGGCTACCGTGCACCCGCTGGAGCCGGTTTCCGCCCGTTTTGCCCTGACCCTGACGCTGTAGGGCCGAACAACCGCAGGTTAGGTGGGAGCTTAGTAGTCTCCCTTACCCTTGTTGCGGATCAGCCGCGCCTTGTCCCGCTGCCAGTCGCGGTCGGCTATGGCGTGGCGCTTGTCCACACTTTTCTTGCCAACGCCCAGACCAAGCGTAACCTTGGCTACCCCACGGGGGTTGAAGTGGATGTCGAGCGGCACAAGGGTAGCGCCCTGCTTGGCGATCGCCCCCATGTATTTCCGCACTTCCTTGCGGTGCATCAATAGCTTGCGTGGGGCGCGGGTGTCGAAGCGTGAGAGCACGCCCCCCTGATATTCAGGGATATAGCTGTTGAACAGCCACAGTTCCCCATCGCGCTCACCGGCAAAGGCTTCGTTGATGGTGGCGCGGCCAAGGCGCAGGCTTTTGACTTCCGGGCCTTTAAGAACAAGCCCGGCCTCTATGGTTTCCTGAATGGCGTAGTTGAACCGTGCCTTGCGGTTCTGGGCAACCATTCCGTGGGAAATCATGGTGCTTTTGGCGGATTTTCCTGCTTTTTGCGACATGATCAGTCAAGCAGGCCCGTAGCGACAAGGGCAGCGCGTACTTTTTCGCGTGAGGGCTCCGTGAGCGGTGCCAGCGGCAGGCGGCAGGTTTCCCCCGCAAGGCCCAGCAGGCTGGCTGCGTATTTGACTGGAGCAGGATTGCTTTCGCAGAACATGGCATCATGCAGGGGCAGCAGGCGGTCCTGAATGGCCATGGCGTCCTGTACGCGGCCTTCCTTCCATGCGCTCTGCACATTGGCGCAGAGTGCGGGCGCGACATTGGATGTCACGCTGATGCAGCCATCACCGCCCGAGGCCAGAAATGCGA
Organism: Acetobacter peroxydans; assembly: GCF_006539345.1. GTDB lineage: Bacteria > Pseudomonadota > Alphaproteobacteria > Acetobacterales > Acetobacteraceae > Acetobacter > Acetobacter peroxydans. The sequence continues at coordinate 409,002 of NZ_BJMV01000001.1, forward strand.
CGGCCGTGCCGTCTTCACCTGAAAGTTGGTTGAAGGGACGATCCAGCGCATGACGGAGTTGGAGAGGGCGCAGCAGGTTGGCAGTGGCATCCTTGACCCCGATGATATTCGCATGTTTGGCAAGACGCGCCATGGTTTCCACGCTGATATCCACCACCGAGCGGCCGGGAATATTGTACAGGATAACCGGAATGGAAATGGCATCCGCAATGGTCATGAAGTGGCGGTAAAGCCCTTCCTGCGTGGGCTTGTTATAATACGGCGCGACAACCAGCACCGCCGCCGCCCCGGCGTTTTGCGCATGGCGCGCCAGATCAGTCGCTTCCGCCGTGCTGTTGGAGCCTGCTCCGGCAATGACCGGCACGCGCCCGGCGGCAACCTTGATGGCCCGTTCGACAACGGCATGATGTTCGGTATGGCTCAGGGTCGGGCTTTCGCCAGTCGTCCCCACGGCGCACAGAGCGGACGTTCCTTCCCGGATCTGCCAGTCCACCAGATTTTCAAAGGAAGGAAAGTCAAGGCTGCCATCCCGGTTCATCGGGGTAATGAGGGCGGTAATGGAGCCGGAAAAGAACGTGTCAGACATGGGCTGTAATCGATCCTGAAGTGGCATCCTCCGGTGAGGAACGCGGCATGTCCTGTCCTTCGGGTGATGTGGAGTGACGGAAGGGCGATTGTTCATAAACACCCAGAATTGTGGCGCTTTTGGTGAAAAATTCAAGCTCGGCCAGCGCCTTGCCCAGACGGTCGTCATCTGGGTGGCCTTCCACGTCCATCAGGAAGCGCGTGGCGGCGAAGGTTTCGCCGGTCATGTAGCTTTCCAGACGGGTCATGTTCACCCCGTTCGTGGCGAAGCCGCCCAATACTTTGTAAAGTGCGCCTGGTATGTTGCGGACGCTGAAAATCAGCGTTGTCATCACATGGGGCGTGTGCACGGGGGGGCGACTGGGCTGACGCGAAGCAATATAGAAGCGGGTCGTGTTGTGGGCCGCGTCTTCCACATTGCGCTTGAGAATTTCAAGCCCGTAAAGCTCGGCAGCCAGCGCCGAGGCCACAGCGGCCTCTTCGGGCTTTTTCCACAGCGCCACCAGTTCGGCGGCTCCGGCCGTGTCGAATTCGGGCACCGGGGTCAGGTTGTAATCGCGCAGCAGCACGCGGATCTGATCCATGGCCACAGGGTGAGTATGGATACGGCGCACCTGCTCCATACGTGTTCCCGGCACAACCAGCAGGCAATGCTCAACGCGCTGGAAGTGCTCCCCTACGATATGCAGGCCTGATGCGGGCAGCAGTGAGTGAATGTCGGGCACGCGCCCTGCCAGACTGTTTTCGCAGGCCAGCATAGCCTGCTCCGCCCGACCTTCATGCACGGCGGCCATGGCCTCGGCAAAGCTGCGGCACGGCAGGGTGCGCCAGCCGGGCCGTGCATTGCGGCACGCCAGGTCTGAATAGGCTCCAGGTGTCCCCTGAAAGGCTATGACCTGCTGTGTCATGACTTCCGTGCTCCGATCATGCGGCGCGCCCGCTCCAGGTCTGCTGGTGTGTCCACTCCGAAGGGAGCGGTGTCCATGCGGGTGCAGCCAATCCGCATACCCGCTTCCAAAGCTCTTAACTGTTCGAGATTCTCACGCATTTCAAGCCCGGAAGGTGGCAGACTGACAAAACGGGACAGCGCCGTGCGCCGCCAGGCATAGACCCCGACATGATGCCACAATGGCCCTGCCCCCCAAGGAATGGGCTGGCGAGAAAAATACAGGGCTGGCGCGCACGCTTGTTCACCCTCGAACGAACAGGCCACTTTTACAACCGATGCCGCGTCGCGTTCCTCGTCCGATGTAATGGGCGCTACCAGCGTGCCGAGGTCGAACGCTGGATTGTCCATTACATCCAGCACGGCACGCAAGGCCGTTGCCGGAAACGTGGGCAGGTCGCCCTGCAGGTTGATGATAATATCGTGCCGCCCTTCGGGATCTGCAAGGCAGGCGGCCTGCCATGCCCTGTCGGAGCCTGAAGGCAGAGCCGGGTCTGTCAGGATGGCGGTGCCGCCTGCCTTTGTGACGGCCTCACAGATTTCCGCCTCCGCCGCCGCGACAATTACCGGGCCGATCTGAGCATTCAGGGCGACCTCCAGTACGTGCGCGATCATGGGGCGACCCGCAATGTCCGCCAGTGGTTTTCCCGGCAAGCGGGTGGAGGCCAGTCTTGCGGGAATGATGGTCAGCGGTGGGGATGACATCGGCTTGCTCCAGAGCGTGGCGCGGCTTATAGCCGAAGCCAAGGCGGGCAGCACTCTAGAAAAGCTGTATGGCAAACGCAACGGGTGAACAGAGGGGCGTTTTACAAACATGGACGGCAGGGGGCTGAACAGGAGCGCGGTCGCGGTGTTGCTGAGTATCGGCGTTATGGTTGGGGCTTATGGCGTGGCCCGTTGCCTGGTGCCGGATACCACTCCTGCTCGTCTGGCTTTGATGTTGCCCGGCCACGGGGCCGTCGCCATTGGGCCGTACCTTCAGCGGGCAGACGCGGGCCATGGCGCGCGGATGGTGGAGCAGATCTGCGGCGGCTGTCATGCTTTTCGGGCGGGGGCCGACGATGTTGCGGGACCAAACCTCTTTGGTGTGGTTGGCAGGCCTGTGGCATCCGTTTCGGGCTATGCGTATTCTGATGCACTGCACCATGCCGGTAGTGGCCGGGTATGGACCGAGCAGGCGCTTTCCGACTGGCTGAGCGGGCCTGACCGTTTTGCGCCCGGCACGCGCATGTCTCTGAACGGGCTGAGTGACCCTGCCCTGCGGGCCGACATTATTGTGTATTTGCGAACACTCCGCCAACCGCAGGACTGAGGCGGCGCGTCCTTCTTACCCTTTCAGGAAATCAAAGCATGACCACCAGGGAAATCGATCTCTACGTCGAAGTGGCCAACGCTCTGGCCGATACGGTGCGCTGCGTGGTGCGGCCGTGGTTCCGCCGGGGTATTGCGGTGGAAAGCAAGGGGGATGAAAGCCCCGTGACCGTGGCAGACCGTAGTGCCGAGCGGGTCATGCGCGCCCTTCTGGCTGAACGCCTGCCGTATCACGGTGTATTCGGAGAGGAGTTCGGGCAGGAAAACCCGGAGGCTCCGTATCAGTGGTTGCTCGACCCGGTTGACGGCACGCGCGCTTTCGTAACGGGGCGGCCAAGTTTCGGCACGCTGATAGCCCTGTTCCATGAAGGCAGGCCGCTGCTGGGGGTGCTGGATCAGCCCATACTGGAAGAGCGCTGGCTGGGCGTGAGCGGCAGGGAAACGGTCTTTTCGTCATCGCTGGGGGGGCGCATCGGCACGCGTGCTGTCAGTCTTGGAGAAGCGGAAATGTCCTGCACCTCGCCGGAAATGCTGGAGGCCGCGCCGCATGATGGCTGGAAAACGCTGAAATCCCGCGCCCGTCGCATGACGTGGGGTGGAGACTGCTATGCCTACGGCCTGCTCGCCCTCGGCCAGATCGACCTGATTGCCGAATGCGATATGAAGCCGTGGGACTGGGGGGCGTTGGTGCCCATCGTGCAAGGGGCTGGCGGTGTCATGACCCGCTGGGACGGCTCCGCCCTGCGGATGGAGGGGGATGGAACGGTTCTGGCAGCCGCCAGCCCTGCCCTGCACGCGGCTGCCTGTGAGGCGCTCTGTTCTGGCCAGTAAGTCCCTCGTGCCCGGTGGGAGGGGCGGTATTCTGGCGGATATTTCGCCATTCCGACATGGCCCCCTCTGTTCATGCGCCGTGATTTGCGATAGGCCTGCGCTTTGACACAACAGCTATGGTCATTCCAGATGAGCACCAGCACGCACCTGTCTCTCCCCAAGGACAAGATCCGTATTCTCCTGCTCGAGGGCGTGCATGACAGCGCGGTTGCGCTGCTCAAGGCCTGCGGGTACGACAATGTCGTGCGGCTGAAAGGTGCTCTGGAAGGCGAGGCCCTGCGTGAGGCGCTGGAGGGCGTCCATATCGTCGGCATCCGCTCCCGGACCCAGCTGACGAAGGAAGTCATTGAATCGGCGGATCGTCTCATGGCTATCGGGTGTTTCTGCATTGGCACCAATCAGGTTGATCTTGATGCCGCAAGGCTGAGCGGCGTGCCGGTGTTCAACGCGCCGTACAGCAATACCCGTTCGGTGGCGGAACTGGTCATGGGCGAGATTGTCATGCTCATGCGCCGTATTTTCCCGCGTTCGGTTGAATGCCATGTCGGGGAATGGAACAAGTCCGCCGTCAATAGCTGGGAAGTCCGCGGCAAGACGCTCGGTATCGTCGGCTACGGCTCCATCGGCTCGCAGCTTTCCGTTCTGGCGGAAGCCTTCGGGATGCGGGTTCTGTATTACGATGTAGTGGACAAGCTGGTGCATGGTAACGCCCAGCCGGTGGACACGCTGGAAGACCTTCTGGGCCAGAGTGATGTAGTCAGCCTGCACGTGCCGCAGCTCCCCACCACGGCCAATCTGATGGGGGCGGCCCAGATCCGCGCCATGAAGAAAGGCGCGTTCCTGATCAACAACGCCCGTGGCAATGTCGTTGATCTTGAAGCACTGGCCGAAGCCCTCAAAAGCGGTGACCTGCTGGGCGCGGCCATTGATGTGTTCCCCAAGGAGCCCAAGGGCGCTGGCGAGTTGCTGTCCACCCCCATCATGGGGCTGGAAAACGTCATTCTCACCCCGCATATCGGCGGTTCCACGGTGGAAGCGCAGGAGCGCATCGGCGTGGAAGTGGCCCGCAAACTGGTCGAATACTCCGATGTTGGCTCGACGTTCGGAGCGGTCAACTTCCCCGGCGTGCAGTTGCCTGCCAGCCCGCGCGGCGCGCGCTTCATGCATGTGCACCACAGCGTGCCGGGCATGATGATGAAGCTGAACGAGGTTTTCCTGCGGGCGGGCTGCAACGTTACGGCGCAGTTCCTGCAGACCGACAGCGAAATTGGTTACGTCGTGATTGAGGCGGATACCGCCGGCGACACGGAGCTGGATGACCGCCTGCTCCATTCCCTGCGCGAGATAGAGGGCACGATCCGCGCCCGTCTGATCTACAAGGGCAAGTAAGGTATGAACGCGGGTGCGGGACTTATTAACGCCCGTATTCGCAGCTTTGCTTTTTCAGGGATAGAAGCCCGGCCTGTCTGGGTTGAAGTGCAGGTCGCCAGTGGCCTGCCTGCCTTTCTTGTGGTGGGCCTGCCCGACAAGGCTGTGGGCGAGGCGCGTGAACGTGTTCGCGCCGCCCTCACCTCCATCGGGCTGGCTCTGCCAGCCAAGCGTATTCTGATCAATCTCGTTCCAGCAGACCTTCCTAAGGAAGGCTCGCATTTTGACGTGCCCATCGCGTTGGCGTTGTTGGCGGCCATGGGGGTCGTGCCCGCAGAGGAAGCCGGGCGCTATGCGGCTATGGGCGAACTGTCGCTCGATGGGCGGATTAACTCGGTGTCCGGCGTGCTCTCGGCGGCGCTTGAGGCGGCCTCTCTCGGTCTTGGGCTGGTGTGCCCTGCCCAGCAGGGCGAGGAAGCCCTGTGTGGTGGCGATATCGCCATTCTGGCTGCGCCGACCCTGCTGGCCTTGATCAACCATTTCAATGGTATGCAGCCATTGGCCCCGCCCGTTTTTACACCGCAGTTACCGACGCCTGAGCAGACCGTTCCTGATCTGGCGGATGTGCGCGGTATGGAAACCGGACGGCGGGCGCTGGAAATTGCTGCGGCCGGTGGCCATTCGCTTTTGCTGTCTGGCCCGCCGGGGGCTGGCAAGTCCATGCTTGCATCGCGGCTTGTCGGGCTGCTGCCTGACCTGACGCCTCGTGAAAGTCTTGAAGTATCGCGTATATACAGTGCGGCGGGGCTGCTTACGGAAGGGCGTCCGCTCCTGCGTCCTCCCTATCGCGACCCGCATCACTCCGCGAGCCTGCCTGCGTTGGTCGGGGGCGGTTCGCGTGCCCGGCCAGGGGAAATCAGTCTGGCGGATCAGGGCGTACTCTTTCTGGACGAACTGCCTGAGTTTTCCCGAGCCGCCCTTGAAGCCCTGCGTCAGCCGCTGGAGACTGGGCGCGTGACGATTGCGCGGGCTGCGGTTCATGTCGCGTATCCGGCCCGTTTCCAGCTTGTGGCGGCTATGAATCCCTGCCGTTGCGGCTATCTGGGCGATGCCACGCGTGAGTGTAACAAGGCTCCGCGTTGCGGGCAGGATTATGCGGCGCGCCTGTCCGGGCCGCTGCTTGATCGTATCGACCTGCATGTGGGTATGCAGCCTTATGAGCCACTAGGGTATATGCGCGATGCAGTGGGTGAGACGACCGCGCAGGTACGCCAGCGCGTGACTGCCGCCCGTGCCCTGCAGAGCCAGAGGCAGGATGGGCGGAAAAACGCTGAAATTTCGATTGAGCAGACCGGTCTGAACGGTGCGGCTGCACAGATGGCGCAGTCAATCGCCGAAAAATTCCGCTTCTCAGCACGGGGCTACACGCGTCTGGCTCGCGTGGCCCGCACGGTCGCCGATCTGGCCGAGAGTGCGGAGATAAGGCCAGAACATGTGGCTGAAGCCGCCACCTTCCGGGTGCGGCTTCAGGGCTGAGCACCAGTATTCAGGCGGTCTGGAGCTGCGTAAAGGCCTGTTTTAGATCGCTCATGAGATCTGCGGTCTGCTCAAGCCCGACCTGAAGCCTGAAGGCGCAGGCCTGCCCCATGGGGGATGGAAAGGCACGCTGGATACCCCCGGTTGTTGGCAGCACGAGGCTTTCATACCCGCCCCATGAGGCACCGATCCCGAACAGGCGGAGGCTGTTGATCATGCGCTCCATATCCTGCCCGGTATAGCGAGGCGCGAGCACAACTCCGAACAGGCAGCCCGCCCCCGTAAAGTCACGCGCCCATACGGCGTGGCCGGGACAGTCCGGCAAGGCCGGGTGCAGGACGCGGGCAACCTCGGGCTGCTGTTGCAACCACGTTGCCAGATCAAGGGCAGAACGGGCTTGCTGTGCCAGCCTGACCCCCATGGTCCGCAGCCCGCGCAGAGTTAGCCAGCAGTCATCCGGCCCCGCCACCTGCCCTGTCTGAATAGCCGTATCGCGCAGTTGCTCCCACGTCTTACGGTCGGCCACGGTGATAGCGCCCGCGATGACATCGGAATGGCCCGCCGGATATTTGGTCAGGGCCTGAATGGAAAGATCGGCCCCATGGGCAAAGGGCGCAAAAATGCCAAAGCCCCACGTATTGTCTATGAACAGTTTAGCTCCGTTGCGGTGCGCAATCTGAGCCAGCATTGGAATATCCTGCACCTCGAACGTATGGCTGCCTGGGCTTTCTGTAAAAATCACCCTGGTTCTGGGGGTGATGAAAGCTTCCAGCTCTTCTTCTTCGGCCATGGGGGGGAAGTAGGACACTTCTACCCCGAAACGGCGCAGCACGGTTTCAGCAAAGCGGCGTGTTGGGCCGTAGACACTATCCGAAAACAGGCAGTGATCGCCCGCACTCAGAAAAGCCAGAAGCGGCAGGGTACATGCGGCAAGACCTGAACTGACGATCTGGCAATCCGTGCCGCCCTCTATCGTGGCGATTGCCTTTTCCAGTTCATGCTGGATGGGGGAACCCATGGCGCCATAAATGCTCTCGTGGTCGTAGCGAGCATTCCCCTGCCGTTGCATGGCCTCTAGCGAGGGAAAGACAACAGTGGAACCACGTGTGACAGGCGGGTTAACGTAGCAGCCATGGTCATCAGGTGTCAGCCGCGCCGTATGAGACAGGGCTGTACCCAGTTTGAGCCAGCCTTCGGCCACCCTGTTCTGATCAGTCATGCGTCGTGCTCCGTTTCTGCCGTGGCTTTTACTGGTTGAGTGTGCGCTCGGTGGTGACCGGCAGGTCTGGGATGCTCCCCCATTCTGCCCATGAGCCATCATAAAGAGCACAGTCCTTCATGCCGGCAAGGTGAAGGGCTACGGTCAGAACCGAGGCCGTCATGCCGGACCCGCAGGTGGTTATGGCTTTATCCTGCGGCTGCACGCCAATCTGGCTAAAAACCGCTTGCAGTGCCTGTGGAGACAGGAAATGGCCCTGCCCGTCCAGAACCGTCTTGTAAGGCAGGCAATGCGCGCCCGGCATATGTCCGGAACGGACGCCGGGCCGGGGTTCTGGAGCCGTGCCGTAAAAACGGGCTTCGCTCCGGGCATCCAGAATAGGGCGGTTGCCAGCGGCTACGATGGCGCACATGTCCCCCAGCCCGGCTATGCGGCTATAATGCGTATACGCATGGTAGAGGGCCGCGGGGCGTACCGGGGTCAGGCTATCTGAAGTGGGCAATCCGGCCCGGCGCCAGGCAGGCAACCCGCCGTCGAGTATGCGCGCATTGTCATGCCCGAACAGAGAGGCCAGCCACCACGCCCGACAGGACGAGGCAGTGTTCCCCTGATCGTAGAAGACCACTGCATCAGTCCGGCTTACGCCCAGAGCGCCCATCAGACTGGCGAAGCGTGCCGCTGAGGGTACGGTATGCGGGAACACGGCCTGCGGGTCCGAAAAGACGTCGATATCGAAGTACAGGCTCCCGGCAATGTGCTCACGCAGGAAACGCTCCGCGGGGTTACCGCTTTCTCCGGGCAGGAGGGCGGTTGCATCAAACACGACCGGGGGCGTGGATGAGCGGAGCAGGGTTGCGAGTTCATCCGCCTGAACGAGAAGGGACATGACCAGCCTGTAACCGTTTTCCTGTTTCGGATGCTCGCACCATAAGGTGATCCAGGCCAGGCGTGAACCGGCTTTCTTGCCATGCTGGCAGTCTTTGAGGCGTCGTGCTTTAGTAAGTCCATGGCGAATGAACGGATCATAACAACAGAATACGTCCTGCGATTCCTGTTGCTGGGGGCCATCGCGTATGGCTGTGTCCTTGTTCTGGCCCCTTTTTCTTCCGCTCTGCTATGGGCCGGGGTGCTGACCTACACGACATGGCCACTGTTTCAGCATCTGCGCAGGCGGATGGGGGCCAGCGCTGCCAGTCTGGTCATGACCTGTCTGTGCGCCGTGGGGGTTGTTATCCCGCTGGCGGCGCTCGCTTCGGCCAGTCTTTCCACCGGGCCACGGCTGGCAACCCAGTTGATGGCGCTGGTCGGGGAAATCAACCATCTGCCACCCCTGCCCCGCTGGCTTGCGACCATGCCGGTCTTCGGTGCTGAAATCAGCCATCGCTGGGCTTTGTGGGAGCAGAACGTCAATGCCTTTGCCGAGGAATTTCGCCCTTATGCGGGAAGTATCATCCAGTCCCTTCTGGGCGTGCTGATGCAGTTCGCCAATGGCGCGATGCATCTCGTCATGGCGTTATTCATCTCATTTTTTTTCTGGATTGGCGGCTCCTCGCTGTGGGACACGCTTCAGGCTGTCATCCTGCGCATAGCAGGGCCACAGGCAGGGCGTTACCTGCATATCGTGGGCAGTACGGTGCGGGGCACAGTGTATGGCATTCTGGGAACGGCCATTATTCAAGGGATACTGACCTGCATAGGATTGTGGATGACAGGCGTGGGAGAGCCGGTAGTATTGGGTATTCTCGCCGCGTTTCTTGCTGTTTTCCCGGTGGGCGCGCCGTTGGTGTGGGGGCCTGCGGCCATCTGGCTGCTGGCAGCGCATCATCCAGTGCATGGTATTCTGCTGCTGTTTTACGGCATTGTGTTCGTGTCCGGCGCGGATCATGTTATCCGGCCGCTCTTTATCGTACGGGGGTCTAAGCTGCCTTATCTGTTGACTGTTCTGGGCGTGATTGGGGGCATTCTGGCTTTTGGCGGTGTGGGCATTTTTCTTGGCCCCATTCTGCTTGCCATTGGCTTTTCCGTTACAATGGAATTTGCTGCTGGGGACACGTTACTGCTGTCGGCTGACGGCAGGAGGAATATCGCCCCATGAAACGTCGGCTCGTAAACCTTGTGGAATGGGCGCAGCGTCGTCGTGTGCGCCAGGTGCCGAGGCATGAAGGGGCAGCCCTCAAGATCATAAGCTGGAATCTGTTGCGCAGGGTCGGGGCTACGGTTCATGACGTTGCCGCTCTGATCATGCGTGAGAACCCCGATATCCTGCTTATGCAGGAGGCGACTGTCGAGATCGACGCGCTGCCCGATCTGGTTGGGGGACACTACAGCCGCGCTCCCCTACCCGGTCGTATCCATGGTCTGGCGTGCTGGAGCCGTCAGCCTTTCAGCCGTCCGCCGCGGGCGTGTACCATTCCTTCCGGGGTTATGGTCAAGCGTCATGCGCAGATTATTGAATACAGGCGTTTTTCCCTCGCAAACGTGCATCTCTCCCACGGGCAGGTACTCAACCGGCGGCAGTTACGCAGGGTGGCGTCTTTGCTGACCGCTCCATGCGCCATTCTGGGAGATTTCAATCTGGTGGGGCCTACGCTGGTTCCGGGGTTTCGCGACGTGGGGCCTAAAGCCCCGACTCATCACATGGCCGAAGTGCTGCCGATCCGGATCGACCGCTGCTTGACGGAAGGCATGGTCTGCCTTGCTGCACGGGTTCTGCCGGTTTTTGCCTCGGACCATCGGCCTATTGCCGTCATGCTTCAGCCTGCGCTGGCGGAAGGGGCGGCCCGTATTACAGATAGGGCATGAACAGGCGCGCGAAGGCATCGCGGATTTTTGCCAGCCTGTAGCGGTTGTCCAGATCGTAATGGGTTAGCCTGCGGTTCTGATGACTGCTGATAAAGGTGTCCAGACTGTCTGCCAAAGACGTGTCGTAGGCTTCCATATTGATTTCGAAGTTCAGCCGCAGGCTGCGGATATCAAGGTTGGAACTGCCGAAAAAAGACCACGCCTTGTCCACCACCATCAGCTTTGAATGGTTGAAAGGGGCCGCCGCCAGCCAGATGCGCGCGCCTGAAGGCAACAGAGGTGCAATATTGGCGGCACAGGCCCAGTCAAGTGCCCGGTGATTGCTGCGTTCCGGAATGACGATATCCACCTGCACGCCCCGTAGCGCCGCCAGTTCCAGTTCGGAAAGAAAGCGTTCGCCCGCCAGAAAATAGGGGGTCATCAGGCGTACGCTGCGGCGCGCCAGAGTAATGGCTTGCAGCATGGTGTATTCTATTTTCTCAAGGTCCGTATCTGGGCCTGCGGTAACAATGCGAGCCAGTGTTTCTCCCGTCTCGCTGGGCGCTTCGCTGAACAGATCGCTGTCGAGTGTTTCATGCGTGGTGAAATACCAGTCCCAGGCGGCTGTTTCGGCCAACTGACGTACCGCAGGGCCTTCGATCATGAAATGCGTGTCGGACACAGGGTGCCGTGGCTTGCGGGATACGCGGTTTTCATCCGCGATGTTCAGCCCGCCCATGAAACCAACGCGGCCATCTACAACGAGAATTTTGCGGTGGTTGCGTAGGTTGAGAAAGGGCATCCGCCATGGCCATATGGAATGCATGAAACGCGCGCAGGGCACCCCTGCCCGTCTCAGGCGATGGTAGATGGGGGAGAGGAAATAGCCGCTGCCAATACCGTCCACCAGAACCCGGACGCATACGCCACGTGCGTGCGCATCGGTCAGGGCTTTGGCGAACACCTGACCTATCTGGTCATCGCGAAAGATATAAGAACATAACACGACGCTTTTACGGGCCGTTTCAATGGCACGGATCATTGGCGGGTACGCGCCGTCGCCGTCATGCAGGCAGGTGATGGTGTTGCCGCAGACAAGCGGGCGGGTCGTGAGCTTGCCGACCATAAGGGCTAGCGGCGCAAACTGTCCTTCCAACTCACGGTTCCACGAGGAAAGCCGGGAAATACTTGGGCGGCCGGCTGAGTGCGTGCCCACTAGTTTGCGTGCCAGACGGGTTACACGGTTGATTCCGAACATGACGTACAGCACCGACCCGAGAAAAGGCATGAGAATGCAGACGCCCATCCAACCGATAGCCGAGGCTGTATCACGCTTGCGCAGCAGGATGTGCAGAACAACGCTTGTGACAAGTCCAAGCTGGAGTATCATCAAAAAAATAAGCAGCATCGGCTGGGAGAAAACGGACAGCATGGCGTTTGATCGGAACTTCCGCACGACAGAAAAAGCTGCAAACACCATGTATCAAGTGAAGGGCCAACGCAAAGCGGTTTCGCCGGCCCGACGCGCGCGTGGCTTTCAGGCCCAGCACGACGGCTTCGAGGCCGAAAGTCAGGCCTGTGTCATGCTCGAAGCCCAAGGTTGGCGCATTTTGCAGCGTCGCGCCCGGACACCCCGAGGAGAAGTCGATATTGTGGCGGGCCGCTCGGGTGTATTGATATTTGTCGAGGTGAAGAAACGCCAGACCCTAGAGGAGGCCATTGCCTGCTTATCTGCCACGCAGTCCAGGCGGCTCTACAGGGCGGCTGAATGTCTGCTTCAGAGAAATGCCGCGTGGCGCTACGAAACACTCAGGTTTGACCTGATTGCCATGGATGGCGCCGGCTCTATGGAATGGATCGAGGACATTCTGCGACAGATGTAATCAGGCGCAGCGGAATGGCAGGCGTATCACGTAACCTGTCTGCGATCAGGTACGATGATGCGCCTTTTTGCCGTGTACAGCGTGTTTGGGGGCATGGTAGCTGACGAGGTGCACCATGCTATGCGCTTTGCCCGCGTGCGCGACGCTTACCACGTGCGCTGTTGAGCTGTGATGCGCTACCCGGATATGGTGATGGATAACGGGTGGCGGAGCCGTCAGCGCCGCAAATGTCAGCTTGCTGGCTTCGAGGTCAGAAATAACTCTCTGTGCGTGTGCTACAGGCAGAAAGCCTAAACCTGCTACAGCCATACCACAGAACATCAGTGATACACGCCCGAAAATAAACCGTGCCATTACTCCGGCCTTATCCCGTTTCCACGATCTCTAGGAAACTATACAGGCCGGAGTGTGCATGACAACCTGAAAATCAGGCAGACGCGCCACACGCGATGTTTTTTTCTGCCAGAAGGGTCTGGAGTTCGCCGCTCTGGAACATTTCCGTCACGATATCGCAGCCGCCGACGAACTCGCCCATGACATAAAGCTGCGGAATGGTCGGCCAGTTGGAGTAGTCCTTGATGCCCTGACGGATTGCCGGATCAGCCAGAACATTTTCGGTCTTGAAGGGCACGCCCAAGTGATTGAGAATTTGTACAACGCGAGCCGAAAAACCGCACTGCGGGAAATCGGCATCGCCTTTCATGAACAGCATAACCGGGTTGCTGTCGATATCCTGCTGGATTTTCTGCGTGGCGGAAGCAGTCATTATTCATATCCTTGAAAGGGAGGAACCCGAGGGGTCAGGGAGTGGCGGTCTTGAGTGCCAGGGCGTGGAGCTTGTCGCCCATATGGCCCTGTAAGGAATCATAAACGAGCTGATGCTGCCGCACCCGGGGCAAGCCCCGGAATGCCTCGCTGACAATACTGCACGCGTAGTGATCCCCATCACCTGCCAGATCATCAATCTTGACCTGAGCATCCGGGAATGCCGCGCGGATATATGTTTCCAGCTCCGTGGCGCTCATCGCCATGCTGCCTCTCCCCTTTCTGTTTTTCCTGCCTTAACGGGCGTCCATCAGGGCAGGAAAAAATGTTTCATGTGCGTTTTTAAGTCGTGCGATGGATATGGTGACGCCGCTCGGCAAAATCAAATCCCTGCCGCCGGAACGGGCGATGATCCGCGCCGGCACGCCAGCCGCTGCTGCACGGGCGCACAGGGCCGCACCATCCTCCACACAGGCCAGATAGCGGGCCTGGTCTTCACCGAACCAGAAGGCTTCGGGGCGGATGCCAGAGTCCGGGCTGTCGAGTTCACAGCCGACATCACCGGCCATGACCATTTCCGCAATGCCGACCAGAATGCCGCCATCCGCGAGATCATGGCAGGCAGTAATGGCACCGGACAGGATTTCCGTGCGGACAAAGTCACCATTGCGACGTTCAGCCGCCAGATCGACCTGCGGCGGCGGGCCGTCTTCGCGGCCAAGGATCTCACGTAGCCAGATTGACTGACCAAGCGCACCCTGCGTGGCGCCAACCAGCACAACGTCCTTGCCGTCCTGCATACCAAGTCCGATTGCCTGCGCCGCATTCTCCAGCACGCCCAGCCCGCCAATAGCCGGTGTCGGCAGAATGGCGGTGGTGGAGCCATCGGGGTTGCGCGTCTCGTTATACAGCGAGACATTGCCGCTCACGACCGGGAAATCCAGCACCGTGCAGGCTTCCGCCATGCCTTCGATCGCGGCGATGAACTGCCCCATGATCTCGGGCTTTTCCGGATTGGCAAAGTTCAGGTTGTCCGTCACGGCCAGCGGGCGGGCACCTGTAGCGGTAATGTTACGCCAGGCTTCGGCAACGGCTTGCGCGCCACCCGTTTTCGGGTCTGCCTGACAGTAGCGGGGCGTGCAGTCCGTGGTGACTGCCAGAGCGATGTCCGTTTCGTCCACCCGGACAATGGCGGCATCGGCTGCTCCGGGGCGGCGTACGGTTTGCCCACCCACGGTGCTGTCATACTGGTTCCATACCCAGGAGCGTGAGCACAGGTCGGGAGACGCAACAAGCTGAATCAGCATGGCATCCAGAGACAGCGGCGCGTGCACGGGTTCCAGCGGCGCGGGCGGTACGGGCGGCGTGGAGGGACGATCGTATATCGGCGCCTGATCTGCCAGCGGAGCCAGCGGGATATCGGCTTCAACCTGTCCATTGTGGCGCACCACAATGTGACCGGTTTCGGTCAGATGGCCAATGATGGCGAAGTCGAGTTCCCATTTTTCAAAGATGCGCCGGGCTACGTCCGTGCGGTCCGGGCGCAGCACCATCAGCATCCGTTCCTGGCTTTCCGACAGCATCATTTCATAAGCTGTCATGCCGGGTTCGCGCTGAGGTACGGCATCGAGATCGAGATCGATACCGACGCCGCCCTTGCCCGCCATTTCGACGGAAGAGGAGGTCAGACCGGCGGCGCCCATGTCCTGAATGGCAACGATGGCATCTGTGGCCATCAGTTCCAGGCAGGCTTCAATCAGCAGTTTCTCAATGAAGGGGTCGCCCACCTGCACGGTGGGGCGCTTGGAAAGCGCATCCTCATCGAATTCCGCGGAAGACATGGTTGCGCCATGAATGCCATCACGGCCCGTGCGCGAGCCGACATAGACGACAGGATTGCCAACACCCGCCGCGGCGGAGAGGAAAATCTTGTCCGTGCGCGCGATGCCCACCGTCATGGCGTTCACAAGCGGATTGCCATCGTAAGCCGGATGGAAGTTGATTTCTCCGCCGACTGTCGGCACGCCCACGCAGTTGCCGTAGCCACCAATGCCGCGCACAACGCCATCAATAATCCGGCGGGTTACGGGGTTTTCAGGGCTGCCGAAACGCAGGGCATTCAGGTTCGCGACAGGGCGGGCGCCCATGGTGAACACATCGCGCAGGATGCCCCCAACGCCCGTGGCCGCGCCCTGATAGGGCTCGATAAACGACGGGTGGTTATGGCTTTCCATCTTGAAGATGGCGGCATAGCCCTGACCGATATCGACAACACCCGCGTTTTCGCCCGGTCCATGGATAACCCACGGCGCGGTTGTCGGCAGGTTGCGCAGCCATTTGCGGGACGATTTGTAGGAGCAGTGTTCGGACCACATGACCGAGAACACGCCCAGTTCCGTCAGCGTGGGGGTGCGGCCCATGATTGCGAGCACACGCCCGTATTCCTCGGCGGTCAGACCGAATTCACGGGCAAGGGCGACATCAACGGTTGCGGGTTTATTCACCGGACTACGGCCTCCACCAGACCTTCAAACAGAGGCAGACCATCCTCACCGCCCATGAGCGGATCGACCAGATCCTCCGGGTGGGGCATCATGCCGCAGATACGATTGTTTTCACTCAGCACACCGGCAATGCTGTTGAGGCTGCCGTTGGGGTTGCTGTCCACATCATCGGCCTGCACCTGCCCGGCTGCGCTGGCGTAGCGGAACGCAACACGGCCTTCGCCTTCCAGACGCTCAAGCGTTGCAGGGTCGGCCGTATAGTTGCCATCGCCATGGGCGAGCGGCGTACGGAACACGTCGCCTTTTGCCCAGCGCCGGGTAAAGGGCGTTTGTGCATTTTCAACGCGCAGGTAGCAGTCCTGTGACAGGAAGCGCAGAGCGGCATTCCGCAGGAGCGCGCCCGGAAGCAGCCCTGATTCGGTCAGGATCTGAAAGCCATTGCACACACCAAGAATATGTCCGCCTTTGGCGGCAAAAGCCCGCACGGCCCCCATGACAGGTGAATGGGCCGCCATGGCACCACAGCGCAGGTAATCACCATAGCTGAAGCCGCCGGGCAGAACCACCAGATCAAGCCCTGTCAGGTCGGTCTCATGATGCCAGATCATCCGGGGGGCAACGCCCGTCACGCGCTTGAGCGCAAGGGCCATATCCCGTTCCCGATTGGTGCCTGGGAAGACGACGATTGCTGCTTTCATGGTTTTGCCCCGCACGGATAGGTGTCATGCAGAGCCTTGAAAATGCTCTCGCCCACAGGGTGGGATAGGGCATCTGTATGGGCCTTCAGCCAGATCAGAACCTTATCCCGGATGGATGCAGTGGTTTCCGATACGGGAACGCAAAACGCGGCAACCGCACCGGTATCGCCCGCAGCATTGCTGTTGAGTTTCGAAAGCGTTGCGCCATCAGCCAGTCCGCTCAGATAGGCATCGCAAAGGCTGTGCCCGGTCGGACGCGAGCAGATGCGCGCGAAGCTGTCCGTCTGCATGGGGGTTATACGCTGGGCCCTGGCCTGCTCATGGAACAGGGTCGGGTCCGCCAGTGGGCTGGCGAGGGCGCCTGTCAGGCAGAACAGGGCAAGCCGCTTCATGCGGGCACCTCAATGGCGTAGTCTTCGATAACCAGATTGGCCAGCAGATTCTTGGCCATGTCTTCCGCCGTCTTGCGGGCTTCTTCCGCAGTGCAGTCCTGCAGGTCGAGCTCAATCACCTTGCCTACGCGCACATCCCTGGCGTTGCCAAACCCAAGGGTATGCAGGGCATGGCCAATGGCCTTTCCCTGCGGATCCAGAACACCGTCTTTCAGCATGACGGTCACACGTACCTTCATTCTCAGCTCCCGTTGCCGCACGCGGCTTTTACTGTACCGTTTCCGGGCCTCTCATGTCGCCCCCTGCCCCGTTTTCGGGCAGAATTCCCATGCGGCGCGCTACTTCCTGATACGCTTCCTTGACATTGCCAAGGTCACGGCGGAAGCGGTCCTTATCCAGTTTTTCGTTTGTCTGGGTGTCCCACAGGCGGCAATTATCGGGCGAAATTTCGTCCGCCAGCACAATCCGCATTTCTTCGCCTTCCCAGCAGCGGCCGAACTCCAGCTTGAAATCGACAAGCTGGATGCCAATACCGCTGAACAGGCCGCACAGGAAGTCGTTCACGCGCATGGCCATGCCTGTGATGTCTTCCATGTCATGCGCACAGGCCCAGCCGAAGGCGATGATGTGGTCTTCCGATACCAGCGGGTCGCCCAGTTCATCGTTCTTGTAATAGAATTCAACAATAGGGCGCGGCAGACGCTGCCCTTCGGGAATGCCGAACCGCTTGGAGATGCTGCCCGCCGCGATATTGCGCACCACTACTTCCAGCGGAATGATTTCGACTTCCTTGACCAACTGCTCGCGCATGTTGATACGCCGGATGAAGTGCGTGGGAATGCCGATTTCCTGCAACCGCAGCATCAGGTGTTCGCTGATGCGGTTGTTCAGTACGCCCTTGCCGGTAATGATGCCGGTTTTCGCGCCGTTTCCAGCCGTGGCATCATCCTTGAAATACTGTACGAGCGTGCCCGGTTCGGGGCCTTCAAAAAGGATTTTTGCTTTACCTTCATAAAGCTGCCTACGGCGGGCCATGATGATCCTTACCTATCGTGTCAGACCAGACCGGCTGATAGCCGACTGGAAGATATGAAAAACCCGCCGTGGCGGTACGCTGGAAGCACGTCCGGCTTTCATAGCAGGATTACCGCGCGTGCGATACGCCGCGCGGTTCCTGTGCCGTGTTTAGTGCTGCGGCCCGGTTTCACCAAAGATTTTTTCGTACTGCGTGTCGATCGCACGCAGGTGCTGGCGGCTGTCCATGGCGGCGTCGAGCACATCGGCGCTGACACGGCCAGAAATCTCGGGGTCAGCATCCAGGTTCTGGCGGAAAGTTTTGCCATCCGGGGTGCCGAGCTTCGTCCAGGTTTCCATGGCGTTGCGCTGCACGATCCGATAGGCATCCTCGCGGGAAAGACCGGCTTTGGCCAGCGCCAGGAGCACTTCACCGGAATGGACAACCCCGCCCAGGCTTTCAATGTTGGCGGCCATACGTTCGGGGTACACCACCAGCTTGGACATCATGCCCGACAGGCGTGCCAGCGCGAAATCCAGCCCGATGGTGGCGTCGGGGCAGATGTTGCGTTCGACCGAGGAGTGGCTGATGTCGCGCTCATGCCATAGAGCTACGTTTTCCAGCGCGGGAACGACAGCCGAGCGCACGAGGCGGGCAAGGCCGGTCAGGTTTTCCGTCAGCACCGGGTTGCGCTTGTGGGGCATGGCCGAAGAGCCCTTTTGCCCCGGATGGAAAAATTCCTCGGCTTCACGCACTTCGGAGCGCTGGAGGTGCCGCACTTCCGTTGCCAGACGTTCAATGCCGCTGGCGATAACGGCCAGCGCACAGAAGAAAGCGGCATGACGGTCACGCGGGATAACCTGGGTCGAAACAGTCTCGGCCTGCAGGCCCAGCCGTTCGGCCACAAAGGATTCCACGCGAGGGTCGAGATGGGCGTAGGTGCCCACCGCGCCGGAAATGGCGCAGGTAGCGATTTCAGCGCGCGCGGTTTCAAGCCGCTGGCGGTTGCGGGCAAACTCGGCATAGTGCCCGGCCAGCTTCAGGCCGAAGGAAGTGGGCTCGGCATGAATGCCATGGCTGCGCCCGATGGTGAGCGTGTGCTTGTGTTCGAATGCACGGGCCTTCAGTGCGGCCAGAACGTCGTCCAGATCCTTGAGCAGCAGGTCTGTAGCCTGCACAAGCTGAACGGACAGGCACGTATCAAGCACGTCGGACGAGGTCATGCCCAGATGCACGAAACGGCTTTCCGGGCCAACCTTTTCGGCCAGCCAGGTCAGGAAGGCGATGACATCATGACGGGTTTCGGCCTCGATCTCGTCAATACGGGCAAGATCGGCTTCGGAAAAGGCGGCCATGGCGGCGTTGCCCTTCTCGCGCACAACCTTGGCGGCATCCTTGGGAACCGTGCCGTATTCCGCCATGGCTTCGCAGGCGAGCGCCTCGATCTCAAACCAGATGCGGTAACGGTTTTCGGGTGACCAGATGGCGGCCATGACGGGGCGGGTATAGCGCGGCACCATAACGCGGGTTTCCTTACTAATCAGAACATGAAGGTCCAAACGGTGGCGTCTCTCTAGCGGATTTCCGCGCGGGCGTCTGCCATCAAAGCGGAAAACTTTGACTTTTTCACCGGCTTACCGGATTTCTCTGGGCTCGGAGCATAAGTTTGCGCCGGAAACTCAGGAATTGGAGCTGTCGTGTCAGGTTTTTTGCAATCTGTTAGCCTGCCCGCCGCTGTCGCTTTCCTGCAGGTTGTCATGATCGATGTGACTCTTGCCGGAGATAACGCGGTTGTTATCGGCATGGCGGTGCGTAACCTTGCCCGGCATGAACGGCAGAGGGCCATTTTCATCGGGGTGGGGTTTGCCGCTGTCATCCGTATTCTGCTGGCGCTGGTAGCTGTCAGGTTATTGGCCATTATCGGACTGACACTGGCGGGCGGACTTCTGCTTCTGTGGGTGTGCTGGCGGATGTACCGCGAAATGCATGAGGGCGACGGGGGGCCTGAGGCGGGAGCACCGTCGCCCGGCGGACTTGGGAAGGCGATTGTGCGGATCGTGATTGCCGATCTGTCCATGAGCCTGGACAATGTGTTGGCCGTTGCGGGGGCTGCGCGCGAGCATCCCGGGATTATGGTTATGGGGCTGGCGCTGTCCGTGCTGCTGATGGGACTTGCCGCATCGCTGATCGCCCGCCTGCTTGAGCGTTATAAATGGATTGCCTGGGTAGGCCTGCTGATTGTTCTGGCTGTTGCGCTGGAACTGATTTTCAAAGGCGGGGGTGAAATCTGGGGCCACATCGACCACTGACACAGGCCGGGCCGCAAGGGGCTTGCGCCAGAACAGGAAACAGGGTGACGTCTGAGCATGACACGTTTGCACGCCGCACGCTGGCGGGGTTGGGCCGCTATGGCCCTGACCATCGCTCTTCTGGGAGGCCCTGCATCAGTCTTTGCTGCGGATGAGCCTGCCTCGCCCGCTGATGGGGACGACCTTTATACAGCGCCCGACCTCGATCTGTCCGTGCCGACTGCCCGTGCCGCGAATGGCAGTCTGGCTGATCGGCTACATTTCTGGCTCAGGCTGGTAGGGCCGGAGCGCGCTTCCGTACAGGATTACGCAGATTTTCTGGCCAACGGCCCAGCATGGCCGCGCCGGTCGCTGATCACTGCGCGCATGGAGCAGGCCCTGCTGACGGAAACCGACCCGGCCGTTGTCAGTGAGGTCTGCCGCACGCAACCGCTGGCTACGGCGGCAGCACTGGCATATTGCGCGCAACAGGCCCCAGGTCTGGCAACCCGTTTGGCGGATGAGGCCGGGCGAGCGTGGCAGAATGGCAATGACGCCGCGCCCCCTGCCCGTCTGCTTGCCGAGCAGTTTCCTTCCGCTATAACGCCCGCTGCATCCTGGGCACGTTTTGACCGTGAGGAACGTGCAGGTCTTACGGAAGCAGCCCGCCGGACACTGCCGTATCTGGAGGCAGACAAGCAGGCTCTGGCTCGTGCCCGGCTGGCTTTCCGCACCGGTGAGGCTGATGCGCAGACACAGGCGGATGCGCTGCCTGCGTCGGTCAGATCAGACAGTTTTCTGGTGCTTGATCATGCGCGCTGGCTGCGGCAGCAGCAGCGTTACGATGAAGCTGTGGCCCTGTGGGCGGCAGCAGGCAATGCCGCTGAGCAAGCCGCCCCGCCCGCGCTATTCTGGCGTGAGCGCGAAACTCTGGCTCGCGAGCTTTTGCAGACGGGCCGCGCAACAGATGCCCTGAGTGTTGCCGATGATCCGGTGATAGGTGGCAGCGGGCGGCTGGATTCCCGTTTTCTGTGCGGGTGGATTGCCCTGCGGTTCGGGCATGACGCGGCGCGGGCAGCAGATTTTTTTATGCCGCTTTCGCAGTCCTCGTCCCTGATCAGCAAAAGCCGAGGTTTGTACTGGCTGGCTCGTGCATACGCTCAGGCCGGAAACGACGACGAATACCATGCCACCCTCAAAAGGGCTGCTGCATTCCCGACCACATTCTATGGCCAATTGGCGGGAGCCCTGCTTGAAGGACAGGATCAGGCTCTGCTCAAGCCCTCTTACGTGGCAGATATAACCCGGCGTGGCCTGCGTGGGATACCTTCGTCTGACGAGAGTGTGGATGAGGCATTGGATGCCAAAGAGTTGGCTCAGGCAGCAGCTTTGCTGGTCTCATGGGGCGACAGGCCCCATGCGCGTGATTTTCTGCAAATGCTGGCGGACCAGACCTCAGGAGCTGTGGCTTTGCGTGGATTGTCGGCTCTGGCGCAACGGCTTGATCTGCCTGACATCGCCGTAACCGCTGCGCGTAAGGCCGGGCGCGATGGCGTTCTGCTGCGTTCGGGCTGGCCGGTCCCCTATTCCATCCCTGAGAATGCTCTGCCCACAGGGCTGGTTCCGGGCCTTATTCGGCAGGAAAGCAGCTTCAACCCCGATGCCGTCAGCATCTCCAATGCCATCGGGTTGATGCAGCTCAAGCCGTCCACCGCGGCGGATATGACCCGGCGGGCCGGGCTTGCCCCCTCTGCCGCCAGCGTGACAGGGCTGCACGACCCAATGAACAACATTCGGCTGGGTGTTGCGTATCTTGAGCATATTCAGGAACGTTTCGGGCCTGTCGTGCCTTATCTTGCTGCGGCCTATAACGGCGGGCCGGGGCGGCTGGGGCGCTGGCTGGATGCAATGGGAGATCCCGCGCGGGAGGGCGCCAAGGATGATGTCATGCTCGATTGGATCGAAAGCATTCCTGTGGCGGAAACCCGGAATTACGTTCAGCGTGTTTGGGAAAACATGATCATTTACAGGGTTACAGGAGAGAGACGATGACACTGGCGCGCTTTGTTGCCACGTTCGGCGGCTGCGGGCTGTCGCCTCGCGCTCCCGGTACGGTTGGATCTTTCGCCGCACTTGTTCTGGGCGTGCCCATGCTCAAGCGGCCGCGCCTGCTGGTGTCTTCCGCTATCGCGGCCAGTCTGGTGGGCTGGTGGGCGGCCAATCGCGCCGGGGATGGCGAGGATCATGGCTGGATCGTCATTGATGAGGTGGCGGGCATGTGGCTGGCCCTGCTTGGCTGTCTTCCCGCAGGGGAAAATAACTCCTCTCCGTCGTCTGAGGCTCTGTCGGACACGAAGGAGGCACTTCCGGTATCCCGCAGGCCCTGGCTGCTGCCTCTGTTGGCTTTCGGGTTGTTCCGCCTGTTTGATATTACCAAGCCGGGCCCGGTGGGCAGGCTGGACAAGCGGCATGATGCTGTGGGGATCATGGGGGATGATATCGTTGCCGGGCTGATGGCGGCGGCCTGCGTAAAGGCTATCAGGGCTCTTCCGTGCCTGCGGGCCGCGCGTCAATAATGCGCGACATGCAGCCGTCCCCCCTTCTTTCTGATGAGGCCACGCTTCATGCCGCGATGCTGCGCGAGGCTGAACGGGTGCTTGGGCTGCTGCAAGCGGCTTCGGCGCGGGTGGTGACAGCGGAAAGCTGCACCGGCGGGCTGGTTGCCTCGGCCCTTACACACTTTCCCGGATCTTCGGATATGACGGAAGGCGGGTTGGTGACGTATTCCAATACTATGAAAAAAAACCTGCTGGGCGTGCCGAACGAAATACTGGCGCAGCATGGTGCGGTGAGCGAGCCGACCGTTCTGGCCATGGCGCGCGGCGCTTTGTCTGTCGCATCTCTGGCGCGGCTGAGCGTGGCAATTTCGGGTATTGCCGGGCCGGGCGGCGGCAGTGCCGCAAAGCCCGTTGGGCTGGTCTGGTTTGTTGTGGCCGATAGGCTCAGTGGTGTGGCAAGGGCAGAAAAACAGGTGTTCTCTGGCACGCGGGAGCAAATCCGCCTTCAGGCGGCGCAACACGCCCTGACAATGGTGGCCGCCAGCCTTTCAGCGCCGGTCTGAGCCCTTGTACCAGCGCCCTGATGAAGCTGGCGGTTGCGGCGTGGCGATACTCTCGGGAGCTGTCATGCCCGTGCCAGCAGCAATAACGCCTTCTTGCGGCGCTTGCGCCTGTGCGGCTGCCGCCTGACTGGCCTGAATACGGTCGAGGCTCTGACAGTTTAGCGCATCGGTTTCGTTGCGGCCTCGTTCTGCCATATCACACGGGGTATTCGACTGCGCGGCAGGGTATAGGCCGATATCGGGTGCAGCTTTGGCGGGGACTGCATAGACCAGCAGCCCCAGGAGAATGGGCGTGGCGGCTGATGCAATGCGCATGATAGCTTCCCTTTGCGGTTTCAGAGCGCGGGTTTGCTGTCCGGCATCGGCGCGCCCATCATTGTTGCTCCCTGCGGTGGGCCATAGACATCACGAGCCCGCTTGATGAAGGCAGAGACCATCAGGCGTGTGGCTTCCGTGAAAACGACGCCAATCGCCATTTGCAGGATACGGGAGCTGAATTCGAAATCGACAAAAAATTCGACAAGACACCCCTGCGGGTCAGGGCTGAAACTCCAGACATTGCGCAGGTAGCGAAACGGCCCCTTTTCGTACTGCACCGTAATTGTGCCGGGGCGTTCCAGCGATACGCGAGACGTAAAGCTTTCACGAAACGGGCCGAACCCGATGGTCAGGTCGGCCACCAGTTCGGAAGCTGTCTGCGTCCGCACCCTGGCGGCCGCGCACCAGGGCAGAAATTCAGGGTAACGGCCCACGTCGGCTACCAGATCGAAAATCTGCTCTGGCTGGTAAGGCAGAACACGCTTTTCTGCGTGTTTGGGCATTATTACATCTCCTTCAGGCGTGCGGCGCGCGCCTCACGCAGGGCGGCGAAGTCACTGTCAGCATGGTATGAAGAGCGGGTGAGCGGACTGGCACTGACCTGCAGGAACCCCTTTACCCGTGCCATACCGCCATAGTCCTCAAATTCCTCCGGCGTGACAAACCGCGCGACCGGCGCATGTTTGACCGTTGGTTGCAGATACTGACCCATGGTGATGAAGTCTACATCCGCCACGCGCAGATCGTCCATGACCTGCGCGAGTTCCATTTTTTCTTCTCCCAGCCCCAGCATCAAGCCGGATTTGGTGAAAATGGAAGGGTCAAGCTGCTTTACACGGTCGAGAAGCCTGAGAGACTGATAGTAACGCGCGCCGGGCCTGATCGTAGGGTAAAGCCGTGGAACGGTTTCCAGATTATGGTTGAAAACATCGGGCCGCGCTTCAACAACAACTTCCAAAGCATTGTTTTTACGCAAAAAATCCGGCGTCAGAATTTCTATGGTGGTCTGGGGAGCGACCGTGCGGATGGCTTTGATGACCGCAGCAAAATGTGCGGCACCGCCGTCAGCCAGATCGTCCCGATCCACCGAGGTGATCACGACATGGCGCAGGCCCAGCCGTGCTACAGCCTCTGCCACACGCTCCGGCTCACCTGTATCCAGAGGCAGAGGCATACCCGTGCTGACATTGCAGAACGCGCAGGCACGTGTGCAGATTTCCCCCATGATCATCATGGTGGCGTGCCGTTGTGACCAGCATTCGCCAATATTGGGGCAGGCCGCTTCCTCGCACACCGTGACAAGCTTGTTGTCACGCATCAGGCTGCGGGTCTCGTGATAAGTCGGGTGATTGGGCGCCTTGACGCGGATCCACTCTGGCTTGCGGGCAATCGGATTATCAGGCCGATGTGCTTTTTCCGGGTGGCGCAGTTTGGCTGCGTCTTTCTTGCGATGATCGATTACAACGCGCGTTGGCATGGTCCTGCCCAATCTTTAACAATAGCCCTACAGAACTGGAACGCTCCGCCCGCCCCGTCAAGACGGCAGAGCCCGGAGCCGGGGTCTGCCGCCATCACAGGCGCGGGAGATGCGCCTGTGCGGGTATGGCGTGAGCCTAAAAGTGCAGCGCGCCACCATAGGCAGCGAGCACGGCCTCGTGCATGGATTCAGAAATGGTCGGATGAGGGAAAATCGTTTCCGACAGTTCAGCTTCCGTCAGTTCCCCTGTCCGGGCGATGACATAGCCTTGAATCATTTCCGTTACTTCCGCACCAATCATATGCGCCCCCAGCAGCTCGCCTGTCGCGTCATCAAAGACGGTTTTGATCAAGCCCGCAGGTTCGCCCATGGCCAGAGCCTTGCCGTTGGCCAGTAGCGGGAATTTGCCAACGCGAACCTTGTAGCCAGCTTCTTTGGCCCGGGCTTCCGTATAGCCAACCGATGCAATCTGCGGGCGGCAGTAGGTGCAGCCCGGAATTTTCGTAACATCAATGGGATGCACATGTTTCCCGGCGATTGCCTCGACACACATGACGGCTTCATGGCTGGCCTTGTGTGCCAGCCAGGGTGCCCCGGCGAGGTCACCAATGGCATAAACTCCGGCCTCACCCGTGCGGCAGAGTTCATCGGTTACGACATGGGTCCGGTCAACCTTGATCTTGGTGCCTTCCAGGCCGATGTTTTCGACATTCCCGACAATCCCAACGGCGGAAATGATCTTGTCCACCGTGATGGTTTCGGTCTTGCCGCCCGCTTCCACCGTAATGCTGACGCTGTCGGCGCCTTTCTTGGGCGTTCCGATCTTGGCGTTGGTGAATATTTTAATGCCCTGTTTTTCAAACTCTTTATGGGCAATCGCGCTGATCTCCTCATCCTCCACGGGCAGGATTCGTGGCGCGACTTCCACCAAGGTTACTGCGGCCCCCATATTGCGGTAGAACGAGGCAAATTCTGTGCCAATGGCCCCCGAGCCGATAACAAGCAGGCTCTTGGGCATTTCTTCGGGCACAAGGGCCTCGCGGTAGGACCAGATAAACTGCCCATCCGGCTCGAGCCCCGGCAGGATGCGCGCTCTGGCCCCTGTTGCCAGAATGACGTTCTTGGCGGTCAGGGTCTGTGGAGTGCCGCTTTTTTTGCTGACCAGCACCTTGCGCCTGCCATTGGCGGCTACGCCGTCCAGCTTACCAAATCCCTCAAAAACAGGGACTTTGGCTTTTTTGAGAAGGTGCGAAACGCCTGATGAAAGCTGCTTTGAGACAGCGCGGGAGCGGGCAACTATTTTTTTAAAATCAAAGCTTACCGCGTCAGCCTTGAAGCCATAGCCATCAAGGTCATGTAAAAGGTGATTGATTTCCGAGGCGCGTAGCAGCGCCTTGGTAGGAATACAGCCCCAGTTCAGGCAGATGCCCCCAAGGTGGGTGGCTTCGACCACCGCGGTGGACAGACCCAGCTGGGCGGCGCGCAGCGCCGCCACATAACCGCCGGGGCCACCACCGATAACAACCAGGTCAAAATCGGTCTGGCTCATGATATGAGATTCTCCGCTAGGCGCTGACTACAGCACAAGAGACAGGGGGGACTGCACGGCTGTGCGGAACGCATTCAGCCATTGTGCGGCGGTCGCGCCATCAACAGCACGGTGATCGACCGACAGGGTTACAGTCATGACCGTAGCAATCTTGATCTCGTTACCTGATACAACAGGCTGCTTGCGGCCTGCGGCAATGGCAAGGATCGCCGCCTGTGGCGGGTTGACGATAGCGGCAAAATCCTTGACGCCGTACATGCCCATGTTCGAAACCGAGAACGTGCCGCCCTGAAATTCCTCGGGCTTGAGCTTGCCGGAGCGGGCTCGGCTGATCAGCGACTTGGCCTCCAGGCTGATCTCGCGCAGGCTCTTGCTGTCAGCCTTGCGGATAATAGGGGTAATCAGCCCTTCATCCAGAGAGACCGCAATGGAAATGTCGGCATCCTCATGCAGCAGCATCCCTTCTTCAGTGAAGTAGGCATTGACCGTGGGAACCTTCTTGAGCGCCACGGCAGAAGCCTTGATGAGCATGTCATTGACGGAGAGTTTGACCCCTTCCTCGCCCTCGCCGTCCGCCAGTGCGTTCAACTGGGCACGTAGCGCCATCAGGGCGTCCAGTTCCACGTCTACCGAAACATAGAAATGCGGGACATTGGCCTTGGAGTCTGTCAGCCTGCGCGCAATCACCTTGCGCATGGTGGTATGCGGCACCAGACGGCTCCCCCCCGCTGATGGCGGCGTCGAGACGGACGCGGGGGAAGCGGTAGCTTCTGCCCGTGCTGCGGGCTGTGCGTTTTCCACATCCCGCTTGACGATACGACCGTTGGGGCCGGAGCCCGTGATCGTAGCCAGATCAAGTCCTTTCTGCCGGGCGATGCGACGCGCGAGCGGTGATGCTACGATGCGTGCCCCCGTTGCGGCTTTTGCCGCAGCAGGTGTCGGTGCGATGGGAGCTGGTGCTGCCGCCTGCGGCGCTACAGCAGGGCCGTTCTGCCCGGCTGTAACCGCAGGGGCCGCCAGCGTGGCAGCGCCTGCGGCTGGAACGGCCTCACCTTCCGCCACCAGAATGGCGATAGGCGTATTGACCGGAACGCCTTCGGTGCCTTCAGCAATGAGGATGCGGCCCAGCACACCGTCTTCAATGGCCTCGACTTCCATCGTGGCCTTGTCAGTTTCGATTTCCGCCAGCACGTCGCCCGATGTAACGACGTCGCCTTCCTTTTTGATCCACCGCGCCAGCTTGCCTTCCGTCATGGTGGGGGAAAGGGCGGGCATGAGAATTTCAGTTGCCATTGTCTCAGCCTCTCAGATCAGACCGCGCACGGCTTTGATGACGTGCTCGGGCTGTGGCAGCGCCAGTTTTTCCAGATTGGCAGCAAACGGCATGGGCACATCCTCGCCGGCAACACGTGCGGGCGGGGCGTCCAGCCAGTCAAATGCGTGCTCGATCACCTGCATGGCAACCTCGGAGCCAATCCCCGCGAAAGGCCAGCCTTCCTCCACCGTCACAAGACGGCCGGTCTTGCGAACGCTCTCGACAATGGTAGCGGTATCCAGTGGCCGGAGGCTGCGCAGGTTGATGACTTCAGCCTCGATCCCTTCCTCCGCCAGAGTCTGCGCGGCTTCCAGAGCGATCCCCACGGCGATGGAGAAGGCCACAATGGTCACATCCTTGCCGGGCCGCTCGATCTTCGCCTTGCCGATGGGCAGGATGAAGTCTTCATCCACGGGACACGGGAATTTGTGGCCGTACAGGATTTCGTTTTCGAGAACCACGACGGGATTGGGGTCGCGGATGGCGGCGCGTAGCAGGCCCTTGGCATCAGCGGCTGACCAAGGGGCCACGACCTTCAGGCCGGGCACATGCGCATACCAGCTTCCGTAACACTGCGAGTGCTGGGCGCCCACGCGTGAGGCCGCCCCGTTGGGGCCACGGAAAACGATCGGGCACCCCATTTGTCCGCCGGACATATACAGTGTTTTGGCGGCGGAGTTGATGATGTGGTCGATCGCCTGCATGGCGAAGTTCATGGTCATGAACTCGACAATCGGCTTCAGCCCGGTCAGGGCTGCCCCGACTGCCATCCCCGTGAAGCCATGTTCGGTAATGGGCATGTCAATGACACGCTTTTCGCCGAACTCCTGCAAAAGCCCCTGCGAGATTTTATAGGCGCCCTGGTATTCGGCTACTTCCTCACCCAGCAGGAACACGTCGGCGTCGCGGCGCAGTTCCGCCGCCATGGCATCGCGCAGTGCTTCACGGACGGTGATTTCCTGCGTGGGGCCCCAGTCCTTGTCTTCATGGGAGACAAAGGTCTCCTGGGCCTGCGGCGCAGCGGCATTTGTGACGGGTGCGGGTTGCACGGCGGCAGGAGTTGCCGGTGCGGTGGTTGCGGGGGGCGCCTTCCCTGCCTGATCCGGCACCGCCTCGCCCTCGGCCACCAGAATGGCGATGGGTGTGTTGACGGCTACATTTTCGGTGCCTTCGGGCACCAGAATACGGCCCAGCACACCGTCTTCAATGGCCTCGACTTCCATCGTGGCCTTGTCAGTTTCGATTTCCGCCAGAATGTCGCCGCCGGAGACTGTGTCTCCTTCCTTTTTTACCCAGCGTGAAAGCTTGCCTTCCGTCATGGTGGGGGAAAGCGCGGGCATCAGAATTTCAGTCGCCATAGTCTTTCAGGCCTCCAGCACAACGTCCGTGAACAGTTCAGAAGGATCAGGTTCCGGGCTTGTCTGTGCAAAGTCCGCGGCGTCGTTGACGATGGCCTTGATCTCGGTATCCATGGCTTTCAGGGCTGTTTCTTCCACCCCGGCATCCAGAAGGATATGTTTGACGTGTTCAATCGGGTCGTGGTGCTTGCGCACGTTTTCCACTTCTTCACGCTTACGGTATTTGGCCGGGTCTGACATGGAGTGACCACGGTAACGGTAGGTCATCATTTCCAGCAGGTAAGGCCCCTTCCCCGCACGGCAGTGTGCGACGGCTTCGGCGGCGGCTTCATGCACGGCAGCAACGTCCATGCCATCCACCTGCCTGCCGGGGATGCCCCAGGGTTCGCCATTCTTGTAGAACTCATGCCAGGCAGAGGCGCGCTCAACTGACGTCCCCATGCCATAGAGGTTGTTTTCAAGCACGAAAACGCAGGGCAGCTTGTGCAGGGCCGCCAGGTTGAAACTTTCGTACACCTGGCCCTGATTGGCTGCACCATCACCAAAATACGCAACGGAGACCTCATCTGTCCCGCGGTATTTATTGGCGAAGGCAAGCCCGATCCCCAGAGAGACCTGTGCGCCCACAATGCCATGGCCGCCATAAAAATTCTTCTCGCGGGAGAACATATGCATGGAACCGCCCTTGCCATGCGAGTAACCCGTGGCGCGGCCAGTCAGTTCTGCCATAACGCCACGTGGTTCCATGCCTGCGGCAAGCATCTGCCCGTGGTCGCGATAAGAAGTAATGATCTTGTCGCCATCGCGCAGGCACATCTGGACGCCGGTCACAACGGCTTCCTGTCCGATGTAGAGATGGCAGAAACCACCGATGAGACTCATGCCGTAAAGCTGACCGGCCTTTTCCTCGAAACGGCGGATCAGCAGCATGTCATGGTAAGCCTGCATGAACTGATCGCGGGTCAGCGAAGGCTTATTGCGGCCCGCTTTGCCCACCTGTTTGTCTGTTGTTCCCATGAATGGAGTCCTTAACTATACTCAACCATTTAATGCGACACCTGGCTTTGGTTGGGAGAGGACAGACATTTTTATCCTGCGTCTTTTTGAAGTGCATGAAAATCCGGTTCTTGGGCCGCGCCTTTATTTGGCGTTATATTCTCCTGACTGTCCCCCACTTTTGTGTAACAGCCTGATGTTGTCGATCTGCATTCCGCGATCGACTGCCTTGCACATGTCATACAAGGTCAGCGCCGCGACTGACACAGCCGTCAACGCTTCTATTTCCACACCTGTTGCCCCCGTTGTTGTAACAACGGCGGTAATCACGACCTTGTCATTCCCGGCAGCAAAATCAACGCTGATGCTGCTCAGGCTCAAAGGGTGGCATAAAGGGATAAGATCAGCGGTTTTCTTGGCCGCCATAATGCCCGCTATGCGTGCTGTCGCGTAGACATCACCCTTCGGCATATCCCCTGACTGGATCATGTCCAGCGTACGGGAAGCCATGAGAATCTCCCCACATGCCACGGCCTTGCGGTGTGTCACGGGCTTGGCGGAGACGTCCACCATCCGGGCATGGCCAGCCATGTCCAGATGTGTCAGCCGTGATTGCGTCATGTCAGTCCGTGCCCAGGAGTTTCCGAGCGGCTTCTCCGGGGTCGGGCTGGCGCAGCAGGGATTCTCCAACCAGAAAACCTGTTACGCCCTGAGCGGAAAGCTCGGCGATTTCCGCATGGGTCTTGATCCCGCTTTCCGAGATGATGATTCGGTCAGGCGGCACCAGCGGAGCAAGCTGGCTGGTGGTGCTGATATCCGTAACCAGTGTCTTGAGATTGCGGTTGTTGATACCGATCAGGAAGGTGTCCAGCGCCAGAGCGCGGTTCAGCTCTTCTTCATCATGCACCTCAACCAGAACATCCATGTCCAGCCCCTTGGCGTGGTCCACCAGTTCCAGAGCCTTTTCGTCGCTCAGAATCCCCATGATCAGCAGGATGCAGTCAGCGCCAATCAGGCGGCTTTCATAGACCTGCCACGGATCAAGGATAAAGTCCTTGCGCAGCACTGGCAGCGCACATGCTGCGCGGGCGGTGATCAGGTCATCGTTCGAGCCATGAAAGCATGAGCCTTCGGTCAGTACGGACAGACAGGCCGCGCCCGCCTGTTCATAGCTCCGCGCGATCTGGGCAGGGTCGTAGTGTTCCTGCAGAATGCCCGCTGAAGGCGATGCCTTCTTGATTTCGGCAATCAGCCCTACAGCGCGGTCGGCTGCTTTTTCTTTCAGCGCACGTCCGAAACCCCGGGGCGCATCCTTTTGCTCCTGCACCTTGGCTGCAATTTCCTTGAGAGGCAGCAAAGTGGAACGGTGTTCGACTTCCAGTTTCGTTCGGGCGCAGATTCGAGCCAGAACATCGGGGAGTTCTTCCGCTCCGGCGGTGCAAACGGCGTCTGAAGGTGCAACCGTGGACGTGTTGGGTGTATCGCTCATGATTGTCCTGTTTATCTTTCGGGCTGGTCGGCGGGCCGTGCCGCTCGTAGCCCCTCAAGAACCGCCAGAGCGGCTCCATTGTCCAGTGTGGACGCAACATCCGCCACACCGTTTTTCAACGCGTTCGGGTCAAGCCGCCCTTGATGCAGGAGGTTGATCCGCCCCGCAACATGAAGGGCGCAGGCTGCATTGAGCAGGACAGTGTCCCGGTAAGCCCCATGCGCCCCACGCAGCAGTTCGTACAACGCCTGCGCGTTCTGCTGTGCGTTCCCTCCTTGTATGGCACTCACCGGCGCGTATGCAAGTCCTGCCATTTCAGGCTCGACCGCAAAGGAATGAACGCGTCCGTCTTCCAGCGCTTCGACCTGGGTAGGGCCGGCGAGGGTCATTTCGTCAATACCGCCATGTCCGGAGCTTGGCAGGCCACACACAGCCCAGACCCGTTCGGAACCAAGCCTGGACAGCACGTCCACCACAGGCCGCAGCCATGAGGGAGAGAAAACCCCAACCAGTTGCCGCCTGACGCCCGCAGGGTTAACGAGCGGCCCGACAAGATTGAACAGGGTCGGCAGGCCCAGCGCTTTCCTTGCCTGTGCGGCATGGCGCATGGCCGGGTGATGGTTGGGAGCCGCAAGGAAAATAGCCCGGTGCGCCTGCATCTGGCGACGCAAGGCAGGCGTATCCGCCAGCAGGGGCACGCCCAATGCGCCCAGCACATCCGATGCGCCGGAAAGCGAAGAAACCGCCCGGTTGCCGTGTTTGGCAACGTGAACCCCCGCCCCTGCCAGAACAAAAGCGACAGCGGTGGAGACGTTCAGCGTGCCGTAATTATCTCCGCCCGTGCCGCAGACATCTACCGTATCGGGCGGTAGATCCGGCACGGCGTTCATGCGCTGGCGCAGGGCTGTTACAGCCCCGAGTAGCTCATCAGGTGTTTCACCCCGCACGCGCAGCGCCATCAGAAAGGCGGCAATCCGTTCAGAAGAAACAGCACCATCCATGATGACACCAAAGGCAATCTCGGCCTGCGCAGCGCTGAGGGATTCGCGTCCGACCAGCCGTTCAAGCACAGACGTAAACAGGGCGTGGCTGTCGGCGGGTACGTCAGGCAGAGCGTCAGACATGAGTCTGTCCGGCATTCCATTCCCGGGCGATGGTCAGAAAGTTGCGGAGCAGGTCATGCCCGTATTCGGAGGCAATGCTTTCGGGGTGAAACTGGACGCCCGAGATCGGGAATTCACGGTGCCGCACGCCCATGATCACGCCGTCTGCCGTCCAGGCCGTGACTTCGAGATGAGGGGGTATGCTGGCGGGTTCAAGTGTCAGGCTATGGTAGCGCGTAGCCTTGAAGGGGTTGGGAAGGCCGGCGAACACGTCTTTGCCGTCATGATAGACCGGGCTGATCTTGCCGTGCATGGGGGTGGGGGCGCGTACGACCGTGGCACCAAACACCTGCCCAATGGCCTGATGCCCAAGGCAGACCCCAAATACCGGCACTTTCCCGGCTGCCGCAGCAATCAGATCACAGCAGATGCCGGCCTCGTTGGGTGAGCACGGCCCTGGGGAGAGCACAATGGCCTGCGGGTTCAGGGCGAGGGCTTCATGCGCGCTCAGGGCGTCATTGCGAACGACGTTGCAGGTCTCCCCCAGCTCGCCCAGATAATGGACGAGGTTGAAGGTAAAGCTATCGTAATTGTCGATCAGAAGGATCATGGTGAAATGATGGCCTTTTAAAGTGCCGCGGTCAATTAACGCGAAGGAGGCAGGATATTAAGCCCTGCCCGCTTCTTCCCGCGCCTGCTCCATGGCAGTTTGCGCAGCCCGGAAGACGGCCCGTGCCTTGTGGCGTGTTTCCTCGTATTCGCTGTCGGGCTGGCTGTCCGCCACCACGCCGCAGCCTGCCTGCACGTGTATCATGCCATCTTTGATAACTGCCATGCGCAGGCCGATGCAGGTGTCCATGTCACCCCCCGCCCCGAAATAACCGATACAACCGGCGTAGGTGGCGCGGCGTGTCCGCTCGATTTCATCAATGATTTCCATGGCGCGGATTTTGGGTGCACCCGTCAGGGTTCCAGCCGGAAAAGCCGCCACAAGAGCGTCCAGCGCGTCGAGTTCAGGCCGTAGTGTCCCTTCCACATTGGAGGAAATGTGCATGACATGACTGAAACGCTCGATGACGAACCGCTCTGTCACCGTAACCGATCCGGGCTGGCTGACCCTGCCCACGTCGTTGCGGCCAAGATCGATCAGCATCAGATGCTCGGCTATTTCCTTTTCATCAGCCAGAAGATCCTGCTCAAGCTGTAGGTCTTCCTCGGCTGTCTGCCCGCGTGGACGCGTGCCCGCCAGAGGGCGGACAGTCATTTTATCGCCTCGCAGACGCACCAGAATTTCGGGCGATGAGCCAACGAGCGAAAACCCGCCAAAATCAAGATGGAACAGGAACGGAGCCGGGTTGATCCGCCGTAGCGCCCGGTACAGATCAAGCGAGGGAAGCGGAAACGCCGTGGAAAAGCGCTGGCTGGGCACAACCTGAAACGCATCGCCCGCTGCGATGTAGTCCTGAATACGCCGAACCGCATCGCAGAATTCATCATGGCTAAAGGTCGAGACGGGCTCGCTAAAGGGCGGCACATTCTGATGTATCTGGGGGGCGGGCAAGGCGCCTGCCAGACAGGCCCGCGCACGGGCGAGCAGCCCGTGGGCGCGATCCCACGCAATGCCGCCGGTTTCTCCCGCCGCAGGGCGCACTGGGGCCGCCAGAATAAGCTCGTCCGTTACCGTGTCAAAAACAGCGAACAGGCCGGGGCGCATCAGTATCGCTTCAGGCAGGTTCAGGTCATCCGGCGGGGCGTCCGGCAGGTGCTCCATCTGGCGCACCATGTCGTAGCCCAGATACCCGAACAGTCCTGCGATCATCGGGGGCACCCCCGGAGGCAGGGTCAGGCGGGTTTCCTGAATGAGCTGGCGCAGGCTGTCCAGCGGGCGTTCAAGAGCCGTTGTGGTATGCCCATCGGCCTCTATGCTCACCTGACCATTATGGCAGGTCCAGATCAGATCCGGCATCAGGGCGATAACGGAATAGCGGCCACGGGAAACGCCGCCTTCGACACTTTCCAGCAGCAGGCTATGCCGCCCTGCCCCTGTGTGCAGATGCGTCAGGCGCATATAGGCGGAAACCGGTGTCAGCAGATCGGCTGCTTCAACCGAAAAAACAACGGACGCCTGACCGTTCTGCCATGCGGCCTCGCACTCCTGGCGGGAGGGAGACGCGGACGAATGGAGTTTCATGGTCATGGCGTGCTCCCGCCGAAGCCTGCTTCGGCCAGAGCGGTGTTCACCCCGGCTTGACTGATGCGCGGCGGCGTGTTGCGTGACAGGGCATTGATATAGCTGGCGGCGATATCCTCGCCCACGGCCTGAGAAAGTCCCGCGCGAAGTTTGCTGACAGCCTGCTCTGGAGCCGGAGGATTAGGCACGAACACGCGTGTGACCACCGCGACAAAAAACGCATTATCGTCTTCCGCCATAAAAGCCTGTCCGGGTTTCATGGTCGGCAGGGCTGTCATCAGTTCGGCAGGAATATTCTTGTTGGGGGTTGCCAGCGCAAAGGCGGCTCCACGAGTGGTCTGCGCTCCCGCCGCGTTCGTCGAACCCAGTGCGCCTTTGTCCTTGGCCGCCGTATAGAGAGCGGTTGCAGCCAGATCGGCTGCATGGCGGCGGTTTTCAGCCTGCCACGTGGCGAGAACCTGTGGCCGGGCGGCTTCAAAGCTCAGAGGGGCGGACGGCTTGACCGTGTCCACCACCACGGCAAACCAGCTATTGTCCGGCCCTTCGCTCAGGAATGGTGGGGCCCCTTCTTTCTGAGCGAAAATCTGGTGAATGATTGCATCACGCACGGCACCGCTTGCCGGAATCGGCGCGGGTGTTCCCTCGGCGGTCAGGCCCTGCGCGTTGAGCGTGCCGGAAATGGCGACAGCACCCAGCGTATCGGGGATGGCGTCGAGCCCCTTGGCTGCAATGGCGTCCTGCAGGGGGCGCAGGCGTTCACTGATGGCCGAAGGCGTTGCCGCCTTGCGGTATTCATCAAGAATTTGTCCGCGTGCGGCGTCGTAAGGGGTCACGTGACCGGGCTTGATGTTCGAGATGCGGAAAACTGCCCAGCCCGCTTCTGTTTTTACCGGGGCGCTGATATCGCCAGCCGGAGCGCTGAAAATGGCCTTACGCAGGATTTCGGACGGGATGGCGGCTGCGCTGGTACCCGGCATGTCTACGGACGCCGCGTTGCCAGCCGCTTTCTGGGCAGCAGCCCAGTCGCCCGATGTGCGCCAGATAGAGCTGACACTCTGGGCCTGCTCCTGTGTCGGCAGGGTGATGAGCTGCACATCGCGCGTCTCAGGCGTATTGAAACGGCTGCCCTGCTCTTCGTAAATCTGTTTGATCCGGTTTTCGTCCAGCGTCAGGGTGTCCGCGACGGTCTGGGGCGAGAGCACGACAATCTGGGCGTGACGGAGTTCCGGCACGCGGAACAGCCAGGGGTGGTTGGCATAGTACCGGCGTAGGGCCTTGTCGTCCGGGGCGGCCGGTGTCGGTTGGGTAGCGAACGGAATGCGGGTGAAATCGACCACATGGGTTCGTGCGCCGAATGTAATGAAGCGCCGCACCATGATATCGGGCACGCTTGCCCCCTCGGCCATGGGAAGCAGAACGGCGCGGACCGTCAGGTCATCGCGCACAAGCTGGATCACGTGCTCTTCCGTCAGGTGCCGTTGCTGCAGGATGGCGTTAAAGGTCGCACGGTCGAACTGTCCGTTCGCGCCCTTGAAATTGGGGAGCGAGAAAATTTCGTCACGCACGGCGCTGTCAGGAATGATCAGGCCCATGTTCCGTGCGGCTTCCAGCACTTCGGCCCGGCCAGTGAGGCGCTGGAGAATCTGCAGCGCCATCTGGCGACGCATAATCGGTGAGAGCTGAGAGGGATCGCTCATGCCAGCCTGACGTGCCGCAGCAGGCAGTTCAGCCTGAAGTGCCGAGGCGAGCGAGCCCGCTGTTATGGTCTGTTTCCCGACCCGGGCCGCGACATCGTGCCCTTCATCCATATGGCCGATGACGTCGCCCACACCCCACCCGACAAAGGCGAGGAAAACAAGGACGGCGGTCACACGGCCCAGCCACGATTCAACAAAAACTCGGCGCAGGTAGGAAATCATCGCCTCAAGGATCCACCGCTTGTCAAACACTATGCCATTATCATATTCAGGCGCGGCACCATAAGCGCAGGCGTGGCGCTTGACCAGCCATAACCGTGGCGCAGGATATGGCAGTTGTGGTTTTTGGCTTTATTTTGCCAGGAACGGTTGCCGCACCGACATGTGCATTTGCACAAACGTCACAAATGGACACAACGACGGTACGGCTGAATTAACGCGCGACAGGGAGCTGAGTATGAGCAGGCAGATGATCGTCGGCAACTGGAAAATGAATGGCACATGTCAGGCCGCGCAGGCGCTGGTGGCAGGTCTTGTTGGCCGACTGCCCCAGGACAGCGCAGAGGTTGTGATCTGCCCGCCCTTTACCCAGCTTGCTTCTGTGGCTGACCAGCTTGTGGGCTCCTTCATCGGTCTTGGCGCTCAGGACTGCCATCAGGCGGCCAGTGGCGCCTATACGGGCGATATTTCAGCCCCCATGC
Source organism: Acetobacter peroxydans (assembly GCF_006539345.1). GTDB lineage: Bacteria > Pseudomonadota > Alphaproteobacteria > Acetobacterales > Acetobacteraceae > Acetobacter > Acetobacter peroxydans. The sequence continues at coordinate 446,439 of NZ_BJMV01000001.1, forward strand.
TCGCCGATCTTGGTGTGTCGCATGTTATTCTGGGCCATTCCGAGCGACGGCAGGGCCATGCCGAACTGGATGAAACGGTGCGGGAAAAAGCTGTGGCCGCCATTCACGCGGGGCTAACGCCTATTATCTGCGTGGGCGAAACCGCGGAGCAGCGCGATGCCAATCAGCATGAGGATGTTCTGGGCTGGCAGATCGAAGGCTCCCTGCCCGCAGGGTTTAGCGGCGTTCTGGCCTACGAACCGATCTGGGCCATTGGCGCTGGACGCGCCGCGACTGAGGAGCAAATAGCCCAGACCATGGCTTTCTTGCGTGCTGAACTGCTTCGTCAGTTCGGAGAGGCTGGAAAAGCTGTCAAAATCCTGTATGGAGGTTCCGTAAACGCGGGGAACGCGCCGTCCATCCTGTCCATTCCCGAGGTGGCGGGCGCTCTGGTTGGCGGTGCCAGCCTGGACGCGGATGCGTTTCTTTCCATTGTGGGCGCGGCTTCGGCCTCCTGACCCGCTGCACTGATCTGGAACCTGATATGACTACAGCCCTGCTGATCCTGCATTTCTGTGTCACCGTAGCCCTGATTGGCGTTGTGCTGATTCAGCGTAGCGAAGGGGGTGGTCTGGGTATTGGCAGCAGCCAGGGCATGGGGGCTTTCATGTCCGGTCGTGGCACCGCCAACCTGCTGACCCGCACCACTGCCGTGCTGGCGGGGCTGTTCATGCTGCTGTCTCTGACCCTGGCCCTGCTTTACCGTGGCGGCGTAAGCGGCGTGGGGCATGATATTCTGGCCCAGCCGCAGGGTGCCGCGTCCGCGCCGCCGCAGGCTACGGTTTCCGTGCCACAGCCCGCACCGGCAACGCCCAAGCCCTGACTTTATCCAACGCTCCACCTGCCGGCATGGGTGGAGTATAGTTTATCGGCTATGGTCTCCGCGTGCGTTGGTGCATGTGGGGGCCTAGCCTTGTTTGCCATTATCCCCCACTCCTGTCCGTGTAGGAAGTTCGCTCATGACACGTTTTGTCTTTATTACCGGTGGCGTGGTGTCCTCTCTGGGAAAAGGGATCGCATCCGCGGCGCTGGCCGCCCTGCTTCAGGCGCGGGGCTACAAGGTTCGTCTGCGCAAGCTTGATCCCTACCTGAACGTGGACCCCGGTACCATGAGCCCTTACCAGCATGGTGAAGTGTTCGTGACAGAAGATGGTGCCGAAACCGATCTGGATCTGGGGCATTACGAGCGCTTTACCGGGGTGAACGCCAGCAAGGAGGATAACACCACCACGGGGCGGATTTATTCCGATGTGATCCTGCGTGAGCGCCGGGGGGATTATCTGGGCGCGACCGTGCAGGTCATTCCGCACATTACCGATGCCATTAAGGATATTGTCGTCGCCAACACCGATGATCTGGACTTTGTTCTGGTCGAGATTGGCGGCACGGTGGGGGATATTGAAAGCCTGCCCTTCCTTGAGGCCATCCGGCAGCTTCGTAACGATTTGGGTACCGACCAGACCATGGTCGTACACCTGACGCTACTCCCCTGGATACCCTCTGCCGGGGAGCTCAAGACTAAACCCACGCAGCATTCGGTCAAGGAACTGCAGAACGTAGGCATACAGCCGCAGATTCTGCTCTGCCGGTGCGACAGGCCTATTCCGCCCACGGAAAGGCGCAAGATCGCGAGCTTCTGCAATGTACGCCCCGAGGCCGTGATTGCCGCGCGTGATGTGGATACGATTTACGCCTGCCCCCTCTCCTACCATGCCGAGGGCATGGATAACGAAGTGCTGCGTTATTTCGGCCTGCCGTATCAGGACGAGCCCGACCTTGAAAACTGGCGCCGCATTGTGGATGCAATCCGCCACCCTGAAGGTGAAGTGCGTATCGCCGTTGTCGGAAAATATACGGCCCTGCTCGACAGCTACAAGTCATTGAACGAAGCTCTGCTGCACGGGGGTATTGCCCATCGGGCCAAAGTGACGCTGCAGTGGATTGATTCTGAAAAGATCGAGAAAAATCCGGCTTTTCTGGAAGGGACCCTAGGCGATGTGCACGGTATTCTCGTGCCTGGCGGTTTCGGCGAGCGTGGCTCGCAAGGCAAGATCGAGGCTATCCGCTTCGCGCGTGAAAAGGGTATTCCCTTCCTTGGTATCTGCTTTGGTATGCAGATGGCGGTTATTGAGTGCGCCAGAAACCTTGCGGGTCTGCCTGACGCCTCCTCAACCGAGTTCGGCCGTACGGATGAGCCTCTGGTTGGGCTGATGACCGAGTGGGCGCGTGGCAATGAACGTCTGCGCCGCAGCGAAGGTGGAGAACTGGGCGGCACCATGCGGCTGGGTGCTTACCCTGCCACTCTGCTGGAAGGCACGCGGGTTGCTGAAGTTTACGGAGCAACCGCGATCCGTGAACGCCACCGCCACCGTTATGAGGTGAACATCCACTACCGTGAGCAGCTTGAAAAGACCGGGATGAAGTTCTCCGGCCTCTCGCCTGACGGGATTTTGCCCGAGGTTGTGGAATATACCGATCATCCGTGGTTCGTGGCCGTACAGTATCACCCTGAACTGAAGTCGCGTCCTTTTGCACCGCATCCGCTGTTTGCTGGTTTTGTCGGCGCTGCTCTCAACAAGGCGCGTCTGGTATGACAGGCCCGGTCGGGCAGCCTGTCCGGGTTGGTAATCTGCTCATTGGCAACGGTCAGCCTTTTGTGCTGATCGCAGGGCCATGCCAGATTGAATCGGCCACCCACGCGCTGGAAACGGCTGCCGCCCTGAAAGAACAGTGCGAAAGTCTCGGGATCGGCCTGATTTATAAAAGCTCCTACGACAAGGCCAACCGCACCAGCCTGAATAGTCAGCGCGGCATTGGCCTGCGGGATGGGCTGGATATTCTCGCCCGTGTGCGTGAGACCTATGGTATTCCGGTTCTGACCGATGTCCATGCGCCAGAACAGTGTGCGCAAGTTGCACAGGCTGTCGATGTGCTGCAAATCCCGGCGTTCCTGTGTCGGCAGACTGACCTGCTGATTGCGGCGGGGGAAACGGGTGCCGTCATTAATGTCAAGAAGGGCCAGTTTCTCGCGCCATGGGACATGACCCATGTGGCCGCGAAAATCGCGGCTACAGGCAACCGCAACATCATGCTGTGCGAACGCGGAACAAGCTTCGGTTACAATACGCTGGTCAATGATATGCGCGGTCTGCCGATTATGGCACGGGATGGCTATCCGGTGGTGTTTGATGCCACGCACTCGGTGCAGCAGCCGGGCGGGCTGGGTGGGGCTTCAGGCGGGCAGCGTGAGTTCGCGCCAGTCGTTGCACGGGCGGCCCTAGCTGTTGGTGTGGCGGCTCTGTTTATTGAAACCCATCAAGACCCAGACCACGCGCCAAGCGACGGGCCAAACATGCTGCCGCTTGCGGACATGCCCGTCCTTTTGCGGCGCTTCAAGCAGATTGATGACCTGATTAAATCGACAATCTGAACTGTTGGAAGCCTAACGCTTCCCAACAGAACATGGTTTTATAAGGCCCGCCATTATCAAGGCGGGCCTTTCCTGTTTTAGACGTCCAGATTGGCGACCTTGAGGGCATTGCCAACGATAAAATCGCGGCGGGGCTCAACAACATCACCCATCAGAGTCGTAAAGACATCCCCTGCTTCTTCCAGATCGCCAATGCGAACCTGCAACAGGGTACGCATGGACGGGTCCAGCGTGGTTTCCCAAAGCTGTTCATCGTTCATTTCGCCCAGACCTTTAAAGCGGTTGATCGCCAGACCACGCCGCCCCTGCGTCAGCAGGCGTGTAAAAAGTTCAGCAGGGCCGGCCAGAACATGTTCGGCTGTTTCCGACTTCAGGCGCACGCCATCGGCAAAGTCCTCCGCCAGCCTGTCGCTCTGCGCACTCAGCCAGCGGGCATCGGCACTGCTGAGGGCACCTGGGTCGATGCGATACATTTCGCCTACCCCACGCACATTGCGGGCGAGTTCAAGCCCATCTGCGCTGGCAGTGACTTTCCAGCCTTTTTCCCCTTCGGCGGAAGCCTTGTCCAGTCGCTCCTGCAGGGTCGTGACACGCGTCTGCAGGATGGAAACGTCAGCATTGAGCGCGCCAGCCAGAGCGGCTTGCTCGACAATCCATGAGGGAATGCGACCCGCGAGGCGGTTGATGACCTGACTGGCCTGCCGGATAAACGGAATATCCGCCTCAAGCGTATCAGCCGCAACCGTGCGCCCATTGGAGTAGATGAAGCTGACTCCATTCAGCGCCTTGTCCAGCAGGTAACGCTCAAGGGCGGCATCATCCTTTAGGTAGGTTTCGTCATTGCCGCGCTTGGCACGGTAAAGAGGCGGCTGGGCGATATATAGGTAACCGCGCTCGATGAGTTCGGGCATCTGCCGGAAAAAGAATGTCAGCAGGAGGGTGCGGATATGCGAGCCGTCCACGTCAGCGTCTGTCATGATGACAATGCGGTGGTAGCGCAGCTTGTCGATGGAAAATCCGCCCTGTTCCGGCTCTCCTCGTCCGATACCTGTACCCAGCGCTGTAATCAGCGTGCCGATTTCAGCCGAGCCGAGCATCCTGTCGAAGCGGGCTCTTTCCACATTCAGGATTTTGCCTTTGAGCGGCAGAATAGCTTGAAAACGCCTGTCACGGCCCTGTTTGGCCGTGCCGCCTGCGGAATCACCCTCGACCAGAAACAGTTCGGCCTTGGACGGGTCCCGGGCCTGACAGTCAGCCAGCTTGCCCGGCAGGGAGGACACGTCCAGTATGCCTTTGCGGCGGGTCAGTTCCCTCGCCTTGCGGGCCGCCTCACGAGCGGAAGCCGCATCCAGCACCTTGGAAATGACAGTCTTGGCTTCCTTGGGGTGGGTTTCGAACCAGTGGCCGATAATATCCGCCACGGCCGCATGAACCACGGGCTGCACCTCGGAAGAAACCAGCTTGTCCTTGGTCTGTGACGAGAACTTGGGGTCGGGCACCTTGACGGACAGCACAGCCGTCAGACCTTCGCGCATGTCTTCTCCCTGAAGGGACTGGGCGTCTTTTTTGGCAAGGCTTTCAGCGTATTTGCCAACCACGCGCGTCAGGGCCTGCCGGAACCCGGCAAGGTGGGCACCACCGTCACGCTGTGGAATGTTGTTGGTGAAGCACAGCATGGTTTCGTGGAAGCTGTCGTTCCAGCTCAGGGCGAATTCGACCTTGATACCGTTTTCGGGGTTTTCCAGACTGCCGGTCACAGGAGGGCTAATGAGCGATGTACGCGAACGGTCAAGCCAGTTCACGAAGGCTTCCAGCCCGCCTTCATAATGGAAAATTTCTTCGCGCACGGTGGCCGTACGCGCATCCCTCAGAATGATCTCAAGCCCCGAGTTCAGAAAGGCCAACTCGCGCAGGCGGCGTTCGAGTATGGCAAAATCGAACTCGGTGCGGGGAAAGGTCTCGCCGCTCGGTTTGAAGGTGACTTCCGTGCCGGTTTCCTCGCTGGATGCGCCCAGCGTCTCAAGCGGGGCCACCCGTTCGCCGTGGGTGAAACGGATGAAGTGCTCCTGGCCGTTGCGCCAGATCCGCACTTCCATCCATTCAGACAGAGCGTTGACGACAGCCGCGCCCACGCCGTGCAGGCCGCCGGAAACCTTGTACGAGTTCTGGTTGAACTTGCCGCCCGCATGAAGGCGTGTCAGCACCACTTCAGCGGCGCTGATCCCTTCCTCATGATGGATGTCGGTAGGAATACCACGCCCATTGTCGCGCACGCTCACGCTGCCATCGGCATTGAGTGTCAGAACACAGCGGGAGGCAAAGCCTGCCTGCGCCTCATCCACTGCGTTATCAATGATTTCAAACGCCATGTGGTGCAGGCCGGAGCCGTCGTCCGTATCACCAATATACATGCCCGGACGCTTACGAACCGCATCCAGCCCCTTCAGCACGGAGATCGAGGCAGCATCGTAATCATCCGAAACTGCTGCTGGCATGGGCTGAGAGACATCTGACATAAGAACGGTACGCTCCGTAAGGAAAGAACAGAAACCTGCAAATCTTATACCGCGCGCAGCCTGTGGCGACCAGCACATACGGCGTGTTTTTGTTCAGCTCGGCAAAAAAGCGCCCTGCTGCAGAGTGCTGAAACGGGCATGGGATTTCAGGTCGGCGAATGGTTCTGCATCGGTGCCGGTCAGAATGACTGTTGTGCGGAAAGAGCGTACGCTTTCCAGCAGCGTGGCACGCCGTCCGGCGTCAAGATGCACCAACGGCTCATCCAGCAGCAGGAGCGGAGGCGTATTGCGCCGGTCTTCTACCAGCCGTGCGTGCGCCAGAATGATCCCCAACAGCAGCGCTTTCTGCTGCCCTGTGCTGGCCAGCGCGGCTTGCTGGCCAGACTGGAAATCCGCGAGCAGGAAATCGCTCCGGTGCACGCCAAATGACGTGCGGCCGCGTGTACGGTCGTGTTCGCGCAGGCTTTCCAGGCGCGTGCGGAGCCAGTCTTCTACGGCAAGGGCTGGCTGTTGCAGCAGTTTATCGCTGATAGGGCACGCCATGTGAACCTGTATGGCGGGGAATGCTCCCAGTGCCGTGCTGGCGTAATGTGCGAGAAGATGCACCACGTCATTGCGTGCTGCGGCTACGGCCACAGCATGTTGCGCCATGGTTGCCTCCAGCGCGGCCAGCCACGCCCGCTCGCCAAAACGGCTTTGCAGCAGGCGGTTGCGCTGGGTCATTGCGCGGTCATAGGCAGCAAGTTCGCGCGTATGTTGAGGCGTTACAGCGATCACCAACCTATCCAGGAAGCGCCTGCGCCCTGATGCCCCTTCGTTGAACAGCCGATCCATCTGCGGGGTGATCCATACGGCCGCTGGCGCTTCCTCCCATCCGGCGGCGCTACGGCTTTGCCTGCCATTGAATAGAAAGCTGCGGCGTGATCCCTCAGCTCCCGGCTGTGCGCCGGTACCGATTTCAACCGGGCACCCGTCGATTTCGAAAGTGCCGGAAATACCCCATGTCGTGCTGCCGTTGCGGCCAAGCTGGGCCAGCGGAGCTGCGCGCAGTCCACGGCCCGGCGAGAGCAGGGAGATCGCTTCAAGCAGATTGGTTTTGCCGCTGCCGTTGGCCCCCGTCAGCACCAGAAGTGGACTGTCAGGCTGCCAGGTCAGGCGTTTATAATTGCGGAACTGCGTGAGCGTCAGCCTCAGGAGCCTTTGCATGGCCCTGCATTTCCACCAGTTTGTAGGCCGCGTATGCCAGCCCATGCGCGGCTAAAGAATGGGCTGGCGGTCATATGGGTAATTCTGTGCCGAGTGGGAGTGCGCTCACACACGCATGGGCATGAGCACGTACAGGGCGGAAGGGCTATCAACGTCGCGTACAATGGTTGGAGAAGCGCTGTCCGCAAAAATGAACTCCACCTCTTTTTCCACCTGATCCGTCACGTCGTTGAGGTAACGGGCCTGAAAGCCGATTTCGAGTGCTTCGGCCGTATAGGAAATGCGGTTGTCATCCAGTTCTTCCTTGGCGACGCCCTGCTCGGCGCTGGAAGCGGAAAGCGTCAGAAGACCGGGTTCCAGTGTCAGTTTGACAGGGCGTGAGCGTTCCTGACTGATAGCCGCGACACGGGCTACCGCATCGGAGAAGTCTTTTTTGCCTACACGCAGCACGCGGTTGTTATTGCGTGGGATAACGCGCTCGTATTCAGGGAACGTGCCGTCAATCAGCTTGGAGGTCAGGACAACTGGCCCGACCGTAAACTGGATACGGGTTTCTGACAGGGCCACGGCGATTTCTTCTGGAGCCTCATCAATCAGCTTGCGAAGCTCGCTAATGGTCTTGCGGGGAATGATAACGCCGGGAATGCCGGATGCCCCGGCAGGCAGAGCCGCCTGCACACGCGCCAAACGGTGGCCATCGGTGGCGACAGCGCGCAGCATGGCTTCACCGTCCACGTCGGTAGCGTGCAGGTAAATGCCGTTCAGGTAATAACGCGTTTCTTCGGTTGAAATGGCAAAGCGCGTCCGGTCGATCAATCCACGGAGGATGGCCGAGGCGAGGTTGAAACTGTGTGGGAAGTCTCCTGCCCCCATGGATGGAAAATCATCCACGCCCAGTACGTTCAGACGGGTGGCGTAACGCCCGGCGCGTAGGTGAAGCTGCCCGTCGTCGCCGTTCTGGTCCAGTTCGACAGCGACCCCATCGGGGAGCTTACGCACGATTTCGTACAATACGGCGGCCGGGGCCGTGGTGGCCCCTTCCCGGCTGATATTGGCCGCAATGTGCTCTACCACCTCAATTTCCATATCGGTGGCCTTGAGGCTAAGCTGCCCCTGCGCCGCCTGAATGAGAACGTTGGCCAGAATGGGAATGGTGTTACGTTTTTCCGCGACGCTCTGGATATGAGCCAATGCCTTGAGCAGTGTCGCGCGTTCCGCCGAAAATTTCATCTGGTTCTCGTTCCCTGCACATGGGCGCGCCCCTGACTGGAGCGCGCGGCATCATCCCATAAAAAAGTAACAGTCGGCAATAATCAGTCAATCCCCCTGAGGGGCCTAAGTTTTTTCAGCTTTCAAGCATCCTGCGCAGCAGTTCCACATCTTCGGCAAAAGCGGCATCGCGTTCCATCAGTTCGCTCACGCGGCTGACCGCGTGCATGACGGTCGTGTGGTCACGATTGCCGAATTTACGCCCGATCTCAGGTAGGGAGCGGCTGGTAAGTTGCTTGGCCAGATACATGGCCACCTGACGCGGGCGGGCGACATTGCGTGCGCGGCGCGCGGAGGACATGTCCGTCAGCCGGATATTCCAGTGCTCGGCGACTTTTTTCTGGATTTCCTCGATGGTCACACGTCGGTCATGCGCCTTGAGAATGTCGTGCAGGACATCCTGCGTTGCCTCAAGCGTGACCGGACGACCGAACAGGTTGGCATGGGCAATCAGCCTGTTGAGCGCGCCTTCCAGTTCACGGACGTTGGAGGTGATCTTGTGCGCCAGAAATTCCAGCACCTTGGCGGGCACGACCACACCGGATGTAGCGGCCTTGGATTCAAGGATGGAAATGCGGAGTTCGAACGTGGTGGCGTGAATATCCGCCACCATGCCACAGCCAAGCCGTGTGCGCAGTCGATCTTCCAGCCCGGAAAGGTCAGATGGAGATTTATCAGCCGAGACAACGATCTGGCGCCCGGCGTCCACCAGCGCGTTGAATGTATGGAAGAACTCTTCCTGCGTGTTGTCCTTGCCGATGAGGAACTGCAAATCGTCGATCATCAGCACGTCAACGGAGCGAAGCTGCTCCTTAAACTCGATGGTCGATTGCGAGCGGATGGCCGCGATAAAGCGGTACATGAACTTCTCGGCCGACATGTAGGCTACCGAAACCTGCCCTGTCTTGAGCAGTTCCGCACCGATGGCGTGCATCAGATGCGTCTTGCCAAGTCCCACACCCCCGTAAAGGAAGAGCGGGTTAAACCCTGCGCTGGAAGGCTTTTCCGCCACCCGGCGAGCGCAGGCATAGGCAAATTCGTTCGGTTTGCCCACCACGAAGGTGTCGAAGGTAAACCGGCTGTCGAGGGCCGTTACCAGATCGCTGCGACTGTCTGGAGCAGGCGCACGTGCAGGCGGGCTGTCTTCGACCGGGGGTTGAGCACTGGGGCGGGAGGCGGGTGGTGTTGGAGCCACCGGATCACCTGCCCGTGCCACCTGCAATTCCACCCGACGCAGGAACGGAACTTCCTGATGCCATAGGTCGCTCAGTCGATCGCCATACTGGCTGCGAACCCAGTCTCGCAGAAAGCGTGTTGGCAGTAGCAGCGTGATTTCATCATCATCGACAGGGCCGAGTGCGATCTTGGTCAGCCAGGTCCGGTATTCGACTTCACCGACCTCATCCTTCAGGCGGGCGCAGATACGCAGCCACGATTCCTCAAGTCCTTTACCATTGTGCAGTCCGGAAAAGGCGCTTTCGTCATCGTCCACCCCGATTGTCATTTTTGCTCCCGAGCAGTTAAGGGGCGCGAATCCCGCGCATCTTCAAAGGCGACAGAACACGCCGGTTGCGGCGCGATGTTCAGGTCAACGGTTCTTGGGGGTATGTATGCCAGCGCGGTCGAGCCAGCGCGGTCTGTCCCTGCAACCGAAAAAACATTCAACCAGAATAGGCCCCAGCGCACCGCCGGGCAACGAAAAACTGCCCCCATTCCGGGGGGAAATTCGCATGGGTGTGCTTGAGAAAAAACAAAGCCGAATCATCAGCTGATGATTCGGCTTTGCTGTGCATCTCAAGCGTGCCGGCCTTTTTGGCCCGCCGCGTGGCTTCAGGCGGTTGCCAGAGCCTTCACGCGAGCGGACAGGCGGGAAATCTTGCGCGCCACAGTGTTGTGGTGGATGACACCCTTGGTGGCAGCGCGCTGGATTTCAGGCTGAGCAATGCGCAGGGCTTCACGGGCACCATCATGATCGCCAGCGGCGATTGCGGTTTCAACCTTCTTGATAAAGGTACGCATGCGGGATTTGCGGGCCGTGTTGCGTGCAGTCCGCTTCGCGGTCTGCCGGATGCGCTTACGCGCCGAAGCGATGTTCGCCATGAGTTTCTGTTCTGTCCAGCACTGATATAAAAGAAAGGCAGCCAACATGTCGGCCACAAGAGTAAGCGGCTCTGTAATGCAGGCAGGCATGTCACGTCAAGCATGTTCAGTGTATGCGCGTATTTTCACCCGGTTTTCTGGTGCCTTGGGCAGAAAAAGCTGGAACGCCCTGACTGGACCATGCGCTCCACACCCATGCAGCCAGGTGGGCCGGGGCAGCGCGGACAGGGCTCACCAGCGCGCCCGTATACTCGCCATGCGTGCTGGAAATACCCCATATCTCCTTCTGGGCGGACATAATCGCGCAGACTTGACCCACCGGCTTCCACGGCTTCGCGCAAAACAGTCCGTATGGCTTTGACCAGCTTGCCTGCCGCCGGGCGTGTCAGGGCTTCTGCCGGCAGGGCCGGATGCAGGTCTGCCCGGTAGAGCGCTTCGGCTACATAGATATTGCCTAGTCCGGCTACTATTTTCTGGTCGAGCAGTATGGATTTGAGAGGCGCCCTGCGGCCAGAACACGCAGCGAGCAGCGTTGCGGCCGTAAACTGTGGTCCCAGTGGTTCCGGCCCCATATCGCGTAGCAGGGGGTGCGTTTCTTCGGCGGCTGTTTCCACCAGACCCAGCGCGCCGAACCGGCGCGGATCGACATACGCGACGCGATCCCCCTCGATCATGTGGAAGGTCACATGCTCGTGCGGTGCGGGCGTGGCTTCAGAATCGAGAACGATCTTACCGGACATGCCCAGATGCAGCAGGATGGACATCTCACCCGACAGGCGGACAAGAATATACTTTCCCCGCCGCAGAAAGCTCGTAATGCGCCGTCCGCTGACCGTTTGGGAAAAACTGGCGGGAATCCGCCATCTCAGGTCATGGCGATGGACGGTGGCGTGCTGAATGATACGGTTTTGCAGCGCATTCGACATACCGCGCATCACCGTTTCGACTTCTGGGAGTTCCGGCATGGTAGCAAAGCAGGGTATAGAGGAAACCCATGACCGACAACACTCATGCGCACTCCCCTGTTTCTGCCGACGTAATGACGGAAGAAACTGATTTCGGCTTCCGCTCCGTCAGGAAGGAAGAGAAGAAAAACCTCGTTCGTGCCGTGTTTGACAGCGTTGCTGGCAAATACGACGTGATGAACGATATCATGTCCCTCGGTATCCACCGGGTCTGGAAGCGGATTTTCGTGACCGAACTCGGCCCGCAGCCGGGTCTGCGCCTGCTTGATCTGGCAGGTGGCACAGGTGACATCACGTTCGGCTGGCTCAAGGGCGGTGGTGGCCCGGCCATCATGACCGACATCAACAGCAGTATGCTGTCCGTCGGACGGGACCGGGCTATCAATCAGGGGCTGGTGTCCGATCTGTCTTTCTGCGTCGTGGACGCAGAGGCCATCCCCCTGCGTGATATGTCCGTGGATCGGGTATCCATCGCGTTTGGCCTGCGTAACTGCACGGACAAGATGGCCGTTATTCGCGAAGCGCGTCGCGTGCTGCGTCCGGGCGGCCGTTTCATGTGTCTGGAATTTTCCAAGGTGCAGGTGGCGGCGCTGGCCCCCATTTACGACGCCTGGTCATTCAAGGTTCTGCCTGCCATGGGCGGCATGGTGGCGAAGGACAGGGAAAGCTATCAGTATCTGGCCGAAAGCATCCGCATGTTCCCCGATCAGGAAACGCTGGCGAGCATGTTCCGCGAAGCCGGCCTGTCCCATGTGCGGTATCAGTCGCTTTCAGGCGGGATTGCCGCCATTCACTCAGGCTGGCGTATCTGACAGGCCATGGCACGGCCTGACACGCCCCGTTCCGTTCTGCTTGTCATCAGCGGCAGCATTGCCGCGTACAAGGCTCCCGAACTGATCCGGCTGCTGCAGGCCGAAGGCATACGGGTGCGCTGCGTGCTGACCAGGGGCGGCAGCCAGTTTGTTACTCCGCTTACCCTTCAGGCGCTGACAGGGGCTGTCGTGGCGCAGGATCTGTTCTCGCTGACCGAAGAGCAGGAAATGGGGCATATTGCCCTGTCCCGCTGGGCCGATCTGGTGCTGGTCTGCCCGGCATCGGCCAATCTTCTGGCTCGTATGGCGGGTGGTCTTGCGGAGGATCTGGCCAGCACGCTGCTCCTCGCCACTGACGCGCCTGTTATGGTTGCGCCAGCTATGAATGTCAGGATGTGGGAACACCCCGCCACCCGACAGAATATGGCGGTGCTGGCTGAGCGCGGGGTGGAAATTCTGCCGCCTGATACGGGTGAGATGGCCTGTGGCGAGTTCGGCGCAGGCCGCCTGCCCTCTCCCGCCGCTATACGGGATGCTGTGCTGACATTTTTCCTGCGCAGGGAGCAGGAGACTGGCCCACTGGCGGGGTTGCGTGCGCTGGTAACGGCTGGACCTACGCATGAACCACTCGACCCGGTTCGGTATCTGGCCAATCGCTCGTCAGGTCGGCAGGGTTACGCCATCGCGCAGGCTTTGGCCGAGCTGGGGGCGGATGTGACACTGGTCAGTGGCCCGGTCACGCTTGCGGCCCCGGTGGGGGTTCATCTTGTGCGATGCGAAACAGCGCAGGAAATGCAGGCGCATGTCATGCAGGCATTGCCATGCGATGTGGCGGTTTGCACCGCCGCCGTAGCAGACTGGCGACCTGAGACTGAGGCCAGTCAGAAAATTAAAAAAAACGGGGATATGCGCCCCCCTGCACTGTCTCTGGTGCCCAATCCCGATATTCTGGCGCAGCTCTGCGCCTTGGCTCCTGGGCGCCCCGGTCTGGTCATTGGCTTTGCCGCCGAAACGGAAACCGTTCAGGCCCATGCGCAGGCCAAACGTCAGCGTAAGGGCTGTGACTGGCTTGTGGCCAATGATGTCAGCCCCCAGACTGGCATTATGGGTGGTGAGCATAATGAAGTCATGTTGATCACGCCTGATGGGATGGAAACATGGCCACGCATGAGCAAGCAGGATGTTGCGGAAAAGCTGGCCGCACGGGTGGGCGGCTGGTGGCATGATGTGCAGTCTGCCGGGTGCGGATGAAATTTGATTGGATAACAGGAAAAAACGATGCCCCTTTCTGGCAACAGTGTGATCACCCCAGGCGGCAATGTTCAGGTGCAGGTCCAGCGCCTTGCTCATGGACACGATCTGCCGCTGCCTTCCTATGCGACATCAGGGGCGGCGGGTATGGATTTTCTGGCGGCTGTAGAGCAGCCTGTGGTGATTGAACCCGGCGCGCGCGTTCTGGTGCCCACAGGGCTGAAAATGGCCCTGCCGCCGGGTTACGAGTTACAGGTGCGCCCCCGTTCGGGGCTGGCGCTTAAGCATGGGGTTGTCCTGCCCAATGCCCCCGGCACGATTGATGAGGACTATCGGGGCGAAATTGGCATTATTGTAATGAATGCCGGCGCAGAGCCTTTTATAGTGGAACGCGGTATGCGGATTGCCCAAGGGGTGGTTGCTCCTGTCGTTCGCGCCGTCTGGAGCGAATGTGCCCGCCTTGACGAGACAACGCGGGGTGAAGGTGGGTTTGGCAGTACGGGAACGCGCACTTCATGAATGACCGGCGGCAGGGTTTTCCATCGCAACCGGAACTGTTTTCATCGCTGGCGCAGCGTTATGTAAACAGCGCGGATGTTCTGCTGCTTGTCTGTGTTGCCGCCTGCGCGATTGCAGTGGGCGCTGCCGTGCGCCATATGTTCGGGCCGCTGGCCGCCGTGACCGCCACCCCTGTGCATCTTGAGTTCAGCTACCTGCCCGGCTACGCGCTCCGCACGACGTTGCGGATGTTCGCGGCCCTGGGTGTTTCGCTGGTTTTTACCTTCTGCTACGCAACGCTGGCGGCCCGTAGCGCGCGGGCAAGGCAGGTGCTCATTCCCCTGTTGGATGTCCTGCAATCCGTGCCGATCCTCGGATTTCTGGCGTTTACGGTTACATTTTTTCTGGCTCTTTTCCCCGGCCGTGTTCTGGGCGGAGAACTGGCTGCCATTTTTACCATTTTCACCAGTCAGGCATGGAACATGACGCTGGGCATGTATCAGAGCCTGCGCGCGGTTCCGTCCGAGCTTGATGAAGCGGCACGCTGCTTTGGCCTGACATCATGGCAGAAATTCTGGCGGCTGGATGTGCCATGCGCCGTGCCTTCGCTGGTGTGGAATGCCATGATGTCCATGGCGGGCGGCTGGTTCATGGTCGTATATTCCGAGAGCATATCCGTAGGCAGTACGGAGGTTGTGCTGCCGGGTATCGGCTCTTACGTGGGCCGGGCGATCGACCAGAGGGACGGCGCCGCCATCGGGGCAGCAATAGCAGCGATGATGGCGGTGATCCTGCTGTATGATCAGCTGCTGTTCCGCCCGCTGGCCGCATGGGCGACGCGTTTTAGGCTGGGAGGTGGAGATTCCGGGGTGCCTGTTGTGGAGCCGTGGTTTCTGCGGTTTTTGCGCCGCACCCTGTTGATCCACACCGTGGGCGATGCCCTGTTTCTTGCCGCCCGGAAGGTCAGCTACCTGAAAGTGGGGCGAGCCGTAGGTGTTGCCCAGTCGACCTCGCCTGCGGGGTCGGTCGCGTCCGAATGGTTGTGGCGGGGGTTTCTGGGGATGGTTTTTCTTGCCGCCCTGCTGCTTGTCGGCCGCTATGCTTACGAAACCTACGCAATGGCTGAAGTGGGACATGTCTTTGCGCTGGGTGGCATAACCATGGTGCGCGTCATGAGTATGCTAGTGCTGGCTTCGGTTATCTGGGTGCCGCTTGGTGTGTGGCTGGGGCTGAACCCGGTGCGGGCACGGCGGGCACAACTGGCCGCACAATACTGTGCGGCATTCCCGGCCAATCTGTTTTTTCCGGTCTTCGTCGTGGGGATAGTCCACTTCCACCTGATGCCCGATGTGTGGCTTACGCCGCTCATGATTCTGGGGGCGCAATGGTACATCCTGTTTAATGTCATCGCTGGCGCATCTTCCTTGCCGGGGGAACTGCTGGAAGTCTGCCGCAGCCTGAATGTGCGGGGCTGGTTCTGGTGGCGCAGGGTTCTGCTGCCCGGTATCATGCCGTATTATCTGGTTGGCGCCGTAGCAGCGGCAGGTGGTGCATGGAATGCAGCTATTGCCTCCGAAATGGCAGAATGGGGCAATGTAACGCTCGTTGCCCATGGGCTTGGAGCCTATATTGCCCAGGCGACCCTGCGCGGCGATATCAACCAGATTGGGCTTGGCACGGTTGTCATGTGCGTGCTGGTCATGCTGCTGAACACGCTGTTCTGGCGACCGCTGTCCGATTTTGCGGCACGGCGCCTCAAACTCAACTGACCGGATCGTGCATAACATGGAGTTTCCGACCCAACCCAGCCAGGCCCTGCCAGAAGGAACGGTTCTGGCCGAAGCAAGGCATGTCAGGCAGTTTTACCATAAAGACAGCGCAGCGGATGTGCAGGTGCTGGACGATGTAAACCTGTCGTTACATGTCGGCGAAATCGTCGGACTTCTCGGACGTTCGGGCTCAGGCAAATCGACCCTTCTGCGTATTCTGGCGGGCCTGCTGCCCCCGACTTCGGGTGAGGTCTTG
This sequence comes from Acetobacter peroxydans, assembly GCF_006539345.1. Classification (GTDB taxonomy): domain Bacteria; phylum Pseudomonadota; class Alphaproteobacteria; order Acetobacterales; family Acetobacteraceae; genus Acetobacter; species Acetobacter peroxydans. The sequence continues at coordinate 462,550 of NZ_BJMV01000001.1, forward strand.
TGGAAGGGGCAGAAACTGAGCGCCCCCATCAACGAAATCGCGGTTGTGTTTCAGTCTTTCGCGCTGTTCCCGTGGATGACGGTTGAGGAAAACGTAGCTCTTGGGCTGGACGCCAATGGCGTGCCTGCGGCGGAGCGTGACGTGCTGGTCGAAAACGCGATTAGCCTGATTGGTCTGGGCGGTTATGAAAACGCCTGGCCGAAGGAGCTTTCAGGCGGTATGCAACAGCGCGTGGGACTAGCCCGGGCGCTGGTGGTGCGCCCTGCCCTGCTGCTGATGGATGAGCCGTTTTCGGCCCTTGATGTATTGACCGCCGAAAACCTGCGCACGGACCTGATCGAACTCTGGGCGGAAAAGAAGCTGCCGGTTCAGAGCATGTTGATTGTCACGCATAATATCGAAGAAGCGGTTCTGATGTGCGACCGGATTGTGATCGCCTCATCCAATCCGGGGCGGGTGGCGCATGTGCTGCATGTTCCTTTCGCACATCCGCGTAACCGTGAGGATACCGCTTTCCGTCAGATGGTGGACCACATCTACGCGCTGATGACACAGCGCGCCCCCATTGTTTCCGAGGCCAATCTGGCCAGCGGGGCGCAGGCCGTTACGCTGGCGCCGTCTTTCCGTGCGTTGGTGCCGGTGTCCATCACCATGATGATCGGCATGATGGAGGCGCTGGCGGCCTCTCCACTGAATGGACGGGCTGATCTGCCTGTTCTGGCCGAAAAACTCCAGCTTGAACTGGATGATCTGTTTCCGCTCGGAGAATCACTTGAGCTTCTGGCTCTGGCTGAACTCGAAGACGGCGATATTCTGCTGACCAATGAAGGCGTGCATTTTGTCCTGAGCGATCTGGAAGAACGCAAGGCGATCATGGGCCATGCGCTGCGGCATTACGTGCCCTTGGTCAAGACGATCTGCTCCACTCTGGATGAACGGCCAAGCCATGCGGTCAAGGCCGAGCGCTTCCGGGACGAACTGGAGGCGTGCATGTCGCCTGATTATGCGCGGCAGACGCTTCAGACCATTATCGGTTGGGCACGCTTTGCCGAGTTGTTCGATTATGACGAGGAAAGCGACCGCTTCTTCCTTGGAGATGAGGCGGGAGAATAATTCTCTTACTTCCTTCGTGCACTTGCGCGGGAAGTGCTGCAAGCTCAGCGGAACAGGGAGCCGAAGACGGTGCGGGCTTTGGCTACCTTGGGGGCAATGACCACCTGACAGTAGCCCGCCTGAGGATTGCGGGCGTAATAGTTGTGGTGCCTGTCTTCCGCCGGCCAGAACGGAGCTGCGGGAACGATCGCGGTAACAGGCGGCCGCCCCCATAGATTGTCACGGGTTATTTCGTCCATGACCGCGCGTGCGGTCCGTTCCTGCTCAGCCGTCTGGTAAAAAATGACAGAGCGGTACTGGGTGCCGATATCATTGCCCTGCCTGTTCAGGGTGGTGGGGTCATGCACGACGAAGAACAGGCGCAGCAGTGTTTCAAATGAAAGAACAGCGGGGTCCCATTCCAGGCGGATCACCTCGGCATGGCCCGTCTGGCCCGAGCAGACCTGTTCATAGGTTGGGTTGTCCACAACGCCACCTGCGTAGCCCGGTGTAACGCTTTTCAGCCCCTTGAGCCCCTGAAAAGAAGCTTCAAGGCACCAGAAGCATCCACCTCCCAGAACCGCCGTTTCTGTAGTCATCATTCCTATTCCGTCCCACATGGAAGGGCATGGGGTTTTAACGCCATGTAGGACGGAAAGTTGTGCCTCTGCTCAGCCAATCCGTGCCAGAGCGGCGCGCAGGCGGATACATTCTCCCTGCTGAGCTTCGAGCCTTTCACGCATTTCCTGCACGATTTCGGGCTTGGCGCGGCTGACGAAGTTTTCATTCCCGAGTTTTTTCTCGGTTTTGGAGACTTCATCTTCAGCCTTGGCCAGATCTTTCGTCAGGCGGGCTTTTTCCACGCTCAGATCTATCAGCCCTTCAAGCGGCAGGACGAGTGTCGCCTCGTCCACGATCATCTGCGCCGCTCCGTTGGGGATTTCCCCTTCAAGCGTCGTAATCTCGGAAATACGGGCCATGCGGCGTACGGAATCAGCCCAGCGGTTAACGCGCTCCAGCGTTTCCGGGCTGGCATCCTTGAACAGGACAGGTGCCATAAGCGAAGGCGGAATGTTCATTTCCGAACGGACGGTACGGACTTCCGTAATCAGGCGGATGATATGGTCACACTCGCGCTGGGCATCCTGCGCTTCAAGCGGCTGCGCTGGCAGCGGCCACGCTGCGTTGATCAGGCTGCCTTCCTCGCCAAAACCGAAAGCGTGCCACAGCGTGTCGGTAATGAACGGCACAACAGGCTGAAGCAGGCGCAGGATCATGCCCAGCACATGGGCCGCCACCGCCCGGATTTCCGCTGCCTCTCCGGCATTGTCTGAGGTAAAGACCGGCTTGGCGAATTCGAGGAACCAGTCACAGAAGCGGTTCCAGACAAAGCGGTAGCTGGTCTGGGCGTATTCATCGAAGCGGTAGGCGGTCAGTGCGTTTGTCGCCTCAACCACGGCGGCTTCGGCTTCGGCAATAATCCAGCGGCCCAGTGGGGAACGGACTGCCTGAGGGTCGAAACCGGCCTGCGGAGCCACCCCGTTCATTTCGCAGAAGCGTGCGGCGTTCCACAGCTTGGTCATGAAGGCGCGGTAGTCCTCCACCCGCTTGCGTCCCAATTTGACATCGCGCCCGATCCCCGTAAGGGCGCAGATGGTAAAGCGCATGGCATCGGCGCCGTATTCATCGATCAGCTCAAGCGGATCAATGCCGTTGCCTTTGCTCTTGGACATTTTCTGCCCATGTTCGTCGCGCACCAGCCCATGAATAAAGACATGCCGGAAAGGAACGTCCTTCATGAAGTGCTGGCCCATCATCATCATCCGGGCCACCCAGAAGAAGATGATGTCAAAGCCTGTTACCAGTACATCTGTCGGATAGTAGCGGTTGAGTTCGGGAGTCTGCTCAGGCCAGCCCAGTGTCGAGAAAGGCCACAGGGCAGAAGAGAACCACGTGTCGAGCACGTCCTCATCCTGCCGCAGAGGCTGCGGGGCGCCGTAATGCTGCGTGGCCAGCCTCTGGGCTTCCGCTTCGTCATGCGCGACAAAGACATGCTCATCCGGGCCGTACCAGGCCGGAATACGATGCCCCCACCAAAGCTGGCGCGAAATGCACCAGGGCTGGATATCGCGCATCCAGGCAAAAAAGGTGTTTTCCCACTGCTTGGGCACAAATTCGGTCTTGCCGGAGGTCACGGCCTCCATGGCCGGGCCTGCCAGCTTGCCCGCATCACAGTACCACTGCGTTGTCAGGCGCGGCTCGATTACGGCGCCGCCGCGCTCGGCATGAGGCACCTGATGGCGATGCGGCTCGATTTTTTCAAGCCAACCGGTTTCTTCCAGTCTGGCCACAACGGCCTTGCGGGCTTCCTCGCGCGACAGGCCGGACAGCGAGCGGACAAAGGCTGGATCGGCCAGCCCTTCCTGCGCGCTCAGTTCCGTGTCGATCTCGTCGAGAACAACACGGGCCTGATCGTCCAGAATGGAAAGCATGGGAAGGTTGTGGCGGCGGCCCACTTCAAAGTCGTTGAAATCGTGCGCAGGGGTAATCTTGACCGCACCGCTACCTTTTTCGGGGTCTGAGTGTTCATCCGCCACAATGGGGATAAGACGCCCGGTCAGGGGTAGGCGCACGAACCGGCCGATCAGCGCCTTGTAGCGTTCGTCTTCAGGGTGGACAGCGACGGCCGCATCACCCAGCATGGTTTCCGGCCGGGTGGTGGCGACGGTAATGGTTACGCCGTCCAGCCCGTCCACCGGGTAGCGGATATACCACAGGTTGCCCGCCACATCCTTGCTTTCCACCTCAAGGTCGGAAATGGCGGAACGGAACACGGGGTCCCAGTTGACCAGACGGCGGTCACGATAGATCAGGCCGTCACGGAACAGGTTGACAAAAACCTCCCGCACCGAACGCGACAGGCCTTCATCCATGGTAAAGCGCTCACGCGGCCAGTCGAGGGACGCGCCGAGCCTGCGAAGCTGACGGGTAATGCCCCCGCCGGATTCTTCTTTCCATTTCCACACACGCTCGACAAAAGCCTCACGCCCCATGGCCTGCCGGGATGAGCCTTCCGCGCTGATAGCGCGTTCCACGACCATCTGCGTGGCAATGCCAGCATGGTCGGTTCCGGGCTGCCAGAGCGTGTCGAAACCCTGCATACGCTTCCAGCGGATAAGCGTATCCTGCAGAGTCATGGTCAGAGCATGGCCCATATGCAGCGTGCCGGTCACGTTGGGCGGCGGGATCATGATGGTGAAGGGCTGCCTGTCACTGCCCGGCTGCGCCGAAAACGCCTTGCGGCTCTCCCACAGATCGTAAAGGCGTTTTTCGGTCTGAGCGGGTTCAAAGGTCTTGTTGAGCATCTTCATCCAACCATAAGCCACGTAAAAAAGGCGGCAGGCATATACTGCCCCCGCCATGCAGGACTGTCGTTCTCTCGCCGGGACATGGAGGCCATGTCCATCCATCTGGCCTGTGGAGCGACCTGCTCCTGTCATCCATCCGGGCGTCAGGCTACGGGAACGATGGCCTGCGCCCGAACATAATGGCTGTCTTTTACCGTGAGAGAGCGCCGCTTGTCACCCTCCCATGCGGTGATTCAGGCGTACCCTTATACCCTGCGTTACAGGGCGAAGCTGCGGGACGGCACGAATTCAGGCAGAAGCGGGCATCTGGCCTCTGAAAGACGCGTCAGGATGAAGCCAGTGGTTCCCTCTGGTGCCGGGGTGGCTACAAACAGCTCGGACAGATCTCCTGCCTTGTGCATCAGCCCGACAACGCGGCCATCTGCCGCAAGCTGGATATGGCAGAACGCGGGCAGCGTGCTGATGGCGCCGTCAAAATAGATCAGGTCATATGGTGCGTGACTTTCCTCCCCGAGTGACAGGGGACCACGAACCCAGTGTACAGAGGACATGGCCGAGCAGAGAGCCTGCCCTTGCTCGCTAAGGGCCGCATTCGATTCCACGGCCGTAACCGTCAGCCCCAGAGAGGCCAGAAGGGCGGCGCTGTACCCGGTGCCTGCCCCAATAACCAGCGCGTGCTGACCGGGGAGCGGATTGGCCGCCTGCATGAGCCGGGCTGTCAGAAGCGGTTGCAGCAGCACCCTGCCCTCACCCAGCGGCAGGCTTACATCTGCATAGGCCAGTGCCTGCTGGGCTGTGGGCACGCAGTCCTGCCGGGAAAGACTCCGCATGGCTTTGAGAATGCGCGGATTGCTGATTTCCGACGGGCGGAGCTGGTCGTCCACCATCAGGTTACGCGCCTCTTCCCATTCCTGCTCGGCGGCGGCTGGGTCAATCATTATGGCGGCGGGTAACGTCATGGGCGGCCCCTTTAGGTTTGTGCAACTTCATCCAACCCCGACGGTCGGTATGAATCAACGTCTATGTGACATAATGACAAAAAAAACGCACGACACAACGTCTTGACCAATCAGGCGGAACAGTGGATAAGGCACTCACTGCACCACGGTCCGGTGGCAGAATGGTGATGTAGCGGACTGCAAATCCGCGTATGTGGGTTCGATTCCCGCCCGGACCTCCATTTCCCTTGTTCGGAAATGGTTTTACCCAGACTGGCGTAAGCGCTGGTGCATAAAATCCTTCCAGAACTCAGTATATGGCTCTGCCCTTAACAGGCGTGACGCGTCCCATTACTCTGATTCTGTAGCATTTTTTGTGATTGCATTGCCGAATCATAAAGGACCGCCCCTGAAAGAGGCGGCCCCATACGCATGACGTTTAGAACGGTGCGTCGATGTCCACAACGTCGATCAGCTTGTGATTGACGAATTCCTTGATCCCAAGGCCAATCAACTCACGACCGTGGCCGGAGCGGGCCACACCACCAAACGGCAGGTCAGCCTTGACCATAGTGGGATGGTTGATGAACACCATGCCCGTGTAGATGCGCCGGGCAACGGCCACACCACGCTCCGTGTCGCGGGTAAAGACAGAGCCGCCAAGGCCGTAGGGCGAATCATTGGCGATTCTGATCGCGTCTTCGTCGTTCTTCGCGCGGTAGAGCTGCGTAACCGGGCCAAAAAACTCCCAATGGCGTGCGGGATTGTTCTCAAGCCCCGTGATCAACAGCGGCTGAAAGAACGAACCCTGTTCGGGTACCGGCGCGCCAATGACTTCAACCGTCGCACCCAGCTTGCGGGCTTCTTCCACCTGATCGCGCAGATCATCAGCCGCCTTGCGGGAGGAAAGCGGCGCCAGCGTGGTTTCCGGGGACATCGGGTCACCTGCGCGCAGTTCGGCAACGCCTTTTTTGTAGAGTTCCACAAAACGATCGTAGATCGCGTCAGCCACGATCAGGCGCTTGGCAGAAACGCAAACCTGCCCTGCGTTCCAGTGACGTCCGAAAACGGCCCATTTGACGGCCTTTTCGAGTTCCGCATCTTCCAGAACAATGAAGGCATCCGCCCCGCCCAGTTCCATGGTCGCCTTCTTGAGGGCCTTGCCCGCCGTTGCGGCAACGATGGAGCCAGCCCCTTCGGAACCGGTGAGTGCGACGCCGCACACACGTGGGTCGTTCAGCACGGTTTCCGTGTGGTGGCGGGCAAGGTACAGGTTGCGGAATGCTCCGTCCGGCAGGCCAGCCTTCTTCATCAGTTCATCGAAAATGGCGGCGCACTGCGGCACGTTGGAAGCGTGCTTGAGCAGAACCGTATTTCCCGCCGAAAGCTGCGGCGCGATGATGCGGGCGATCTGATAGTACGGGAAGTTCCAGGGTTCGATAGCCAGAACAATGCCCTGCGGTTCATACACCAGCATGGCCTTGCCCTCTTCCGGGGTCTTGACCGGCAGGGCTTCGCTTTTCAGCAGGCGCTCTGCATGTTCCGCATAGTATTCGAAGATTTCCGCTGAAAGGATCACTTCCGCCCGCGCTTCGGTCAGCAGCTTGCCCATTTCGAGCGTCAGCAGGCTGGCATACTCATCCAGATTGTCGCGCAGAATGGTTGCGGCTGCCGTCATGACCTTCGCACGTTCAGCGAAAGAAGTTTCGCGCCAGTTCAGAAACGCGCCATAGGCACCATCAAGGGCGGCCTGCACTTCCTGATCGGTCGCATCGGGAAAAACCTTGAGGGTCTCGCCGGTGTAGGGGTTCGTTGTGGCGTAAGCCATGATGTTTTTCTCCGTTCGTAAACGCGCTGGCACCATGCGACAGTCACGCCCGTTACGGTATGGCAAATTCTCTCCTGTTATTGCCTGATCCTGTCAGGGTGGAGAATTCCTTACGATAAATTCCGTTTAATTTTATGCGCACAGTTTGCCTTATCGTATCTTGCATATAAAAATATGCGTGATTCAGGCAATCGACGGAGGCCTTGGGTCGGTCAGGACGCAAGGAGCAGGACATGACGGATCATCTGGCGGCACTTCAGGCGCTTGTCAGGCGGCATTGCCGTCAGCATCGGGTGGCAACGGCCATTCCCGAGCTGACTCTGTATAGCGCCGAGGCCGTGAGTGAGCCCCTGACCTTTGTTTCAGAGCCGCAGGTTTATGTCATTGTGCAGGGCCGCCAGCAGGTCATGCTGCGCGACAAGGTGTTCGATTATGATGCCAGCCATTACCTTGTAACGGCGGTCGATCTTCCGGTTGCGGGCTGCATTACGCAGGCCACGCCTGAAATGCCCTATCTGGCACTGTGCCTGGCACTCGACCCGGCGCAGATCGCCGAGCTGCTGCTGGTTGTTAATGACAGGCAGGTTGATCCTTACCAAGCCTGTATCATGGGTATGGGGCTGAGCCCGCTCAACAGCAACATTACCGACCCGCTGTTACGTCTGTTACGACTGCTGGATCAGCCTGAGGATATTTCCATCCTCAAGCCCATGATCATGCGCGAACTGCTGTACAGGATTTTGCAGGGAGATCAGGGCTGCGCGCTTAAGCAGATCGCAACGGCAGGCAGTACGCTGTCGCAGATCAACCGTGCCATACACTGGATGTCGCAGCATTATTCCGAACCGTTCGACATCGCCAGCGTGGCGCGGATCGCGGGCATGAGCCTGTCCACATTTCACCGGCATTTCAGGGCCGCCACCAATATGAGCCCCCTGCAATATCGTACCCAGCGGCGGCTGCAGGAGGCCCGGCGTCGTATGGTTAGCGAGCAGATTGACGCAGCGGAGGCGGCGTTTGCCGTCGGGTACGAAAGCCCTTCACAGTTCAGTCGGGAATACCGGCGCATGTTCGGGCGTCCTCCTGGGCAGGACGCCCATCATGTTCGCGTGGCGCAGGAAAGCGCGCCCGTCCGGGGTTGAGTGTATGGACCGTCCCGTCCGCGCCATTTCCTCAGCGCGCGTCTTTCTGCCCGACCGCCAGAGCAAGCAGAATACGCTCGCGTAGTCCTTGCGGCACAAGGCGTGTCAACACTTCCAGCACACGGAATGGCCAAGGGAAGACACAGACAGCCTGCCTGCGTGCGATGGCGCGGGCGCAGAGCCGGGCCGCTTTTTTAGCGGAAACAAGGAAAGGCCGGGGGCCTTCAAGCCGCTGGCTCATGGGGGTATCGACAAAGCCGGGGGCTATCAGAGTTACGGCGATATCATGTTGTCGCCAGCCCAGCCCGGCCGCCTTGGCAAAAAAGGCGAGCCCCGCCTTGGAACTGCTGTAGGACGCGGCAAACGGCAGTTCGTAAAACGCTGCCACCGACCCGAAAAGCGCGATACGTCCGCCCCCGCGCTCCGCCATGCCCTGCGCTGCAGCGGTAGCCAGCGCCACAGGCGTAGAATAATTCACCTGCGCCAGTTGCAGAACCTTGTCGGGACTTTCCGTCGTGCTACCGGGCGTCTGGATATCCGACAGCCCGGCCCCCAGAATGACCAGATCAGGACTGCTAGCGGCGTCATCCTCACGATACGCGCTCAGGGCCGCCTGTCCATCACACAGATCGACCTCTCTGGTTTCGACAGTTGCGCCCAGGCTGCAACATTGCGTGGCAAGATCAGCCAGTTTCTGCGGGTTACGGCCCCACAGGATAAGCTTGCGGCCCGGCGCGGCATAGGTGCGTGCAAGCTCCGCACCTATGCCGCCGGATGCGCCGGTAATCAGGATTGTGCGCGGGGCGTAGGGTGCGGTTGTCTCGGCTTTCAATATTTTTTCCTTTCCCATCGAGGCGGAATAAGGCATCACGCCTGATGTTTTTACGCGCAGATGACGGAGTGGCAATGTCTTCCCCGATCCAGATCACCGTATCTCCTGTTTCGGGATATCGTCACCTTTCGACCTTTATAAAGCTTCCTCGCCGACTTTACGATGGCCTGCCCGGCTATGTGCCGCCGCTCGATATGGAAGAGCGTGACCTGCTTTCGCCCCGCAAGTCCGCATTTTACGACCACGGTTTCGGCTGTTATTTTCTGGCGTGGCGCAACGGCGTGCCGGTGGGGCGTATTTCTGCCCAGATTGATGCGCTGGTTCTGCAGCAGCCCGGGCCGCGTACCGGCTTTTTTGGCGCGCTGGACACGGTTGATCCAGAGTGCGTTGCCCCTTTGCTTCATGCTGCGGAAACGTGGCTGAAAACCCGTCAGATCGAGCGTATTCGCGGCCCGTGGAGCCTGAACAGCAACGGACAGTCTGGCCTCATGGTGGAAGGCCAGAACGAAGCGCCCATGATCGGCACGCCGTGGCATCCGGCCATGCTTGGCGACGCGGTGGAAAAAGCGGGTTATGCGCGCGCCATTGATCTTTTGTCCTACCGCATGGAAACCGGCCCCGCCGCGGAGCAGGCCAACCAGTTGCCCCCGCGTCTGCGTGATCGGATGGGCAATATCCGTATGCGCGGCCTGCGGATGGACCATATTAACGAAGATGCCGAAATCCTGCGCGACATCTACAACGATGCCTGGGCGGACACATGGGGCAATGTACCGCTGACCCAACGCGAGGTACAGGGACTGCTCAAGGCGCTCAAACCTATTTTGCGGTCCGAGCAGTACGTGCTCGCCGAAGTGGATGGAGAGCCTGCGGCCATTGCGCTGGTCGTGCCCAATATGTTCGACGTTGCAGGTGATCTGGGTGGCGCGCCCTCGCCTCTGGGCTGGTTGCAACTGGGCACGCGCGTTGCGCGGCACGAGTTCACCTCAGCCCGTGTTGTGTTGCTGGGCGTGCGTAAAAAATACCTGGGCACGGCACTGCGGGCCATGTTGCCTGCTCTGATTATCGATGAGTTGATGCGTCGGGGCCATGCTCTGCCCTACCGCAGGATTGAACTCGGCTGGGTGCTGGAAAGTCATGAGGGTCTGCGGGCGCTCATCGAGCGGATTGCCCCCAAACCCTACAAGCGGCACCGGATGTATGAAAAGCAACTGGCCTGAAGGCCAGTTGCTACACGGCTGGCAGCCGCTCCGTTAAAGGTGGCTCCATCCTCCACGCTTGAAAACCATCGGAGCGCCAGCCGCATCTATGACCCGGACACCCGGCTGTTCACCTGAGTCCGTTGCGGCGTCGAATGTGCCAATACGGGTCAGGGAAACTGGGCCATGCGGCGTCTGTAAGGCACCGTGGCGTTGCAGGGCCAGTTCCCGCTCGGGCGGGACTGCCATCAGAATTTCGTAGTCGTCCCCACCAGTCAGGCAGGTTTCCAGCCAGCTTGAACCTGCGGCCCGAGCGGCTTCAGACAGGGGAACATCCGCAGCGCGGATTGTAACGGACAGGCCATTTTCCCTCGCCAGATGCCCTGCATCCTGCATCAGCCCGTCTGACACATCCATGGCGGCCGAAGCCAGTCCGTAAAGGGGCAGGCCGATACGGGGTTCCGGCGTGCGGTACCGCCGCGCCAGAATGCCACTGGGGTCAGGAATGTTGCCCAGAAGGGCTTGCAGGCCAAGAGCGCCATCGCCAATCGTGCCAGTTACCCACAGCCCGTCTCCAGCCTGTGCGCCGCGTCGCTGGACGGCCTGTCCCGGAAGGACTGAGCCGACGATGGTCAGCGACAGAACGAGCGGCCCTGTCGTTGATGTGGTGTCTCCCCCCATCAGGGTCAGGCCGAACCGCTCCTGATCAGCCTTCAGCCCGAGGCTGAAGGCTTCAAACCACTCGTCGCTAATGTGCGGGGGGCGCGCCAGCGTCAGCAACCAGCCTTCTGGCTGTGCGCCCATAGCCGCCAGATCAGAAAGGTTGCAGCGCAGCAGCTTGCCGCCCACTGTATCGGGTGGGTCGGATGGCAGAAAATGCACATTTTCGACCATCGCATCCGCCGCTAGGACCAGTTCACGCCCATGTGGAGGGGTGAACAGTGCGGCATCATCCCGCAGGCCAAGGGCTGCCGGACCGGCAAGGCCAGCGAAGCAGCGCCGGATAAAGCTGAACTCTCCCGGAAGGTCAGTCAGGCTGGCTGTCGGCTTTCGTGTCATGCCCGTCTGTCGCGTTCATCTGCTTGAAGACCGTATCCAGCACGCCGTTGATCAGGCGCGGCTCGTCTCCAGAGAAAAAACCATGCGCGACATCCATGTATTCGTTGATCAGCACCGGGGCTGGCGCGTCGCCGGCACGGGCTTCCGCAATGGCGGCCATCAGCAGGGCGCGCAGTACGGGGTCAAGGCGCTCGATAGGCCATGTCGCGGGCAGCGTCTCGCTGATAGTCTGGGTAAGGCTCGTGTGAGCCGAGACCGTATCGCGGACGATGGTCGTGAACAGGCGGGTATCCGCCTCAGGAATGCAGCCGTCCTCATAGCTTGCGCCGTCCAGGGTCGAGCCGAAACGGTGCAGCAGAAACTGCTCGATCACGCTATCGGGACGGTCGCCATTCTGCTCAATCTGAAACAGCGCCTGCACAGCCGCCACACGCGCGGCGGTGCGTGGCCTGCTGGCTGGTGTCAGCCGAGGTTGATCCTGTAATCCTGTCATCCGTCTCTCCTGCCGCGTGGGTGCGTTTCATGACGCTTTTATGCCGCAAGGTCTAGCTTTTTTCTGTGCCATGCTGCGGATGTGTTTCCATCAGGTTAAGAATTTCCGAGAAATCCCTTGCCTCGCGAAAATCCCTGTAAACGCTGGCAAAGCGGACGTACCCTACGCTGTCCACTTCCTTGAGGGCGTCCATGGCCAGTTCCCCCACCTGCGCGGTCGTAACTTCGGTTTCGCCACTGGCTTCGAGCTGGCGGACAATGCCGGTTACAATCTGTTCAATCTGCTCTTCCGAGACAGGGCGTTTGCGCAGGGCTATCCGTATGGACCGGACGAGTTTTTCCCGCTCAAAGGGGGTGCGCCGTCCGTCATGTTTGACAATGACAAGTTCCCGAAGCTGCACACGCTCAACCGTGCTGAAACGCTGCCCGCAGGACAGGCAGGCCCGCCTGCGCCGGATGGCCGAGCCTTCCTCGTTCGGGCGGCTGTCTTTAACCTGACTGTCGTGGTGCCCGCAAAAGGGACAACGCATGATGACACCCTTTCCTTCAGGCTGGTGCCCAAGGCGTTTCCCGTCGTGGCGTGAAACGTTAGAAACCTATCAGATAAGGTGTTTGGCCTGATGCGTCCATAGCCAGCACGATGCTACAGTCCGTGCGTGGCCAGAACCTCCAGCACAGCGTCTCCATACCGTTCCAGTTTGGAACGCCCGACCCCTTTGATATCGCCCAGCATGTCGAGATCCTGCGGTTTCTCCATAGCTATGTCGCGCAGCACGGAATCGTGGAAAATGACATAGGGCGGAATTTCCTGCTCCTGCGCTTCTTCCCGCCGCCATTTGCGCAGCGCATTGAACAGGGCCTGGCTTTCCGGTTCCAGTTCGGGACCATCTGCCGAGCCGCCTGTACGCCGCATATTTTGTTCAGCAGTCGGGCGCAGAGGGTCAGCCCTGAGGTGAATGGCCTCTTCTCCGCGCAGGATAGGCCGCGCCACGGGCTGGTTGAGCGTCAGCCCGCCAAAGCGACCCTCGGTTTTAAGGGCCCCTCTGGCAATCAGTTGCCGCGTAATGCTGCGCCAGTATGTCTCGCTCTCCTTCTGGCCGATGCCCCAGACTGAAAGCTTGTCATGCCCGTGCCGCTGCACGGCGTCCGTCATGCGGCCACGCAGAACGCTGATGACATGCAGCGCGCCGAAACATTCACCAGTCCGGTACACGGCGGAAAGGAGCTTGCGCGCCGCTTCAGTGCCATCGAAGGTCAGAACCGGGTTCCGGCAGTTGTCGCAATGACCGCAGGGCTGCTCCAGCTCCTCGCCAAAGCAATGAAGCAGAGCCCGTGTGCGGCAGCCGGTTGTTTCTGTCAGGGCGATCATGGCTTCAAGCCGCGCGCTCATGATGCGTTTTTCGGAGTCAGGCGCTGCTGACTGATCCAGCCAGTAGCGTGCGCGGGCCATGTCCTCTCCCCCGTATAGCAATACGGTTTCCGAGGGCAGACCATCACGCCCCGCACGGCCGATCTGCTGGTAATAGGCCTCGGGCGAGGCAGGCATGTCCAGATGAACGACGGACCTGACATCCGGCCTGTCTATGCCCATGCCAAAGGCAACCGTGGCGACGATAACCAGCGGTTCACCTGAGCGGAACCGCAGCAGGGCTGCCCGTTTTTCCTGCGGCGACAGTCCCGCATGATAGGCCAGCGCCGCCCACCCTTTTTCCTGCAACGAGGCGGCAATCCGTTCCGTTCTGACCCGGCTGCCGCAGTAGACAATACTGGCGGCGTCCCTGTGGCGTTCCAGAACGCCCATGAGCTGTTTCAGCTCGGAGCCTTTGGGCAACGCGGCAATATTCAGGTTTGGCCTGTGAAAGCTGGAAACCAGAACCTCGGCCTGAGGCATGTCCAGCGCGGACAGAATATCCTCGCGCGTCCGCTCGTCTGCGGTGGCAGTCAGGGCGATACGCGGCACTGCGGGAAAGTGCCGTGGCAGCGCTGTCAGGGCGCGATATTCGGGCCTGAACTCGTGCCCCCAGGCGGAAATGCAGTGTGCTTCATCAATGGCAATGACAGACAGGGGGATGCGTGTCAGCCTGTCCAGCGTGCCCGATGAAAGCAGGCGTTCAGGTGAGATATAGAGAATATCCAGCAGACCTGTTGCCATATCGGCGCGGATCTGCGCGGCTTCATGTGCCTCAAGCTCAGAATGCAGGGCCGCCGCGTTCAGGCCGAGCTGGCGCAACGCGGCAACCTGATCGTCCATAAGTGCGATCAGCGGCGAGATAACCAGCCCCATGCCGGGTCGGCAGAGGGCCGGAATTTGATAGCAGACGCTTTTACCGCCCCCCGTGGGCATAAGCACCAGCGTATCCTGACCGTGCATGACGTTTTCCACCGCCTGCGCCTGCAGGCTGCGGAAGTCGTGAAAGCCAAAAACAGCCTGCAGGACTTCCTGCGGCGTCTTGTCTGCAAACCGGTCACGCCATGGCCCGGCGTGGCCGGGCAATTCCTCTGCAAAGGGAATTGAATCGGGTGGGAAATCGTCCAAAATACCAGCCTAGGCTACGGCTGCTTTGGCCATGCCACCCGACAGGCGCCAGATTCTGTCCAGTTTTTCAACGCCGGTCAGCCGGTGGGCAATCAGGATAACGGTGCGGCCTTCCGTAACTGTATTGAGGGTGGACAGGAACTCCTGTTCGGTCTGGGCATCCAGCCCGGTTGCTGGCTCATCCAGCACAAGAATGGGCGCGCGGGTCAGCAGGGTGCGCGCCAGCGCAATACGACGCCCCTGCCCGCCCGACAGCCGCAGGCCGCCTTCGCCCAGCCATGTATCCAGTCCTTCGGGCAGGTTCCGTACTACATCAGCCACCGCGGCCTGCTCCAAGGCTCGCCACAGATCCTCATCAGAGGCATCAGGCCTGCCCAGCAGCAGGTTTGCCCGGATGGTATCGTCAAACAGATGCGTGGCCTGGGAAAGCCATGCGATCCGCGCGCGTAGTGCATCCGGATGGATCTGGCTGATATCGACACCACCCAGGGTAATATGCCCGTCCTGCGGGGTGGCGGCGCGTAGCAACAGCGCCGCGAGACTGGACTTGCCTGCGCCGGACGGCCCCAGAAGGGCTATACGGCTACCGGCGGGGATATCGAGCGTCAGGCCGTCAAAAATCCACGGCCGGTTGTCATCCCAGCGAAAACGGATGCCTTCGAAACGGATATCGGTACCGTCTGGCGCGTTGGCGCGTTGCTGTGATGCTGGCATGGGAGGAGCTGTCGTGGCGATTTCAACAACACGATGTGCGGCAGCGCCCATGGCACCGGCCTGCAAACCAGCCCGTGTCAGTGTAGCCGCGCTTTCAAACGCGGCAACCGTCAGAAACAGTGCCGCAACACCCCTGAGCGGCGAGATGGGGAAGAGAACCCCCGCGATGGCCAGCAGAATAAGGAATGTGGCAAGCTGAGCTGCCAGAAAAGACCCTGCATTGGCCATGGCCATACGGCGCGCCTGTGTCATCTGGCTTTTGAGCAGGGTGGACTCTGCTGCCTGAACATGGGCCAGCATACGCCCTTCTGCTCCGAAAGCCCGGATTTCGCGGAGCCCGGAGACCAGATCTAGAACGGAAATCCGCAAATGCGCGAGATCATGTGTCAGACGGGCGGCACCTTCACGGCCACTACGGGCAACGGCCCACGGCACGACAAAGGCACAGAATGCAAACAGCAGGCCGATAACAGCAGCAAGCGCGGGGTTGCCGCCGCCAATCATGACAATAAGGACGGGTAGTGTCAGACAGGCGCAGGTGAACGGAATGACAATGCGCAGATAAAGCCCATCAAGCGTACCGATATCGGAAACAAGGCGCGAGAGCATGTCACCCGCCCGCCGGAACCCCAGACCCGCCGCAGCCCCACGCGCAAGAGAGCGGAAAAACCAGACCCGCAGCGCGGCCAGTGCGCGAAACATGGCGTCATGCGCGAAGAGACGCTCCGAATAGCGGAGGACTACCCGACCCGCGCCAACCCATTTGAGCAGAACAGTCGTAACCACCAATTCACCCAGCACGCACCCGGCCAGTCGCAGGCCTGAGGCGCGCATGAGCAGCAACCCGCACAGTAGGCCCAGCAGGGCCAGCACGCAGCCGACAAAGAGGCGAACCGCCTGCCCGCGCCAGAGATGGAAAATGCTCAGGGTGGCCTGCCAATCGGAAAGCGGGGCCGATCTGGCGCGCGGGGTGCTGTTTTTATCCGCGCTCATGCCCGAAATGCTCCCTGCCTGTTGATGATTTGGCCGTGTTGCAGATCAATCCGCCGTCCCTTGAACAGATGGGCCATAGCGGAATGTGTGGCCAGAACAACCGTACGGCCAACCGCCAGGCGCTGGAGGCTTTCAAACACGCTTTTCTCAGTTGCGGGGTCGAGATGGGCTGTCGGCTCGTCGAGCAGCAGGACGGGCGTATTTTTCAGGTAGGCTCGGGCAATGGCGATCCTCTGGGCCTGCCCGCCGGAAAGGCCGAAACCACCCTCCCCTATACGCGTCTCAAGGCCGTCTGGCAGGTCTTTGAGGAACGTATCGACTGACGCAGCACGGATGGCTGCATTCAGGGCCTGCTCATCAGCATCAGGGCGGGCGAACAGGATGTTGTCGCGCAGCGTCCCGGCAAAAAGAACGGGCTTCTGCCCGATCCACGATACCATGCGCGACAGAGCATCCGGCACAATGGAAGAGAGCGGCGCGCCGTTTAGCAGGACACGTCCTTCATCCGGTTCGATAAAGCCCAGAAGCAGTTCCATAATGGTGGATTTGCCTGACCCTGATGCCCCTGCGAGCACAAGGGTTTCCCCGGCCGGCACAGTAAAGCTGATGTGCTGAAGTGCTGGCCCTCTGGCGGGGTCCCATGTGAAGCTGACATTATCGAAAGCCAGCATGACGCCATGAGCCTGCACGGTGCGAGTTTCATCCGGTGCGGGAACGGCCTGCGCTTCCGGCAGATCAAGAATGGCCGAAGCCGCACCCTGCGCATGTGCCCGATCCTGATAGGCGAGCGCCAGCGCCCGTAACGGGGCAAAGAATTCTGGTACGACCAACAACGCGAACAGACCTGCAGTGACGCTGTGCTCAAACGCCGGTGTAAAGCTCTGTGCCTGCATGTTCAGGGCTATGCGTCCCTCCATCACGGCAAGCAGAATAAGGGCTGCCACCATGGCGCAGTCGATCGTGGCGGAGGACAGAAAGGCAACACGCAGCACTTTCATCGTCCGCACACGCAGTTCCTCGGCGGCCTGAGCCAGCTTGCGGGTCTCGTCTTCCGCGCGGCCGGCCAGCACAATCGTGGCAATGCCCCGTACCCGGTCAAGAAAACGGGACTGAAGCCGCGTCATGGCCAGGAACTGGTTGCGGGAAGCTACGGCAGCACCAATACCAAACACGGCCTGCCCTACAGGCACGACCAGACCGCACAGCCCCAGTACAAGCGCCGCGCGCGGTTGCACCAGCCCGACAGGCACAAGAATGGCAAGCGGGGTTACGAGCCAGAGTGTGGAAGCCGGAAGCCAGTGGCCAAAAAAACCGTCCAGCGCTTCAATGCGATCCACAACGGTCATGGCCAGAGCCCCGCTGGAAGTGCGGCGCAAAAGGGCCGGGCCTCCTGTCGTTACCGAAGCCAGCACGGAAGCACGCAGGCGGCGGCGTGCTGCCATGCCCGCGCGGGCAGCGCTGATATCCATCCGAATCGTGAGAAACGCGCGCACCAGTGCCAGAGTGGGAAACAGAACAAACGGCCAGACAGGAAAAGCCCCTACGGCCATGCCTGTGTGCCAGGCTGTCAGCGCGTGTGCCAGAATGGTAGCCACACACCAGATTTGGCCAATGCCTGCAAGGCTGGAGAGCAGCCCGTAACAGACGACGGGGCGCGCAGCGGCTTTACCAAGCCGCGTCTGCGTGCGTGTCCAGCCGCGTAATGCTGCTTTTTCAGTACTCATGGGCCGCTTTTATATCGCTCTCGATATGCCCTCACCAGTCTGTAATGTCATAAACTGATGCAAAGGGGGTATGAAAGAGGCGGAAGGGCTTATGCCTTGTCCTGCGCGGCGGCGCTCTCATCCTCTTTCATGGGAATGGTCAGGGTAAACTGAACTCCTTGCTGCCCTGAATAGTCCATGACACCACGGAGCTGCCGTACAAAACCGTGGATCAGGCGTAGGCCAATCCCCTGCGCATGGTGTTCCTCGTTGAAATCAAACCCAATGCCGTCATCAGCTATATAAAGCGTTACCTGATCATCATCTCGGTGCAAGCGCATGGTGATGGTGCCGCACTGCCCGTCGGGGAAAGCGTATTTTATGGCGTTTGTGACAAGTTCCGTGACGATGAGCGCCAGAGGCACGGCCTGATCCGGGTCCATCCAGAAATTGTCGCAGTCGATATCCAGTGCAACCCGCCCTTCCTCATAAGCGCCGGCAATGTGCAGGGTCTGTTCACATAGTTCCTTTAGAAACACCGCCATGTTCAGGCTGGTGAGCGTATCTTCCGCGTAAAGCGTACGGTGCAGCGTTGCCAGAGCGCGAATTCTGTCCCGCGCAAGCGCGAATTCGGCCCGAGCTTCTGGGTTGGAAATCTGGTTGGCCTGCAAATTCAACAGCGAGGCAACAATCTGAAGATTGTTTTTAACGCGGTGATGGATTTCCTTCATCAGGAGCGCCTGATGCGCGACGGCTTTCTTCAGTCGGTTTTCCTGCCTGGAAAGGCGCCGTGTGGCGCGGGTAAAGGCTTGGCCGAGCCGTTGCAGTTCAAGCGGCATGGTGCGGGTAATGCGGGTGTCGAACACACCTTCCATCTGCCATTTTTGTACCGAATAGGTCAGTCTGCGTAACGGCCACACCAGTACAATATTGGCTGCCAGAGTAACCCCCACAAGCCCGGCGGCAAGTGCAAACAGAATGGCCGCAATCTGGAATACCATATTCCGCAAGGCTTCTATTTCGAGCGGGGTTTGTTGTGTGGCGATCAGGATATCCGCGCCGCCTGCAATGGCGCCGAGCGCATAGCCCCCCTGTGGGGATGAGAGCGAGACGGTGCCATGGCCCTTGGTCTCGAGTTGCGTCTGGAGTGTTCGCACAAGGTCAGGCGGCGGCGTTTCCCACCGACAGTCTGTGCAGACGGGGGTCAGCTCACCATTGTGCATGAGCAGCCACGCCTGCATGGGGTTGGCGCGGTCTGAGAAAACCTCCCACCCTGAACTGTTGCGCAAATAGGTGCTGGGGCGCGAAATCTGGATGATTCCCATCAGATAGCCGTGGGATTCTGGTACATCGAGAAACTGGGCAGGAACGGTAATTCGCAGGAACGCGCCGTTATCTTGCATATTACCGCTTTTCTGTACAGCTTCCAGCAGGGTGCCGTGTACCGGCCCGGGTGGCGCAAGCTGCTCGACATCGGTACAGGAAGGCCCTTGCGGCACCACGGATGCAATAGGTTTCCCCCCTTCATCGAGAATGGACAGGGAGCAGTAGCGCTGCCCGCTGATGGTTTCGGCCAGTTTCAGGGCGTGTACGATCTGATCTGGTGTCAGATCCATATTGCCTATGGTTTCAAGCGCACTGCGCAGCCTGTCCGTATCGTGTAGAAACTGTTGATCCAGACTCTGGATGGCATCAACAGCCCGCTGGGCGCTGCCGGTCATGAGTTCACGATAGTTGCGCAGCGCCAATGTGGCGGCGATAATCATAACCGGAATAGCCGAGAGACTGATCAGTACGCGCATTCGCGCACTGGTCGTACTAAAAAACCGTCCAAACATCGCCAGCATACTTTGCAGGAGGTGCCTGATGGCGACAAACAGGCATAGAAAAACTTTCAAAGACCGTCAGTCCTGCTTTTCACGGTCTTCCTGAATGAGTCGAAGCAGATCTTCCGGTACGGGTTCGTTAACAACGTCGTCGAACAACTGGTGTAGGCCACGCTTCAACCAGACATCAAAAGCCTGATTCCCCTGTTTTTTCTTTGTTTTTCGGGAAGTGGGCGCGTCTGTCATGCGTGTTCTCAACCTGAACTCCAACCTCTGCTCTTCCGGTGGCGCCAAAGTGCCCCATCCCGCACCAAAGGTGCAGAATGGCACAGTATCTCTGGTTTGGAGCCCTGTTCTGGCCATCGTATCAGACCCCCGCCACGGCGGCACGGGATCTGCTTTGGTCGAGTGTGCCATGCTTCGGCTCGTTTCGCATGGGGTTGAGGTAACTTTTTTCGCGGGAATGTGTCTTCCCTAACGGGTTTTTGATGCCTTCACGCCGGCCCGCTGGAGCTGTTTCTGCGGTCAGCCATGTTTCAAGCTGGCGCCGCGCGCGAAATACGCGACTTTTGGCGGTGCCCACGGCACAGCCGGAAATTTCTGCCAGTTCCTGGTAGCTCATGCCTTCCAATACGCCGAGCACCAGCGCCTCGCGCTGGTCGTCTGGCAGCCGGGCCAGCGCAGCATCAAGTTCCTGAAGGGCCAGCCTGTCATCATGCCGTGCGCCTACAGCCAGCAGGGATTGGGGCGTATCGTCAATATCCGTGGTCTCGCGTTTTTTGCGCAGGTCTGAGATAAAGCGGTTTCTGAGAATACGATGCATCCATGCCCCAAAATTGGTGCCAGGAATGAAACTGGCCTGCGCAGACAGGGCATTGCAGACGGCATCCTGCACAAGATCTTCCGCCATCGCGCGGTTGCGGGTCAGCGCCAGAGCCTGCACCCGCAGTTTGGGAAGGATATTAACGATCTGATCGTGAAAGGTATCCGACATTGTTATGTTCTCCGGAATGTGTTCCTTCTGGAAAAGAAATGTCCGGCACACCGCAAAGGTTACATGCGAGTAAAAATTTTCCGAATAGATGCGCAGCTATCTATTCTGTAAACGTCTTGTCCTGTCGCTTCCCGGTTTCCTCAAGCAGAGCGCGTAATGTCGCCCGTGCACGAGAGACACGGGCTTTCATGGTGCCAATTCCCACACCACATACCATGGCGGCTTCCGCGTACGTCATTTCCTGCGCGCCAATCAGTACCAGAGCCTCGCGCAGCAGCGGAGAAAGCCGCCATAAATGCCGTTCGAGTTCGTTCACACTATCTACCTGCCGATCATCCTCATGGTGGATAGTATCGTTACTGTGGGCGTAATACTCCAGCAGTGCGGTTTCCCTTTTTCCCTTCCTGACCTGTTGCAGGAAAAGGTTGCGCAGGATTGTAAAGCACCAGCCGCGCATGTGGCCGTCCGTCCCCTGCTGAAAGCTGTGCATGTTCGAAAGGGCGCGCAAAATCGTTTCCTGCACCAGATCGTCTGCCATAGCGGGTTCGCGCGCGCAAAAGCGGGCAAAGCCTCGCAGTGCAGGCACAAGGGCCATCAATTCGGCCCGGAATGCCTGCGCAGAAAGCGGGGCCAACGGGGTGGTGTCATGTGTCAGAGCGGATACCTCTTTCAGCAGAGTGTTTGCCGTGCCATCATTGCGTCAACGAATATAAATGTCTTGACCCTTTTCAGCAGGAGAATCGCCATGTCAGAGTCGCTACGAGACGGCCTGATTCAGGCCCTCCCTTATGGCAGACGTTACGCGCGGGCGCTAACAGGCAGCCAGCCGGCGGGAGACCTGCTGGTTGCTGAGAGCCTGCGCGGACTATCCTTGCAGCGACCTATACCCGGACTTTCTCCCCTACAGCAGCTTTATTGGGCAATTTCACGGCACTATGAACCGGCACCTCATGTTCGTGCGCCCTATGCCAACGGCCTGTCATTGCGCCAGCGCCAGTTGCTGCTGCTGACGACGCTGGAAGAGGTCTCGGTGGATGTCGCTGCAAAGGTGCTGGAAATCTCGACCGATACGGCTCGGGCCGAACTGGACGAAGCCCAGACTCTCCTGCGCAAAGGGGTGCAGACATCTGTGCTGATTATTGAGGACGAGCCAATTATCGCCATGGATATCGAGCAGCTTGTCTTGCAATGCGGGCATAAGGTAGCGGGGGTCGCGCACACGCAGGCAGATGCCGTGCAGATTGCCCTTAACACCCGGCCAGGTCTGGTACTGGCCGATATCAACCTTGGTTCTGGGGGAGACGGCATGGCCGCGGTGATGGAAATCACCGCCGGCTTTGAGGTGCCGGTCATTTACGTCACCGCTTACCCGGAGCGCCTGCTGACCGGCGAAACCATGGAGCCGTGCTTTGTCATAACAAAGCCTTTTGATCCCCTGACCCTTGCCGTGGCAACCTATCAGGCCGTAAGCAGTGCGAGCCTGACCCAGGCCTGAAACATCCGGGCCGGTCTGGTTTATTGTGACAGCACCCGTTTCCGGCAGGCAATTATTTTATGGCGGCTCCTCCTCTTCTGTCCTTGCAGGACATCTTCCTTACGCTTGGTGGCAAGCCATTGCTCGCGGGGGCGGGCTTTGCCGTAGGCCGAGGCGAGAAACTGTGTCTTGTCGGGCGGAACGGTTCTGGCAAATCAACCCTGCTGAAGATAGCTGCTGGGCAGATCCAGCCTGATTCCGGAACGGTTTTCCTGCAACCCGGTGCCAGATTGAGCTACCTGCCTCAGGAGCCCGACCTGAGTGCCCATGCGACGACGCTTGATTACGTGCTGGCCCAGATTTCAGACCCGCAGCAGGAATGGCGGGCAGGCGCCATGCTGGGGGCGCTGGGACTGACAGGACAGGAAAGGACCCCTACCCTTTCCGGCGGCGAGGCCCGCCGCTGCGCCATTGCCGGGGTGCTGGCCGCCGCGCCGGATGTACTGCTGCTGGATGAGCCGACCAACCATCTGGACATGCCCACCATTGAGTGGCTGGAGCGCGAATTACTGGAACTGGGCACGGCGTTAGTTATCATCAGCCACGACCGGCGTCTGCTTGCCACGCTGTCTCGCTCGGTTGTCTGGCTTGATCGCGGCATCAGCCGGAGGCTGGACGAAGGGTTCGCCCGCTTTGAAGCATGGCGTGAAGAGCTGCTTGAGCAGGAAGAGCGCGACGCCCACAAGCTCAGCCGGCAGATCGCGCGTGAAGAGGACTGGATGCGCTATGGCGTGACAGCTAGGCGCAAACGCAATGTCCGGCGCGTACGTGAACTGGCCAGTTTGCGCGCAACACGACGCGAAACCGTGCGGGCCACAGGCAGTGTTACCCTGAACGCACAGATGGCGGGGCCATCAAGCAAGCTGGTGGCCGTGGCGGAAGGCGTTAATAAAGCCTGGGGCGAAAAACAGGTTGTCCGCAATCTTGATCTGCGCGTGCTGCGGGGAGACAGGCTGGGGATCGTGGGGGCCAACGGCGCGGGCAAGACGACCCTCCTGCGGTTGCTGACAGGACAGGAAGAGCCCGACAGCGGACGCATCATGCGTGGGCCCTCCCTGGAAATGGTGACACTGGATCAGCAGCGTCGCGCGCTCGATCCCCAGCGCACTCTGTCTGACACGCTGACCGAAGGCGGCGGGGACATGGTGCAGGTCGGTTCGGAAAGACGGCATGTCATCGGGTATATGAAGGACTTCCTGTTCCGGCCGGAACAGGCGCGCACGCCTGTAGGTGCCCTGTCCGGTGGCGAGCGCGGGCGGCTTATGCTGGCCTGTGCACTGGCCAAGCCTTCCAGCCTGCTGGTGCTGGATGAACCGACGAACGATCTGGACCTTGAAACGCTGGATATCCTTCAGGACATGTTGTCCACCTATGAAGGAACCGTGCTGCTGGTCAGCCATGACCGTGATTTTCTGGACCGTGTGGCCACATCTGTTGTGGCGACGCAGGGCGACGGCGAGTGGTTCGAGTACGCTGGCGGCTACAGCGACATGCTGGTGCAGAGAAACCTGCAGCCGTTGACGACAGAACCGGTTGTAGCTCCTACGGTCAGCCCGAAGGGAAGTGGCGCGCCCCGCAGTGCCGCGAAAAAGCTGAGCTACAAAGACCAGTATGCGCTAGATCGCCTGCCCGAAGAAATGGCCCAGCTTGAAAGCCGCATTGTCGAGCTACGTGAAAAATTGCAGGATTCCACGCTCTATGGTCGTGATCCTGCACGTTTTGAGCACTATACCGCTGCCCTGCAAACAGCGGAGGCAGCGCTGGCGACATGCGAAGAGCGCTGGCTCGAACTGGAAATGAAGCGCGAAGCCCTGCAGGCGGACTAAAAGGCCGAAAGCAATATCCCTCTTTTGCTTTTGTGCCCCAAAAAAACAGAAGGCCCGCTCCGGTAATTCGGAGCGGGCCTTCTTGTCTTGTCCGTTTTTAAATCAGGCGTAACTGATCAGAAGTTCCAGATCGCATCGGCGTTGAACCAGAGCATGTTGTTCGTGCCGTTATTGACAGTGCATTGCTGTACTCCGCTTGGGCAGCCTCGGTTGAATGGATTTGTTCCATTCAGAGACTTGTCCAGGCGCATTTCCGGGCGGAAGGTAAACTGGCCGAAATGAACCTTGCTGTTAATGAATTCAGGACGATAGGAAACACCCACAGTCAGTTCACCATACGTAGTCGGCAGAGCATTATAGTATGGATAGGGCTGGTTGCTGATCGCCTTGGTGAAAGACGTATAGCTTGAGTATTCTGTAATAAACGAGCCCGTGTTGTCGCGGAAAACTTCGCCGCGCGCGTTGAATGTCAGGTTGGGGTTGATATCGTATGCGAAAAACGTGGAGACCCCGTACGCATCTGCGCGCAGCCAATCATCATGCACCCACGTGCCGTCAACCGTGACGGTCATCTTATTATTCAGCTTGTAGCTGACCATGATGTCGGCGTTTTCTTTGACGTAGTCATTGGCTTGCCTGCCAATACCTGCGCTGCACATGGAGCCGTCAGGAGAGCATCGCGGGTTTCGATTGTTCTGCTCAGGGCCAAAGTGCCCGATCAGATGTGCATTCAGCCTTCCGCCCATCAGGTCGTGCGCGGCAAACCCGAACCAACCTTTAGGACGACTGTTGTTGCTCGCGGCGCCAAAACTGGTGGATTCACCGGCGTCGACACCCAAAATCCAGTCGTAATGATCCGTAATGTGCATGGTTGCGACAACACCGATCATTTCGAACGGTACGATGTAGTCTGACGCGTAACCAAAGCTATAGAACGGACGCGCCAGAGCGGGTGTCCCTTCTGCGCCGATCAGACCGTACATCTGTCCGAACTGGACATCGATGCCATTTTTGAAAAGCCAGGGAAATTTGACATCAATGTGCGCCTGAGTGGGCACCCACTGATACAGGCCGTTCAGCGCGCCTGAGCCCATACCGATCGTTGGGTCAAAGCGGCCATCCGAACCATAGAGATCTTCGATGACAAAGCCGATGCCGTAGCCATGACCGATATCTTCGACAGGGTGCGAAAGTGATCCCAGAATCTGGTTGAGCTGAACGGTGTTAGCGCGATCAACATAAAACTGTGCGAAGTTGCGCCCGGATTTTGTCCATGGGTTGCCCGCGATGCCGGCCTCAACGGTCAAATGACCTTCAAGGTTGTCCCAGTAGGAATGCTTGGCGCCGGGCTTGCGCTTGAAGATGTTGCCTGTCTGAGCCTGCTCCTCCACCACTTTGTCCTGCTCTGCTGGTGCAAGAGAGGTAAGCGGGCGTTCTGCGTCATTCAGCGGCTGGTCAGGTATCTGCGCGAAGACAGCGGATGGCACGGCTGTAAACAGACTGCCAATACAAAGAGCCAGTTTCAGTTTCCGTTGTTGCTTCACAACTTTATGCACGTTTATCAACCTTTCCCGGTGTCAGAGTGTGGCCAGGAACCTTCTGCTTTGCCGTGGCAGCTTCCATAAGAGGCTGAAAGAAAATCCTCTCTCAGCGGGTAATGGGGCTTTCTCCATAGCTTGGCGCGGGCGCTCCGATATTTGGACGCTAGCGGTTTTGTTTCGGAACAGCAACACAAAGATAAGAGCTAAAATGAGAGAAAACCGTGGGTTTTGGTGTTTTTTTGATCGGACGATCAAAATCAGGCCGCTATTTTCCGTCATGTTGTAAATTTACAACTAAACTTTGAAGCGGCTTTCCGGGGGCGCGTTTAAAACGGAATAACGGCTGGAAAACTGCGGCTTCCCCTGATGGTGCTCGCGCTCTATCGCCCACCTTCAATGATGCGACCATTATGTCGCAGGCTGTGGCACAATGTCGTCAGCACAGTCGATTAAGCATTTTTTTTATGGCTCAGCTCTGCGCGGCAGAAAATATTCACCCTCACAAATCGACCGTTTGCATAGGGCCATACCTGATGTTATAAATGAATATATGCCAGTTAAAATCGGCAACCGATTTCGTAATAAAAATTAAAAATAAATTTAACTATGAATATTTTATTACGATCCATTGAATAGTTTTTATTGGGAATTATTTATTAAAAAAATATACTTGAAGTTACCTTTCTTCTCTGCGTGAAAATTTTTTTAATGAAGCACTCTCATGATCACTGAGCTTCGGACTTTTCTGGTGGCAGGCCAGCTTGAAAATTTTGCGGCGACGGCGGAGCGGGTCGGGCTGACGCAGTCTGCAATTAGTGCCCAAATTCGTCGTCTGGAACACGATTTCGGCTATGCCCTGTTTGAACGAACCGGCCGGTCTGTCAAACTGAGCCGGGCGGGTGTTGTGGCCATGGAGCAGGCAAAGGAAATCATTGCCCGCTATGAGCGTATGCGCGACATCGCCCGGAACGAGGCTGTCAAAGGTAATCTTGAAATCGGGATGGCGGTGGCCGGACACGCGTCTCTACTGGCTTCAGCCATGGAAGAGTTTCTCAAGGTTTTTTCAGAAGTCCATTTTTCCGTGGCGGTAGACAAAGAGCAGTCCTTGTTGGCGCGGCTCGATGAAGGCGCGCTGGATATGGCTATTATGGCGCGGCCGGCAGCGCATCTCATGCAAAATCTGGAGTGGCGTCTTCTTCAGGTGCAGCCTTATGTACTGGCCGTACCCGAAGGTTCTGCCCCCCTGCCTTGGCGGCAGGTTCTCCAGACTTATCCGCTGATCCGCTATGCTTCACGCTCTTTTATTGCGGACAAGATTGATGCTTTTTTGAAATCCCAGAGCCTGACGGTTCATGATATCGCCCAGACAGAAGAGATCAGCCTCATTCTTGATATGGTGGCCAAGGAAACAGGGGTGGCAATTATTCCTTTCTCCACGGCGTTTAATGGACAGGAGAAAGTTCGGTTTATTTCCATTCCAGAATTCTTGGAAAAAAAGGAAGTGGGCGTGGTCATGACGCGTAAGAAGAAAAGCATCGCCGTGAAAAAATTTCTCGATTTTCTGACTGACTTTAGCCGTTAAACTGACCCCTGATCGGTCTGCTTTCCCGTGTGGGTACGGTGTACGCGCTGGATCGTCTCTTGGCTCTGAGTTACAGAACGCTCTAAACAGGCTGTCAGGGCATAAGAACGGGTGATGGCAGTGGAAAAACAGGAATGATTTTTGCCCGAGAAGACAGTCCCGCTCGGAACGTGGTGCATACGAACGAGAGTGAGGCATCCCCTGTTGTGGGGGCGCGCAGGAAAATTACGCCCATCCTGCCAACCGGTGACCGGTTCGTACCTGATTGCCACGCCCCGGGAGATACTTACCGGCAAGCACTTCCCAAGCTCTACAGCCTTCCACGGCTGGATCAGGCTTCTCTCTGATGGAGGACGGGAGCCCTGTGCTGGAGGTGCGTGAACTCAGCGTGGGAGTTCGATCGGGTGGACGGCTTGTGCCGCTGGTGGAGCGTATTTCCTTTACCGTCCATGCGCGCGAGATTGTGGGGCTGGTTGGCGAATCAGGCTGCGGCAAGTCCATTACCGCTATGGCGCTGATGGGCTTGCTGGATAGTTCCGTTATGCACGTGGAAGGGTCAATCCGTTTCCGTGGGCAGGAACTGGTAGGGCTTTCACCCCGGCATTTCAGAAAATTGCGCGGCCGTGCCCTCGCCATGGTGTTTCAGGACCCCATGACCGCTTTCACGCCGGTTTATACAGTGGGATGGCAGATTGACGAACAGATCATCGTGCATGAGGGGTTGTCACGTAGGCAGGCGCGACAGCGTACGCTGGGGTTGCTTGCAGACATGGGGGTGCCGGACCCGCAGAGAACCGCGGATAGTTATCCTCACCAGCTTTCAGGAGGGTTGCGCCAGCGCGCCATGATCGCCATGGCACTATCATGCAGGCCGCAGCTCCTGATTGCTGACGAACCAACAACCGCGCTGGATGTAACCGTGCAGGCCCAGATACTGGACCTTCTGCGCAACCTGCGCCGGGATTATGGTTCCTCGGTGCTGATGATTACGCATGACATGGGGGTTGTGGCGGAGACCTGTGATGCGGTCGCGGTCTTCTATGCCGGGCGCGTCGCGGAAATAGGCCCGTCTCAGGAGATGTTTTCCCGCCCGGCACATCCTTATACTGCGGCGCTACTGGCTTCCATTCCGCCATTGATCGGGCCACGGCCCCATCGTCTGCCTGCTATCGCTGGTGCACCTCCTCCCCCGGCTCAGCGGCCTGTTGGATGCGCCTTCGCATCACGGTGTTCTTTTGCGAGGGATACCTGCGCAAAGCCGGTAGCTTTGCATGGCATGAATCCTGAACATCAGGCCGCATGTGTTTTATCCCCGGACCAGCTTGTTTTCCCCGTTCCCTGTGATGACTGATATGGCTTCCCCATTACCCGTTCTGTCTGCAAGCAATCTGATCAAAACCTATAAACTGGCGGATGGACGTGAGGTCCGTGCCGTGGACGATGTATCCCTGACGGTGCAGGCGGGTGATGTGCTTGGGCTGGTAGGCGAATCAGGGTGTGGAAAATCCACGCTGGGGCGTTGCCTGCTTAAATTGATGGATGTTTCCAGCGGGCAGATTGTCTTTGAAGGGCGGGATATCACCCATATGCGAGAGGCGACGCTGAGGCCCCTTCGGCAGCGTATGCAAATGGTTTTTCAGGACTCCTATGCCTCTCTCAACCCGAGGCGACGCGTGGGCGCCCTTCTCGCGGAGCCGCTGAAAGTGCACCGCCAGGCCGACGGACAACGGCGTTCCAGCATCGCGATTACCCACCGTCTGGAAGAGTTGATGGATCTGGTCGCCCTGTCCCGCGATGCTCTGGAGCGCTACCCGCACGAGTTTTCGGGAGGCCAGCGCCAGCGTATCAATATCGCCCGGGCGCTGGCGCTCTCGCCTCGGCTGATTGTGGCGGATGAACCTGTATCCGCGTTAGATGTTTCCGTGCAGGCACAGATTGTAAACTTGTTTGCCGATCTGCGGGAGCAACTGGGGCTGACCTATCTTTTCATTGCCCATGATCTTGCTGTAGTACGCCAGATTTCAACACGGGTCGCAGTCATGTATCTGGGTGGCATTGTGGAAACGGGGCAGACCGATGTTGTGCTGTGTCAGCCCGCACATCCCTATACACGTGCACTGATGCAGGCGGTCCCGCGTCCTATCGTCGGGGGCGCCAAACCACCGTCGTTGAAAGGCGATATTCCAAGCCCCATGAAGCGACAGGCGGGCTGTCGCTTCCATACGCGCTGCCCCGTGGCGCAACCCTATTGCGCCGCAAATGTACCGGTTCTGCAAAGGCTGGATGACGGGCGTGATGTCGCGTGCCATTTCCCGGTTGCGTGAAGATATCTGTTTCCTCGCGCATGTGACCAAACGGCTATACTTTTTTGAACACAGTGATTTACAAAAATCGAATATTCCGTAAGCTGCAGAAAATTTTTTACCGTCCGTTAAGGGGTTGTGAATTGCCGGGCAGCATATGAAAATGTAGCGCTTACAATTTGCTGACAATTCTTGTTGCGGCGGAATTTTTTCATAAATTTTTTTCTTAAAATAAAAATGACAATTCAAAATATGTGATGCGATGAGATTACTTTCTCATAATGCAAACAGGGCTTATTTTTATTTTCATTTTAAAAAATTATTGTATAACTAATATTCTAGTACGGTATAAAATACCATTCTAATATTTTCTTTATCATGTATAATCGTATCGAATGTGCAATCGGGCCGTAATGCAGCGATGCGGCCTAGGCTGAAAGTATGGCAAGCATGGTGTACCCAGTTGAAGCGCTGTCGATCGCAGGGCTGGTACTTTCGCCCTGCGTATCCGGGGCAGCCTATTTTGGATTGCATCATCGTACCCGCCGCAGAGCGGAGCTGTCAGCCCGACCGGGCTTTCTCACGGATCAACTCACAGGCTTGCCCAATAAGCAGGCCCTGTCGGAGTGGATGGAAAAAAATCTTTCCCTCAGTAGTCAACACGCAGGTCGCACTGCATTGTGCATAATCGACCTCGACCGGTTCAAGGCCATTAACGACGACAAAGGCCACTTGGCGGGAGACGAAATCCTGCGTGTGCTCGGACGGCGGCTACGACATAGCGTGGATAGCAAAAGAGGCGAATTCATTGCTCATGCCGGGAGCGATAAGTTTTTTGCCTTTTGCTTCTTGTCAAATCACCGCACGGTTCCTGAGTTTCTTACACGTCTGCGTCGGACGTTTGACAAACCAGTTCGGCTGCGCGGCGAGAGCGTTACAGTGGGTGCGAATTTTGGCGTGGCGTTCTGGGCGCACGGCGCGCCAGGGCGTGATACTTTAGTGATGCGTGCCGAATTGGCCATGAATTGCGCCAGAAACTCAGAGCAACAGAATATCTGCTACTATGACCCCGCAATGGATAAGGCCTTACGGCACAACCTTAACATTATGGATGAGCTACGTCATGCCGTGGCACGCGGGCAGCTCAGCATCTGCTACCAGGCACAAAAGCGGGTTAAAGACAAAACGATAGTGGGGTTCGAGGCGCTGTTACGTTGGGAACACCCGATGTTAGGGGCTGTTTCGCCCACAGCGTTCATTCCGGCCGCAGAAAAAAACGGACTCATACAGGAAATTGGCGAGTGGGTCTTACGTTCGGCGTGCCATACGGCAAGCCAATGGGAGGAACCTTATCGTATAAGTGTCAATGTTTCGGCCGAGCAGTTCCATCATCATGACCTTCCCGGGTTGGTACGCGATGTCCTGCAAACAACGGGGCTTGCTCCTGCCAGATTGGAGCTTGAGCTGACGGAAACCGCCATTTTTACCGATATGGCGCGCGCAAGAACCACTTTGTGCGAACTCAAGGAAATGGGCGTTTCCATTGCCGTGGATGACTACGGAACCGGACATTCCTCCCTTGGACTCATCCGCGATATTGTGTTCGACAGGATCAAACTAGACAAGCTGTTTGTGCAGAATGCCCTGGAGAACGAAACCGACAAGGCCATTATTCGCGCGGTCATTTTTCTGGGGCATAGTCTGCAGGCCTCTGTCCTGGCGGAGGGCGTGGAAACGGAAGAACAGTTTGCTTTCCTTGAGGGGGAAGGCTGCGATGAAATACAAGGATTTCTACTCAGTCAGCCCCTACCTCATGAACATCTGGTTGCAAGCGGCAAAGTTCGTTTACGCGCGGTGTGATCAGTCAGTCCCTGTCCTCTAATGCCATGGCACTCCAGTTTTTCGGCTCTTTTAGAGTCAGTTTTGTCCGATCAGGAATTGATCGCTGACGCTGCTATTTTTTGATGACATACAGCATTATGTGCGCGGAATGTAGGTGGTTAATTTAACACACATTATACAGCGGTAATTTATTGACTTGCACGAATTAAGGTGCTGAAATAAGTCGAAACGACAGACGAATGCGTGCGGGTTCGTGCGACAAGGTTAAGGAAGTGTTCTGGAAATGGAGAGTCTGTTCGAACAGTCTATTGGCCGCTACCATGTGCCAGCCATGTACCGTATGTGTTGTCGTTGAGCGCATATATTGTTTTATAAAGCGGAAGCTCAGTCTTCGCGAAAGAAATTGTCGGACATTACGGTTTATGATGCCTGAAGGATCGGGCTGAAACGTATAATTTATAAAGAAAATGCCATGCGCCTTTTATCCCGTTCCAGTTTGCTTTTGGGTAGCGCCGCCTCTGCTCTTTTCCTGTCTCCCGTTTCTGTGCAGGCCGCCAGTGATCCCGAACTGATTGCCCTGCGCCATGAAATGGAAAGCATGAGAGGCGAGATCCGTCGTCTGCAATCGCGGGTCGCCAAATATGAACATGCTAATGTCAACCCGGCTAGCGAAAATCCACACAAACATACGCCTCACCACCTGCGTGTAGCAGGGCCAAATGAACCACAGCCGGTTTTCAATGAACCAGCGCCCGTGCGTACCGGCCCTCGTACAGTAGCGGAAAGCCGCGTGACGGTGCCAGAAGGCCCGGCCATGTCCTGGAAGGACTTCAAGGCGGCTTCGGCCAAGGAAGAAAGCGTTCATGTTGGCGGTATCCAGATCGGCTTTCCCAATGGCCGCCCCACCATTGCCTCCGACGACAAAGCCTATGCTTTTTCCATAGGGCTTCTGGCGCAGGAAGATTTTGGCGGCTTCATGGGGGTTGGCCCTTCGAAAAGTGGTGGGAATTTCAACAATTTCACGCAGAATGCGCGCAGGTTGCGGTTGTATTTCTCCTGGCGTTACAAGGATTGGGTCGTAAACGTTACGCCTGATTTTGGTTCCAGCACGTTTGATGGCTCGGCCAGTCTGTTTGAGGCGAACATCAATTACACCGGGCTGCGTCACACCACGCTGACGGTTGGTTATTTCCAACCCAGAATGGAAGAGGAAAGTGCAGAACGCTCAGGCGCTTTCGAGTTTCTGGAACGTCCGGCCATTGTCGATATAGTCCGCAATATTGCCAGTGGTGTAGGCCGCTTTAGTGTCGGTGGCGAGCACTATGAAAAGCGCTGGCTGGTCGGGGGATATTTTACCGGCCAGAAAGTTGGCGATCGTAACAAGGACAACACCATTACCGACAGCCAGACAGGCGCGGTCGTGCGCGCTGTGGGGCGTCCTTATGTCAGCAAGGATATTGACGTATTCATGGGGGCCGGCGCCACCGCTGCCTTCAAGGTCAATAACGGTAGCAAGGGGCGTCGTTATACCGCATCAAGCAACACGGAAATTCCGCTTGGGGAAACCAATCTGCTGACATCAGGCGTATTATCAGATGTTTCGCAGATATGGGCGGTGGGTCCGCAGCTTGCCCTGCGCTGGAAGCGTTTCCTGCTCAAAAGCGAGTATTACCATATTGGGGTACAGCAGGGCGCTTCGGTGGAAAACCCCTCGGTTCTGCGTTCTTTCGGGTTTGACGGTTGGTATGTTGCTGCGAATTATACGCTCTTGGGTAATCCCCGTATCTACAGCGAAAAAATCGGAGCCTTTACCGCACCAGGTGTGACTTATGACTTCGACCCTGCTCATAATCACTGGGGGGCGCTGGAGCTTTCTGGGCGCTGGAGCGTGACCAACCTTCATGATGGCGATACAGGCAATCAACAGACGGTATGGGAAAGTGGGGTTAACTGGTACCCCAACCGTCATTTCCGTTTCATGCTTGATTATCAGCACTTTATTGTCTCCCGCGATCCCAACAGCAAAGCTACGGTCAACCTGTTGGGCACTACGGGCAATGCCGTGGTCGGGCGTGTGCAGGCAGCCTTCTAAATATCTGTTTTTAAAAATATTCTTCGTGAATGCACTTTGGTGGAGCTACGCCCATGACACAGTTTTCCGGTATTACACGTCGTTCGGTCTTTCGCGGCGGGCTTGCGCTGGGCGCGGGTATAATCGCAGGAGGTCTGGCGGGACGGCAGGCGCACGCAGCATCCTATTCCCTACTGAATGTTTCCTATGATCCCACGCGCGAGCTATACGCCGACGCAGGTAAGGCATTCAGCGCGCATTGGGCGCAGGCCCACCCAGGGGATACGGTGCGCGTACGTTCGTCCCATGGTGGTTCCGGGGCGCAAGCTCGTTCCGTACTGGACGGCGCTCCCGCCGATGTTGTTACGCTGGGTCTAGCTTATGATATCGATATTCTGGCGCAGAAAGGTCTGCTGGCGGCTGACTGGCAGAAACGTCTGCCTCATAATTCCACACCTTATACCAGCACCATTGTTTTTCTGGTGCGGAAGGGCAATCCCAAAGGCATTCATGACTGGCCCGATCTGATCCGTGGCGATGTGCAGGTCATTACCCCTAACCCCAAGACATCCGGCGGGGCGCGGTGGAATTATCTGGCCGCATGGGGGTGGGCCATACAGCAACCCGGCGGTTCGGAGGCGACGGCGCGCGAATATCTGAAATCGCTTTATGCGCATGTGCCGGTTCTTGATACAGGTGCGCGCGGGGCGACCAACAGTTTTGTTCAGCGCGGTCTGGGCGACGTCCTCCTTGCGTGGGAAAATGAAGCCCTGCTGGCCACTCACGAACTTGGGCCAGACCAGTTTGAAATTGTGGTGCCACCCAAGACCATTCTGACCGAACCACCCGTCGCAGTTGTGGACAAAAATGCGCAGGCTCATGGCACGACGGACGTGGCGCGCGCCTATCTGGAATTCCTGTTTTCGCCTGAAGGGCAGCATATCGGCGCGAAGCATTATTTCAGGCCGGTTGACCCGACCGTCAAGGCGGAAACGGCTGCGGCCTTCCCGCATACAGAAACCTTCGATGTTGCCAGCCTTGGAGGATGGCAGAGCGTACAAAAGCGCCATTTTGCCGATGGCGGTATTTTTGACCAAATTTACGTCAAATAATCATAGCTACGGGTCCGGTGGTTATCAGGCTCTGGTCATCAGGGATGGGCGGCGCTTGGCGACGGCAAGCCGGGCGCCCGTAGTGTGGACGGGCAATCTGCCCATCCACCAGACCGATAGTTCCTTCAGCTTCACGCTCATTACTGAGCTTGAGGCGCAATTATCTGCGGAACATCGCCACTCCGGGTGCGAGTTGCCCCCTCCTTTACAGCTTCAGGCGTCTAGCTGCTGCCTGAGCCGCCTGCAGGGCATTGCCGTCTATCCATGCTGCATGGCTGCGCCCGGTCGCTTTCTGCGCTGCTAGTGTTTCCGACGCGACGTCATGACGAAACGGGGCTTGAGGCGCATAGTCAATAATTAGCTGAATATGCTCGGCAGCCTGCTGGCCACGTAGTTGCGCAGCCAGAATAAGTCCGAAATCAAGCCCTGCGGTTACGCCCGCTCCCGTAATTCTGTTGCGGTCCTGTACAAGCCGTTCGCGGCTTTCGATTGCACCCATCACCGGTAGAAGGCCCGCAACGCCCCAATGTGACGTTGCCTTGTACCCTTCCAAAAGCCCGGCCGCCGCCAGAACAAGGCTTCCGGTACAAACGCTGGTAATAAACCGGGCATGTCGGGCCACGCTTGTCAGGAAAGCAAGAACTGCGGGGTTATTCATACAGGCGATTGTTCCCTTTAACCCACCAGGTACAAACAACACATCCATGTCCTGCGGGCACGTCGCTGGCGTGTCTGTCGGCCGAATGGGGATACCAACGTCCGTTATCACTGGCGTCATATCAAAGCCGACCAAATGGATGTCGGCTCCGAGGATGTTAAGAATTGTCTGAAGACCAACAAGGTGTTGAAGAACCATTTCTGGATAGACAAGCATGGCGACCTTGATGGCCGAGCCCGGAAATTTCGGACCCCACAAAAGGTCATCAAGATTGGGAGGGGCCGTCCGGGCCGTTTCTGACGACGCAGAGCCCATGGAACGCTGCCCCTCGCACGCAAAGGAGCGCGTCTCAAAAGTGTCAGACCTGACTGTTTTTCGGTCAGGAGGCCGGATCTGTGCGAAAACGGCGCAGGATGCGCTCGCGGATGTTTTGTCG
The DNA here is from genome assembly GCF_006539345.1 of Acetobacter peroxydans. Lineage (GTDB taxonomy): Bacteria > Pseudomonadota > Alphaproteobacteria > Acetobacterales > Acetobacteraceae > Acetobacter > Acetobacter peroxydans. The sequence continues at coordinate 498,171 of NZ_BJMV01000001.1, forward strand.
GATTTTCTCATCGGACCATCACCCGCGCCCCGCCTACGGGGTAGTTCATGTCGAGGGGTAGGCGAGCAAGAACATCAGCAAAAGCCGCTTTCCAATCAGACAGGAAGATAATGAATGCGAGAAAGGGATCCGGGCAGCGCCGCATAAGCACAGACGCTTGCAAATTTATCATGATCGGTGATCCTGAACTGAGAAAAACTCAGCTATGGCGCGCGCCAACACCTCACCTGCCGCACGGAAAAAGGCACACGGTCGGATAATGCGCAAACCAGAAGCTGACGAAAAACTCAGACCTGAACAGGCGGACCGCGTGACGGCGGCAGCCCCGTCAGAAGGCCCGGTGGCGCCCTGGCTGCGTGGGGCTGCATCTCCAACTGATAACGACAAAAGGCACATTCTGGCAGGACAGGCAGGCCAGCAAGAATAACGACAACGAGTATAAGTAACGGGCAAAGAGGACAGCTCTTGCCGTGACGATGATCTTGATGATGGTGGTGCTGATGGTGCTCCGCCATGCTCATTGGCATGTCCATCATCGGCATATCAGGCTGTGGAGCCGACTGAGGGCTGATATCTATGCCGGTCAACCGCTCAATCGCCGCTCTTGGCGTCTCGTCAGGAAGAGTAAAGCCCTGAAGCAGGAGTTGCGCCACAAGCCCGACAAGCGTCACCATTCCGACAAGAAAGTCGAAACACGTTGCTCTCTGTTTTCTGCCGGCTGTGGATATCGTCAAGGCTGCTGCGGGCTCCACGCTATGACCCATTCTCTAAACGACCGTTGCCCTGCTCTGTCAAGGATTGGGACCGGCAGCATAAAACCGAAATTCCCGGACACAGGCCGCCCGCAACCTGCTGCGTCCGATATGTCAGAATGACGCGACTTGCGGGTGCACGTCATTCACCATTGAACCAACCACACGCGAAGGTACATAACCCCCCTCTCGTACTACACCCCGAGATAAGGAGCCGGTGGCGACGCCATGACATCTTCCCACGCAGACCCGCTGGACGACGCGCTTCTGATCCATCTCGCCAACCAGGCTGCGGCGCGTTACCCGTTCTGCCAGCAGGCGCGGATTTCACTGGTGACGCGCTCTGAAAACGCTACTTTTCTGGTCGAGACCGCTGTACAGCGCTATGCGCTGCGTATCCATCGTCCAGATTACCATGAGCTGGTGGATATTGAGAGTGAACTCGGCTGGCTGGAAGCCCTGCAGCGCGACACGGATATCCCCGTTCCGTACCCATTGGAAGATTGTGATGGCGGGCGTGTGCTAACGTTGGATGTTCCGGGGGGAGGGCATCGACACGCAGTATTATTCTATTGGCTGGAGGGAGAAACGCCCACTGCCTGTCTTGATCCTCTTTCGTTTCGGCAGCTAGGCGAGCTTACAGCACGGCTGCATCAGCACAGCCGTAATTGGCTTCTGCCCAAACGATTCAGACGGATCACATGGAACCATACGACCATGGTAGGGCCTGAGGGACGCTGGGGAAACTGGCGCGATATACCCGGGCTGTCGAGCGCCGATATACACCTCATTGCGCAGGCCGTGCAGCAGGCTGGGCTGGAATTGTCTGTTTACGGCATGGCGGCAGAACGATACGGGCTGATTCATTCAGACCTGCGGCTGGCCAACCTGATCATGCACCCATCCGGCACGCAGATCATAGACTTTGATGATTGTGGGTTCGGCTGGTTCATGCACGATCTTGCGGCCGCCATCAGCTTTGAAGAACACCACCCGGCCGCCCCCACATGGGCCCAAAACTGGCTTGATGGTTATGCGCGGGTTGCGTCCTTATCGGCTGAAGATCACGCTATTCTTCCTGCCCTTTTCGTACAGCGTCGCGTGCAACTAACAGCCTGGGCAGGCTCGCATATGCAAACGGATATGGTGCGGAGCCTCGGAGCCGACTGGCTTGAGCATACCGTACGTCTGTGCCGTCGTTATCTCGATGGGAAAAGCTGGCCAATAGGCGCAGGGTGATCCGTCTCCCCAGCCGGTCACCATATGGAATAAAGACACCATATGGAGAACCGTTGGGCGGATGACTACTTGTTGCGGTAATAAATGCCCGTATTGTCGCACTTGTAAATTGTCTGGGCGGACGAGAAGAAGCCCTCTTTCGGTTTTTCACCGATAATCTGGCAGTGGTACTGCTCTATGAACTGATCCCATTGCTGGTTTTTGTAGTTATCCAGCAGAATTTCAGCACCCCACATCCCCAGACCGACCACAATCGGGGCACCCAGGATAAGGCACACAGTCTTTACGTGCAGGGACATGGTTCATTCCTTGACAGAACGGTTTTTGGGGACGCGGCCTTTTTTCTTGAAATTCTTTGCCGTCAGGTAACTTTAAATCAACTCTGACACTGTGCCGCAAAGCGCGCAAGATAGGATAATCTGCGTTTTTACGGGCCGGGCGCGTCTATTGGCTGGCTCCTGCGTGCTGGCAGGCAGCAGGCGCGGTGCCGCTGTTGATTTATGTCAACGCCACCCTGCGGATATTTTGTCAGTGTCTGCAAGCGCTTGGGCGAGAGGGTGATCAGAAGTGTGGCCTGCAACCCGAGAGAAACCCTGTCGTATGGCATAGGCCCGCCCCGTTTCAATGTATTTGCTACAGGAAAACCGTCATGGGTATAAAAATTGCCGTTATCAAGGAAAGCGGAGCGCAGGAACGCCGTGTTGCCTTGGTACCGTCTGTTGTCCCCCGTATAGCCAAACTGGGATGCGACCTGCTGCTCGAGGCCAGTGCTGGCGAGGCTTCTTCCTACCCTGACGCCAGCTATCAGAACGTGAGTATTCAGGCAGACCGGGTCGCCATGCTCGGTGCCGCGGATGTCGTGCTGGCGGTTGAGCCACCTGCCCTTGATGTTGTCCGCGCCATGAAACCCGGTGCCATTCTGGTCTCATTTCTGTACGGCCGGAATAATGTGGAACTGACCAAGGCCCTGCGAGATGGCAAAATCACTGCCTTCGCTATGGAGCAGATCCCCCGTATCAGCCGGGCACAGGCGATGGACGCCCTTTCCAGTCAGGCGACATTGGCCGGATATTACGCCGTTTTGCTGGGCTCTGTCAGTATGCCCAAAATCCTGCCTATGATGACGACAGCCGTGGGATCGCTACGCGCCGCTCAGGTTCTGGTAATGGGGCTTGGAGTGGCCGGATTGCAGGCGTTGGCCACCGCGCGGCGGCTGGGCGCGGTAACCGAGGGCTATGATGTGCGCCCCGAAACGCGGGATGAGGCCCGCTCCCTTGGTGCGAAATTTGTAGAGACCGGGGTGGATGCAACCGGTCAGGGCGGCTACGCGCGAGAACTGACCGCGGAAGAAAAAGCCAAAGTACGTGCTGTCCTGACAGACCATATCGCCAAGGCAGACCTGATCATTACCACGGCAGCGGTTCCCGGCCGCAAGGCCCCGCGCCTGATCGACGCCGAACAGATTGCCAAAATGAAACCGGGCGCGGTCATCGTAGATATGGGAGCGGAAGGCGGCGGCAACTGTGAAGGCACGCAGGCGGGAGAAACGGTCAGGGTCGGCCCAACTACGCTGATCGGCCCGGTCAATCTCCCCTCGCGCCTGGCGGAACAGGCCAGTGAACTTTACTCCAAAAATATTCTCAACCTGCTCGAACAGATCATCAAGGACGGCAAGGTTACGCTGGACATGACGGATGAGGTCATCGCCAAAACACTGGCGACGCATGATGGCGTTATCACGGCAGAACCGGTGAGAGAGGCCGTGGAAGGCCCGTCTTCCGGACAACCCGCTGCTCCGGTCGCCGCACCATCTGCCAGCCCGACCCCGAAAGGATAACACGCCATGATTACGTCCATGACGTTCATCATCGCTCTCTATATCTTTGTACTGGCCGGTTTCACCGGTTATATCGTGATCAGCCGCGTGCCATCCATCCTGCATACGCCGCTGATGTCAGGCTCTAACTTCATTCATGGCATTGTAGTCGTAGGCGCGCTGAGCGTGCTGTTTTCCGCAACCAATGTTGCGGAACAGGTTATCGGATTTTTCGGCGTCCTGCTGGGCGCGGGCAACGTCATGGGCGGGTATGTCGTAACCGACCGTATGCTGGCCATGTTCCGCCCAAGCACCAAACCCGCCACCACTTCGGATGAAAAGAAGGCGCAGTCATGAGTGCTATCGAGTATATCGTTGGCCTGAGCGGCCTTGTTGCATCCGCACTGTTTATCTATGGCCTCAAGGGCATGTCCTCCCCCACCACGGCGGTGCGTGGCATCGTAGCGGCGGGCTGGGGCATGGTGTGCGTTGTCGCCGTCTGTTTCCTCGAAATCTTCAACGTAGCTGAAGACGCGCGTCCCTATTTGCCAGTAAATATCGGGCTTGCAGTGCTGGCGCTGCTGCTGGGCGGGCTGTGGGCCGGGCGTAAAGGCCGCACGGTCGAAATGACCGCCATGCCGCAGATGGTTGCCCTGTTCAACGCCATGGGCGGCGGGGCGGCGGCGGCTGTGGCGGCCGTGGCGTTTCTCAAGCATGAAAGCAGCGCCCCCCTGCCCCTGGGTGTAACGGCGCTGGGCGGGCTGATCGGCTGCGTGTCCTTCAGCGGTTCCATCATCGCATGGGCCAAGCTGGACGGACGCATGAACCAGCCGCTACGTTTTGGTGGCCAACAGGCTTTCAATGCCACTATTTTTGCTGGCACGCTGCTTCTGGCCGGGCTGACCGTCTGCTCACAACTGGAGCCGGCCCCGGTCAGCGGACCGTTCGCCGCGCTCTTTTTCATTGGAGCGCTCGCTTTCGGTATCTGCATGACCGTGCCGATTGGTGGGGCGGATATGCCAGTGGTGATTTCGCTCTACAATGCCTTTACCGGTCTTGCTGTCGGGCTGGACGGATATGTGATGTCAAACCCCGCGCTGATGGTGGCGGGCATGATTGTCGGGTCGGCAGGCACATTGCTGACCGTGCTGATGGCCAAGGCCATGAACCGCTCCCTGTCCAACGTGCTATTCAGCAATTTTGGGGCGACATCCACACAGGCCAAGGGGCCTGAAGGGGAAATGAAGTCCGTTGGGCCGGATGATGCCGCCACCAGCATGCGGTACGCCTCTTCGGTTATCATTATTCCCGGCTACGGTCTGGCGGTCGCACAGGCTCAGCAAAAGCTGTATGAGTTCGTCAAGCTGCTTCAGGCGGCTGGGGTCGATGTCAAATTCGCCATTCATCCCGTCGCCGGGCGTATGCCGGGTCATATGAACGTGCTGCTGGCCGAAGCCGGCGTGCCGTATGACATGATTTACGATATGGAAGACATCAATGACAGTTTTGCCACGACGGACGTGGCGCTGATTATCGGCGCCAACGATGTGGTAAACCCGTCGGCCCGCACGGACAAGACCTCCCCCATTTACGGTATGCCCATCCTGAATGCCGATCAGGCGCGGCAGGTCTTTGTTATCAAGCGCGGACAGGGAACCGGGTATTCCGGCGTGCAGAACCCCCTGTTCTTCCTGAAGAATACCGCGATGGTTTACGGTGACGCCCAGGCCGTTCTGAGCAAGATGGTCGAAACCCTTAAAGGGCTGGGCAGTAACTGAACCCGCACTGTATCATTGCTCAGACGAGGAAACGCAAAATGGCCGGAAAAATGAAAGCCGCGGTTTGCCACGAGTTCGGCAAGCCACTCACGATCGAAGAGCTCGATATCCCTACGATCAACCAGAACCAGATTCTCGTAAAGGTCGATACCTGCGGCGTCTGCCACACCGACCTGCACGCCGTACGGGGCGACTGGCCCGCCAAGCCGACCCCGCCCTTTATTCCTGGGCATGAGGGCGTTGGCCATGTGGTCGAGGTCGGCAGTAACGTGAAGTGGATATCAAAAGGCGATATCGTAGGGGTGCCGTGGTTGTATTCAGCCTGCGGCCATTGCGAGCACTGTTATGGCGGCTGGGAGACGCTGTGCGAAAAGCAGGATGATACCGGATACACGGTCAATGGCTGCTTTGCCGAATACGTAGTGGCCGACCCGAACTACGTCGCGCGTATTCCCGCTGGCGTGGACCCGCTGCATGTAGCACCGGTCCTGTGCGCAGGGCTTACGGTCTATAAAGGCCTGAAAATGACCGACACCAAACCCGGCGACTGGGTTGCGGTGTCAGGCGTGGGCGGTCTGGGGCAAATGGCCATTCAGTACGGTGTGGCTATGGGCCTGAATATGATCGCCGTCGATATTGACGATACCAAGCTGGCTGAGGCCAAGGAACTCGGCGCGGTACTAACCGTTAACGCCAGAGAGGCTGACCCGGCGGCTTTTATACAGAAGCAGGTCGGCGGCGCGCATGGCACACTGGTAACGGCCGTTTCCCGATCAGCATTTTCTCAGGCCATGGGGTATGCCCGTCGGGGTGGCACCATTGTGCTGAATGGACTGCCGCCGGGTGAATTCCCCATTTCCATCTTCGATATGGTCATGGCGGGTACGACCGTACGAGGTTCGATTGTCGGCACCCGGCTTGATATGATCGAAGCATTGTCTTTCTATGCGCAAGGAAAGATTCGTTCCGTCGTCAAGGCTGACAAGCTGGAAAACATCAATCAGATTTTTGATGATCTTCAGAATGGCCGGGTTGCTGGCCGTGTCGTCATTGATTTCCGGAACTGATCTGCCAAACCAGTAAGGAGCCAGCTCATGGCCTACGCTACAATTAATCCGTTCACCGCAGAGCAGGTGAAAGTCTACCCGAACGCTACCGACGCGGAAATTGACGCGGCACTGGACAAGGCTCACACTGCCTTTCTGTCGTGGCGGCAGACTTCCTTTGCCGAGCGTGCGAAAATCATGCAGAAGGCAGCCGATATTCTGCGTCGTGACAGCGACAGCTACTCGAAGCTGCTTACCCTCGAAATGGGCAAGCTGTTTTCAGAAGCCAAGGCGGAAACCGAACTGTCTGCGGCTATCTTTGAATATTACGCCAAAAATGCCGAAGCGTTGCTGGTACCGGAAGACCTGCCCGTTGCAAGTAAGGATGAAGGCAGGGCAAAAGTAATCCATCAACCGCTGGGTATTCTGCTGGCGGTTGAGCCGTGGAATTTTCCGTTCTATCAGGTCGCACGGATTATCGCGCCGCAGCTTTCCGCGGGGAACACCATTGTTCTCAAGCACGCCTCTAACGTGCCGCAGTCAGCCGAAGCGATGGATCGGCTGATGATTGAAGCCGGGCTGCCGGAAGGAGCGTTCCAGAATCTTTTCCCTTCACACGCTCAGGTCTCGCGCATTATTGCCGACCACCGCGTGCGGGGTGTGGCGCTGACGGGCTCCGAAGGGGCCGGTGCCAAAGTGGCGGCCGAAGCCGGGACAGCCCTGAAGAAATGCACCATGGAACTCGGTGGGGCTGATTCCTTTATCGTGCTGGAAGACGCTGATCTGGAAAAAGCCATCAAGTGGGCGGTGTTCGGCCGTCACTGGAATGCCGGGCAGGTTTGTGTGTCCGCCAAGCGCATGATTGTTGTAGATGCTGTTTACGACCGTTTCCTGGCTGGGTACCGCGAGGGGGTCAGCAAGCTCAAAATGGGCGACCCCATGGACCCCGCAACCACTCTGGCCCCGCTGTCGTCGCAAGGCGCCGTGGATAGCCTGAGGCAGCAGGTACAGGGGGCTGTAGCGGCAGGCGCCAAAATGGAAGAAATCCCGCTGGAAATGCCCAATGTGGGTTCTTTCTTCCGTCCTGTTATCCTGACGGATGTCAGCCCGGAAAACCCCGCCCGGCGTGAGGAGTTTTTTGGCCCTGTGACACTGCTGTTCCGCGCCAAGGATGAAGCCGACGCCATTGCAATCGCCAATGACAGCCCCTATGGCCTGGGTGGTTCGGTCTTTACCAAAGACGAAGCGCGGGGTGTACGGGTTGCCGAGCAGATTGAAACAGGCATGGTCTATATCAACCATCCCACCATGGTTAAAGCGGACCTGCCTTTCGGCGGTGTGCTGCGTTCCGGCTTCGGGCGGGAACTGATTGGCCTCGGCATCAAGGAATTCGTCAATCACAAGCTGATCGACGTGGTTGATATCGACGCGCCGTTCTAAAAACGGTTGTGGCCGGGCGTTTAAGGCACCCGGCCACGGAAAAAAGATCCCTACGGCTCCGGCACGAAGTATCCTGCAGGGGCCGTTTTTTATCGCGCCTCAGGCCGGCAACATTTCGCGTCGGGATTGTTGGAAGGCATATTCTCCCTGCCCGCTTTCATCCATGCGCGCTGGCAAATGGAAGCGTTTGATCAGCTGGTTAAGCCTCAGCCCCTCTTCGGCCAGAACGTGTGAGGCCGCATTGAACTGCTGCGCCGCCGCAGCATTCTGCTGCGTCGTCCTATCCAGAGAACCGACAACCGAATTGATCTCGGATAGCGTGGCCGACTGGTTTCGAGATTCCTGGGCAATGGCATCGAAATTCGTACCCATGCTCTGAATGAAATCCGCAGTCAGACGCATGGTGTCACTGCCATCACGGACCTTGGTCGAACCCACCTTGATGTCCGTATTGCTTTTGATGACCAGCGACCGAATGTCCTTTGCGGCTTCGGAGCTTTTCTGCGCGAGAGAACGCACTTCGCTGGCAACGACGGCAAACCCTCTGCCGACCTCGCCTGCCCGCGCCGCCTCCACACTGGCATTAAGGGCGAGAACATTCGTTTGAAACGCAATGTGGTCGATCACATCAATAACACGGACAATCTGTTCGGCATTTGTTTCAATCCGCTGCATGGACTCTTCGATTTCATGCGCGATACGGGCGGATGTCGTAACGGAGGCCCGGGCGTTGTGGCTTACGTCTCTGGCATCGTGCGCGCTTTGTGCCGCCTGGAGAACCTTTTGCGAAATATCAGCGACGGCTGCTGCGGCTTCTTCCAGAGAGGCTGCTTGCTGCTCCGTCCGGCTGGCAAGATTTTCCGCCCCCATAGCCATTTCCTGACTGTTGTGATTCATGATCTCAACAGCTTCAGAAATGGAGGCAAACGTATTGGCCAGTTCCTCCAGCGAGTGGTTGAAATCGTGCCGGAGAGGCTCGAATTCGGTCGAAAAAACCGTCTCGATCTGAAAAGATAGGTCGCCTGTGGCCATACGGCGCAAGGCCGCTGCCAGCCCCCCAGTGGCCTGACGCAAGCGCTCCTGAGCCGTACGTTCGGCCCGCTCCTGTATGACAAGACGTTCGGCATCCGCCTTCTGTCTCTGCTGTTCGGCTGCCTGCTGCAGTTTCGTATTCTCGATTGCTGCAGCGCGGAAAACATCAAGCGAGCGCGAAATTTCGCCGATTTCATCTCCACGGTCACCATACGGCACCTGAATAGCCGTATTGCCTCCCGCAAGATCTTTAATCCGACCGTTGATTTTTTTCAGTGGGCGTAAAATATTATAGTGTACTGTCAACGCTGAAGCGATCAGGATCGCAAACAGAAACAGGTAAGCTACCTGCACCCGGGTGCGTGTCTGGTCGTAAATTTTTACGGCGTCTTTAGCATAAGAAACAGCATGTGCGGTATTGATTGTGCGGAGCGATGCCAGCGTGCCGGACATGGCCTGCTGCTGTTGCAGCAGTTGTGAGTCCGCCGTGTTAATGTCGCTTCTGTTCCCAGAAGACATGGCATCTTTGAACGTTTTTCCATGCGTCTCGCTATAGCGGCTCCACTCCGCCTGCAGCTGACGGAAAAGGGCCTTTTCCTGCTTGGAACTGACCAGAGGCTCATAAACCTTGATTGCCGCCGTAACGCTTTCCTCTATCGGTTCAATCATGGCTTCAAGAGAAGTCAGCGCCTCGGGTGACGTTGCGCCGATTTCATCGCTTTCGGTCGAGCGAAAGGCGCGCAGTTGTTCGTCAATGACGCCGATGGCCTTGATACTAGCCAGAGATTTTTGATTGATCTGGTCAATTTCCACATTGACCCGCTGTAATCCACCAATTGATGAAAAGCCTGCGAAAATACAGGCTATAAGAATAAAAATCTGAACAAGCCCCATGGAGGCCCTGATACTGATAGTAGGCAAGGGTCACCCACTCTTTTATTCATGCCTTTAATAAAGCACGACAGGTTGAATACTTTTTAGCACAATTAGTGCCGCGATCCGACGCGCGCATTCTATGAGGGGCAGTGACATATTGCCAATATGTTAAATCATGACACTTTTATTGCTTCTGCCATGGTTTTTACCGTTTTACGGGCCGCTTTACGGTCTTTCATGCCCATCCGCGCACCCTGAAAACGCTGGCGTAGTCACTTCAAGAGACCCTAGGAAAAACGAGGCAGGGTATCCACAGGCCAGACGCATACACACCCGTCATCTGGCCGTCTCCAATCAGAACATCAACCGGATTGGGACCATGTCATAATGCTTGAGGCGTGATTCTGGCGTTATGTAAACAAGCTACATCCGGCTAGCTCACGACTAAGGATTAAACCTAGCCAGCACATTTATTTTCAAGGGAAAATCTGGCTGGGGGACCTGGATTCGAACCAGGGCTGACCGGGTCAGAGCCGGTAGTTCTACCGCTAAACTATCCCCCAGCGGTAACAGTGTGGTGTAGGCCGGTAAGCCGTGTTCCGCTCTGTTGGCGCTCTAGTATCACCCGGCTGGGGGGCTTGCAAGCCCTGAGACAAAAGAATTTTCAAAAAATCATACATTTGTCTTGTCCGTCGGACGTTAGAGACCCAAAATATAAAGAAGCTCCCCTCCACTCCAAACGGCAAGGACCGGACTATGGATCGTATCACGCCCTGGCCCGGCCTTATGGGCAGGTCTCCCCCAGATATTCCTCCAGCACCTCGCGGCGGGGACGAGCGTCTTTTTGCGGCACTCGATCTTGGCACCAATAATTGCCGCCTGATGATTGCCGCCCAGACACCGGGAGGCTTTCGGGTGGTTGATAGCTACAGCCGGATGGTTCGACTGGGGGAAGGTCTGCAACGGACTGGCCAGCTCAGCCCTGATGCCATGGCCCGCACGCTCGAAGCATTACAATCCTGCGCGGACAGGCTGGAGCGCAGGCCTGTCCATGCCCTGTGTGCCGTTGCGACCGAAGCTTGCCGCCGCGCAAGCAACGGACGGAGCTTTCTGCACCGCGTCCGGGAACAGACGGGTGTTGAAATTGACATTATCTCTGGACGTGAAGAAGCCAGCCTGGCGGTGGAGAGCTGCGCCAACCTGCTGCACGATTCACGGTTTGGCCCGCCGCGCAACCGCGCCCTGCTTTTTGATATTGGCGGTGGTTCGACGGAAATTGCATGGGTTCGAACAGACACGAGCCGCAAGACGGAATCTCTGATCGGTTATCTCAGCCTTCCTGTTGGCGTGATCACTTTATCCGAGCAGTTTGGCCCGGTTAATGCGCTGGATGATCAGACCTATCGACGTATGGTCGCCTGCACTCGGGATCTTCTGCATGACTTTGAGAGCGTGCATCGTATCGGATCTGAAATCCGCCGCGAACAGGCGCGCCTGATCGGCACAAGCGGCACGGTAACAACCTTGGCCAGCCTGATTCTCAACCTCCCCCGTTACGCCCGCGCCGCAGTGGATGGATCGCTTTTGCCCGCATCAAGTGCGCGTCTGGCAGTACGGACCCTGCAAAAGATGGGCTTTTCCGGCATAGAGCGGCATGGCTGCATTGGCCCGGACCGCGCGCCTTTCGTCTTGCCAGGATGCGCGATTTTTGAAGCCATTCATGATATGTGGCCCATAGAAGATATTATTGTCGCGGATCGTGGTCTGCGTGATGGCATGATCCTGCGGATGATCCGCAAGGAAGGACTGCCCGCCGTAACCCGCCGCCCATTCCGTACCGCCCCGTTCCGGCGTGGCATTTCGTTTCAGCACTCTATGCAGGCTACAGGTTCATGAACGACAGGAAAAACCGCTCAGCCGGTTCTTCTTCCACACTCCGCGTCCCCGGACGCGCAAGAAAAAGCCGGGCTACCCCCGGCGAGGAACGCAGTCAGGACGATTCACTGGCCGCCCAGAAAATCCGCACCCAGGCGGTCACGCTGCGCACCAGCCGCGGACGGACAACGGCTCAGCAGCGCTGGCTGGCCCGTCAACTGAACGATCCTTACGTGCAGGCTGCCCAGAAACAGGGCTGGCGCTCCCGTGCGGCCTTCAAGCTTATCGAACTGGATGAGCGTTTTCATCTGATCCGCCCCGGCATGAAGGTTGTGGATCTTGGCGCGGCACCCGGCGGGTGGAGTCAGGTACTGGTCAAACGCGGGGCTACGCAGGTTGTGGGGGTCGATCTTCTGCCGGTCGAACCGGTCGCGGGAGCGCAGATCATTGAAGGGGATTTTACCGATCCTGAAATGGCCGGTCGCCTGACAACCATGCTGGGCGGGCGCGCCGATATGGTCGTGTCTGACATGGCTCCCAACACGACAGGACATGCACCCACCGATCATATCCGCATTATTGGCCTTGCTGAAGAGGCCCTGCATTTCAGCTTTGAAATTCTGGCCGAGGGCGGCACTTTCGTGGCCAAGGTCTTTCAGGGAGGGGCCGAAAAAGCCATGCTTGACACGCTCAAGCAGGCTTTTGCTCAAGTTCGCCATGCCAAACCGCCTGCCAGCCGCAAAGATTCAGCCGAATTGTATGTGGTGGCAACGGGGTACCGCCCGAAACGGCTCGAAGCAGCCGCAGTCCGTAATCAGGGCTGAAAGCGCGCGGGATACACAATTATGACCGAAACCACGCTGGACGCCCGCGGGCTGAGTTGTCCCCTGCCCGTTCTAAAGGCCAACCGAGCGTTACGTACCATGCCCGAAGGCGCGCGGCTGCGCGTGCTTACAACGGACAGGGCGTCCATTACGGATTTTCAGGTATTCTGCCGCGAAACGGGCCATGCTCTTGTCGCCTTTACCGACCAGAATGGAATTTACGCCTTTACCATAAAGCGCCGTACGGAAAGCCCAAACGCGCCCCAGGCGGAGCGTTCATGATTTCCTTTGTCAGGCAAGGCTTGGCAGAGGACTGCATATCGGGGTATTGGCATCCCCTTCAAGATGGATAGGAACGCCAGCCCCATGTCGGATCATGTCGCATCGCTCTCATTCGAGGACGCTCTCTCCGAACTGGAGAAAATCGTAAGAGACCTCGAAGGCGGGCAGATGAAACTGGAAGACGCCATAGCAGCGTACGAGCGTGGTGCGGCGTTACGCCATCATTGTGAAGCGAAACTGAGCGAGGCGGAAGCCCGCGTGCAGGCAATTGTGCAACGGTCCGACGGGGTGTTGGACATGAAACCTTTGGACTGAAGTCGAATGACCAACCCGACTCACACCCTCTCTTCCCGCGTAGCTGAAGGCGGCGCCTTGCTCAAGCAGGATATGGCTGCGCGCGCAGCGGTGATCGAAAGCGCGATCGACCATCTATTGCCCCCGACAACAGGCGGCGATGCCCGTCTATGGGACGCCATGCGTTACGCAACCCTGGGCGGCGGCAAGCGCCTTCGCGGTTATCTGGCCGTGACCACAGCGGCGCTGTTCGATGTGTCTGAGACGCAGGCAGCGCGTGTCGCGGCGTCGGTTGAAATGCTCCATGCCTATTCACTGGTGCATGACGATCTGCCGGCGATGGACGATGATGACATGCGTCGTGGACAGCCTTCGACTCACCGCAAGTTTGACGAGGCGACTGCTATTCTTGCGGGAGATGCCCTTCAGACCAAGGCATTCGAGATTCTCGCTTCCAACAAGACCCATGCCAGCGCGGAAGTCCGCATCGACCTGATTGCCGCTTTCGCCGACGCCTCCGGGGCTGCTGGAATGGTCGGTGGGCAGATGATCGACATGGAAGGCGAAGGCCGGGCCCTGCCTCTGGCCGAAGTCAGCCATCTACACGCACTTAAAACCGGCTGCCTGATCCGCTATTCCGCCGAAAGCGGCGCCATTTTGGGTCAGGCAACACCCGACCAGAGGGCACGCCTGCGCTCTTATGGCACTGCCGTTGGTGCAGCCTTCCAGATTGCGGATGATATTCTTGATACAACCGCCACAGCGGAAGAACTGGGCAAAACGGCGGGCAAGGATGAGGCCGCAGGCAAATCCACCTTTGTGGCGCTGCTCGGTATTGATGGTGCACGCAAGGAAGCCGCGCGCCTGACAGAACAGGCTATTGCCGACCTTGCCCCCTTTGGCGCCCGTGCTGACCGCCTGCGGGATCTGGCCTATTACGTGATCGAACGGAGAAACTAAAACCATGGCCGATCAA
>NZ_BJMV01000002.1 GCF_006539345.1 Acetobacter peroxydans
AAATGCGAAGGGGCGTATCTATTCGTTGGTGAAGCTATATTGGCATAAATTCAGCATAATTTGGATTTCTGGTTTTTTAATTTGTTTGTTTATATCTGATTCAGAGGTTGTTTGACTTTTATTTTACGTGATGGAATTTTCAAATGGTGGATTTTGCAAAAAATAAGCATGATGAAAGGCAAGCAGATCACGTAAAATTTGACTTTCTTGGCATGAGTCCGGATTTTTACACGAAAATACTGGACGATCTGCCCGTAGCTATTATGGCTGTTGACCCAGAAACATTCGTGATCATCTATATTAATAAAGCGTCAATATGTCTGCTCAGGCAGATAGAAGCGCTCCTGCCGCGTGGGGTGGACAGTATACTGGGCTCCACCATTGATATATTTCATAGTAATCCTGCGCATCAGCGAAGTATCCTTTCGACGGAGGCGTGTATGCCTCACCGTGCCCGTATCTCTCTTGGAGGAGAGACGCTGGACCTCCAGATTTCTCGGGCGGCTCTGGAAGGAGGCGAGGGCGCCATCCTCGTCCTGACATGGTCAATTGTCACGCAACAGGTCGAGGTGGAAAAACATATCTGGAAATTGGCGCATTATGATGCGCTGACAGGGCTGGAAAATCGTCATGCCTTTGGTCAGCGTCTCAGCCGAGAGGACGGCGCGCCTTTGGCGGGCGGTGTGCTACTGATCGGCCTCGATGGTTTTGAAGCGATCAGCGACCTGAATGGGCGGCATGTCGGCGAAGGGCTGATTGTTCAGGTGGCGGATCGGCTACGTCTGGCTTGTCAGGGGCAGGATGCTCATATCGGACGGCTGGAGGGACACCAGTTTGCCATGCTTGTGCCCTATGCCGAGCGTGAGCGCCTTGAGGCTTTTGCTCATGAACTGGTGGCGCTTCTGGGCCGCCCCTATTGGTTAGGGCAGAAAATGCTGCCCGGTGTTACTGTGGTTATAGGGATTGCGCAGCAGCCGCAGCATGGCATGGGCAGTGACCGGTTGATTGCACGGGCGGATATTGCCATGCGTGTGGCTAAAAGCCAGCGCAAGAGTGCTGTCGCATTTTTTCAGCTCGATATGGAGCAGTGTCTGCTTGAGCGCGTACTGCTTGAGCAGGATTTACGTCGTGCGCTGGAAACAGGCGAGGGGCTGTTTGTTTTCTATCAACCAATCATGGAAATCAGCAGCGGGCGGGTCAGCACGCGTGAGGCGCTGGTGCGGTGGCATCGGCCGCAGTGGGGATGGGTATCTCCGGCAGATTTCATTCCCATAGCGGAGGAGACGGATCTTATTGAGCATCTGGGCGCTTTTGTGCTCAGGCGTGCCTGCTGGGATGCGCTGGTCTGGGGGGATTCGGCGCGCGTTGCGGTCAACATGTCGGGGCGGCAGTTTGGCCGTCAGTCTCTTGTTCCGGCTGTCATGGCGGCATTGGATGAAACGGGCCTGCCGGCTGAGCGGCTTGAAATCGAGATAACGGAAACGGCCGCCCTTGCAGAAGACGCGGATGTGCTGGCCGATCTCCATTGTCTGCACGCCATGGGCGTACGCATTTCTCTGGATGATTTCGGGACTGGGTATTCATCCTTTTCTCATCTACGGACATTCCATGTGGACAAAATCAAGATTGACGGGTCTTTCGTGCGGGATGCTGCGAAAAAGATCGAATGTGCCTCAATCGTGAGAGCGGCTGCCGATATCGGCAGAAGGCTTGGTATTCCCGTTGTGGCAGAGTGCGTGGAAACAGAAGAACAGTTCCACAGCATTGTATTGGAGGGATGTACGGAGGCGCAGGGATATTTTATTTCAGTGCCCAAGCCGACAGCCCGCGATCTGGTTACTATAAATATCATCAATCGAAGTGAAGATGATTTATTCTTTGTTAAAGGGGATAAAATGGATATTTATTTTTCTTGTAATGATAGGTTAAGAGAAATTTATAGCATGTAATGTTTGCTTTTTTCTTTAAACATAATTAATGGCTTATTAAAATAGGAGTATTCCCCATGATTGATCTAAAAAAAGCGCTTCCTTCCTGGAACAGTGCGGATCAGAAGACCGGACAGAGTGTATGGAACGCCGTGAACGGCGATCTGGAGAAAATTCTTCTGCGCGCCTACAAGGCGGCAGATTCCAGCCTTCAGGTTATGAAAAGTGACGTTCTGGCCGAAGAAGTAAGGAAATTTTCCTACATTAGTCAGGGGAATTTCTGTGATGACTATTTTGCCGTGCAGGAGCGCATCTCAAACCGTCTGGCGGGCGAGGTGGACTACATCCGCTATCTCAGTCAGGTTTACGCGCAGTACGTCAGCGGTCTTGTCGAGAGTCTCGTCAAGAAAAAATCCCTGTTTAGTGGAAACAGGAATCAGTTGATCGAGTCTCTTATCAAGTCAGTGATGTCGGATATATCCGTTGTGATGTATCATTACTTCATTCAGTTGAATAAGGAAGCCGATGAGGCGCGCGCAGCGGCTCAGGCCGAGCGCGAACATCGTGCGCAGGAAGATCGTAACGTCATTGTCGTCATTACCGAGGCGCTGGCCGCCTTGTCCGATGGTGATCTGACCTACCGTATCGAAAGCAGTATGCCAGAGCGGGTCGAGGTGCTGAAGGATAACTTCAATGCTATGGCAGAACGCCTTGCCGATACCATGAAGCGGATTTCTGGTAACACGCAGGATGTTATGGCGAATGCTGATGGTATCCGTCAGAGCAGCGATGACCTGTCCCGCAGGACAGAGCAGCAGGCGGCGACACTGGAGGAAACCTCAGCGGCTCTGGCGCTGGTTACGCGCAGAATCCGGCAGACAACGGAAGAAACGCAGCAGGCGCACAAACTGGCGGATGCTGCACGCGGCGATGCCATGCAGTCCGCCACAGTTGTTCAGAACACGGTTGATGCCATCGCCAAGATTGAGCAATCCTCTGAAGAGATCGCCAGCATTGTCGATATTATCGGCAACCTGTCCTTCCAGACCAATATTCTCGCGCTCAATGCCAGTGTTGAAGCGGCGCGCGCGGGCGAGGTAGGGCGTGGCTTCGCTGTTGTGGCGAGTGAAGTGCGGGTGCTGGCGCAGCGTTCTGCCGAAGCCGGGAAAGACATTTCTGCTCTGGTCAGCCGGTCCGGTACGCATGTGGCGGCAGGGGTCGCGCTGGTACGCGAAACCGGGGAACTGCTCCAGCGCATTGTGACGCAGATTCAGGATATTAACGTCCTGGTCTCCAACATTGCCTCCGCAGCGCAGGAACAGTCATCCAGTATGAGCCAGATTGGGATTGCCATGACGGACATGGAGCAGACCCACGCAACAGAATGCTGCCGTGGCGGAGGAAAGTGCCGCGGCCAGTCATAACCTTGCAACAATGTCTGATGAACTGGCCCGTCTGGTGGCGCAGTTTAAACTGGATGAGCGTTCGGTTCAGTCTGCAAGGCAGATTGGCAGGACTGCATCACGCAGCGGTGGTCTGCGGCTTCTGTAACGCGCAGAACTCTTTGTGAAAAAATGATTCTGTGAGCGTGGGATTTTAAATCCTGCTCACAGATTCGTTTGGGCGAGGGGCTTCCATGCGTCTCGTCATGCGTCATGCGTCATGCGTCGGGAAGAGGGACATCCGTGCCCGCTTCCAGGCGTCGTTTTGTCAGTCGCTCTCATCCGCGACAGTGCCGGGGAGTGGCTTACCTGAAAGGTTGCGCAGGCACATATCCACAAAGGCGGAAACCCGTAATGGTAGTCTCTGCTCCGTGATAGTGAACAACCCATAGACAAGAGGCGCGCAACTGTCGGCGAGTGCCAGATAGGTTAGCGGCTTGTCGTCAAGGGCGTGGTGGTTGCGCGGACGGGCATTGCCCATGCCGAATCCCACCCCACGCGCAGCCAGACTGCGGATAACGTCCATACTCGGGTAGTGGCCCGCGATCCGCGGAACAACGCCCGCGCTTGAAAAAAGCTGTAGAAAATAATCACGTGAAAAAGGCAGGTCGAGCAGCAGAAAGGGTTCTTCTGCAAGATCGCGCAGATGCACGCGTTTTTTTCGGGCGAAAGGGTGATCGGTCGAAGTAAAGACGTAAGGTGGCAACGCCGACAGCGGCTGGAATCTGATAGAGGGCGGCATGGTCATGTTGTAGCCGATCATGACCGAAATCTCGCCACCGCGGAGCTTGTCGCTTAACTCCTCATGATGGCCCGCAATAACATGCAGGTGCGCTTCGGGGTACGTGCTGCTGAACCGCTGGATGAGATCGGGCGCCAGCAGGGGAAAGAGCGTGGTCATGCAGCCAACGGTCACTTCGCCCTGCACACGACCCAGCATCCCGTTGAGCGAGCTGCCCAGTTCCTGCGCCTGTAGCAGAAGCGTGCGGGCCTCTTCCAGCACGACCCTGCCTTCGGGGGTGAGAGCCAGCCCCTGCGCGTGATGCCGGATAAAGAGCGAAACACCGAACACGCTTTCCAGATGGGCGATGGCGGCTGATATGGCGGGCTGTGAGATCGGGATCAGCCGGGAGGCCTGCACGATGGAGCCCGTTTCGGCTGTGGCGACGAAATATTCGATCTGCCGCAGGGAAAACTTCACTTTCGGCACTCCATAATGAAACCGCGCGCGACAGACGTTTTTTGCAGAAGCATTCCGGTTTTTCAACAGAATTACCTTTTGACGCCGGGCTGCGCGGGGGACAGTGCGCAATTGGATGGAAAAAACATATCCCGATATATCTTGAAATACGATATATCGGGATATATGTAATGAGGCATGAAACATAGAAACAGACATGAAGGCGGCCGTGGCCGCTGGTTTTTCTCTCCTGAAGGTCATGCGGGTTCCGCGCCGGAAGGACGACAGGGCGGCAGGTGCGGGCGCGGCGGAGGCCGCCATCGGCACAGGCTGTTCGATTATGGCGAGATGCGCCTGCTCGTTCTGAGCCTGATTTCGGAAAAACCGACTTATGGGTATGAGTTGATCCGAACCATCGAAGAACGCTTCGCAGGGAGTTATACGCCCAGCCCCGGTGTGATCTACCCGACACTGACCTGGCTGGAAGAGGCGGGTTACGTGACCCAGGTCGAGGCGGATGGTCGCAAGCACTATCACATTACCCCACAGGGAACGGCGTTCCTTGAAGCCAGCAGCGCGGCAGTGGAGGAAATTCTTACCCGTGTGGCATGTGGCGCCGCTGAAGGGCGGGGCGGGCGTCGCGCGCCGGTGCCGGTCATGCGGGCCATGGAAAATCTCAAGACCTCGCTGCGTCTGAGGCTCCGCAACGGGGGGCTGGATGCCGAAACTGAGGAAAAAATCGCGGCTCTGATTGATGAGGCCGCGCGTGCGGTGTCCCGGCTCTGAATGCCTGGAAATTCAAGACAAGGAGTGTGGGCATGGAAAAACAGAATACCGGTTTCGGGGCTGGCGCTCCTGAAATCCGTCGGGTGCGACACGAATTACGGCAACGCTGCCTGAAGGTTGTGTCCGCTATCCGGCTGACACCCCATATGATCCGGGTGACCCTGACAGGGCCGGAACTGGAGGGGTTTGTCAGCGCATCGCCTGATGATCACATCAAGATTTTCATTCCGGGTCTGGATGGCGCGCTGGTGCGCAGAGATTACACGCCCCGTCGTTACGACCCTGTCGCCCGCACGCTCGTGCTTGATTTCGTCAACCATGACGGTGGTCCTGGTGCTGGCTGGGCCCGTGCAGCCCTGCCCGGAGATACTTTGGATATCGGGGGGCCAAAAGGCTCACAGGTTATCGCGGGGCCGGTGGATCACTGGCTTCTGATTGGTGATGAAACGGCATTGCCAGCCATTGGCCGCCGTGTTGAGGAATTGCCCGGACAGGCGCATGTGACCACGGTCGTAACAGTGCCGGGGGCGGAGGATGAGCAGGCTTTTGTAACGGCGGCCCGCCATCAGGCGCATTGGATGCACAGGCCCTTGGAGCAGGCTGATGACGCAACTGGTGTTCTGGCTATTCTGGAAAAACTTTCGATACCGGAAGGCTGTTTTGTCTGGATTGGTGCTGAGGCCCATGTGGCCAGGGCGGTGCGGCAGTATCTTGTGCGGCAACGTGGCGTGCCGGTGCAGTGGATCAAGGCGTCAGGTTACTGGGTCAAGGGGCGGGCTGATGCCTCGGTCAAGAATATGACCGGTGAAGACTGGCTGGATACGGCCTGTGCGCCGCAGGCGGGCGTTCCGGCATGGCCTGCGGGAGGAAAAGCATGATATGCAGCGTGCATGACCATTCCTATTTCCCCCGGGCTGTTTCTGGCTGAGAGCGAACTGGAGTTCAGCTACATTCTGGCTTCCGGGCCGGGTGGGCAGAACGTCAACAAGGTCGCGACAGCCGCACAGCTTCGCTTTGATGCTGCGCGGTCTCCTTCCCTGACGGATAGGGTGCGTACCCGCCTGCTGGAACTGGCGGGCAGTCGCGCCACGCGTGATGGGGTGATTGTCATTACCGCGCGGCGTTTCCGCACCCAGCAGCGCAACCGGGAAGATGCGGTGGAGCGGCTGGCGGCTTTGCTGCGTGAGGCAACGCACAGGCAGGCTTTTCGTGTGGCCACCCGCCCCAGCCGGGCGGCCCGCCAGCGCAGGCTTGATGGCAAGAGCCGCCGCGCCGCTATCAAGCGCGGGCGCTCGGCCTCCTACGACGACTGATTTTGTAAAACCAGACTGCCTGTCAGTCTGGTTTCTGTAGGTCATATTCCGGCGTGCCGTTTGGCTACCGACCGCGCAAGGTGTGTCTGCCCTGATGTCTCAGAGCAGTGTTTCCACAATCCGTTTTACAAAAAGTTCACCCGCATCCAGCTCTTCGGGCAGAATGAATTCATCCGCCTTATGGGCGCGGTCTATGGAGCCGGGACCACAGACAACAACCGGCATGTTCAGATAGTCATTGAACAGACCGCCTTCTGTTCCAAAGCCGATGCGTGACGCGCGGTTGTCGCCTGTAATGCGCATGATGTCACGCAGAAAGGTCACATTTTCGGATGTATCAAGGCCGGGATAGGCGTTCAGTGTTTCAATCTCAATGCGCGCGTGCGGCGTGGCGGCGCAAAGGCGGGTAGCTTCTTCCCGCAGGCGGTCAAGCCATGGCTGGGGATCGGCACCGGGCAGTAGGCGCATTTCGAACTGTATGTCGCATAGGTCAGGTACGATATTGAGCGCCACTCCACCACGGATCAGCCCTACCTGCATGGTGCTGTAGGGCACTTCAAAATGCTCATCCACCGTGCCGCTGTGCTTCAGCTCTTCCTGTAGCGCTTCAATGGTTTTGACCATATTGGCGGCGAGTGAAATGGCGTTGCACCCGCGCGCGGGATTGGCGGAATGTGCCGCAAGACCGTAGCAGGTGACTTTGGCGGCCAGCTTGCCCTTATGGCCCGAAATCACATGCAGTCCAGTGGGCTCACCAATAACGCAGCCGCGCGCTTTGAAACCCTGTGTTGCCAGATCCCGGAGAAGGGAATGGACGCCTACACAGCCAATTTCTTCGTCATATGAAAAAGCCAGATGCAGCGGGGCGCGCAGGTTCTGTCGCTGGGCGGCATGGCGCGCGGCGACCAGCATACAGGCCAGAAACCCCTTCATATCGCTGGTACCGCGCCCATATAGCCTGCCATCGCGCTCGGTCAGGGCGAAGGGGTCTGTTGTCCAGGGTTGCCCTTCGACCGGCACCACGTCGCTATGGCCGGACAGCACGATGCCGTCGTCCGTTTCCGGCCCAATACTGGCAAACAGGTTGAACCGTCCCGGCTGTTCGCCAGGTACCCGCAGGCAGCGGGCGCCAAGGTCGCGCAGGAATGTTTCGATCCAGTCGATCAGTTCCACATTTTCTGTGCGGCAGACTGTCGGAAACGCGATCAGCTTTTCCAGAATGGCACGGGTGGAAAGGGGGGCGTTCTGGCTCATGCCAGTTCCGACAGGATCATGTCGGCGGCCTTGTCGCCGATCATCATGGTAGGGGCGTTGGTGTTGCCGCTGATAAGCGTGGGCATGATGGATGTATCCGCCACACGCAGTCCTTTCAGGCCCCGCACTTTCAGATCCGGGGTCAGCACGCTGGCGTCATCCGATCCCATGCGGCAGGTGCCTGAGGGATGGAACACCGTGCTGGCGGAAGCGCGCAGATAGTCCATCAGTTCCGCATCGCTCTGGACGGCCGCGACTGGGGCCATCTCCTTGCCCCGGATTCCATCGAACGCGGAGGCACGCAGGATACGGCGGGCCAGCTTGACGCCTTCGAGCAGCACCAGCGCGTCACGCTCATCAGACAGGAAGTTGAAGTCGATTTCAGGGTTGCGGCTGCCATCGCGCGTCAGGCGGATGCTGCCGCGGCTGTGCGGGCGCAGTACGCAGGTGTGCAGGGCAAAGCCGTGGCCCCATTCGAACAGCCGTCCGCGATGGCTGCGGTAGCCGGGCACGAAATGGAACTGCACGTCCGGTACACCCTGAGCGTAGCGGGTGGAGGCAAAGCCTCCGGCTTCGACGTAGTTCGTGGTCAGCCAGCCTTTGCGCCCAAGCAGGAACCGCAAGGGGGCGGGGAGGACGGACCCGAGCGAGGCGCGGGAGAAGCCCAGTGTCGTGGCGGAGCCTGAACGCAGGGTAACAAGACCATCAATATGGTCCTGCAGGTTGCGGCCCACCTGCGGCAGGTTCGCCACGACCGGCACGCCGGATTCCAGCAGTTCTTCCGCATTGCCAATGCCGGACGCCATCAGGAGGTGGGGGGAGCCAACCGCCCCGGCGGACAGGATGGTTTCGCGGTGGGCACGCAGGACATGGAATTGCCCCCCATGCTCCACGGTTACGCCCTGCACGCTCTGTCCATCCGTTACCAGCGATACAACCCGGCAGCCGGTCAACACATGCAGATTGGGGCGCGTCCGTATGGGGGCGACGAAAGCGCGATAGGCGCTCAGGCGTTTGCCGTTTTTCTGGGTGACATTGTAAATGCCAACGCCTTCAAGCTGTGCGCCGTTGAAATCGGTATTTTCTTTCAGCCCTATTTCTTCGGCAGCCTGAATGAACAGGCGGGACACATCCAGCGGGTCGCGCGGCTCGTCCACAATCAGCTCGCCACCCGTGCCATGAAAATACGGGTCCTGATGCAGGTGGTTGTCTTCGGCGCGCTTGAAGTATTTCAGCACCGAGTCATAGCCCCAGCCGGTGCAGCCAAGGCTTTCCCAGTGATCGTAATCCGAGCGTGCGCCACGGATATAGATCATGCTGTTCATGGAGGAGGAACCGCCCAGCATCCGGCCACGCGGCACATGGATACGCCGGTTATCAAGATGTGTCTGCGGGGTGGAATAATACTGGTAGGTGTATTTCCGGCTCTTGTAGAGCGAAATGGTGCCCGCTGGCACATGGATGCGCGGTGTGTTGTCTGGCCCGCCTGCTTCAACCAGAGCCACGCGCAGGGTGCTGCGCGCGCTCAGGCGATTGGCGAGTACACAGCCCGCCGCACCACCACCGACGATGATGTAGTCGAATTCAGTGGGGAAATCGGGCTGGGTGGTAGGGGCGGTCATTATTCGGCACTCCTGATGGCAGGCTGTCCGGCGCGTTCATGACGCATCAGCCAGACATAGAATATGGTGACAAAGATCAGCCCTACGATCCATGAAATATCGGCCCCGCCGAGCATGTTGGCTACAGGCCCGGTGTAAAGACCGTTGGAAACAAAGGGGATCTGGATCAGGATGCCAAACACGTAGGCAATCAGGGCCGGCCAGCAATAGCGGCCGTACACGCCGCCATCTGCCCGGAAGAACGAGGCAACGTCATATTGACCGTGCCGGATCAGATAGAAGTCCGCCAGATTGATGGCCGTCCACGGCACCATCACATACAGCAGCAGAAGAATGAAGTTGGTGTATTCTTCCATGAAGTTCGCCGCGGCTCCGAGGGCGATCACAAGCGAAAGCGCCGCCAGCACAATGGCCGTGCCCGCGCGGCCCACATGGGTTGCTTTCCATGAGGGGATGATCGTCTGAACGACGGTAATGGCGGACAATGCGCCGCAATAGAGGTTCATGGCGTTGGTGCAGGCAATGCCCAGCGAAAGGACGGGGATAATGAACAGCGCCAGAGAGCCGACCTGCGCTGTCAGGGTGCTGACCACGTCACCCCCGGCCGCGATCACGCCCAGCAATGCGCCCAGAATCATTGGAAAGAGCGAGCCAAGCACGCAGCCCCAGTAGCTGGCCAGAAAAGCCTGACGGCTGCCCGTGCCGGGCGGTAGATAGCGCGAGTAGTCCGAAACATAGGGCGCATAGGCGATCTGCCAGAGTGCGGCCGTGGAAAGCCCGCCCAGAAAGCCCGAAATGGTGAACGTCCCGTGCGACAGCGTGGCGGAAGACACGCCATTGACGCCCAGAATCCAGATAAAGCACAGCGCGAGCGCCAGACCGGAGATGATGGTCATCAGCCGCGTGTATGCGTGGATCAGGTCATGGCCGTAGATGGTAGCCACAAGGCTGATCAGACCAAGCAGGACAATGCAGGCCTTCTCAGGCAGGAATGTGATCACCGTGTGCAGTGACTCTCCGCCCAGCACGAGGTTGGAGGCGAAGAAACCGACATACATCACCACCACCAGACAGATAACCGCCATGGCCCCTATGGAACCGAACTGCCCGCGTGTCTGCACCATCTGCGGAACACCAAGCTGTGGCCCCTGTGCGGCGTGCAGGGCCATGAACAGGCCGCCAATCATGTTGCCCAGCACCGCGGACAGCATGGCGGGCCAGAACGGCTGGTCGAACACGGTGGTGGACAGCGCGCCGGTGATGATGGTCAGCATCATGATGTTGGAGCCGAACCATACGGTAAACAGGTCGCGCGGGCGGCCGTGCCTCTGGTCGAGCGGAATCTGATAGATGGTGTGGGCTTCGGGCCCGCGTGCCGTCGCGGCGTCGGTCATGTGGCGGTTCCTTCCTGAGGCGTGAGGCGGCGGAGACCTGTTTGTGGTGATATCGAAACATTTTGCGCCGAAAGAAACCCCGCTGCCGGTCCGGGCGGCGGGGTGGCGTGGCGGCTATTCGCGTTCGGCTATGACATCGACTTCAATCAGCCATTCCGGGCGGGCGAGCGCCACAACCACAAGGCCGGTAAAGACGGGAAACACGCCTTTCATGCGGCGGCCCAGCACGCGGTAGGTGGCCTCGCGGTGGCGGATGTCGGTCAGGTAGACTGTCACCTTGCAGATATCCGTCAGTTTGGCGCCCGCTTCGGTCAGCAGCAGGGTGATGTTGTCCATGACCTTTTCTGCCTGTGCGACGGGGTCGCCCACGCCAACATTTTCACGCGTGTCGAGGTCTTGCGGCACCTGGCCGCGCAGGTAGATGGTGTTGCGCGTGATGACAGCCTGGCAGAGATCGTTATCGAGCGCCTGCTCGGGGTAGGTGTCCTTGGTGTTGAAAGGACGGAGGCGTGTATGGGCCATGGTCTTGTGTTCCCTGCATGATCCTGTTGCGAGTGTGGAATGTTTTGTGGGTTCAGAAAAAGAAGTTATTTCTGATGTTCTGCATCCATTAAGCTGAGGCTAGTACTGAATCCATACGGTTTTCAGCGCGGTGTATTTGTCAAAACTGTGCAGCGAGAGATCGCGCCCGAAGCCGGATTGCTTGACACCACCAAACGGTGTCATGACTGAAAGCGCGTCAACCGTATTGACCGATACGGTGCCCACCTGCAGCCGCTCGGACAGGTCGAGCGCGCGCCCGATATCGCGTGTCCAGACAGAGGCGGCGAGGCCATAGGGCGTATCGTGCGCCAGTGTCAGGGCTTCCTCCTCAGTGCGGAAGGCCTGGATGGCCAGCACCGGCCCGAAGATTTCTTCCCGCGCGATGCGGGCGTCAGGCGGGACATCGGCAAAAACAGTCGGCTGGATGAACGCATCCGATGCGCCAATGCTGATCCGCTCGCCCCCCGCCACAAGGCGGGATGTCGCCCGGCCCGAGGCCAGAAATTCCGCCACGCGCCCGGCATGGCGGGCATCGACCATCGCGCCCATACGGGTTGCGGGGTCAAGCGGGTTGCCGGGCGTGATGGCTTCGGCGCGCTGGCGCATCCGCTCGGTCATGTCCTCGGCTATGTCCGCGTGTACCAACATGCGTGAATTGGCTGAGCAGACTTCGCCCTGATTGAAGAAAATGCCAAAGGCGGCCTTGTCGGCGGCGGCATCCAGATCAGCATCGGGGAAGATGATGTTGGGGCTTTTCCCGCCGGTTTCGAGCCAGACGGGTTTCATGTTGCTTTCACCCGCATAGCGCATGAACAGCTTGCCCACATCGGTCGAACCCGTGAACACGAGGCAGTCTACATCCTCATGGCGGCCAAGGGCCTGTCCAGCTTCCTCGCCAAAGCCCGGCACCACGTTCAGCACGCCATCGGGCAGGCCTGCTTCCGAGGCCAGTTCGGCCAGACGCAGGGCGGAGAGAGGTGACTGTTCAGCCGGTTTGAGCACCACCGAGTTGCCAGTCGCCAGAGCCGGAGCCAGTTTCCAGATGGCCATGTCCAGCGGGAAGTTCCACGGCACCACAGCCCCGACAACTCCCAGGGGCATACGGCGGATCATGGCAATATCGCGCCCGCCGGTGGGGGCGACTTCATCATAGATCTTGTCGACGGCCTCGGCGTGCCATTGCAGGAAATGTGCCGAGCCGGGCACATCCACGGTCATGGTTTCCGTAATGGGCTTGCCCATGTCGAGCGTGTCGAGCAGGGCAAGTTCTTCATGATGTTCACGGATGAGGGCCGCAAGGCGTAGCAGCACGTCCTTGCGCGCCGTGGGCGACAGGCGCGACCAGCGGCCATCGGCAAAAGCGGCGCGGGCGGCTTTCACCGCCCTGTCGATATCCTCGGCCCCACCGCGGGCAACCCCTGTCAGCACCTGCGCCGTAGCCGGGTTGATGCTCTCGAAGCACGCACCGGACGCGGCGGCAACAAACCGCCCGTTGATCCAGCAACGGTTGCGCAGAGTCAGGCGCGCGGCCTGCTCGGTATAGTGGGACAGACTTTGCATCACGCGTCCTTGCTGGCGGGTTGATAGGCCATGTAGCGGCGCTGCTTGGCAATGTGATCCGCGACGTATTTCGCATCATGCCACACGCCCCAGATAAAGGAGGAACCGCGACGGGTCTGCCAGGGCAGGCCTAGAAAGTATATGCCCGGCTCGGAGGAAACGCCACGCTGGTGGCGCGGGCGGCCGCTTTCATCCAGCGCCTCAACTTTCAGCCAGCCGTAATCCACCCCAAAGCCCGTGGCCCAGATAACGGTGCCGACGCCGGCTTGTTTCAGGTTCAGTTCCAGCAGCGGGTTTGTTACGCAGTCCGGGTCGGGCAGGAAGGTGTGCGCCTCGGGTTCAGGCGGCAGGTCAAGGCCGTTGCGGGTGATGTAGGCATCGGCTTCGCCCAGCAGGGACAGGTAGTTGGCATCACCATGGGCGATGTTCTGCGCCAGATCGGGGGCAAAGTTCAGCGTACCGTCACGATATGTTTCCGTGCGGCCCAGCAGGGTCATGCCCTCGGCTGCCAGACGCCGGAAATCAACCGTGTGGCCGCCATTGGCACCGCTGACGGCAATGGTGGTGTGTTCAACCCCCGGCGTTGCTTCCGCATCCCATTTGTTCAGCACGCCCAGCCACCAGACAAAATCCCGCCCACGGTAGCTGCGCGGCGGACGGTCATGCGGGCCAACGGACAGATAGACCTTACGGCCCGCGTGCATGAGTTCTTCGGCAATCTGCACACCGGAAGAGCCCGCGCCCACAACCATGACAGCGCCTTCGGGCAACTGTTCCGGGTTGAGGTAACTGGCCGAGTGAATCTGAAGAAAATCGGATGACGCGGGAATGACCGGCGGAACGACAGGGATCTGGAATGGCCCCGTAGCAGCAACCACAGCCTTGGCTTCGATCACGCCTTCGGAGGTTTCAACCTGAAAACCCGTACGCCCGACATTGCGGCGGACTTCCTTGACCTCCACACCACAGCGGATTGGCGCATCAATAATAGTGGCATAATCGACCAGATAGTCAGCAATGCGTTCCTTGGCTACGAAATCATCCGGGTTGTTTTCTGAAAACTCAAGACCAGGAAAGCGGTCGTGCCATGCCGGGCCATTGGCTACCAGTGAATCCCACCGGCAGCTCCGCCAGCGTTCGGCAATACGGCTGCGCTCAAGCACAAGATGGTCAATGCCGTATGCGCGCAGGTGTTCGCTCATGGCAATTCCGGCCTGACCGGCGCCCACAACAAGGACTTCGGTTTTTTCGACGGACATGACCGTCTCCTTTTGCAACGCCGCTTTGTTTCTGGAAGCGGCTTATTGATGTCATATCGAAACGAATGAAGGCGTGCGGGTGCGTATCCGTTTCGCGGTTCAGTGGTGCCGGGCTTTATTCGTCGCCCGGCACGCCGTAGGAGGGGGCGGCCTCGGGGTTAAGGCAGCGCGTGACGTAGTCGTGCATCTGCGGCGCCCAGACATCCCACAAGGCGCGCAGGCGTGTAATGGGGTCTTCGTCCCAATCCACGCGCAGGTCAGCCAGAGGCCATTTTTCGCGGTCCACCACCAGCAGGCCGGCGGACTTTACGGGGCCGGCTTCTCCTCCGGCTGCAATGCCCGCCTGCATGGCCTGAATAACGCGCAGGCCCAGTTCCTGCTGTGGGTCAGACTGGGTAAAGCTGTTCGCAATTGCCTGTGGCACGGCTTCGGTGGCCAGCAGATTGCCGGCACAGGCTACATTCACGCTTTCAAACTGGGCGTTCAGGCCAAGTGCTTTCTCGCCAGACCACAGGGCCGTGCGTCCGTCCCGGTCAATCAGGCTCATCTGGCGATAGGCAGGATAGGTGCACCTGCTGATGATGATGTCACGCGCCTGCTCGGCTGAGGCCCCGGCGGCCATCAGATCGAGCGCCCACGGACCAAGACGCGGGTCCGTGACATTCTGCGTGGTAACGGCCCCGATGCCTGCCCGGGCAAAGGCGCAGCGCGCCGCAACAGCCGGAGAGGAGGAGGAAACGGCCACGGCAAACTGGCCCGTGCGGGAACAGCGCGCAACAATGGAAAAGGTCATGGTTCCGGTGTCTCTTTGATAAGAAAACAAAGGCTGTCAGGGGGAGAAGCTCCGACAACAGGGAAAACGTAACACCATTATTTTGGCACCGGAACATTGACTTTCCGGGGCTCTGGTTCCGTTTTCCTGATGTCGATATGCGCAGGGCATCAGGGAATTATAGAAGCGGCGGAGGCGCCAGCTTCAGGACGCATAGCCAGATCATGATGAGTGTAGTGAGGTAGATGGCCGAAAAGAAGACATCAGGGTATCTATTGTGGCGTGCTGAGACACGACGCCAGTTCTTCAGGCGCGTCACATGAATTCTGCTGGTCCGGGGTTCCGCTTTTCCAGCGGCCAAGCCATATGCCATCCGGGAGGAAATTCCCATCGTGCCCGAGTATTTCCGGAGCTTATACTTGGTAATGAACGCAGTAAATGTTTTATGTAATTTACATTTTTTGTATTCAATGACGATCTGATTGTATCAGATCGCTGATCTTCAAAGACAAAGCTACATTTACTAGAACACGTGGTGTGTCATTTCCATGGTGCCTGTCAGAATGATTTCTGACGGGTTTTTTGTCGTTTGATGATCCAGAAATAGATTTCCTCAATAAAAATCGATCATGGTGACGTGCCCCCCCCCGGGGAATGTAACCAGTTCCAACCTTCCACCGATCTAGCGATATTGATAGGTCATTTTAGAGGGGAAGATATAATAGTATAAAAAATATATGTTTATTTAGTATTTCTGTAGAGAGAGCATCGATGAGTGCATTGTTAGATTCCTATATTGATGTCGAAAAAGATATTTATACAGAAATAGTTCATCCTTTTATTGTTGAATCGATTGGTGTATTGGCTTCTGTACTCAAAAATACAGATATGACCGGCCGTCGGCATTTTATAGATATGGTGTACCACGATAGTAATCGTAGAACTGAGTTTGCACTTAAGCTGGCAGCTTTTGTTTTGCACGAAGTGAATAAAATTTCACCACCGGATGCTGGAGCAGTGGCAGCCAACATTATCCAATTAAGTCCGGACCTCGGGATTGGAACAATTAGTACAGGACAGTTGCTTTATGCTAGTGCATTGTACGAAGGACGTAGTAAAATAACAAATTTTGACTTCGAGTCTATCCTATATGATGATAATATAGAAAACACATCGCTTGGTTTTCAAGTGGGTAAATATCTGGCACTCAACTGTATTGCAAGTTGGGTATGTATGCTGTCTGTCAGTTCGGAATATGAAGTATCTGGCGTACTGCGTCTCGGTGGGCGCGAAAGCAAAAATGTTATAAACCAACTTTTTATTTATAACTGTATTAAATCTATAAATGTTTTTTCTGGCATATCTTCTGTGTTTGATGAAATTTATAAACAAGCTAAACTTATATCAACCCGAATTTAATTGCTTTTGCCACAGCCCCACAGGTCGTTTGTGCGCAAAGTTTATGCCGAGCCGTCGCAAGATAAAGTCTTACAGTCGCTTCAGAGATATTCAGTCTGTAAGACACTTCCTGCGTCATCAAACCCTCGCCATGGTAAGCAAGACATTCTCGTTCGCGAATAGATAACCGAGGAGGAGCCAGGGCCTCTCGGCGCCCTCCATAATTAGCGAACCATTCATGCATGTATGCACCAATCTGAGAGAATGTTGCCGCGTAAACCCTTCGCCGGTCTTGCCCGAAATCATGGATATTGCGACTGGTTATAGTCAGAAGGCCAACTTCACCACGTAATCCTCTTAACGGGATGGACATTCCGTCCTTGCCCATATTCTGTTCAGAAAAAAGCTGCATGACCCGTTTCTCTTTACGAGAGAGTATCTTTATTTCTGACCACAAAAAAGGAAGTGCACTGGTTAGTGCGGTACGGACTACCGGATCTGAATGAACAAGATTCTTTTCAGTATACAAGATTTGCCATGATAGCGGGTATGTCGTAACCCCCAATTCTCCTCCCTGTCTGACCCAAGGGTTGGATAGAAAGTGGTAGGTGAGATGGGCCGCACCGCTATTATCCCTGATCTCGAATGCCAACTCCTGCATTATAGAAATGCTTTCGCATGACTGAAGACGCTCGAGAAGGGTATCCCCTAGGGGGAGCAGTGCATTGTGTGTATCAGGAACCATTGCGATTAACGCCAACCAAGGTATTCTTGGCTGGCATATAGGATTTTAAGCGGCCAATGCAAACTTTTTATTAATTTCTTCAAGACGCGCCTGCGACACATCAAACGTGGCAAGCGTAATCGTCTTCCCTTCAAGTTGAGCGCTCATAATAGGTTCAGGTGGCCAGCCCGCACGTTCATAAATCCGTAACATCGGCCGAAAAAAGATACCTGTAAGATGGGTAATTCCGTTTTCGAGGCACGTTTGACACAGAGTGCGTGCTAACTCACCTGTATAATGTATCTCACCAGGTTGTAATGTTGCGCAGTAACGGGTGCTTTCCCATATTGTTGGACTATAAATATCCGGGCAATCTGGAAAAAATGAATGAAATTTGTCACGCAACATTGTCGGTCCCGTGGTGGGGATAATACGCATGGATGTTGCGTGCGAACCATCAGGCCGCTCTGCTACAAAATAGAGCGAGTTATACTCCCGATCATATTCGTCTTCTTCTTTTCCATCTACAACCTTAACATCCCAATTCAAGCGGTCTGAAAAAACAATAGCACGTGCTCGAAGCATTTTTTCATATGTTTGTGCGTGGAAGCGTCTTTGATTGTAACTAAATACTTTTATCATCACAAACCTCCCTATGGAGATTTTGATTTATTCAACACTAATATCATTTATAATTAGTCAATATTGATGGGTTCTCTAATTATAAATTAATTATATAATCGAAATTTTGGCGCATACGCGAACGGACGTCCGCTCGACTTCTTCATGACAGCAGGTCGGATCAGTGATTATACCGGTGCTGCTGCCCTTCTGGACAATCTCCGACAGTAATCCCCCCATAAAGAGAGCGGCTTCTGAATGAGAATTTTCTCAGCGTAAGAATGAGGAGATTCTGATGAAGAGTGATCGCTTTACTGACGCACAGATTATGGGTGTGATCCGCCAGGCTGAGGGGGGCGTATCTGTCCCTGATCTGTGCCGGAAGCAGGGGATCAGCAACGCCACGTTTTACCGGTGGCGCGCGAAATATGGCGGCATGGATGTGTCGATGATCAGTCAGATGAAGGCTCTGGAACCTGCTTTTGCTATTGTCCGCGACTGGCCGCGGAGAACGACAGGATTGCCGATCTTCTGATGGGACTGATCCAGGCTCACAGGAGATGGGGATTTGGCCTGTGTTTCCTGTATCTGCGCAATGTGCAGGGACAGATCTGGAATCATAAGCGGGTTTATCGGATCTATCGGGAACTGGAACTCAACCTGCGGATTAAACCCCGCAAGCGTCTGGTTCGCGAAAAGCTTGAAAAGCTGTCGGTCCCAGCCTTTCCCAACTGGGTCTGGTCCATGGATTTCATCGCGGACAGGCTTTTGGATGGGTGTGCTTTTCGGCTCCTGAACATTCTGGATGGCTTCAATCGTGAAGGGCCGGCGATTGAGGTTGAGTTTTCCTTGCCGGCCTGTCCGCTGCCTGAATTCTCATTCAGAACCCCACTAAAAAGGGGGGAGATTACCATCCTACCAAAGGTGGCATGAGAACGAAGCCCTGTGCCGCGAGCAACAGCAATGGGAAGAGTCTGAGTTTCTTCGTGAGCGTTGGTTAGGTCGGTGGCTGCAAAGGGCTGCCCACCTTTCTCGATAGTCTGCCAAAGGCTCAGTGGTTGCTGGCAGACTGGGACTATGATGCCGACTGGTTGCGTAAGGCCCTTCAGGCGAACAGAAGCAGACTGCGCATTCTCGGGCGGAAATTCTGCGTTCGCCCCGTCGAGCACGACAAACGCCGCAACTGTCATGCTCTGGCTATGAGCCCTGAGGCTGGGCCGTCAATTCGGCAGGCCGTGCCAGGCGCACTGCCGTATGTCCCCGGCGCACCCGGAAATTGGGCATGACCAGCATACAGTTGTCGTAGGGTGTGCGGATTTCATCCGGCCCGTCCAGTGCGATTACGGTTCCGGCTGAAGGGATGATTTCCGCGCTGGCATAGGCACGCACAAAGGCAAAGCTGGCAGTGTGGGCCTGTATGCAGTCTGTAACAGTTGCTGTTTGAACCGGCTGATATTTGCAAAGGCCGGTTTTTGTGTCCTGTTCTGTCGCGGGAGTAATTCCGGTCTGGGCCGCGCACTGCTGCACCGCGAGCAGCGCGATCTGCGCGGCACTCTGGCTCCAGTGCTGCCCGGTCTCCAGCAGGCAGGCGCGCGCCAATCCGCCTTGGGCGGAAAACCGCACATAGTCGATCAGCCTGCTGCCATCCTGATGTCCCTCATCATGGATAACGAGTGGCGTGGGAGACAGGGCAGCCGCCAGTTGGCAGGCCATATCGTGGTTACGCTCCTGCCCGCTATGCAGGAAAAGCGGCGGGCCGGGCCAGAGCATGGAGTGCAGGTCCAGCAGCAGGTCGGCGGTTTCGATAACCGGCAGCACTTCGCGCAGGCGGCGCATTTCAAGGGAATCGTGGTGGGATTTGATCAGTTCCGGCCGCCACAGACGGTTCATGTCTTCTTCCACGTAGCGGGCGCGGGTGGGGTGGGCCGGGTTGTAGCGCGCATATGCGTCGGGGTTGAGAAAGATCAGGCTCAGGCGTCCATGACGGGGCAGGGGGCCTTTTTTCAGCAGCGCGTTCAGCGCATAAGCGCCTGAGGGTTCGTTGCCGTGCATCAGGGCAGTTACGACAACATGCGGGCCACGCTGGCCGCTTTCAAAATGATGCACGCCCCGCAGTCCACAGTTTCCTGCAAGCCAGGGGGTCAGGTCAGGAGGAGGGTATTGGGGTGGAGCAGTCGGTGGCGTAGGCAGAGGCAGGGGCAGGGCGGCGGATACGGTGCGTACGCGCACGCGTCGCAGCCCCGCATGATGGCGTTTGGACGCGCAACTCATGTCTTCCCCTTGGCGCTGTCCTGCGCGTTGCCATCATGGCGTATTCGCCAAGGACGTAAGAGGAACAGGGAAAAAGGTCTGGCCCGCATGGTGGCGAAGTATGGTTCGGGTTATGATTCCCTGCAATCCCCAACCTGTTGCCTTGCCCTTTCGTGAGCGACCTTCTGGCGGTGCCTAACGTGCTCGGCGGTTTTTCTGGGTCTCCTGCTCGGTGGGCAGCGCCTGCTCGGGGCTGAGAATCCGCAGTTTGACACCGGCGCCAACTTCCACCTGCCGCAGGCGTTTGCGCTCGGTGGCGGCACAGAGAGTCAGGGCCGAGCCTTTCTGTCCCCCGCGGCCGGTGCGGCCAATGCGGTGCAGGTAGGTCTCGGGCTGTTCGGGCACATCATAGTTGATCACCTGCGCTACGGCGGTGATATCCAGCCCGCGGGCTGCGACATCGGTTGCAACCAGAATGAACAGGCGTCCTGCGCCAAAACTGGCCAGCGTGCTGGTGCGGCGCTCCTGTGTCAGGTCGGCATGAAGGGGGGCGGCGGCGAATCCCGCCTTGCGGAGTGTTGACGCAAGCAGGTCGGCTTCGGCCTTGGTGCGAACAAAAACGATGCTGCGTGTTTTGGGGGCTCGGCTGAAGAAGGTCTTGAGAAAAGCCACCTTCTGCGTGTCTTCCATGAACAGCGCACCCTGACGGATCGGGCCGCGCTTGAGCGGTTCACGCTCCACGGTGATTTCCTGCGGTTTGTACAGCAGGCTGGCCAGCAGGTTGGCCTGTTCATCCGGCCGGGTGGCTGAGAATACAAGTGTTTGCCGGGGCTTGGGCAGATGGTCGAGCAGGGCAGAGGTTTCATCCAGAAACTCGGCGGAAAGCAGGCGGTCGCCTTCGTCCAGCACGAGGCTGGCGCAGTCATCAAGAGAGCACTGGCCCGCCAGCACAAGGTCAAGCAGGCGACCGGGTGTGGCGATCAAAATCTGGGTGCAGGGGCGTGTCAGGTCCGAGGTTGCCTCCACCAGTGCCTGTGTCTGTTCCGTACGGTCGGTGCCGCCGATGATGGGCACCACCGGGACGAGGGGCTGGCTGGTGGTTTTGCCCCGCCCTGTTGCGGCTCCCATGCAGTGCAGGAAGACTTTCGCGGTCTGAAGCACAAGGTCGCGCGTGGGCAGCAGCACCAGAACCATGCGCGCCTTGCGCGTTTCCAGCAGCGTCTGGATCAGCGGCAGCGCATAGGCGGCGGTTTTGCCTGTGCCGGTGGGAGCAGTGGCCAGAATGTCGCGCCCCTGCAGAATGGCCGGAATGGCGGCAGCCTGTATGGGGGTGGGCTCTGTCAGCCCGGCTTGGGCGGCCATGGCGCACAGAACGGGGGACAGGCCTGTGTTTTCGAAGCTGTCAGCCATGCTGTTGCCTTTCTTGTGCTCTCGAATACGTTATGTAGTCTGACGATGAAGTGCGGACTGCCTAATATAGGAATAATGGCGCGGCAGACGCGCCAGACGGGGTGTAGCAAAGGAAGGCGCGTGATGGCGAGTGTTGACTATGCCGTGAGCAGCAATGACACGCGGCCGC
The DNA here is from genome assembly GCF_006539345.1 of Acetobacter peroxydans. GTDB lineage: Bacteria > Pseudomonadota > Alphaproteobacteria > Acetobacterales > Acetobacteraceae > Acetobacter > Acetobacter peroxydans. The sequence continues at coordinate 21,626 of NZ_BJMV01000002.1, forward strand.
CGTCAGTAAAGGTGGAGCAGGAGGCCGAACAAACGGCTGCCCCTGCTGGTGGCATGAGCGATGGTGGGTCCTCTCTGGCGTTTGTCATGGGGGAGGATTTTGCAGGTATGCGCTCACAGGCGCTGGGGCTGGCGGCACGGGCCGGGTGGCGCGGGGTGTTCTGCCCTATCTGCCCGGATCGTGTGGCGCGTCTGGCCCTGTCCGGCCCGCGCTGGCTTAATCACGCCTTCCTGCGTGGGCTGGATGGTCGGCACCTCCATGAGCACGAAGACCTCGGCACCTCGGATGTGGTGATCAGCATCGGGGGCAAGGGTGGGGCGCTGGGGGCCGCGTTGGGCGAGCATCCACCTCCGGGGCGCAGGGAGCGTCTGCCGATTGTGCAGGTGCAGCATCCACGGCTTGATCTTGGTCGTTTCGATCTGGTGGTTGCCTGCCGTCATGATGAAATCAGCGGGGACAACGTGCTGGTGGGCCGCACCGCCCTGCATGGCCTTACGCGTGAACGTCTGGAAGAAGCAAGAGCACTCTGGGCACCGCGCTTTGCCCATTTGCCCCGCCCGCTGGTGGCGGTTCTGGTGGGGGGCTCCAACGGCCGTTACACATTCGGCGTAACCGAAGCTGCCCGGCTTGGCAGCGTGCTGGTGGAAACCATGCGTGCGGAAGGTGGCAGCCTGCTGGTAACGCCCTCACGCCGGACAGATCGGGCCGCGCTGCGTGTTCTGGGCGATGCCGTGAAGCAGGTTGGTGGTTTCGTGTGGGATGGCGAGGGGGAAAACCCCTATGTGGGCCTGATTGCCTGCGCGGACAGTCTGGTTGTGACCATGGACAGTGTCTCCATGATGTCCGAGGCCGTGGCAGGCTCCGCCCCCGTGACCGTGTTTCCGCTGCCTGGTCGTTCAAGGCGGATCAGTACGTTTGTCGAGGAAATGGAACTGGCTGGACGCGCGCGGGTGCTGGAAGCGAATGAAGCTCGCCTGCAGCATCCATGGCCCGTTACACCGCTGGATGATACGCCCGAACTGGTGGAGGAAATGCACCGCAGGCTCGGGTTCTGACGGAGTTGGATTCGGCACGCATCCAGTCGTGCCGATCAGCGTCGGGCGGGCTGGTATTCAGATCCAGATCGTACCCAGCAGCAGCAGCGTGCCGACAATCAGGGCGGCGATATGGCGCATGACGAATTCGGGCGAGCCGGGGGGCAGCGTCAGGGCAAAATGCAGGCAATAGCCGACCAGAAATACGCCCAGCAGGATGCAGGACGCACGGATGAACGGGTAGGTTGAAAGGTCACGCGGGTCAAACTGCATGGTCATTCCTTTCCGTTGTAGCGTGGGCCGGCTTCCGTGAAGCAGGCCCAATCCCGATTCGTTTTCCTTAACCCGACTGTATTTTACCCTGCCGGAGTTCAGGCGCTGACAAAAACCGATGCCGGATAGCCCTGTGCGAACAGGGCGGTCCGCAGCGATGTATGGTTGATCTGGGCGGAAATGGCCTTCCGCACCACAGGTTTTGCATGGAATGCCAGCCCAAGGCCAGCCTTGCGCAGCATGGGCAGGTCGTTCGCGCCGTCCCCAATGGCCAGAGCCGCGTCTTCCGGTAGGCCATGGCTCTGTTGCAGGGTTTCAAGCAGGTTCAGCTTGGCGTCCGCTCCCAGGATGGGCTGGGCGGTCTCGCCAGTCAGGCTTTCGGTGGCCTTGTCCATCAGCAGGACATTGGCGTGGTGTTCATCAAACCCGCACAGGGCGGCAACCCGCGCGGTAAAGAACGTGAACCCGCCTGACACCAGCGCGGTTCTGGCGCCAAACGCGGTCATGGTGCGCACCATTTCGACTGCGCCGGGGTTGAGGGTGACATCCTTCCACGCGGTTTCCAGCAGGGAGATGGGCAGGCCGCGCAACAGGGCCACCCGCTCGCGCAGAGAGGTGGCAAAATCCATTTCCCCATTCATCGACCGGGCTGTAATGGCCGCGACTCTCTCTCCCAGCCCGGCATGGGCGGCCAGATCGTCCAGCGTTTCATTCGCGACAATGGTGCTGTCCATGTCGGATATCAGAAGGCGCTTGCGGCGGTTGGTGCTCGGGGTCAGCACTATGTCGATTGCCAGCCCCTCCAGCGCCGCGCGCAGGGCGGGCAGGCTTTCATGCGCCGTCTGCGGGCAGGGAATATCCACGGCTTCCGCCGGGCTAAGGACGACTGTCTCGCCCTGCGCGTGAACGATATCGCGGGCAAGGGCAATGGTCGGGGCGGCGAGTGAGGTTTCCTCTCGCCGGGCGACAAGGGTCAGAACAAGGCTCGTCATGGCAGCAGGGTGTGTGGCAGGAATGCGGGCATGAAGCAAGCGGAACACCCCATGACACTTTCTGAAATCCGTCCTTCCCCTTTGGGGGCTCAGGCCATATCCTCAAAGCTGCCCGTGGCGCTGGTGGTGGCGGGGCCGACCTGCTCAGGCAAATCGGCACTGGCCCTGTCGGTGGCGCGTGCACTGGCGGATGGCGGAATGGGGGCACAAAAGGGCTGGGTGGGGGCAACCATCATCAACGCGGATTCCATGCAGGTGTACAAAGACCTGCGTGTGCTGACGGCCCGCCCGAGCGTGGCGGAGGAGCAAATGGTGCCCCACCGTCTCTATGGAGTGCTGCCTGCTTCCAGCACAGGCAGCGTGGCCTGGTGGCGAGGCTGTGCGCTTGAGGCGATGGAGGAGGCATGGCGGGCGGGTCGTCTGCCGGTTTTGTGCGGTGGAACAGGGCTGTATTTCCGCGCGCTGACACACGGGCTGGCGGCGATTCCTGAATGCCCGCCGGCGGTGCGGGATGAAGCCCGTCAGGCCGTGGCGCAGGAGGGCGCTCCGGCCCTGCATTCCCGCCTTGCCAGTGTGGACCCCGAAACGGCAGCCCGTTTACAACCTGCCGATTCCCAGCGGATTACCCGTGCATGGGAAGTGTGGCGCGCGACGGGGCGAAGCCTGAGCTGGTGGCAGGTCCAGCCGGGATTGCCACCAGCCGCCTGCCGGTTTGTGGCGGTGCGGCTGGCCCCCGACCGCGCAGTGCTGCGCGCGCGCATACAGGCGCGTTTTGAAGCGATGCTGGCGGCCGGTGCGGTGGACGAGGTACGCGCCCTGCTGACGCAGAGGCTTGATCCGGCGCTGCCCGCCATGCGCGCACATGGTGTGCCGGAACTGACAGCCATGCTTGAAGGGCGCATTACGCAGGATGAAGCAACGCGTCTCGCCGTTCAGGCTACGGGGCGCTATACCAAGCGGCAGGCGACATGGTTCGCGCACCATGCTCTGGCTGAGCCAGACCGTACATGCAAGGTTGATACGTGTTTTGAGCATATCGCGCAATTTTCGGAAAGAAAATTGCATGAAATCATATCTTTTATTTTCCGTTCAGCTTGACGCCCGTAGTCGCACGGCATAATACAAACCCCCTGATCTCACTTCAGGGCTATTGAGGATACCATGATGTCAACCACTGCCCACGCCCCAACCACCACCGCCCTTAGCGGCGCGGAAGTGCTGATGCGCGCGCTGATCGAGCAGGGGGTTGAGGTTATTTTCGGTTATCCGGGCGGTGCGGTGCTGCCTATTTACGATGCCCTGTTCAAGCAGAGTCATATCCGCCACATTCTGGTGCGCCACGAGCAGGCCGCCGTGCACGCGGCTGAAGCCTATGCCCGCTCCACCGGCAAGGTCGGGGTGGTGCTGGTCACGAGTGGCCCAGGTGCGACCAATGCCGTGACCGGTCTGCTGGACGCGATGATGGATTCCATCCCGCTGGTGTGCCTGTCCGGGCAGGTGCCTACTGCGCTGATTGGCAACGACGCTTTTCAGGAAGCGGATACAACCGGCATTACCCGTCCTGTGACCAAATACAACTATTTGGTGCGTCGTCCGGAAGACCTTGCCCCTGCGGTGCATGAAGCCTTTGCCATCGCGCGTTCGGGACGGCCCGGCCCGGTGCTGGTGGATCTGCCCAAGAACATCACCGTGGGCGATGCGCCTTATATTGGTGCGCAGGATATCCGTCCCCGCACGACCAAGGTGCGGACCCAGCCTGAGCGCGAAGCGGTAGCCCGTGCGGTGGCCGCTATGAAGGGGGCCAAGCGTCCGCTGTTTTACACGGGGGGCGGGATCATCAACGCCGGGCCGCAGGCCAGCGAAGCCCTGCGCAGGCTGGTGGACATGACGGGCTTTCCTGTCACCTCTACCCTGATGGGGCTGGGGGCTTTTCCTGGCACGGATAAGCGCTTTCTGGGTATGCTGGGTATGCACGGCACATACGAGGCCAATCTGGCCACGCATGGCTGCGACGTGCTGATCGCCCTCGGCAGCCGTTTTGATGACCGCGTGACGGGCCGCGTCAATGCGTTCTCGCCCGGCTCCTTCAAAATTCACGTGGATATCGACCCTTCGCAGATCAACAAGATCGTGCACGTTGATGAAGGTATCGTGGGGGACGTGGGCGCGGTCATCGATATGATGATCGAGGAATGGGAGCATCAGCCTGCCGCCACGCATGAGGCCGACCTTGCCGCGTGGTGGGCACAGATCGAAGGCTGGCGTGCGCTGGATTGCCTGCGTTTTACGCAGGACGGCGCGGCGGATGCCATCATCAAGCCGCAGCAGGCGATCAGCCGGATTTACGAACTGGCGCGTGAGACCCGGCGCGAGACCTATGTGTCCACCGAGGTCGGGCAGCACCAGATGTGGGCGGCGCAGTTCTTCCGCTTTGACAGCCCCAACCGCTGGCTGACGTCCGGCGGGCTGGGCACCATGGGCTACGGCCTGCCTGCCGCCGTGGGTGCACAGGTTGCCCACCCCGATGCGCTGGTTATGGATATCGCGGGGGAAGCCTCGACCCTGATGAACATTCAGGAGCTGGGCACAATCGCGCAATATCGCCTGCCGGTGAAGATTTTCATCATCAACAACCACTACATGGGCATGGTGCGCCAGTGGCAGGAACTGCTGCACGGCTCACGCTATTCCGAGAGCTATAGCGACGCGCTGCCAGATTTCGTGAAGCTGGCCGAAAGCTTCCATGCTCGTGGCCTGCGTGTCACCCGGCTGGATGAGCTGGATAACACGATCCGTCAGGCGCTTGCCCATGACGGGCCGGTGATGGTGGATATCTGCGTTGCGGAAGGGGAGAACTGCTTCCCCATGATTCCGTCCGGCGCGGCCCATAATGAAATGATTCTGGGGCCTGAGCAGGAAAGCAGCGGGGCCGAAGTCAGTACGGAAGGGCGTATGCTCGTCTGAGGCAGGCGCGTTTTTTCATTTTGCATATTCTGGTCTGTCTTCAGGGAAACTGAACAATGCAGCAGGAAATTTCCGGTTCCGCCGTGATCTCGCTTCTGGTGGACAACGAAAGCGGCGCGCTGGCTCGTATCGTGGAGCTGTTCTCGGGCCGTGGTTACAATATCCAGAGCCTGACCGTGGCGCCCGTGGACGAGCAGGGCACAACTTCGCGCGTCAATATCGTGACGACGGGCACTCCCTCGGCCATCGGGCAGGTGAAGGTGCAGATCGAGCGCCTTGTGCCGGTCTCGCGCGTGGTCAACCTGTCGGATGCGGGGCCTTATGTCGCGCGGGAAATGGCGCTGGTGAAGGTGGTGTCCTCGGGGGAATCCCGCACCGAGGCGCTGCGGATTGCCGAGGCGTTCCGCGCCAGGGCTGTGGACACAACCGCTACGTCTTTTGTATTTGAACTGACCGGCTCATCCGACAAGCTGGACAGTTTTATTGATCTGATGCGTCCGCTCGGCCTGGCCGAGGTGTCCCGCACCGGCGTGGCGTCAATTTGCCGCGGACCGAAGACAATTCAGAACTTCTGAAGTATAGCAGGCAGCAACGCCGGAGGAAGTCTCCGGTCTGAAGGAGAAGTAAGAATGGCCATGCGCGTGTATTACGATCGTGACGCCGACGTGAATCTGATCAAATCCAAGAAGGTGGCCGTTATCGGTTACGGCAGCCAGGGCCATGCCCATGCCAACAACCTCAAGGACAGCGGCGTTTCTGAAGTTGTTATCGGCCTGCGTGAAGGCTCTGCCGCCGCCGAAAAGGCGCGCAATGCGGGCTTTACCGTCATGACCCCGGACAAGGCTGCTGCCTGGGCCGATGTTGTTATGGTGCTGACGCCTGACGAAGGCCAGGGCGCGCTGTACAAGGAATCGCTGGAAAAGAACCTGAAGCAGGGTGCCGCTCTGGCGTTCGCGCATGGTCTTTCCATCCACTTCCGCCTGATCGAAGCCCGTCCCGACCTGGACGTGTTCCTGATCGCTCCCAAGGGCCCCGGCCACACCGTGCGTTCTGAATATCAGCGTGGCGGCGGCGTGCCCTGCCTGGTGGCCATTGCACAGGACAAGTCCGGCAAGGCTCTGGACATCGCTCTGTCCTATGCGTCCGCCATTGGTGGTGGCCGTGCGGGCACGATCGAAACCTCCTTCAAGGAAGAGGTCGAAACAGACCTGTTCGGCGAACAGGCTGTGCTGTGTGGTGGTGTTGCAGAACTGATCCGCGCCGGTTTCGAAACGCTGGTTGAAGGCGGCTACGCCCCCGAAATGGCATATTTCGAATGCCTGCACGAAATGAAGCTGATCGTGGACCTGATCTACGAAGGCGGCATTGCCAACATGAACTACTCCATCTCCAACACTGCGGAGTATGGTGAGTACGTGTCCGGCCCGCGCGTGATCACGGCGGAAAGCAAGAAGGCCATGAAGGACATCCTGACGGATATCCAGAACGGCACCTTCGTGCGCAACTTCGTGCTGGAAAACCAGTCCGGCAACGTGTTCTTCAAGGCCACGCGTGCGCGTAACGACGCCCACCAGATTGAAGCCGTGGGCGAGAAACTCCGTGGCATGATGCCGTGGATTTCCAAGTCCCGTCTGGTTGACAAGACCAAGAACTGAGCAAGGTTTCTGTTCCGGCCCTACGGGCTGGAACGTTTCTGCCGGTTTGTGGCATGGCCCCTTCCTGTCTGATGACGGGAGGGGGCTTTTTTTTATGGTTGCGGCACGTGCGCAGGGGCATAAACTTTTTTTCGGCGTGGGCCGTGCTCTGCGCCAACAAGGCTGTCCGTTACGGTGAATGCAGGAAAAGCCATGAATGTTTCTCCAACAATCGTGTGGTTCCGAGAGGATTTCCGTCTGGCGGACAATCAGGCCCTGCACGAAGCCACGCTGCTTGGACAGCCGCTGATCTGTCTTGTTATTCTCGATGATGCAGCAAACATGGGCGCCGCGGCGCAATGGTGGCTGGATGGCGCCATCCACGCTCTTGCTGCCGACCTGCGCGCAAAGGGCGGAGACCTGCACGTTCTGCGGGGCCCGGCCCGCCGTGTCGTGGAGTCCGTTGCGCAGGCGACGGGGGCCGGAGCGGTGTTCTGGAACCGCCGGTATGACCCGAACGGACGCGAGACAGATACGGCGCTCAAGGCGGCATTGCAGGCGCGTGGCGTGGTGGCCCGCAGTTTTTCCGGCGCTTTGCTGCACGAGCCATGGACCGTGCGTACGCAGTCAGGCGCGCCTTACAAGATATTCACGGCTTTCTGGCGCGCGGCCTGCACGCTGCCCGTGCAGGCATTCCTGCGGCCCGCCCCTGACAGACTTGTTTTTGCACCCCCAATCCCGGCACTGGAAGCATTGCGTGTGCCGCCCGAGCAGTACCGCCTGCTCCCCACCGCGCCAGACTGGGCGGGAGGGCTGCGTGCGGCATGGAAACCGGGCGAGGCGCAGGCCCGTGCCCGACTGACTGATTTCTGTCGTCATCATCAGGCCGAGTACGCCCAGACCCGTGATTTTCCAGCCATGGAAACGACAAGCGGTCTTTCTGCGTTTTTGCGCTTTGGTCATATCAGCCCCGCACGTGTGTGGGAGACAGCGCAGGCCAGCCCGAACCCGGATAAATTTCTGACCGAACTGGGCTGGCGGGATTTTGCCTGGTCACTCCTGTTTGAAACACCTGACCTTGCAAGTCGCAACCTGCGGCCCGAATTCGATGCCATGAAGTGGCGGACAGACCCTAAAGGGCTGGCGGCATGGCAGCGCGGGCGAACCGGCTACCCGCTGGTGGATGCCGGTATGCGCGAGTTGTGGCACACGGGAGTCATGCACAACCGGGTGCGCATGGTGGTGGCGTCGTTTCTGGTCAAGCATCTGCTGATCGACTGGCGTGAGGGCGAACGCTGGTTCGCGGATACGCTGGTGGATTATGACCCGGCCAGTAATCCGATGAACTGGCAGTGGAGTGCCGGCACGGGCGTGGATGCGGCTCCCTATTTCCGCATCATGAACCCTATTCTGCAGTCACGGAAATTCGACCCGCACGGAATCTACATCCGGCGCTGGGTGCCTGAAGTGGCCCATCTGTCCGACAAGGACATCCATACACCGTGGGAGGTGGGGTGCCGGGGGTACGTCGCGCCTGTGGTTGACCATGCCGAGGCGCGGGCACGCGCACTGGCCGCGTGGAAAGCCCTGTAAGCGGCGCTCAGCGGATCATCTTGCGAATGATGCCCATGAGTTCTTCAAGAGTTTCATCGCCGCCATTCTCCTGCACGGCGCGGCGCACGCAGCCTCTGGCGTGGTTTTCAAGCAGGCGGATGCTTAGCGCGTCTATGGCCGAACGCACGGCGGAAAGCTGGGTGAGAATATCCACGCAGTAGCGGTCGTCGCGCACCATGCCCGCGATACCGCCAATCTGCCCTTCAATCCTTCGCAGGCGGTTGATCAGGGCAGTCTTGTCGGGCTGCACGACCTGTCTGGAGGCGGCCTCGGCCTGCTCTGGGGGCGTGCAGGCCATGCAGCCGCCTGTGCCAGGCTGGGGAGCGGTGCCGGGTGGTTTTGCGTTCATGCCTGCCAGTTTAAGCGATCCTGACAGGAATGACACCCGTGTTCTGGCGTGGCCCGTATGCCGTGCGGGCCTTAGTACCAGGTCCGCAGCCCGAAAGTGAAGCGCAGGTCGTCCGGCCCGTTGGCAGGACTTGTGCGCGAGGCGGAAGGCGCGTGCGCGGCGGCCCCGTAATTGCCCGCGTAGGTTACGGCAATATAAGGTGCGAGCTTGCGTTTGAACTCGTAACGCAGGCGCAGTCCCGCATCGATGGAGGAAAAGCCCTGACTGTCCCCGCGCGCGGGGTCTGTGTGCGAGTAGAAGTTCAGTTCGGCCTGTGGTTGCAGGATCAGCCGGTTGGTAATCAGCAGGTCGTATGACCCCTCCAGCTTGCCTGCCACACCATCGGCATTGAAATAGGCCGTGGCCGATACTTCGAAGAAATACAGCGCCAGCCCCTGTACGCCCACGGCTCCCCAGGCGCGCACCGGCCCGCTGTCGAGGTCAAGCCGGGTGCCCGCCTGCAGGTCAAAATAGGTGGTAAGAGCGTGGTCGTATAGCAGTTCATGGTCGCCGTCGCTCATGGTGCGGTGGCTGTCCACGGTGCCTTCCGACTTGATCCACAGCTTGTCATGGTCGGTGCCAAACCATGCCTGACCGGAATAACGGAACAGGCTGCCGTTTGCCGCATAGCGCCCTTCAAGCTGCTCCATGAGAATATGGACATAGGTGTTATGATCCATCACCGGTGGCATGTTGTGGATATACCGCACCTTTGGCACGGGGGGCGGCGTGGCTGGCCAGCGAGCGCTGGGGCTGAGGGGAGGCAGGCTGACATACGCCCTGCCTGCTGGCGTGGCCATGTTCATGCTGGCCATGTTGTCCTTGTCTGCCGTTTGGGTGCTGGCTTTTGCTGTCGGAAGTGCCGCAGGATGTTGCCCGGCCTGCTGCCGGAGCTGGACTGCTTTCGCAGGGGTGGCCGGTTTGGCCGTATCCTCCATGCCGTCCATTCCTTCCATGTCATCCATGTCATCCATGTCGTCCATGTCGGACATCGCGTGTCCAGACTTCGGCTTTTGCGGCATGGTGTGGGCGCTGGCATGGGTAAGAGGGGCCGGGGTTGCGGCGGTGCTGGACGCTGCTGGCACAAGGGCCAGTAGCCCGGCTAGAAGTCCGGCGGTGTGAGCGGGAGCGCACTGTTTTTTCATGACACCACCACCGTGCGGAACATGCCAAGATCCATGTGATAGAGCAGGTGGCAGTGATAGGCCCACAGTCCGGGTGTGTCGGCTGAAACAAGGTAGCTCAGACGGCTGCCCGGCTGCACGATGACTGTGTGTTTGACCGGGTTGTAAGCCCCCTGACCGTTTTCCAGTTCACTCCACAGGCCATGCAGGTGCACGGGGTGCTCCATCATGGTGTCGTTGATCAGCACAAAGCGCACCCGTTCGCCCAGCCGTAGGGGAATGGGATCGGCTTCGGAAAACTTGTGGCCGTCAAATCCCCAGATATAGCGTTCCATGTTGCCGGTCAGGTGCAGGATGATCTCGCGAGAGGGTGGACGTGGATCGCTAGCCGGACGGATCGCGCGCAGGTCTGCATAAGTCAGGACACGGCGGCCATTGTCGCGCAGGCCGTCGCCGGGGTCGGCCAGACGGTTGACGGGCATGGCAGCCACGTTCTGGTTTTCCACATTGAGCGGAGGGGTGTCGGCCTGTGCCCGGTGGGCCATGGCCTTCATGTCCATGGCCTCCATTCCGGTCTCTGAGCCCATGCCCATGTCCAGCATGGTACGCACGGGGCGCGGGTCCATGGGCGGGATGGCGGCACTCATGTCCGTGCGGGGGGCCAGCGTGCCGCGCGCATAGCCCGTGCGGTCTTCGCTCTGGGCGAAAATCGTGTAGGCCTGCGCGGCTTGGGGCGTCACGATACAATCATAGGTTTCCGCCACCCCGATACGGAATTCATCCACCTGCACGGGTTCCACGTCATTGCCGTCAGACTGAATAATCGTCAGGGGCAGGCCGGGAATACGGATATCGTAAAACGTCATGGCCGAAGCATTGATGAACCGCAGCCTGATCCGCTCGCCCGGGGCGAACCGCCCGGTCCAGTTGGCGTGCGGGGTCTGCCCGTTCATCAGATAGGTGTAGATAATACCGCTGACATCCGAAATATCGGTGGCGGACATATTCATGCCTGCCCATTGCAGGCGGTTTTTCAGAACGGGCAGCACGCCATCTCGCCGCGCATCGGGAAAGAAGGAAGCCGCCGTGCGCTGGCGGAACGTGTAATAGTCGCTCTGGAATTTGAGATTTTTGATGATGTCAGATGGCTCAACATCCGCCCAGTCGGATAGCACAATCACGTAATCGCGGTCGTACTGCCGGGTTTCGCCTTCTCTGGGGTCGATGACGATCGCACCGTACAGCCCCTTGGCCTCCTGCATATTGGAATGGCTGTGGTACCAGTAGGTGCCGCTCTGCCGCAGCATGAAGCGGTAGGTAAAGGCCTGCCCCGGCGCGATACCGCCAAAGCTCAGCCCCGGTACGCCGTCCATGTTGGCGGGACAGCGGAGCCCGTGCCAGTGAATGGAGGTTTCCTCATCCATCGTGTTGTGGACATGCAGGGTAACTTCATCGCCTTCGCGCCAGCGCAGGGTTGGGGCGGGCATACTGCCATTGACCGTAGGCGCTTTCTGCGGCTTGCCCAGAACATGCACCGGCGTATGGCCTATGCTCAGCATGAACGTGTTGGCCGACTGCGGTGGGACGTGCCCGGCGGGCAGGAAAGGGAGCGGGGGCGTGTCCATGGCGCTGGCCGGACGTGCCGGTGCAGAGAGCGTGCTCAGGCCAGCAAGTGCTCCGGCCCCGGTTATGAACCGGCGGCGCGACAGTCCACCCACAAGGGTGGCAAAAGGAGTAGGCATGGTATCCATCCATCAGGGCCGCCATGCCCGAAGGCACGGCAGCAACCGTGAAAACGCGAAAGCCGTGTCATGAACACTGCTTTTGGCTTTTGTTCAGATGATGGAGGTCCGGGGTGGGGGCAGCAGGGGTGTTATACCCTGCCCGGCAGGAAGGGCCTGCTCACGCGGCAGACGCATTGTGACAGCGCGCAGAGGCCGCGGGGTGGTAAGGTGATAAGCGTCCGCTGTGGCGGCAGGGCTTTGCCCGGAGGCGGCGCAGCAGGGCATGGCCTGCTCGTGCGTGCGATGCGGTGTGTGCAGGCAGGCGTTAGCCCTGCCTGCTTTCCCCAACCCGGAGGGGGGGGACACCACGGTTCTATGCCGGGGCAGAACGTTGAGGTCAGCGGAAGAGTGGCCTCCGGCCATGCCTGCCGTCTGCCTATCGTTATGGCATGGCATGGTATGCTGTGCCGCGTGCATGATCATGGCAGAGCCGCCCTGCATAGCTGTAGCATGGGCAAAAGTTGGTACACCCGCTGCAAACAGCAGGCCCAGAATGCTCACGACAAGGCTGATCGCACGGCGGGACATGGCTTGAAGATACCCCATGGGGGCATATATAGCAAATGAAAGCGCGCCAGAAACCAAGGCGCTGGCTGTAAAGGGAGCGCGTGTGATCATGGGGCAGACAATCAGCTTTCCGGTGGAGGGAATGTCCTGCGCCAGTTGCGCCGCCCGGCTTGAAAAAGTGCTGGACCGGCTCGATGGTGTGCAGGCGTCGGTCAACTTCGCCACCACGCGCGCGCAGGTTTCCCTGTCTGATGGCCATGCGGGCATGGCGGATGTGCTGGCAGCGGTCAGGCAGGCGGGATTTGCCCCTGCTACCCGCAGTCTTGATCTGAGCCTGAGCGGGTTGTCCTGTGCATCCTGCGTGGGGCGGGTGGAAAAAGTGCTGAACGCCCTGCCTTCCGTGCAGGCGAGCGTCAATCTGGCGACTGAGCGTGCCCATGTCAGCTTTGTGCCGGGGGTGGTGGATGTACCCACCCTGATTGCCGCTGTGGAAAAAGCCGGATACGGCGCGCGCCTTTACGAAGAGCAGAACAGTCAGGACGAAGCCCGCGCGCAGCAGCGGGTATGGCGGCGGGCTGTGTGGGAATTTGGTCTGGCCGCAGTGCTCAGTGTGCCGTTTGTGGTGCAGATGATTGCCATGATGGCGGGTCTGTCCATGATGGACATGCCTCGTGTGCTGCAACTCGTGCTGGCGGGCGTGGTGTTGTTCGGCTGCGGGCGCGGCCTGTTCCGGGCCGCGTGGCGCGCCTTGCGCGGCGGTGCGGCCAACATGGATGTACTGGTGGTCATGGGTACGGGCGTGGCCTGGATATTCAGCGCCGTTGTTACGCTCATGAAGCTCGATCAGCCGGTTTATTTCGAGGCCAGCGCCCTTGTGGTGACCCTTGTGCTGCTAGGCCGCCTGCTTGAGGCCCGCGCCAAGGCCAGTGCGGGTGCGGGCATGGCCAGTCTGCTCCGGCTTCAGCCCCGGATCGCCCATGTCGAGCGCTCCGGTGGTGTGGTGGATGAAAGTGTTGACCAGCTTGCCATAGGCGATGTGTTCGTGGTGCGCCCCGGCGAGAGCATTCCGGTGGATGGTGAGGTGCTGGAAGGCCAGTCCGAAGTGAACGAGGCCATGCTCACGGGAGAGAGCAATCTGGTGCCCAGGGCGGCGGGAGCGGGCGTGTTTGCCGGAACGCTGAACCAGACCGGCGCCCTGCGCGTACGCGCGACCAAGGTGGGGGCGCAGACAGTTCTGGCCAGTATTGTGCAGATGGTGCAGCAGGCGCAGGGCAGCAAGGCCAGCGTGCAGCGTCTGGCGGACCGGGTTTCTGCAGTTTTTGTGCCCGCTGTGCTGGTGCTTGCCGTACTGACCTTCGGGGCAACGTGGCTGGTGACGGGCTCTGCTACAACCAGCCTTGTCCATGCCGTGTCGGTGCTGGTGATTGCCTGCCCCTGTGCGCTGGGGCTGGCCACGCCAACGGCTATCATGGTGGGCACGGGGCTGGGGGCGCGGGCAGGTATTCTGTTCAGGAATGCCGATGCGCTGGAACAGGCGCGCAGGCTGACCCTGCTTGTTACCGACAAGACCGGCACGCTTACCCGTGGCCAGCCCGGTGTTGTGGCCAGTCAGACGGCGGAGGGAATCCAGCCCGATGACTTCCTGCGTCTGGCCTGCGCGCTGGAGCAGAATTCAGAGCATCCACTGGCGCGGGCTGTCATGGACTATGCCCGTGCCGCCGGTATCGCGCCTGTGGCTGTGGAGGATTTCAAGGCAGTGCCGGGGCAGGGGGTCAGCGCCCGCGTGGGCGGGCAGGCCGTGCGTCTGGGATCTCCCGACTTCCTGAGCCAGAATGGCTGTGTGGTGGATAGCGCGCTGGTGCAGGCATGGCAGGCTGAGGGGCGCACGGCTATTGGGGTCGCGCGCGAGCAGACGGTGCTGGGCTATCTCGCCCTTGCGGATGAAATCCGACCTGAAGCCCGCACGGCCATTGCCGCCCTGCGCGCGCGCGGGCTGCGTATTGTCATGCTGACAGGCGATAACGAGCGGGCGGCGCAGGCCGTGGCGCGGCAGGTCGGCATTGACGAGGTGGTGGCAGGCGTTCTGCCTGACGGCAAGGCAGCGGAAATTGCCCGCCTCAAAGGCACAAGCCATTGCGTGGGCATGGTGGGTGACGGGATTAACGATGCGCCTGCGCTGGCTTCGGCCGATGTCAGCTTTGCAATCGGGGCGGGCGCGGATGTTGCACTGGAAACGGCGGATGTTGTGCTGGTGCGTAGTGACCTGATGGCAGTGGTTGATGCCATTTCCCTTTCACACGCAACGGTTGGGAAAATCCGTCAGAACCTGTTTTTTGCGTTTATCTATAACCTTCTGGGCCTGCCGCTGGCCGCTTTCGGTGCGCTCAACCCCGTTCTGGCCGGAGCCGCGATGGCCATGAGTTCCGTCTCGGTTGTCAGCAACTCCCTGCTCCTCAACCGCTGGAAACCAGCTCGCCGTTCGGCCTTCGAGTCCTCTCCGAGCGCCTGAAGGGCAGGGCCGCCGCATGGGGGGCAGCCCTGCGCGGTTCAGCTATGGCAGAGTGTTACGCCTGCATCGTGCAAAGCACGTAGGGTGGGGGCAGGTGAAGCTTCCAGCCCGCGTGTGGCATCTGTCAGCAGGAAGGTGCTGAACCCTGCTGCGACTGCATCCTGCGCGGTGTTGCGCACGCAGTATTCCAGCGCCAGCCCACAGACAAAAACCCGCTCGATACCGTGCTGCCGGAGTGTTTCATCCAGCCGCGCGCCTTCGGTGGTCTGGCCTTCAAAGGCGGAATAGGCATCCAGCTCGGTATCCTGCCCTTTCAGGACAAGAAGATTGCCCTGCGGCAGGTTGAGGGCAGGTGAAAGGGCTGCCCCCTCTGTGTCAGCCACGCAGTGGACAGGCCATGCCCCTGAAGGTGTAAAGGAACCATGCTCCGCCGGGTGCCAGTCCAGACTGGCGATGACCATGCCGAAAGGTTGCTGCGCCAGCGCATTGATAACCGGCAGAACGGCATCTCCTTCCGGCACGGCCAGAGCGCCACCGGGCAGGAAATCATTCTGCACATCCACAATGATCAGTGCATCTGCCGGGCCGATTACGGGCAGTTTCATGGCAGGCAGCGATGTTGGCAGGAGCGGCGCGCTTTGTGTCATGGCGAGGTCTTTCCGGTCGGTATGTGGGGCGGCAGCTCCCGCTGGTAGGCTGGAAAAAGGAAGCGGCGCGCTCAGGCGCCGGGTTTAAGACGGGCGAGCACCCGTGCGCGGCCCATGAGGGGCAGCAGGTCGCGCAGTTCAGGCCCCTGTTCCTCGCCGGTCAGAGCCAGACGGAGCGGGTGGAACAGCGTTTTGCCAGAACGGCCAGTGCGCTCGCGCAGGGCGGCTGTCCAGCTTTTCCAGGTGGTTTCATCCCACGGTTCGGCCGGTAGCAGGCTCGCGGCCTCGGCCAGAAAGGCGTCTTCACCGTCCTGCACGGGGGGAATAATATCTTCCATGACAACCTGAAACCACAGCCGCGCTTCGGACAGCAGTTCGATATTGCCGCGAATGGCGAGCCAGAACGCTTCTGTCGCCCCTTGTGGCAGACGGTCTGCGACGGCGCTGAAAGGCAGGGTGGCCAGTAGCTTGTGGTTGAGCGCCAGAAGCTGGCGGGTGTCGAACCGCGCCGCCGAGCGCGAAATGCGCGAGAGGTCATAAACCGCCGCCTGTTCGTCAAACGGCAGCAGCACGGGGTCTTCCGATGAGCCAAGGCGGGCCAGATAGGCCACAAGTGCTTCGGCTTCCACGCCGTCCTGACGCAGGGTGCGCAGCGAACACGCATCGAAACGCTTGGACAGCTTGCCGCCGTTTTCATCCAGCAGCAGCGGCAGGTGGGCAAAACGGAAATGATCTGCCCGCGCGCCCAGTGCCTGCGCGATGTCGATCTGCACGCCCGTATTGGTTACGTGGTCTTCGCCCCGGATGATATGCGTAACCCCGGTTTCAAGGTCGTCCACCACGGAGGCGAGGGTGTACAGCACCGTGCCATCGGCACGGACAAGCACCGGATCAGAAATGGAGGGGAGTTTGACCTGACAGTCCCCCATCACCATATCGCGCCAGCGGATAATGGCATTATCCGACAATTTAAAGCGCCAGTAAGGTGTTTTGCCGTTGGCCAACGCCTGTGCAAGCTGGGTGGGGGTCATTTTGAGCATCGCGCGGTCATAGACCGGGGCACGGCGCTGGCGGATCTGCTGCTCGCGCTTGGTGGCCAGTTCGTGCTCGCTTTCAAAACACGGATACAGCCGCCCCGATGCCTTGAGCGCTTCTATGGCGCGGTCGTACCGATCCAGCCGGTCTGTCTGGCGGAAGGTTTCTGTCCAGCTAATGCCGAGCCATTGCAGGTCCTGCCGCAGCGCATCGGCCAGATCCTCGCGTGAGCGGGCGGTATCGGTGTCGTCAATCCGCAGTTGGAACTCGCCGCCGTGGCGGCGGGCATACAGGGCATTGGCAAGGGCAAGACGAGCATTGCCAACATGCAGAAGGCCGGTCGGGCTGGGCGCGAAGCGAAGTTTCATGACACAGGCTTATGCCTCGAAAACAGCCAGAACGCCAGCGGCAACAGTGCGTTCAGCCCCCGCCTGTGCCCGCCTGTGCGCGATGCCTGATCAGCACCGCTTAGCCAGTCCTGTGGAACCGTCTTGGCTTGTCTGGGGCAGCCCGGTTCCGTGTGGGACAGGGCTGTCCGGTTTCAGTGCCAGTCTGGTGTCAGGGGCAGGTCGGTATCGTCATCATCGTCGGGCAGGGCGTCTTCATCGTCATCCGTGCCGAGCAGGGACAGCACATCGTCATCCACCACCAGACGGCGCGGGTCGATCGCGCGCCAGTCGCGTTCCATGGGGGTGGCAGGCGTGGCGGTAAAGTCGTCCAGTTCGTTGGCCGAACGCCAGCCGTCCTCGTCCGCGTCGATCACTTCGGCATCTTCACCAAAGCTCAGCCACGCTTCCAGCACGTCGCGCGCCGCTGCGCCCGGCACCCGGCAGCGCTCGATGCTGTCGCGCACATAGGCACGGGCAAAGGCGTTAGCATGGGCCAGATCGTGGAAAACCCCGACTTCCTCCACGGTATTATCCTCAGCCGGCCCGGAAAGATCCATGATGCGGACTTTCCATTCCTGCGGGTCAGCGGATTGTGTGGTTTCGGTTGTATCGCTCATGGGTGTTCCTGTCAGGATTGGGCGGTTCTGTCCGTGGTGGCACCGAGACGCTGGGCCGCGCGCGTGGAGGGCAGGAGAAACTCCCGCCCCATTTTGACACGTTCCTGCCCATTATAAGCGATGATGTCAGCCGTTGCGTAGGTTTCGTTCCACCGTTCGGGAATATAGGAACCGGTGCCTACAACGTCGAGCGGGGCGCGGGCATCGGCCATGCAGGCACATTTGGTAACCCCGAACCCCGATGAGCCGATAATCTTCACGCGCGGGAAGCCCGCTTCGTCCAGTGCATCACGCATGGACCAGACTGCTGCGGCGGAAACGCCGGTGCCGATCAGGTAGCGCAGTTCCTTGTCCGAGCGGTAGCGGCGCAGGGCCTGCGGGGCGTGCCGGTTGAGAACCGCATAGGATTCCTGCGGGTTCAGTCCTTCCATGAACCGCCCGCCATGGGTGTCCAGACGCACAGCCATGCGCCCTGCGGCCGCCAGTTCGGGAAAACGGCGGCAGACTGCCAGTGCGTCCGTGATTTCCTGACCGAAATAATCCACCAGAACCACAAGGTCCGTCTCGGGAAAGGTTTCATGGAACATCTCGGCTGCTCGCACGGTCGATCCCGCATAGCCGATGAGGGCGTGGGGCATGGTGCCAAGTCCGTGGGGCGTGTCAAAAAACGCAGCCACGGCATCGTTTGCGGTGCCGACAAAGCCTATTGCACCGTCCCTGCGGGCCGCGCGTCCGCCGACCGATGCAGCATAAGCCATGAGTTCCTGCATTTCAAAACCGGCGCAGTGCCGGGCATCCATGGCCAGAAACTGCGTGCGCGGCAGGGAGAGCGCCATCTGGTAAGCCCGCAGTGCGGCAACACACGGGCTGCCCAGCTTTTGCAGCAAAAGCGTTTCCAGATCGGCCAGATGGGTAAAGGAGCCCGTTACGTAAACCAGTGGTTCCCCAGCGCCGACCCATTCGCCTTCAGGATGAACGATTTCAATCTCACACGGGCTGTTACGCTCGGCCATGACATTTTCAAGCCAGCGCAGCATGAGTGTTGGGGCCGAAATGACGGGTGTGCGGATAAAGAAGGCATAGGTTACGGCGCAGTCGCCAAAGGCGCTGACAATCCGCCGGGTGCGGTTGAAGTAGGAATCCGTTCTGGAGCGGATTTCCGCATCGGGCAGGGGGGCCGTGACCTGAGCCACATCCACGCCGGGGTGGATGGACTGACTGATGGGGGATGTCATCCGTAAGTGCTCTTTCTGCCTGCGCGTGGCCGCCTGTTCAGGTGACCACGCATGACCTGAAACGGCCCCCCAGGTCGTTCCCGGTCATGATGATGAAAAAGCGGCCGGGCTGTTATGCCCGTCCGGTCAGTTCCTGCGCGATCAGGAAGGCCAGTTCCAGCGACTGCTCCGCATTCAGGCGCGGGTCGCAGAATGTTTCGTAACGATCCGCCAGATCATCTTCCGTCAGCCTGTGGGCACCGCCCACGCATTCGGTTACGTTCTGGCCGGTCATTTCCAGATGCACGCCCCCTGCGGGAACACCTTCGGCGGCGCAAACAGCAAAGAAGCCCTTGAGTTCGCCCACGATGGCATCGAACGAGCGGGTTTTCATTTTCTGCTGTGTCGAGATCGTGTTGCCGTGCATCGGGTCGCTCAGCCATGTCACGCTACGGCCGGTTTCCTTCACCGCGCGCATGATCGGCGGCAGGAACTGCTCGATCTTGTCCGCCCCCATGCGCGAGATCAGGGTAATGCGCCCGGCCTCGTTCGTGGGGTTGAGGATTTCCGTCAGACGGCGGATGTCATCTACGCTGGTGGTGGGCCCGACCTTGATGCCAATCGGGTTACGTACCCCGCGCAGGAACTCGACATGCGCGCCATCGGGCTGGCGCGTGCGATCACCGATCCACACAAAATGCGCAGAGCAGTCATACCATTCGCCCGAGGTCGAATCGATGCGGGTCAGCGCCTGTTCGTAGGGCAGCAGCAGGGCTTCGTGCGAGGTGTAGAACTCGGTTTCGTCTATCTGGGCCGAGCTTTCGGCATCAATGCCGCAGGCCTGCATGAAGGCCAGCGTTTCGCCAATGCGTTCGGCCATGGCGCGGTAGCGTCCGGCCAGCGGTGAGCGCTCGACAAAGCCCAGATTCCAGCGATGCACCTGATGCAGGTTGGCATAGCCGCCGCGCGAGAAGGCGCGCAGCAGGTTCTGGATACCGGCCGACTGGAAGTAGCCAGTTTCCATGCGAACGGGGTCGGGAATACGGTCATCCGGCGTGAAGGCTGGCCCGTTGATGATATCGCCCCGGTAGGAAGGCAGGCTGACGCCATTGACCGTTTCCATGTCAGCCGAGCGCGGCTTGGCGAACTGCCCCGCCATACGGCCCATTTTGATGACGGGCACCTTGGCCCCGAAGGTCAGCACAACCGCCATCTGCAACAGGACACGGAAGGTGTCGCGTACAATATCGGCCTTGAATTCGCTGAAGCTCTCGGCGCACGGCCCGCCCTGTAGCACAAAGGCCTTGCCCTGTGCGGCCAGTGCAAGCTGCTGGCGCAGGCGGCGTACCTCTCCGGCGAAGACCAGAGGCGGGTAGGCGCTCAGACGTTCTTCCACGGCGGCAAGGGCCGCCGCATCAGGATAAGTCGGAATCTGCCTGACAGGAAACGAACGCCAGCTTTCCGGCATCCATGATGCAGACGTCGGGTTGGGCTGGGTGAGCGTTGCACTCATAACGAAGTTCCCTGTCAATTCTGGCTATTATGGTTGAAATGGTGAAGAAACGGGCGGATAGCAACCCGGCCTGATCGACCTTTTGCGCTCTCCAAGCGTGTCTTTATGTCCAAAACTCATGGATTAGGCAAATTCAGGCCCGGCCTGCGCAGAGGCTGAGCGGTAAGGTAATTTGGAATCTCGGCGGGATGTGCCATAATACCGCCCCGGTAGAGGTGTCGTGTCGTGATGTGCGGTACTGGGTTAGCCATCTTATATTATCAAGTCTTGCGGGGGATGCGCGATGGTGCTGCTGCGTAAATCTGTTGTAAGCGCCCTGTGCGCCGCTGGTATCGGTTTTGTGATGGCAGGAGGTGCCGCGTGGGCCGATCCCGCGCTGACACCGAGTGACTCCATCTCCTTTGCCGAAGGCAATGCCGCAATGGACAGCGGGAGCGGCCAGCGTGCTTCCAGTACAGAAAAGAAGACTGTGCACGGCCACCGCAATCTGCCGCCGGGGTATCAGGATGCGCCGTCCATGGACTTTCAGCACGGTGATGACCCTGATGAGCTGGCGAAGGTGCAGCGCGATGCCGTAACTGGCGCGGATGTTACCAAATATGGTTCAGCCTATCAGGCATCCAGCCCGTTTGGTACGGGGCAGGTGGGCGATTCCACAGGCAATGGCTGGGTTATTCCGCGCTGACAACAGGCCCGGTTCAGCCGGGCTGATACGAGCCTGACCTGTTTGCCGGTCTGCTTGGCGGGTCAGGATAGTACGCCCTCTTCCACAATCTGCGCTTCGCTCTGGCCATTTGTCAGGTTCGTGATGCGTACGCAGATCTCTTCGCGGCTGGTAGCGGGGAGGGTAAGCAGAAAGCGCGCCCCGTCAGCGTCAAAGATCGGTGCTTCCATGCTCGCCCCCCATTCAGGCAGGCGGGCCTGCATCAACCCCACGAGTGAAAACGGGCAGTGGAATGTGAGCCGCACCCGTTCGATCAGTTCTTCCTTGGGGGCGGCCCGCAGGCATTCGGCGGCTGTGCCCGCATAGGCACGCACAAGCCCACCAGCCCCCAGCTTGATACCGCCAAACCAGCGTGACACTACAATGGCCACGCGGTCTATCTTCTGTGCCACGGCAACCTGAAGGATGGGTTTGCCCGCCGTGCCCGAGGGTTCGCCTGCATCGTGGCAGCGGCAATGCGGCCCGATCTGCCAGGCCCAGCAATGATGGGTGGCGTCCGGCCCGGCGGCGGCAATATCCGCTATGAAGGCTTCAGCCTGCGCTACACTGGCGACAGGCATCGCACTGGCGAGGAAACGGCTTTTTTTGATGTCCCGTTCCAGTGAAAAAAAGCCGGTCAGCATCTGTGTCATGCGTGCAGGATATAGGTGGATGGAGGCTTCCCGCAAGCTGTCCCCCACTTTTGGAGAGCAAGGGCCTCTCCCGCAGGTTCATTTATGATGGCCTGCGTATGGGCTCCATGCGCAGTTTGTCCAGCTCAGGAAAAGCCGAATGTATGAGACTGGGTTGTGTTGCTTTGTGCCTGTCCGTGTGGCGTGGACGTGCTAAAAAGAAAAAGCAGACAGTGCAAAGTGCGAATGGGCGCTTATCCGTTATTGAGGAATGGAACTGGGCCGCTGCGAGACTGGTAAACGGTACGCTGCGGAAAAACAGGGGAGGGCGGGCGAATATGCTGCCGTTATTTCGTGGAAAATGGTCGGTGCTGGCTGGGTTTGGCGTTCTGGCGCTGTGTCTGGCGGGTACTCCAGCCCACGCGGAAGAAGATCCGGGCGATGACATTGACGGGCATAGCCGTCCGGACATGCACAGGCTGGCGGGCAAGCCGCCCCTCCCGCGTGCACATAAGGACTTCAGCAAATACAAGTTTACTCCGCCGGGCGATAAGGTGGTGGAGCAGGCGGACGCCAACCGTTTGTTGTTCTGGACGCCGGATGGTCGGCCGGACGGGTACGCCCAGCGCCGTGGTAACAGCGTTATCTATTACAACGCACAGGGTGCCGCCATTCGCGTGCAGCGCCTGAGCGCGGAAGAAATGCAGGACCAGTAAAGCAGAACGCCCATACCGTCTGAATGGCGATTATGGGCGTTGCATTGTGGTGCCGGACGGAGTGTGACCTGAACTGGCAAGCGCCGTTTTAGCGGCTTTCCATCAGTTCCAGGATGGCGGCTGATGACTCTTCAATGGAGCGGTGGGTTACATCGATCACCGGCCAGTTATGACGGCGGCATAGCCTGCGCGCCCAGTGCAGTTCTTCCTGCACTTTTTCCAGATCGATATAGGCATAATCCGCAGCGTTTTCCATGGGCCGGCGGTCCGGCATCATCTGTGTCAGACGGTTACGCCGAATTTCGATCAGCCGTTCGGGGTCGAGCGTCAGGCCGATAACCGGCTTTGTCGTTTCAAAAAGCGTTGCTGGCGGCTCTATGCCCATGACGAGAGGCACATTCGCGGCTTTTATGCCCCTGTTAGCCAGATAGAAGCATGTGGGTGTTTTGGAAACGCGCGAAACCCCTACAAGAATGACATCGGCTTCATTCAGCCCGCCTGTTTCCTGTCCATCGTCATGAGACAGCACATAGTGCATCGCCTCAATGCGTTGGTAGTAGCTGTCGTCCATGATGTACTGACCGCCGGGATGGCCGGTGGCTTTTTGTCCGGTTTCGTCGGCCAGAAAGTGCAGGGCGCTGTCCAGCACATCCAGCAGGCGAACCTGCAGGCTGATACAGCCCGCTTCCATGTCAGCCTGGAGCGCGGGGTCTGTCAGAGAAGACATGACCGGCCCCCGATCCGCAGCAATATTACGCAGCACGCGCCTGAGCTGGATCTGGGTACGGATCATGTTCCAGTGACGGAGCTTGACCTCCGTATTGGGAAACTGGGCAATACAGGCGCGTGCGACTGAATCCAGCGTCTGGCCCGTTGCCTCGGAGACAAGATGCAGGGTGAGTGTGTGTTGCATGGCGTCTCATTAAAAATGGCCGCACCCGAGGGATGCGGCCATTTTTTCTTCAGGCCTTGACGGCCTTGTTGTTTTGTTTGGCAAGCGCGGCCTGAGCCGCTGCAAGCCGGGCGACAGGCACACGGAACGGGGAGCAGGAAACGTAATCCAGCCCGACTTCCTCAAAGAAGGAAATCGACAGCGGGTCGCCGCCGTGTTCACCGCAGATGCCCAGCTTCAGGTCAGGCTTTGCGGCCCGGCCCTTTTCCACGCCCATACGTACCAGGGCGCCAACGCCTTCACGGTCGATGGAAACGAAGGGATCCTGCGGCAGCAGGCCCTTTTCCACGTATTCCGGCAGGAAGGAGCCAGCATCATCACGCGACAGGCCCAGAGTGGTCTGGGTCAGGTCGTTGGTGCCGAAGGAGAAGAAGTCGGCGCTCTGCGCGATCTGGTCGGCCGTGATGGCAGCGCGCGGCAGTTCGATCATCGTGCCAATCTTGTAGGTGAGCGTGGCCTTGCGTTCGGACAGAACGTCGGCGATCACGCTTTCACAGGCCTTGCGCACCAGGTCCAACTCAGCCTTTGTGCCAACCAGCGGGATCATGATTTCCGGGATCACGGCCTTGCCCGCCGAAGCGGAGATATCAAGTGCGGCTTCCGTAATGGCGCGCACCTGCATGGCGTAGATTTCCGGGTAGCTGATGCCCAGACGGCACCCGCGATGACCCAGCATGGGGTTGGCTTCCGACAGGGCGGAACGACGGGCACGCAGGCTTTCAACATCCTGACCGAGAGCCTTGGCCACGTCCTGCAACTCGGCTTCGCCATGCGGCAGGAACTCGTGCAGCGGCGGATCGAGCAGACGGATAGTGACCGGCAGCCCCGCCATGATGCGGAACAGTTCGCTGAAATCTCCGCGCTGGAACGGCAGCAGCGCGTCAATCGCCTTGGCGCGGGCCGCTTCGTTGTCAGCCATGATCATCTGGCGGACATGACCGATGCGGTCAGGGCCAAAGAACATGTGCTCGGTACGGCACAGGCCGATGCCTTCTGCACCGAAGCGGCGGGCGGTTTCGGCATCCTCGGGGGTTTCGGCGTTGGCGCGCACACCAAGGCGGCGCACGCCATCGGCCCAGCCCATCAGCGTTGCGAAGTCACCCGACAGGGTCGGCGGAATGGTGGGGACACGGCCTTTGTACACTGCGCCCGAACCGCCATCCAGCGTAAGCCAGTCACCGGCCTTGAGGGTATGGCCGTCGATCGTCATGGTCTGGGCTTCGTAGTTCACGGCAATGCTGCCAGCGCCCGCCACGCACACGCGGCCCATGCCACGGGCCACAACGGCGGCGTGGGAGGTCATGCCACCACGGGTGGTCAGCACGCCGCGGGCGGCGTGCATACCGTGCACGTCCTCGGGGGAGGTTTCGATGCGAACCAGAATGACATCTTCGCCCTTGGCAGCGCGGTCTTCCACGTCTTCGGCGGAGAAAGCGATAACGCCGGTCGCGGCGCCGGGGCTGGCGGGCAGGCCACGGGTCAGCAGCACGCGTTCGGCCTTGGGGTCAAGAACCGGGTGCAGAAGCTGGTCGAGAGAAGCCGGCGGCACGCGGGTAATGGCTTCTTCCTGCGTGATCAGGCCTTCCTTGGCCATGTCAATCGCCACGCGCAGGGCGGCGGCGGCGGTGCGCTTGCCCGAGCGGGTCTGGAGCAGGTACAGCTTGTTGGCCTGCACCGTAAACTCAATGTCCTGCATGTCGCGGTAGTGGCGCTCAAGCAGGTCACGAACTTTCAGCAGTTCCTGGTAGGCGGCGGGCAGGGCCTTTTCCATGGAAATCTGGCCTTCGCCCGAACGACACTCGGCCATGGGCTGCGGCGTACGGATACCGGCCACCACGTCTTCGCCCTGAGCGTTGATCAGGTATTCGCCGTAGAAAATATTTTCGCCGGTGGAAGGGTCACGGGTAAAGCACACGCCGGTGGCGCAGTCATTGCCCATGTTGCCGAACACCATGGACTGGACGTTGACAGCCGTGCCCCAGCTTGCCGGAATGTCGTGCAGCTTGCGGTAGGTGTTGGCGCGCGGGTTCATCCAGGAACCGAACACCGCGCCAATGGCACCCCAGAGCTGATCCTTCGGATTTTCCGGGAACGCGGAGCCCGTTTCCTTCTCCACGATCTGCTTGTAGCCCTTGACGACTTCCTTCCACTCATCGGCGGTCAGGTCAGTGTCGTCTTCCTTGCTGACAGCGCGCTTGGTCTGTTCCAGCAGGTCTTCAAAGCGGTGGTGGGAAACGCCCAGAACCACGGAGCCGTACATCTGGATGAAGCGGCGGTAGCTGTCCCATGCGAAGCGGGCATCGCCGGAGGAGCGGACAAGGCCTTCAACCGTGGTGTCGTTCAGACCCAGGTTCAGAACAGTGTCCATCATGCCCGGCATGGAAACACGGGCGCCCGAGCGAACCGAGACCAGCAGCGGGGCTTCGGCGTCGCCAAAGCGCAGGCCCATGGCGTTTTCGATCTGGGCCATGGCGGCTTCAAGCTGGGATTCCAGCTCGCCGGGGTATTTCCGTCCGTTCTCGTAAAAGGCGGTGCAGACCTCAGTGGTAATGGTGAACCCTGGAGGCACGGGGAGGCCAATATTGGCCATTTCCGCCAGGTTGGCGCCCTTGCCGCCGAGAAGATTGCGCATTCCGGCGTTGCCTTCGCTCTGGCCAGCGCCGAAACTGTAGATCCACTTGGTCATTTTTGCCGTTCGCTTCGTTTATGGAGTGTCATTGGACCAGCCTGACGACCAAAAAGCACACTAAGGAGAGACAGGACGACAGGTCAGCCGCGCACAGATTTTTTTTTTTGGTTCCCAACAGCGAAAAGTCACCCTTTCGCCTCGCCTTAGCATGGCGCACTTCCCGTTCTCGGGCAATCCCCGTTTTCCCTAAAATTCGGCAGGTGTGGCGCTGGTGCCGCGGCTGGCACAGAAAGCGTTCCACTCGTTTTCGTCCATGGTTTCTATCCCCAGCTCGGCGGCCTTGCGGGCTTTGGAGCCAGCTTTCTCGCCAGTAATCACAAGATCGGTCTTGCGGGAAACAGTGTCGGAAACCTTGGCGCCCATGCGCTCGGCGGTCGCTTTTGCTTCCGACCGGGTCATGGTCAGCAATGTGCCGGTAAACACAACGGTCTTGCCCGCCAGAGCCCCGCCACCGGCCTGCGGGCTTTCATCGGTGATTTCCAGCACGGCCTGTAGCCCGTTCAGGGTTTCAAGGTTGTGGGCTTCAGCCATGAAGGCGACCAGCTCTTCGGCAATGGCGCTGCCGATGCCGGTAATTGATCCCAGTTCAAGCCGTTCGTCAGAACCGATCAGGGCGGCTGCGCGCATCTGGGCAATCCAGTTTGTGCAGGAGCCATAGTGACGCGCCAGCAGGCGCGCATTGCTTTCGCCCACGCGGCGGATACCCAGCGCGTAAATAAAGCGTGAGAGCGAAATGCGCCGTCGATCTTCAATGGCGCGGAGCAGGTTTGCCACCGATTGCTCGCCCCAGCCATCGCGGCTACTCAGAGCGGCGGCATGGGTGTGCAGGTGGAAAATATCCACTGGCGTTCGGATGAGGCCCGCCTCATAGAATTCACGGATACTTTTATCTCCCAGACCTTCGATATCGAAAGCCTGGCGGGATACAAAATGAACCAGCCGTTCCACGACCTGTGCCGGGCAGGTCAGTCCGCCGGTGCAGCGTCGGACGGCCTCTCCTTCCGGGCGGATGGCCAACGCACCGCAGACGGGGCAGTGATCGGGGAAAACAAAGCGCGCCTGCCGTTCGGTAGTTGGCGAGGTGGCGGGGGCCACGCCCAGAATTTGCGGAATGACATCGCCCGCACGCTGGATAAACACCATGTCACCCACGCGCACATCCTTGCGGGTGATTTCATCCTCATTATGCAGGCTCGCGCGCGTGACAAGCACCCCGCCGACATTGACAGGTTCCAGATGGGCGACTGGTGTCAGCGCGCCGGTGCGGCCCACTTGAATTTCAATTTCATGCAGGCGCGTGGTGGCCTGCTCGGCCGGGAACTTCCATGCCGTGGCCCAGCGCGGTGCGCGGCCCGCAAAGCCCAGACGGGCCTGCAGGCTGGTGTCGTTTATCTTGTAGACTACGCCATCAATATCATAGGCCAGCATGGCCCTGTTCTGGCTGACCCGTTCAAAAATGGCTTCGGCCTCGGCTGCGCCCTTGACCTGCTCCGACAGCGGGTTGACCGGGAAGCCCCAGTCTTTCAGCCGCTGGAGATACGCCCAGTGGCTGCTGTCCATTGGCTCGGAGCTGTAACCAAGCGCGTAGGCAAACAGGGAAAGCGGGCGGGATGCGGTTACTGTGGGGTCAAGCTGGCGGAGCGAGCCGGCTGCCGCATTGCGGGGATTGGCGAATAGCCTCTTGTTCGCGGCTTCCTGCGCCTGATTGAGGCTCAGAAAATCCTCCTTGGACAGAAAGACTTCTCCCCGGATTTCGATCAGCGTGGGGTAGGGGGCGGGCAATTGGGCAGGAATGTCACCTAGGGTGCGGAGATTGGCGGTTACATCCTCGCCTTCCGCGCCGTCGCCCCGTGTTGTGCCCCGTGTGAATATGCCGTTTTCATAGGTCAGGCTGATGGACAGGCCATCAATCTTGGGCTCCGCGACAAAAACGAGTTCCTGGACAGCCGTGCTGTCGAGCCCGAGAAAGCGTGCTGCCCGGCTGACAAACGCTTCAAATTCCGCCCTGTCGAACACGTTGTCGAGAGAGAGCATGGGAACCAGATGCAGGTGCTTGCCAAAGGCACTATCAGGGGCGGCCCCGATAGCCTGCGCGGCACTATCGGTCGGTACGGCCTGCGGATACGCAGCAGCAAGAGTATCGTAGCGACGGCGCAGGGCATCGTATTCCGCATCGGTGATTTCCGGCGCGGCCTCGCGGTAATAAGCCTCGTTATGGTGAGCGATCTGGGCAGCGAGCCGGGTCAGTTCCGCGTGGGCGCCTTCGGTGTCCAGTTCCGTCGGGTCTGTTCGGTCGGGTGTTTTTGTCATGTCTGTCCCAGCAGGCTTGCCGCGGCGGCGCGGGCTGCGTCGGTTATGGTGTCGCCCGCGAGCATCCGCGCGATTTCTTCGGTGCGCTCTGTTGTGCTCAGCGGTGTTGCATGTGTTAGGGTTTGCCCGTTTTGCGTCTTTTTGCCAATCCGCAGGTGGGCGTGGGCGCTGGCGGCGACCTGCGGGCTGTGCGTGACGGCCAGAACCTGAACTGTGCCCGCCAGCCTGCGTAGCCGCTCGCCAATGGCGGCCGCTGTAGCGCCGCCCACCCCGGCGTCGATTTCGTCGAAAATCAGGGTGCCGATGCCCGATTGCCCGGCCAGCACCAGCTTGAGAGCGAGCATCAGCCGTGAAAGCTCCCCGCCCGAAGCCACGCGCGCCAGAGGGCCTGCGGGCTGGCCGGGGTTGGCGGCGATCAGGAATGTCACCTGCTCCATGCCCTGTCGGCTCCACTGCTCCTGCGGCAAAGGCTGGATTTCCACCACAAACCGGGCTTTTTCCAGCCGGAGTGGCTTCAGTTCGCGGGAGACGGCCTGTTCCAGCGCGCGCGCGGCGTCCGTGCGTGCGGTCGTCAGGGCCGCTGCGTGGGTCTGGTACGCTGCCTGGGCAGCCGCTACGGCCTCCTTAAGAGCGTGGAGGTGCTGTGCGCCGCTTTCAAGACCAGCTAGTCGGGCGGCGAGCGTAGCCAGCAGGTCAGCCAGCGCATCGACTGCCACATTATGTTTGCGCGCCATCGTGCGTAGGGCAAAAAGGCGCTCTTCTGTTTCCTCCAGCATTCGAGGGTTTGCATCGGTTTCCGTGGCCAGTCGGGAAAGCAGGTTTTCGGCCTCGGCCAGCGCGTTTTCAGCATTCTCCAGCGCGGTGAGCGCTTCTGTCGCCAGTGCTTCCGAAGCATGTGCGTCTGCTTGTGCGCCTTCCAGCACGGTAGAGGCTGCACCCTCCGCCTGCCAGTTAGAGCCTGATGCCGGGAGCAGCCGGTGCAGGGCGCGGCCTGCTGCCCGCAGGGCTGTCGCGGGGGCGGCGGTGCGTCGGTCACGCGGGGTTAGTTCTGCCAGAGCCGCGGCTACGGCCTCATTCCGTCGTTCCGCTTGCTGCAGGCTGTGGCGTTGCCGGGCGAGGTTTTCTTCTTCATCCGGCTGGGGGGCCAGAGCGGTCAGTTCATCCACCGTATGGCGTAGCCATTCCTCTTCTCGTGCGGCTTCTTCCAGAGCGCGCTGGGTGGCGGCTAACTCCGCCGCGCGCTCTTTCCAGATGGCAAAGGCTGTGGCCACGCTGTCTGTCAGGGCAGAAGGCACGTTCGAGGCATCGAGCAGGCCACGATGGGTAGCGGGGTCTGCAAGGCCCATCTGTTCGTGCTGGCCCTGAATTTCGATCAGGCTGGTGGCAATACCACGGAGCAGCGCCAGCCCGACCGGCTGATCGTTGATCCATGCGCGGGAGCGCCCCTCAGGAGAAATGACCCGGCGCAGGACGATGGGGTCTGTCGTATCGGCAGAGATACCCTGCTCGTTCAGGAGGGCAAAAACTGCATGTTCAGCCGGAGCTTCAAAACAGGCGCTGACACGGGCCTCCGCGGCCCCTGCGCGAACCAGACTGGCGCTGGCGCGCTCGCCCATGGCCAGACCCAGGCTGTCGAGTAGAATGGATTTGCCTGCGCCCGTTTCCCCCGTGAGAGCCGTGAATCCGTCGTGAAACGACAGATCCAGTGCTTCGATAAGAACCACGTCCCTGATGGAAAGACTTGTCAGCATCACATCATCCGGCGTTGGGTATGCTTGTCTACTATGGCGACGCGCCAGAGCGGCGCTGGACATAGCCCCGCCACAGCCTGAAAACCGTAGTGGTCAGGATTTTATGTTCTCTATGTGTTCTAGTTTCAAGAGAAAAAACAGAAAAGCCGGATTTTT
Source organism: Acetobacter peroxydans (assembly GCF_006539345.1). Classification (GTDB taxonomy): domain Bacteria; phylum Pseudomonadota; class Alphaproteobacteria; order Acetobacterales; family Acetobacteraceae; genus Acetobacter; species Acetobacter peroxydans. The sequence goes on from NZ_BJMV01000002.1 coordinate 51,773, forward strand.
TGTCGGTGCAGACCCGGTAAAAAACAGCGTGCACCGACAGAAAAGTTTTATTTCCTCAGGGACGCGCCTGTGCCCCGGATTTGCCCGTCTGGTTCGAGGTAGGCTGCCCCGTGACAGACTCTCTCTTGACCGGTGCTACGGGAGCCGTACGGATGACCATGGGCTGCGCTGCCGCTTTCTGACCGCCAGACAGGGCTGGCGGGGGCGGTGCGCTGTTCTTGCCTACACCGGTGCCCGGTTCGGGTTGGTTGAGCTTCAGGCTGGAGCCTGCCGCCTTGCCGGGCAGGGGAAGTTTGTCGTCAAGCAGCTTGTGGCGCTTCAGCTTATTGTAAGCGTAAGCGTACCATTCGCTACCGGGATAATTGTAACCGAGAACAACGGCGGACTTGCGGGCCTGTTCAACAAGGCCGAGATCAAGATAGACTTCCACCATGCGCTCGAGAGCTTCGGCCACATGGTTGGTGGTCTGGAAGTCTTGTACAACGCGCTGGTAGCGGTTGATTGCGGCTTCGTAATTCTTCTCTGTCTGGTAGTAGCGACCCACCAGCATTTCCTTGCCTGCCAGATGGTCGCGGCACAGATCGATCTTGAGCTGGGCGTCCCGCGCGTATTTGGACTGAGGAAAACGGGTGACGACCTCTTCAAGCGCGTCCATGGATTCGACCGTGCCCTGCTGGTCGCGCTGTACATCAGCGATCTGTTCATAAAAGCATAGGGCGCGCAGGTAATAAGCGTAGGCCGCATCTGTACTTGTGGGATGCAGGCTGATGAAGCGGTTTAGCTGCTGAACCGATTCAGGGTATTTGTTTTCCAGGTAATATGCGTAGCCCTGCATGAGCTGCGCGTTGGCGACATAGCCGGAATACGGGTAGTTCTGCTGCAGGGTTTCGAACTGACTGACCGCGACGGAAAAGCGGCGGGCCTGCAGGGCGTCTATCCCGTTATTGTAAAGCGTTTCGGGTGAGGAAACCTTCGGACTCGTCGGAGCGGCTTTCTGAGGATTGAGAAAACTACACCCGGCAAGCCCCCCCAGAAAGGCGGTTGCCAGCAGGCGCGGCAGGACATGACGGCTCGTGAACGATTTTACAAATGTGTCAGACATACCGGCTCTTCACCTCAGGACGACACCTTATAGAGCATGTGTCCGGGTAAGCAAAGCGAGGATGGGCCTTTGTCTGGCCGCAACCACAAAATAACCGTTCAGGCCGCGACGACAGCGGGTTGTCGCTCGGCGGTATCCCGCCAGGCCTGTTGGTCGGCAAAGAGACGGCGCAGCAGCAGGTTGTTTAGCGCATGGCCGGGACGGTGTCCGCGCACACGGGCACGCAGTGCACCGTTGAACATCGCGAGATCGCCCACCGCGTCCATCATTTTGTGGCGGATAAATTCATCTGCGCTGCGCAGGCCCGCGGGGTTGAGAACGCTGCCGCCGTCCACCACAATAGCGTTGTCGAGAGAGCCACCCAGAGCCAGCCCCATCTGGTGCAGGGCATCAATCTCAGCCTTGAGGGTAAAGGTCCGGCTGCGGGAAAGCTCGTTGCGGAAGCTTGCAGGCGTCAGTTCGAGCGAGAGAGTCTGCTGTCCAATGGCCTGAGCGGGAAAGTCGATGCTAAGGGAAAGATCAAGCGCAGCGCCCAGCCCGGGAGCGGGGTTGGGTAGCAATTCCATGAAGGATTCGCCCTGTTCGACCCGGACGGGGCGGATAACCTCGACAATCCGTCGTGTGGCTGTCTGGGGTTGTTGCCCGGCGCAGTCAATCAGGAAAACAAAATCCTGAGCCGATCCGTCAAAAGCCGGAATTTCAGGGCCATCGACCAGAACAAGGGCATTGTCGATATCGCAGCCGCGCAAGGCCGCCATAAGGTGCTCGACTGTCGCGATCCGATTATCCGGGTTTGCGGTTTCTCCCACGGTCGTGTTCAGCCTGGTATCTACCACGCAGTCATAACGTGCAGGAATGGGGGCGGCTTCAGGCAGGTCGGTGCGCTGGAAGGCGATGCCATGTCCGATCGGCGCAGGTAACAGGCTGATTCTGATCCTCTGGCCACTGTGCAGGCCGATTCCAACGGCGGAAATCGGCTGCCCGAGCGTGTGCTGGAAAGATCGCCCCGCTCCGCGTCCACCACCATCATGACGGCGCGGCGCGGAGGAAGGTTTTTTTTCCGACAATTCGGAGTTCAGCTCAGCGTTCCTCAGCAGGGTGTCCATCGCTGCGGGCATCCTCATAGGTTCAGATGGCAGTTACGTCTATCATAACGCTTAAAGTCTGCCTGCGGCTGAGGCGAGTCACTGATTATTGCGTTGTGTTTCAAGCCTTTCGTGCCCGTTGCCCAGACACGAAAGGCGTGAGTGACTCGCGACGAAGGAAAGCGGGGATTTCCAGCCCGGTTTCGCCCTCGGCAGGGCGTGCACCGCTATTCTGATCGGCAGGGTTTACCGTCGGGTGGCTCTGCACCGCCGGTTCCTGTCGTTCATCATGGGCAGGGCTACGACGGAACGCTCCTGTCACACGACCGAACAGGCTACGTGCGTTAGGGTCATGCGCGGGCTGTTCGGCCGTACGTGGCGGTTCGGTAAACAGGTTGGCATGGCGCGATGCTGGAGGTGCTGCCTGAGGGTGGGGTGCATTTGCATGCCCCGGCAGGCTATCGGCCGCAGGAGCGTTGACCTGACCGCCAGCCGGTGCCGCCTGAAATGCCTGCGGCGGCACAGTCTGTGCAGGAGCGGCGTAGGCGGCGGGCTGTGCGGCCTGAGCCTGTAAGGAGGGGGCGGACGCCTGCGCAAAGGTCTGCGGCGTTTGCGTCACGACGGCAGGCCCAGTGCCGGTAGCCTGAACTTCAGGCGCGACTTCGTTATTGACTGCGACCAGATGCGGCCGCTCGGCAGTAGCGTCGATACCCGTCGCCACCACGGAAACGCGCACGCGCCCGTTCATTTTTTCATCAATGACTGTGCCGAAGATCATGTTCGCGTCTTCGGGGACTTCCTGACAAATTCGGTTGAATGCCTCTTCTGCTTCGAAGAAGGTCATGTCCTCGCCGCCGGTCACGTTCACCAGAAGGCCCTTGGCGCTGTCCATGCAGGTGTCTTCCAGCAGGGGGTTGGAAATCGCCTTTTCGGCGGCTTCCACGGCGCGGTTTTCACCTTCGGCCTCGCCCGTACCCATCATGGCCTTGCCCATTTCGGCCATGACACTGCGGATATCCGCGAAATCCAGATTGACGTAGCCGCGCTCGACCATCAGATCGGTAACGCCGCGCACGCCCATGTTCAGCACCTCGTCCGCCAGCTTGTAGGCTTCACGCAGGGTGGTGCGTTCGTTGGCGATACGGAAAAGGTTCTGGTTGGGAATGACAATCAGCGTATCGACATACTGCTGAAGTTCCTTGATCCCTTCGTCAGCCACCCGCGCACGGCGCTTGCCTTCGTAGGAAAAAGGCTTGCTGACCACGCCAATGGTCAAAATGTTACGCTCGCGCGCCATGCGCGCAATGACCGGTGCCGCCCCCGTGCCTGTGCCGCCACCCATGCCGGTGGTGATAAACACCATATGCGCACCGTCGAGATGGCGGGCGATTTCATCAGCAGCTTCTTCAGCCGCAGCGCGACCGACTTCGGGCTTCGCGCCTGCGCCAAGGCCGTGCGTCAGGTGCGGGCCAAGCTGGATGCGGTTTTCAGCAAGGCTGCGTGTCAGGCTTTGCGCATCGGTATTGGCGACAACAAATTCCACTCCCTGCAGGCTGGATGCAATCATGTTGTCAACCGCGTTCGTCCCGCCGCCGCCAACACCGATAACCGTAATTTTCGGTGAGAAATCAGAATGTGTCTGGGGCGGGACAGTCAGGTTGAGTGTCATGGGCATCTCCCGAAAGGCAACGGGTTGGTGGTTGTGGTCGGGCGGGTCTGAAAGAACCGAAAGAAAAGTTTTCGTGACTCTATCAGCCTTTGCGCTACCAGATCAAACCCTCTCGCGAATAAAAGCAACAAGTTTACGCAAAAAACCGCTGGGTGGGCTCTCGCGAAATTCAATATCCCCAAAGGGGCGCTCAGCGCTGGCTGCCCAGAACAGCAGCCCCGCCGCTGTAGCAAAACCGGCGGCGGCAGCAGTATTTTCTGGCAGATTGATGATATGTTTGGGTCTGCCAAGCCTGACAGAGCGCGTGAATGCCGCCCCTGACAGCCGCCCTACGCTGACGGGCGCTCCAAGAATACGTTCGGCCAGGGGGCGTATGCCATCCAGCAGCGAGCCGCCGCCTGTCAGCACAATGCGTCCGCTGGCCGCCATGCCAAGGCCGGCGCCGTCCAGTTTTTCGCGTACGAGTTCAAGCGTTTCTTCCATGCGCGGGCGGATGATGCGGCCAAGCTGTGCCCGCGATATCTGCTCGAAATGCGGCACGTCATTGCCCAGCAGTTCCACCGTCAGCAGTTCGTCCTCCACATCGGTGGAAAGGTCGGCGCTGCCGTAAACGGTTTTCAGGCGTTCGGCATTTTCCAACGACGTGCTCAGCCCGCGTGCGATGTCGCGGGTGACATGCAGCCCTCCCACGGCAATCTGCGCCGTATGCAGGATCTGGCTGTCGCCAAACACTGCGAGCGATGTTGTGCCACCGCCCATGTCCACAACAGTTGTGCCCAGTTCGCGCTCATCCGCATCAAGCACAGACAGACCGGAGGCGAGGGGAGAGGAAACCAGTGCCTCGACTTTCAGTTCCGTTCTGGCCAGTACGGTTTCCAGGTTGAGAAGTGCGGTGGTGGCCGCGTCGATGATATGCAGGCGCGCCTTGAGCGTTTCGCACAGATGCCCGCGTGGATCGGACACGCCGTCGGTATCGTCCACGGTAAAATCAATGGGCAGCGTATGGATGACTTCGCGCCCCTGTACTGCGGCCTGTAGTCGTCCTTCCGTGACCACACGGCGTATGTCTGCCTCCGTGACCACGCGCCCGCCAATAGGCCAGCGGACGTTGAAAAGGCGGCTGGCCGGGTGCCCGCAGGAAAGGTTGACCACCACCCGGTCTATAGGCCGTTCCGCCATGGTTTCAGCCTGTGCCACCGTGGCGCGGATAGCGGCTTCAGCCTCTTTCAGTTCCGTAATGGCGCCGCCTTTTACCCCTTCAGACTTGCGCCAGCCATAGCCGCGCACCCGCAGGGTGCCGTCAGGCTCGCCCCGGCCTATCAGGCAGGTGATCTTGCTTGAGCCGATATCCAGCACCGCCGTATAGCCGCTACGCCATGCGTGCGCGCGCCGGTTTTTCTCGGCGGGCGGCAGCGGCAGGGGAGCGCGACTACTGTTGATGCCCGCGGCCTGACCGTTCTCAGCCCGACGTGGTGGCGTGCCGGTTGCGGGGAGGGCGCTATGCACCAGATCAGTCATTGGGCGGGGTCTCCATAGCGGCGGGGCTGTCGGTGTTAATGTGTAGAGGGTTGCGCGCTCTTGGAGGCGCCGGCGGTCTGGTTGGGGGCGGTTTCTGCCGGTGGAGGCGGCGGAAGCTCCCGGATGGTCAGCCTGTCGGGCAGGCGCATGTCAATCAGCACGACGGGACGATCCAGCAGGTGGGTCGAAGCCTGAAAAACGGCCAGCCGGTGAATGGCCGGAGCTTCCTCACCTTCAGGCAGGAGTACGGTTGCGCCGTCGCGCAGGCTCAGGTTCCAGCGTCGGTCGCTTACACGTACCGCAGCAGTAACGCGGCTGCGTACTTCGGGTTCCTGTAACAGCGTGTCGATCAGCCCCGAGGCGGCGAGATTGGCGCCGTCTCCCACGACTAAAGGCAGGTGCAGGAAGGCGGCTGCATCCTTGGTGCTGCCGTCCTGTCCGGGTACGGGTTTGCCCAGTCGGTCTATCAGTTCAAAGTGGCCCTGATGCTGCCACACAGCATAAGGCGGGCGCTCGACAAGCGTGACGTCAATTTCGCCCGAGAGATGGCGCGCTACACTGGCATGATCGACAAATGGCAGCGCGTTGAGGCGCTCACGCGCGCCAGAGACACTGAAACTCAGGATTGGCGCGCCAACCCGCGTATTCAGAGCCTGCAGAACGGCGTTTTCGTCAGTCAGGTTCGCCCCGGTGATATTGATTGCGGTTACACGCAGGGCATTTGTGCCCAGCAGCCGGTCACGCAGGGGAGAAATCTGTTCCTGCACGACGGGCATTTGCAGGGCGTACCATCCACCTGTTGCCAGTAGGCCAATAAAAACAAGCCCCCCCACAGGCCGCAGCAACCGTTTTTGCCGCCGTAGGAACAGCTTCAGGCGCGAGGGACGATCCGGACGGGGGGCTGCTCTCATCGACGGCAGGCGGCCTGTTCAACGAGCCAGTTGCACAGTTCGGCGTAGCTGATGCCGCAATAGGCGGCCTGCTCAGGCAGGAGCGATGTGGGTGTCATGCCGGGCTGGGTGTTGACTTCAAGCAGCACAAGACGCGGGGCGCCGGGCTGCGTATCGTCCAGCCGGAAATCCGCGCGGGATGCGCCAGTGCAGCCCAGTGCGCTGTGGGCTTCCACCGCGATCCGCATGGCCTCTGCGGCGGTCTGCGGGTCAATACGGGCGGGGAGTTCGTGGCGCGATCCGCCTGCGGCGTATTTGGCGGTGTAGTCGTAAAAACCCTCGCCGTTTCCGCACGGGGTAATGTCAGTCACGGTCAGCGCGCGGTCTCCCAGAACACCGACAGTAATCTCGCGGCCGGGGATGAAGGCTTCCACCAGAATCCGGGGGCCGTAGGCCCACTCCCGGGCGATGGTTGCGCGTGTGTTTGACCCTTCGCGGATGATGGAAACCCCGACGGAGGAGCCTTCACTCACCGGTTTGACCACGTAGGGCGGCGGCAGGGGATCAGCCTGAGCCAGCGTGTCGGCATCCAGCACCACACCTTCGGCCACGGGGAGGCCCGCTGCCATAAACACGGCGCGCGCGGCCGCTTTGTCCATGGCCGTGGCTGAGGCGCGCACGCCCGAATGTGTATAGGCCAGCCCCATCCAGTCCAGTATGCCCTGTATGCACCCATCCTCGCCAAAACGGCCATGAAGGGCGTTGAACACGACATCGGGCTTCTGGGCGTCCAGCGCCGCCACCAGCGTTGCCAGATCGGTTCCCGCATCCAGTGTGGACACGTCATGTCCGAGGCTGGCCAGTGCTTCGGCTACACCACGACCGGAAGCGAGGCTGACCTCCCGTTCGGAGGACAGGCCCCCCATAAGGACGGTAATACGGCGGGGGCTTGTCATTGTTCTAGAGCCTTTGTCTTGCCAAGACGCTTGATTTCCCACTGGAGCGATACGCCGCAATGCTGCGCCACGCGTGCGCGCACCTCTTCCCCCAGACCCTCGAGGTCGGCGGCGGTGGCGTGGCCGAGGTTGAGCAGGAAGTTGCAGTGTTTTTCGCTCACCTGAGCCTCCCCCATCCGCAGGCCGCGACAACCAGCGGCGTCGATCAGTTCCCACGCCTTGCGTGAGGAAACAGCCGGATCGGGGTTGCGGAATGTGGAACCACCCGTACGTGCGCGCACCGGCTGGGTGCTCTCGCGTGAGGCGCGGATTTCGGCAATGCGCGCGGTAATGTCCGCGGGGTTCGCCGGGTTCGCGCGCAGGCGCGCGCGGGTGACGGTAGCCCCTTCCGGCAGGCCGGAACGGCGGTAGCCAAACCGCAGGGCGGCGTTGTCCAGCCGGAGCAGGGTGCCGTCGCGGGTGACGATTTCGGCCCAGTCCAGAACACTGGCAATATCGCAGCCGTAAGCGCCGGCGTTCATGCGTACGGCCCCGCCGATAGCGCCGGGAATGCCACTGAGAAACTCCAGCCCGCCAAGTCCGGCGGCGGCAGCGTGTTCAGCCACGGTCGCATCCAGGCACACGCCGCCCACCACCAGAGCGTTTTCTTCTACCTCAATGGCGGCAAAGCCCCGTGCGAGGCGGATGACAAGCCCTTCTATCCCACCATCGCGGATAATGACATTGGAGCACGCCCCCAGTGTGGTAACCGGCAGTTCAGGCGGCAGGCGCTGCATGATGGTAGCCAGATCCTGCGCATCTGCGGGCTGGTAAAGCCATTCCGCATTGCCGCCAACGCGAAACCAGGTGCGCGCGCCCAGAGGCGCCTGCGAGGTTAACCGTCCTTGCGCCTGAGCAAAGGTGTGGCGCACCATTTCATCCAGCGTAGGAGTCATGCAGCACTACCGCCTTTATGCTCCGCCTTGATGGCTGCAAGCTGCGCGGGTAGGGCCTGGGCCCAGTTGGTGATTGTGCCCGCGCCCAGACACACGACATAATCGCCGGGCTTGGCGATGGCGTTGATCATCTCGGCAAGGTGCTCGGGGCTGGAAAGCGGGACTACGGAACGGTGTCCACGGTCGCGCAGTCCTTCAATCAGACGGTCGCGGTTGACGTCAGGTAGGGGCGCTTCGCCCGCCGCGTAGACATCGGCCACGATCACGGTGTCTGCGTCGTTCATGCAGGTGCAGAAATCCGCGAACAGTGTTTGCAGGCGCGAATAACGATGCGGCTGCATGACCGCGATGACACGGCTGGCCCCGGCCTGCCGCGCGGCCTTGAGCACGGCGGCAATTTCAACCGGGTGGTGGCCGTAATCGTCGATCACGGTAATGCCGCCTGTCTCGCCCGTGCGGGTGAAGCGACGCTTGACGCCGCGGAAGCTGGCCAGACCCGAGCGGATGACATCGTCGCTGATATCCATTTCCGTCGCCACGGCCACGGCGGCCAGCGCGTTCTGCACGTTATGCGCGCCCAGCATGGGCAGGCGGAACGGCCCCGCCTTGCGCGTGCGGCGGGTGGCGCGGTCTGTCAGCGTGACCTCGAATGTGGCGCCCAGCTTGTCAGTAATCAGTTTTTCCGCCCGCACATCCGCCTGTGGTGAAAAACCGTAGGTGACAACGCGATGGTCTGACAGGCGGGGGATCATCTGCTGCACGGCGGGGTGGTCGATGCACAGCACGGCAAAACCGTAAAATGGCACGTTGGATACAAACTGGTCGTATCCAGCCTCCATGGCCTCGGCGCTGCCCCAGTGGTCAAGATGCTCGGGGTCCATGTTGGTGACGACCGAAATGACCGAAGGCAGGCGCAGGAAGGAGCCATCGCTTTCGTCGGCTTCCACCACCATCCAGTCACCCTTACCCATGCGGGTATTGGTGCCGTAGGCTTCGATAATACCGCCGTTGATGACGGTGGGGTCGAGCCGGGCGGCTTCCAGCACGGCGGCGATCAGCGATGTGGTGGTGGTCTTGCCATGTGTGCCGCCAACGGCAATCGCCCAGCGCAGGCGCATGAGTTCGGCCAGCATTTCCGCCCGGCGCACAACCGGGATCAGCCGGGCGCGGGCGGCCACGACCTCAGGGTTGTCACGGCCTACGGCGGTGGAAATCACCACCACCTGCGCATTGCCCAGATTATCGGCGCTGTGGCCTACCGTTACGGGAATGCCCGCCGCGCGCAGGCGTTTGACATTGGCATTTTCGGCAATGTCCGAGCCCTGCACGGAGTAGCCCAGCAGGCGCAGCACCTCGGCAATCCCGGACATGCCAATGCCGCCGATACCGACAAAATGAATGGTGCCGATGCTCAGGGGCAGCGCTCTCATGGGCTGGTTTTCTTCTCGTTGGAGGGGATTGGGGCGCAGGAGGGAAAAGTGTGCAGACATTCTTCTACTACATTGGCCAAAAGTCTGGCCGCATCAGGGCGGGCTAGTGTCGCGGATTGGGCAGCGGCGTGGCTCAGCCCCGCAAAACCGTTACCAGCATCCAGCAGTTCGCCCAGAAGGGCCGACAGGGCGCGGGGCGTGAAATCAGCCTGACGGATCATCCATCCGGCTTCGGCATCCGTCATGGCGCGGGCGTTTTCGGTCTGTTCGTCGCTGGCCGCGATGGGCAGCGGCACCAGAATGGCAGGCCGGCCGGCGGTGGTGATTTCCGCAACGGAAGACCCACCGGCCCGCCCGATAACCAGATGGGCCGCGCGCAGGAGAGCCGGCACATCATGCAGGAAAGCTTCAACACGCGCGCTAACGCCAGCCTGTTCATAGGCGGCTCGTACGGCGGGAATATCATCCTCGCGCGCCTGTTGGGTAATGACCAGCCGTGCACGTATTGAATCGGGCAGAAGTGCTATGGCGGCAGGCACGACATCGGAGAAAACCCGCGCCCCCAGCGAACCACCCCAGACCAGCAGGGAAATCCGGTCGTTGGGGGCTGTCCAGCCTTCGCCCGCCAGGGCTGCTATGGCGGGGCGCACAGGCATCCCGGTCAGCACGGTTCGGTAGCCCAGTGGCAACCGCGCCACGGAGGGAAAGGAGGTGGCGATGACATCCGCGAACCGGGACAGGGCGGCATTGGCCTTGCCCAGCACGGCATTGCCTTCGTGGATGACAAGGGCGGGATGGTGGCGGCCCATCATGCGCGCACCCAGCAGCGGCGGTACGGACGGATACCCCCCAAAGCCGACAACCACATCCGGGCGGATTTCGGTCATGAGCGCGCGGGCACGCCAGGCTCCCAGAAGCAGGGTCAGTCCGGCGCGCAGGGCACGCAGCGGGCCACGCCCGGCAACCCCAGCACCCGGCAGAATATATTGCCGTGCCGTGGCGAACACGCCGCTTGTGCGCTTGCCCGCCCGTGCATCTGTCATGAGCACAAGGGTATGGCCGCGTTCAGCCAGAATGGTGGCCAGCGCTTCCGCCGGGAAAAAGTGACCGCCCGTGCCGCCAGCGGCAATGACAATGGTGCGTGGAGTGCTGGGCTTCATGCTGATCGCCAGTGTCTGAGTGTGGTCACAAATCCATCATCCGTGCCCGTGCCACCTGTCTGATGGCGCGTGAGCGCGAGTACCATCCCGATAGCCAGCGCTACGGACATGGCGGACGAGCCACCATAGGAAATGAATGGCAGTGTCATGCCCTTGGTCGGAATAAGATGCAAGGAAGAAGCCATGTTGACAAATGCCTGAAGCCCGAACCCCGTCACCAGTCCTGCCGTGGCTACAATTACAAAGGGATCGCTCTCACGCATCAGGCGTAGCAGGGTGCGTACCACAATCGTCGTAAACACCATGATGATGAGCAGGCACACGACCAGACCGTATTCCTCGCCTGCCACAGCAAAAACAAAGTCTGCATGGGCGTCCGGCAGCAGATCCTTCACTCGGCCTTCACCTGGGCCGCGCCCTAGCAGGCCGCCGTTGCCGAAGGCGCGCATGGCGGTGTCGATCTGGTAATGGTCACCCACATCGGGGTGCAGAAAGCGTTCCACACGTGAGCGGACATGCGGGAACACGAAAAAGGCCGCAACGCCGCCGCCCATCATCAGCCCGACCCCCGCCCCCACCAGTACCAGCGGCAGGCCGTTGACGAAAAGCTGGGCCAGAAACACGGCGGTAATGACGCTCAACATACCGATATCGGGCTGGGACTTCAGCAGCAGCGCAATCAGTAAGTACAGTCCGCCTGCAATGGCCGCACCCGGCAGGATACCTATGCGGCGCGGACGGGTAAGCAGCCAGCCGGTGACAACGGCAAAACAGGGTTTGAGGAACTCGGATGGCTGGAGCGACATCAGCGGCAGGGCAATCCAGCGCCGCGCGCCTTTGATTTCAACACCATGAACAAGGGTCAGCATGGTGGCGCCAAGCATCAGCGCCCCGCCAACCGCCGAGAGGATCAGTACCGTCCTGCGTTGCAGCGTGGAAACGGTAAAAACAATCAGCCCTGCGATCGTCAGAAACTCGACCTGCTTGAGAATGAACATGTTGCGCGATGCGCCGATACGCACTGCCACCGCCGGGCTGGCCGCCAGCATGAGAATATAGCCGAAACCGATGAGGATGAAGGCGCAGATCAGCGTGGTGCGGTCCACATTGCGCCACCACCGTGCGAAGGGCGAATCATCAAGGCGGGAGTTGCCGGACATTATGGTCTGTCCTGTGGGGCGGACAGGTCGGCGGCCTGCGCCAGTGCGGCAAAGTGCTGGCCGCGTTCCTCAAAGCCGGAAAACTGGTCAAAGCTCGCGCAGGCGGGCGACAGCAGCACGACGGGCGTCTGTGTTGTCTGCGCCATGGCGTAGGCTGCGGGCACGGCCAGGGCCATGGTGTGGCACAGAGTGTACGGCACATTATGCGCGCTGAGCGTAAGGGCCAGTGCTTCGGCATCCTGCCCGATCAGGAAGGCATGGCGAACCCGCCCGAACAGGGGGGCCAGCGGCTCTATACCGCCCGCCTTGGCAACGCCTCCCGCAATCCAGATCAGATGGTCGTAACAGCCTAGCGCACGGGCGCTGGCATCGGCATTGGTGGCCTTGCTGTCATCCACAAACGCTACGCCATGGCGGGTAGCAATGAGTTTCTGCCGGTGCGGAAGCCCTGTGAAGCTCAGAAGCGCGGCCGCCGAGACACTGTCTTCCACCCCCAGAAAATGCGCCACAGCCATGGCGGCGGCAGCGTTCTGGGCGTTGTGGCTACCGGGCAGCGCCGGGCCGGGGACAGCGCATTGCACCCCGTCATGCCAGATCGCGCCGTTATGGCCTGACCATGTGTATCCGGCCTGTGCGCCTGATACGGTTTCGCACCGTGCCGGACCGTGGCGCAGGGTTTCGGCCAGAGCGCAGCTTGGCGCGTCATCCATGCCAATCAGCGCGAGATCGTGTGCTGTCTGGTGGTCGAAAACATGCGCCTTGGCGCGGATATAACCTGCCATGTCGCCATGGCGGTCAAGATGGTCGGGGGTGAGGTTCAGCAGGCAGGCCACATCAAAATGCAGGCAGTCCAGCCGTTCCAGCATATAGGAGGACATCTCCAGCACATAAACGCCGTTATCAGGCAGGAGCGGCAGGGCCAGCGCAGCGGGGCCAAGGTTCCCGCCCGCCGCAACCGGCACGCCTGCTTCGGCCAGAATATGGGCGACCAGCGTTGTGGTGGTGGATTTGCCGTTGGTGCCGGTAATACCGACAAAACGTGCGGCACTGCCCGCCTTGCGTACGGCGCGGTAGAGCAGTTCGGCATCCGACAGCACAGGCACGCCCGCCGCCAGAGCCATGGCCGCCACCGGGTGCGGGGAGGGCAGGACATGGGGAATGCCCGGCGACAGCACGAGGGCATCGTATCCTGCCAGCGTGTCAAACGGGGCAATGACAATGTTGTGGGCAAGGCCTGCGCGTTCGGCCTGTTCGCTCAGGGCTTGCCGCGTGGCTGCTCCATCATCCCAGGCCTGCACATGTGCGCCGCATCCTGCCAGCGCCATGACAGCGGGCAGGCCGTTGCGGCCAAGGCCGAGCACCGCATAACGCTGCCCGGCGAACAGGGTGGGAGGAAAGCCGTTCATCGTAGCTTCAGCGTAGCCAGGCCGCACAGGCCGAGAATGATGGAAATGATCCAGAAGCGAATGACAATGGTGGGTTCGGTCCATCCCTTCTTTTCGAAGTGATGATGGATCGGCGCCATAAGGAACACCCGCCGCCCGGTGCGTTTGTACCAGCCCACCTGAATGATGACGGACAGTGTTTCGGCAACGAACAGCCCCCCCACAATGCACAGCACCAGCTCGTGCTTGATGGCAACAGCAAGCGAACCCAGCGCCCCCCCCAGCGAGAGGGAGCCTGTATCCCCCATGAATACGGCGGCGGGCGGCGCATTGAACCACAGGAAACCAAGTCCGGCCCCCACAAGGGCGGCGCAGAACACGGTCAGTTCACCCGTGCCCGGCACGGCGTGTACCTGAAGATAGTCCGCAAAAACGTGGTTGCCTACCAGATAGGACAGAATGGCAAAGACAAGAGCCGCTGTGACTACAGGGCCAATGGCCAGCCCGTCCAGCCCATCGGTAAAGTTCACCGCGTTGCCAAAGCCGGTAATCACGATCATGGCGAAGAGCGGGTAAAGCGGACCGAGCGGCAGCAGGAGATCCTTGGCAAAGGGAAAGGCGAGCTGGCCAGCCAGTTCCGGCGGCATGAGATATTGCAGCCAGATCCCGCATAGAAGCGAGAGGGCAAACTCGCTGCCCAGACGTGCTTTTTTGGACAGGCCATCAGTATTGCGCCGCGCCAGCTTGCGGTAGTCATCCGCAAAACCAATCGCGCCGAAACCCAGCGTGGTCAGCCATACCGCCCAGACAAAGCCATTTTCCAGATTGCCCCATAGCAGCATGGAAATGCTCAGCGCGATCAGGACCAGCACACCCCCCATGGTTGGCGTGCCCGCCTTTTCCACCAGATGCCGCTCCGGCCCGAGTGCGCGGATAGGCTGCCCACCGCGCTGGATGCGGCGCAGCATGGCGATGAAGGGACGCCCGAGCATCAGGCTGACACCAAGGGCTGTCAGGCAGGCGCACCCTGCGCGAAAGGAAATGTAGCGCAGCAGGTTGAGCAGCGTGACGTGCCCGTCATGGATCGTGTGCGAAACCAGCATGTAAAGCATCAGACGGCTCCTTCGCTCGAAGGGGCGTGCGCGGGCATGGCTTCCAGTTCGGCGATGATGTCACGCATACGGCTGCCCAGACTGCCTTTGACCAGAACGGCATCACCCGCACGTAGGGCGGCGCGTGCCAGCGGGGCAAGAGTGGAGGCTGTTTGCGTCCAGGCACCCTGCCGGGCAGGGGGTAGGGCCTCGAAAAGAGTTTTCATATGCGGTCCGCAACAAAAGACAAGATCGGCGGACATGGCGGCCGGTTCTGCCAGCGCACCATGTTCGGAGGTGGAAAAATCGCCCAGTTCACGCATGTCGCCCAGTATGGCGATGCGGCGTTGGGCGGGGATGTGCCGTAGCACGTCCAGTGCGGCCCGCACAGAAGCGCTGGACGCATTGTAGCTTTCATCCAGCAGGGTAATGGTGCCGCCGCACAGGGTGCTCAGCGCACCGCGTCCACGTCCGGGGCGAAAGGCAGCAAGGGCCGCCGCCGCAGGGGCCAGATCAGCCCCCAGTGCCGCGCAGGCTGCCAGGGCACTGGCGGCGTTGCGCACAAGATGCGTGCCGGGGGCGGCCAGATGCACGGTAACGGTTTCTGGTGCCTGCCCGCTTGCCAGCCGAAGGGTGAAGTCGGAGCCATCCGGCCCGGTGCTTAGGTCCGTAATCCGGGCGCTGCTGTCGGCTTTCAGTCCGCAGCTCCACACAGTGGCGTGGCTACGCCCTGCGGCCTGTTTGATCAGGTCCATGCCGTGCGCATCATCCGGGACAATAGCGATAGCGCCTGTGGGCAGGGCGAGCAGCAGCGAGGCTTTTTCGCGGGCGATGGCATCCAGACTGCCCATATGGCCCAGATGTGCCGACCCGATGGTGGTGATAATGGCGCAGTGCGGGCGCACCAGAGTGGCCAGCGGCAGAATTTCGCCCGGATGGTTCATGCCGATTTCGCTGATGCAGAATGCGGCGTCACGCGGCAGGCGGGCAAGGGTAAGAGGCACACCCCAGTGATTGTTGTACGAGGCCTCGGCCGCGTGGGTAGGGCCGCAGGTGCTTAGACACAGGCGCAGCATGTCCTTTGTGGTGGTTTTGCCGACACTGCCTGTCACGGCCACCATACGGCCGGTAAAGCGCGCGCGCGCGGCCTGTGCCAGCGCGCGTAGGCCGTTCATGGTGTCGGGCACCAGCAGGATGCGCGGGTCAGGCGTGCCGGGGGCGTCATGCGCCAGAACGGCAGCGGCCCCCATGTCCAGCGCCGCGCGGATATGTGCATGACCGTCGCTATTGTCCCCCATCAGGGCGATGAACAGGTCGCCCGGCTGCAGGCTGCGCGTGTCGATGGAAACACCGCTGATACTGTGTACAGGAGGCTCATGCGACAGCCCGGCCTGCATGAAGCGGCCTCCGGTTGCCTGTTCCAGTTCCTCGCGTGTCCACAGACTTGTCATGTCTGGTCCGTTTCCTTCCGTGCTGGGGAGTGCGCGTGCCCGGACGCGACTTCCCCTCCGTTCAGTGTCGCCGTTTCCGTCCCTGTCAGGGAACGAATGACGCTGGCATCGTCAAAGGGCAGAACCGTGTCCCCCACGATCTGGCCCTGTTCATGGCCCTTGCCCGCCACGACCAGCACATCGCCCGGCCCGAGCAGGCTCAGCGCCTCGGCTATGGCGCTCCGCCGATCCGCAATTTCAAGGGCATCGGGCGCACCCGCGCGGACGGCGGCGCGGATGGCGGCGGCGTTTTCCGTGCGGGGGTTATCGTCGGTAATAATGGCAAGATCCGCGCCTGCTGCGGCTTCCTGCCCCATAAGCGGGCGTTTGCCGCGATCCCTGTCCCCACCTGCGCCAAATACCACCACCAGCCTGCCCAGCGCATGGGGGCGGAGCGAGGCCAGCAGGCGCGCGAGTGCATCGGGCGTGTGAGCGTAGTCCACATAGGCGCTGGCCCCGTTGGGCAGGACTGCCGCGCGTTCCATTCGCCCGCGCACGCCCTTCAGGCTGGGAAGAAGGGCCAGCATGGTTGAGAGGGCGGCATCGTCTTCAGCCGCAAGGGCTGCGGCCAGCAGGGCGTTATCGGCCTGAAAACGTCCCGGCAAGGCGAGTGTCAGCGTATAGAGTTGCCCTGCGCAGGACAGCTGGAGTTCCTGACCATGCGGCACGGCGCGATGCGCAAGAAGGCGTAGCGTGTCGCCCTGTTCACCCACAAGGCGCAGGCGTAGGTTCCTGGCTTTGGCAATATCCCTGATCGCGTCCAGCGTGGGGCTTTCCATATCCGCATTGGCAGCGGCCAGCCCGCCGGGGGGAAGGATATCACGCAGAAGGCGCAGCTTGGCCTGCCGGTAGGCATCCAGCGTGCCGTGATAATCCAGATGATCCCGCGTGAGGTTGGAAAAACCCGCGGCACTCAGGTGCAGCCCATCCAGCCGCCCCTGTTCCAGCCCGTGGGATGAGGCTTCCAGCGCGACATGGTGGACCCCGGCCTGTTCCAGCATGGCCAGTGTTTGGGCCAGAGTAACCGGGTCGGGTGTTGTCAGGGAAGGTAAGCGCAGGCCCGTGGGGTTGGCACCGGTCAGGCCAAGTGTGCCGATGGCCGAGGCGCTGAACCCCTGCAAAGCCCAGAGCTGGCGCATGAAATCCGCCGTGCTGGTTTTACCGTTGGTGCCGGTTATGGCGGCCAGATGGGCTGGCTGTGGTCCGGCCAGAGCCGCCGCCATGAGCGCTAGTGCGCGACGGGGGTTTT
This sequence comes from Acetobacter peroxydans, assembly GCF_006539345.1. Classification (GTDB taxonomy): domain Bacteria; phylum Pseudomonadota; class Alphaproteobacteria; order Acetobacterales; family Acetobacteraceae; genus Acetobacter; species Acetobacter peroxydans. The sequence goes on from NZ_BJMV01000002.1 coordinate 68,893, forward strand.
CACATTCCAGCAAGGGGCGGAGCGGTGTGCCCTGCGGCCACGCCGTGCCGGGTGGAGCGAGAATGGCGCAGGCTCCAGCCTGAACGGCGGCGGCGATGAAACTGCGGCCATCCGCATGGCTGCCGGGCAGGGCCGCGAACAGCGTGCCGGGGCGCACGGCGCGGCTGTCCGCTGTCAGGGCGCTGACAGGGATTGTCTCGGGCGATACGCCGGGAAGGACGGGCGGCAGGTGGGCCGCCGCCATCAGGCGGGAAAGGGGTTGGCTCATTCGTCCATCTTTTCCGTTGTGGCTTTGCGCCGTTCGGCCAGAAGGTGCTTGCGGGCTCCAGCCGTGCTCTGCTCCTGAGCCGTGTTCAGGTCTCGGGCTTTGCGTGCGGCGGCTTCCATCTGGCGTGGGTCGCCGGGGTCGTTCCCTGGTCCCAGCGGGCGCACACCGCGCGGCACGGGGGGCTGCATGGGAATGGCCAGTTGCGCTTCGATCTGGGCAGCATGTTCGGTGTCAGGAAAAATCTGGAGCATGGGGCCAATGCGCGAGACAATGCGCGAAACCGTGGGGGCGGCGTTCCAGCCTGCTGTTGTCCAGCCGTGGGTCTGAGGTGTGGCCTGTGGGCTGTCGAGCATGACATACACCGCGTAATGCGGAGCATTCATGGGGAAAATGCCCGTAAAGGCGGAAATGTTCACATGCTTGAGATAGCCGCCATGCGGGCCGATTTTTTCCGCCGTGCCGGTTTTCCCGCCTACGAAATAGCCCGGAGATTCAGCCGTGCGGCCCGTGCCCTGCGTAACGTCGAGCCGCAGAATGCGTCGCAGCAGAGCTGAAACGTCTGGCGAAAGCACACGCGGTCCCTGCGGTTCAACTGGAGCATCGGTCTCGGTTGGGGCGGCTTGTGCCACGGAGGGCTCCAAGGGAGCTGCAACCGAGGCCAGACTGTCCGGCGGGGTGGCTGCTTCGGTCTGTTCGCTTTTGCGGCTTTCAGCGTCCAGCAGGGTAGGGGTGACGAGAATGCCGCCGTTTACCGTGGCGGCTGTGCCCCGCACGATGGCCAGAGGCGGTTCGGCCACACCGTGTCCGAAGCCGACTGTCATGGTGGTGGCAAGCCCCCACTGATGCGGTACCAGCGGGCGGGCGGCTTCAGGCAGTTCCACCGGCACAGGAGCAAAGAAGCCCATGTCGCGTAGCCATTCGGCCTGACGTTTGCCTCCTACATCCAGGGCAATATGGGCGGCCGCCGGGTTGGAAGAGTAGGCCATGACTTCGGGCAAGGTCAGCCATGGCGAAAAATGGTCGTTCTTCATGTCGCGGATGGTGAAGCGACCGATTTTGAGGGGCACGGAGGAAAAACGGTCCCAGACATGGATGGTGCCAGTCGCGAGCCCCATGGCGGCGGTCTGGAGTTTGAAAGTGGAGCCGGGCTCATACAGCCCCGTGACAGCGCGGTTGAATCGTTCGTCGCTGGTGGCGTGCGCAAAGGTGTTGGCGTCGTAGTCGGGCAGGCTGACCATGGCAAGAATTTCACCCGTGCGGACATCCATGACAATGCCGCACGCGCCGATGGCCTGATATGTCTGCATGGAGGCTGCCACTTCTTCACGCACGGCGGACTGGATGCGGATATCCAGCGACAGGCGCAAAGGACGGTGGTCTGATAGCAGGCGGGCGTCAAAATGCTTCTCGACCCCGGCAATGCCGTGGTCGTCAATATCCACGGCCCCCAGAATCTGGGCGGCCATACGGCCCAGCGGATAGTGCCGCTGCTCGCCGGGTTCGAAGTAAATGCCCGGAATACCGAGGTTGTTGATAGCCAGTTCCTGCTGTGGCGAAATATTGCGCGCGATATAGACGAACTGTTTGGGCAATCCGAGCTTGCGGGCGGTCTCCTGCTCGTTCAGCGCGGGCAGGACGCGGTGGAGCTTGCTGGCGATATCAGCCGGGTCGATCAGCTCCTGCGGGTTAGCGTAAACCTGCGCCACAGGAAGGGAGAGTGCGAGTGTCTGCCCGTTGCGGTCCATGATAGGCGCGCGATGCACCTGCGGCAGGGAGAAATCTCCTGCCATGCCCCCTTTGGGGTCTATCTTGGGGATTTCGGGCACCTGCGGTGCGATCTGGCGTTTTTCCGGCGCCATGGGTCGTATGATGGTGGCCAGCGTCAGCTTGCCTGCCACAACGATGAACAGAAAGCAGAAAAGACTCGCCGCCCCCAGAAGCCGGGCGTGCATCTGTTCCCTGCGTGCCTGTGCGCGCAGGGAACCTTCTGGTGTGCCTACCGGTCTCGCGCTGTTGGACTCATGGGGCGGCGGCTTCATGGCAGGCGGGAAACACTTTCGGTTCGAGGGACATCAGCAGGTCAGGTCAGTTCGTGACAGGGACCGGCGGCGGCAGGCTGTCGCCCCCGCGCCCGAGCAGAGACCCCCCCATATACCCCGAACTGGCGCGTGCTTCCATATAGCTGCCACCCGATGTGGTGGCACGGTGCAGGTGCGGATGCCATGAGGCAACGGTTGCGGGCAGCGGATGACGGACGGGGGTGGGTTCATCCGGTGTGGTGCTGCGGGCTGCAACCATACGGGCCGGAGCTGCAGACGCCACCCGGGTGCGGGGCTTCAGATCCATATCCATCTGCGTTGACGCCAGTTCTGTCCGGGCTGTGGCGTGGGCCGTTTCGGCACGGTGCGAACCTGCTGCCTGAATGGCGGCCAGCAGGGATGTCCCGCTGCTGGCGGTATCAGCCACTCGTAGATGAGGCGTCGGTACTGGAGCAGCCGGAGGGGGCGCGCTCACATGCTGCACAGGGGCCGGTGCGGGTCGGCTGACAGGCGCCGCGCTGGCTACAGTCATGATCGTGCGTTCAGGCTGCGGCCGTGCTGCCGTGCTGACCACAGGCGCGGAGGCGCTGGCCACGCTCACGTGTTCGGGCTGTACGTGCTGGGGCGGGCTGGTGAGGGGAGCCGGCGCGACGGTCTGCTCATGCGGCTGGCTGGCTGATGCATCCGCCATTGCGACAGGTGTCGGAGGGGTTTTGTTCTCTTTCACCGGTGCGGGCAGATGGTTGCTCAGGTCTGCCATGCGGACAAACTGTGTCGGCTCCATGATGCGCAGATACGCTGCGTGGTGAGCCGCCAGATCCGTCAGCCGTTCCGGCTGGTTTTCCAGGGTCCATTCTGTACGCAGCATGGCCGTCTGGGTGCGTACATGCTCGGTTTCATGGACGATCCTGGAGATCTGCTGATCCAGCAGGGTTGTCTGATGCTTCTTGGCATACAGGAAAAACCCCGAAGCGATCGCGAGAACGGCACAGCAGCAGGTAAAAGGACGTGGCAGCATGATCAGTTCTCTACGACCGAAGATGGCGCAGTGTCGGGACGCCTGAGGAGCGCGCGCAGCCGGGCGCTGCGTGCACGGGGATTGATGCGACATTCCGTCTCGCCGGGGCGTACGGCTTTGCCTGTCAGGGTTTTGAAGGCAGACTCTGCGCCCTGGCTCATGGCAGCGCGCGGATCATGGCGGGAGAAGGCGGCATCGCGTCCGGTTGCGCGCTGGAACGCCCGCTTTACCAGCCGATCTTCCAGCGAGTGGAAGGACACCACCACCAGGCGGCCACCGGGAGCCAGAAGTGTCAGCGCCTGTGTCAGGCCGCGTTCGATTTCGCCCAGTTCGTCATTGACCGCAATCCGCAGGCCCTGAAATGTGCGGGTGGCGCCGTCCAGCCCTGAGCGATCGTGCGGCACGTTGGCGCGGACCAGCTCTGCCAGTTGCAGCGTGGTGGTAAAGGGCTCTTCTGCCCGGGCGGCAACAATCGCGCGGGCCACGCGCCGGGCGTGCCGCTCCTCACCATAGAAATGGATGATGTCGGCCAGTTCCTGCTCCGAAGCCGTGTTGACCAGATCGGCTGCACTCCGGCCCGATTTTTCCATCCGCATGTCAAGCGGGCCATTGTGCCGGAATGAAAAACCCCGTTCGGCTTCATCCAACTGAAAGGATGAAACCCCCAGATCCATAACAATGCCGTTGAAAGCGGGCGCGTTTGCGGCCCGCGCCAGATCGGCCATGCTGCCAAAACCGCCGTGCAGCATGTGCAGGCGTCCGCCCTGTCCGTGACTTTCAAGAGCCGCGCGCAGGGCGTTGCCACGGGCGATGGCGTCCGGGTCGCGGTCGATGGCCCAGAGCGTGCAGGCGGCGGTATCCAGAATGGCGCGGGTATAACCGCCCCCGCCAAAGGTGCAGTCCAGTATGGCTTCGCCATCGGCAGGGGCCAGATAGTGCAGCACTTCCGCCAGCATGACAGGCACATGCCCGGCCTGTGGCAAAAGGTCGGAAGCCAGCGGGAGGGTGGCGGCGTTCATGGTGTGCTCTCTCCCCGACCTGCTGCGGCATGGCCCGCTGCGGGGATGCTGACGCGGCGGGATTTCTGGCGGGCGTCGGCACGGCGCAGGCGCGCGGCTTCAGGCTCCCATATCTGAAAAATGCGCCCCAGCCCCATGAAGGAGACGAGCGGGCTGCCGCTCAGCCCCGCATGTTCCCGCAGGAAGTCCGGCAGAATGATCCGTCCTTCGCGGTCGGGGTCCATCGGGTAGGCATCGGCATACAGAGCGGCGGCGAGGTCGTCATGTTCGTCGGAGAACATGTCAAGCCGGTCGAGCGGCTCTGTCAGGCGGGCGAACGCTGTGGCGGGCCACGCCTCGATGCAGGGCAGGGTATGGGACGGGCGGAGAATCATCAGTGCGTTGCCCTCCGTCTGCTGGTCTCTGAGAACGGTGCGGAACCCGGCCGGAATCGAGACGCGTCCCTTGGCGTCGAACCGATTCTCATGCGTGCCGAGAAAGACGCCCACAGCGATCAGAAATCCTTCCCCACCAATGCTTTCCTGCCCTGTGTCGTGGGACATGTAGGGCGGATAAGCCACACCATATGGCCTTGTTTTGGGATAGCATGGGATAACATGGGAAGTAAATCAAAAAGGAAGAAAAAACACCGGAAAACAGCCATTTATTAAGTATTGTTAGCTTAATTTTTCGGGCTGGCAGGTAATGTGTTCAAACAGAGGCCGCGCCTGTTGCGGCGCGGGGTATTCTGTTTGCGTTCACGTTTGGGTTTTGGCCGTGCGCTAACAGGTGCAGGCGGGGGTTTAAAATGCCAGACGGTCTGTAAGCCGGGTTCTGTCTGGCCCAAAAGGGCCTGGACGGTCATTCCTCTGGGGCCCCCCTTGCGGAGGGCCTCACGCAACCAACCCGAGCGACGGGGCGGGAGAACCCCTGAAATCCATGCGGATTTCGGCCGCTCCTATTCGGTCTTGCTCCCGGTGGGGTTTGCCCTGCCTCCTCTGTTACCATCGGAGCGGTGCGCTCTTACCGCACCGTTTCACCCTTACCTTCAGTCTGTCCCATGATTTCCCATGGCAGACCCGGAAGGCGGTCTGTTTTCTGTGGCACTTTCCCTAAGGTCACCCTCGCCGGTCGTTAACCGGCACCGTTCTCCCGTGGAGCCCGGACTTTCCTCCATCACGCATTCGCATTCGCATACGCAACAGCGACCGTCCGACCGTCTGGCCCGCGCACCCTGCGGCGGCTGGCGGCGCAGGTCAAGGGGGCTGGTATGCGATACTGGTTTTTGCCTGAAAAAACGTTAGGCTCTGCCTATGTCCGAGTTGCAGCAAACCTCCGAGCCCATGTCCGGTGTGTCTTCGGCCATTCCGGTCTATGCGCCGCCACCCGTGCGGCCCAATCTGGCCTCGCGCCTTCTGCTGTACTGGCTGGCGTGGCAAAAGCGCCGCCGCAGGCAGGCGGCAACAAGACAATGCCCACCGACCAATGCCGGTGATGGCGGTCGGGAGCGGCCCAGCCCCGCAGATCACGAGGTGCAGGCGCATTTTCTTAAGGCTCTGCGGCGGGGTATGGATACGCCTTCCTTTCCTGTCGGGCTGTCCTCCCTTCCGCTGCGCAGGGTGGTAACGCTCAGCGTACCAACAGACGCGGGAGAGCTGTCGGCACGCCTTTTTATTCCGCGTGGTTCCGTGCGGGGCGCCGTGCTCTACCTGCATGGCGGCGGGTTTGTGCACTGTGGCCTGAACTCGCACCACGGTATGTGCTGCCGTCTGGCACGGGCTTCAGGGGCGGCGGTGCTACTGGTGGATTACCGTCTGGCGCCTGAGCACCGTTTTCCAGCGGCGGTGGAGGACTCTCTTGCGGCCCTGCGTTGGCTGGCGGGTGCTTCCGCCCGCTACTGGGGTGGCAGTGTGGCTGTGGCGGGGGATAGCGCAGGGGGTAATCTGGCGGCTGTGGTGGCACAGGAAGCACGCGCGGGCGCAGCGCCGCTACCCGTCATGCAGCTTCTGTATTATCCGACCCTGTACGGGCGGCGGCTGTTTCCCTCACACCAGACCTATGGCAGCGGGTATTTTCTCTCTCGCAAGTCCATGGAATGGTATGCAGACCAGTATATCAGCGGCGAGCAGGACTGGGATGACACGCGCTTTGCCCCTGGTGGCCATCCTGACCTGTCTGGCCTGCCTCCTGCCGTGATCATTACGGCGGAATGCGATCCGCTGCGGGATGAAGGGGCTGCGTATGCGCATGCCCTGCGGAGGGCAGGTGTACGGGTGCTCTACCACTGCTACCCTGGGGCCCTCCATGCGTTCCTGAATTTTTACGCCTTTATGCCGTACGGCAAGGCGGCCTTGCGGCTGGGCGGTGCAGCCCTGCGGCGGGCTTTCAGGCCGCAGGACGTGCGAGAAGCTTAGGGGATAGGATGAAACTGCCCCGGTGAGTTCTGGTCGGACAGCACCGTGCGCTCCATCCGGTTGACCTGCAGGGTAAACAGTTTGGGCAGTTCCCCCTTGGGGCCGGGACAGGACTCTGAATGTTTTTCCATGACATCCATCCGGGTGGCGGTAGGGGCGTCATTGCCGTTGACGATGAACAGCAGGCACTCGGGTCGGTCGTGTGTCATGCCGTTATGGGTGATGACAAGCCGCAGGTGACGGATCAGGGCCGTATCGTCAAACCAGCTTTCCGGGCGGAACGTGTAGCGGTCCACCAGCCGTTCCATCATGCCACTTTTGCTCAGCCCGATCATGAGCAGGGCGAGCGGGAGCACAAGGGCAATCCGCCGCAGGGCGTGCTGGCGCAGGGTGCGTTTGCCCGCAGGGCCGCGCGGCGCTCTGGCCAGCAGGCTGCTGAGTGATTTGACCCACTTCGGGCCTGTAGGGGGTGTGGTGTTGGGGGAGGTCATGTCAGCATATCCTCGTGCCATAGGGCGCCGTCACGCGCCAGCAGCGCGCGGGTGGAGGGTGGCCCCCAGCCGCCTGCCGCATAGGGTTCAAGGGGGGTGAGGCCCTGCCGCCAGGTTTCAAGGATCGGTTCTACCCATTTCCATGAGGCTTCGACCTCATCGCGACGGATGAACAGCGCCGGGTCACCCCGCACGGCGTCAAGCAAAAGGCGCTCGTAGGAATCCTGATACGAGATGGAAAACCCATGCTCGTAAGACATGGAAAGCGTTGCGTTGCGAACGCGCAGCCCCCCGGCACCGGGGTCGCGCACACCTAGAACAAGCGCCAGTTCACCATGTGGATCGATCCGGATAACCAGCCTGCCGGAAGACGGCATGTTGGTGAAAATCGGCCAGGGTTGGGGGCGGAACTGAATGACGATTTCGGTCGTCTTGGTGGCCAGGCGTTTGCCCGTGCGCAGATAGAATGGCGTATTGCCCCAACGGGCCGTGCGGATTTTTGTGCGGATGGCTACAAAGCTTTCCGTGTTGCTCGCCCGGCCCGTGCCGAGGTCATGCGTATAGTCGGCCACGTCCTGACCTTTCAGCCGCCCGGCCGTATACTGCCCACGAATGACGTTCTGCCTCACCATGTCGGGGGTCATGGGGCGCAGGGCGTTCAGAACCTTGAGCTTTTCATTGCGCAGGTCATCAGCCCGGAGTGATGCTGGCGCGTCCATTGCCACCATGCACAGCACCTGTAGCAGATGGTTCTGCACCATGTCGCGCAGGGCGCCTGCCTCGTCATAATAGCCGCCGCGTCCGCTGATGCCCACGGTTTCCGCCGCCGTGATCTGTACATACTCAATGGCCTCGGTCGACCAGAGCCTTTCCAGAACCGGATTGGCGAAGCGCAGTGCCAGAATGTTTTGCACGCCTTCTTTGCCAAGGTAATGATCAATTCGGTAGATTGATTCTTCAGGAAAGAAGCGGCCTACCCCGCTATTGACCTCGCGCGCGGTGGCAAGACTGGTGCCGATGGGTTTCTCCAGTACCATACGCGCGGACGGGCTGATCAGGTCGTGGGTTGCCAGTGCGGCACAGATCTGGCCGTAGAGCGAGGGCGCTGTGGCCAGATAGAAAACGCGTATCCGTCCGGGGTCGGGCAGAGCTTCGCGCAGCGACGGCCAGTCGGATTCAGGGTGTGTTGCATCAAGCTGGATATAGTGCAGCAGGTCGATAAAGCTGCGGAGCACCTCCTGATCCGCCGCCACGTCCGGGGCGAATTTGTGCAGGTATTCCAGAATATACGCGCGGAATGCTTCTGGCGTGTAATCCGAGCGCGCGACACAGATCAGGCGCGTATCCTGCCCGAATTCCCCGGCATGGAACCGGCGCAGGAATGCGGGCAGCAGCTTGCGGCGTGTCAGGTCACCGGTTGCGCCGAAAATGACGTAATCGAAGGGTTCCGTACGGTTGACGAGCGCCATAAGCAGAGTTCCGGCAGGGCGGGCAGTATAAGCCGCTGTAGAGGGGGACGGGTGCTGTTCGTAAGGGAACGCGCAAAGTTACTGCTGTGCTTATGGGAGAGGCATTGCCCGTTTGCAAGAGTGGCCTTGTGTGGGATCATTGACCCCATGCCCGTGCCGCGATAAGCCCGCGCCTTCGTGGCGCGTCTGTGGCGCGGAAAGACATGATGCTAACGAGAGGGCTGCTTGATATGGATGGCGAACATTTCTCCGGTGATGAAGATCCGGCAGCAGGGGGCATTGCAGCGGATCGGCTGCGGAGCATTATCGAACGGGTCGAACGCCTGGAAGAAGAGCGCAAGGCGCTTGCAGGCGACATCAAGGATATTTTTACAGAAGCCAAATCTGCCGGGTTTGATGTAAAGGTCATTCGTCAGATCATCCGCATTCGCAGGCAGGAGCCGGCGGAGGTGGAAGAACAGGAAACGCTTCTGGATATCTATCGCCGCGCGCTGGGTATGTAAGCGCGCAAAAGCACGGATCGGCTTGCCATGACATCGTTCTCCTTTCCCGAGTGGATGCCTCTCTGGGGCCAGTTGCTGATGCTGGCGGGGGGTATTCTGTTCGGAATGGCGTTCATGATGATGCCTTTTGCCGTGTTCGGGGTGAAAGGCAGGCTGGCCGAACTGTCGCTTCAGGTCGGTGAGCTTCAGGCGCAGTTACGTGCCCAAAGCCTGCGTGAGCCAGTCGCGCAGACCGCACCAGCACCCCCGAGTGATGACGCCGTGCGCAACGCATCCGTTGTTGGTATTATGGTCGAGGAAGTCCATGCGGCCTTCCCGTATGAAGGACAGCAGGATAACACGCCTCCACAAGCGGCCGCAGGCGGCGTGTCCGGTAATGTGCCATCAAGGATGCCACTAAGGGAACCGCCGGTACTGGTTGCGTTGCACACGCCCCGCGTGTCCGATGCGTATGAACCAAGGCAGAGCGTCCCGCCCATACCGTCTCCCGCTGTGCCACCCCGGCCGGAAGGCTGGCGTGAACAGCGTATGCCATGGCACGAGACCGAAGGCGCTCCAGAAGATTCTGTGCCGGAGACAGCGGCGCAGATTATGCGTCGGCAGCGCGCGCCAGATGCCAATCAGCCTGTCTGGCGGCCCGACTTTTCACAGGAAAGCAGTGCGTACTCTGCGGCGCGGGAGAGGGGGGCGAATAGTGCAGGCGTATCCACACCTCTTTATCCTCTTCGAAACGAAGAGCGGCCCGAGCGGACAGAGCCTACTCTGAATTGGCCGGTCAGAGAACGACGAGATCATCACGATGGATGAGCTCGTCCCGGCCTGAACGCCCTAGGATATTGGCGACTTCCGTGGACTGGTGCCCCGCGATGCGGCGGGCATCTTCTGCATCATAAGCAGCCAGCCCATGTGCTAAAATCCGACCGGATGCGCTGACGACATCAACAAGGTCGCCCTGCGAAAAAGCGCCGCGCACCTCCACCACGCCTGCGGGCAGCAGGGAGCCGCCGTGCTGTAGGGCTTTCGCCGCACCGGCATCCACCACAATTTCCCCCACCGGGTTCAGGCTCCCTGCAATCCACTGTTTGCGGGCGGTATGAGCATGAGGCTGGGGCAGAAACCACGAGCACTGTGCGCCGTCCATGAGGGCGCGCAGGGGATTAAGCGTTTTGCCCAGAGCAATAGCCATGGCGCAGCCCGAGCGTGTGGCAATGCCGGCTGCCAGGAGTTTGGTGCGCATACCGCCGGAGGAATAGCCGGGCGGCGGTTCGCCCCCCATGGCCTCGATTTCAGGCGTCAGGCTTTCAATAACCGGCAGGTGGCGGGCGGCGGGGTTGGTACGGGGGTCGGCTGTGTATAGCCCGTCTATATCCGAGAGCAGGATGAGTTGGTCAGCCTCGGTCATCTGCGCCACGCGGGCTGCTAAACGATCGTTGTCACCAAAGCGGATTTCCGTGGTGGCGATGGTGTCGTTTTCATTGATGACGGGAATGCAGCCCAGATCAAGCAGGGTCGTGAGCGTTGCGCGGGCGTTCAGGTAACGGCGGCGGTCTTCTGTATCATCCGGTGTCAGGAGCAGTTGGGCGGCTGTCAGCCCCTGTGCCGAAAGGGCATTGCTCCAGGCCTGCGCCAGCTTGATCTGTCCTACGGCTGCAGCCGCCTGTTTCTCGGGCAGCCGTAAGGCGCGGTCTGTCAGGCCAAGACTGTGCCGCGCCAGCGCGATGGCGCCGGAGGAAACCACGCTAACCGCCGTGCCCTGCCTGCGCAGCATGGCGATATCCTCCGCCACGCTGGCCAGCCAGGCCTGACGGGGGGCAGCTTGCTCCGGGTCAACCACAAGCGCGCTGCCGATCTTGATAACCAGCCGCTTGGCATGGGCGAGAGAAGGGCGGGTAGCGTCGCGCATCGGAAGTTCCCGGGCTTGGTCGGTGTTGTGGCGTGGCCTATGCCCCTGTCAGGCACGGGCCGGGGTTTGAGTTAGTCGCTGGCGTGCCGGGCTTCCTCGCGCGCACGCGTGACGGCATCGAACATCATGCGCAGGAGTTCAGGCACACCCTGATGCGTTGCGGCTGAAATCAGGACGACAGGGGCGCCGCTGGCTTTCTGCAGGGCGGCGCGCCGGGCTGAAGCCTCACGCGGGGTCATGGCGTCGTTCTTGTTCAGGGCGATGATTTCTGGCTTTTCGTCCAGTCCGCCGCCATAAGCTGCGAGTTCATTACGGATGGTGCGCCACGCCGCCACGACATCCCCCGCCGCGCCATCAATCAGGTGCAGCAGAACCGCGCAGCGTTCCACATGGCCCAGAAAACGATCACCCAGCCCCGTACCTTCATGCGCGCCTTCGATCAGGCCCGGAATATCGGCCAGAACGAACTCCTCTGTCATGGACAGGCGCACAACGCCGAGCTGGGGGTGCAGTGTGGTAAACGGATAATCCGCGATTTTGGGACGTGCCGCAGAGACAACGGACAGGAAGGTAGACTTGCCGGCATTGGGGAGCCCGACCAGCCCAGCATCCGCAATCAGCTTCATGCGCAGCCACACCCAGCGTTCTTCACCGGGCCAGCCCTTGTCAGAACGGCGTGGGGCGCGGTTGGTGCTGGTTTTATAATGAGCGTTGCCGTAGCCGCCGTCGCCGCCGCGGCACAGCGTTACGCGCATTCCCGGCTTGTCCAGATCCGCCAGCATGGTCACGCGGTCGTCATCCATGATCTGGGTGCCGATCGGCACTTTGATGACAACCGCGCTTGCGGCGGCTCCCGTCCGGTCAGACCCGGCGCCGTTTCCACCCTTGCGGGCGCGGAAATGCTGCGTGTAGCGGAAGTCGATCAGCGTGTTGAGGTTCGGTACGGCTTCAAAAATGATATCGCCGCCGCGCCCGCCGTTGCCGCCGTCCGGCCCGCCGAATTCAATATATTTCTCACGGCGGAAGGCGGTTACGCCATCCCCGCCGTCGCCCGAGCGGATATAGATCTTTGCTTGATCAAGGAATTTCATGCGTAATCTCCAGCCCGGACAACGAAAAAGGGCCGACCCTTCCGGCTCGGCCCTGTTCCTGCCCCAGCCTGACCAGATAATGGCCAGACTGGAAACGTGTCCTGTTTATTCAGCGGCCAGCGGCAGCGCGTCAACAGAGACATGCACCCGGCCTTCTGCACGGCGCTCGAAGCGCACGTTGCCATCAACCAGTGCAAACAGGGTGTGGTCGCGGCCAACGCCGACATTGCTGCCAGCCTTTACCTTCGTGCCACGCTGACGGATAATAATGTTACCCGCAATAACCTGCTCGCCACCAAACTTCTTGACGCCAAGGCGGCGCCCGGCGCTATCGCGCCCGTTGCGGGATGAACCGCCGGCTTTCTTTTGTGCCATGACCTAAACTCCTCCGTGGGTCGTAACCAGCCTGTCCCAAGAGGGATCAGGCGGCGTTGATTTCCTGAATGCGCAGAACAGTTACCGGCTGACGGTGACCGTTTTTACGACGGCTGTTCTGCCGACGGCGCTTCTTGAAGATGATGACCTTCTTGAGGCGGTCCTGAGCGATGACGGTGGCCGTAACCTTTGCGCCAGCGACGGTGGGTGCGCCGATCTGGGTGCCGTTCTCGCCGCCAACGGCCAGAACGTCTTCAAAGGTAATGGTGGCGCCAGCTTCGACTTCCAGCTTTTCAACTTTCAGTACCATGTTGGGCTCAACCCGGTACTGCTTGCCGCCGGTGCGGATGACTGCGAACATGAACTCTACTCTCTTTCCGATCTCTTGATTTGCGCGGTGCAGTGCACAGGCGCAGAATCCTCACGCTTTTTCGTCTTTGGCCGTCCGGCTTGGCGCGGCATGGTTCCATCTTTGTGGATCAAGCTGGGCTTTTAAGGGGAATCTCTCCCCAGCGTCAACAGGAAACTGAAAATGCGCGCAGGGCTCTTGCACGCCACCTCAAACCGTGCGTATAAGCCCCACCCATGGAGAGGTGCCGGAGCGGTCGAACGGGGCGGTCTCGAAAACCGTTGTGCGAGCAATCGTACCGAGGGTTCGAATCCCTCCCTCTCCGCCAAATTTCCCTTCCCACCCAGCCGCCAGCGTCCCGAGCAAGGTGGATTTCGATCCCATGACGCGGACTTCGCTCTCGTCGGCCTCGACGCGCTGGGTCAGCGCGCGCAAATGATCCCGCCGATAACCGTCTCCCTCGAGGTGGATATGCTCGCGAGCGGCTCGGGAGAATTGGCAGATCGTCGCGGGGTTGACGGTATTGTGCCGGAACTTTCATGTTTATATTGAAGCAATGGATTCTGGTTGGCTCCGCGGTTGTGCTCGCAGCGGTAGTAGCTGTCAGCGGCGTTTATTTTGTGCTTCCAGTTCAGGCTCCTCCCATAAATCCATCTGTCGACTATATTGTGGTCGAAAAGCATCTGCATATGATGCAACTACTTGATCACGGCACGGTCATAAGGACTTATCGGGTAGCACTTGGGCGGGGCGGCAAAGAGGCCAAATCCATGGCGGGCGACGATAAAGTTCCGGAAGGAACGTATCATATCGTTGGACGAAACCCACGCAGCGCCTTTCACCTCTCGTTGCGTATTGGCTATCCAACTGAACAGCAAAAACGGATTGCGCAAGGGCTCGGAGTTGATCCGGGTGGCGATGTCATGATCCATGGCATTCGTAATGGCCTTGGCTGGCTTGGAGGACTGCACACGAAAGTGGATTGGACACGCGGGTGCATTGCCGTGACTGATTTTGAGATAGAAGAAATTTGGGAGTTGGTCCCCGATGGTACCCCGATTGAGATCAAGGCCTAACGCCCGCTCCCTCTGCGGAATCTAAACTTACGCAGATCAAAAAAAGGCATTGCAAAAGCGGCCTTCACCGCACGGTTACAACGCTCGCAGGCCAGCTTCTGCTTCGAGTTGGAGATCTTGTCGTTATCCAAGTTGTCACGGGGGGCACATGGACATATGCGGATGTTCGACGGTAGTATTTGAATATTAGACTTCAAGCAGCTTCGTGGATTGTATCCTGGGCCGGTATATCGCAATGAAAAACCAAGCCATAAAATTTACAGACATCCATAATGGATTGAAAATACTAAGCATTTGCGCTTTTGTCTTTTTTCCGCTGTGGGCACATGCTCAGAGTACAAAACCAGAGCAAAAAGTTCTGGATTTTTATAAAAAATACATGACTGCCTGTGCTCAGCCATTTCTAGAACAACCAAACCTTGAGTTGGATGGTTTGTTCTGCAATATGGATATAAAGAGTTATGTCACACAAGAATTATATAAAAAAATAGTCCATGCTTATAAGGCTGGAGTTTACGGTGATTTGGCCGGAGATAGTGATTATTTCACACATACGCAGGATTTTAGTGTTCAATGGACTTCCGGCATGAAAGCCACAGAGATAGAGCAAAGCCGAAATAACTCAGTTGTTCGGCTTTTCATGCGCTTTCCGAAGGGGACTGGTGCGTCACGAGCCGTATGTGTCAGATTACAGCGTGACGGAAATGACTGGAAGATTTACCAAGTAGACCCATCTCTCGAGACTTACCTGCCTGATTGTAAGGGTAAATAAGTAATTCGTTAAAGCGATGAAGGGGTTGAAGAGCCGTTGACACGTGCTTCCGCTTCCTGAAGCCAGGCACAGTGGACGATGTGGGTGAAGTATCCGCCTGCGCATCGGAAAGAATGTTCAACCCCTACGCATTTATGGCAGCATTGACGCCAGTTTCTGGAGATGAGGGGTGATTTCTTGATCATCGAGAAAAGAACCCAGAAAACTGTTACGCGCCAATGTCACACAGGCTTCGCGAGACAGGTTGCGCGCCTTGGCGACCGCCCGATAATTGTCGCCTATATAGCCACCAAAATATGCAGGGTCGTCTGAGTTGATTGTGGCGCGCAGCCCACGTGCCAGCATACGGTCAATCGGGTGGTTATGCAGATCGTTCACGACCTGTAGTTTATGATTGGAAAGAGGGCATACCGTCAGCGTCATCGCTTCTCGGGCAAGGCGCGTTGTCAGTTCGGTATCTTCCAGCGCCCTGTTGCCGTGGTCAAGTCGATCAATATGCAGGAGGTCCAACGCCTGATGAACGTATTCTGGCGGCCCCTCTTCACCCGCGTGGGCCACGCGTTTTAGCCTGGCCTTTCCTGCCGCGGCAAAAACACGAGCAAACTTGGACGGCGGGTACCCGACTTCGGATGAATCAAGCCCGACCCCTACGATACGGTCGAACCATGGTTCGGCCATCCGGAACGTCTGGAATGCCGCGTCTTCATCAAGATGGCGAAGGAAGCACAGAATAAGCTTTGAAGTGATACGGTGTTTTTCTCTAGCCTCTTTCATCCCAGCGAGCAGGCCATTGATCACCACGTCAAACGGAATGCCGCGATCTGTGTGCGTTTGCGGGTCGAAAAATATTTCGGCGTGCACTACGTTATCTGCGGCAGCGCGGTCAAAATAGGCAACGGCGAGATCCCGAAAGTCTTCTTCTTCAACCAGAACATTGGCAGCCATGTAATAAATGTTCAGGAAATCCTGAAGGTTCGTAAAATTATAGGCAGCATGGACTTCTTCCACAGACCGAAAGGGGATGTCGATCTTGTTCCTACGTGCAAGGGCGAACATCATCTGGGGTTCAAGGGTGCCTTCAATGTGCAGATGCAGTTCGGCTTTGGGTAAATCTGTAATGAGTTTGGCGATATCAGGCATTTCGGCTTCCGTTTGCTGAGATGGTTTTGGGGACGAATACGGTGCGTCCGGCTAGGGCTGGGCTGTTGGTCTGACGGTATTATCGGTCTGTTCGGTTGGCTGGCGCTGCAGGACGTGACCGGAAAAAGTAACGGTTCTGAATATGTCAGCGGCACGTTGGTCGAACGCGCGATATTGCCCGGATATACACACTACAGGGCAATATCTGATTCAGGCGCGCCGCGAGATCAGTTAACGGTATATGTTACCAATATCAGGTAGATGACCAGTAACACATTGGTCAGGAGGAAGACCGGGGTTAGCCGCTTCCAGTTTCTTGTTACAGCCGCCATGATCGTATAGGCAAAACAGCCCGCGCAGATCCCGATCATGAGATTGGCTGTTGTGACCGTCAGCAAAACAATCATCCCGGCTGAAATTGTCTCCAAAGGATTGGAAACATCGAGTTCTGTCAGTCCCTCCATCATTAGGATGCCGACCATGACGAGCGCCGGTGTGGTGGCTTGAGGCGGTATGCAGGCAATCAGGGGCCATAAAAAAGCACTCAGCCCGAACAGTATTGCAACCGTCAGCGTTGTAAGGCCTGTGCGCCCGCCGGCTTCCACGCCCGTTGCTGACTCAACGTAAGCCCCGACCGTCGGGCTTCCCAGGCATGCCCCCATGATGGATGCCAGGCCATCGGCCAGATAGGCGCGGCGCGAATTGAGGAAATGACCCTGAGCATCCATCAAGCCTGCTCGCCGTGTTACGGCAATCATGGTGGCGGTGGCGGAGAAAAAGTCAGACAGGAAAAAATAGAGGGTTAACGGGATCACCAGAAAGAAATTATGGATGAATTCTGTTGTGTCAAAAGCAAAAAAATAGGCCTTCGGTACGTGTGGCAAGGCCACCATCTGCGAAGGTAAAACAGTCATGAAATGGCCGGGGGAAGTCTGAATAAACAAGCCTGCCACCGTTACCGCCAGTATGGACAGCAGCATTGCCCCGCGCACTCGTGCTGCCACAAGAGCGGCAATGAACAAGAGCGAGAGAAAAACCACCATAACGCTGGGAGAGCGAAGGTCCGCAAAAGCAACGTTGCCGCCAGCATCATTGACGATTAGCCCGCCGCCTTTAAGGCCGAGGTATGCAATAAACAGACCAATACCAGCCTGAAGCCCAATGCGGATGGATACAGGAAAACCGCTTACAATATGTTGCCGCACGTTACTGAGCGACAGGCATGTAAACAGGATGCCCCCCACCAGAACCATGGTCAGGGCCGTGCTGTAGGACAGGCCCATTCTTACCACGACCACCTGTGCAAAAACCACATTCGATCCCATGACCGGGGCAAGGGCTATGGGCAGGCGGGCAAAAAGCGCCATCAGCAGGGAGCCGCACATGGCCGCCATTACCGTAACGGTTATCATATCCGCCCGGTCCGCCCCCGTTGCGGCCAGAATGGCCGGGTTAACCGCGATGATGTACGCCATAGCGCCGAATGTTGTCAGCCCGGCCAGTACTTCTGTCCCCACGGTTGACTGATGATCCGCCACATTAAACCGGAAGAGCTTTTGCAACGGTAAGGCACTTTTCATGGGCAACGGCACTCCGACACTTTAAAGGTGGTCCCGTCCGGTCGGACAGTTTTTCTGGATCGAATAAGCTATACCCGGTTTATGTTACGTTGCCAGTATGATGGTGCTTTTAATTGGTCAGCAACCATCACCCAAAGGCAGGCACTGGTGCCGACTGGCGGAGGATAATCCTGCCTCGCCTTTACTCTTATTGAGCAAGGAGTTTGCCTTATGTCGCCCTTTAGGAGGTGTGTGACAGGTCCGGCTGGACGAGGGGCGGAGAGCCCGGATAGTCCGGTCGATGGCTTCAGGCGGGCTTTCGTTATCGGAGCCGCCACGATGGCTGCCGGTTTGAGTAAAGCAGGTCCAGTCCTGGCGCGTGGGCGTGGCGCGGGGATACAGGATGCGGATCAATCATGCCGTATAAGCGCCGATCGGCTTAACGCGCTGGTGGCGAAGGCTTATCCGCTCTTTAACACCCCGGCTATCCTGCCTCCGTTTGACGTGCAGCAGCACGGCGCGCGCTTTGATGTCGATCTTCATCGCATAGTTACGCAGACAGTGGTTCCTGAAACCGGCGAGGAGCTGAGCATTAGCGGCCTTCTTGCTCTGCCTGTTGGGGTGAGGGGGGAGCTTCCCCTGCTTTCGTGGCAGCACGGCACCATTTTGTCCTTTGATCAGGTGCCTTCGAACCTGACGCTCCTTGCCGATCCGTCCTATGCACTGACAGATGCGGCAGACTCACTGGAAACGCTGTTCAATATTCAGCGTTTCGCGGGGCAGGGCTACGCTATGGTCGCGGCAGATTATGTCGGCAAAGGGCCATTCCGCGGAGGCCACAGTGAAGGCTACGCGGTAAAAGATGCCAGCGTACGCACCTGTCTGGATATTCTTGCCGCTGGACAGGCCGTCATGCGCAAGATGGGTTTAAGCGGGTCAAAGCTATTCCTGCACGGTTGGTCGCAGGGCGCGCTCAACACGCAATGGCTGCATCAGGCGCTGCGTAAGCAGTCCCGTCCTATTGCGGCAACAGCGGTTGCAAGTCCTTTTAACGACCTGAATGAAGCCTGGCGCTACTGGGCTGGAGTGCAGACATTTCCGCTGCCCCAAGGTGCGACCACTTACCCACCGCTGCCGAGTTGGATATCGCTATGCATGGTTATCGCGCTGGGAAGTTATGAATTCTACTATGGCCTGAACGGGCTGATGAAGACCGCAATCCGGCCCGAATATCAGGATTTCGCGCAGCAGTTCTGGAAGAACTATAAACTGTCCTCCGACCAGACGGCTGCTTTTCCGACCGGTTCAGAATTGCTGGTTCCGGGCTTTTTTGAGCGTTTTACCGCTCGCCAGAACAGTGCCTTCCTTCGGCATCTCGCCGCCAACCGCGCCACCTATTGGGCCTATGATTCCCCCATCCGTTTTGATTACGGGCTTGCAGATGAAGCGCTTCACCCAGCCATGGTATTTCCTGCTTTGTCTGCGGGCGGAGCGCTGGTTACGGGAGTTCCGATCGCAGGCGGAAGCCATCGCGGCACCTTCATTGCGGGCCTCTATGGGAACACGTCGACGCTTGGTGTTTCCGGCAATATTCTGGACTGGTTTAACAGACTCCGTTGAATGCCATGAATGTGATCAAGCCCCAGGTTCAGGAGCTGGCGGTATGTTGCAACCCGCCAGGGTAGAGATCTGGCGGTTTTTGCTTCAGTGCGCCGTCTTGGCGCTACCGTTACGGTTTGGTGTGAATGACCGTTGTTGTGGCCGAGTGATCTGTGACAACATCACCCAGTCCTGCTTGCGCTATCGGTATGCGAGAGGGCGCGGGCCCGCCGGAATCCAACGGTGCGCCCATTTGGCGCGACTGTGAAAGGGTAGCAGGCATGAAGTTCGGAATGCGTTCGCTCATGATGGCGTGCGTCGCCATGAGTATGCCGTTTGGTCTGCAGTATGCCGGGGTGGCGGATGCCTGCACGCGCTTCGTCTATCATGGCGCCCATGACGAGGTGATTACCGCCCGCTCCATGGACTGGAAAACCGATGTCGGTACCAATCTCTGGGTTTTTCCTCGCGGCATGAAGCGCTCGGGGGCGGCTGGGCCACGTTCGGTCGAGTGGGTTTCCAGATACGGCAGCGTGATTGCTTCGGGTTATGATGTGTCCACTACCGACGGTATGAACGAGGCTGGACTTGTCGCCAATGTGCTCTGGTTGGCTGAATCCTCTTACCCACAGTACGATGGCAAGACGCCGGGCCTGTCGCTCGCGGCGTGGGCGCAGTATGTGCTCGATAACTTCGCTACGGTCAGCGAGGCGGTCAAGGCACTGGAAAAGGCACCGTTTACCGTAGTCGCGGTCAAGGTTCCCGGTGAAAACCGTTTAGCAGCTTTACACCTTTCACTTTCTGATGCGTCCGGTGACAGCGCGATTATAGAATATATCGACGGTAAGCAGGTTATTCATCATAGCCCCGCCTATCAGGTCATGACCAACTCCCCGACTTTCGACAAGCAACTGGCGCTGTACGAATACTGGAGCCAGATTGGCGGCACGGTCATGCTGCCGGGTACGAACCGGGCGGCGGATCGCTTCGCACGGGCTGCGTTTTACGTGAATGCCATTCCGAAAAGCGAATCCCCCATGGAGGCGCTTGCCAGCGTTTTCAGTGTGATCCGAAACGTGTCGGTACCATATGGCATCAGCACGCCGGACGAGCCCAACATCTCCTCGACGCGCTGGCGCACGGTCGCGGATCAGAAGCGTATGCTTTATTTCTTTGAATCCGCGCTGACTCCCAATGTTTTCTGGGTGGATATGAAAGCTCTGGATTTTTCTGAAAAAACCGGTCGTGTCAGGAAACTGGAGCTTGGCCCGAACCAGAGCCACATCTATGCGGGTATGGCTAATGCCCAGTTCAGGGATGCCGCGCCATTTGCTTTTCTTGGGCAATGAAGTGTTCGGGCATATCTGCAATTCTTGAAAAAACGGTCCGGGACAGATCGTTATGGGATATTTTATTAATCAATATAGGGAACAGTCGGTCAGTTTTAGCGGCTTTTTAATAAGAGAAAAGAACGGTTAATCATGATTTCAGATGCCAGAACGTTGCCTGATGGGACGGTAATCCAGGCCGATTTCTGCATAGTTGGCGCGGGCGCGGCGGGGATCAGTCTAGCTCTGGGGCTGTCACGGTCTGGCTATAGAATTGTGCTGCTGGAGGCCGGTGGAGAAAAGGAAGAAGCGGAGGCACAGGCCCTTTATGAAGGGCGTGTGGTCAATCCGGCTCTGCATAGCCCGGCAGACAGTTACCGGCAGAGGCGCTTTGGCGGCACCACCACTATCTGGGGCGGGCGGTGCGTTCCGTTTGATCCGCTGGACTTTGAAGCAAGGCCCTACGTGCCCCATAGTGGCTGGCCAATAGGGTATGAGGAGATTGCCCGCTATTACCCGCAGGCCAACCGCCTGTGCGAGGCGGGTGTTTTTGATTACCATAGCGAGACGGCCTTCACCCGGCCTCTCAAGCCGATGATCCCCGGATTTGATCAGCGCCATTTTACAACGGATACACTGGAGCGCTTCAGTTGCCCGACTGATTTTCATGTCCGCTATCATGAAAAACTGTCCGCACCTAACATCCAGATCCTGCTCCATGCCAATCTGACCCGCATTGCGCTCTCAGCGGACGGCAACCGCGTGACGGAGGTGGAGGCCAGAACCCTGTCTGGCAACAGCCTTTCCGTTAAGGCCACCTGTTTTGTGCTGTGTGCGGGCGGGCTGGAAACGGTGCGGCTGCTGCTTGCCAACCGGGATGTGCATGGGCAGGGTATCGGCAATCTGCATGATGTCGTCGGGCGCTATTACATGTGCCACATCGCCGGCACGATGGGCGGACTTCGCTTTTCCATTCCACCGGAATCCATCTGGAATGGCTACGATATTTCTGACGAAGGGATATATTGCCGCAGGCGGCTGGCGCTCAGGCCGGAGGTGCAGAGGCACGAGCATGTTGGCAGTTTCGTCGCCCGGTTGCATCATCCGCGTATTACAGACCCCAGCCATGGCAATGGTATTCTTTCAGCGCTTTATTGTGCAAAACCGTTTATTTCCTACGAATATGCCAAAAGACTGTTTGAAGACGAGCCACTGAGCTGGCAGGACTGGTACCGACACCTGAAAAACGTTGCGCTGGGTGTTCCCGATATCATGGGTTTTGCCTGGCACATGCTGCGAGACAGAAAACTGGCTGCGCGCAAATTTCCGTCCGTTATCATCAAGTCACGGGCGGGTCTTTATAGTCTGGATTTCCATGCTGAACAAATGCCTGATCCGATGAGCCGGGTAGGGCTTACGCATGAAAAAGACCGACTTGGGATGCAGAAAATAGAGATAGACTGGCGCTATATGAGCCAGGACGTGCATACGGTCAAACGCTCTCTGGCGTTGCTCAAACAGGATATTGCGGAGTCCGGCGTAGGCTCTTTCGATTACGACCCTCAGAGTGTGGAAAAAGAGATGATCCGCTACGGGGCTTATGGCGGGCATCATATCGGCACGGTGCGCATGGGCACGTCGCCGCGCACGAGTGTCACCAATTCCGACTGCCGCGTGCATGGGGTGGCCAATCTGTATCTGGCTGGTTCAGGCGTCTTCCCGACATCCAGCCAGGCCAATCCCACGCTGACTATTGTGGCGCTGTCGCTGCGCCTTGCTGATCATTTGCAGTCACTCGATTTTTCAGGAACCTAGAGAGATGAAGCATACTGTTCTTGTTCTGGGGGCGGGTGGCTATGTTGGCAGAAAGCTGATGAGCGCCCTTGCCCGATGTGAGGATATGCAGCCAACAGCAGGCCTGCATCGGTCGTCTGCCGTAACAGACTACGCCAGTGTCTGTTTTGACGCGACTGATCAGGCGGAACTGGAAAAACATATTTCTGGATTTGACGTTGTTGTAAACTGCGTTGGGTCTGACCCGACGGTTATGCTGCATTCCACATATGCCTTGTTGCGTGCGGCGCAGGCAAGCACGCCGCTGATCGTGCATTTCAGTTCCATGGCTGTTTATGGCAGCAGTTGTGGTCTTGTGGATGAAAAAGCCCCGTTGCGCGGTGATACCGGGGCCTACGCGAATGCCAAGGTAGAGACAGAACGCTTCATGGCATCTTATGCACGGCGTGTCGTTCTGCGGCCCGGCTGTATTTACGGACCGGGCAGCCCCGCGTGGTCGAGCCGGATCGCGCGGCTGCTTCAGGCGCGGCGGTTAGGGGATCTTGGCGCCGCAGGGGACGGCATTGCCAATCTGGTGCATGTGGATGACGTGGCGGCCGCCGTTATTGCGGCTATCCGGCAGCCTCAGTGCGAGGGGGAGGTTTTTAATCTGGCGATGAAAAACCCGCCCACATGGAACGATTATTTTATCTGTTTCGCCAAAGCGCTGGGGGCTGTGCCTGTACGCCGTATTGGCGAGAGGACGCTGAAGGCGGAGAGCAGGATCGTGGCGCCTTTTCTGAAAGTGTGCGAAATCATCGGCAGAAAATTACCGTTTTCTTTTGATCTTCCGCCGTTTTTCTCTTCGGCGCTGCTCTCGTTATTCAGGCAGGATATTACCCTTGTTTCTGACAAGGCGGAGCGTGCACTGGGGTTACAGTGGCGAAACCTTGAGGAAAGTCTGCGTGAGGTCGCAGCGTTTGAAGGCAGACCAGGATAGTTTCGCGTCTTGACGCGTTCATGCTTCCCCGCCGTTGGTCGCGCTCCTCGTATTCAGAATTTATGAATGTGGCAGCAGGGCCCTGATCCGCTCAAGGACGGCAAAACCTGCCGCATTGAAGTTCTCAACACTGAATTTCGCGCGGACATACTCCCGGCCTGCGCGGCCGTACTGTTCAAGTCTGGCGGGGTTGGCAAAGAGATCATCCAGAATGGCGGTAAGGCTGCTTTCCACCGGCTGGTCGATGACGAAGCCTGTTTTGTCGCGGATAACACTGTGCGCCAGTTCCCCGACAGGGGTAGCGATAACCGGCAGACCCATGGCCATGGCTTCATGGGCGGCAAGGCACATGCCTTCGTAAAGCGAGGGCTGGACATAGGCGTCCAGCGTCAACAAAAAAGCGTCCGGGTCGTTCTGGTGCCCAACAAGAGTTATGCAGTCGCTCAGGCCCAGATCGTCAATCAGGTTTTGCAGGCTATCGCGCAGGGGGCCGTCTCCCGCAAGTGAGACCCGGAGCGCGCCGCGTCTTTGCGGTGCGTTTTCCAGAAAGCGGGCAACGGCACGGATCAGGGCAGCGTAGTTTTTCTGTTCATTCAGGCGGCCAAGGCTCCCCAGATGCAGACAGCCCGTGCCGTTCCAGTAGTGGGAAAGGACGTGTGGTGTGGTGGCGCAGTAAAGCGGCCAGACCAGAATACGCTGTGGCGGAACGCCCAAGGTTTCGCGCAGGTAGTTCTGCACGGACGGAGAGTCTGCAATCCACAGATCGGTCAGGCGGCTGAAAAGTTTTGTATAGGGTTTAGTGTTGGCGTTGTTCAGCCATGAGACAACGGGCACGCCACACAGGCGGCCCGTAATCTGGCCGATAAGGCTGGCAATGCTCAGGGATGTCCAGATAACATCAGGCTGAGCGCGCCGAACCTGTCTGATAAATTCACGAAGATAGACAAGCTTGTTGCTCTTCCTGTTTGCAAGCAGGGTAAAGGCAAATCCTTCATCCCGAAGGCGCACGCCGCCCAGGCCATCGCGCGGTTCGCAGGCGCTCAGATGCACATGCCCACCAGCTTTTTCAATCGTACGTAAGATTCCGGGAAGAGAGAAAGTGCCTCCTCCGCCTTCCAGCGAGGTGACAAGGTACTCTATCTTCATGCTCAACTCTGCCTCCGGTATGCGATTAAAGCAGGTGTGGCAGAGCGTTGCAACGCGGCGGCATCGCCGCCATGTTTCCTGCTCAGAACTGCCAAGGCGGTTTTTTGCGGGTGTCGATGCGGGAGAAAATAAAGCCGTGATAGCGGAACAAACCGGGGCTGCTGAGCCGGGCCTGACAGCGAGGGTGCGTTACACACCGCTGCCGGGCAGACGTGTGCCCGTCATTGCTCTGGTTGGTTCCGATGGAAGCGGCAAGACTACTGTTGGCAATGCCCTGTTCGACTGGATGGCAGCTCGTCAGCCCACACGCTTCTGCCATCTGGGTAAGCAGACCGGAAACTGGGGGCGGGCAATAGCCCGTCTCCCGTTGATTGGCCGCAAAGTGGATAGCGCAATAGTTGGCAAGTCTGCGCAGAGCCGTAAGAGCAAGGGGGCGGGGCCGGGGGCGGCTCTGGTCATTTTTACATTGTCCATGCGGCGTCTGGTTCGTTTTTTGCGTATGCGCCGGCTTCATGCCATGGGCTATGTCATTCTGACGGACCGCTATCCACAGGCTGTGGTGCCCGGCCCGATGGATGGCCCCGGACTGGTTGCACGTCAGCCAGGCAATGTTCTGGTCAGGGTGCTGACCTGGCTCGAACAGGCGATTTATGAGTGGATGGCCGGTTTCAGGCCCGATCTGGTGCTGCGGTTGAATGTGGACCTTGCCACGGCCCTGGCCCGCAAGCCGGACCATAGGCCAGAAACCTTGCGGCAGAAGGTGGCGGACGTGCCGCGTTTGTCTTTCAACGGTGCGCCCGTGGTTGATCTGGACGCAACCCAGCCTGTTGAAGACGTGTTGGCTACGGCCCGTAGCCATGTAGCTGCCGTGCTGGAGGCCTATCAGCCGGGCAGGGGGTATCCAGCGGGGCGTAATTGACTTTCCCCTGGCACGTTTCTACCAGCGTTCATGCCTCGTTACTGACGGTTGCACGAGGCGGTCTCTAGTTTTGCGGGTTCTGGTTATGTCTGTTCGGGTTCAGTTTCCACACGATACACTTGATGCCTTGATCGCGGCGATCGAGGTTGATGATGTCGTGGATGATTGCATTGCGCTGCCAGAGCGTATTCCCGACAGCTTTACCCAGACCCAGCTTGCGGAGTGTCTGAATCTGTGTCGCCAGCTCTGGCTGGAAGGCCCGCCCCGTGCGGAGCTTGCCGGGCTTGCGCACAGGCTTGTGGGCAGGCGCGATTTGCAGCCGCAGGAACGCGCGGCATTCAAGCATATCCGGGCTCGCTACAAGCATATGGGCTTTGCTTTCGGGCTCTATACGCCTGCCCATAAGCGGCCTTTTCTGTACGAGGCGACATCAACCCTGATGGGTGAGGCACAGGATGCTTTTCGGAACGGTTATGGCGGGCGGGTCTTTCTGTTTGGTGTAGGCATAAGCGTGCTTGCGACGCCGTTTTTTGATGGTCTACGTCGCCGGACAGTGCAAATGGCGGAGGTTGACCGGGCAGACGCCATTAACCGGCATCTGCGGGCTGAAATTGCCCGTATTCCCGCTTTTCTTGATGCTTCAGGGCTGACCGCGGCGCGTTTTCATGCGCTCCGCAAGATTATCAGCCGCCATGTGGCGTTTTTTGATACGCTGCGCGTGCTTTACCCCGCCGAGGATATATACAGGCTGGCCCGGTTCCTGAGCGCCATTAACGGGCTGATGGGTCAAAAACATGACGAGCTGGTGCAGGCTGCCTTGTCAGGCACATTGCGTTACCAGACAGATCTTTTCCCCATACCCGATGCAATCCGCATCCTGCTTGAACAATTATGCCGGGCTTATCCCGGCCTGAGTGCCACGCAGGCGTAACGGGTCATATGAACAGTCGTCTCAAAACCCCCATTACGCGGATTGCCTGGAACGCCGTGGTTCTGCTGTTTGAAAAAGGCATCGCCGCGGCGGCAAGTTTTGTCTACATCCCGTATACCGTGCAGGCCGTGGGTATTGCGACATTCGGGCAGATTCTGCTTGTTATCTCGTATATCGAAA
Source organism: Acetobacter peroxydans (assembly GCF_006539345.1). Lineage (GTDB taxonomy): Bacteria > Pseudomonadota > Alphaproteobacteria > Acetobacterales > Acetobacteraceae > Acetobacter > Acetobacter peroxydans. The sequence goes on from NZ_BJMV01000002.1 coordinate 95,234, forward strand.
TCGTTTCAGACCTGACCAGTCTGCTGTCATGGCAGATGGTGCTGCATTACGGAGCGGCCCCTTACCGGGAAGGGCGGCGGGCTGATCTGTACCATGTGCTGCGTTTTGGTATGTGGCTTGATTTCCTCAGCGGGGCAGTCGGCTACCTGATTGGCGAGGCCGGGCTGTGGTGCCTGTCCTCATGGCTGGGCTGGGCCGGGCCGCTCCATCCGGTGATGGATATCTGCCTGCTGTTTGTTTTTTTCGATAAAACCGGCTGGTGCGTGGGTACCGTCAGGCTGCTGGACAAGTTTACATACCTGACCTTTGGCAACGGGGTTACGGCGTCTTTTCGTATTCTGGCCAGCATGGCGGGCTATTATGCCCATATGGGTATGACGTATTTTCTGTATGTCTGGCTTCTGTCATCGGTTGTGCTGTTTTTTTCGGATATGGCCGCGACATTCTATGCCTTGAAAAAACACGCGCCAGCCCGTTTCGGATGGCGGCAGATCCTGCACAGACCTGATTTCCTTCAGGGGGCATGGACGTTCACCGTCATGGCCAGCCTGAACAAGATCCTGCTTGCGGCAACCAAAAAACTGCCGATCCTGCTTATCGGTGGCAGTATCGGGCCAACGGAAGCGGCTATCTACAAGGTGTCAGATCAGGTGTCCAACGGCCTTGTGCGCCCGATGCGCACGTTCATGCCAGCTTTGTACCCCGAATTCGTGCATCTGCGTGAGGAGGGGCGCATGGAGGAAATGCACCGCGTTATCAGAAAGCTCTTTTTCTCAGCGCTTCTGTTCGCGGGTGTGGCCCTGCTGGTGGTTGTCCTGTTCGGGGATCAGGTTTTGCATCTTCTGCTGGGCATCCATGGCGATGGCGGCTATCTGCTGCCGGTTCTGGTCTGTGGGGCGTTACTGACCATTCTGGGCCTGCCGCTTGAGCCATTTATTGTCGTGACGGGGCGCCTGCACGCGCTGTTCCGGTTTCAGGTTCTGAATGTTCTGCTCAATCTGCCGGTGCTGTTCATCATGGTGCATCTGTGGGGCAGCATGGGGGCTGCCTATAGCCTTGTGCTATTTTCCGCCACGCTGCTGGCGTTTTTTGCGGTGCAGGCGCGCATAGCCTTCGCAAGAGCCGAGCGGGAGCAGGGCCGCACCTGAAGCCCTCCACCTATGGGGCGGAGGGCTGCCCGCTTCAGTCCGTGCCGAATAGGTCTCGGGTAAACACCTTGTCTGCGACATCGCCCAGATCAGGGGTGATCCGGTTGGCGATAATGACCTCCGCACGGGCCTTGAATGTCGTCGGGTCGCGTATAACCTCAGAGCCGAAGAAATGGTCTTCCGTCATGGTGGGCTCGTATACAATGACCTCAATACCCTTGGCCTTGAGTCGCTTCATGATGCCCTGAATGGAGCTTTGCCGGAAGTTGTCCGAGGAGGCCTTCATGACCAGGCGGTAAATGCCCACCACGCGCGGGTTCATGGCCAGGATATGGTCGGCCAGAAAATCCTTGCGGGTTCTGTTGGCGTCCACAATGGCGCTGATCAGGTTCTGCGGCACCTGCGTATAATTGGCCAGAAGCTGCTTGGTGTCTTTTGGCAGGCAGTAGCCGCCATAGCCGAAGGACGGATTGTTGTAATGCTGGCCAATGCGGGGGTCGAGGCACACGCCTTCTATGATCTGGCGGGCGCTCATGCCGCGTGCGAGGGCGTAGCTGTCGAGTTCGTTGAAGAAGGCAACCCGCATGGCCAGATAGGTATTGGCGAACAGCTTGATGGCCTCGGCTTCCGCCGGTTCGGTAAACAGTTCTGGAATGTCGGTTTTGGCCGCACCTTCCGCCATCAGGCGGGCGAACTGTCTGGCGCGCTCGGAATGATCCCCGACGATGATGCGTGAGGGATACAGGTTGTCGTGCAGGGCGCGGCCTTCACGCAGGAACTCGGGAGAAAAAATGATCCGGTCTGTTGCGTGGGCTTTGCGCTGCTCGTCCACAAACCCGACGGGAATGGTGGATTTGATCACCAGTGTCGCAATCGGGTTCAGGGCCAGCACCTGCCGGATTACGTCCTGTACGGACGAAGTATCGAAAGAATTCGTTTGGGGGTCGTAATTCGTGGGGGTGGCAATAACAACCAGTTCCGCATCCCGGCAGGCGGCCGTCAGGTCTGTGGTGGCCTCCAGAGAAAGCGGCCTGTCGCGCAGGAACTCGGTAATCCTGTCGTCAATGATGGGAGATTCCCGCCGGTTGACGCTTGCAACCCGTTCCCTGTCGATATCGACCGCCGTAACGGTATGATGCTGCGCAAGCAAAATAGCATTTGAAAGGCCGACATAACCAAGCCCGACGACGGCAATCTGCATTGTCTTTCCCATTTCATGTATCCGAAAGACTCTTCCGCCGGGCCTGTCCGTTGTGCAACGTCCGGCGAAAGCCGGACCATGCGCTCCGGGCTTTGGGTAACAGGATTCGGGCATACAGGAGCGTAAGGCATCCGTCCACGCGGTTTTAACCGCCAGATGCCCCCTCAGCGGCGTAAAGGCTTGAAGAGAGGGGGCTAGCTGTTCTGGGAACTGGATTGGTGCTTATGACTATGGGCGGCGTGCTCGGCGCTGCTTGTCACGCTGGCGGCTGCGTCGCTGGACTGTGCGTTCTGGGCGGAACTGTTGCTGCTGTCGCTGGCAGTGGAGCCGAGCGTAGTGGTGGTGCTGGCGGCCAGATTCTGGTTATCAGAATTGTTCTGTTCGTTGCCGCCGGAACTGGACATGTCACGCTGGAGCATTTCCTGGTACGTGTAATTAGCCGTAGCAGTGCGGAACTGCAGGCCGATATTGTCCAGTCGGGAAGAATACATGTTGATATTGCTGTCCACTCCGTTGGCGGAGGGCGAGTTGACCAGCAGGTATTTCAGATGTTCCACCGCGCTGTAGGCGGCAACTTTCTGGGCATAGGGGGTGGAGGCGTTGTCGATGACGGCCGCCGCGGCATCAAGCATGGCGCTCAGATTGTTGATACTGCCGTCGGTGTAAGTGCTGCCCGCGCTGCTACTGAGTGCATGTTGGGCGGCGGCGGACAGAGCAATGGAATCCGCTTCTACTTCCGCCTTCTTGTCAGAACTGGAGGCGCTGTCATGGGCGTTGGCGGCGCTGTTGCTAGCGGAATCGGGACTGATGTCAGTTTTTTGCCAGGAAACTGGTGTGGGCTGCTGAGCGGATGACGTGGCCGACATTCTTCACGACTCCAGTTCCGTAACGGATAATGCTTTATCCCGCACCAAAACCGGTTAAAAGATCGTTAAGTAAGACATAAAAAAGACAAGTTCTACTGAGGGTTATTGCAGAAAAAGTGATGCCTGGCGCTAGTAGGCAAGCTGTGAACGCCCCGCAAAACTCAGTATATTATTGTTCCGGTTCGGATTTTAACGAATTGTTAAGGCGCGAACAGTATCCGCTCTCTTCCCGTTACACGAAATGTTCCGGGAGAGAGCGGCGGTCCTACTCAGAAGCCAATCATGGCGTCACCACCAAAGGTGAACATGCCGTTGTTGCGTCCGCCGTTAAAGGCGTGGGTGTTGTTGAGCGAACGGTCGAAGCGGATTTCAGGCCGGATAGCGAACACCCGCACATATTTGCCCAGACCGGGGTGATAGTTGACGCCCAGAGTCAGTTCACCATAGGTCGTACCGTGTCCGCCGGGCCCAGGGTACAGGGTGGATGTGCCATGGCCGGAAATGGCGTTCATATATGAGTTGTTGCCCATAAAGGTGGCGACCATGGCGTTGTTATTGTCGCGATAGATTTCGCCGCGATAGTTGAAGGTCAGACTGGGGGTGATGACATAGCTCAGGAACGTCACGACGCTGAAGGCATCAGCAGCCTTGAAGGGGCCGTTGACCGTGTTGTGCGTTTTTAGTCCCTGATCGTGCAGGTAGTTGAATTCCGCAGTGACACTCAGGCGGTCGTTGACCTGTAGGGTGGCGTTGATATCGTTCCAGAAGCGCTCGGCCTGATTGGCGACATAGGGTCCCATGATGCTGCTGCTGTTTTCCGGCCCCACGCGGCTGAGTTCGACAATCTTCAGCTTGCCGCCCAAAAGATTGTTGAGGTTGATACCGAAATACCCGGCAGGGCGTGAGTTGTTGTCAGCCGTACCGAATGTGACCTGATTGCCGGTGTCGATCCCGAAGGTGACATCAACAGTCTTGTTCACATGCCAGTTGAACATCGCGCCAACGTGTTCGAAGGGTACAGAGTATTGTGAAGTATAGGCCAGAGTATAGAAGGGGCGGGCTGTCGGGTCCATGACTTCCACCCCCATTGGGGCCTGCAGTATGCCTACCTGCATATCAAGCCCGCCATTCGTGGCCCAGGGCAGATGCACATCGACATGTGCCTGTGCGGGAATGAGCTGATAGCGGCTCTTCCATTCTTGATCGCTGATCCCGACCAGATGGTAGTAGCGCGCGTCCGAGCCGTAGATGCCCTGCAGGGTAAAGCCCACCTGGTACTCGCCTGCATCGCCAGTGTTGGCCTTTTGCATGGTCAACACAACCTGATTGAGCTGCGCCTGATTGGCGTGGTCGCCAAAGAAGTCGCCGTAGTTGTAACCGTCGGCGGGGCGGGCCGGGTTGGCCATAATGCCACCATCAATCAGTCCAGTCAGGGTGATGTCGGACAGCCAGTGTGAAAAGCCCTTGCTTTTGGTGGCGGATGTCGCAAACGGATGCCATTCGGCGTGAGCCGGCGTGGCGGTGTGTGTGGCGACGAAGGATGCGAGGGTAAGCGCGGAAAAACCGGCCAGTTTTCTGCGGGTAAAAGCCATACGGGCAGTATCCTTCAGAATTACTTATTGAATGTCATGTCTTGGTGCGCAGGGCAATATAGTTATCGGTAATCCGCTTCGTTACGAAGTGCAATTAAATGGACGGTATGCGTAGGCGTTTTTCCGACTTCACGACGGTCTGACAGTTCGTATAAGAAAAATAAAAAAATAAAAACAATAATTATATATAAAGGAAAATTCGTTCATGTTGGCTTTTGGGCGCGTTATCGTGGCGTGTTGCAAATGCGACAATCAGGAGACATGTTTTCCATATTTTTCTGGAAAACAAAAAAAGGCCCAAACTATTGCACCTAAGTAACAGTTGCATGGGGGCGCGGTCACTGCCTGGTGTTGCAAAGCTTTCATTTTAACACTTGCAACGCAAGGCGCTTGCCCCCATCTTGTCAGAAGAAGCCACTGTCAAGGTGGTGGAGACGTTCTCAGGGCAGGGTGTAATTCCCTACCGGCGGTAAGCAGCCTGAACAGGCTGTAAGCCCGCGAGCGCCCGCTTAGGCGGGGTCAGCAGATCCGGTGCAATTCCGGGGCCGACGGTCACAGTCCGGATGAAAGAGAACGCGAGAGCTATGCTCCCGGCTGACCTGCGTCCTGCGCGGGGAAGGTGGGCGTGTATCTTTTCGTCAGGCCCTGAGTCCGTCCAGTGCATAGGATGGATGAGAGAAATCAGGGTGAACAGCACTCAACACTCCTGGGCGTATGAAATGCCGGCGGCAATAGGCACGGCGTTTGATCTCGCTGTGTCGGAAGCCTGGCGCTTCATGGGGCGTACCGCGCCTAACCCGGCTGTGGGCTGCGTGCTGCTTGATGCGCAGGGCGAGGTGCTGGTTATTGCCGCGCATCATCGCGCGGGAGCCGCCCATGCTGAACGTCTGGCGGTGGAGCAGGCGCACCAGATGGGTGTTGTCGAGCGCATTCATACCGCTGTTGTTACGCTCGAGCCCTGCAACCACACCGGACGCACGCCCCCCTGCACCGAGGCCCTGCTTTCAACTCCCGTAAAGACGGTCTGGATCGGCTGCGCCGACCCCAATCCCCATGTGCAGGGTGGGGGTGCGGCTTTTCTGGTAGAGCGGGGGCTTGCCGTGCGCTGGCTGGCGCAGTGCACGAATGCTCAGGCGGTCATGAACCGCTGTCGCGCCTTGCTGGCGCCCTTTGCCAGCAAGGTTGTGCGCGGGCGCCCGTGGATTACCGTCAAGCAGGCGCTGGACAGCAATGGTTCCATGCTGCCTCCAGCTGGGCGCACAACCTTTACCTCACCGGAATCACTCCGTTTCGCCCATGCCCTGCGGCGCGTCACCGATGGGGTGATAACCGCGACAGGCACGGCGCGGGCGGATCGGCCTGATCTGACGGTCCGGCATGTGGAGGATCACCCCGAGCGGCGGCGCCTGCTGGTGGTCTGCGGGCAGCAGGCCAATGTGCCTGCGGACTGGCTTGCTGGGCGGGAGCGGGTGTTTGATGTGCGTTTCTGTCCGGACTGCGCCGCCCTGCCTGATCTGCTCGCCCAAACCGAGGCTCTGTGGCTTCTGGTGGAGGCAGGCCCGACCCTGCTTGAGACCCTGCGCCGGAACGCGCTGTGGGATGACTGGCTGACCATTCGCCAGGACGCGCAGGGACAGGACCATTTTTCCGTTTCAACCCGGCAGGATGTCACGCCGCTTTCGCTGTTTGCGGAGTGGTCGCGCTGCACGCAGGAGGCTGCATGTTCTCTGGTATAATTGAATCGCTTGGGCGCGTTATCGGGCTGGACCGTCAGCCTCAGTCACTGACGCTGGATATTGAAAGCGGTTTGACCAATGTGGCCGAAGGGGAAAGCATTGCCCTCAACGGTGTCTGCCTGACGGCACTTGCGGCCGTTGAGTCCGGTCCTGTGCGGTTTTTTGTCAGTGCTGAAACACTGGGCTGCACCACGCTGGGCGCGCTTGAACTGGGCAGCCGGGTTAATCTGGAGCGCGCGGTTACACCCTCCACCCGGCTTTCAGGACATATTGTGCAGGGGCATGTGGATGCGGTGGCTTGGTACAAGGGGAGCACCCCCGAAGGCGAGGGCCGGCGGGTTGTGTTCGAGGTGCCCGCCAACCTGCGCCGCTACATGGTGGAAAAAGGCTCGATCGCGCTGGATGGCATCAGCCTGACCCTGAATACGCTCGGCGCGGAGCACGATGGCGTGTTCGACATCGGGCTGATGATCATCCCTCATACCTGGACGCATACCACGCTCGGCACCCTGTCTGACGGGGATCGTGTGAATGTCGAAGTGGATGTGATTGCAAAATACGTGGAGGCACAATGCCGGATCAAATGACAGCCCGACCGGGCGCACGTGCCCCTCACCCGGTTTCGGGGCAGCCTTCCGCGGCCCTGCTGCGCGCGCTGGATGCGGTGCGTAACGGGCGTATGGTTATCATGGTGGATGATGAAGACCGTGAGAACGAAGGCGATCTGGTCATGGCGGCGGAGTTCATGACGCCTGAGGCCATGAACTTCATGATTACCCATGCGCGCGGTCTGGTCTGCCTGCCGCTGGTGCCCGAACAGGTGGAGCGCTTGGGCCTGTCCATGATGGTGCGGCAGGATGACAATACCGCCCGCCACGGCACGGCCTTTACGGTGTCGATCGAAGCGCGCGAGGGCGTCAGCACGGGCATTTCCGCCGCGGACCGTTCCCATACGGTGCGCGTTGCAGCGTCGGAGACCGCCAGTGCGCAGGATATTGCAACGCCGGGTCATATCTTTCCGCTGCGGGCTGCTCCCGGTGGCGTGCTGGAACGGATTGGCCATACCGAAGGCTCGATCGACCTGCTGCGGCTGGCTGGGCTGAAGCCTGCCGCCGTCATCTGCGAAATCCTGAACGCGGACGGCACCATGGCCCGTCGTCCCCAGCTTGAGGTTTTCGGCCGCTTGCATGACATGCCCATCATTTCCATTGCCGAGCTTGCAGCATGGATTGGAGCGCACGGGGTGGAGCCGGTTGCCGGTGCGGATGCGCCGCACGCTGATGGGACGCCCCGTGTGACAGAGGCGGCCCTGCCTGATCTGGCACACGCGGCGCTGCCCAGCGTGTACGGGGGGGATGATCTGCGGATTCACGCCTTCCGCGATAAAAACGGCATGGAACATGTGGCCCTTGTCAAAGGCGACGTAAGCACCGGTACGGTGCCGCTCGTGCGCCTGCATTCCGAGTGCGTGACGGGCGATGCGTTTGGCTCGCTGCGGTGCGATTGCGGGGCTCAGCTTCAGGCGGCCCTGCGCGCCATCGGGCAGGCTTCGTGCGGCGTGCTGGTGTACGTGCGCGGGCATGAAGGGCGCGGCATTGGTCTGGTCAACAAAATCCGCGCGTATGAATTGCAGGATGCCGGACTGGATACGGTGGACGCAAACCACCGGCTTGGCTTCGCGACAGATGCGCGTGACTGGCACGCCGCCTCGGGTATCCTGCGCAGTCTGGGGATTGGCGAGCTGAGCCTGCTGACCAATAATCCCGCCAAGGTGCGCGCGCTGGAAGCGCGGGGTTTTGTCGTGCGCGAGAGAATCGGCCTCGAAATCCCCGCCAATGCGTTCAATCAGGCTTATCTGCGTGCCAAACGGCAGCGTATGGGCCATCATCTGGATGGTTTTGCCGCGACGTCGGTCGAGCACGAGACGCTGGTCTGAGGTTTTCTGTTTTAAGGATACGTTATTACAATGGGCACCCGTTCTCCTGTTACCCTGCCGGATCTGGCCGCTCTTTCTCCGGCCCCGCGTTTGGCGCTGATTGTCAGCCGGTTTAATGAAACCGTTACGGGCGGCCTGCGCGATGGCGCTGTGGCCTGGCTGGCGGAACATAATATTGCCATCGCCCCCGAAGATATTCTGGCAGCGCCGGGCGCGTTCGAAATGCCGCTGCTCGCGCAGGCACTGGCCAAAAGCGGGCGCTATGAGGGCGTGATCTGCCTTGGCTGTGTGGTCAAGGGCGATACGGCGCATTTCGAGTTTATCAGTCTTGGCACGACAGTCGGGATTGTGCAGGCGTCTTTGGCAACGGAAGTGCCCATCGCCTTCGGGGTACTGACGACCTATACTGAGGAGCAGGCCATCGTTCGTTCGTCGGAGGATGTGCATAATAAAGGCCGCGAGGCCGCCGCTGCCTGTGTGGAGTCTCTGGCCCTGCTGCGCACTATCCGCGCGGGCTAGCCTATCCGCCACAAGGCTGGGGCGACTGACATGCGGCAGGGGAGCAGGGGAAGAACATGAAGCGGATCACTTGTGCCGCTGGCGTGATCGGGCTGGCTCTGACCGTATGGATGCTGGTTCAGTTTGGGGCCCATGCCATCCTGACGCTGATTATCGGCTGTGGCTGGGGCATTATTGCGATCATCGCTTTTCATGGGGTGCAGGTGTGTCTGTCTGCCCAGGCATGGCGTATCCTGTGTGGCGGTGCGGCAGGTCCTGCCCTGCACCTGAAAGATTTTTTTCTGCTCCGCTGCGTGCGCGAAGGCATCAATAATCTGCTGCCCGTCGCGCAGGTGGGGGGCGAGGTCATGTCCAGCAGGTTGCTGGCCCGGCGGGATATCGGGGGGCGCAGGGCTGCTGCCGCCACCATCTGCGACCTGACGCTGGAACTGCTCAGTCAGGTTCTGTTCACCTGCGCGGGGCTGACCCTGCTCCTGTTTCTGGTGCACAGGTCAAGCGTGACAGACCATCTCATGGAAAGTGCTGTGGTTCTGCTGGTCATTGGTGTTGGCGTGTTCGCCAGCCAGTGGCTGGGGGCTGTGGCCCTCATGGAAAAACTGCTGGTGCGCATCGCCTCCCATCTGGGCTGGAACGGTGTGGACGGTATTCGCGGTCTGCATGGAGAGGTCATGTCCCTCTACAAGAGCGGGCATAACGCTTTCCTTGGCATCATTCTTCAGCTTGTGGCCTGGATGCTGGGCACGTTCGAGGTGTGGCTGATCCTGCATTTTATGGGGCATGGGTGCACGGTAGCGCAGGCTTTCGTTATTGAAGGCGTTGGGCAGGCTGCCAAGTCGGCCGGGTTTGCGGTGCCGGGGGGGCTGGGCGTCTCCGAGGGCGGGTATATCGTTGTGGGGAGCCTGTTTGGTATTGCCCCGCCGGTGGCCATCGCGCTGTCGCTGATCAAGCGTCTGCGCGAGATCACCTGGGGGCTGCCTTCTCTCGTGCTGTGGCAATGGCTGGAGCACGCGTGGGCGGCCAGGCACGTCCGGTCGGGTGATTCTTCCTTGTCCCGTTCGGGCTCATAGAGCGTGCTCGCGCATATCCTCTCTTGCGTCTGGCGAGGCGGTTGGGCAAATCAGAGCAGTTTCCGGTGTCGGCCCCGACAGCCTGAAGTCAAGATCTAGAACAGGGTTTCGTCGCTCATCATGCTGTTCGCATCCATAGGCCGTTTCATTACATTATGTGCCCGCCATGCCTGGGCGGTTGTGGCGCTGTTTCTTGTGCTCTCGGGTGCAAGCGTTTACGCGGGCATGACCAGTCTGGGCGTTACGACCGACACCAGCAAAATGCTCTCGCCACGGCTGGCGTGGAAGCAGCGTTCGGACGAAATGGGACGCCTGTTTCCGCAGAAGGAAAATCTTCTGGTCGCGGTGATCAAGGCTGACCTGCCCGAAGAAGGGGAGGAGACAGCCCGCGTGCTGGCGGAAAAACTTTCCGCTGATCACAAGCACTTCGCGTTTGCCCGCAGGCCCGACGCCAACCCGTATCTGATGCGCAACGGTTTGATGTTCCTTGATGTCAAACCTCTGACGACCATTCTGGATGACACGATCGCGGCCCAGCCCTTTCTGGCGGCACTGGCGCAGGACCCTTCGGCCCGGGGGCTTTTCGGAGCACTCTCCCTGATTGCGGAAGGGGTCAAGCAGGGGCAGGCTAATCTGACCGGGTTTCAGGCCCCGCTGAGCGGCTTTGCCAATACTCTGGAGCAGGCCGCCAACGGCCAGGCGGCCCCTTTGTCATGGCAGCGGCTGCTGGGGGGGCAGCTTGCCGATCTGGCCGGACACTACCAGTTTGTAGTGACCAAGCCGAATCTGGATTTTGGTTCTTTCCAGCCGGGCGGTGAGGCGAGCGACGCCATGCGCGCGGCGATCAATTCCCTCGAATTCGTCCGCAATGGCCATGCCCATGTGCAGATGACGGGCGATGTCCAGCTTAATGACGAGGAGTTCGCCACCGTGGCCGAAGGCATGGTGGCGGGTCTGGTTGGCTCTCTCGCCCTTGTCACTCTATGGCTGACGCTGGCGGTACGCTCCTGGCGGGTTGTGGTGCCTATTGTCATTACGCTGGTGGTGGGGCTCCTGCTGACAACGGGCTTTGCCGCTGTGGCGGTTGGCACGCTCAATCTTATTTCTGTGGCGTTTGCTATTCTGTTCGTGGGGATCGCGGTTGATTTCGCCATTCAGTTCTCGGTGCGGTTCCGTGCACAGAATCCGTCTGAGCCGGGTGCGGAGGGCATGTTCGAAGCCCTGCGGATGACGGGCGAGGAAACTGGGCACCAGATTCTGGTAGCGGCTCTGGCGACATCGGCCGGATTTCTGGCCTTTACCCCCACTGCCTTTCTGGGTGTGGCCCAGCTTGGCCTGATTGCTGGCGTTGGCATGATCGTGGCATTTGTCTGCACCACGACTCTGTTGCCCGCCCTGCTTAGGATCTGCCGTCCGCCGCTCAACTGCCCCAGCATGGGCTACACCTTCATGCGCCCGGTTGATCAGGCTATCAGGCGTTTCCGCAAGGTGCTGCTGGCTGTCTTCGCGGTTGTGGCGGCTGTCGGGCTGGCTCTGGTGCCGCGCCTGCAGTTCGATGGCGACCCGCTGCATACAAAAAACCCTCATTCCGAAGGGATGCGCGCTCTGCGTCTGCTGATTGATAATCCGCAGACATCCCCCTACAGCGCCGAGCTACTGACGGCCTCGCTGGAGGAAGCGCACAAGCAGGCTGATAAGCTTGCCGAACTGCCTCAGGTGCATGACGCCATGTGGCTCGGTTCGTTTGTGCCCGTGGATCAGGAGCAGAAACTGCCGCTGATTCAGGACGCGGCTTCCATGCTGCTGCCCACCCTGATGGTGGAGCAGACAAAGCCTGCGCCGGACGCCAATGCGTTGCGTGCCTCGGCTGCGGAAACGGCCAAGGCGCTGGCGGAGGTGCTGGACAAGCTGCCTGCGCAGGACCCTTTGCGCCGTATCCAGTCCGCGCTGCTCAAGCTTTCGCAGGCTTCCGATGCGTCTGTGCTGGCGGCCAATCAGGCACTGGTGCGCTTCCTGCCCCCGGAACTGGACCAGCTACGCACTATGCTGCAGGCCACGCCGGTCAAAATCAGCGATATCCCGCCTGAAATTGCCGATGATTACCTGCTGCCTGATGGGCGGGCGCTCGTTGAGGTTCACCCCAATGGGCTCATGACCAGTTCTGAAGCCCTGCGTCAGTTCGTTTCAGCAGTGCAGAGGCTTGCGCCTGACATTGCCGGGCCCGCGGTGGATATTGTCGAGAGCGCCAATTCCATTGTCCGCGCCTTTGAGCAGGCAGCCGCCGCCGCCGTGGTGATGATTGCCATCATCCTGCTGCTGGCCCTGCGCCGGGTGAAGGATATGGGGCTTGTGCTCGCACCGCTGATGCTGTCTGCGCTAATGACGGTCGTGCTGGTGGTTGTGCTGCCCGAAACACTGAATTTCGCCAATATCATCGCGCTGCCGCTGCTGTTGGGCGTGGGTGTTTCGTTCAATATCTACTTTGTCATGAACTGGCGCGATGGCGTGCATTTTCCGCTGGCCTCGCCCACGGCGCGGGCGGTGCTGTTTTCCGCCCTGACAACCGGCACGGCGTTCGGTTCGCTGGCTATGTCGCATCATCCCGGCACGGCCAGCATGGGGCGCCTGCTCCTGCTCTCGCTTGGCTGCACACTTGTCGCAACACTCGTGTTCGTGCCCGCCCTGTTACCCAAGAGAGCGAGCGACGAAGCCTGAAATCGGGGAGGCAACACACATGCGCCTGCTGGCTGTTCTGGACCGCGCCGATACCGCGGTTTTCACACTTGAGGCGCTGGCCGGGCTGTTGAACCGGCTGGGGCCAGCCGACAGCACTATCCTGCATGTCGAGCCGGTGCGCGACCCGGACTATCTTTCTCCCGATGAAGGAATGCCCGGCAAAACAGAACATGAACGCTTCGTCCATACGGTGTCTGCACGGGCGGATACGCTGCGCCAGATTGCGCTGGAATGGACACGGGCGGCGACACCGCCGCGTGATACAGCATGGACGGAACGCGTGGGAGACGTGCGCACCCTTGTAGCGCGGGAGGCGGCAGGGGCGGATATAACAGTGCTGAGCCGGCCGCTTCCGCATGATGATTCCGCTGTGGCCGAGGCTTTCGCCGGGGCCTTGTATGATGCTCAGGCGGCAGTTCTGATCGCGCCACTTGAGCATTGTGCGACATTTGGCCAGCATCCTGTGGTGGCGTGGCATCCATCGTATTCCCTTGATCTGGCGGTGCAGGCTGCCCTTCCGCTCCTTGAGCGGGCCAGCCGCGTGACATTCATAATTGGTGAAAACACGCCCATGGAGGTGCCGGCACCGCCGCTGGGTGCGGTTCTTGCCCAGATGGGGGTGTCGGTTCAGGTCGATCGTTTTCTGCTGGGGGCAGGGGATACGGGCGAGCAGGTGCGACAGCGTGCCCTTGCCGTCGGAGGGGACTTGCTGGTCATGGGGGCCTATACGCGGCCTCATTTCATCGAATGGCTGTTTGGCGGCCCCACGCAGGACATTCTGGCGCATGGCACCCTGCCGATTCTGACCCGTCATGCGCCGCTGGTTGGACTGCAAAGCTGAGGCAGGGAAGACAGGATGGCGACACGTCTGGCAACAACTGTGATGATCGGGCTGGGCGGCGCCTGTGGCACACTGCTGCGCTACTGGGCCGGGCTTGCGACCCTGCGCTGGAGTCAGTGGCTGCCGTGGGGTACGATCCTGATCAATGTGAGCGGCTCTTTTATGATTGCGTTTTTTGGAGCGCTCACGGCCAGTAACGGACGTTTTGCAGCCTCTGAAACAATGCGTCTCGTTTTTATGGTCGGGATTTGTGGTGGGTTTACCACTTTTTCGTCCTTCAGCCTTCAGACGCTTGATCTGTTGCGGCAGGGGGCGGTGCTGCGCGCGCTGCTGAATATCGCCTTTTCCATGACCCTGTGCATGGCGAGCGTGACTGCGGGATATCTGGCGGCGCAGGCGCTTAATGCGTCGGCCCAGCCCGCCTCGACACAGGCTGAACGTCCGTCCAGCTAGGCCGCCTCAGGTGGGCGGCAGGCCGTTCTGTTCAGCCTGCCCTGTCACGGAGTCTGAACAGGCCGATAGCGCCTACGAGCAGGGCGACACAGGGCGAAATAATCCCGAACACGACATGTTTGACGGATAGGGAGTGTAGCATCAGATTGAGCGCGATAAAGGCAATTACCGCCAGCACGGCCCATGCAGGCCGCTGTACGGAGGCCTGACGGGAAAACTGCCCGCGCAGGGTTGCATTAAGCGCGATCACGGCGAGCGCCAGTGCTGTCAGGGGCTCGCCCAGACGTTTCCATCCTTCCGCGATCATTCTGCCGCTCTCATGCGCTGAGACTGTCTTAGGAGGGTGCATAAGTGTTGAAAGTGGCAGCTCTTCCGGGCTGGGGCCTTCGGCGTGCTGGGTGTCGGATGAGAGGGACAGAACCTCTTGCGTGAAATACACCATGCCCAGATGACCCGTATGCGGGTCTATTTCCTGTCGGGAGCCATCCAGCATGACCAGCAGCGGCATATGGTCCTTTATGATCATGACGCCATGGCGGGCCAGCACGGTCGAGCTGTGCCCCGGCTGGCGCTCGTCATTAATTAGCAGGCCATGCAGTTCGCCATTGCTGTCTTTTTGGCGTACATAAACCGTAAGGCCGGGCATGATGTTGAAAAACACGCCGTCCTGCAGGAGCAGCACGGCCCCCTGACTGCGGAGTGACTGCTGGAGATGGTGGATATGCCGGGCACTGTACGGCACGATAACCAGTGTCAGCAGATAGCTTAAGAGAATGCACGCCCCCGTTATGACTATGGCGGGACGGCTCAACTGTGCGGGGGAGCGGCCAGAGGCCAGCATGACTGTCAGTTCACGGTCAGCCATCGCGCGACTGTACGTGACAAGAATGGCGATAAAAACGGCTACAGGCAGGATGATTTCTACCAGGCCGGGCAGAATCAGCAGGATCATCCAGAGAAATGAAAGGAATGACACCCCCTGACGGGAGAGTAAGGGCAAAAGATGCAGCACCTGCATGAGCCACACCAGCGGCGTGAGAACCGCAATGGTACCCACGATGCCCAGAATAATCTGTCGCGCCAGATAGCGGTTAAGAATACCGGGAACCAGTAGCACTAGGGCACCGCAGGCGGAGTGATGATGAACGTGAAATTATACATGCGACCCTCATAATGACCGAAGTGGTGGGCGACCGCCAAGGGAATACGTACCGTTCTGGGAGTGGCGTAAAGGCTGGCCGCGGCAAGGCAATGGCTGTCGTTGCTCTCGCATATGGAAAGCAGGCCATGCTGGTGGATGCGCTCTGGCGTGACCCACAGCGCAAAACTCCGGTCATGCCAAGGAAAACTGTGCGGGTGCGACGCGCTGTAAAAGGTTACAAAATCGGAATAGGGGGCTGATCCGGCAACATAAGTCAAAGGTGTGTGTACGCGCTCCTGCCATAGCCGGGTGCTTTCGCGGGCGACCTCTTCATACGGAATCTGCTTGGCCCAGCGTTTGGTATGAACCCGGTAGTACATGAAGGCAGGAGCGCCGATAACCAGTCCCAAGCTTCCGATGGCAACCAGAGCAACTGCGGCGCGGGCAAGCGGGCGTGGCGGGCATGTGCCTGCGGCTTGCAGAACGAGCAGGGGGAGAAGCGGCACAACGCCAATCATCATTTCGCTGCTGATGGGGGTGCGCAGGACGATCCCGAAAGCGAGCGTCAGCACCACCGGGGTGAGTGTGACGAGTGCCGTCCATTTTGTTTGCCCGGCGGTCATGGTGGCATGGTGCGCACGGGGGCCATGCGCGCGGGTGCAGACCAGAGCCGTCAGTCCGGTTACGGCTGTCATCATGCCCAGAAGGCCGAACCCTGTCATGAAAAACCGATGGAGAATTTCAGCCCAAGGCCAGTTCAGCCTGCTGTGCAGGTAGGTCAGGGGAGGAGCCTGATTTTCTGTCAGCCACCACAGATGTGGCGATATGACCAGTATGATCAACGCACCGGCGATCCATGGCTGACGGGAGCGGAGCCAGTTGCGGCCGTTGGTACTGGTGAGCGCGGCCAAGGCGCAACCTGCAAGAGGCAGCAGGACGTAATATTTGGAAAGAAGGCACAGGCCACTCAGTAGCCCGAAACAGAGAGTCGCTCGTCGGTCATGCCGTTCGGATGCGCGGTAAAAAAACAGGAGTGTCCACGGCCAGAGGGAAATAAAAATCGTATTGGCGTCGAACTTGAAAGCGTAGAACGTAAAAAAAGGTGTGAGCAGGGGCAGGGCGCGCGCAGCCAGACGTTGTTCAGGATTTTTGACCAGTTCCCCGATCAGACGCCATGTGCCCCACAGGCCAATGGCCGCATTTGTCGCGCTGAGCAGCGCGAAAAAAAACGGCGTGGAAGGAAAAACAGAAAACCAGAGCCCGCACAGCCACGCCCAGAATGGCGGATGCTGGTGGTAGCCAAGCTGGAATTCCCTGCCCCATGAATAGGCTTCAACCATGTCGTGCTTCAGGGGCACTGGCATTTCAGAAACAAAGAAGAAAAATGTCAGAACGGCAATAAAAGCCGCCAGCAGACAAGCGCCTTGCAGGAAAGAAGCATTTGGCAGCAGCCATGTGTCCAGCGTTTTCCAACCTCTTCCATGAGACGGTGGATTCGCCCTGCGGTTCAAGTCTGACAGAAAGAAAAAAGGAAATCGGCTGTCATGCCGTTGCGGCACGCGTAGATTGGCACACAAAGGATCATCTCCCCCCTCGTGAACGTGCGATACAGGGAGCATGTTTTCCTTCAGGCGGGCTTACAGGGTGTGACGCGATTGTGCCTGCAAACTCATGAGCTGCAAAAGCAACGATGCAGGCCTTTTATAAAAGCGAATTTCACAACCTGTAAAGCGGGCCGCCGGGTTGTCAGGCGGCGGCCCGCAATGGATGCTCAGTCAGTAATCCAGTTAGGGTGGTGAGGCAGATCAATGTCGCGGCCTTTGAGCATCATGTCCCAATAGACGCGCGGAAATACCTTCGTTTTAAGAAACCATGCAAAACGGCTGGGCTTGCGCTGGTCGTACGGGAAGCTGGGGGCGGGTTTGCCGCCATACAGGAATTCAGCCAGCACGACCCGGCCATAGCTGACTGTCAGTGGGCAGGCTGCGTAGCCGTCATAATGACCGTTCAGCGGCTTGCCGTCGAGTGAGGCAAGGATATTGGCGCAGACGATGGGCACCTGAGCACGGGCTGCCGCGAGGGTCTTGGAGTTGGAGGTGTTTATGACATCCCCCGCGCCAAAAATGAACGGGAAGCGGCTGTGCTGCAGGGTGGCCGGGTTGACATCCAGCCAGCCTGTCGCGTCGGCCAGAGGGCTTTGTTTGACAAAGTCGGGCGCGCTTTGCGGCGGTGTTACATGCAGCATGTCAAAACTGCGGACTTCTTCCGTAACCGTCCCATCGGGAGCGGTTACCGAGAAGGTGGCCTTGCGGGCAGGGCCGTCTACCGCGATCAGATTGGTTTTATAGCGCAGGTTGATACCGTAGTAGTCGATGGCGTCATGCAGAGGAGGGCGATAATAGGCGGTGCCGAACAGGACATCACCCGCCACGCAGAAATCCACGGATGTACGGCTCAGCGTGCCTTTCTTGCGCCAATGGTCAGAGGCCAGATAGGCGATTTTCTGAGGCGCACCGGCGCATTTGATCGGAACCGGCGGCTGGGTGAACAGGGCGGTGCCACCTGCCAGTGACTGGATGCAGGTCCAGGTGTATTCGACCGTCTCGCGGGAGTAGTTGCTGCACACGCCGTTGCGGCCCAGCGTTTCGCGCACACCCTTGATTTTGTCCCAGTCGAGTTGCAGGCCGGGGCAGACAATCAGACGGTTATAGGCAACGGTGCGGCCATCATCGAGGGTAACGGTGTTGGCTTCGGGCTGGAAAGAGGTAACAGCGGCGCGCAGCCATTTGCTGCCAGCGGGAATGAGGCCGCCTTCCTGATCGAGTGTGTCGCGCAGCTTCATCACGCCGGCCCCAACCAGTGTCCAGCCAGGCTGATAGGCGTGGGTGGTAGCGGGGTCTATAATGGCAATATCCAGCGTGGGGCGCACGCGTAGAAGGCGCGCTGCCAAGGCAATGCCAGCCGACCCGCCTCCGACAATCACGATTGTGAAATGGAGGTCAGGCGTTGTGCTGGCTTGTGTCTGAGTCACGACTCTTATTCCTGTCCATGTCGTTTAGACCGAACAGTATTCCAAACCCATACAATTAAATAAAGTATTTAATTGTATGGGTATGTGCCAGACGCAGATCAGTCCTTGATCCAGACCTCTACGGGGCCGGTCAGCTTCATGGTCAGTGGGTTGCCGCGCCGATCGGTGGTTTTGCCTACAGCCACCCGCACCCAGCCTTCGCTGATACAATATTCCTCAACGTTGGTTTTTTCCACGCCTTTGAAGCGGACGCCAATACCACGGGCCAGCAGGGCCTCGTTGTAAAAGGGGCTTTCAGGGTTGACGGACAGCCGATCGGGCAGGGTGTCTGACATGCTTATGTCTTTCCGGACTGGTTGAAAGGGCGCGCCCCTGGGGCGGCTTGGTGTTCAGTGCTGTGTCTTAAAGGGTTTTCGTAGCAAAGACCATGCACTGCGGCTCAGGACTCGCCCGGTATCGCCTGCGCGGTGCATGATCAGGTAAACGGCAGGAGTGGAAAAAAGGGTCAGCAACTGGCTCGTGGCCAGCCCGCCAAGAATGGCGATCCCCAGTGGCAGTCGCAGTTCCGCTCCGTAACCATGGCCGAGAATCATGGGAACAGCCCCAAAGGCGGCGGCCATGGTCGTCATCAGGATCGGGCGGAAACGGGTCAGGCAGGCCGCGCGGATAGCCTGCGCCGGGGATGTGCCAGACCGTTCTGTCTGCAAGGTGAAGTCGATCATGAGAATGGCGTTTTTCTTGACAATGCCAATCAGCAGAATGACCGCGATCATGGAAATGAGTGAGAAAGGCTGCCCGCACAGCCAGAGCATGAGCACCGCTCCCATGGCTGCCGATGGCAGTGTGGACAGGATTGTCAGGGGCTGGCTGTAGCTTTCATACAGAACGCCCAGCGTGACATACATGGTCACGACGGCCGCGATCATGATCAGCAGTTCATTCATCAGATCCTTGTGCAGGTCACCCGCCTGACCGGAAAAGTTCCCCTGTAGCCGCTGTGGCGTGTGCAGCGCGCGCATGGTGGCGCGAATTTCCGCCTCCGCTTCATTGAGCGAACGGCCTTCGGCCAGATCAAACGAAATGGCGCCCGATACCATGCCGGATTCGTGGCTGACCTGAAGCGGCGAGGGCCGCAGGACGATCCGGCTGACCGTGGCCAGAGGGACCATGGTTTCCGCAAGAGACGATACGGCCGAACCATTGGAAGCCCCGGCTCCGCCGCCCGCCAGCCGGTTGGCCACGGCATTGCGGAAGGACTGTTCGCTCAGGCTTGTGCTGCCTGAACTGGACGCATCGCTGTTGGTCAGGCGCACGCGCACGGTGTTCGAGGCAATCGCGCCTGATGCGGTCCCGCCTGATGTGGAAACCCAGAGACCTTTGAGCTGCTCGGGATTATCGCGAAATGATTTTTCCACCTCCATGATGACATAGGATGTGGTGAAGGGCGTTGAGATGCTTGAAGCCGTACGCTGTCCATAGGCGTCATACAGCGCATTGCCGATCAGTTGTGGCGTGACGAGATAGCGCGCCGCCGTATCGCGGGCGATATCGACATGAATGGCCATGCCGCTCCCGCTTTGATGGCTGGTGATTCCGCGCAGAATCTGGCTGTGACGCAGGGCTTCTACCAGCCGAGGCACCCAGGTCTGGATATCCTGCGCCTGATCCGAGCTGAAGACGAAACTGTATGCACCTTCATGCTGCCGCTGACCTCCGCCATTGATATCGCCGGGATTGGATAGGCTCGCGCTCAGCCCGGCGATCTGGCCTACCTGCGTACGCAGGCGTGTGGCGATGGCTTCAGGGGAAGCCGTCCGCTGGTTCTTTTCTTTCAGCACGGCAAAAACCGTGGCCTCGTTTGTCGCATCCTCACCTGTGAAGCCGATGACATCGCGGATGTCGGGATCGGCCATCATGATCCCGACGACCCGCTTGGCCTTTGCGGCCATAGCGGCAAAGGAAACGCTCTGATCCGCATTCAGATAGCCTTCAACCAGGGCGATATCCTCGCCTGGTAGAATGGTTTTGGGCATGACGATGATCATGCCGACGGTGGCGGCGAGGCTCAGAGGCAGGGACAGCGCCACCCACCAGGGGTGGCGTAGCGTCCAGTCCAGCGCGCGGGTGTAGCCCTTTGTGGCATGGTGCAGACACCAGTCTGTTGTATCCGCGAGACGATGCGCTCCCCACACGAAGGGGTTGCCGTCCCGGTCTTTCGGCTGCGGTTGCGCGTCGGGTACGGTCAGCAGGCGCGCGCACATCATCGGGGTGAGCGAGATGGCAAGCAGAAAAGAAACGGACACAGCGATGGTCAGCGTCATCGCGAATTCGAAAAATATGCGGCCGGGCACGCCCCCCATGAGCAGCAGTGGCAGGAACACCGCAACCAGCGAGACGGTGATGGACAGGATGGTAAACGTAATTTCGCGCGCACCGGTTAGGGTCGCTTCCATCCGCTCCATGCCGGCTTCCATATGCCGGGCAATGTTTTCAACCACCACAATGGCGTCGTCCACGACAAAGCCGGTGGCGATGGTCAGCGCCATGAGCGAGAGCGTGTCGAGGGAAAAACCCATCAGGTGCATGGCCGCAAGCGAGCCAGCCAGAGAGACCGGAACCGTCACCGCGGGAATGAAGGTGGAGCGCCAGCTCCGCAGGAAGGCCAGCACGACCAGCACGACCAGCACCACGGACAACAGCAGGGTTTCCTGCGTGTCCTTCAGCGCTCCACGAATGGAGATCGAGCGATCGGTCACAAGCGTCAGTTTGACATCGCCCGGCAGGGCCTGACGCAGATACGCCGCGCGCGCCCTGATAGCGTCGGTGACTTCTATGACGTTGCTGCCGGGCTGGGCGCGGATAATGGCCAGCACGGCGGGGCTGGCGTTCAGCCAACCGGCCTTGCGGTCGCTTTGCGGGCCGCTGTGGATACGGGCAACACTGTCCAGCCGCACGGGGCGGCCATTGCGGTAGGCAATGACAAGTCCATGATACTGCGTGGGGTCACGGGCCTGATCGTTGGTCTGGAGTGTCAGGCGCTGCCCGGCCATGTCGATAAAGCCTTTGGGCGTGTTGGCATTAGCCGAGGCCAGTGCTGAGCGGACATCCTCGAACCCGATGCCGTACTGGTAGAGAAGCTGCGGGTTCATCTCCACCCGGATGGCGGATTTATCCGACCCCACAAGTTCTACCCAGCCCACCCCCTTTACCCCGGCCAACAGTGGGGTCAGCCGGGTTTCCGCCAGATCGCGCAGGGCATCGGGGGCGCGGTTGGGCGATGTCAGTGCCGCCACCATGATCGGGCTGTCCGACGGATCGGCCTTGTAATACTGCGGCGGCGTGATCAGGGTTGTGGGCATGTCGGTGCGGGCGGCGCGCAGGGCGGCTTCTACATCGCGGGCGGCGCCATTGATGTCGCGGTCGCTGTTGAAAAACAGCAGGATGAAACTGCTGCTGTCCGTCGTGTCCGAGCGTATGCTTTCAAGGCCGGCGATCTGGCCAAGCCTGCGTTCCAGAGGCGTTGTTACGGCGCTGGCCAGTTGCTGGGGTGAACTGCCGGGCTGACTGGCGATCACGTAGATAACCGGCACCGAGATATTGGGCAGGTCTGCAATCGGCATCGCACGGTAGGCGAACAGCCCTGCCACCACAAAGGCCAAGGCCATCAGGGTCGTGCCGACAGGACGCATGATAAACAGCCGACTGAACGACACCGTACTGGTCTTCCTTTATATGGTGTGGTTCAGGGCCGGGTCGTCTGAGAGGCGTGCTGGGTTGATGTCTGTTCGCGCGGCTGGTTGACAAGAATACGGCCCGGCCCGTCACGTTCTGTCGCCAGAGTGCCGCTGACCTTGTCAACAAGAATGGAGCCGCTGCTTTCGACATGCAGGGCCGCCACTTCGGTTTCGCCGTGGAAAACGGCGTCCTTTGTGCTGGCCGAGGTGATTTCGAGCGCTTTCAGCCGGCCCGCACGGGCGAGAAAGGCCGAAGCGCCACCAAGGTAGACAGATAGCGCCGTGCCACGGGCTGTACCAATGGTAATGGTGGCGGGGCCAATGGAGCGGATACGCGCTGAATCCGGCAGGACGGGAATATCAATCTGGCCTGCGGTATCGGCAATCAGGTCCAGTGTTTCTGCTGTGCCGATATGCGTAAGGCCGGAGCCCGTGTGCACGGAGACGGGGCCTGTGCGGTCATCCAGTATGACGCCGCTGGCCTGTGGGGCCTCAACGGTTAGTGGCATGTCCGGCGGTGTGGCGATCTCCACAGTGGTAGTGGAGCCGGTGCCTGGTGCCGCACAGGTTGCAAGGGTGAGGCGCACCGTGCCGTCGGGCTGTTGTGTGAGAGTGGTGTTGTCCGGCCAGTGGCCCTGTACTGTTTTTTTTAGACTACTTTCCGTGCGGACATGCAGCAGGTCCGGGCAGGCTAGACCGACTTCAAGGCGCAGTGCTGCCACGGTTTTGGCCGGAGCGGACGCTGAGGGTGGGGCCGCTGTCGCACAGGCCATGGGCAGGGTGGCAAGAAAGACCCCAAGGGCCGATACCGGGCTGAAAAGGCGATAACGCATCGTGTAATTCTGCCAGTCGTGGGAGGGCTCGTCCACTCCCTATCCTGCGACCGTGGCAGGCAGAGGGCGGGCGGGTGCGCGGCACCTGGACGGGCCCAGTCGGCATTGTGGCACGGAGCGGCCCATGACGGTGTTGCCGGATCATGGGACTGCACGGCTGCGGTGAAGCTGTTATGCTGCCGGGCAGGAAAACCGGCCGCGCCGTATCAGGCGGGGGCGGGGAGAGTTCAAGGCAGAGAAAAGACAGGTTTTATGTCCAGAATTGATACAAGCAGACCATTTCTGCCAGTGCGGATCGCGGTCATGACCGTGTCGGATACGCGCACGCTGCAAACCGATTCCTCCGGTACGACGCTCGCTGCCCGCGTCGAGGCGGCAGGTCATGTTCTGGCGGATCGCGCCATTGTGCCAGATGATGCGGATCAGATCGAGCAGAGGCTGCGGGCGTGGATAGCAGACCCGATGGTGGACGTGATCATTACAAATGGCGGCACCGGGGTAACCGGGCGCGACGTCACGCCTGAGGCCTTCGAGCGCGTGCTTGAAAAGCGCATTGAAGGATTTGGAGAACTGTTTCGTATGCTGTCGTACAGCAAGATCGGCACATCCACCATTCAGTCGCGTGCGCTCGCCGGGGTGGCAGGGGGGACGTATCTTTTCGCGCTGCCCGGATCGACCGGCGCGGTCAAGGATGGCTGGGATGATATTCTGGTCTTCCAGCTCGACAGCCGCCACCGGCCCTGTAATTTTGTGGAACTCATGCCCCGCCTGCGCGAAGGGCTGAAGGAGGACGATACCCATGTCTGATGATGTCAAACTGCTGATGCTGGCGGGCGATTACGTCGAAGACTACGAAATTATGGTGCCTTATCAGGCCCTGCTGATGCTGGGTTATGCGGTGGATGTGGTCTGCCCCGGTAAAAAGGCGGGCGACAAGGTGCTGACCGCCATTCATGATTTTGAAGGGGCGCAGACCTATAGCGAAAAGCCCGGCCATGCTTTTGTGCTTAATGCGGATTTCGACAGCATTGATACCGACAGCTATCTGGGGCTGATCGTGCCCGGTGGCCGCGCGCCGGAATATCTGCGCCTGAATGCGCGCGTGCTTGAAATTGTCAGGGCCTTTGCAGACCGTCCGACAGCGGCCATCTGCCACGGGCCGCAGCTTCTGGCGGCGGCGGGCACCATCAAGGGGCGCAGGGTTTCGGCATATCCCGCTTGCAGGCCCGAGGTTGAACTGGCTGGCGGCATTTATGCGGACATCGCCCTGACGGACGCCGTGACCGACGGTGAACTGGTGACCGCTCCGGCCTGGCCTGCCCATCCGGCCTGGCTGGCGCAGTTTATCAAGGTGCTGGGGGCCAGCGTTTCAATCTGATTTTCCGGCTTCCCCTCCCGGCCCTGTGTCCGGGAGGGGGGCGGTCTGTGTCAGAAGTCCTGTGTGCCGGGGCGGTTGAGCATGGCCATCAGTTCGCGCCGGGTATCGGAATTGTCGCGGAACACACCCAGCATCGAGCTGGTCACCATGGAAACGCCGGGTTTGTGCACGCCGCGCGTTGTCATGCACTCATGGGCTGATTCAATAATGACCGCAACGCCATGCGGTTCCAGCACGTCATTGATCGTGTTGGCGATTTGCGCGGTCATGCGCTCCTGAATCTGGAGCCTGCGGGCATAGGCGTCCACAACGCGGGCCAGTTTGGAAATGCCCACCACGCGCTGGCGCGGCAGATAGGCGACATGCGCGCGGCCGATAATGGGGGCCAGATGGTGCTCGCAATGGCTTTCAAAGCGGATATCGCGCAGCAGCACGATTTCATCATACCCTTCCACTTCGGAAAAAGTCCGGCGCAGCAGACTGGCCGGGTCGATTTCGTAGCCGGAAAAGAAGTCCGTATAGGCACGGGCAACACGGGCAGGTGTATCCAGCAGCCCTTCGCGCGTCGGGTCGTCCCCCGCCCAGCGCAAAAGCGTGCGGACAGCCTGCTCGGCTTCGGTCTGTGTCGGGCGGCCTGTCTGGCTGTCTGTGTTGGGCGGCGGCGCGCTCATGCCGGTCTCCTGTCAGCGAACAAAATTCGGATTAGTGAAGCAGTGCCTTCTGGAACGGGCTGTCCAGGCTGAAAGCGGGAATGGTTACGTCAAAGCACGTGCCGGTGGTGGTGTCGCGCATCAGATAGGTGCCGCGCATGAAACCGCCAGGCGTGCCCAGTGCCGCGCCGGATGTGTATTCAAACTTCGTGCCGGGCTGGATGATCGGCTGCTCGCCGACGACGCCCGCGCCCTGCACGTGTTCCTCGCGTCCCTGGGTGTCGGTAATGTGCCATGTCCGCTCAATGAGCTGCACGGGGTGAGCACTGTCATTGGCAATGCGGATGCGATAGGCCCAGCAGTAGCTGCCTTCATCCGGTTCGGACTGCTCCGCCAGCCAGAAAACCTGCACCTGCACCCGGATGGCGCCAGTGACTATTTCATAAACGGGAAGGGTCGCGAACAGGTCGGCGTAAGGTTCTTCCAGTTCATGCCCCAATGGGAGGGCAGCCCTGTCGGCCATGGGCGAGTGTGCTCCTGAACATATGAGGGAAAGCCGTGCCAGCAGTTTGCTCCGCTCGCATGAGCGGGTGCACGCGCTGTCTGGTTCAAGATCAAGGCGGGCAGCACTATCATGAACAGAGGGCTTCTGCCAAGACATGCACGTCTGTGGAGATGTCGTGAAGCCGGAACCAATGCTCCCTTGAAAGAGGAGTCGTAAAACCTTTCATACGCTCAGGTCATGACAGACGGAAGCATACGATACTGCTCATAAGCAGAAGGAGTTTCGATGCCTTCTGGCGTGCAAACAGGGCAGGGTCTTGCTCAGCCTCGCGACAGAGCGGGTTTGGGCAAGGGCCTGTCCTTGTGGGAGCAGGCCCATTGCGTTTATCGGTGGCCCGTAGTGCCGGGCCACCGGGTTGACATGGCTTAAAGAGCCGCCAGAGCAGCGGCACCACGCGCCAGATCGTCGATCAGATCCTGCGCATCTTCCAGCCCGACGGAGAAACGGATCGTTCCTTCGTTAATTCCGAGTGCTGCGCGCGCAGCAGGGTCGATCTTGGAATGGGTGGTGGTGGCCGGGTGCGTGACCAGCGAGCGCGAATCTCCAAGGTTGTTGGAAATGGCGATCAGCTTCAGCGCGTTCATGAATGCGAATGCGCCTTCGCGACCGCCCGCGACCTCAAACGCCACCAGTGTGCCGCCGCCGCTCATCTGGCGCTGTGCCAGAGCGTATTGCGGGTGGTCCGCGCGGCCGGGGTAGCGCACGGTGAGCAGGCCGGGGGCGGAAGCCAGATAATCCGCCACCTGTGCCGCGTTGCGGGCCATGGCGTCCACGCGCAGGGAGAGGGTTTCAAGCCCCTTGAGCATGACCCACGCATTGAAGGGCGAAAGAGCGTTGCCGGTGTTGCGTGTGAAAGGCTGCAGCGTTTCGGCAATCCACTGCGCGCGGCCCAGCACGGCGCCGCCCAGTACGCGGCCCTGACCATCAATATGCTTCGTGCAGGAATATACGACTACATCCGCACCCAGCGCGAGCGGCTTCTGGTACACGGGAGAGGCAAAGACGTTGTCCACCACCACAATGGCGCCAGCCTTGTGGGCCAGAGCCGAAATGGCGGCAATGTCCAGAATTTCCAACATGGGGTTGGAGGGGCTTTCCAGCAGCACGGCAGCTGTTGGTTCCGACAGGGCTTCGGCCCATTCATCCATGTTCGTGCCGTCAACAAAAACCGTGGTGACGCCGTAGCGCGGCAGCAGGTTGGCGACAATCCAGTGGCATGAGCCGAACAGGGCGCTGGAGGCAACAACCCGATCGCCTGCCTTGACATGCGACAGCAGCGCGGAGGAAACCGCGCCCATGCCGGTCGAGGTGGCGATGCAGGCTTCCGCCCCTTCCAGATCAGCCAGCCGCCGTTCCAGCGCGGCCACGGTTGGGTTGCCAAAGCGGCTGTACTGGTAATGGGTGATTTCACCCGTAAAGGTTTTGGCGGCCTGTTCGGCATTGTCATAAACAAAGCCCGAGGTCAGGAACACGGGCTCGCTCGTTTCGCCATAGGCTGTGCGTTCAAGACCAGCGTGGAGCTGCCGTGTGGCGGGGCGCCAGGTGGCCTGGCATGATGTATCGGAGTTGCTCATTCTGGTATCCGGTTTTCTCGTGTCAGACGGCCCCGCGTGCGTAGTCCTGCGGCATCCGTCTGTTGAAACTGACCGTGGAAACCTTGACGTCGAGCGCGCGTCGTCAGGGCCTCTTTAGCGCATTTCTTTAACCTCGCCGCAATCCGGCCGGACAAATCACGAGGACAGCCCAACAGGGCGTGTTTTCTGGTTAAGCGCGCAAGGCGGGTGTCGTCAAGCCGCAGCACGGACAGGGCCGGGGTAAAAGGCGCCCAGCGCCTCAGAGCAATGCCTGCAACAGCGGGATGAATGGCAGATCCGCTTCGGGCATGGCGTAGTCACGCAGGTTTTCAGGCGCGACCCATGCCAGTTTCTGCCCTTCACGCGGGGTAGGCGTGCCCTGCCAGCGCCTGCACAGATACAGGGGCATGAGCAGGTCAAAATCGGTATAGGCGTGCGAGGCGAAGGTGAAGGGTGCCATACAGGCGCGGCTCATATCCAGCCCCAGTTCCTCATGCAGTTCCCGCGCAAGAGCGGCTTCTGGCGTTTCGCCTGCCTCTACCTTGCCACCGGGGAATTCCCACAGGCCCGCCATGCTCTTGCCTTCGGGCCTTCTGGCCAAAAGAATATGCCCGCTGGCATTGATCAGGGCTGCGGCGCTGACCAGCACCAGTTTCCGGGGTGCTGGCCCGCCGTCGGGGAGCGGCGCAGCAGGGGCAACGGGCGAGGGGAGCGCGCCCGCACTGGCTGCTGCATGAGCCGGGGAGGCCGGAACTGGGCCGGAGGCCGTACCAGTGTCCGGCTCAACTGGACGAGGCGGGCTTTTGGTCTGAGGGGGCTGGCTGATATCAGCGCGGGTGGCCTCGAACAGTTCCACCGGCAGGTCTGTGCCGCGCGCTACGAATTTCTGGCGGTCTGTACCCGTGTGGCGAAAGCCCGCGCGTTCCAGCACGCGGATGGAGGCCACGTTATCCTGTGCGGCGGCGGCTGTCAGACGGTCGATGTCCAGATGCGCCAGCGCCCAGCGTACCACGCGGCTGGCTGCCAGAGAGGCAAAGCCCTGCCCCCAGTAGGCGCGGCCTATCCAGTAGCCAAGCTGCCCCGCCCTGGGTGCGTTGTCACGAAGGGGGCGGCCGGTCTGGGGGAGGGGCACGATCCGCAGGCCGATACACCCGGCCAGCCTGCCATCCGGCCCCAGTATGGCGAAATAGAATCCCTCGCCCTTCCGGCACAGGGCCTGCGTGGCCGTTATCCATTCATCCGCCAGTTCCCGCGGGTAGGGAAAAGGCGGGCGGCTGAGCATTCGCACCACCTCCCAGTCATTGACCAGATGGTGCAGGGCCGGGGCGTCATCGGGAGTGAGCAGGCGCAGGCGGCAGGGCGGCGCCTCAAGTGTCAGGGGCAGTGTATCAGGCATGAGATACAGAGACAGGCGGCAGGCCACATTCCGTCAGCAGGTCACGCAGCGCATTGATGACAGGGAAAACCTCCACATTGTGGTCTCCCCCCAGTTCGCGCCAGGCTTTCTGTTCCAGTTCCACGATTTCGCGGTCTTCCGCGAAAATACGCTCGGTAAACATGACGAGGAATGGCCACGCCATATCCAGCAGGCCGCCGATTTTCGGCCGCTTGATCGACAGCAGGCCAAAGGTGCGGTTGGTGAGTTCATCCGCGCTCTGGGGCACGTAGACGATCCATAGATCCATCACGGGGTCTTCATCCCCGGTCTGGATACGCAGGGTCTGATAGGGGTACTCCGTGCGGATGGTCATGACATCGCGGTGCTGGAACTTGGCCGAGGCGTCCCGCCGCTCACCGAAAATCAGGGCCTCGCCCAGAGGCTGGCTGCCGCCCGTGCGGGCAAAGCTGTAGCGTGCCTCGACCAGACCGGGCTCCCTGCGCTGGCCAAGGAAGCGGGGCTTCATCTGGCCCATCTGTTTGGAGTGCATGAACTGATGGTTCATATCCATCAGGTTCTCGTGCATGAAACTGTAATGACAACCCACCTGACGCCCGAAAAAGCGGGTTTTGTAGGCGGGGTTGGAAACCTGGGCCAGAGCCGGTGGCAGGGGGACAGTGTCTGCCTTTTCGGCATCGCCGGGGAAGACAAAGACCATGCCGTCCTGTTCGCGGCAGGGGAAGGTGCGCACCCCGTTCGGCAGCTTGCCTTTGCCCAGATAGGGCACATCAATGCAGCGACCGGAGCGGCCATAGGCCCAGCCATGGTAGCAGCATTTGACTGAATCTCCCTTGACCTGTCCCTTGCTGAGCGGCACCTGCCGGTGTGCGCAGCGGTCTTCAAGGGCGAAAACCGGCCCTTCTTTCGGGCGGACAAGGGCGATGGGCAGACCGGCATAGCGTGTGCCGATGGTCTTGCCGGGTTTGACCTCATGTGACCAGGCGACAGGATACCAGTAATCCGGGTTAGAGCGGACAGTCCGAATGTCGATCCTGCCTGCGTCCGCCATGGAGGCGGCAATGCAGGGAGCAGGAGCGGCGGGATCAGTCTGGGTCATGGTGCCTCGTATCTGATGACGGTACGCAGGTCTCCCCTGCATTTAATACTATCTCAACGCATTGACCGGCGTGACGCAAGACGAGAGCAGGCCGAAAGGCGCATTCTTTAATGTTTGGCGTGCGCTTGCGGCCCGGCAGATGTTACGAGGCGGCGGTGCTCAGGCGCGCGCTCAGGTCTTCGATAAACTGGAAGGCCACCCGGCCCGAGCGACTGCCGCGCGTAATGGCCCATTCATTGGCGCGGGCCATCAGGTCTGCTTCGGTAATTGTCAGGCCGCGCTGGGCGGCATAGGCGCGCACCATATCGGCGTAGGTATCCTGCTCGCACGAGTAAAAGCCCAGCCAGAGCCCGAAGCGGTCGGAGAGGGAGACCTTTTCTTCCGTTGCCTCGGAGGGGTTGATGGCTGTCGAACGCTCGTTTTCGATCATATCGCGCGGCATCAGGTGGCGGCGATTGGATGTGGCGTAAAACAGCACGTTTTCCGGCCGCCCGGCGATGCCGCCATCCAGAACGGACTTGAGGGCCTTGTAGTCCCTGTCTTCCTTTTCGAAGGAAAGATCGTCGCAGAACAGGATAAATCGACGCGGGTTCTCGCGTAGAAGCCCCAGAAGCAGTGGCAGGCTGGTCAGGTCTTCACGCTGGATTTCGATCAGCGCCACGCGGCCCTCGCCGGGGGCGCAGGGCTGGCCGTTGATCTGGTTGGCCAGAGCGTGTGCGCCTTTGACGAGAGAGGACTTGCCCATGCCGCGCGCGCCCCACAGCATGGCGTTGTTGGCGGGCAGGCCGCAGGCGAAATGCTGTGTGTTTTCAACCAATATCCGACGTTGCTGGTCTATCCCGCGCAACAGGTCAACCGGCACGTGCGCCACATGGGTTACGGGCCGCAGCCTGCCGCGTTCGGGTAGCCAGACAAAAGCATCCGCCATGTCCACGCCTTCCAGCGTCGCCGGTGGAGGGGACAGACGTTCCAGCGCGGTGGCAATACGTTCGAGAAGCGGGGTCTGGTCTGAATCCATGGGGGCCTTCTTTATTTCTCCTGCGAGGAAAGCGCCGTACCGTGCGCCGTGAACTTCCATGGAGGAGCTTGACGGAAAAGGATTGAAAACTATGGTCACTTCTTCTGTTTGTGCAACCAGCGTTATTCTGAAAGTCAGCGCCTCATGTTCGATTTCCTGATTCCCGCCGCCCATGCCCAGACCGCCGGGAGCGGTGGCGCCGGTGCCGGGCTGATGTCCTTCCTGCCGTTTGTTGCAGTGTTTGCCATCATGTATTTCCTCATGATCCGCCCGCAGCAGCAGCGTCAGAAGCAGCTCAAGGCCGAACTCAAGGCCCTGCGCCGTGGCGACCGGATCGTGACCGCAGGCGGTGTTGTGGGCATTGTGCAGCGCAGCCGCGAGGATTCATCCGAAGTTGAGGTGGAAATCGCCCCCAATGTGCGCGTGATTGTCCTGCGCGAAACCATTTCCAGCGTGTTGACCAGCTCGGCCAAGCCGGTGAATGACGACGCCAAGAAGTAAGGCAGGGCCTGATTGGCGGGACGCGCGGCTCCCGTCCCGCCTAGAGGAATGAAACCGGGTCTATATCCACATCGACCCGGACGGCGCGGCCCAGATCGACTGCGGCCAGCCACCGCCGCAGGATAGGCTGCACGGCAATAGAGCGGCGGGTACGCAGGAGCAGCCGCCGCCTGTGGCGCCCGCGCAGCAGGGCCAGTGGGGCGGGGGCCGGGCCGAGCACCTGAATGCCTTCGCCGTAAGGGGCGGCGCGGCCCAGCATGGCGGCGGCCTGATCCGCCGCCTGCGCCTCGGCGGCGCTGACGACAAGAGCCGCCAACCTCCCGTAAGGGGGCCAGAAACCCGGTTTGCGCTGAGCGGCCTCCTGCGCCATGAAGCTGTCGAAATCACCCGAAAGCAGGGCCTGCATGACCGGATGTTCTGGCATGTAGCTTTGGAGTAGCACCCGACCCGGCGCTTCGGCCCGCCCTGCGCGGCCCGCGACCTGGTGCAGAAGCTGGATCGTGCGCTCGCCCGCGCGCAGGTCAGCCCCGCCCAGCCCCAGATCAGCATCCACAACGCCGACAAGGGTCAGATGGGGAAAGTGCCAGCCCTTGGCCACGACCTGTGTGCCGATAATCAGGTCAGCCTCGCGGCGGGAGATTTTTTCAATGGCCGCAGCCGTGGCTTTGGGGCCGCCGAGCGTGTCGCTCGACATCACCAGAATACGCGCATCGGGAAAAAGCTCGCGGGCTTCTTCCGTAATGCGCTCTATGCCGGGGCCGATGGCGGTCAGGCTGTTCTCCGCGTTGCAGGCGGGGCAGGAGGTGGGCAGGGGTTGTGTCGTGTCACAGTAATGGCACGAAAGAACCTGGCGGGCTCGGTGTTCCACCAGCCACGAGGTGCAGTGCGGACATTCCATGCGGTGTCCGCAGGCGCGGCAGAGGGTCAGAGGAGCGTAGCCGCGGCGGTTCAGGAACAGCATGGCCTGCTCCTGCCGTTCCAGTGTGGCGGCTATTTCATCGCGCAGGACGGGCGAGAGAAACAGCCCGCGCGGCGGTGGGTGATCGCGCAGGTCAAGCAGGCGGGTTTCAGGCAGGGCCGCGCCCCCGTGGCGGGTCGGCAGGACAAGGTGCCGGTAACGTCCGGCTTCCACATTGGCCAGAGTTTCGAGGCTGGGCGTTGCGGAAGCCAGAATGACCGGCACGCCTGCCAGCCGCCCACGCAGTACAGCCATATCCCGGGCGTTATACAGAACACCTTCCTCCTGTTTGAACAGGGGTTCGTGTTCCTCATCCACAATAATAAGGCCCAGCGCCTCGAACGGCAGGAACAGCGCGGAGCGGGCGCCCACCACCACCTGCACCGCGCCATCGGCCGTGCCAAGCCATGTCTGCCTGCGGGCTTTCTGCCCGATTTCAGAGTGCCATATGGCGGGTGGCACGCCAAAGCGGCGGGCAAAACGCTCCATCCACTGGGCCGAGAGGGCAATTTCCGGCAGGAGCACCAGCACCTGCCGCCCCGTTTTCAGGCAGGCGGCTACGGCTTCCTGATAGATTTCGGTTTTGCCCGACCCCGTAACGCCTTCCAGCAGGGTGACGGAAAAACCGCCTTCCCGCACGTTGGCGCGCAGGGCCTGCGCGGCTTCGAGCTGGGCACCTTCAAGTACGGGGGGGCAGTGATCTGGGTTAGGGGTTGCAAAGGCGTGGCCCGGATCAAGGCGTACCGGGCGCAACGCCCCTGCATCGGCCAACCCACGTATGACAGCCGCCCCCACGCCTGCGGCATTTGCCAGGTCCGTGGTGGTGCGGGGTGGGCCTTTGCCCAGAACGGAAAGGACCTTCTGCCGGGCGGGTGTCAGGCGTAGCGTTTCAGGCAGGGGGGCGGGCAGCCAGCCCATGCTGGGGGCAGGCACGCCCTGCATCGGCTGGCGCAGGGTCATGGCCAGAACCATGCCGGGGGGAGAGAGCGTATAGGCAGCAACCCAGTTGACGAAGCGGCGTAACTCGGCGTTGAGGGGCGGCAGGTCGAGCCGGGCG
This sequence comes from Acetobacter peroxydans, assembly GCF_006539345.1. Taxonomy (GTDB): domain Bacteria; phylum Pseudomonadota; class Alphaproteobacteria; order Acetobacterales; family Acetobacteraceae; genus Acetobacter; species Acetobacter peroxydans. Next base: position 128,264 of record NZ_BJMV01000002.1, read on the forward strand.
GAAACCGGACGCAGGCGACTGGCCGGAACAGGTTTCGTATCAGTGGCAAAAGCCAGATCGGGCGGCAGGTCTGGAGCTTGGTCCCACACCACGCCGGTTTCAAGCCGCTTGCCCAGTGGCACGCTGACAATGTCGCCCGGTTGCAATGCCATATGAGCTGGGGCCGCATAGTCAAAGGCTCCGGCAAACGGCATGGGCAACAGCACGGATACGCGTCGGCTGCTGGCCGGAATATCCGTTTCATGGGAAGAAGGGGGCTGGGCCATGGTTCAGTATTTAAGCCGGTGAAGGGCTAAAGAACAGGGTCAAAAGTCCGGGCAGAGGGTTAGGCAGGGAGCGCGCATGACAGCGGAAGAAGCGGTTCAGCGGTTTATGGAATGGATGGCGGTTGAAAAGCGTGCCTCCCCCCGTACGCTTGAGGCTTACAGGGCCGATCTGTCACGCTTTCTGGTTTTTCTGGGCGGACATATGAACGGTCTGCCCGATATGGAAGGGCTGGGGCGGCTGACCCTGCGGGATTTCAGGGCCTGGCTTGCCCAGGAGCAGGCGCGTGCTCTGGCACGCAACAGCAGGCCCGCCGTGCGGCCTTCCACCCCTGATCAGGCGGCGCGTACCCGTGCGCGCAGGGTTTCGGCCCTGCGGTCGTTCTTTCGTTATCTGGCCCGGCGGGAAGGGGTTGAGAATACGGCTATCCAGCTTCTGGGCAGTCCGCGTCTCAAAAAAACATTACCTCGCCCGCTTTCCCGGCCTGATGCGCTGGCGGCGCCTGACGATATTGCCGAACTGGCCCGGACACCTTTTGAGCGCGCGCGTGACCGGGCCCTGTTTTTGCTGCTGTACGGCTGTGGGCTGCGTATTTCCGAAGCGCTGACGCTGGACGTGGCGGATACGCGCGCTCTGGCCGCGACAGGGGGGCTGCGTATTCACGGCAAGGGTGGCAAAGAGCGGCTGGTGCCCGTGTTGCCGCAGGTGCAGGAGGCGCTGGAAGCCTGGCTTAAGCAGCATCCATCCCCCACGGCGGATGCCCCGCTGTTTGTGGGGGTGCGGGGCGGGCGTTTGCAGCCAACCATAGCGCAGAAGGCGATGCGCGCATGGCGTGTTCTGTCCGGTCTGCCGGAACACGCGACCCCCCATGCGCTGCGCCATTCCTTTGCGACCCACCTGATGGAAGGTGGCGCGGACCTGCGCGTCATTCAGGAATTGCTGGGCCATGCCAGCCTGTCCACCACCCAGCGCTACACCCTGACCGATGAAGCACGGCTGCTGGATGTCTGGACGCGCGCGCACCCGCGTGCACAAATGGAACGTAACAGGAAATAGCAGAGAAAAATCCAAAGGACAGATAACGGCATGATAGAAGCATACCGCGCCCCATGGCCCGCGATTGAACCATACGCCCACGGTTATCTTGATACGGGTGAAGGGCATGAAATCTACTGGGAAGAATGTGGCAACCCCAATGGCATTCCGGTCGTGTTTCTCCACGGCGGGCCGGGGGGCGGCTGCTCACCAGCCCAGCGCAGGCTGTTCGATCCCACCCGTTACCGGATCGTGCTGTTTGATCAGCGCGGGTGCGGACGTTCACACCCCCATGCCAGCCTTGAAGCCAACACGACATGGCACCTGGTGGCGGACATTGAACGCCTGCGCCAGCAGTGTGGCGTGGACCAATGGGCGGTGTTTGGCGGCTCATGGGGCTCCACTCTGGCGCTGGCCTACGCCCAGACCCACCCGGAGCGGGTTCTGGCGCTGATGCTGCGAGGTATCTTCACGCTGCGGAAGGCGGAACTGCTGTGGTATTATCAGGACGGCGCTTCATGGCTGTTCCCGGATAAGTGGGAGGATTTTCAGGCTCCTATCCCTGAGCCCGAGCGGCATGACATGATGGCGGCCTATCGCCGCCGCCTGACATCGGAAGACAGGGCGACACGCGTTGAGGCAGCCAGAGCGTGGAGCCTGTGGGAAGGTCGAACCCTGACCCTGTTGCCCTCTGCCGAGCTGGAAGAGCAGCATGATGAGGCGGAATACGCTCTGGCCTTCTCCCGGATTGAAAACCATTATTTCGTGCATGGCGGCTGGCTGGAGGAAGGTCAGCTTATCCGCGATGTGGAGCGCATCCGGCATATCCCCACCGTCATCGTGCAGGGGCGCTACGATATGGCAACTCCGGTGCGCACGGCGTGGGATCTGCATCGTGCCTGGCCGGAAGCGGAGTTCCATCTGATTGACGCGGCGGGACATGCCCTGTTCGAACCGGGCATCCTGACCGCCCTACTGAACGCCACGGACCGTTTTGCCAGAGAACTGGGTTGATGCTTCGGAGGCGGAAAGGCGCGCAGGGGCAGCGTATGCGGTGGGGCGCGTTGCGCACGTTGCGTATCGCTACGCAGGCGGGCGTGGCGACTGTTGCCGTGGCCGGTTTCTGGCGCGGAGCCTTGGCTGAGCCTTCAACCCCCGAGGCATGTCAGCATCTGGTGGCGCGGGTGCCCCTGCGGAATGACGCGGGGTTTATCAATGCTCCCGCCAGCCTGAACGGCCATGCCGCGCGGATGATTGTCGACACCGGTTCAGAGGGCAGCCTTATTTCTCCCGAGGCAATGGCCCTGTTCGACATGCAGGCAGATCCGGAACGGCGCACGGTCGTGCAGGGTACAGGGGGCGAGGGGCGGCTTGTGCCGAACGCCATCATTCATTCCCTGCGTATCGGGGCGGTGGAGTTCGGACCGGTTTCGGTGCCCGTGGAGGCGTTGCCAGCCATTCCGCCACTGGTGCCTGCGATAGAGGGGCTGGTAGGGGCTGATCTACTCTCGCGGTACGATGTCGAATTCAGCGTGGCGGAGGGGTGGATGGCCTTCTGGTCCCCCGCGACAGCCGCGTGCTCAGGCCCTGTCGGCTGGCGCTATCTGTACCGCGCGGTGCCGCTCGATATGACGCCTCGTAAACGGCTGATGGCGTCAGTGGAGCTGGACGGCCACACCCTGCACGCCTTGCTGGATAGTGGCGCACGCTCCACCATCGTTTCCAACGACGCTGCCCACCGGGCCGGTGTCGCCGCCGCCACACTGGCGGGCGATCCCGGCGGGGTCGCGGCCGGGCTGGATGGGCGCGGGCAAGTGTATCACTGGCACCGCTTTCAAAAGCTGCGAGTCGGGCAGGAGGAGGAAATCGCGCCGGTTCTGACAGTCTCACCTGTGCATGATGCGGCGGATATGTTGCTGGGGGCAGACTGGTTCATGACCCATCGGGTATGGATTTCTTACGCAACGCGCTCGCTCTACCTTATGCCTGCCCGCAAGCGCACGGAACTCTGAGCGGGTCTGCAACGCGCGCCTCCGGTGACGGGGCGGCGGCACGTTGCAGGGAGCTGGTGTCAGCCTTTCAGGCGTGCATTGCAGACGCTGTAGTAGCCGCCGCCCTTCTGGATCCATTTCAGCCCACCATTGGCGTTGGTGGCCTTGTTGGCGTTGTATTGATCCAGACAGGTTTTCTGCCGGGCCTTGCCTGCGCTGAGCTTGGAATACTGGGCGCTGACGGCACTCGGGAAGACCGCGCCTTCAGCGCTGGCGGGCAGAGGCTTTGCGGTGCCGGTGGTTTCGGTCGCCTTGGTTTCGGCGGGTTTTGTCTCGGTGGCTTTGGTGTCAGCAGGCTTGCTTTCCGCAGGCTTTGCGGTCACTGGCTCGGCTGCGTCGCACGTGGCAGTCTTGAAGGACGCGTAGGTCTGATCCTTCAGTGAGCCATTGGCTTTCGCTTCCTTGAATTTTTCGTGGCATTCCTTGGCTGTCAGCGCATGGGCGCCGGGCGCGGCCATGACTGTGGTGCAGGCGAGTAGTGTCGCCGCCAGACCAATACGCGCGAATACTTTCATGGTGATGACCTTACGAGGAAGATAGACAGGAAGATGTATGCTCGTGTCCCCTGACGGGCGCGTTGACCCACTGCCCTGTCCGTCAGCCAGCAGAGCGATAACCTGCGTACGCTACGGCAAATCCACGCAATGATAAAGGCTCTTGTATGCGTGCGCCTCTCTGTCGCCGGGCCGCCTTTATATAAGGGGCCGTGGCCGCGCCAGGTACACTGGAGAAGCGCCTGACGCGGCTTCATGCGGCTTTGGCAGCTCAGATCGGGTGTGGCATCCCTGCCGCATTCATCAGAAAATACATTGCCGAAGCCGCAGGCGCCATTGCGGACACAACCCGGCCGGAAATGACAGGAAAAGAAGAAATTCCAGAGGCTTTCAGGTTCGTTCGCGCGAAACCCAGCCCAGCCTGAAAGCCTGATTATGGCGGCTTATATCCGCTTTCTTGTCGTGATTATGGAATATGCTGGCAAAGGATGCTTTGTTCCGCTTGAGATACAAGTCAAACAATGGCAGTGTCAGGCCGGTGAATCATTGAAACCAGTATTGCTGAGAGCCTTGAGTTTAAGGAGAGACCCAATATATGTTCCTGTCATTGCCTAGGGCATATTCTGCCGTAAAACGCACGGGGATGGCGTCATCCCTGTCACTGCTGGCGGGCGCGGTTGCGGTTTCGCTGCTGGGCGGTGGTTCCGCCCTGGCGGCCGATGCCGCTCCGGCCATTGATACCGGTGATACCTCCTGGATGCTGACCAGCACGGCGCTGGTTCTGATGATGACCATCCCCGGTCTGGGGCTCTTCTACGCAGGTATGGTGCGTAAGAAGAACGTGCTGGCCACCATGATGCAGGCCTTCTCCCTGTGCTGCCTCATGACCATCGTGTGGATGGTGGCGGGCTACTCTCTGGCGTTCAGCAATGGCACGCCGTGGATCGGTGGTTTTTCGCGTCTTTTCCTGAATGGTCTTGGCGAGCACATTCATAACGGTGCGGATGTGCCCTTCACGATCGGCGAAGGCACGCCCAATGCTTCGACGATGACGATCCCTGAAAGCGTCTTCATGATCTTTCAGATGACGTTTGCCATCATCACCCCGGCGCTGATTGCCGGTGCCTACGCGGAACGGATGAAGTTCAGCGCCATGTGCGTGTTCTCCGTCCTGTGGTCGCTGCTGGTTTACGCGCCGATTGCCCACTGGGTGTGGAGCCCGATGGGCTGGCTGGCTGCTCTGGGTACCGCTGACTTCGCCGGTGGCACGGTCGTGCATATCAACGCCGGTGTTGCCGGTCTTGTTTGCGCGCTGGTTCTCGGCCGTCGCAAGGGCTACGGGCAGGATGATCTTGCTCCCTTTAACCTGACCTATGCCGTTATCGGCGCGTCCCTGCTGTGGGTCGGCTGGTTCGGCTTCAATGCGGGCTCTGCTCTGGGGGCTGCTGGCCGTGCGGGCATGGCTATGGTCACGACCCAGATTGCTGCGGCTGCTGCTGGCCTGTCCTGGATGGTTATGGAATGGCTGCGCGCAGGCAAGCCGACCGTGCTGGGCATTATCTCTGGTGCCGTGGGCGGTCTTGTCGCCATTACTCCGGCGGCTGGCTTCGTACTGCCCGGTGGCGCGCTGGTCATTGGTCTGATTACTGGCGTTGTCTGCTACTGGAGCGCCACGAGCCTCAAGCACATGCTGGGTTATGACGACAGTCTGGACGCCTTTGGCGTGCATGGCGTTGGTGGTATCGTCGGTGCACTGCTGACTGGTCTGTTGGCCTATGGCCCGCTGTCCGCGACGGATGCCAACCCCGAAGGGATTGTCGGGTCCTTCAAGCAACTGATCGTGCAGGGCGAGGCCGTCATGGTCACCGTCGTATGGTGCGCTCTGGTCAGCTTCATCATCCTCAAGCTCGTTGATGTCGTGATCGGTCTGCGGGTTACCCCGGATCAGGAACAGGAAGGTCTGGATACCTCCCTGCATGGCGAGCAGATCAACCTCTGATCTGTATGCCGCCCCCATCAAAAGGGGGCATTTCTGACAGGAACAAGCCCCTGCCACGCACTGTGGCGGGGGCTTTTTTTGTTGCTTGTGGGAGTGGATGAGCACTTGTGGGCAATATTCATGTGGAGCTTGGAAGACCGATGCGACCGTTGTGAGGTTGTCAGGGCAGGGGGGCCGTATTTGGGAAGTAAAACGGCACTATTCAGACCAATCACAAGGCAGCGACAAAGGCGGGCGTGAAAGGGGGTGTCATGCCGGGCATTGAATGCAAAAAGGCGCGCAGGCCACGTGTCGCGGGCTTGCGCGCCTTGCTCGGCCCGTAGGGCCAGAGGTAGCATACAGAAAAGAAACTAGCGGGAGATACGCCAAAGCAGACCGGACGCTTGAAGCGACCTGTCGCGTTCATGCCAGTCTGCGGGAAGAGCGTGTTTCTGCGCGGCGTCTGGCCTTTTCATGCTGTTACCCGGTGGGGAGAACAGGCATGAAAAGGCGGAAAATCCGTTGATTACAGGGCGGAATCGCCTGTTTCGCGGGTGCGGATACGGATAACGCGGTTGAGATCGCTGACGAAAATCTTGCCGTCGCCGATCTTGCCGGTATGAGCGGAATCAAGGATCGCTTCGATAACCTGATCAACCAGATCGTCTGTCGTGGCGATTTCCACCTTGATCTTGGGAAGGAAGCTGATCCGGTATTCGGCACCACGGTAGATTTCGTTCTGACCTTTCTGGCGACCAAAGCCTTTGACTTCGGAAACGGTCAGTCCCTGCACGCCAAGCGGGGCGAGCGCTTCGCGCACATCGCCGAGTTTGAAGGGCTTTATAATGGCTGTAATCAGTTTCATTTAACTTTTACTCCCTCCCGATAATCATTTCTTTCCTGTTCCGAGACTGACACATTTGGTCATGCCGCGCTAGGCTTTTATGTGGGATGTTCTGAGCGCATGTCTGGTTTTTCCGAACGGGCGGGCGCATATATGATACCGCCGTCCGCCCGGTGCGTGGCGGGCCTGCTCGTGTGGGAGCAGGGACTGCGTATTGAAGGAAACCGAGCTTATGCACCAGAAGGCCGCAGCCAGCATGGCGGAAGGCGTTTTTCCCGCGGATGATCTGCCAGATGTAGATATCTGCGTTGTGGGGGCGGGGCCGGTCGGCGCGTCACTGGCCTGCCGCCTGGGGCGCGCGGGGCTGACTGTTGCCGTGCTGGACCGGGCCGAACTGGCGGGGATGGAACATCCCGATCTGGATGGTCGCGCCTATGCCATTGCGGCGGGCCCCAAGGCGTTTTTGGAAGAAGCCGGCGTGTGGGATGCGCTGCCGCGTCCGTCCTGCCCGATCGAAGATATTCTGGTGACGGACGGCCGCCCCGGCGAGCCGGCGTCCTCCCTGTTTCTGGAATTCCGGCGCGAGGATGCGGGGCAGCCTTTTGGCTGGATGATTGAGGCCCAGGCCCTGCGTGTGGCTCTGAATGCCTGCCTTGAGGCTACGCCCGGCATTACGGTGCTGGCCCCGGTAGAGGCCAGCATTACCCGGCGGGCCGATGGTGCGCGTGTGAGCCTGTCAGATGGCCGTGCCTTTGGCGCGAAGCTGATTGTGGCGGCGGATGGTCGTCGCTCGCGCCTGCGGGAAGAGGCGGGCATCGGGCTTACGCGCCTGCCATATGGGCAGACCGCTATTGTCTGCGCGATCGCCCATGAGTTCCCACATGACAACAGTGCGCTGGAGCATTTCCTGCCTGCGGGGCCATTCGCGCAGCTGCCAATGTGCGGCACAGAAGAGCATCCCCATATGTCGGCCATTGTCTGGAGCGAGAAGGACGGCACGGCTGAACGCTTCGCGGCTCTGTCCGATAAAGTCTTTGCCCGGCAGATAGAAAGCCGCATGGGCACGGAGCGGCTGGGGCGTGTAACGCCGGTTGGACGGCGGTGGACGTATCCACTTTCCGCGCAGTACGCGCAGCGGTACACCGATACGCGGATGTTGCTGGTGGGGGATGCCGCCCACGGTATTCATCCCATCGCCGGGCAGGGGCTGAATCTGGGCTACAGGGATATCATCCAGCTTGTGCCGCTGCTGATCGAAGCCCACGCGAAAGGCAAGGACGTCGGAAGCGCTGAACTGCTGGCCAACTATCAGGCCCGCTGCCGCCCTGCCAATATGCTGATGCTGGCAGCGACGGATGTGCTGGACAGGCTGTTCAGTAACGATAATCCGGTTCTGCGTCTGGCGCGTGACCTTGGTATTGCGGGCGTGAACCGTATCCCGCCGTTACGCAGGGCGTTTGTGCGGCACGCCATGGGGCTGTAGGAGCAGGAAACAAGTATGGATGAGGCAGTCATGACCGAAGGCAGGGAGGAGAGCGTTCTTGCATCCAGCCAGTTCGACAGGAGCAGCAGCCTGTGCGCACCCCAGCTTCGTGCGTTATGGCAGCAGATGCTTCGGGAGGTCTGTGGCTGCAATGATCCGCTGGTGCGTGGGCTTCTGGCGACCGGTGTGAAAAGCCACGCCGATTTCGCCTCCGCACTGGCAGCCCTTTTAGGGCGGAAGCTGGGAGACCGCTCCGTGGCTGCCGATGCGCTGGGTGAACTTGTGCAGGAAGGCTTTGAGGCTGACCCTGATATTGTCTGCGCAGCCGCAGCCGATCTTCTGGCTATCCGGGAGCGTGATCCAGCTTGCCCTGATTTTGTAACGCCTTTCCTGTTCTTCAAGGGCTACCACGCGGTGCAGACTTACCGGGTCGCGCACTGGCTGTGGCGTGCGGGGCGCGTTCATCTGGCGCTGCATTTGCAAAGCCGCGCCTCGGAGCTGTTCGGGGTGGACATCCACCCTGCTGCCCGGCTCGGGCGGCGTATCCTGTTTGATCATGGCACGGGTATTGTGGTGGGCGAGACCTGCGTGATTGAAAATGACGTATCCATTCTGCAGAACGTAACCCTTGGCGGTACAGGCAAGCATAGCGGGGACCGCCATCCCAAGGTGCGTCGCGGGGTGCTCATCGGGGCCGGCGCCAAGGTGCTGGGCAATATAGAACTGGGCGAAGGGGCCAAAATCGGCGCGGGTTCTATCGTGCTCGAACCTGTGCCACCTTTTACGACAGTGGTGGGCAATCCGGCTCGGAAAGTCGGTACGCGTCATGTCGGCAGTATGCCCGCGTTGAATATGGACCAGACGCTTCCGCCGATTGATTACATCATATGAAAACTGGGTGCTTCTGAGGCGCGCGGCCTCAGGAAGCGCGGGGTGGCGGTGAGACAATAACGGCACTGAGTCCACATGCGCGGTTGCGCCCGGCTTTTTTGGCCTCGTACAGCGCGCCGTCCGCCTGCCGCAAAAGAGACTCGACGGATACCCCCACGCTATAGGGCGCGACGCCGCAGCTAATCGAAACCAGGATGGTTTCGCCCGTATCGAGAGTAACGGGGTCGTTATGAATGGCCTGCACGATCCGCTCCAGTGTCGCGAGGGCGTCTTTCTGGTTCCTTGTGATGGCCAGCACAAACTCATCGCCTCCAAAACGTGAGACGATATCGGTCTCGCGCGTCTGACGGCTAATTCGCGCCGCTATGGTCTTGAGCACGGTATCGCCCGCGTCATGACCGTACTGATCGTTGATATCCTTGAAGTGGTCGGCATCAATATAGGCGAGCGAGAAATCCGAATAGGCTGAGTCGAAAAGTGCGTTGATGCGTTTCTGGAATCCCGCCCGATTGAGAAGCCCCGTCATGGGGTCGCTTTCCGATTGGCGCGCGATATCGTCTTCCTTGAGCTTGCGTCTGGTTACATCATGGATGGTGGCGATCGCGGCGACGGCCGTGCCAGCGTCGAAAACCTTGCGGAAATTGAGCTCAATCGTGGTGTCTCGGGTGTGCGGCGCTATGATTTCCAGAATGGCTACACACTGCTCTGCATCGAAGAAGGTCTCCATCAGGGTGATCACCTCCCTGTTATGAGACTCCAGAATATCGCACAGTCGCAGCGTGGGGAGGTTTTCGTTCGCAACTCCCAGAAGAGAGAGCGAGGCCCCACCTGCCCAGCGGCAGATCCAGTCCCGATCGAAGCTGAGAATACTGTCCGCGGCATTGATCATCGCCAGTGTCAGCATTTGCTCGCGGGCGGTCAGCCGTTTGATCAGTGCGCGTTTGCTCATGAGTATGGAAGAAACGGGTCTTTCCGTCAGCAACAGGATGAACAGGTAAATCTGCAGCATGACGTCGCGCCCGAGACGATCGGTGTGGATCAGACCAAGCGGGCCTATACCGCCGATCGTGCAAACAAGCCCCGCAATCGTAATGATCATGAAGGACAGGGCGGCGCCTGTCTCGCCGATCAGCAGCGAGGAGATAATGAGCGCTTCCGCGGGGATGAACAGGAGCGGATATTTGTTTCGGCTGAAAACTAGCGCGGAGAGCGCTGCCTGACACAGCAGAACGGCACCGACTTTCCAGAGGGAGTAACTGCCGTTGTCTGTCAGGTCCTGTAAGAAATGCCCGCCGAATAGCGAGGTGAACGTGGGCGTGAAGATCAGCAGCCCGAATGATGTACTGAAGAACCAGCTCCAGAAAGACAGCGAAAAGGTACCATCATACGCTGTGCAGCTGACGAGTGCGGCGGGAGTGGCAATGATGAACGGGATGGCGAGGCCAGCGAGCAGCATAAAATTCAGAACCGTGCGGGCCGAGCCAAATGGCTTGTCATGGCTTGTGTACAGTCGCGCCAGACTGGCAACCCATGCGATTTCAGCCACATTGAGAAAAGCCGACGCAAAAAACCACGGGGTCCAGGGCCAGACAATGCTTTTCGCGAAAATGTCGGCCGCAAAGGTCAGGCATAGGATGGGCTGGCGTATGGCCGCGCTGCTGTTGAGCAGGAGGGCTAGAATAATGCCATTGCCAGGCCAGATGGTGCTGTGATGGTGTCCGTCCGTTGCAAAGCGGAGAATCAGGGCGGAAGTAACGACATACAGCGCCAGTCCCAGCACAACTTTGAAAAGAGCGGCACTTTGATCCGGTCTGGCAGCCTGCATAAGTGTTTCCAGCAAGGGCGAATAAGAGCAGTAAGAAGCGTTTTCTACCCCGGATTGTCCAGAAAAAATTTATACATAAATCGTTTAAAACAACATAAAATACGCACTTGCGTTGGCGTATGGGCATAAAAAAACGGCCGTGACGGTTAAGTCACGGCCGTTTCCACATGGGATGTGGAAGAGGGTATTAGAAGTCCATACCGCCCATGCCACCCATACCGCCCATGTCAGGGGCCGCAGCCGCCTTCTTTTCCGGGCGTTCAGCCACCATGGCTTCGGTGGTGATCAGCAGGCCAGCAACGGAAGCCGCATCCTGCAGGGCAGTGCGCACAACCTTGGCCGGGTCGATGATACCGGCTTCGACCAGGTTCTTGTATTCACCGGCCTGAGCGTCGAACCCGAAGTTGTAGTCGTCGTTTTCCAGAACCTTGCTGGCAACGACCGCACCATCTTCACCCGCGTTCAGGGCGATCTGGCGCAGCGGAGCCTGCAGGGCGCGACGGATGATGTCGCCACCAACGCGCTGGTCGTCGTTGTGGTAGTGCAGGTTAGCAAGGGCAGTCGTAGCGCGGGCCAGAGCCGTGCCGCCACCGGGGACAATGCCTTCCTCAACGGCCGCACGGGTTGCGTGCAGGGCGTCGTCCACGCGGTCCTTGCGTTCCTTCACTTCGATTTCCGTGGAACCGCCAACGCGGATCACGGCAACGCCGCCGGCCAGCTTGGCCAGACGTTCCTGAAGCTTTTCACGGTCGTAGTCGGAGGAGGTTTCCTCGATCTGCGCACGGATCTGCTTCACGCGGCCCTTGATGTCGTCCGAATTGCCAGCGCCATCGACAACGGTGGTGTTTTCCTTGTCGATATGCACCTTCTTGGCGGTGCCAAGCATGTTCAGCGTAACGGTTTCGAGCTTGATGCCGAGGTCTTCGCTGATAACCTGACCACCGGTCAGGATCGCGATGTCTTCCAGCATGGCCTTACGACGATCACCGAAGCCCGGAGCCTTCACAGCAGCAATCTTCAGGCCGCCACGCAGCTTGTTGACAACCAGAGTGGCCAGCGCTTCGCCATCGACATCTTCAGCGATGATCAGCAGCGGACGACCGGACTGAACAACGGCTTCGAGCAGCGGCAGGATGGGCTGCAGAGAAGAGAGCTTCTTCTCGTGGATCAGGATGTACGGATTTTCGAGGTCCGCGGTCATCTTTTCCGGGTTGGTGACGAAGTAGGGGGACAGGTAGCCGCGGTCGAACTGCATACCTTCCACAACGTCGAGTTCGGTCTGGAAGTGCTTGGCTTCTTCAACCGTGATGACGCCCTCGGAGCCAACTTTCTGCATGGCTTCGGAGATCATCTGGCCGATTTCGTGTTCGCCGTTGGCGGAAATCGTGCCGACCTGAGCGGTTTCCGCCGGGGTCGTGACTTTCTTGGAGTTCTTCTTCAGCTCTTCCGTGACCACGGCAACGGCCTTGTCGATACCGCGCTTGAGGTCCATCGGGTTCATGCCAGCGGCAACGGCCTTCATGCCTTCACGCACGATAGCCTGAGCCAGCACGGTGGCGGTGGTGGTGCCGTCGCCCGCGATGTCGTTGGTCTTGGAGGCGACTTCACGCAGCATCTGCGCGCCCATGTTCTCGAACTTGTCAGCCAGTTCGATTTCCTTGGCGACGGAAACGCCGTCCTTGGTGATGCGCGGTGCGCCGAAGCTCTTGTCCAGAACAACGTTGCGGCCTTTGGGGCCCAGCGTTACCTTGACGGCATCGGCCAGAATGTCCACGCCACGCAGCATACGCTGGCGGGCGTCAGCACCAAACTTTACGTCTTTGGCAGCCATTTAAATGTCTCCTGTGAAGATCGTTCTTGAATTGCGATAAAGGCCAGCGGCTCAGGCGGAAATCACGCCCAGAATGTCGCTTTCCTTCATGATCAGCAGCTCTTCGCCGTCGATCTTCACTTCCGTGCCGGACCACTTGCCAAACAGGATGCGGTCGCCAGTCTTCACGTCCAGAGCCACAATCTGGCCCTGTTCGTTGCGCGCGCCGGGGCCGACGGCGACAACTTCGCCTTCCATCGGCTTTTCCTTGGCGGTGTCGGGAATGATGATTCCGCCAGCCGTCTTCTGCTCGCTCTCGAGGCGGCGGACAACTACCCGGTCGTGTAAGGGACGAAACTTCGTCATTATGGATCGCTCCACATTCTTGCTGTGACGGCGCCCTTGTATCAGGAAGCAGCGCCATCAGTTTTGCCGCGCGTAACATAACGCCGCGTTACGTTAGCACTCCCACCCCGGGAGTGCCAGCACAGGAGATAGGTATGCCCCAGAGCGGTGTCAAGGAATGGCGTGCAGTTTCTTTTTCACGTCATAATGGCGGGGGCGGTCATCGGATATGATGCCGCCTCTGGTTGGTAAAACCCGCAGGAAAAGGGGCGGTCCGATGGGACATTGGATAACACTCGAGGCGGCTGACGGCCACGTTTTTGAAGCCTGGGAGGCCGGTCAGGACGGACATAAACCCACCCTGATTGTGCTGCAGGAAATTTTTGGCGTTAACCATCACATTCGCACCGTTTGTGAGGATTTTGCCAAGGCGGGCTTTCATGTGCTCGCTCCGGCCCTGTTCGACCGGGCCGAGCGTGGCGTTTCGCTGGGTTATACGGCGGCGGATGTGGAGGCAGGCAAGGCCCTGCGCGCACGGATTCCCCTGGAGCAGACGCTGGATGACCTGCGCGCCGTGCTGGCCTACCCGCGTTCGGGGCGGGCAGGTATGATCGGGTATTGCTGGGGCGGCACGCTGGCATGGGAAAGTGCTTGCCGCCTTGAAGAGCTTGCGGCCGCCTGCTGCTGGTATGGCGCGGGCATTGCCTCGGCGCTAGATCAGCAGCCCGCCTGTCCGGTGCAGATGCATTTTGGTGGGCAGGACCCCACTATTCCTCCCGCCGACGTTGCCGCCATCCGCCAGACCCACCCGGAGGTGGAGATGTTCGTATATGACGAGGCAGGGCATGGTTTTGGCTGCGCCGAGCGCTCTGCATTCAACCCGTCGGCCTGTGAACTTGCCCGTAAACGCAGCCTGTCCTTCCTCGAAAACGCGCTGGCTTCCTGAGGATGATTGGATATTCTCATTGACAAGACCGCTCGCACATGAAGGGATTGAGTTATGAACCTCGGCGGTGCGTAGTGCATGGCCGGGAGTTTAAGAGAAACAAGGATAGTTCGCGCTCATGCCCACCGGTACCGTCAAGTGGTTCAACACCACCAAAGGCTATGGTTTTATTGCTCCCGATGAAGGCAGCAAGGATGTTTTCGTGCATATTACGGCGGTTCAGGCTGCCGGTCTGCGCGGCTTGAACGACGGGCAGAAGGTGTCGTTCGATCTGGTGGAAGAGCGTGGCAAGCAGGCTGCGACCAACCTTCAGGTTCTGTAAGGTCGTTACGGCTCTCTGTCCTGCGGGGGGCCGTTTTCCCATGCGCTGTCCAGTCGTGCGGTATGGCCGCCTGACAGACGCGTATTGGGTTCAGTGTGCAGGAACGCAGTGATTGCGCGCGCGGTCTCTGCAAGCCCGGCCCGGTGTGTTTCTACCCCACCGGGGAAGGCTGACAGAAGGCGTGAGGGTGCGCGCCTATCCAACAGAACAAACACCCCATGGTCCGACTGTCGGCGGATCAGCCGCCCAAAGGCCTGGCGCAGGCGTAGCCGGGCAATGGCATCGTCAAATCCTCTGGGGTCTCCCCCTGCCAGATGAATGCGCCGTTCCCGGTGCAGAATATCGGGGCGCGGCCATGGAACCCGCTCGAATACGACCAGTCTGAGGGCATTGCCCGGCACGTCCACCCCATCGCGCATGGCGTCGGTTCCGAGCAGGCAGGCATGTTCCTCGGTGCGGAAGATATCCACCAGCGTATTGTTATCCATGGCATCGACATGCTGGGCGTAAAGCGGCAGGCCGTTTTCCTCCAGTGTCGGGGCGATACGTTCATGCACGCCGCGCAGGCGGGAAATCGCGGTAAAAAGCCCGAGCGCCCCGCCGCCAGACGCCATGAACAGCGTGCGGAAAGCGGCTGACAGGTCCACAATGCTGCTGTTGTCGACATCCGTTACGATAAAGACACGAGTCTGCGCCTGATAGTTGAACGGGCTGGCAAGACTGGCTCGGATAGCGGGTGAAGGAAAATGATTGGCCCCCGTGCGGGCCTCGGCGGCTTCCCATGCGCGCTCGGCGTCATCGGCTTCGCGGCTTTCGTCCTGCTCCGCGTCCGTGTTGAGGGTGGCGGGCTGGTGGTCGCGCAGGGTGGCGGATGTAATCAGCATCCCCTGCGCGGGAATGGCCATGGTGGCGGCAAAGGGAATGGTCGGGTCTATCCAGTGCCGATGCAGCCCCACATCCTGCTCGCCCATGCGCTGGCGTTCGCGCCGTTCCAGCCGGATGAAATGCACATGCGAGGGCACATGGCCCTCCGTCTGGGGCGTGTGTTCCAGTTCGGACAGCATGGCCAGCCACGCATCAAGCCGGGCAATGGCGCGGCGGTGGAGGGCACGCGTCATGGCTTCGATCCGTCCGCGCGTCGCGCTGTCCAGACTTTCGGCGTCTTCGTCCAATCGTTCGCGCAGACGGTCGCAAAGTGTTCTCAGGGGCTCGACAAGGCGGGTCAGAGCGCGGGAGAGACGTTGCCCCGCTTCTGCCAGGCCGGGCACAAGCGGGTGCAGATCGCATTCGAGCGTGCCACCCTGTCCATGTTGCCGCCCGCCTTCATGCGCACGGGCAAGGCTCTGCTGACGCAGGAGGCGCAGAAATGCCTCGGTCGGGTTATCCATAACGGGCTGTGCGGCGGGGGCATCCGGCGGCAGAAGTAGCGTGCTCAGGAAGGAGTCCTCGGCGGCCGGGGGCGGTTCGGGTTCGCTCTCTTCACGCGGGGTTTCTTCATCGGCCAGCCGTGTGGACCAGCCGGGTGCCGGGAGAGCGTGGGCGGCGGTCAGCGCCGCGTCCAGTGGGGCTTCCAGTTTCGGGTGGCCGACAACCAGATCATCCAGCCGCCGCTTGAGCCCCCGTGCGCGGGAACGTCGGCCTTCAGCCCCCAGCAGCCAGCGCCGGAGTTCCGCAGCCTCCAGCCCGGACAGTTCAGCACAGAAGGCGCTGTCAGCCGCATCGGCCAGATGATGCCCCTCATCAAATACATAACGTGAAGGTGGGGCGTTTTCCGGGCTGTTCGCGACATCGTCGCTGATTCCCGCCTGTGCATAGGCGGCCTGTGCCATCACCAGTGCGTGGTTGGCAATTACCAGATCCGCGTCCTTGGCGCGGCGGATACTCTGTTCGACAAAACACCGCTGGTAATGCGGGCAGGCGCCGTGGATACATTCGCCTCGTCTGTCTGCTACTCCGGCCAGATTACCCTGCCCGAAAAGATCGGCAAACCAGCCGGGCAGGTCTCCGCCCATCAGGTCGCCATCGGCGGTGGCCAGCGCCCAGCGCGCGAGCATAACCAGTGCAATGGTGACGCCCGCCGGGCGGCTGCCGGCCGTGTTGACCGCCTCTTCCATATTCAGCAGGCACAGATAGTTCTCGCGCCCCTTGCGGAGCACCACCTTCTGCCGGTGTGTGGCGCTGTCGGGGTAGAGGCGGCGGGTTTCCTGCTCGATCTGGCGTTGCAGGTGGCGGGTATAGGTACTGATCCATACCGCGCCGTCATTCCGTTCGGCCCAGATACTGGCGGGGGCGATGTAGCCTAGTGTCTTGCCCGTTCCGGTTCCGGCTTCGGCCAGCAGCACGGTGGGGTCGCCCGGTATGCTGCGTGGGGTGAAGGCGTTGATGCACACATTGGCGAAATCCGCCTGACCAGCGCGGCTTTCGGCCCCTTCACCCAGAATGTGGGCCAGTCTGGCGCGGACTTCAGGCGGTGTAATGGCGTGCGAGGCTGGAGGCGGGCGCGGCGCGCTGTCCTCCCATTTGGGGAGCGTACGCCAGACCCTGAGCGCATCGGCGGGTTGCAGGACTTCTTCCGGCAGAGCGCCCTGGGGGGTGAGCCTGCTTGCCAGTTCCAGCGTTTCGGCCACGGTGCCAGCCCATGGCCATCCTGCCTGAGCCATGCGCAGGCTAAGTGCCGCAAGGTTTTCTGCCTCAGGGCCGGTGTTGCGCTGGCGCAGGTCGTTCAGCAGGCTGGCCAGCAGGCCGGGTAACAGGTCGGCCTCGATTGTTTCCATCCCCTCGGTGTCCTGCCCCAGTGCCATGGCAAGGCCGCGCGGAGTGGGAACGGCAGGGCGTGCGGGATGGACGAAGGCAAACAGTTCCAGCAGATCAAGCCACGGGCCGGGCTGCCCCGGTGAGGGCAGGCCCAGCCTGCGCGCCAGAGCCGGTGCATGAACAACAAGCGGAGGGGGGAGGGAGGCGAGCCGTTCGCGCAGTGCCGCGGCGGAAAGAGTCAGCAGTTCGCCATCCTCGGTCAGAAGCGAAAAGCCACCCCGGAAAGGGACAATGGCTGGAGCGTCATGCGCGGAGGGAAAGGAGGACTGCATATTCCCTAGATGAGGCATTCACAGGCGCAACACCAGAGGGGACGCGGCAAAAGCTACGCTTCTCAAACAAAAGCCCGCGGGCCGGGGTGGCACGCGGGCTTGAGTCTGCGGGACGACTGGAAAAATCAGTCCTGAGTTTTCAGGCTCTCCACGATAACTTCCAGCAGCTTGCCGTGCATATTGCCGTTGCCTGCGACGATCATCACATCATCGGGCAGGTCATCAAGGTCCATGCCTGCGGGGTCTGTGACCTGGCCGCCCGCTTCGCGCACGATCAGTGCGCCCGCCGCGCAGTCCCACGGCTTGATGCCAAACTCCCAATACCCTTCGTAGCGACCAGCCGCGACCCAGGCTAGATCAAGAGCCGCCGCACCAAAACGGCGGATTCCTGCCACGCGGGGCATCAGGTTGCCCATGACGCGGGCAAAAGGCAGACGCTGTTTGGCCGGAACCTTGGCAAAGGGAATGCCGGTGGCAAAAACTGCCTCGTGCATGTCACGGCGGGCGGAAACCCGCAGGCGGCGCTCGTTCAGGTAAGCGCCTACGCCTTTTTCGGCCCAGAACATTTCGCCAGCGGCCGGGTTGTAAATCAGCCCGGCGGCCAGCTCCACACGCCCGTCGGGCATACGGCGCTGCAGGCCGATGGAAATGGCCCAGTGCGGGATGCCATGCAGGAAGTTGGTGGTGCCGTCGAGCGGGTCCACCACCCAGCGCCAGGTCCAGTTGTCGCTGCCCGATGCGCCGGATTCTTCCATCAGGAAGGCATAGCCGGGCCGGGCGCGTTCCAGTTCCTCGCGCAGGGTCTGTTCCGCGCGCAGATCCGCCTGGGAGACAAAGTCGCCCGGCCCCTTGATGCTGACCTGAAGCTGCTCGACTTCGTTAAAGTCACGCAGCAGGCGCTTGGCCGCTTTCTGGGCTGCGGTTTGCATCACCATCATGACGGGGGAGAGACGCATGGCCACGGTGTTTTGTCCTGACTTGAAGGGTGGAAAGACGGAAAAAGATCAGTTCTTGGCGCGTTCGACGTAGGAACCGTCTTCCGTACGAACCACGATACGCTCGCCCGCTTCGATAAAGGGCGGCACCATGGTCTTGACCCCGTTGGAAAGCTTGGCGGGCTTGTAGGAGGAGCTGGCGGTCTGGCCCTTGACGACGGGATCAGCCTCGACAACTTCAAGCGTGACCTGCGGCGGCAGGTCGATGCCCACCGGGTCGCCTTCAACCAGATGCAGGTTGATGGTCATGTTGTCCTGAATAAAGGGGGCCTGTTCGCCCAGCAGGTCCAGCGGCACCGTAAGCTGCTCGAAGCTTTCCGGGTCCATCAGCACCAGCAGGTCGCCATCGGTGTAGGAGTACAGGTATTCCCGGTCTTCGGTCATCAGACGTTCGACGGTATCAGCCGTGCGCCAGCGTTCGTTGGTCTTGTTGCCGGTCTTGAGGTCGCGCATTTCAACCTGAATGAAAGCGCCGCCCTTGCCGGGGGTGATGATCTGCTGCTTCAAGACCGTCCAGCGACGACCTTCATGCTCGATGACCTGACCGGCACGGATCAGGTTTGCCTGCTGTTTCATACGTGGTTCCCAAGAGGAATGGCTATTCAGGATGGGGCTTGTACAGTCCCGAGGCAGGAAGGGCAAGCACCATGGGGCAGACCCTGCCTGCGGTCTTCACGTCATGCGTGACATGGGTGGCTGGACAGCCCGACCTCATCCTGCTTATAAGGCAGGGCCTTGGCGAAGCTGGATGGGTGTCCGAGCGGTTTAAGGAACTGGTCTTGAAAACCAGCGTGCGGGGAACCGTACCGTGGGTTCGAATCCCACCCCATCCGCCAAGTTGCATTCTCTCACATTCCTAGTTCTTCTTAAGGCCCTTGATTTTCAGGGCCTTTTGTCATTTGTCTTGTCTCGCGTCTTCTTGTCTTTACCGCCAGTTGCGTGCCCAGGTTTGCTGGGTAGCGCGCGGACGAACGTTCTTCAGCCGCGATAGGGCTCGCTTCACGAAGCGGGACATGTCTTGTTCTTGAGCCAATACGATCCTTCGCGGTGTCATGAGAGTAGAGTGGGAGATCACCGAGTTTGGCGCGAGTTTTTGTTTCTGGGGCAAACGGCTTTGTTGGTCGCGCAATCTGTCAGGCGTTGGTGCAGGCCGGACATGCCGTAACGGGAGGTGTTCGTCATGACACTACGCTGCCTGAAGGCGTTGCACCATTTGTAACTGGTGATCTGGCGACGGCCTCTCTTCGGCTGGATGGATTTGATGCGGTGGTTCACGCAGCGGGATTAGCGCACCGACGCGGCGTGCCCCTTGAGGTCTGGCGGCGTGCGAATGTCATCGCCTCTGAAAACCTGGCGCGGGCCGTGTCATCTCAGGCCCGTTTTATCTATGTTTCTTCTATCGGCATATATGGCCGCGCCCCGTCCGGCATCGTGACGGAACAGACCGCCTCTGCCCCACAGGATGATTACGCGCTCTCCAAGCTGGAAGCGGAAGAGCGTTTGGCGGATATGCTGGGGGCGCGTCTTCGTATTTTGCGTCCTGCGGCTATCGTAGGGCCGCATTGCCCCGGCAATATTCCATTACTCCTAAAACTTATCCGCCGTGGGCTTCCTCTTCCTTTTGGTTCCATACGCAATGCCCGGAGTTTTGTTGATATCGAGGATGTCGCCGCGCTGACGACCTTGATGCTTCAGGAAAACGCGCCGTCACTGGTTCTGGCGGCGCATCCAGAGCCTATCTCTACCCCTGATCTCATCCGTGCTCTCGCGCGGGGGCTCTCTCGCCCTGCGAGACTCCTGCCTGTCCCGACAGCATGTCTGGGCGTGGTTGCACGTGTCCTGGGGCGGGAGGCTATGTTTCAGAGTCTGAGCGGTAGTTTTATCGCACGACCAGTTCAGGCAATGGCCATGGGCTGGCGTCCAGCGCGAAACCTCTCTGCTTCGCTTGAGAGGGCCGCGGCAGCGGAGCGTGTCATCAAGGGCTGAGCAGCCGCGTACAGGGCCGGTTCAGTCGGTAGTAATGTTGAGCGTGCTGCGCCCGTTTGCCGCGGGTGTGATTTCCACCTTGGTTGAAATACGCTCTTTCAGTTCCTCGACGTGGCTGATCACCCCCACCCGGCGGCCCTGCGCGTGCAGATCTTCCAGCAGGGCAATGGCTTGCCCCAGACTGGCGGAGTCAAGGGAACCAAATCCTTCGTCTATGAACAGGCTTTCAATCCGCACGCCGTGCCCGCAGGACATTTCTGACAGGCCCAATGCCAGTGACAGGCTAACCAGAAAGCGCTCTCCACCCGAAAGATTGTGCAAGCCGCGTGTCTGTCCCGCCATGTCGTTATCGACCACCTCAATCAGCATTGTGCTGTCGGGGGTGTCTCCCCCAGCGCGCTGGAGCGTGTAGCGGGGTTTGAGCCCGGCCAGTTTTTCGTTTGCGAAGCCCAGCAGGCGGTCAAGTGTCAGGTTCTGGGCGAAGCCGCGCAGGGTCTTGCCTTTTGCATCGCCTAGCAGGTCGTTCAACTCTTCCCAAACGCGTCCTTTCTGTCTGGCCTGTTCTAGCTCGGTAAGCAGTTTCTCTGTCTGGCCGCGCGCTTCGTCATCCTGCCGCCGACGGAACTCCAAGTCCTGTAAAGTGGTTTCTGCCTGTCCCGTTTTATCCGCCGCATGTTTGACTGCCTCCTCAAGCGACAGACCTTCCGGCGTGGGGTCGGTCGGGCGTGTGGCATCGTGATCGTTCAGCAAGCGCTCATGGGTGGTAACGGTTGCCTGTGCTGTGGTTACGGATTTTTCCAGTGTATCCAGAGATTTTTGTTCGTCTTCCAGATACCCGACGCCAAGGCTGGAGGCTTGTTCCACCTCTTCTCTGGTCAGGGACGAAGCCGCCAGACGCTCATTAAGGATACGTAGGCAGGCGGCCTGTTTTTCCCCGGTGCTGGTAACAGTGCGTTCGGCTTCCTGATGGAGCGTATGCGCCTTTGCCGCGGATAGTTTTGCGTTTTCATGAAGGTCGCGCGCCTGCTTTTCCTGCTCGGTCGCGGTCTGCATGGCTTCGGCCAGTGCGTTTTCAACGGTGTCAACGGAGCGCCCGTCGAGCAGGGCGGCGCGCTTCTGCTCAAGCTCCGAAAGATCTGTTTGCGCCTGCGTCAGGGCTTTCTGCGCGTCGTCCCGTTGCTGCTGGGTTGTGAGGTTGGCCTGTGCAGTGCGCGCTGCCTCAGCCGTCAGTCCGGGCAGTTCGGTCGTGACCGCTTGGAGGCGGGTATTCCTGTCCCGCCATTCGGCTGTTTTATGGGCCAGCCATTGGCCTGGGTTCGGCAGGCTTCGCCAGTCTGGTGCAATCGTATCCAGCCTGCCAGCCAGGAAGCGATCCTGTTCTTCCAGTCTGTGTGTTTCGGTTTTCAGGGTATCCTGTGTGGTTTTGCAAGCGCTCTGGGTTGTGCGCAGGCATTCGGCGGCGTGGTCTGCGTGGGTGCACCGTTCCTTATGCGTGGCGCGGGCCTCCCGTTCAGCTTTGTCCGCACGGTCAAGGTCTTCCTGCGCCTGAGCCATGGCCGTCTTGTTCTGGCTCAGCCGCTCCAGCCGGGCGCGGAGGCGGCGGGTCAGAGCCTCGGCATCCGGGTCTGGTGCTTCGCTCCATGTGCGCAGGGCTTCATGCAGGGCGGTGGTGGCCCGTGCATAGGCGTTTTCATGTTCGGCTAGCCGTTGAGACAGGCTCTGCTGCTGGCTCTCCATCTGTTTGCGGAGGGTGCTGGCAGCACTGTCTTGCGCGTTCAGTTCGCTGAGCCTCTGCTCCGTGGTGCGTAGGGTCTGTTCGGTTTCCGCCGCTTCCGCTCGCGCCTGCGTCACGGCGTCATCCAGCACGGTGGTGAGAGAGGCAAGGTGATGTTCTGTCGCCCCGCAGACAGGGCAGGGCGCACCCGGCGTCAGTGCCTCACGCAAAGCCAGTACTGTGCCGTCCATTGCTGCGGCAAGCCGTGTAGCCGCTTTGCGTTTTTCTTCCGCCCGGATACGCAGTTCGGGGAGTGCCTGTTCAGCGTGTTCTCTCTCTTTCTGCCGTGTCTGCCGTTCATCCGCCAGCCGGGCGATGTCTGCCTGAAGCGTCTTGTGTTCCTGTCTGGTCTGGCCAAGAAAAGACAGGTCTTTTTGTAAAACTGTATTGTCCTGCGCTATTTTTGAAAGGGCCGCATATTCCTCGTACACCGCGTCGCGTTGCCGGGCGGAGGGAGCGTTGTTTCTTGCCGTGGCAAGGGTGTGTGCGGCCTGCTGCAACGAGGCTTCAGCTTCTGTCTGGTGCTGCTGCGCTGTGTCTGTGGCGGCCTGCGCTTTTGCCAGTTCTTCTGTCTGCTCCGCCAGAGTGCTTTGTAGTGCCTCAATGTTTTTATGCAGTGCATCGCGGGTTGCCAGCGCATTGATGATGTCGTGCTCATCATGCACAAGCCGTTCAAGGGGCTGATTCGTTCGCAGCCATTTCTGCAGGTCGGCTTGTAGCGTCTGGGCGTTGCCCAGCGCGGCAGTCGCCTGTTGGGCCTGTTTTTGCGCGCGCGTGTTCTCGTCCGTGCGCGCATTGAATGTTTTATGGGCCGTGGCGCAGGCCGTTCTGGCAGTTTCCAGTGCCTGATCGACCGTGCGGGCGGCTGCCAGTTGGGGGGCGGCCTCTTTTTGTTGTTGCTGCGCCTGCGTCAGAGCGCTTACGGCGTCTGCCTGTTTCTGCCTAGCGTTCCGCACGGAAACAAGAGCTTCCTGCTCCGCGACGCGGGATTGTTCGAGGGCCGCGTCTGCCTTCTCACTTTCCTGTTTTGCGTCAAGGTTGTTCTGCCAGACATCCACCAGTGCAAGGGCGTGTCTGTTGCGGTTGAGCGCGGCGCGGCGCGGGGCTGCGTTGGCCTGCGCGGTTTCGGCGTCGGCCAGTGTCTTGCGGGCCTGCTCCAGCCGGGTGGCGTGCTCCGCGCGCTTTGCGTGCCATGTTTGCAGGGTCTGTAGGGCCTGAAGGTGCGCCGAACTGGCAGCGAAGGCGTTTTGGGCTGCGGCGTATTGTTCTTCAAGGTCTGCGCGGTCGGTCGGGTCCAGACAGTCCCGTGCCGTAATCTGCTGCTCAATGAGCTGATAGGTCTTTTTAACCTCACTGGCTTTTTCAAAAGCGAGCTGGCCGATCCGCGTATAAATGGCAGTGCCGGTCAGTTTTTCCAACAACTGGGCACGTTCATCCCCCGATGCCTTGATAAAGGCCTCGAACTCGCCCTGCGCCAGCACCACGGCGCGGCGGAACTGCTGGTCGTTCAGGCCGATCTGTTTGAGAATATACTCCTTGATGTCTTTCTTTTTGTCCGGCAGCGCCGGGTTTGCGTCCAGGCACGTCAGCGCCATCTTTGAAAGCTGCAAACTGCCATCAGGACGTTTGCGCGCGCGCTGTACGCTCCACTCGCTGCGATAGGTATGGCCGTCGCGGCCTACGAATTCGATGGCCGCGTAACCATCGCCCGTGCCGTGGCGCAGGATGCCGCGCGGGTCGCTGGGGGAAAGGCCATCCTGTGTGCTTTCCCCACTGCGGGGCGCGTCATCCAGGCGGGGCAGGCTGTCGAACAGCGCCAGACACATGGCATCCAGCAGCGTGGATTTTCCGGCCCCCGTCGGCCCGGTTATGGCGAAAATACCGGCATCGGCCAGTGGGCCCTGACGGAAATCAAGCGAGAACTCTCCGGCAAGGCTCGCAAGGTTTTTGCCGTGAATGGACAGGATACGCATCAGTTTTTCTCATCCGTCCCGGTGTTGTCGTTCTCGCGCAAAGCCTCGGCAACCAGTTCGGCAAAAGCGCGCGTAAGAGCGTCTCTCGGGGGGCTGTGGTGTTTGTGCTGGTGGATGGCGATAAAGATATCTTCCTCGCGCAGGTCCGACAGTTCACGGGCGGGGTCGATCAGGGCGGCAGAGTGTTCGCTCTGCGGGGTTACGCGGCGGATGCGCGTCAAACGTACGGGCTTGTTTTCCCGTGCCGCCAGAAGCCGGGCCTGCAACTGGGGCTCCGGGCCATCGACCTGAACCGCTATTTCAAGAAATGGCTGCCGCGCGCGTGGCAGATCGGGCAGGTCAAGCGCCTGCACTGCTCTGACAGCATCATCTGGTGAGAGAGCGCCCTGTTCGGGAATACGCAGAAACGCCACGGGGCGTGGAATGGGCAGGATGTCCAGTTGCGTGCCCGAGAGTTCGAGTACGGCCAGTGTGACGGCATGTTTGTAGGCCCGTTCGGCGGCGGATAGCGGGAATGGCGAGCCCGCATAGCGGATCGGCATAGTCGCCTTCAGGGTTTGGGGGCGGTGGAGGTGGCCAAGGGCCACATAGGCGGCGCGTGAATCGAACAGGTCGGTTGCGGCGGCTTCCTCCCCCCCGATAACAAGACGGCGTTCTGACAGTTCGGAAACCTTCCCCCCCGCCACGTGCAGATGACCGCTCAAGACCATGGGCAGGCCGCCTGCCTTCTCGGCCAGCGCGGCCGTAACACGGGCATACAGTCCTGCGAGGCCATCAGCCTCCAGGTCGGAGGAGCGGCAGAAGGGAACGGCCGCGAGCCAGGCAGCTTGTATGCCATCGGCATTTTTCAGCGCGATGCAGATACGCTCCATATCCGGCACGCGTTCGTGGCGCGGCAGGCCACCGATAAGATGTACATCCGCATCAACCAGTGCGCCGGGCAGGTCTATGCGCAAGGCGCTGTCATGATTGCCACCGATGATAACGATCTGTAGCCGCGGCAGGCGCTGGCGAAGCTGCGCGATAAAACGGTAAAGCCGCTGCTGTGCTGGCACCGATGGATTGGCCACATCATAGATATCGCCCGTGACGAGCAAGGCATCGGCCTGTGTCTGCTCCAGCGTGTCAGAGAGCCAGGCCAGAAAGGCCTCGTGCTCGACCTCGCGCGTGTGGCCGAACAGTTCATGGCCCAGATGCCAGTCCGATGTATGCAAAAGCCTGACCGGCTTGATGGAGGTGCTGGCGGCGTGATCTGTTACCATGGGGCGACGGCCTGACGGCAGGGCGGAAAAAACAGCATGCTTCATTATGAGGCAGGCGAATTGGGAAAGACAACACCCCGGCTGGCAGGGTGGTCAGTTCGGCAGGGGTTCATAGGACGTTGCATGATGCGCGATTGCGGAGCATGTCTGCTTTCCGGATGGAACGATACACGACATGGGAAACCGAATGGCCACGCACTACGCAACCGTGACATGGGATCAACTGCACCGGGATGCCCGCACACTCGCGCGCCAGCTTATGCCGCTCATGCCGTTTAACGGGGTGGTGGCGATTACGCGCGGCGGCATGATTCCGGCCGCCATCATTGCCCGCGAACTCGGCTGCCGCGTGATGGAAACCATATCCGTGGTGTCCTACGAGGAAGAGGAACAGGGCGACCCCATGATTATCAAACAGCCTGATGCGGCTGGTGATGGCGAGGGTTTTCTTGTCGTGGACGATCTTGTTGATTCCGGCGTGACGGCCCGCCTTGTGCGCGAACGTCTGCCCAAAGCGGTCTTTGCCTGTCTGTATGCCAAGCCAAAAGGCCGGGAACTGACGGACTATTTCGTAACGGAAGTCTCGCAGGACACCTGGGTGCTGTTTCCCTGGGACACGGCGCCGCTTTTTGTGCCGCCGCTGGTTGATGGCGGGCGGGATGGCGATACGGCGGCGTAACTCCGTGTGCTGGCTGAAATTTTATCGGTTTTTTGATGTCGAGGCCCTTGCCAGCACGCGGCGGGGCGCTTAGGTTCGGCCTCGTTCGGGGCGTGGCGCAGCCTGGTAGCGCGCGTGTTTTGGGTACACGAGGCCCCCGGTTCGAGTCCGGGCGCCCCGACCACTGCAGGAGCGGGGAGTCCCGATATGCCAGCTCGTCTTTACAAACAGTCTAAACCAGCCGGTCAGTCCGGTCTTGCGGGTACGCGCCGCTGGGTTCTTGAATATGGGCAGGGAGCCCCACGGCGGCAGGACAGCCTTATGGGCTGGACAGGCAGCACGGATGCCCGCTCCCAGATCAAGCTTGCGTTTGATACGCTTGACGAGGCTCTGGCCTATGCCAAGCGTGAGCAGATTGCCGTTGAGGTTGAAAAGCCCACCGAACGTCTGCGACGCCCCAAGGTCTATGCTGATAACTTCAAGTCTGACCGAATCCAGAACTGGACGCATTGATTTTCAGCGCCTTCGCCTTTATGCCTGAAAACCGGCAGGGCGCCCTTAGCTCAGTTGGATAGAGCAACAGCCTTCTAAGCTGTGGGCCGCTGGTTCGAATCCAGCAGGGCGCGCCATATTTTCCATATTTGCTCAATAATGTCTCGTGCTCCGGGTGTCTGGGGCACCGGCTGCATTTTCGCTCTTGACGATACCTACAGCCGACCGCATTGCTTGCCCATGCGAGTAGCTGCCATTCTTCTGGCTGCCGGTACAGGCAGCCGCTATGCCGCCACCACTGGCTCCCCCATTCCCAAACAGTACGTGCTGTTGGCCGGGCGTCCTGTGATCCGCCACGCAGCCGAGGCCCTGCTGCCTCATGTGGCCTGTATCCAGCCTGTAGGGCATCCTGAATCCCTGTCCGATGCGCTGGACGGTCTGGCCATTCTGCCCCCGGTTGCCGGGGGCGAGACCCGGCAGGCAAGTGTGCGCGCAGGTCTTGAGGCGCTTGACCGCCTGCCCGCCGGGCAGAAGCCGGATCTGGTGCTGGTGCATGATGGCGCACGCCCTTATCTGACGCCGAAGCTGATCCGCAATGTGGTGGAGGCGCTGGCCACCCACCCTGGCGCTATTCCGGCGGTGCCCGTTGCCGATACGCTCAAGCGCGGCAAGGATGGCGTGATTGATGGCACCGTGTCGCGCGACAACCTCTTCCGGGCGCAGACGCCGCAGGGCTTCCGTTTCCCCCTGTTTCTGGACCTGCACCGGGCCAGCGCGTCGCTCTCTGCGACGGATGATGCCAAACTGCTTGAAGATGCCGGTTTCAGCGTGGCGCTGGTGCCGGGTGACGAAGATAACATCAAGCTGACTTACGAGGATGATCTGGTGCGTCTGGAACGGCTGATTGGCCCGACACTGCTGCCGCGCGTGGGGCTCGGATACGATGTGCACGCCTTCGAGGAAGGGCGTCCACTGATCCTGTGCGGCATTACAGTGCCGCATACGCTGGGTTTGGCCGGTCATTCCGACGCCGATGTGGGGATTCATGCCTTGTGCGACGCCATTTATGGCGCGCTGGCGGAAGGGGATATCGGCCGGCACTTCCCCCCCAGCCAGAATGAATGGAAGAACGCCGACAGTGCGCGCTTTCTGGTGCACGCTGGTCAGCGTATCCGCGAACGCGGCGGTATGCTGATTAATGCTGACCTGACCCTTATCTGTGAACGGCCGAAGATCGGACCGCACGCGCAGGCCATGCGCGAGCGTCTGGCCGCTCTGCTGGAAGTCGATGTGGAGCGGATTTCCGTTAAGGCCACGACATCCGAACGGCTGGGCTTTACCGGGCGTGAGGAAGGGATTGCCTGCGCCGCCACAGTATCTGTGCTGGTGCCCTGATCCGCCGGTTTTCCGGCAGGACGCCGGGCGCGGATTAAAAGGATTGCGCGGGCTGCGCCCGGTGGCTATTTCTGCCTAATCTGTAGGCATATGGACATGACCGTGCAACCGCAATCCACACTGCGCCCGATTGATCTGGGCGGTGTCGTTCTTGATACCCCCGTGATTCTTGCCCCCATGTCGGGGGTTACGGACCTTCCTTTCCGTCGTCTGGCGCGCAGGCTGGGGGCAGGGCTTGTTGTCTCGGAAATGATTGCCTCATGGGCAATGGTGCGGGAAAACGATACCACCCTGCGTATGGCCGAAGTGGCCGATGCCGGAGGCCCCAATGCCGTGCAGCTTGCCGGGTGCGACCCGGACGCCATGGCTGAGGCCGCGCGCATAGCCGTGCGGCGTGGCGCGGATATGATTGACATCAATTTCGGCTGCCCGGTGCGCAAGGTCGCTGTCGGGCAGATGGCGGGCTCCGCCCTGATGCGTGATGAAGTCGCCGCCGCCCGTCTGCTCAAGGCCGTGGTGGAGGCCGTGTCCGTGCCGGTTACGCTCAAGATGCGCATGGGCTGGGACCACCAGAACCTGAATGCCCCGGCACTTGCCCGCATTGCCCAGGATGTGGGTATTCGCATGATTACGGTGCATGGCCGCACCCGCCAGCAGTTCTATAATGGTGTGGCGGACTGGGCATTTGTCAGAACCGTCAAGGATGCGGTCGATCTGCCGGTGATCGTCAATGGCGATATCCTGACTGTGGCGGATGCGCGCACGGCGCTGAGCCAGTCCGGGGCGGATGGTGTCATGATCGGGCGTGGCTGTTACGGCAGGCCGTGGTTTCTGGCTCAGGTGGCGCAGGCCCTGTGTCATGGTACGGAAGTGCCCGACCCTGACCTTGAGAGCGAAAAAGCCATTGTGCTGGAACATTACGGCATGATGCAGGAACACTTTGGCCCACGGCCGGGCCTGCGTCTGGCACGCAAGCACGTCTCCTGGTATTCGGCCGGTTTGCCGGAATCTGCGGCGTTTCGGGCCGCATTCAACCGTATTGAAACGGTGGAGGAGGCGCTGGACGCCATCACGGCTTTTTACGACCGCCAGATCGCGCAGGGCGCGGTGCGCGACCCGCGCCAGTCCCGTCATGACAATGCCGAGCAGGCGCACGCCGCGTGACCCTGCGCGGCGAGAAGGCGGAACCGAGCGGGCAGGCCGGGCCGGGGGCGGAAAGCCTGCTGGACTTCCTGCCCGTGCCGTTTCTGGAAATCGGCGCGGATGATGCCATTCTGGCCGCGAACGTAGCGGCGGAGGAGTTTTTTGCCACATCACGCCAGCAGTTGATGCACGCCGGCCTGAGAGGGCTGGCCCCGGCTGATCATCCCGTTTTTGTGCTGCTGGAGCATCTGCGCCAGCGCGGGGGGAGCGTGACCGAGCATGGCGTGGCGTTCAGTTCGCCGCGGTTTCACCATGATAACGTCAGTGTGCAGGCTGCGGATGTGCCTGATCATCCGGGTATTATCCTGCTGACATTCCACGTCACGGCGGCCCCGCGCGCGCTCGACCAGCAGATGGCGCATCGCTCCGCCGCGCGGAGTGTGTCGGGCATGGCGGCCATGCTGGCGCATGAAATCCGTAACCCGCTTTCCGGGATCAAAGGGGCCGCCCAGCTTCTGGAACAGGCGGTGACGGCGGGAGACCGCGAACTGGCAACATTGATCTGCGAAGAAGTTGACCGGATTGACGCGCTGGTGGAGCGCATGGGCATGTTTGGCGAGGCCCAGCTTGATCTGAGGCCCTTCAATATCCACCGCCTTCTGGAGCATGTCCGCCTGCTGGCCATGAACGGTTTCGCACGGGGGTTGCAGATTCTCGAACGCTACGATCCCTCGCTGCCGCCGGTGTGGGGAGATCGTGACCAGCTTGTGCAGGTTTTGATCAATCTGGTGAAGAACGCAGCCGAAGCCATGCGCGAAAGCGGGCGGGAAGGGCAGATCAGCCTGATCACGCGCTATCGCCCCGGTATCCGCGTGGCGGTTCCTGGTACGGATGAGTGGCGACACCTGCCGCTGGTGGTGACGGTGCGCGATACGGGGCCGGGGATTGATGAGACCGTCAGGCCGCATCTGTTCGAGCCGTTTATTTCCACCAAGGCCAATGGCCGGGGGCTTGGCCTTGCGCTGGTTGGCAAGATCATGGATGACCACGGCGGCGCCATTGATGTTGAAAGCCGTCCCGGCCGCACGGAAATCAGCCTGTACCTGCCTGTAGCGCAGGAAAACCAGATCGAAGGCGGACAGGAGAGCGGTACGCCATGACCCCACCCCCCACCATTCTCGTCGCTGATGACGACCGCTCCATCCGCACTGTGCTGGGGCAGGCGCTGGGGCGCGCGGGTTATCAGGTGCGCAGCACGCCGTACGCTTCCACCCTGTGGCAGTGGGTGGAGGAAGGTGAGGGCGATCTCGTCATTACCGATGTGATCATGCCAGACGGCAGCGGGCTGGACCTTATTCCGCGCATAAAGCAGATCCGCCCGGACCTGCGGATTATCGTCATGAGCGCGCAATCCACCCTGACCACGGCAGTCAAGGCGACACAGCGTGGCGCGTTTGAGTATCTGGCCAAGCCGTTTGACCTCAAAGCTCTGCTGGCGGTTGTCGCGCGTGCGCTTACGACCTCTGCGCCCGATGCGGAAAAGGATAGCCCCGACGGCCTGCCGGAAGAGCGGCTGTCCCTGATCGGGCAGTCTGTGGTCATGCAGGGGATTTACCGGAGCATCGCGCGGCTGACGACATCGGATCTGACGGTCATGATTTCGGGTGAAAGCGGCACCGGTAAGGAACTGGTGGCCCGCGCCCTGCATGAATACGGCCGCAGGCGTAACGGCCCGTTTGTGGCGGTCAATATGGCCGCCCTGCCGCGCGAGCAGATTGAAAGCGAACTGTTCGGTTTTGAGCGCACGGGGGCTCAGGGGCGTATGCCGGGCCGGTTCGAGCAGGCAACCGGCGGCACGCTGTTTCTTGATGAAATCGGGGATATGCCACAGGAGGCCCAGACCCGTCTGCTGCGCGTGCTGCAGGAAGGCGAGTTTACAACGGTGGGTGGCAACCAGCCCCTGCGGGCGGATGTGCGGATTGTGGCGGCCACCCACCGCGACCTGCGGCAGGCCATTCAGGCCGGGACATTCCGTGAGGATCTCTACTACCGCCTGAACGTGGTGCCCTTGCGTCTGCCCCCTCTGCGGGAGCGGGCGGAGGACATTCCCTTGCTGGCCCGGCACTTCCTGAACCTGTGTCGTGAGGAAGATGGGCGTCTGCGCCAGATAGACGATGCCGCTCTGACCAGCCTGCAGGCATGGCGCTGGCCCGGCAATGTGCGGGAACTGGAAAACCTTATTCGCCGGGTGGTGGCGCTGCATTCGCAGGAAACCATTACCCGAGAACTGATCGAGACCGAACTGTTTGATACGGCCCCGGTTGGCGCGGCATGGCAGGAAGGCGAAGGGTCTGATACGGCGGGAGAGCCTCTGTCCGAGGCGGTTTCGCGGCATATTGCGCGTTATCTGGCCGCCGGGCGCGAGGGCACACCCCTGCATGACCTCCATGCCCAGCTTGTGGCAGAGGTTGAGCGTCCGCTGATCCAGATGACCTTGGTGGAAACGCGGGGCAACCAGATCAAGGCAGCGGCCATGCTGGGACTGAACCGCAATACGCTTCGCAAGAAAATTCGTGAGCTGGATATTCCGGTGGTGCGGGGGGCTGGGTGAGTTCTGGCGTGAAACAGGGGGTGTTTACCCGTGCGCGTGCACGCTGGCTGTTGCGGGCACTGGAACGACGCAGTGTGGCCATAACGCTGGCCACGCTGGCGTTGTGTCTGGGTTTTGCAACCTTTGTGGTGCTATCGGCGGGGATGTCGTTCGGGCGTTATGCGCTGATTGAACCGCTGGTGCTGTTCCTGAATGGTCTGGTGCTGGCGTTGCTTCTGCTCGCGCTGGTGATCCGGGTCTGGCCCATGCTGGTTGAACACCGTAAGGGGCTGGTGGGCGCGCGGCTGCATGTCCGGCTGGTGACGCTGTTCGGTATCGTGGCCGTGGCGCCTACGCTGGTTGTGGGGGTTTTCGCGACACTGTTCTTTCACTTCGGTATCCAGATCTGGTTTTCCGACAGGGTGAATACCGCGCTCAACGAGGCGCTTGAGGCCTCGCGCGGGTATCTGACTGAACATAACGCCAATATCCGTACCGACGCGTTTTCCATGGCCAACTATATCATGGGCGCGCAGAACGAACTTTCCGCCAGCGGGACGGATCTGTTTCAGGATCATGAGGCGCTGAGCCAGATGCTGGACAGTCAGGCCACCATGCGCGGGCTGACTGAGGCGCTGGTGTATGACCCCATTACCAATAAAGTGGTGGCGGCTGGCGGACTGATGAGCCACACAGCCAATTTTCTTCAGGAACTGCCGCCGCCTGCAGCCACGGTTATGGCCCGCTCGAACGACGTCGCCATTCTGGACTCGCCGGACGAGCGGACAGTGCGCGCGGTGGTGGAGCTGTCGCAGACCCCCGCTCTTATGCTCGTGATAACGCGGCTGGTGGACCCCGATATCCTTGAGCACATGCACCGCACGGAAAATGTTGTGGCGGATTACCGGCATCTGAACAGCAACAAGGCCAAGATCCAGCTCACCTTTGTCATGATTTTCGTACTGGTGGCGCTGCTGGTTCTGGCGGCGGCGGTGCTGATCGGTCTGGCGCTGGCTAACCAGATTGCCCGTCCACTGGGACTGCTCAGCGTTGCGGCGCGGCGGGTCAGCGAGGGCGATCTGGACGTGCACGTGCCCGACATCAACCGCGATGATGAAGTGGCGAGCCTGTCACGTGCCTTCAACAGCATGACGGAGGAGCTTTCCAGCCAGCGCACCGAGTTGATGGCCGCATACAGCCAGATCAACGAGCGGCGCCGGTTTACCGAGGCCGTGCTGTCTGGCGTGTCGGCCGGGGTGATCGGGCTGGATGCGGAGCAGCGTATCGAGTTGCCTAACCGGGCGGCCAGCGTGCTGCTCCAGACCAGCCTGCTGGACGCCACGGGCGAGCCATTGGCGCAGCGCGTGCCCGAGTTCGCCAATCTGCTTCTGGCCGCCCGCGAAACGCCCGATCAGGTGCTGACGCAGGAAGTCCAGACCGGGCCTGTTACGAGCCAGCGCACATTGCTGGTACGTATCGGTGCCGAACTGCACGGCAGCGAGGTGGCGGGGTACGTCATGACGTTTGATGACATAACAGCCCTGCAACAGGCTCAGCGCAAAGCGGCCTGGGCGGATGTGGCGCGGCGTATCGCCCACGAGATCAAGAACCCGCTCACCCCCATCCAGCTCGCGGCAGAGCGGCTTAAGCGCCGTTTCCTCAAGGAAATTACCTCCGATCCCGAAACCTTCGTCCAGTGCGCGGATACGATCGTGCGGCAGGTGGGCGATATCGGACGGATGGTTGACGAGTTTTCGGCCTTTGCGCGTAT
This sequence comes from Acetobacter peroxydans, assembly GCF_006539345.1. GTDB lineage: Bacteria > Pseudomonadota > Alphaproteobacteria > Acetobacterales > Acetobacteraceae > Acetobacter > Acetobacter peroxydans. The sequence continues at coordinate 161,677 of NZ_BJMV01000002.1, forward strand.
GCCTCAGCCGGTTATGAAGGACGAGGTTCTTTCACGCATCGTGCGTGAGGTTCTGGTGCTCCAGCGTAATGCCCACCCTGAAATCCATTATCAGTTTGAGGTTGAAGGGGAAGGGCCGGTCGTGCGGTGCGACAGAAGGCTGATCAGTCAGGCGCTGATCAACCTTTTGCAGAATGCCGCGGATGCCATAGCGATGGTCAGCCGTGACGACGCTCAGAAGGCGATAAAGGGGGAGGTGATGCTCCGTATCGCGCAGGATGACGGTACGAGCGCGCTGAGTGTGGCGGATAATGGCGTGGGCCTGCCTGTCGATGACCGGCACCGGCTGACGGAGCCCTACGTGACGCATAAGGTCAAGGGCACCGGATTGGGATTGGCTATTGTGAAAAAAATCATGGAAGATCATGGTGGAACCCTGCGTCTGGAAGACCGGGCGGAAGAAAGGGGAACCATGGCGATTCTGATTTTGCCGGTAAAGGACGATCATGGCGCATGAAATCCTGATTGTTGACGATGAACCTGATATCAGACTGCTGATAGAAGGCATTCTGAGCGACGAGGGATACGAGACACGGGCGGCTGATGGTGCCGAGGCCGCTCTTGCGGCGTTTCGGGTGCGCAGACCTGCTCTTGTCATTCTGGATGTCTGGCTACAGGGCTCGGGCATGGACGGCCTGGAGATTCTTCAGGCTATGAAAGCGGAGGAACCCTCCGTGCCCGTGGTCATGATTTCGGGCCATGGCACGATTGAGACCGCCGTCGCTGCGCTGCATCATGGCGCTTACGATTTTATCGAAAAACCGTTCCAGGCAGATCGGCTGCTCGTGGTGGTGCGTCGCGCGCTGGAGGCGTCGCGGCTGGCGCGCGAGAATGAAGAACTGCGTTTGCGCGCCGGGCAGGACATGGAACTGTTCGGTTCCAGTGCGCAGATATCCGCTATCCGAAACCAGATCGACAAGGTGGCGCCGACAGGCTCGCGCGTGCTGATAAGTGGCGGGCCGGGCACGGGCAAGGAAGTGGCGGCCCGTACGCTTCATGCCCGCTCGCGCCGGGCGGATGGCCCGTTTGTGGCGCTGAACTGCGCTATTCTGGCGCCTAACCGTTTTGAAGAAGAGCTGTTTGGCATCGAAGGCGGGCCGGACGGGGCAGGGCGGCGCACCGGTGTGCTCGAACGCGCTCATGGGGGCACCCTGCTGCTTGATGAAGTGGCTGATATGCCCATGGAAACGCAGGGCAAGATCGTGCGCGCCCTGCAGGACCAGACCTTTGAGCGGCTGGGGGGAGATACCCGGGTCAAGGTCGATATCCGCGTGCTCGCCACCACCAACCGCGACCTTCAGGCCGAGATCATGGCCGGGCGGTTCAGGGAAGACCTGTATTACCGGCTGGCGGTGGTGCCGCTGCGTATGCCCGCACTCAAGGAGCGGCGGGACGATATTCCGGGCCTTGCCGCCCTGTTCCTGCGGAGGGCCGCTGAAATGGCGGGCCTGCCCGCGCGCGAGCTTTCGGCGGATGCAGTGGCTGTGCTGCAGGCTTATGACTGGCCGGGCAATGTGCGTGAACTGCGTAATCTCATGGAACGGGTGTTGATCATGCAGCCCGGTGGCAGCAATGACCCGATCCGGGCGGACATGCTGCCGTCAACCGTTGGGGAAAGTGCGCCGGCCCTGCTGAAGTTCGATGCCTCTACCGATGTTATGGGGCTGCCCCTGCGCGACGCGCGCGACCTTTTCGAAACCCAGTATCTGCAGGCTCAGCTTTTGCGTTTTGGCGGCAATATCAGCCGCACGGCGTTATTTGTGGGCATGGAACGCAGTGCTTTGCATCGTAAACTCAAGCAGCTTGGTGTAACATCAGAGGAACGAAGTGCTGGCTGATGCGTCAGGTATGAAAAGGTCATACGCGACTACGGCGCACTGGCAGAACAATAAAGAGAATGAGTAGGGTTCACACTGTGGAAAAAGAGAGTGTCCAGAATGTACAGGAAGCGTTTCTAAACCAGATTCGCCGCTCCCGTGCGGCAGTGACCGTATTTTTGGTCAACGGCGTCAAATTGCAGGGCTTTATCACCTGGTTCGATGATCAGGTCATGTTGCTGCGTCGTGATGACCAGACCCAGCTTATTTACAAACACGCTATCAGCACAGTGATGCCCAGTATCGCCGTCAATCTTTCCGAACATGCAGGGGCTGCTACATCAGCCGACAGGGAAACCGCTCTTGGCGACGAGTTTATCTGAACAGAACAAAATTGTTGCCACGCGCGCGGCTGTTATTCTGCCGTGGGAGCGCGCGGCACACGGGCAGGACGTGCGGGCTGCTGAAGCCCGGCTGGAAGAGGCCGTGGGGCTTACGGCTTCTATCGGGCTGATTATTGTCCGCAAGGCTGTTGTGCTGCTGCGTATGCGTCGCTCTTCTACCCTGCTGGGCAAAGGGCAGGTGGATGCGCTGGCGGCGGCGGTCAAGGCAGACCGGGTCGATGTGGTGGTGGTGGATTCGCGTCTGACCCCCGCCCAGCAGCGTAATCTGGAGACGGAACTGGGCTGCAAGGTCATAGACCGTACTGGCCTTATTCTCGATATTTTTGGCGCCCGTGCCGCCACGCGTGAAGGCACGTTGCAGGTTGAACTCGCGCATCTGGGATATCAGCGCTCGCGTCTTGTGCGGTTGTGGACACATCTTGAACGCCAGCGCGGCGGGTTCGGCTTTCTTGGCGGCCCCGGCGAGACCCAGATCGAGGCCGACCGCCGTATGATCAGCGAGCGGATCGTTCGGCTCAAAAAGGATCTGGAACAGGTGCGCCGCACCCGTGGCCTGCACCGTCAGGCCCGGCGACGGGTGCCGTTCCCGGTTGTGGCGCTGGTTGGCTATACCAATGCGGGTAAATCCACGCTGTTCAATGCGCTGACAGGGGCCACCGTCTATGCGCAGGATCAGCTTTTTGCAACGCTGGACCCCACCATGCGGGCGATTACCCTGCCATCCGGGCGGCAGGTGATCCTGTCGGATACGGTGGGCTTTATCAGCGAACTGCCGACTGAACTTATCGCGGCCTTCCGTGCCACGCTTGAAGAAGTGGCAGAGGCGGACATTATCCTGCATGTGCGCGATGTGGCGCATCCCGAAAGCGCCGCGCAGAAAAAAGATGTGCTGGGCGTGCTGCAGGGTATGGCCCGCGACAACATGCTGGAGCAGGACTGGTCCAGCCGCGTTGTGGAAGTCCTGAACAAGGTGGACCTGTTGGGTGGGGCGGAAACCCTGCCCAAGACGGAAGATACCGTGGCAATTTCAGCCATAACCGGCGATGGGCTGTGTAGTCTGCTGGCGCGGATTGATGAGCGTATCACCACCGGCATGGAAATGGTGCGCTATAGGCTGGCCCTGTCAGACGGTGCGGCTTCGGCCTGGCTGTATCAGCACGGCGAGGTTCTGCATCGTGCGGATGAGGAAGAGCAGACCGATATTACCGTGCGCCTCGCGGCTGAGGATAGGGCGCGGTTTGAGCGCCAGTTTACGCACGTAACGGCCCTTCTGGCCTGACAGGGCTGCCCCCGTTGGGGGCAGCTCTGTCAATCAGTCGAAATCGGCCGGGCGGTTGGGGTCTGCCCGGTGAGCAAACAGCAGGTCTATTTCATGGGGCAGGATACGTCCGGTTGAAAGATCAGCCGGGATTTCATCCTTGGCGAAAAAGCTGACAGCACTGGTCTCGATGCTGGTCTTTGCCGCCCCACCGATCACATCGGCAATGAAGAACAGCTTGGTAATGGAAAACGGCTCGGGTGGCGTGTGGCCCTGATGGTCACGGTCGAAGGCCATGGCAAGCTTGGTGATCCGCACATTATAGCCGGTCTCCTCCAGCACTTCCTTGGCGGCATTTTCAGCCGGGGTCAGGTTTACATCGGCCCAGCCGCCCGGCAGTGTCCAGCGATCCTGATCAAGCACTTCACGCACCATAAGCACCCTGTCTTGCGGGTCAAAGGCGGCAATACGCACCTCCAGCTTAGGGGTGGCATATCCGCTTTGCTGGCGGAACAGGTTTTCTATGACGGTGCAGTCCGCTCCGCTGCCGGTTGCCATCATGCGGGCGGCTAGTGCCAGAAGGTGCTCGTAGCGTTCGCGGTCGAACGGGTCCTTGACGTAATGCAGGCCGCTCTGGGCAATGGCTTGTACTTCTCGTGCCCAGATCAGCCAGTCAGGGTCTGCCATGGCGTGTTTTTCCCCGTGTGTCGCGTAAAAAAACGGGAAGGCCTGAGCCTTCCCGTTCAAAGTGTAGGTTAAAGACAGTCCTGCGGACAGGTCTGCTCAGAGATTGGCATCCGCCGCCTCGGCCGCGGTCGTGCCGTTGATCAGCAGACCATCGCCATTGGCCGAGATGGTGATGCTCTCTCCATCATGGATGCGGCCTTCAAGCAGGAGTTCAGCCAGCGGGTTCTGCAGGTTCCGCTGAATGACCCTCTTGAGCGGACGTGCACCGTAAACCGGGTCGTAGCCTTCATTGGCCAGCCACGAGTCCGCCAGCGGATCAAGCGTGAGGGTGATCTTGCGGTCATCCAGCAGTTTCTGCAGCCGCTTGATCTGGATATCCACGATCTTGCTCATGTCGGTTTTCTGCAGACGGGCGAACAGGATGATTTCGTCCAGACGGTTAAGGAACTCTGGGCGGAAGTGTTCGCGCACCACTTTCATCACCTGCGCCTGCACCATGTCGGTCGTTTCGCCATCGGGCTGGTTTGCCAGATATTCCGAACCGAGGTTGCTGGTCAGGATAATGAGCGTATTGCGGAAGTCCACCGTGCGGCCCTGGCCATCCGTCAGCCTGCCGTCATCAAGCACCTGCAACAGAATGTTGAAGACATCCTCATGGGCTTTTTCAACTTCATCGAACAGGATCACCTGATACGGCCTGCGCCGCACGGCTTCGGTCAGCACACCACCTTCTTCGTACCCGACATAGCCCGGAGGTGCGCCGATCAGGCGGGCCACGGCGTGCTTTTCCATGAACTCGCTCATGTCGATGCGCAACAGGGCCTTGTCGTCATCAAACAGGAAACGGGCCAACGCCTTGGTCAGCTCGGTCTTGCCTACACCCGTCGGGCCGAGGAACAGGAAGGAGCCAATCGGACGGTTGGGGTCCTGCAGCCCGGCGCGTGCACGCCGCACCGCGTTCGCCACGGCCTTGAGAGCCGGTTCCTGCCCTACCACGGAGCGGCGCAGTTCGTCTTCCATACGCAGCAGCTTGGCGCGCTCGCCTTCCAGCATCCGGTCAACCGGCACGCCGGTCCACCGCGATACCACGGACGCGACACCCTGATCCGTCACCGCTTCCGAAACCAGATCATTCTGCTTTGCGGCTTCTTCTTCCGTTTTGCGCGTCTGGGCAATCTGGCTTTCCAGATTGGGGATCACGCCATACATCAGCTCGGACGCGCGGCCGAGGTCGCCCCGGCGCTGGGCCACTTCCACATCGGAACGGGCCTGATCAAGCTGCTCCTGCAACTTCTGCACGGCGTGCACGCGGTCTTTTTCCGCGTGCCAGGCAGCACTGAGCGTATCGGATTTTTCTTCCAGATCGGCCAGTTCGGCTTCCACCGCCTCAAGCCTGTCCTTGCTCGCCGTGTCGTCTTCCTTGCGGAGCGCTTCACGTTCGATCTTGAGTTGGATAATCCGGCGGTCGAGTTCGTCCAGTTCCTCGGGCTTGCTGTCGATCTGCATACGCAGGCGGCTGGCCGCCTCGTCAATCAGGTCGATCGCTTTGTCGGGTAGGAAACGGTCGGTAATGTAGCGGTTCGACAGAGTGGCGGCAGCCACCAGCGCGCCGTCTGTAATCCGCACGCCGTGATGCAGCTCGTATTTTTCCTTGATGCCGCGCAGGATGGAGATCGTGTCCGCAACGCTGGGCTCACCCACAAAAACCGGCTGGAAACGCCGGGCGAGTGCTGCGTCTTTTTCAATATACTTGCGGTATTCGTCCAGAGTGGTCGCGCCAATGCAGTGCAGCGTGCCACGCGCCAGTTCAGGCTTGATCAGGTTGGAGGCATCCATCGCGCCATCCGTCCGGCCCGCGCCAACCAGCGTGTGCATTTCGTCAATGAAGAGAATGACCTGCCCTTCGGCGGATTCAATTTCCTTCAGCACGGCTTTCAGACGTTCTTCGAACTCACCACGATATTTCGCACCAGCTACCAATGCGCCCATATCGAGCGAGAGCAGTTTCTTGTTGCGCAGCGCCTCGGGCACATCGCCGTTAACAATCCGCTGGGCCAGACCTTCCACAATGGCGGTTTTGCCAACACCCGGTTCACCAATCAGAACGGGGTTGTTCTTGCTGCGCCGGGCCAGAACCTGAATGGCGCGGCGGATTTCCTCGTCACGCCCGATAACGGGATCGAGCTTGCCCGCCTGAGCGACTTCCGTGACATCGCGCGCATATTTCTTAAGCGCGTCAAAATTCGCCTCGGCCCCTTCGCTGGTTACGGTGCGGCCCTTGCGTATGGTGGCGATGGCTTTTTCGAGGGCCTCAACAGAAGCACCGTTGTCTTTCAGTGCGCGGCCCGCCGCCGTATCGGACGCCGCCAGAGCCGCCAGCAGGCGATCCTGAGCCACAAAGCTGTCGCCCGCCTTTTGTGCGCTCTGCTCGGCAAAGTCGAGCGCGCGAACAAGGTCAGGCGTTGCCGCAGGCTGGCCAGCGCCACCGCCCTGTACCTTGGGCAGTTTGGCCAGCGCCTGTTCGGTTGCGGCCTTGACGGCCTCCGGCGTGCCGCCCGCGGCGCGGATCAGCGAGGATGCAGCCCCTTCGGGATCATCCAGCATGGCTTTAAGCAGGTGTTCAGGCGTCAACTGCTGATTGAAATCACGCAGCGCGATCGTCTGTGCCGCCTGAAGAAAACCGCGTGACCGTTCGGTAAATTTTGCAATATCCATAATATTACTTACGTCCCTTTTAATGAGGCGACTGAAGGCCCTCCTTCCGCCCCTTCTTCAAGGCAACGAACGAGGGTCTTTTGTTTCTTTTCATAAGATTGGATGGCAGGGGCGGACAATCAAGAGGGCGCTGCCATGCCATGATGAGGATATGAAAATAACGGGTTGAAAACAGCAAAGGGGCGGAACCTCATGCAAGGTTCCGCCCCCATTGTCGGTGCTGTTGCTGTCAGCGCGGTTTACGCGGCGTTGAGCCGTGCTTCCGCAAACTCGTAGTTTGCCAGCTTGTCGAGGAAGTTGGTGATGTAGTCAGGACGACGGTTGCGGAAGTCGATGTAGTAGGAATGTTCCCACACATCGGCGGTCAGCAGCGCAGTGCCCTGGCCTTCTGCCAGCGGGTTGGTGCCGTTGGGAGTTTTGGTAATGGCCAGCTTGCCATCCTTGCCCAGAACCAGCCATGCCCAGCCCGAACCGAACTGCGAGATAGCCGCCTTGCGGAATTCGTCCTTGAAGGTGTCGATGCTGCCGAAATCAGCCGTGATCTTGGCACCCAGCTTTTCCGGCATGGCGCCGCCCGTGGCGGACAGGCTGTTCCAGAAGAAGGAGTGATTCCAGTGCTGGCCAGCGTTGTTGAAAAGACCGGTCAGGTCAGCCTTGCCGTGGGCAGCCAGAATGATGTCTTCCAGAGACTTGCCAGCCAGTTCCGGCTTGCCTTCCAGCAGGGTGTTCAGCGTGGTGACATAGGCCTGATGGTGCTTGCCATGGTGGAATTCAAGCGTTTCCTGGCACATGCCGCGTGCGGCAAGAGCATTGGTGGTGTAGGGAAGGGATGGCAGTTCGAAAGCCATGGTCAACTCCGTATCAAGTGCAGGGCGTGAGGGGGCGCCTGATCCGGCAACAGCTATGGGCACGTGCGCGATGCGTCAAGAGAACGCTCCATGACAAAGGCGCGCACAGAAGCTTTGCCGGGTTCAGGTGCAGGAAAATGCCCTGCTGGTGGGGGCTTGTAGTCAGGCATTCCGTCAGGAACGCTGTGCGGGTATTACGCATGAAAAAGGACCGCGTTGCAACCCGGCAGGACGCGGCCCCACGCATTTGGGATTATGAAAAACATCATGACAGCATCCACACAGGAAACGGACGCGCTTTCCATTCTGCGCATGGCGAGCGCTGATCCTGACCGGATGTTGTGCACGGCCTTTATGCCGCACCCGGCGCGTGAGCGGGCCTTTGTGCTGCTGGCGTTTCATAACGAACTGCTGCGAGTGCTCCAGCCCGCGCGGTCAAGCGCTGTGGCGGGTTCGCTGGCGGGCATGGTGCGGCTGCAATGGTGGCGCGAGGTGCTTGAAGGCCGCCGTCCGCCCGAGCATCATCTTGCTCCCAGATTACTGGAGACAGTTGTAGACGGGCATCTCAGCCGCGAAACACTGCTGCGGCTCGTGCTTTCAGCGGAAATGGAGCTGGACAGTCAGGCCCGCCCGGACAGTGCTTCGGATTCCGGCTCGTGGGAGCAGATGCTGCGTGATGGTGCTGGAGCGCTGAGCGTAGGAATGGGCGAAATTCTGGGTGTGCGGGAGCCCGAGCGCCTCAATGCACTGGAACGGTGCGGTATGGCATATGGGGCGGGTGCCATGCTGCGACACTGGAGCGTGCTGCAGGGGGGCGGGCGCTTTCTGTATCCAGGCCCGGTGTCCGGGCTTTATCAGGCCGGGTGCGCGTTTGCCGCGCAGGCAGACGCCTTCACCCAGCAGGAAGAGGAGCATCCTGCCGGATGGCATCTGGCGGCGCTGCCGCTGGTGCTGGCCCGGCGGGATCTAGCCCGTCATGCCACGGCGGGGCAGAAGGCCGTGCAGGCCGGTCGACCACGGGGCATCGGCGATAAGCTGGCGGTTATGCTGGCAGGTTGGAAAGCCGCGCGCCGGCTGTAACGCGCGCACGCGGCTTCAGGCGGGGGCGCTTGCTCAGGCGTCGTTGGCGACGATTTTTTCCATGATGCCGATCAGGGCCGAGTAATCCGCATCTTCCGCCGCGCGCCGGGTTAGTGAAAGCTGCTGCGTGGTGGCGGCCAGTGTGGGCACGGGAACGGCCAGCCGGGCGGCGGCATCCAGGAACAGCCGCATGTCTTTCTGCATGAGCCGGGCGGGAAACTGCGGTGCGAAATCGCCAGTTCTGGCCATGCGGATCTTGCGTTTGTGATGAGGGGAAATGACCGCCATCTCATCCAGCGCGTCAAAGAGCATGGAGCGATCCAACCCGGCGGCCAGACCGTAGGCGATTGCCTCGGCCACGGCGGCCAGTCCGGCCCCCATGATGGCGTTGATCACCAGCTTCAACCGTGCGCCGCTGCCCGGCGGGCCTGCATGTACGGTCAGCCGACCGATGGCGTCAAAAACCGGTTTGGCGCGCTGCATGGCGTCGTCACTGCCGCCTGCCAGCACGACCAGTGCTGCGGCTTCTGCTTCGGGCGTGCTCCCTGAAACCGGGCAGTCGATGACCGTGACGCCCAGTTTCTGCCCGGCTTCGAACAGGGCCTGCGTGGCCTCGGGGGAAACGGAGCTGGTATTGAGCACAAGCCCGCCGGATTTCATGCCCGCCAGTGCGCCCGCCGCGCCGTACATGCAGGTTTCAAGGGCTTCGTCATCCGGTACGCAGACCAGAACAATATCCGCCGCGCGCGCGACATCCGCCGCCGTAGCGAGGAAGGCAATGTCGCCGTTACCGCCCTTGCCGGAGGGCGTGTAGGCAATGGCCTTGTAACCTGCCTTGGCCAGATTGACCGCCATGCGGCTGGCCATGGCGCCCAGTCCGATAAAGCCGATGGTTTGTGCAGCTGTCATGATTTTCCGTGACTCCGAATTTTTTTTGTTATCATCTTTAGGGCGGAAAAAATGTGTGTCTTCTCACATGGCGACACACAGCGTAGCGATTCCACCAAAGGCGTGCAAACCGGCAGGGAGCAGACGCATGCTGAGCGTGAAGGGTCCGCCCGTGTCGGGCAGACCGCGCAGAAGGGTCAGACTTCGCCCCTTCCACAGGCAGGTGTTGTTTTATGCCCTGTTTATGGTGCCGCTTGGCATAGGTTTGCAGGAAATCTGGTGCGGTCCAGACCACGGTCACGCGGCGGTGGTGCAGCAGCATCAGTTCGGACTATATGCGTTCCGCTTTCTATTATTTTCCCTGCTTGTTTCGCCGCTCAGGCGTTTTATCGGGGTCGATTGCATGGTGTACCGGCGGCCGCTTGGCCTGCTGGCTTTTACATATGCTTTTGTACATGCCGCATTATACTTCGGCTGGATAACGCGCATGGACCCGGAGCGGTTGCAGCATGATTTCGTGACGCGTCCTCTGTTCGTATTCGGGACGCTGGCGTTGCTGTTTTTATCCCTGCTGGCGGCCACATCCACCCGCGGCGCTATCCGGCGCATGGGGTGCCGGTGGGTGCGGCTGCACAGGCTGGTTTATGTGGCGGCGGTGCTGGCCAGTGTGCATTTCTGTCTGGCTTTCCGCACATGGCATCTGGAGGCCTTCATTTACGCGGGCTGCACCATGGGGGCGCTGGCCGTGCGGCGCCTGCCGCCGCGTCGTGCAGCATAAGGCGGCTCTGGTTCAGGACAGCAGCTCTTTGTGGCCCAGTTTTATCAGCAGGCTGGCGGTGTGCGCCCCGGCATTGAGGATACGCACCAGCCTGTGGTGCGCACGCAGGCGACTGACCGTTTGTTCCAGCGTGGCGGCAGCGCTCAGGTCCCACACATAGGCGTTGGCGAGATCAATGATCACATCAGACGTAGCGTCCTGAAAGTCCACGGCATCAGGTAACAGCGAGGCCGAGGCGAAGAAAAGCTGCCCCCGGACATGGTAGGTGCGGGTCTGACCATCGGGGCTGTCTTGCGCGGTGACAGTGACCATCCGCATGACCTGAAAGGAAAAGAACAGACCGTTGAGCAGTACGCCGCAGGCAACGCCCGCTGCCAGATCATGCGTGAGCACCACGACAGCCACAGTCACGAGCATGACCGCCGATGACAGGCGCGGATGTCGGAGCAGATCTCGCAGGGAAGACCATGAAAACGTGCTGATGGAAACCATGATCATGATCGCCACAAGGGCCGCTACCGGCACACGGGCCACAAGTGGGTGCAGCGCCACCAGCAGCAGGAGCAGGAACGCCCCGGCGGTAAAGGTGGACAGGCGGCCGCGCCCGCCATAGCGCAGGTTGCCGACTGTCTGTCCGATCATGCCGCAGCCCGCGATGCCGCCAAACAGCCCGGCCATGATGTTGGACAGGCCAAGTCCAGTGCATTCCATGCGTTTGCTGCTGTGGGTGTCGGTCATTTCATCCACCACGGCGGCGGTCATCAGCGATTCCAGAATGCCGACCATAGCCATGGCGAAGGCGTAGGGCAGCACGGTCAGGAGTGCATCGCCACTCAGCGGTACGGCTGGCAGCGTGAAATGCGGCAACCCGGTGGGGAGAGGCCCCAGATCAGCCACCACCCGTACAGGCATTGGCACGGCGATGCAGAGGGTCGTGAGCACGACAATGCAGACAAGGGGGGAAGGGATGGCCGCACTCAGCCGGGGTAACAGGTACACAATGCCCAGCCCCAGAGCGATGAGCGCGTACGTCTGCCAGCTTACATGAAGCATCTGGGGCACCTGAGCCGAAAAAATCAGGATGGCCAGCGCGTTGACAAAGCCTGTCTCAACTTCGCGCGAGACAAAGCACATGATGGATTGCAGGCGCAGTAGACCGAAGAGGATCTGTATACCCCCGGCCAGCAGTGTCGCCAGCAGCAGGTATTGTAACCCGTGCGTATGCACCAGGCTGGCCGCCACCAGGGCGACGGAACCGGCGGCTCCTGAGATCATCCCCGGCCTGCCGCCGGTTATGGCGATAACAACACTGATAACGAACGATGCGAACAGCCCGACCTCGGGCGCTACCCCCGCGACATAGGAAAAAGCGATCACCTCGGGAATGAGGGCAAAGGTGCCCACCATGCCGGCAAGGATGTTGCGGACAGGCTGTTCTGTCCATTCGCGGAGATAATGCTTCACTGTCACGGGCTGAAGGCTCCGTTTTCTGTCTGAAGGAAAGGGCGGGATAAACCGGGGATAAACTGCCATACCCCCGCGTGAAAGGCTTTTCTGCGCCGGGTCGAACGTACGCATGGCCGCTTCTGGCGGTGCGGGAGCGATTGTGCCGCGCCTCCGTGCCCTTTATGGCTGAGGGCATGGATACTGCTGCCGATACCTCTCCCCTGATCTGGATTCTGGCTGGCGAGGCCAGTGGTGACGTGCTGGGCGCCCGCCTGATGCAGGCTATTCGCGCGCGGGTTCCGGGGGCGCGTTTTGCCGGTGTGGGCGGGCAGCGCATGACCGAGCAGGGGCTGCGTAGCCTCTTTCCCCTGCGGGATCTGGCCGTGATGGGGCTTGTGGAAGTTCTGCCGCGCCTGCGCCAGTTGTCCCGCAGGCTGGATGAAGCCGTGGCCGACATTGCCGCCACGCGTCCCGATCTTGTCGTGACGATCGATAGTCCCGGTTTTGCCTTGCGGCTTCTGCGTCGCATTAAGGGACTGGGGATTGCGCGCGTGCATTATGTGGCGCCGCAGGTTTGGGCATGGCGGCAGAAACGGGTGCGTGAATTCCCCGGCCTGTGGGATGAACTCCTGTGCCTGTTGCCGTTCGAACCTGCGTTTTTTGGCAGACATGGGCTGGCGGCCCGCTTTGTCGGGCACCCGGTGCTGCAATCCGGGGCGGATCAGGGCGATGCTGGACGCTTCTATCGGACGCACAATCTGCCCGAAAGCGCGCGCGTGCTGATTCTTATGCCCGGCAGCCGCCGTTCCGAGGTGCCCCGTCTGCTTCCGGTTTTTGGGGATATGCTGGCGCAGTTGCGCACAATGCTGCCGGATGTGTTGCCCGTGGTGCCGGTTTCCGCCGTTGTGGCTCCTGTGGTGGAGCAGGCGACAGCCCGCTGGCCGGTGCGCCCCATTATCGTGACGACCTTGCAGGATAAACACGATGCGTTTGCCGCGGCGGGTGCGGCGCTGACAAAATCAGGCACATCGACACTGGAACTGGCGTTGGCCGGGGTGCCTATGGCGGTTACATATCGTGTAAACCCCATCACCGCGTTTTTCGCACGCAGGCTGATCCGCGTTCCGCATGTGGCTATGGTCAACCTGCTGGCGGGGCGGGAAGTGGTGCCCGAACTGTTGCAGGAGAACTGCCGGGCGGATGTGCTCGCCCGGGCAGTGTGCCGTCTTTTTGAGGACGGCGACTACGCAGCGGAGCAGAAGCGGGCTTTTGCCGACGTGCTGCACGGGCTGGAAGGGCCGGACGACAGCCAGCCGGCCGATGCCGCGGCCGACGCCATTCTCGCCCTGCTGGCCGAACGGCGTAGCCCCGCCTGAAACGGGGTCAGGCGTGCGTGTGGTAGAGCTGCGCCGGGTCGATTTCTGGCTTGGTTAGTTCAATCAGACCTTCAGGCGTTGCCGCGCGGTAGAAGCAGCTCCGACGACCCGTATGGCAGGCCACTCCGATCTGATCGACCAGCAGCAGCACGGCATCAGCGTCGCAGTCTATGCGTGCTTCAATCAGGGTCTGGGTCTGGCCCGAGGTTTCACCCTTGCGCCATAGTCCCTTGCGGCTGCGTGAATAATAGCACACCCGCCCGGTCTGCAGGGTCTCGCGCAGGGCTTCGCGGTTCATCCATGCGATCATCAGCACTTCGCCCGTATCATGTTGCTGGGCAATGGCGGCGACAAGACCGGCGGCGTCAAAACGCATCGTGTCCAGTATGCTGTCCAGCGTGGCGGTGTCGGGGGCTGTATAGGACATCAGTTTTTTAGTCCGGCGCGGAGGTGGAGGAAACAGGAGGGTGCAGGGCCTCGGCCAGCCAGGCGGGGGGCCGGGCTGTGAGCGTATGGCCCGCGCACAAAAGCGGTCCGGCAGGCAAGCCGACCTTGAGCATGGCCAGCCCCAGATGATCCTGCGAGGAGCGCAACGTGCCTACCTCCACCCCGTTCTGTTCAATCGGGGTGCCGGGCGCGGGCAGTGGGGCTGTGGAGGCAACGGGCACCAGCCTGCGCTTGACCAGCGCGCGATAGCGCATCCGGGCCGTGACTTCCTGCCCCATATAGCAGCCCTTGTCCCATGCAATGCCGCCCAGCAGGTCCATATTGGCTTCGGCTGCCAGCGTGCGGCCCTCTTCGCAGTCCTGTGCGCCGTCGGGCAGGCCCAAAGCGAGCCGGTGCAGGGCGTAGTCCTGTTCCGTCGCGTTGGCTCTGGTATCGGGCGGCGCGTCAATGAGCCGCCAGCCTGCGTTATCAAGGCGCGGGTCGCGATAACTCAGTGCGTTTTCCAGCAGGGTTTCACCGTCCACGCTGTCTGTGGCGGCTCCCCAGAGTGTGTGGACGCTCAGGCCCGTCAGGTCGATTGTCACATCCGCACGCAGGCGAAAACGCAGGAGCTGCGTGCGCAGGGCTTCTGCCTGCGGCGTGGCGCAGTCCAGCAGCAGGCAGGCATCATCCGGGTGAGCCAGCACGAAAAAATCCGCCTGCCAGCGTCCCTGTGGGGTCAGGCAGGCGCCCCAGGCGGCGTCATTCGGGCCAAGGGCCGCAATATCTGCCGTCACCAGTCCCTGAAGAAAGCGGACACGATCCGTCCCGCCGATACGGATTACGGTTCTGTCCGACAGTCTGGTGCAATGGGGTATGCTCTGTACTGGGGAGGACATGGGGCGCTCCTGTCCGTTCGGTTAGGCATTGTGAGATAGTCTATAGCCTGTCGGCCAGTGTTTCAAACACATCACCAGCAAAGGGGCAGGCTTGCATATGTGTGCGGTGCCACAGGGCATAAAACAGCAGGCTCCATGCAGCAGCGCCTTCGCGGGTTCTATCTGCCGCCTTGAATAAGGTTCGTACCCGTTCGGGGTGGGCGATTTCGGCTATGCACGCCTGTCTGGCCACCAATTCGCCCAATCTTTGGCTGTCCTGGGCAATCCATGTGCCAATAGGCACCGTGAAGCCCTGTTTGGGGGCGAAGGGGCGTGCAGCCGGAGCATACTGCGCCAGCCAGCGGCGCAGGAGCCATTTGCCCTGACCATTACGCACGCGCAGGCTGTCTGGCAGGCGGCGGGCAATATCAGCCACAACGGGGTCCAACAGCGGGGTGCGGCCTTCCAGGCCGTGGGCCATCAGGCAACGGTCGAGCTTGAGCAGCAGGTCATTGGGGAGCCATTCAGCCACATCTACGGCCTGCACCCGTGCCAGCGGGGTGGGGGCATGGGCTGCGGCGCGTTCGGCGGCTGTAATGCCTGCGCGCCAGTCGGTGTCAGCCCCGGGGCGGTCGGCCCGCAGGATGTCCAGCCCGTCAAACACGCCCCGCCGCCACGGGCGCTTGCGGCCTGCCCACCACGGCCGGGTGGCGGCACGGTAGCGTCCGTAACCGCAGAATAGTTCGTCCCCCCCTTCACCGGAGAGAATGACCCTGACTTCCTGCGCGGCGCGACGGGCCAGAAACCATGTGGGGATAATGGCGTAATCCGCTGCCGGGTCGTCCATGCAGGCGACGATTTCGGGCAGGTGCCGCCAGACCATGTCACGCGTGACCATGAGCGTTTCATGCTCGGCCCCTGCTGCCCGTGCCAGAGCACTTGCAGCTTCGGCCTCGTTGGCTGCGCCTCCGGCGTCGAAGGTCGCGGTCCATGTCCGCAAAGGAGCTGCGGGCTGCGGAGATGCGCGTTTCAGACGGCTCATGGCGGTTAGCACGCAGGCGCTGTCTATGCCGCCGGATAGAAAAAGCCCGAATGGCACATCGGCCCGTTCATGCGCGGATACGCTGTCCATCAACGCGGCGTCGATCAGGGCCAGAGCCCGGCTCTCCATGGCGGTCCCTTGGAGGCCGGGCAGCAGGTCGGAGGTATGTGTCGTGGGCAGGGCGGGCAGGCGGAGCCGACTGGTTATGCCCCCGCTGGTTACGCGCAGCGTTTCACCCGGCAGAACGCGGCGAATACCCGGAAAAATCGTGTTTTCACCGGGGATGAAGCGCAACTGTAGCAGGGCCTCGCGCGCTGTGGGGCAGAGCTCGCGGGCGACAAGCCCTGCCTTTAGCAAAGCGGCGGGCTCGGAGGCGAACGCCAGGCCGTGGCTCGTTTGGGCCACGTAAAGTGGCTTGATACCAAACGGATCGCGCGAGAGCAGAACCTCACCCGTGCCGGTGTCGTGCAGGGCTATGGCATACATGCCGCGCAGGTGGCGTGGGTATTCGGCCCCTTCACGGGTGAACAGAGCCAGAGCGGATTCGCAGTCGCTGCCGGTCTTGAATGCGGACGGGCCAAGGCTCTGGCGGATCAGCGGGTCGTTATAGAGTTCACCATTGGCGACCAATGTGGCGGCATGATTGCTCAGCGGCTGGTCACCGCCCGCGAGGTCGATGATCGACAGGCGCGTATGGACAAGATCGGCTCCGCTTTCACGGCGGATATGCGCACCATCCGGGCCGCGGTGGTGGAGTGCCGCGGCCAGAGATTCCAGTACCAGTATCGGGCAGGGGGAGGATGTGACATCACGGGCCAGTCCGGCAATGCCGCACATGGGTCAGTCCTCCACCGTGCTGAGAAAATCCTGCCAGGCGCGCAGGACCGGTTCTGGGGCAAAGGTGCCTTCGTAGGTTTCGCGCCCGGCCTGAGCTAGATCATGCGCCAGCGCCGGGCTTTCCAGCACTTCGTTCAGAGCCGCAGCTAGCGCCGTGGCGTCCTCCAGAGGGGCCAGCAGGCCGTTGTGTCCATGCGTGATGAGTTCGGTCGGCCCCTGGGAGGCTGCCGCCACAACGGGCCGGGCGGCAGAAAAACCTTCAATGACCACATTGCCCAGCGGCTCATGCCGTGAAGGGCAGACCAGCGCCGAGCAGGCCCGGATCAGCGCACCCGGATCAACGGCCCAGCCGGGCATGAAAACGCGTGCATGAACCTCTTCGCGGCGGGCGAGTTCTTCCAGTGCGGCACGTTCGGGGCCTTCTCCGGCGATAACGAGCGGAATATGGGGTACATGCCGCAAGCTGCGGATGAGGACATCGAAGGCCTTGTTGGTGTGCAGGCGGCCAAGAGCCAGTAGAAACGGCGCGCCTTCAGGCACCTGTGCGGGCCAGCGTGGAGGTGTACAGGCCAGATCGGTGGCAAAATTCGGCAGGTAATGCACCCGCTTTTCGTCCCATCCTTGCCCGATTATCCAAGCCTGTAGCCCGCGAGTATTACCAATCAGGTGCGTGCAGCGGCGGTAGTAGGCAAGATCGTAATATCCCCCCAGCCGTCCGGCCAGCACCCAGTCTCCCCGCGGGGTAAACCGGGCGGCGCGGTTCATCCAAGCAATGGTAACGCGGGGTGCGAAGGCCTGTAGTGCCCGGCGCAGGCGGGGGCCGGTGCGCAGATCGAGCCGACCGCCAAAGGCAAGCTGCAGCGGGGGTACGTTCGCATTGTTCAGGCGGGTCGCCCGTTCGGCATTACGGCGGATGACGGGCAGTACGGGAACGCCGTGCGCGGCCTGTGCCATGCACAGGCGCTCGAAAAACAGTTCGGCCCCTCCGGCGGCGGCGCCCGCCATGACATGGGCGACCCGTGGCAGTGCCGAGGCAGGTGTCTCGGCTGTCATGGTGCCTTCTCGTGCAGCAGGGCCAACGCGGCGCGAGCGACGGTTTCCACGCTCAGGCCCGCAATCGGAGCTTCTCCCTCCGGGCCGGGAGCGGCAACCCAGTGAGCCTGCGGCCCTGCAGGTGCATATTCAGAGGCGCGGGACGGCCCGAAAAGGCCTAGCGTGGGGGCTCCGGCGGCGGCGGCCATATGCATCAGGCCGGAATCGTTGCCGATGTACAGAGCGCATTGGGCGAGCAGGGCGGCGGTCTGTGTCAGGGTGAAGCGTCCGCCCATGTCCAGCGCGGCGGGCAGGGCATCCAACAGAGGGTGGGCAAGCTCGGCTTCCTGCGTGCCGGGGCCATAGAAAATGGCGGGGCGTGCTTGCGGGTGAGCTTGGCTGATGCTCTGCCAGAGCTCGATATGGCGTTCGATTGGCCATATCTTGCCGCTCCAGTTCGCCGTAGGCCCGAGGGCAATGACTGCCTGGCCAGGGGGGATGAGGGCCTGCGCCTGCGCACGCTCGGCCTGGCTGCACCAGAGTGTGGGCAGGGGCGGCGGTGTCTGACCCAGCAGGGCCGCCAGATGCTCGATCCTGGGGCCGGGGCGTCGCCCCCCTCGCAGGATCAGGCGTCGGCCGGAGCGAAGGAATAGGGTGATGGCGGAACCGCGCAGATCCACCGTTATGTCCCAGTGCTGGCGCACGCACTCTTTCCACAGTTTCAGCCAGTGCAGATCGTACTGGTGTTTTTCCATGACCAGGATACGCTCGAGTCCCGGAACATGGCTGAAAAGTTCGGCAGGCACGGGGCCGCAGGCAATGGTTACGCGCACACCCGGATGGCGGCGCAGCAGTTCAGCGAGAATGCCGGTCGAGATCACCGCATCGCCCAGCCGTGTGGCCGTAATAAAAAGCATGTGCATTGCAAGAGGTTTATACTGGGTTGCGGGGCTTGTCCAAGCGTTCGCGTGTGGGATGTCTGGACTTTTGTCGGGCCTGTGCCAGAAGAGAAAAAACGGGTCTGGTTCCTGCCGTGCGTGTTGGCAAGGGGCCGTGTGTGGCTTTGGATAAAGCCCCGACCATGTGTGGAGAAGACGGGATCATGAAAAGAAAGACTGCTCTGCTTGCCGGTATGGTTCTGGCCTGTGGCTGGGGTCTGGGTGTGACGCCTGTTCAGGCTGCCGGGCGTGCCTGGGCACCGCAGAACTGCGGCAGCGAACCGGCGGCCCCCGCTGTGGATGTTTCCAGCGTGGAGCGTTACAACGCTAGCGTGGACAAGGTGACCGCCTATCAGAAGGAGGCCCGCGCCTACAACAGTTGCGTGGTGCGCTCGGCCATGCATGAGGAAACCGCCATCAGCGAGGATGCCAAGGAGCGCATCGCGTTCGTGCATGACAGCAGCACCGCCGTGCAGAAGCGCATCGCTGCCAATTTTGAAAAACTGACCGCGACCCTCAAGGCGGGGAATGCGCGTCTTCAGAAAGCAGCGCAATAACCCTCAGGCAGGCCTCTGCGGGCATGGCAGGGTATGAGATGCTTTGCCCCGTATGGGGCTTTGCGCCTTGTGTGATGCCGCTGGCTGGGGCAGATATGCGGGTATCAGGCGAATACTGCGCGAAGCGCACGCGTGGATTCAGGAAACAGGACAGGCCGGAACGTGTCAGAGGATCTTTTCAGGGAAGTGGATGACGCTCTGCGGACCGAGCGTCTGCGTCGTGTGGCATGGCGGTACGCCGGGCTGGCGGCGGTGGCGGTCTTGGTGGCAGGGGGAGCCGCTGGCGGCTGGGCCTGGCATGTAAGCCAGCTTAACACCGCGCGCCAGAAGGCAACAGGTGCCTACCTGACCGCTCTGAACCAGACCGGCAACCTGCCCATGCCGATGGATGGCGCCACGACGCCCACAGCCCTGAGCAAGACGGCGCAGGAAGGTCTTGATACCCTGCGTGAACTCGGAGCGCAGGCCCCCGGTGGCGTTGCTGTCATGGCCCGCCTGCAGGAAGCGGGTATGCAGGCGGCGCGGGGCGATACGAAAGCCGCGCTGGCAGCGTGGGATAGTGTGCAGGCGGATGAAAGCGCGCCGCGCCTGTTGCGTGATCTGGCCTCGCTTCTGTGGTGCCGCCAGCAGCTTGATACCGCCAACCCGGCGGAACTGCGCTCGCGTCTGTCCGTTCTTTCAGGCAAGGATCAGCCTTGGTATGGCCTGGCCACCGAGGCACTGGCCCTGCTGGATGTGCGCGAAGGACATATTGACGATGCGCGCCGGAAATTTGCGGCCCTAATGGCCCAACCTGATCTGCCCAGTGGCGTGCGGAGCCGCGCGCAGGATATGATGCAGGCCCTCGACCCGTCAGCAGGATAAGAGCATGAGCAGCAAAACAATGCCGGGTCAGCCCCGTCATCATGGATTGACCCGCCGAGGCGTGCTGGTGGCCGGTGCCATCGCCCCTGTTCTTGCGGGCTGTGACGATGATGACAAGAAAGTGCCGCTGGTCGGCCATCGGACCGATATCCTGTCCTCTGGCGATGCGCTGGTGGTGGACAGTGAAGACAAGACCGCCATTACCATTCCTGCTCCGATTACGGTGTCGGAGTGGCCGGTCAACGGTCGCGTGCTTGACCATACCGGCAGCAACTATGCCTGGGGCGGGCTGCACGCCCGCTGGCGCAGGAGTATCGGGGCTGGCATTTCCGAGCCAAGCCTGCTGGCCTGGGCTGCGTTGGGTTCGCTCGGGCGGGGTATTATCCAGTGCGAGCCCACCATCCATGGCGGCCGCCTGTTCATGATGGATGCGCAGGGCGTTATCCGGGCATTTTCCTGGCCCGGTATGCGGCATGAGTGGACATTCAACCCGCGCCCCAAACACCTCCGTTCCAGCAATCTGGGCGGCGGACTGGGGGCCGATGGCGATACGCTCTACATTGTCGATGGCGTCTCTCAGGCGCTGGCCGTCAATGTCGCGACTGGCAAGGTCAAGTGGCGCACGGATATTGGCGTGCCGGGCCGTTCTGCCCCGACCATTGCGGAAGGGCGTGTGTTCTTCGGCACCATAGACGAACGTTTTTATGCTCTGGATGCGGCTACCGGCCGCCAGCTCTGGAGCTACGCGGCCACAACGGTCGAGACCACGGTTTTTGGCCAGCCAGCTCCGGCTTATGCCAATGGCGTGGTGGTGGCGGGCTTTGGCGGGGGCGATCTCGTAGCCTTCCGTGCGGCGAGTGGCGAGGTTGTCTGGGCTGAGATGCTCGGCAATGTGAACAGTCAGGCGAGCACGCTCAACCTGTCCTGTGTGCGGGGTATGCCCGTGATCGTGGGCAGCGTGGTGTATGCTGTCAGCATGGCGCAGGTTCTGGCTGCGGTGGATATCCGTACCGGGCGGCGCGTGTGGGAGCGCTCGGTTGCCAGCCTGAACAATATCCTGATCGTGGGCGACTGGCTGTTTGTGTTGTCGCTCGACCAGCAGCTTGCCTGTCTGGACCGCCTGTCCGGGCATGTGCGTTGGATCACGCAGTTCCGTCGTTTCCGCAAGCTGGATAAGGACAAGGATATCGTGACCTGGTTCGGCCCGGTTCTGGCGGGCGGCCAGCTTGTGTGTCTGAGTACCCTGCCTGAAAACGGCATGGTGCGTGTTGATCCGGCAACCGGCCGGATCATTTCTGTGGATGCCATGGACAGCCCGGCCTGCATGGCGCCGATTATAGTGGACGGCCAGATGTTGATCGCCACGAATGAAGGATACCTGCGTTCCTATGGCTGATCGCTACAAGCCCATGCGTCCTCCGGCGCCACTGCCAGGTGCAGACCTGCCGGTGGTGGTTATCGCCGGGCGGCCTAATGTGGGCAAATCGACCCTTTTCAACCGTCTGGTCGGGCGCAGGCAGGCGCTGGTGGCGGATACCCCCGGTGTCACCCGTGACCGTAAGGAAGGGGTAGCCTTGGTGCGTGGGCGGCATGTGCGCCTGATAGACACCGCCGGGCTGGAGGAAGCCGCGCCGGACAGCTTGTACGGCCGGATGCGCGCATCGTCCGAAAGTGCCGTGCATGAGGCGGATCTGGTGCTGTTTTGCATTGATGCGCGCGCGGGGATTACCCCGGCGGATGAACATTTTGCCCAGTGGATACGTCGTCAGAACCGCCCGGTGCTGCTACTGGCCAACAAGGCCGAAGGGCGTCAGGGCACCGCGTCTGCGCTGGAAGCCTATGCCCTTGGTCTGGGTGAGCCGGTTGCCTTGTCCGCCGAGCATGGCGAGGGTCTGACCGATCTGATGTGGGAAATTGCCGAACGTCTCCCACAGCCCGTGAGCGGCGGTCAGGATGACGAGGACGAACAGGACAACCCGGACGCCGAAGCGGATGAGCGGCCCGCCGGACCTCTGCGTGTGGCGATCGTGGGGCGCCCCAATGCGGGCAAGTCCACGTTGCTCAATACGCTGCTGGGGGAGGAACGCATGATTACAGGCCCCGAACCGGGACTGACGCGCGATTCCATTGCCGTGACCCTGCACGACGGGGATGACACCTTCGAGATCGTCGATACAGCGGGCCTGCGTAAGAAGGCCCGCATTGACGAGACGCTGGAGAAAATGTCCGTGTCCGCCTCCATTGAGGCGCTGAAAATGGCCGAAGTCGCCGTTCTGGTGCTGGATGCGACGCTGGGTGTGCAGGAGCAGGATCTTCAGATTGCACGGCTGATTGAGCGCGAAGGGCGTGCCTGTGTGCTCGCGCTCAACAAATGGGACGCGGTGGAGGATCGGGCAGCAACCCGCAAGGCCATTCTGGACAGGCTGAGCATTTCTCTGGCCCAGATGCGTGGCGTGCCGGTTGTGACATTTTCGGCCCTGACGGGCGTTGCCGTGCATAAGCTGCTGCCTGCCGTGCGTGATGCCTGGACCGTGTGGAACGCGCGCGTGCCCACGGGTGAACTGAACCGCTGGTTTGAAGACATGCTGGAGCGGCACCAGCCGCCGCTCGTCGATGGCAAGCGACTGAAGCTGCGTTATATCACGCAGGTCAAGGCGAGGCCCCCGACCTTTGTGGTTTTTGGCACACGGGCCGAGCAGATGCCCGACGACTACAAGCGGTATCTGGTCAATGGTCTGCGTGAAGCTTTTGACCTGCCGGGTGTGCCTATCCGCCTGCAGACCCGAGGCACCAAGAACCCTTACGCGGATCGCTGAGTCGTTCCGGCGGGGCGGGTGTTTTACGCTCCTGCCCCCGTTCCGCTCTGATTGCGCCACACACCGCACAGGAAAGCACCGGCAGCGGGGCTGAGCGTGCGGGCCACGCAGCGCAGGAGGCGCAATCAGGTATGAAGACGCAGGACGTGGCGGCGCAGGTTCCTCCCGTCACGAAGGCTGTGGCGGGCGGTCTGTACGGCGCAGCGCGTGGCTGGGCTATGCTGGCGGTGGCACTGTCGGTTTTTCTCGCCCTGTTGGATTACGCCATTGCCAATGTGGCGCTGCCGGATATCGCCCGCGACCTCCATGCGTCGTCTGCTGCTTCCATCTGGGTGGTCAATGCCTATCAGATGGCCAGTCTGGTCACGCTGCTGCCGCTGGCGGCGCTGGGGAGCCGTATCGGCTTTGCCCGGCTGTGCCGTGCGGGCATTGTGCTGTTCATGCTGGCCTCGCTGCTGTGCGCGGTGGCGACAAACCTGCCTTTTCTGGTCATGGCGCGGGTTTTGCAGGGGATTGGCGGAGCCTGCATCATGAGCGTGAACATTGCTCTGGTGCGTTTTATCTACCCTCATGCTGAAATTGGGCGCGGGGTGGCGCTCAATGGTGTTGTGGTGGCGCTGGGTGTGGCCACGGGGCCAACGGTGGCCGCCATTGTCCTGACGATGGGCGCATGGCCCTGGCTGTTCTGGATCAATCTGCCCATGGGCGCGCTGGCGCTGGGTGTGGCGGCCTTTGCCTTGCCGGATACTCCCCGCACTGCCACCATGCCCGACAGCACGGGCAGCCTGCTGTGTGTCCTGGCGTTTGGTCTGTGTATTCTGGGCGGTGATGCGCTGGCCCACCAGCAGGGGGTGTTGCTGTCCAGCCTGCTGCTGGCGGCGGGAGGTGTCGCAGGCGTGGCGCTGATACGACGGGAGCGGCATGAGGCGCATCCGATCCTGCCGGTGGATTTGTTGGGCAAGCCCGCTTTTACTCTGGCTTTCATCAGCGGTTTTGCCGGGTTCATCGCCTCCAATTTCTATATCGTTTCCATGCCGTTCATGCTGCACGATACGCTGGGCCTGTCATCAGCGCAGACCGGGCTGCTCATTACGCCCTGGCCTATCGGCATTCTGTTCTCCGCTCCGGTCATCCGCCGTGTGGCGGACCGGTACGAGGCGGGTGTGCTGTCGTCCATCGGGCTCGGGATTACAGCCTGTGGCTTTTTGCTGCTCTGGCGGCTGCCCGTGCATCCGGGAGTGTGGGATATTGCCTGGCGTACGGCTGTGGCGGGCTGGGGGTTTGGCTTTTTCCAGCCTCCGAACAATCGGGCCATGATGGTGGCGGCCCCGGCTGCGCGCTCTGGCGGGGCGAGTGGTATGGTGCAGGTCGCGCGGCAGGCGGGGCAGACGGTGGGGGCCATGGGAGTTGCGGCTTTTTTCAGCCTGTTTGCCATAGAGGCCACGCATGACTGCCTGCTGATGGCCGCTTGCGTGGCGCTGACTGCCGCCCTGATCAGCGCCAGCCGCCTTCTCTTCGGGGTGTCCGCCTGAGCCATGACCGGGATGAGGGCGCGCTCAGATGCGGGGCAGGGATTTGCCCGGAGGCGGCGTTCCTGTAGGGTGCATCTTTCTCTTTGGAAAGAAGGCTGATTTTCATCATGGAAATGCACTGCCCACGCTGCTCGTCCGAACATCCTTATGAGGATGGAGGGCTGTGGGTCTGCCCCGAATGTGGGCACGAATGGAGCGCGCACGCGCCCGCCGAACAGGCAGCGGAGGATGAACAGTCCGTTGTCAGGGACGCCAATGGCACCGTTCTGGCGGACGGCGACAGCGTGACGGTCATCAAGGATCTCAAGATCAAGGGGGCGTCGCAGGTTATCAAGGGCGGCACCAAGGTGCGCGGCATCCGTCTGGTGGATGGCGGTGGCGGCCACAATATCGCCTGCCGGATTGCGGGCCTGGGCGATATGAACCTGAAGTCCGAGTTCGTTAAGAAAGCCTGAAAGCAAACCTGTCCATGCGGGGGCCTCCCGCATGGATAGTCACAGAAGCACTCGGCTTATGCCGGGGCAGAGGGTCAGATTTCGCTTTCGAGGAAAATGCGGCTCGTATCGCCCTGCCATGCGCCGTAATAGCGCTCCAGCCAGTGCTCGGCCTGAGTCGGGGCGCCAGCGACCAGAGCCGTCAGGGGCGCGAGGTAAATCCACTCAGTCGCCTGGCTTTCCTCATCCACGATATCGCGGCTTTGCAGGCCGTCCATGGCGATAGCGAGCATCTGGGCGGCCAGGTCGCGCACGGTGCCTTCGCCCCAGGGTGTGTCCAGTCCCATCATGGGCACGAGGTTGCGCAGTTTTACATAATCTTCCCACGGGGCGGCGCGCACCAGTTCCCACGCGGCTTCAAGCGCGGCATCATCATAGAGCAGGCCGGTCCACAGGGCGGAAAGGGCCTGCATCATTTCGGGCGAGCCAGCGTCGGCACCGCGCATTTCAAGGAACTGCTTGAGACGCACATCGGGGAAGGCGGTTGTCAGATGGTCTTCAAAGTCCCCAATGGTGGGGGTGAAGCCTTCCAGCCCGTCCTGTCGGTCGCCATTGAGCCACGCACGGAACGAACGCCCCGCCACATCGTGCATCTTGCCATCGCGCATGATGAAATACATCGGCACGTCCAGCATCCATTCCACATAGCGTTCGAAGCCGAAATCCGGTTCAAACACGCAGGCGGGCATTCCGGAGCGGGCATTGTCGGTATCTGTCCAGGCCTGTGCGCGGTTGGACAGGAAGTTGTTCGGCTTGCCTTCCTTGAAGGGCGAATTGGCAAACAGCGCCGTGGCGACGGGCTGCAACGCCATGGACACGCGCATCTTGCGGATCATGTCCTGTTCGGAGCCGAAGTCGAGATTAACCTGAACCGTGCAGGTGCGCTGCATCATGTCCAGCCCCATGCTGCCGACCTTTGGCATATATTCGCGCATGATCGCATAGCGCGACTTGGGCATCCACGGCATTTCAGCGCGGGTGGCGGTAGGGTGGAAGCCAAGGGGCGAGAAGCCAAGGCCGAGCTTGCGCGCCAGCGGGCGCGTGCTGTCCAGATGGGCGCGCAGTTCCCGCGCGGTCTCATGCAGGGTGCGCAGCGGCGCGCCTGACAGTTCGAACTGCCCTGCGGGCTCAAGCGAAATAGCGGCCCCGGCCAGTTCTCCCCGGCCTTTCAGCCCGATGATGTGCGATCCGTCCAGAACCGAAGTCCAGTCATCGGGTTCGGATTTCTGCAGCGCCTTAAGCAGCGCCTCAATGCCTTCGGGCGCGTAGGGCGGCGTGGCGTAAGCGGGCAGGCCCGGATAGGGAGAAGCCGCGCTGCCCGCCGTCTCCGGGCGGACAAAGCCGAATTTCTCGTGTTCGGTGCCGATACGCCACGCCTCACGCGGCTTGCAGCCCTGTGCGAGCAGTTCGGCCAGTGTACTGACTGAGCGGATGGGGGTTTCGTCTGCCGCGCCGGGGTTGGACATGAGAGTTCCCTAAAATTACCTGCATAAGAAAAAGCCCCGCAGCAGGACGTGCAAGGCATGAATGGCACGTTATTGTGACAAAACGGTTCCTGAACGCAAGCCACTCCCCATGAGGGCCAGCCCGGCGGCAACGGCCGTATCGGCCCGCAACACCAGTGAGCCGAGCGAAACAGGGGCTACAAAGCTGCGTTTTGCCAGCATCTGGCATTCGGCTTCGCTCCAGCCGCCTTCAGGGCCGATCAGCAGGCCATCGGCCTCGCGTGCGTCAGCCAGAGTGCGGGCGGATGTGGCGGTCATGCGCTCCATGGCGGCAAACAGCGTGTGTTCGGCAGGCCATGCCCCAATGAATGTGGCGAGGGGGGAGGGGGCACAAACCTCGGGAATATCCAGCCGTTCACACTGCTCGGCGGCTTCGGTGGCAATGGCGTGCAGCCGTTCCAGATTGACCCGGTGGCTGTTGGTGCGCTCGGTGATGAGCGGCAGGAAGCGCGTAACACCCAGTTCCGTGCCCATGCGCAGCACCAGATCGGTCGCGTCGCGCTTGAGTAGCGCAAAGGCCAGCGTGAGCGCGGGCTGCGTGCTGGCAGGGCGTAAGGGGCGCTCAAGGCGGAAGTGCCCCTTGTCCTTGCGGATATCGGCAATGCTGGCCAGCCATTCTCCCGCCTGTGCGTTGAACAGGCGTACCGTGTCTCCGGCGGTGCGGCGCAGAACCGTGCCCAGATAGCGCGCCTGTTCGGCGGGCATCGGGCACAGCGCCTCCTGTCCGCCGGGCGGCAGTATTTCAGGGGGTGCGTAAAGACGCGGAAGCTGCGTAAAGCCGGTCATGATCCGGATGCTTATGGCATGACGGCTCTTTATGGCATAGAGGGGCGAGTACTTACACGTTAGCCGAAAGGGGCTTTCATGCCATGTCAGCCATGAGCCAGCATACCGATATCAGGGCCACGGGGTGGGTTTCGCGTCTGCCGCAGGGTGTGCGCCCCTATGCCCTGCTGGCGCGGCTGGACAGGCCCATCGGTACATGGCTGCTGTGGCTGCCAGGCATATGGGGTATTCTGCTGCCCCAGAATGCGGACCTTGCCCCTCTGCAACGGCTTCGGCTGATCGTTCTGTTTGGAATCGGCAGTCTGGTCATGCGGGCGGCGGGTTGCGTGGTCAATGACATGTGGGACCGCGATATTGACCGTCAGGTGAGCCGCACGGCGGGGCGGCCGCTGGCCTGTGGCGCGCTGGGCATGAAGCAGGCGGTGGCTTTTCTGGCGTTCCTGCTGCTGGCCGGGCTGGCGGTTCTGGTGCAGCTCAACCCGCTTAGCTGGGCGCTGGGCGTGTCTTCGCTCGCGCTGGTTGCCTTTTATCCTCTGGCCAAGCGCCTGACATGGTGGCCTCAGCTTGTCATGGGTTTCACCTTCGGGTTTGGCGCGCCCCTGGGCTATGCGGCGGCGGCGGGGTCTCTCTCCTGGGCGCAGGCGGCTCTGTATGGCGCTACCATTCTGTGGCAGCTCGGTTTTGATACAATCTACGGTTTTCAGGACATGGAGGATGACGCGCGTATTGGCGTCAAGTCCACCTCGCGGCTGATGGCCGGGCACGCACGCAGCTTTATCGCTGCCTGTTACGCGGGCATGGTGCTGCTGCTGGGGGTGGCGGCCTGTCTGGCCGGGCTGGGGGGGCTGTTCTGGCCGGCGCTGGCGCTGCCTGTCTGCCTGCTGGGGTATCAGGCCCTGCGCGTTAACCCGGCAGACCCGGCCTTGTGTCTGCGTCAGTTCCGTGCGAACCGGGAAATTGGTCTGGCGGTGGCGCTCGCCCTGCTGGCGGGGCTATGGCATGTGTAAGTCTCGCTTGCCGGAACGAGTATCAGGACAGACGGTTAAGGACGTGAACCGCGTGGACAACATCTTTCTTTTTTGCGTCCGCAACCCCGCCTTGGCTGTGGTGCGTCGGCTCCCGCTGCTGCCGGTGGCGCTGTGCGCCATTCTGGCCCTTGGCGGTGGTCAGGCGCTGGCGGCGGGTGCTGATGACGGCATTGCGGTCTCAAGCGTGGACAGTCCCGCTATGGCGACACCAACCGGCCCGGCCAGTGTTGTGCTGTCACCGCAGGACAGGGCGCTGTTGGACAAGATCGAGCAGGAACTCAACCGGCAGAGCACTTTTCAGGCCCGTATTCGTCAGGTCGACGCCGCAGGCAAGATCGAAACCGGCACGGTGTGGATGAAGCGGCCGGGGCGGATGCGTCTGGTCTATGATCCGCCTTCGCCGCTGCTGCTGGTGGCGGCTGAGGGTAAGGTTGTCTTTCGTGACAACCAGCTTGATCAGACGACGGTTATTCCCATTGACCGCACGCCGCTGGGCCTGCTGCTGCGTGCCCATATCAGCCTGACGGATGATGTCACGGTTACGGATTTTATCCGTGACAGCGGGCTGGTGCAGGTCACGCTGGTGCGGACATCCGCCCCCGGCGATGGCAGCCTGACGCTTGTTTTCCGTGAAAAGCCGCTGGCTCTCGTGGCATGGAGCGTGACCGACGCGCAGGCTCGCCAGACCCGCGTGACCCTTTCGGATATCCATGCGGGGGTAAAGCTCGCGGATAGTCTGTTTGTGCTGCCGCAGGCGCAGGACTGAGCGCGCGTAAAAGGCGGGGGGTACTGGAAAACCCCGCCGTGCGTTGCGATATAAAAACAGGCTCCATGCGGTTTTAGCCAGCATGGATAGGCCCGGACTTAACTTAGAGGTAGCAGGATCTTCAGCCATGGCGGCACGGCGCGATACCCCTCTGGCGGGAGACGACCTTTTTGGCTCTGAAGCCCCGCCACCGGAAAAAAACACAGGGGGCGCCGAGCCTTCCGCCTCAACCCTGACACAGCCGCTGGCCGACAGGTTACGCCCTGCCACGCTGGCGGACGTGGTGGGCCAGGGGCATCTGCTTGGGCCGGATGGGGCGCTCAGCCGTATGCTGGAGCGCGGCTCGCTGGCCAGCCTGATCCTGTGGGGCGGGCCGGGTGTGGGTAAAACCACCATTGCGCGGCTGCTGGCCCGTGCGGCAGGGCTGACTTTCGTGCAGCTTTCTGCCGTGTTTTCGGGCGTGGCTGATCTGAAAAAAGCGTTCGAGACCGCACGTAAGCGAGCCGAGGCCGGAGGGGCCACGCTTTTGTTCGTGGATGAAATCCACCGCTTCAATCGCGCCCAGCAGGATGGTTTTCTGCCTGTGGTGGAAGACGGTACGGTGGTGCTGGTCGGGGCGACGACGGAAAATCCCTCCTTCGCCCTCAATTCCGCGTTGCTGTCGCGCTGTCAGGTCATGGTGCTGAACCGGCTGGATGACGCGGCCATGGAGGCGCTGCTGGCCCGCGCCGAGCAGGCGGAAAATGTGCTGCTGCCCCTGACGGAAGATGCCCGCGCCACCCTGCGCGCCATGGCGGATGGTGATGGCCGCTACCTGCTGAATATGGTGGAGCAGATTCTGAGCCTGAAGGACGGCGCCGTGCTGGACTCCAAGGCTCTGGCCAGACTGCTCGCACGCCGCGCCATTCTGTATGATCGTGACCGCGAGGAACATTACAACCTCATTTCCGCGCTGCATAAGTCCCTGCGTGGTTCAGACCCTGATGCGGCGCTGTACTGGTTTGCCCGTATGCTCGAAGGCGGGGAAGACCCGCGCTATCTGGCGCGCAGGCTGACGCGCTTCGCCACCGAGGATGTGGGCATGGCCGACCCCCATGCTTTGCCGCTGGCGGTTTCCGCGTGGGAGACATACGAGCGTCTGGGGTCGCCGGAGGGTGAGCTGGCGCTGGCGCAGCTTGTGGTGCATCTGGCAACCGCCCCCAAATCCAATGCCGCTTACAAGGCGTATAACGCCGCGCGCCGCGCCGCGCGGGCAACGGGCAGCCTGATGCCCCCCGCTCATATTCTGAACGCGCCCACGCGGCTGATGCAGGATATTGGCTACGGCAAGGGGTATGAATACGACCACGATAGCGAAGAAGGCTTTTCAGGTCAGGATTATTTCCCGCAGGGTATGCGGCGGCAGACCTTCTATACCCCTACCGGGCGGGGGTATGAACGCGATGTCCGCCACCGGCTTGAAACATGGTCGCGCTTGCGCGAACGGCGCCAGTCGTGAATATCGCAGCATGAGCGTTGTCACTTTGAGCGTAACGGAAGATGAGGCCGGTATCCGCCTTGACCGTTATTTCCGCCGTCATTACCCGCACCTGACACAGGGCGGGTTACAGAAACTGTGCCGCACCGGGCAGATCCGGGTGGATGGCCGCCGGGTCGAGGCGTCTACCCGGCTTGAGGCCGGGCAGGCCGTGCGTGTGCCCCCTATTCCGGTGGCGGCCAAGCCCGCGCGCGATGTGCCGCGCCCGCTTGATGAGCGTCTGGTGCGTGAAATCCGGGGCATGGTCATCTATCAGGACGCGCAGGTTATCGTGCTGAACAAGCCAGCGGGGCTGGCGGTGCAGGGCGGGCCGGGCATTACAAAACATGTCGATATGATGCTCGACGGCCTGCGTGATGGGGACGACCCACGCCCGCGCCTTGTGCACCGGATTGACCGCGATACCTCGGGCCTGCTCCTGCTGGCGCGCACGCCTGGCGTTGCGGCGCGGCTGGCGGCGTCTTTCCGTGGGCGTGATGTGCATAAGGTCTATTGGGCCGTGGTTGTAGGCAGACCAGACCCGCAGGCGGGTGAAATTGACCAGCCACTGGCGCGCCTTGGTGTGGGGCCGGGGGCGATTACCGTTGCCGCCGACCGTACGGACAAGGATGCCCAGTCAGCCCGCTCGGCCTATCAGGTTCTGGATTCGGCAGGGCGCAGGTTCTCCTGGCTGGAGCTTTCCCCCCTGACCGGACGCACCCATCAGTTGCGCGTGCATTGCGAGTCACTCGGCACGCCTATTCTGGGTGATCCCAAATATGGTGGGGCCGCGGCCCATCCCTCCGGCTTTACCGACCAGCTTCACCTGCACGCGCGGATGCTCGACATTCCGCATCCGGCAGGAGGTAGGCTGATTGTCACGGCGGAACTGCCCGCCCACATGCGCGGCACGTTCCGCGATCTGGGCTTTACGGCGGGCAACACACCCGCGCCCGTGCGGCGGGGCGGCTGAGGGTAGTAGAATACCAGCAACGGAGGGGCACTGATGGGTCTGAAACGGAAAATCGGCCTGTTGGCCGGGGCTGCTGCGTTGCTGGTGGGTGGCGGCAGCATTATATCCGCCACGCAGGACGCGGACTGGTTGCGTGTCCGGCTGGTCAATGCCGTGCAGGCCAAGACCGGCCGTAGCCTCCATATTGGTGCCCTCCATGTCTGGATATTGCCCTATCCGTGGGTGGAAGCGCGGGACGTAACGCTTTCAGGCGCGGACGGTCTGGGTGAGAATGTTCTGAGCATCGGGCAGGTGCGCGCGCGCCTGTCGCTGCTGCCGCTGTTTTCACACAAGGTGATTTTCCGTTCTGTCAGCCTCGTGCAGCCCCGTATCCGGTTGCATCACGTGCCTAATGGCGAGACGGACAGGCAGGTGCAGGCCATAACGCAGGATCAGTCAAACGCGGCGGACGACACGACCGGCGCGGAGCCGGGGCAACTGCACTGGAATATCGGCCTGGCGGACTGCACGCTGACACAGGCTTATATCAGTTGGGAGGATACGCAGGCCCATCGTTCCGGCGCGGTCACTCTCAGCCGTGCGCGCCTGACCGGGCTGGATGGCGCGATGACCGACTGGCACGTGGAAGGCGAAAAAGGGCGCGGCCGTTTCGTGCTGACCGGACAGACCGGCCCGCTGCTTTCCGCAGGTAGTGTGCCGCTGCCTCTGGCCTTGCGGGTCGCTCTGAAGGTGGATGGGCGTGATGCGGGCATGGCGCATCTGGATGGGGCCTTGTCCTGGGTTCAGCCGTCTTCCGTCGGGGTGGGTGACGGCGGCTGGAGCTACCGCCTGACCGCAGGTGGCTCTGTGGCGCAGCTTGCTGACCTGAACGTGTTTTTCCCCCATGCGGCTCTGCCTGCGGGGCAGAATGTCTCGGTCGATCTGGCGGTGGATGGAAAGGGCAATCAGCCCGCTTTCCAACGCCTGCACGCCCGCATTGGCGCGCTTGATCTCGGGCGCTGGCTGAAGGGGGCGGCTGTCACGAGCCTGAGCGTGGATGCAAACAGCCCGGCGGACCCGGTGGCCCTGCATCTGGTGGGTCAGGTCGGTGGTCAGCCGGTTTCCGTTGCGGGCTCGGCGGGCGTTCTGGGTGGCTGGAGCGCGCGCCCGCAGGATCTGCCGGTCGATCTGGCGCTTGAGCAGGGGGCGGCCCGTCTGCATGTCCGCGGTGTGGCCGGTGTCGCGCATTCGGCTCTGGATATGCAGGGTGAGTTGGAGGAACTGGCTCCCGATGTCGCCCTGCCTGCTCTGCAGGGGGTGCGGGTCAACGCGCATGTGGATGCCCCAGATACACTTGGGCTCCTGAAAGCGCGGGGTGTGGGGCAAGTTCTGGCGGGCCTGTCCGGCGTGGGCGATGTCAGTGCCAGCGCTCTGACATGGCAGGGCGCTGGCTGGAGCGGTGTGGTCGCCCATGTTGTCGTGCAGGCCGGGCAGTTGAGCCTTGCGCCGCTGACGGCTCAGGGGAATGGTGTCGCCCAGTCGGTGCGGGTGGATATGGCCCCAACGACGGACGGGCCGCGCTTTGCGGTGCAGGCCAGCCCGATCATGCTGCCGCTTCCCGTAGTGCAGACATGGTTGGGTCTACCGCAGGACATGCGGGGCAATCTGCTGGTGGTAGGGGCCGTATCAGGGCAGGGGCAGGATGCCGCGACACGGCGGCAGACATTGTCGGGCCACCTTGGGGTTTCTGTGGTAGATGGCGGTGTCAGTGCAACACTGATCAAGGCGCTGCTGGGGCCACAGGCGCCACGGCTGAAGGGCTGGATGCCGGTGCGCTGTTTCGGTGCGCATATGCAGTTTGGTGACGACGTTGCGCATATCGACCGGCTGGGACTGCAAAGCGAGTTTGTCCAGTTGGACGGGAGTGGCAGCGTTGCCATGGGTTCGGGCCGCCTTGATCTGCATCTATCACCCCGCATCCAGCTTGGTGGCGCGTCGGCTGCGTCAAATGTGCGGGTAGGTGGAACGATATCGGCCCCGCTTCCCGCGCTGGATACGGATAAGAGCGGGCGCTATGGTGTGACCATAGGGGGGGATGACAGCGGCGTGGATTCTTGTCCGGCCCTGCTGTCCGCCGCGCGGGAAGGGGGGGCCGGCCCCGCAGCCCCCGCGAGAAAAAGCGGTAAGGGAGAAAAGATCATGAACCTTCTGCAGGGTCTGGGGCTGTTCCGATGAGCGCGCCACAGCAGTCATCTGCGCGCAAGCGTTTCTGGAAACAGGTGGATGTCGCGCAGGAAGGCGATGGTTATGCCGTGCGGCTTGATGGCCGGGGTGTCAGGCTGCCAGGCAGGATGCCCCTGTGCGTGCCATCGCGCGCCTTGGCGGAGGCGCTGGCGGCGGAATGGCGTGCGGCCGGGCAAACGGCGGATGGTAGTTTCACCCCGGCGGAACTGCCGTTGACCGGTATTGCCGGGTCCATGCTGGAACGGATTCCCGGCGCGCGTGAAGGCGTGCGCGCCAGCCTGCTGGCTTACGCGGGCAGCGATCTGCTGTGTTATCGTGATGGCGCCAACCGTGCGCTGGCCGACCGGCAGCGTGCGGAGTGGGATCCCTGGCTGGACTGGCTGGAAAGGGAAACAGGCGCACGGCTCGCGGTGACGCAGGGTGTTATGCCCGTGCCACAGTCGGAGGAAGCCGTGGAGGCCCTGCGCGTTGTTCTGGCGGCCTGTTCGGATGCGGAACTGGCGGTGCTGGGCGTTGCGGCTCCGGCGCTGGGTAGTCTTGTGCTGGGGCTGGCTCTGCTGCGTGAGGCAGCGCCCCCGGCGGTGCTGGCGGCCTGCGCCACGCTGGACGAGCGTGCCCAGATGGCCGTGTGGGGAGAAGACCCCGAGGTGACAGACCGTATGGCCGCCATGCAGGACGAGGTGGAGCACGCGGCGCGCTTTCTGGCTCTGATCCGTCAGGGTTGAAAGGCGGCAGGGCGCTGTTGCGCTCCGCCCGCAAATATCTTGACAGGGGGGAGGTGATCGCCTAACCCCGTCTCACACAAAGAACCGCCACCCCGCGAGTGTTCGCGCAGTGGCGCGTTTTGTTATGGGGTATCGTACTGGTGTTCGAAGCACTTTCAGGCAGGCTTTCCGGGGTTTTTGACGGGCTCGCAAAACGTGGCGCGCTGTCCGAAGCCGATGTGATGGAGGCAATGCGCGAAGTCCGTCTGGCTATGCTGGATGCGGACGTGGCGCTGCCTGTGGTGAAGGACTTCGTCAACAAGGTGCGCGAGCGCGCCGTCGGGCAAGAGGTGCTGGACAGCATTTCTCCCGGTCAGGCTGTTGCCAAGATCGTTAACGATGCCCTGATTGATGCTCTGGGTGGCGCGGGTGCCGTGCCGCTCAATCTGAGCGCGGTGCCGCCGGTGCCGGTGCTGATGGTCGGTCTGCAGGGTTCGGGTAAAACCACCACTTCTGGTAAGCTGGCGCTGCGTCTGCGTGAGCGCGACCGTAAGAAAGTGCTGCTGGCCTCGCTCGATACGCAGCGCCCGGCCGCGCAGTTGCAGCTTGCCCAGCTTGCAACGCAGGCGGGCGTGGTCTCCCTGCCGATTGTCGCAGGGCAGACACCTGTAGAGATCGCCCGCCGCGCCATGGAAACTGGCCGGCGCGAAGGATACGATGTCGTCATTCTGGATACGGCGGGCCGCCTGTCCATTGACGAAGCGCTGATGGACGAAGTCCGCCAGATCCGTGATGTGGTGAACCCGGCGGAAACCCTGCTGGTGGTGGACGCCATGACCGGGCAGGACGCGGTGAATACCGCCAAGTCCTTCAACGAGGCAGTGGGCGTCAGCGGCGTTGTCATGACCCGTATGGATGGCGATGCCCGTGGCGGTGCAGCCCTCTC
Source organism: Acetobacter peroxydans (assembly GCF_006539345.1). Lineage (GTDB taxonomy): Bacteria > Pseudomonadota > Alphaproteobacteria > Acetobacterales > Acetobacteraceae > Acetobacter > Acetobacter peroxydans. The sequence continues at coordinate 196,876 of NZ_BJMV01000002.1, forward strand.
CATGAAGGCCATCACCGGCGCGCCCATCAAGCTGACCGGCTCGGGCGAAAAGCTGGATGCGCTGGAGGAATTCCACCCCGAGCGCGTCGCGGGCCGTATTCTGGGCCTGGGCGATATTGCCGGGCTGGTTGAAAAGGCCGCTGATACCCTCGACCACGAGGAAGGTGAGCGCCTCGCCAAGCGGATGATGGCTGGCAAGTTCGATCTGGATGACTACGCCTCCCAGATCCGCCAGATCAACAAGCTGGGCTCCATTTCCGGCATTCTGGGTATGCTGCCGGGCATGGGCAAGATCAAGGAAGCTATTGGGGACAAGGATCTCGATCAGTCCATCCTCAAGCGGCACCTTGCGATTATTTCTTCCATGACCAAGGGGGAGCGCCGTGCGCCCTCCATCATCAAGGCATCGCGCAAGAAGCGTATTGCCGCCGGGTCAGGGACAACGGTTCAGGATGTCAACAAGCTGCTCAAGCAGTTTGATATGATGTCCTCCATGATGAAGCGCTTCAATAAACTGGGTGTGAAAGGTCTCATGCGCCAGGGAATGTCCGCGCTCATGCCTAAGGGAATGGGCGGAGGCCCGCCGGGTGGACCCGGTATGCCTCCCTTCCGCTGATGCGGCCTGTTTCTGTCGGTTAAGTTTTCGGGTTTTTGTTTTTGGGTCTGGAGTAAGTCCGAATGAGTCTTAAAATTCGTCTCGCCCGTGCGGGTGCAAAGAAGCGCCCTTACTATCACATCGTTGTGGCTGACAGCCGCAGCCCGCGCGATGGCCGTTTCATTGAAAAGGTTGGGGCCTATAACCCCATGCTGCCGTCCGATCACGCCGAGCGCGTGCGTCTGGTTGGCGAGCGCATCACGCACTGGCTCTCTCAGGGCGCACAGCCGACCGACCGTGTCGCCCGCTTCTTGGGTAACGCCGGTCTGGCCGAAAAGCCTGCTTTCCGTGAGCAGCCCAAGCAGTCCGCTCCCAAGAAGCGTGCTCAGGAACGTGCCGCTGCTGCCGCTAAAGCGGCCGAAGCCGCCGCCTGAAGCTCATCTGAACCGCCATGTCACCTGATCTCATCCTGATCGGTATCGTGGGGAAACCGCATGGAGTGCGTGGCCTTGTGCGCGTGCGCTCCTATGCGGAAGATCCCGCGTCGCTTGAACAGTATGAGACGCTGCTTGATGCGCAGGGCCGTCGCTGGTCTCTGCGCTGGCGCGGCGGTGATGGCGTTGCGGAACTGATGGACGCGCAGGGTCGGCCTCTGGCTGACCGCACGCAGGCGCAGGCTATGGTGAACATGCGGCTTTACGTGCCGCGTGAGGCTCTGCCCGAGCCGGAGGAAGAGGAATTCTACCATGCCGACCTGATCGGTATGGAAGCATTCGAAAACGGTGTTTCTCTGGGGCGGGTGGCGCTCGTGCATGATTACGGCGCCGGAGCCAGTCTTGAACTGGCGGGCGGTGTGCTTGTGCCCTTTACCAAGGCCTGTGTGCCTCAGGTCGATCTGAAGCAGCGCACGCTGAGCGTTGTCCGCCCGACTGATGTCGCGGGGGAGGAAGGCCGGGGTGTGGGGCGTCCGGTTCAGGCCGGGGTATCGGCATGACATGGCGCGCCACGGTGCTGACGCTGTTCCCGGAAATGTTTCCGGGGCCTCTGGGGCTCTCCCTTGCCGGGCGGGCGCTGGAGGCGGGGTTGTGGTCGTGCCGAACCGAAGATCTGCGCCAGCATGGGCTGGGGCGGCATCGGGCGGTGGACGACACGCCGTTTGGCGGTGGCGCAGGCATGGTTATTCGGCCGGATGTTGCTGATGCCGCCATCAAGGCGGCGGATGTGCCGGCGGATGTGCCGGTGGTCTATCTGACGCCACGCGGCAGGCCACTGACCCAACAGACCGTGCGCCGTTATGCGCAGGGGCCGGGGGTCATGCTGCTGTGCGGACGGTTTGAAGGGGTGGACGAGCGCGTGCTGCAGGCGCGTGGCGTTGAGGAGGTTTCCATCGGGGATTATGTTCTCTCCGGTGGGGAAACCGCGGCGCTGGTTCTGCTGGATGCGTGCGTGCGCCTGCTGCCCGGCGTGATGGGGAGCGAGGAAAGCGGCGTGGAGGAAAGTTTTTCCGAAGGGCTGCTGGAATATCCGCACTACACGCGTCCCGCCATGTGGGAAGGGCGTGCCGTGCCGGAAATCCTGCTTTCGGGTAACCATGCCGCCATTGCGGCCTGGCGGCGTGGGCAGGCGGAAGAGACAACGCGGGAAAGAAGGCCGGATCTGTGGTCCGCCTGGCTGGCCCGTAAGGAAACAAACAGGGCTGTAGCTGTGGGCGGGACCGCACAGACAGGCCAGTTAGGGGTTTGAGGAAGGATACCGAGATGAATATCATTCAGCAGTACGAAGCTGCGGAAATCGCGCGGCTGACAGCGGAACGCCCTGTTCCGGAATTCGAAGCAGGTGACACTGTGCGCGTGTCCGTGCAGGTCAAGGAAGGTGAACGCTCGCGTCTGCAGGCGTTCGAAGGCGTTGTGATTGCCCGTTCCAACAAGGGCCTGAACAGCAACTTCACCGTGCGCAAGATTTCCAATGGTGAAGGCGTGGAGCGTGTTTTCCCGCTCTATGCTCCGACCCTGGCCGAAATCAAGGTCGTGCGCCGCGGTAAGGTTCGTCGCGCGAAGCTGTACTATCTGCGTGGCCGTAGCGGCAAGTCTGCCCGTATTGCCGAGCGCCCGCGTGAAGTGGCTGCTCCGGTCGCCGGTTGATCCGGTAACGGGCTGAACAGTCATGGTAGCCGCAGGGCTGCCATGACTCGCGCGCGAACAGGCCGCTTGCGGCCTGCTGGCCCGGTTGGCGCAAAAGGCTGGCCGGGTTTTCGTGTGCATACGGGTATCACAGGTACCTGTGTAAACGGGGACTTGCACAGGGGCTTTCTGGCCTCTGTCGCTTATCTATGAAGCATACCGCCCTGCCGTTTTGACTCGCGGCATGGACAGGGCTGGATAAAATAAGGAGGTGGCCATGGCGCCGCGCACGTTGTTCGACAAGATCTGGGATGATCATGTCGTGGAAACTCTGCCCGATGGCACCTCCATTCTTTATATAGACCGTCACCTTGTGCACGAGGTCACCAGCCCTCAGGCGTTCGAGGGGCTGCGTCTGGCTGGCCGACGGCTGCGCCATCCTGAGCGGACGATTGCCGTGGTGGACCATAATGTCCCCACCTCTGACCGTACCCAGCCGATCGAGGAGCCGGAAAGCCGCAACCAGATTGAAACGCTGGAGCGGAACGTGAAGGAATTCGGGGTTCCGTATTTCCCGCTTCTGTCGGCCAATCAGGGTATCGTGCATGTGGTCGGGCCTGAGCAGGGCATCTCCCTGCCGGGCATGACCATCGTGTGTGGCGACTCCCATACCTCGACCCACGGCGCCATGGGCTCTCTGGCGTTTGGTATCGGCACGTCCGAGGTCGAGCACGTCATGGCCACGCAGACCATTCTGCAAAAGCCCGCCAAGAATATGCGCGTGACCGTGGAGGGTGTGCCGGGCCATGGCGTTTCCGCCAAGGACATCATGCTGGCCATCATCGGGCGTATCGGCACGGCGGGCGGCACGGGGCACGTGATTGAATTCGCGGGCTCAGCCATACGCGGGCTGGATATGGCTGGCCGTATGACGCTGTGTAACATGTCGATCGAGGCCGGTGCGCGGGCAGGACTGGTGGCTCCCGACGAGACGACATTTGAATATGTGCGCGGTCGTCCCTTTGCCCCCAAGGGTGAGGATTTCGATCGTGCTGTTGCGTACTGGAAAACGCTGGCCACCGACGAGGGCGCGCATTTCGATAAGGAAGTGACCCTGCGGGCGGAAGACATCAGCCCCACCCTGACATGGGGCACCAGCCCCGAGACGGTTCTGCCCATCAGCGGCACGGTGCCGGACCCGGCGCAGGAGCCCGATGAAGCCCGCCGCGCTCAGATGCAGCGTATGCTGGATTACATGGGGCTGGAGGCTGGTCAGGCCATTGCGGGTACGCCGGTTGATGTTGTCTTTATCGGCTCCTGCACGAACAGCCGGATTGAAGACCTGCGGGCTGCTGCCCGTGTGGCCGAGGGCCGTAAGGTGGCGCAGGGCGTGCGCGCCATGATCGTGCCCGGCTCGGGCAACGTGAAGCGTCAGGCCGAGGAAGAAGGTCTGGACAAGGTCTTTCTTGATGCGGGCTTTGAATGGCGTGAGGCCGGGTGCTCGATGTGCTTGGGCATGAACCCGGATCGTCTGACACCGGGGCAGCGCTGTGCTTCCACGTCCAACCGTAATTTCGAAGGACGGCAGGGGCCGGGTGGGCGTACCCACCTGCTTTCACCCGCCATGGCCGCGGCTGCTGCGGTTACGGGATGTCTGACGGATGTGAGGGAACTGGTCTGATGGAAAAATTCACCACACTGTCCGCTATTGCCGCCGCTCTGCCGGAAGCAAATATTGATACGGACAAGATCATTCCCGCGCGTTTCCTCAAGACCACGCAGCGCACGGGCCTTGGCCGCCACGCCTTTGACGCCATGCGCTACCGTGAGGACGGTTCGGAAAATCCAGATTTCGTTCTGAACCGCGAGCCCTGGCGCAAGGCGGAAATCCTGATCACGTTTGATAACCTTGGTTGTGGTTCTTCACGCGAACATGCGCCCTGGGCGCTGTTGGATTTCGGCATACGCTGCGTCATTGCGCCGTCCTTTGCCGATATCTTTTTCAACAACTGCTTCAAGAACGGCATTCTGCCCATCAGCCTGCCGCGTGAGGTATGTGAACGCCTCATGGATGATGCTTCCATGGGTGAAAACGCCCGCTTGACGGTCGATCTGGCCAGGCAGGTGGTGATCCGTCCCGATGGGGAGGAGGTGTCGTTTGATATTGATCCTTTCCGCAAGCATCTGCTGCTTGAAGGGCTGGATGATATCGGCCAGACCCTCCAGCACGAGCAGGGTATCACCCGGTATGAAAATCGCGAGCATCAGGAAAAATCCTGGATGCCCTCCATTCATATCGACTGATTTTTTCTTTTTTCGGAGCGCGTCATGAGCGAGCAGAAGACCCCCATTAAACTTCTTGTCCTGCCGGGCGATGGTGTCGGCCCGGAGATCATGCAGGAAGCGAGCCGGGTTCTTGCATGGCTGGAGAAGAACCGCGATGTCACGTTTGACCTGACCTATGATCTGGTAGGCGGTGCATCTCTGGCCGAATACGGCGTGCCGATCCGTGATGAGGTGATCGAGAAAGCCTGGGCGTCGGATGCGGTGCTGTTCGGCTCTGTCGGTGATCCGAAATGGGCGCATGTCGGCTTTGACAAGCGGCCTGAAATTGCCATTCTCAAGCTGCGTCAGGAACTCGGCCTGTTTGCCAATCTGCGTCCGGCCAAGGTGTTCGATGCGCTGGTGGATGCCAGCACGCTGCGGCCTGAAGTGGTGCGCGGTCTTGATATCATGATCGTGCGTGAAACCGTGGGAGGCATCTACTTTGGCGAACCGCGGGGGATCGAGACTCTGGCGGACGGCACCCGTCGCGGCATCAACACCGAAGTCTACACCACGGGCGAGATCGAACGTGTGGCGCGCGTAGCGTTTGATCTGGCGCGCAAGCGCTCGAACCGGGTCTGCTCGGTCGAAAAGTGCAACGTCATGGAAAGCGGCCTTCTGTGGAAGGAAGTCGTGACCGATGTGCATGATCGCGCCTTCAAGGATGTGGAACTGAGCCACATGCTGGCGGATAACTGCGCCATGCAGCTTGTCCGTAACCCGCGCCAGTTTGACGTGCTGGTGACAGGCAACCTGTTTGGCGATCTGCTGTCTGATCTGGCTTCCATGCTGACAGGTAGCCTGGGCATGTTGCCCTCCGCCACGCTGGGCGCGGTGCAGGAAAATGGCAAGCGCCCGGCCCTGTACGAGCCCATTCACGGCAGCGCGCCCGATATTGCCGGGCAGGGCGTTGCCAACCCGATCGCGCAGATTTTGTCTCTGGCGATGCTGCTGCGTTATTCGCTGGACATGCAGGCGGAAGCGGACCTGATCGAACAGGCCGTTGCCAATGTGCTGGCCAGCGGCCTGCGTACGGCAGATATTATGTCTGAAGGTATGGCCCGTGTCGGTACCGCCGTGATGGGCGAGGCCATCGTGCGTGAGATGGACAAGCTGCAGAAGTAAAAAGGTCTGTCTGCTTCCTCTATTTCGGGGGAGGCAGGAGGGTTTTAGGAAAAAGGGGCACCCATCGCGGGTGCCCCTTTTTTCATGCGCCGGGGGCTCTGAGATAAGGGCAGATAAAAGGCCAAAAAAAAGGCCGATCCGTTTAAGGATCGACCTCTTTCCGTCCTGAAGGGGCAGAAGGCTTAGAAGCCTTCGCGTTCCAGGCGCTTGCGTTCCATCTTGCGGGCGCGACGCACGGCTTCCGCACCTTCACGCGCTTTGCGCTCAGACGGCTTTTCGTAATGCCGACGGAGTTTCATTTCACGGAAAATGCCTTCGCGCTGCATTTTTTTCTTGAGCGCTTTGAGAGCCTGATCGACATTGTTGTCACGGACTAGAACGTGCACTTGGTCACTAACCCCTGTTCAGAAAAATCCGGTCGCCCGGCTTTTTGGAAGCCAAATTGGAATAGGCACCGCCTCGCCACGAGGACGAACCGATTCCCCTGTTGGCGGCTTCTATAACACTGTTTGAATGGAAGATACAATTTGTTCTTGCGTTTCCGAGACGCACGGAAACGTGTTTCAAGCAAAAAAAATGCCGCGTGACACATGAAGGAACAATAAAAACGATGGCAGTTCTTGCGATAGCCCGCATGGGCCACCCTGTTTTGCTGGCTAAAGCGCAGGCGGTTGAGGATGTGCACGATCCGGAAATCCGCCGTCTGATTGCCGATATGCAGGAAACGCTGGAGCAGAGCGGCGGTGTAGGGCTGGCGGCGCCACAGGTGCATGTTTCGCGCAGGCTCTTTCTGTATTCTGTTCCACAGACACGGAGCGAAGGCCCGGACGATCCGGCCTTGCCTGTGCAGGTGATCATCAACCCCGAGCTTGAACCGTACGGAGAGGAAACACAGCTCCGTATGGAAGGCTGCCTGTCACTGCCGGGATTGCGGGGCGAGGTGCCGCGCTACAGGGCGGTGCGCTATCGCGGGCTGGATGAAAACGGGCAGGTTGTCGAAGGCGTGGCGACCGGGTTTCGGGCGCATGTCATGCAGCATGAAATGGATCATCTGGAGGGAATCCTCTATCCCATGCGGATGACGGATCTGAGCCGGATGGGCTTTGACGCTGAAATGGCGCGTTATGGGGAATAAAGGATGAGCATACGGTCAGCAAACCTGAAGCAGGCTGTCTCGCTGGCAGCCATGGCGCTGGCGACAGGAATGATGCCTCAGCCCATGTTCCGGGACCCCGAGCGTGATGCCGCCCTGCGTGCTCTGGCGGCTGTGGCGGGCCAGCGGGGCTGGGCCCTGTCCGTTCTGCGGGATGTGGCGGGTGAGGAAGCGGAGCTACTGTTCCCTGGAGGCGAGATCGAACTGGTGGAAGCCTGGTCTGACCTGTGTGATCGGGACATGCTGGCTCTCATGCAGGATACGTCCGAGCCGCGGCTGAGCCTGCGTGTGCGCGAGGCGTTGCTGCTCCGTCTGCCGATGAATGATGCAACGCGCCGGGCGGCGGCCCGGGGTGTTTCGGCACAGCTTGTAGGAGGCGGGCAGGCTGCATTCCGTCGCGGGTGGATGCGTACGGTCAATGCTATCTGGATGGCAGCGCGTGATGAATCATCGGGTGCAACCTATCTGACCAAGCGCCTGACATTGGCGCAGGTTTATGCAGCGACTTTCCTGTACTGGCTGGCGGGTGCACCGGACGAGGCGGCTCTTGCCGCATTCGTGGACAGGCGGCTGGCTTGTGTGCGGCGTCTGGGGCAGGCGTGGGGGCAGATTGCAGGGCGGGTGATGGGGCTTGTCCGGCCGCAGGCGGCGGGTTAGGGCGGTCTAGCGCTCATGGCTGCTCTGACTTCGCGTGCCGCAGCAGGAGCGGACCTGCTGTTCCTGCGCGACGAGCGGTTGCGCTTTGCGCAGGCGCTCATGTTTCTGGCACAGCGGGACATGGCGGAAGCCGTGGCGCCTATGTTGGAGGAAGACGGGCTAGGGCCGGCACAGTATCGTGTCATGCAGGTTCTGGCCTTCAGTCCCGGCATCCCCGTAAGCAGGTTGCAGGACATTTTGGGCGTAACAAAGCAAAGTCTGGGTCGAACCCTGCACGAACTGGAAGAGCGCCAGTATCTCGAGATCCGGCGGGGCCGGGAAGACAGGCGGTTGCGGCTGCTGTTTCTGACGACAGCCGGGCAGGATGCGGAGGCTCGGCTGTTTGCCGTGGTGCGACAGAGATTGATGGCGGCGTATCGGGAAGCGGGGGGGGCGGCGGTGGAAGGATTCGGGCGGGTCATGCGTGGCATGTTGTCCGAGCACAGCCGGAGCGTTCTGGTGGATGAAGGCAGCATAGACGCCGGGCGCCCGCATGGCGCTTAAGGCGACAGGAGTACAGCCGTTGGAAGAAGAACCCGTATCGCATGTTCTGGTGGTGGACGATGACCCGAGGCTGCGACGCCTGCTGCACCGTTACCTGTTTGAAAATGGCTTCCGTATCAGTGTCGCAGCACATGCTGCGGAAGCACGGCAGACCCTCAACGGGATTCAGCCGGATGCCATCGTGCTGGATGTGAATATGCCCGGACAGGACGGGCTGGATTTTACCCGAAGCCTGCGGGCCGAAGGAATGGACATGCCCATTATCCTGCTGACGGCCCGTGGTGAGCCGGAAGATCGGATCACCGGGCTGGAAGCAGGCGCGGACGATTATCTAGGTAAACCGTTTGAACCGCGTGAATTACTGCTGAGACTTAAGGCGCATCTGCGGCGGCACCAGCCTGCGCCAGCACCGGGGACGCCACGGATTATCCGTCTGGGGGACAAGGAGTTTGACCTGGAGCGCCTGCTGCTACAGGGGCCGGACGGGAATATCCACCTGACCGGGGGCGAGGCGGCTTTGCTGGCCGTGCTCTCACGCAGGCCGGGTGAGGTCTTTACGCGTGAAGAAATCGCTACTGCGCTGGATATGCTCGAAATAGGTGAGCGCGCGGTGGATGTGCAGGTTACCCGTTTGCGCCGGTGTATTGAAACAGACCCGAGGGAGCCCCGCTTTTTGCAGACTGTCAGAGGGCGCGGTTACGTCCTGAAGCCGGGCCTGTAGATACGGATGAGCAGGGGGGCGAAATTCTGGCGAGTGCTGGTGGAGCAGGTAAGCCGTAGGGCGGAGAAAATCGTGCGGCGTTTTCTGCCCCGCTCATTTTTGGGCCGGTCGTTGCTGATCGTGCTGTTTCCGCTGCTGGCCACGCAGGGCATCGCGCTTGAACTGTTTTACGGTAATTTTCTCAAGGTCGTCTCCCGTCGTCTGACAGATAGCGTGGCCTCGGAAGTGGTCTTGTCGCTTAATGCGCTGGAGCGGCTCAAAAACCCGCAGGACAAGGCCTGGTTTGTCTCGCAGGCGTGGTCACACCTACATCTGCGTGAGCAGTGGCAACCGGGCATGAAGCTGGACCACTTCGGTTCTACCCACGTTCTGGGGCCGATGGATGATGATCTGGTGCGCGATCTGGGCTCTGCCATAGCCTATCCGTTTTATATTTCCTGGAATCGTGACCCGCGCAAGGTTCGCATTTTTATACAGTTGCCGGATGGCGTCCTGATAGTGGATGCCCCCCGCAAACGGCTGGACATGGGGCAGATCTGGCTGTTTGTGGCCTGGACGGTGGGCAGCACGCTGCTGCTGTTCATGCTCGCCAGCCTGTTCATGAGCCGGCAGGTCAGGGCTATCCGCATGTTGGGTCATGCGGCGGAACAGTTCGGGCTGGGGCGGGATGTGGGGCTGATACGCCCTACAGGCGCGCAGGAGGTCCGCAAGGCTGCTGTAGCGTTTAATCGGATGCAGGCACGCATCCACCGCTTTGTCGCGCAAAGGACGCGGGTTCTGGCCGGGGTGTCGCACGACCTGCGCACCCCTCTGACCCGTCTGCGGCTTTCGCTTGTCATGTTGCCGCAGTCCGGCGTCGTGCGGGCCGAAGATCTCCGGCAGGACATCGACGACATGGTAGGCGACGTGGTGGAGATGGAAAACCTGATCGGCACCTACCTTGCCTTCGTGCGGGGCGAGGGGATGGAAAAGATCGAGGAGGTGTCTCTGCGGCCGTTCCTGAAGGAAATTGTGGCGGCTGCGGCGCGGGCAGGCGGGCGCGAGGTCAGGCTGGAGGTTTCGCCAGGACTTGTGGTGCCCATGCGGCCTGATGCCATGCGCCGGACCCTGACCAATCTCATCGACAATGCCAGCCGTCATGGTGCGTGCGTGAGCCTGATAGTCAGGGTGACACCGGACAAGGTGATGTTTCTGGTGGATGACAATGGGCCGGGGATCGAACCTGACCGGCGCGAACGTGTGCTGACGGCTTTTGAAAGCAGTCAGGTCAACGGCACGGGGCTTGGGCTGACCATTTCACGCGATATCGTGCGCGCTCATGGGGGGGAACTGACGCTGGAGGACTCGCCTCAGGGTGGGCTGCGCGTCAGGATTACCCTGCCGCGCTAGGCAATCAGAGGGAGTTGCCCGAGCCAAAGTGGCCGGGGCCCTGATTGTTATAGCCGCCCATCATGCCGCCAGCCGAGCCGGAACCCATCATGTTCTGCATGGGATTGTAGCGGCCGACATTGCCCAGAATCTGTTGCAGGATGTTGACCTTGGTGCCGGGCGTCGGGGTGATTTTGGAAACCATGGCCACATGGATGGCGTCCTTGCGGTCAAGGGCGCGCACGCTTTGCAACGTGCCGGACGGCGTGAATTTGAGAACCACAACATCCTGTTTGATAACAGCCGGATAATCCATCGGCACCAGGTGGGTGGTCATGGAAATGTAAATCCAGGTGTTGTCGTCAAAGGCCCCTTTGGTGGTGGGGGTGCCCATCAGGTCGAGCGCATCGGCGCGGCTGCTGGAACCGGGAATGAGCTGGTTGTAGTCATCCGCCTCGACCAGTGACCCGCGCGGGATAGGCGTTGGAGAAAAAACCGCGCAGCCGGAAAGGGCCAGTACCGCCGCAAGGGCTGTGCAGGCGCCGTGCAGGCGCGTCATCCGGTTGCGGCGTGGCAGTGTCATGACGTTCAGGCTTCCCTGCGTTTTTGTCCCCTGTGGTATCAGGCCATTAGATGCAGGCTTGATCCAGCGGGGCTCATCTTCTGTTCGGATGCCCCAACCATGGCGGTGCGTCAATTCCTCAATGGCTATTTGTGGCGTATTTCCGCCTTGGGGCAAGGCATTACTCCCCTGTTGCGGGGGGATATGATAAGGTGGCCCGTGTGCCATGGCGCGGGCGTGGCCCGCAGGCACGCGACTTCAAGAGCCATTGTGCCACCTGTGGAGGTTTCCATGAAAGACAGGCCTGAATTTTCTCGCCCTCTGGCTGTGCGCCGAATCGGTGCAAACGGCACGGAAATCACGGTGGAGGCGACAGAGGCGGAGTGTCGCGCCGTGGCTGCACGTCTCAGGCTGCCGCAGATTGATATGCTGCGCTGCCGTTACCACCTGCGCGAACAGGGGCGGGGTGTGGTGGAGGCGCAGGGCGCTCTGGCGGCACGCTTCATGCAGACCTGCGTTGTCAGTCTTGAAAGTTTTGAGGATATGATTGCGGGCTCTTTTGTGGTTCGTTTCGTCCCGGCCGAGCATTTTGTGGAGTCTGATCTGCCGGATATGGATGCGGTGGATGAAATTCCCTATGAGGGCCAGGATATCGATCTGGGAGAGGCCGTGGTCGAGCAGTTCGCGCTGGAGCTGGACCCGTATCCCCACGCGCCGGATATTGATCTGCCGCCCGGCCTTGTTATGGATGAGGACAGCGCGGAAGACCCCTTGGTGCGCGATGAGGGTGCGCAGCGGCCCCATCCTTTCGCGGCGCTGTCGCGCTGGAACGGGGGAAAAGCCTGAGGGGGCGTAAAGAAGACGGGGGTTTTCTTTTTGCATTACTTGCGAAAAAGCCCTCCGTCTGCTAGAGGCCCCGGCTCAGTCTGGTGATGAACCGAATGGTGTTGTCTGGTAGGGCGCAGGAACGCGAGCCGGGCATTTATTAACTTGTCTTTGCAGGAAGGGGCTCAGGCTCATGGCTGTACCCAAAAGAAAAACTTCGCCTTCTCGTCGTGGTATGCGTCGCAGCCACGAAGCACTCCGCGTCGAGGCTTTCGCTGAATGCTCGAACTGCGGTGAGCTGAAGCGCCCACACCACGTCTGCAGCCATTGCGGCCATTACGATGGGCGTGAAGTGGTTGCCGCCGGTAAGGCGCTGAAGGTAGCCGTACGCGCCTGATTTTTTCAGGCGGGTATTGAGCGTGCGCTCAGGCGTGCGGATACGGGAGCAAGGTATCTGCGGCATGGCAGAGAAGCAGGCATGAACAAGACCGAGATTCCAGACAGTTTTCCTTCCGATCCCTCAGGGGCGTTCAGCCTTGCGGTGGATGGAATGGGAGGCGATGGGGCTCCCGAGGTCGTTGTTGCCGGGCTTGCCATTGCCGCGGAACGTCACCGTGATCTGCGTGTGCTGCTGATCGGGGACGAGGCCAGACTGCAACCGCTTCTGGCCAAGTATCCGCGTGCGGCGGCGGTTTGCACCGTGTGGCATACCGATGTGTCCATCCCTATGGACATGAAGCCCACGCAGGCCCTGCGGCAGCGGCAGTCTTCCATGCGTCTGGCCATGGATGCCGTGGCCAGTGGGCGGGCTCAGGGTGTGGTCTCCGCTGGTAATAGCGGGGCCATGCTGGCCTTGGCCAAGATTGTGATCAAAACCCTGCCGGGGATTTCCCGTCCCGCCATGGCGGCTATCAGCCCGACCGTGAAGGGCGATGTGGTCATGCTGGACCTGGGTGCCAATGTCGTATGCGACTGGCGCAATCTGGTCGAGTTCGCGGTTATGGGCGAAGCCTTTGCCAAGGCGGTGCTGGGCCTTCCGGCCCCGACAATCGGCCTGCTCAATATCGGCTCTGAAGAACTCAAGGGCGACGAAAAGCTGCGCGTCGCGGCGGAAATGCTGCGCGAAAGCCCGCTGGCTGCCCAGTTCCATGGCTTTGTGGAAGGCCATGATATTACTGCTGGAACGACCGATGTGGTCGTGACCGACGGCTTTACCGGCAATGTGGCGCTTAAAACGGGAGAAGGTGTGCTGAAAATGGCCACCACCCTGCTGCGTCGCGTGTTCCAGAGCAGTGTGCTGGCAAAAATCGGCTATCTGCTCGTCCGGCCCGGTCTGGAACGGATGAAGGAATGGCTGGACCCCCGGCGTTACAATGGTGCCGTGTTTGTTGGCCTCAATGGCGTGGTGGTCAAATCCCATGGCGGTACCGACGCTGAAGGGTTTGCTGCAGCGGTTGACGTGGCCATGGACATGGTTACGCACGGTTTCAATGATAGCATCCGTGAGCGTCTCAGCCATATGGGGGCGCTGCTTTCCCGGCAGAAGGTGGCCGAAGAACGCGAGGTTGCGGTTCCGGTTTCCTGAGCAGACACATAGACATGAACTGGCCGGTCGTGGTGAGCAGCGTGTATGTCCGTTGCGGCGGCGGATAATGAAAGAATGGCGATGACGAAGCACGCGCTTCTGATCGGGTCTGGCAGCTGCCTGCCAGACAGGGTTGTGACCAATGACGAACTGGCGGTCCGGCTGGATACCTCGGATGAGTGGATCAGAACCCGCACCGGCATTACCCGTCGCCATATGGCCGGACCGGATGATACAGCCGCCAGCATGGCCGCGCGCGCTGCTCAGGCCGCCCTTGATTACGCCGGGTTGGTTGCCGACGATATCGACGCTATTTTTCTGGCTACCGCGACGCCGGATCAGGCTTTCCCCGCGACCGCTGTGCGCGTTCAGGCCCTGCTGGGTATGACGCGGGGCTTCGGTTTCGATATTTCCGCAGCCTGTTCGGGGTTTATTTTTGCGTTGGCTACGGCTGATGCCTATATCCGCTCTGGCATGATCCGCAAGGCGCTGGTTATTGGCAGCGAGGTTTATTCCCGCATTCTGGACTGGTCTGACCGCGGTACCTGCGTGCTGTTCGGCGATGGCGCGGGCGCTGTGGTTCTCTCCGCGTCCGATGAGGACGACGGGCGGGGCCTTCTTGCCACCCACCTGCATTCCGACGGCACGCTGGGCGATCTGCTCTATGTCGATGGCGCCGTCGGGCAGCCTGACAAAACGGGCCATCTGGTCATGAGCGGGCGGGATGTGTTCCGCCATGCCGTCTCCAAGCTCTCTTCCGCTGTTGATGAGGCGCTGGCGGCACGGGGGCTGGCCTATGCCGATGTGGACTGGCTGGTGCCGCATCAGGCCAATATCCGTATTATCGAAGGGGTGGGCAAGAAGCTGGGTCTGCCTCCCGAGCGGGTGGTCGTAACGGTTGACCGGCACGCCAATACATCGGCTGCTTCTATCCCGCTGGCGCTGGATGAGGCCGTGCGCGATGGGCGTATCCGCAAGGGCGATCTGGTGCTCCTTGAGGCGCTCGGCGGCGGTCTGACATGGGGTTCCGCATTGGTACGGATGTAACCAGCGGGCCTTTCCCCAGTTTCTTATAAAAATGCGCCTGTTGTGCGAATGAATTGACGCGCCCTGCGAGCATGGTTACGCTCCGATTCATGGAAACTGTGACGCGTGCATCCTTGATAGAGCAGGTCTACCAGCAGGTAGGTCTGTCTCGCAAAGAGTCGTCTGTGCTCCTGGAAGATGTCCTGGAGACAGTCATGGAAGCGCTTGAACGCGGTGAAAGCGTCAAGATCAGTGGATTTGGCACCTTTGCCGTTCGCAAGAAAGGCAGACGAGCAGGGCGGAACCCGAAAACGGGTGAGGAAGTTCCGATCATGCCACGCTCCGTGCTGGTCTTCCGATCCAGTCAGCTTCTGAAAGCTGAAGTCAATCATGAATCGCCAGAAGGGTATGAGGGCAATGATGATGACTGATTCTCCGGAAGGCAGAGGCCCCGAGCAGGAGAACATTGATCTGTTTGAGGCGCAGTTTTCCGAGGAAGAGGACAGGGGATTGGACGGGCTGGAAAAAGCACCGCAGGCTTTCAGAACCATTAGCGAAGTTGCAGATGAACTACATGTACCCCAGCACACGCTGAGGCTGTGGGAATCGCAGTTCCAGCAGGTGCGACCGGTCAAAAGGGCTGGCGGCCGCCGTTACTACCGTCAGGAGGATATCGCACTCCTGCGTCATATTGCAGACCTTCTGTACACGCAGGGCTATACGGTTAAAGGTGTGCAGCGGCTGCTGGATAGCGGCATGGTCGCGCCCATGCCTAACCGGGTGGTGATGGATGATACCCAGCCGGAACTGGCGGATGTGGTCGAGTCCTTTCAGGTGTCAGAGCCTGCGGCGCTGGTAGCGGTTGTCGCTACTGAAGAGGCTGTCGTTGCCTGCGCCCCGGAACCTGTGGTGTCCGTGGCGCCGCAGGCCCCTGATCTGCACCTGCGGGCCGAACTGGAAGGTATTCTGGTGGAGTTGCTGGCTATTCGCCAGAAACTTGTTGTTTAAGCAAAAAAACTATCCCGCACGGTCTTGTGCCCTGCGGGATCGCCTGCTAAACACCACTCCACACTTAACGGGCAGTAGCGCAGTCTGGTAGCGCATCAGTCTGGGGGACTGGGGGTCGTGGGTTCGAATCCCGCCTGCCCGATATTTTTCCGAAAAGTTGGTATGGCGAGGTTGCTCCTTTTAGGGAGCGGCCTCGCTATTGCCGTATGTCCAGCGCCGCCATAGCAGGTTGAGTGCGGCCATAATGGCCGGGCCGATGAACAGGCCAATCAGGCCCCATGTTTCGGCACCTCCCAGAATACCCAGCAGTACCCACAGGAAGGGTAGTTTTGTGGTGCCGCCGATCAGGGCAGGGCGCACGAAATGATCTGCGATGAAGATGACCGTCGCACCCAGTGCGAAAATGATAATGCTGGCGATAGAGGCGCCTTGCGCCAGAATCAGCAGGGAAACCAGTCCGACGGCCACCAGTGCACAGAACGGAATCATGGCTGCTACAGCGGTAATGACACCGAAAAGAGCCGGGTGGGGGGCACCTGCGATCATATAAGCAGCGCCGAGAATAATACCCTCGCCGATGCCAACCAGCACCAGTCCCTGCACGGTGCCGTGAACCGAGGCGACAATCTGTCGGCCGATGGTTTCTCCTCGCTTGCCAAAGGCACGACAGGAGGCAACACGGCATTGCCGGATGACGGATGGGCCATCCTTATAAAGGAAAAACAGCGTCAGGATGGAAAAGCAGAAAAGCGTGCCGCGATGGGCGATCTGCGCACCGAGCGCCTTGGTTATGGCCACGCCACGGCTGTCGAGTGCGCCGAGCATACCTGAAACATTCCTCGGGTCAGTCAGGTGGCTCTCCCACCATCGCGTGATGGTCGCCTGACCGAAGGGCAGGTGGCTGAGTACATCCGGCACGGGTACACCGTGGGCGCGGGCATTATCAACCCAGCGCAGCGCGCTCTGGGCTTCTCCTATGGCTTGAAGTGTCAGTAGGGTTAGGGGAATGACAAAGATCAGCGCCATGACGGCCGTAAACAGAGCGGGCAGCAGTGTTCCACCGGCCGCATCGGGCCAGGCCCTGCAGGCGCGGGTATAAAGCGGCCATGTGGCTATGGCGAAAACACAGCCCCATGCCAGCGCGGGCAGGAAGCCATGCACGGTATAAAGCGCCATGCCCCCGATAAAGGCAGCCAGAGTTCCCCGTGCGAGTTCCTGCCCCCGTCTTGAACGCTGGCTGGCTTTCGGTCCCAGACAACGGGTTTCGGGGGCTCGATATTGGGCTGGAGGGGCAGGCATGTGTGTGTATTCTTTCCAGGCTTCCGGGGCGAATGGCAGGCCATGGAGCCTGCCGCCTTTGACAGCAGATAATAGAGCGAGGTAAGCGGCGTGCCTATGCCGTATCTGTTAAGACTGTTCATGAGTCGCACAGCCGGTATGCTGTGACAGGCAGGGCCGCAAGGGCTGCTGCTATAGCCTTGACGGATCGCGCGGGACATCATGCTGAGAAATTTTCTGACAGTTGGCGGCTGGACCATGCTCAGCCGTGTTCTTGGGCTTGTGCGCGATCAGCTTCTGGCCGCGTTCATGGGGGCCGGCGCCTTGCAGGATGCCTATCAGGTGGCCTGTCGCCTGCCAAACATGTTCCGCCGATTGTTTGGGGAAGGGGCCTTCAACGCGGCTTTTGTGCCGTTGTTTTCGTCCGTTCTGGTGACAGAGGGGGCGGATGAGGCCCGGCATTTCGCGCGGCGTACGCTGGGGGGCATGCTGGCCTGGCTGGTATTTCTGTGCGTGCTGGGGGAGTGCTTCATGCCTGCCGTGCTGCGGGCCATTGCACCGGGCTTTCTGCAAAGTGGCGAGCGTTATGCGCTCGCCGTCACCCTGAGCCGGATTACCTTTCCCTATCTGGTTATGATCTGTGCCGCAGCTCTTCTTGCGGGGGTGCTGAACGGGTTGCATCGCTTCGGCATGGCGTCCGCCGCGTATCTGGCCTTCAATATTGTTGGTATTGCCGCCATTCTGGGTGCTGCGTGTTTCAGCGCCAATGTGGCGATTGTTGCCGCGTGGGGTGTGACGCTGTCTGGGGTTGTCCAACTGGGCCTGCTGATGTGGGCTTGTGAAAAGGCCAATTTTGGGCTTGTGCCGCTCTGGCCACGCCTGACACCCCGCATCAGGGTGCTGTTGAGGCGGATGGTACCGGGGCTGGTTGGGAGCGGGGTTGGGCAGATCAACCTGACGATCGACACCATCATCGGCACGCTACTGCCTGCGGGCAGTGTTTCGCTCATGTATTTCGCGGATCGTATCAACCAGTTGCCGCTAGGCGTACTGGGGTCGGCCGCAGGCACGACCCTGCTGCCCGTGCTGACCCGGCATCTAGCCGCGGGAGATCACGAAGGGGCGCACACGGCCCAAAATCGTTCGATTGAATACGTGCTGCTGCTCACCCTGCCCGCCGTGGCGGGTATTCTGGTGCTGGCCGATCCTATCATGGTGGTTCTGTTCGGCCATGGTTCGTTTACGGAGCATGATGCCCTGCTGTCGGCGCAGTCGCTTCGCGCTTATGCTATCGGCCTGCCAGCTTTTGTGCTGGTTAAGGTGCTGTCTCCAGCATTTTTCGCACGTGGGGACACCCGCACACCGGTCATCATCGGCATTGCCATTCTGGTGGCCAATCTGCTGCTGAACCTTGCCTTCATGAAGCCTCTGGCCCATGTCGGGCCGCCTTTGGCCAGCAGTCTGGCGGCGGGGCTCAACGTTGCGAGTCTGGCGGTCATACTCCGTGTTCGCGCGGTCCTATATGTGCCGCGTCTGCTGCTGGTGCGTATGGGACTGGTCTGCCTTGCCGCGTTGGGCATGGCGTGCGGCGTTGGTGCGGCTATGTGGGAAATGCCATTCCCCGCCCATATCCTGCCGCGCCTGTTCTGGCTGGGGCTGATGGTCTCAGGTGGAAGTGTACTATACGTTGTTCTGTTGTGCCTGACAGGGATCATGGACTTTCGGCAGTTCGTATCCATACTCGGGCGCTTGAAGCGTGGTGGACGTAATAAAGGGGCTTGAGCGCAGTGGCAGAGGTCTTTCTCGCGCATCAGGTTGACTTTCAGGGGTGGCGCCACGCGGTACGGTGGCATGTTGCGCATGAGACCCCGCCCGAAATGCTGCAGTGGAGGGTGGCTGCTTTTGGTGAAACCATACCTGCGCAGGACGATTACACGACGGCATTGCCCGCTTCCGGGCCGCGCGTTACGCTTTCGCGCGCCTTGCTGGGCACGCTGGAAGCCGCCATTCAGGCGCGGGATGAAAGCCGTTTTGCTCTTGGCTACAGGGTTCTCTACCGTTTGGCCCGGAACGAGTTGAGCATAAGCGACCGAGATGACCCGGATCTTATGGCGCTGCATGGGCTGGCTGACAGCGTAAGGCGGGAGACACAGGCATTCCGGCAACGGTTTTCCGCCTTTACGGAGGATCATGCCTCAGCCTGCCTGCATGATAGGCCAACTCATTATATTCTGGAGGCCAATGCGGCTTTCTGTCAGGCGCGCAATCCCCGTGTGTGGGAGATATGCACGCCATACAGACGGGCTTTGTGGAATGGTCAGCGACTTTTTTTCGGACCGGGAGAGGACGATGCGGCCCATGTGTCGGCTGCTACCTGGCAGCCGGCCGGACAGGGCTGCTGGCAAGGATACCCACAAACCCTCTTGCTGCCCGGACTGAGTGATATCCAGCAGGCGGACAATCTTGCCGCCCTTGGCGCACTGGCCATGGACTGTCGGGCCTGCCCATCGTGGGAAAATGCGACGCGCGCAGTGTTTGGCAGTGGTCAGGGCTTGTTCCGCCTGATGCTGGTAGGGGAGCAGCCGGGTGATCAGGAAGATCTGGCGGGGATACCGTTTGTGGGGCCTGCGGGGCAGGTGCTGGACAGGGCTCTGGCGGAGGTGGGATTTGTTCGCGAACAGATTTATATAACCAATGCAGTCAAGCATTTTGGTTTTACATGGCGCAATGGCAGGCGACTGCATAAGAAGCCCGATGAGATAGCCATCACCGCCTGTCACGTTTGGCTGGAGGCGGAACGGCGGGTTCTGAACCCCGCGCTGGTTGTCATGCTGGGGGCTACGGCAGCCCGGAGCGTGCTGAAGCGGCCAGTTACAATTTCGCGTGAAAGATCAAAGATCATCCCGTTGGATGACACAACAGACGGTCTGGTAACAGTACATCCGTCCTATCTGCTTCGTCTGCCTGACGATTCCACGCGGCAGAGAGAATACGAAAACTTTGTCGCTGACCTGAAGCTCGCCCGCGATTACCTGCACGACAAAAGGCTTTTATAGGTATGGTGTCTTATCCTTTTTTGTGCGGACTGTTCAGGCGCTGATGCAGTTCTTTGCCGGTTTTGAAGAACGGCACATATTTGCGGCTGACTTGTACCTGCTCCCCTGTTTTGGGGTTGCGGCCTAGCCGGGGGTCACGTTCCTTGACTGAAAAAGCCCCGAACCCCCGCAGTTCCACACGCTGGCCGTTGGCGAGACTGCGGGCAATGCCACCAAAAACAGTGTTGACGAGACGCGTCGCCTCTCTGACTTGCAGGTGAGGATGCTTCTGCAAAAGAATAGCGATAAGTTCAGATCTGGTCATGGTAGTGCATTTCCATCTGATCATATGGCCAGATAGCAGGGCCACTCTTTTTCAACACTCCTGCGTATAGGGTTCTTGCGTCAAGACATAAATAAAGCCCGGTGGAGCAGGATAGATGCTCCACCGGGCTTTAGACCTCGTTGATCCGAGGCGAGCCTTATGCGTTGGCAGGTGCGCTTTTCTTGGAGCGACGGCCGCGGCCACCAACTTCATCTTCATCACCAGCAGCGTGAATCTTGCGGCCAAGGCCAATTTCACGTGCCAGAGTGGAGCGCCGTTCGGCATAGTTGGGAGCGACCATCGGGTAGTCGGCGGGCAGACCCCAGCGTTCGCGGTACTGCTCCGGTGTCATATTATAGGCGCTCTGGAGATGGCGTTTGAGCATTTTCAGCTTCTTGCCGTCTTCAAGGCACACGATGTAGTCAGGGAAAACCGAACGCTTGACCGGTACAGCAGGCTGGAGCTTTTCCGGCTCGCTCTGCGGCAGTTCAGCGGTTTTCAGTGCCTGATAGACGTCCTTAATCAGGACGGGAATGGCGGTGGCTTCCACCTGGTTGTTGGAAACATATGCCGCCACAATCTCTGATACAAGTTCTAGAACGGGGGAGTAGTCTGCAGTGTCTGTCATGGCTGGCCCAATGGAAATAAGGATTTAATAGCTCAAATATAGAGAATGATTTCTTGTTTGTGAATAGAGAAGATGTAAATTTTTTGATTTTTTACCCCGCTTTTCTTTGCATCCTCATTGTTTGAGGCAATAGAGCCGCGGGGACAGTAGAATTTCGGCAATAAGCAGGTTCTGAAATTTAAAGAACTGGTATGGAAAGTGCGTTATTCATACGGATTATTGTGCAAGCTTGGGCATGGCCTGTGCTTCATGCAAAAGGGCAGAACGATTCGCCTTGGAATGGTGCGAAACATTCTGCCCTTTGTCTGTGCGCTCAACGGCTTTTAACGGATACCGAGTTCGCTCATGAGGAAGTCACGGAATACGGACACGCGCTTGGAGCTACGCAGTTCTTCCGGATAGACAAAATAGGCATCAACGGTCGGGCTGGTGACATCCGGCAGGATCTGCACCAGATCGGGGAATTCCGCTGCGGCATAGGTGGGAATGGAACCAATGCCCAGCCCGCCAGCAATGGCGTAAGCCATGGCCGCCATGCTGTTGACCTCCAGCCGGGCATTGTGCTGCCCGGTATGCCCCATGTTCTGGAGCGCCTGAGCCAGCCAGTTTACATGTGTGACAGGGGGGTGATGCTCCCCGAACAGAACCAGATGATGGTTTTTTACTTCATCAAGGGTCTGCGGTGTGCCGTGTTTTTCCAGATAGAGCGGGGCCGCGAAAATGGGGAGATGAAAATCCGCCAGATGTCGCTGGATCAGATCCGGCTGCCGCGGCGCGTGCATCCGTACTGCAACGTCGGCCTCACGCATACCCAAATCCAGATCGTTATCTTCCAGAATGAGGCAGATATCGATTTCCGGGTTGGCCTGCATGAACTTATGCAGACGCGGCATGAGCCAGCAGTTGCCAAAACCGGTTGTGGTGGTGACGCGCAGTCGCCCTGCTGCTTTTTCCTTGCTTTCGGTCAGCAGGGTTTGTGTCATTTCCAGTTTGGAAAATACTTCTCTTACCGTCTTGTGCAGGGTCTCACCCTGCTCAGTCAGGATAAGTCCTCTGGCATGACGGTGGAAAAGAGGAACCTGAAGAACGTCTTCGAGCGCGGAAATCTGCCGGGATACAGCGGACTGGCTCAGGTTGAGAACGTCTCCCGCGTGGGTAAAGGAACCGGCTTCTGCCACAGCATGGAAAACCCTGAGTTTATCCCAGTCCACGCACGCCTCCTGCTAAATATTGAATGATACTCATGTAAAGCATGAAATTATGCTTTATGGTTTATACCTACGTGCAGTAATTGTCCCCCATGGTCAAGAGACCATGGAGGAGTAATCATTAATTTAGACCTGCAAGGAAACGCTCTGCATCCAGTGCTGCCATGCAGCCTGTGCCGGCAGCCGTAACGGCCTGACGGTAGATTTTGTCCTGCACGTCGCCCGCCGCGAAGACTCCATCGACCGATGTGCGGGTGCCTCCCGCTGTTGTCACGACGTAGCCTTCGGAATCCAGTTCGAGCTGGCCTTTGAAGATATCGGTGGTAGGGGAATGGCCGATGGCGATGAACACGCCGTCCGTTGGCAGAATGGTCTGCGTATTGTCCTGCGTGTTGCGCAGGGCGACCGCGTTGACGGTCGGCGGCGTGCCTTCAGCCAGAATATCCTCGATCACGCTGTTCCATATGACGCTGACCTTGGGGTTGGCAAACAGCCGATCCTGCAGGATTTTTTCGGCCCGCAGCGTGTCGCGGCGATGGATCAGGGTGACATGATCGGCATGGTGGGTGAGGTAGAGGGCTTCTTCCACGGCAGTATTACCGCCGCCCACAACCACAACCTTGCGGCCCCGATAGAAAAAGCCATCGCATGTGGCACATGCAGAAACGCCAGCGCCCTGAAGACGTTTTTCATTTGGCAGACCCAGCCAGCGCGCCTGCGCACCGGTTGCGACAATAACCGAACGCGCGAGATAGACCGTGCCGGAATCGCCCACCAGCCTGAAAGGTGAACCCCCGTCCAGTTTTACTTCCGTGATGATGTCGTATTCGATACGCGCGCCCACATTCAGCGCCTGCTGGGCCATCTGTTCCATCAGCCAGGGGCCCTGAATGGCCTCGGCAAAGCCGGGGTAGTTTTCCACTTCGGTGGTAATGGTGAGTTGTCCACCGGGCTGCAGCCCCGCCACCAGTACGGGAGAAAGATTGGCGCGCGCGGCATAAATTGCGGCCGTATAGCCAGCGGGGCCAGCGCCGATGACAAGCAGGTCGGTCGTGATTGTTTCGGTCATGGTTATTGCATCATCCCCCGCGGGTAAGGCCAAGCCCGGCTGTGCCGCTGTTGTCGGCGCGTTCCGGGCGATATGGGCCCAGATATGACCGCACGGCCACGGGAGAGCAAGGGGGTGCCGCTGTGCAAGGATGCGGTTTGCCGAGGGCGGGCGAGCGTGTCATATACGGTGCCAGTTGCCGGTACGGCGTGCTCTGCAGGGATTTTTGTCCTGCAAGGGGGATCGGAGTTTGAAGGTGGTGGATCTGGACGCAGTTGACCTCCGCATCGTGGCAGAGTTGCAGGACGATGGGCGTATCACCAATGTCGAACTGGCCCGGCGTGTGGGCATATCGGCCCCTCCCTGCCTGCGCCGGGTCCGGCGTCTGGAGGATGACGGCGTGGTGCGTGGCTACCATGCCGACCCTGACGCTGCGGCCCTTGGCTGGCCCATCACGTTTTTTGCGCTGATCGGTCTGGAAAGTCAGAAAGAAACAGTCCTGTCTGCCTTCGAGGACTATCTCGCCCAGTGGCCTGAAGTGCGGGAGTGCCACATGATCCGTGGCGGTGGCGACTTTCTCGTGCGTCTGATCGCGCGCGACGCCGCGCACGAAAACCTGCTGACCCGACAGCTCACCGAGGCCGCCCACGTCATACGGGTGCAGACTTTGCAGACGATCCGCACAAGTCTGGAACGGTGGGGCGTGCCTTTGAAGAATGAGAACGAGGGACAGCCTGAATGAACGTCCGTGTGAGTGAGGGCAAGGCGGTGTCTCAGGGCGTGGGGGAGTATGAGAAGCTCGGAGCCGGAACGGCGAACGGGCAGGGCGGGCCGGATGTCAGCATCATTGTGCCCTGTTATAATGAAAGCGCGAATGTCCGGCCGCTGGTGGAGATGCTGCGCAAGGTTCTGGACGGACGGCGCTGGGAAGTCATTTTTGTCGATGACAATTCTCCCGATGGCACAAGCGATGTTGTGCGGGCTCTTGCGCAGGAAGATAGCCGTGTGCGCGGTCTGTGCCGCATAGGGCGGCGCGGCCTGTCCTCCGCCGTGATCGAGGGCGCGCTGTCTTCCTCCGCACAGGTTGTGGCGGTCATGGATGGTGACTTGCAGCATGATGAAAGCCGCCTCCCCGCGCTGATTGATGCGGTGGCTGGAGGCGGGTGCGATCTGGCGGTCGGTAGCCGACATGTGGAAGGTGGCAGCAATCAGGGGCTGGCCAACGCCTGGCGGCACGCTTTGTCGGATGGCGGCATATGGCTTGCACAACGGTTCATGCCGGTCCGGCTGACCGACCCGATGAGCGGTTTTTTTGCCATCAGGCAGGATAGGTTCCGGCAGATTGCGCCTTTTCTGGCGGCGACTGGTTTCAAGATCCTGCTTGATCTGGTTCTGTCTTCTCCTACTCCCTTGAAAGTGCAGGAAATTCCATGCGGTTTCAGGGCGCGTGTGGCAGGAGAGAGCAAGCTGGACGTAGTGGTTATGCTCCAGTTCGGTGCCTTGCTGGTGGACAAGCTGTGCCACGGGCTGGTGCCGCTACGCTTTATTGCGTTTTGCGGCGTGGGTTTCGCGGGGGTGCTGACCAATCTGGTCATCATGCGGCTGGCCTTGCTCGCAGGGGCGGATTTCTCGCTCGCGCAGGGCGTGGGTACTGTTGTGGCGATGATCGTCAATTTCTTTCTTGATAATACTGTCACTTATCGGGACAGGCGGCTTAAGGGCGCGCGTGCAGCCCGTGGGTTGCTGTTGTTCGTGCTGGTTTGCTCGGTGGGTGCCGTTGCCAATATCGGCATTGCCCGGCTTCTGTACGATCAGGGGCATATGATTACGGAAGCCAGTGTGGCAGGTGCGATCATGGCGGCTGTGTGGAACTACGCCATGTCTTCTACGATCGTCTGGAGGCCGTAACAGGTTGCGTGCGGGGAAGCGCATGGCGCGCTATGGCTGGCTGGCTGCGCTTGCGGCTATGGCGGTTGTCACGCTCTTTCGACTGGTTGTGGCGGCCTGGGTGCCGCTCACACCTGACGAAGCCTATTACAGGCTCTGGGCCTTAGCCCCCGCAGCCGGGTATTTCGATCACCCGCCTATGGTGGCATTGTGGATCAGGCTCGGCATGTTGGTGGCGGGCGACACGCCGCTGGGCCTGCGCATGATGGGGCCGCTTTCAGCCGCGTTCGGCACCCTGCTGCTGGCCCATGCGGGGGCGCTGTGGCTCCGCCAGCCTGATGGCCGACCTGACTGGCGCGTTGGCGCGAGGGTAGCCCTGCTGCTGAATGCCACGCTGGCAATCGGGCTTGGCGTCATTATCATGACGCCCGACACCGCCCTGATTTTTTTTGTTACCCTGATGCTGTGGAGCTTGAGCTGGCTGTGCGCCGGTGGGCCTGTCTGGCTGTGGCTGGTCGTGGGGCTGGCGGCCGGGCTTGGGTGTGACAGCAAATACTCCATGCTTCTTCCTGTTGGCGGGATGGGGCTGTGGCTGTTTGGCAGTCGGGCAGGACGGCTCTGGCTGCGCAAGCCGTGGCCCTGGCTGGCAGGCTGTGTGAGTTTGCTGTGCGTCATGCCGGTTGTTCTGTGGAACGCGCATCATGCCTGGGGCGGTTTCGTGCGGCAGGGGGGGCGTCTGCTGGACTGGCAGCCCGCTCGCGCGCTGGTTTTCCTGTCCGAGTTGCTCGGAGGGCAGGTGGGGCTTGCCTCTGGTCTGGTGTTTGTCCTGTTTGTGGGGGGATGCGTCAGGCTGTGGCGTAAGCGCGACGGTTTTTCGGCCCTGCTGCTCTGCACGATCTTGTGTCCGCTGGCGGTGTTTTTGCAGCACGCGCTTGGCGCACGTGTTCAGGCCAACTGGCCCGTGGTGGTGTATCCCGCCTGCACGTTGGCGGCGGGTCTGTGGCGCCCCCGTTGGTGGAAAAGTGCTGTCTGGCTGGGGGGGATCATGACCCTCGTCATTATGGGGCAGGCGGCTTTCGCCCCTCTGCCTTTGCCTGTCAGGGTGGATGTCACGCTGCGGCAGATGGGAGGGTGGAGTGAACTGGCCCATGCGGTGCAGGCGCGTGCGGCGGAAGGGTATTCAGGCCAGGCGCCTGTTCTGATGACAGAAAATTATGGCCTGGCGGGTGAACTGGCGTTTTATGCGCAGAATACGCAGGTTGTGGCGGTTGAGCCGCGCTGGGCCCTGTTTGATATTCCGCGTCCTGCCTGTGGCCAGCAGGGGGAACTACTGCGGCCGGTTCAGGATAAAGAGGCGCCAGACCCGCATGTGTTCGAGGTTCTGGGGCCAGCTAGTGCTCCGGTGGCGCGCGCGCGCCGGGGAATGATTGCGGAATGGTATGTCATGTTGCCCGTACGCCTGCGCTGCCAGCCGGGTGAGGTTGTTGTGGGCAACGCAGCCAGTCTGCCCGTCCGCCGCTCATGACGCCGGTTTGGGTGGCGGGCATGGGTGCAGGGGCCGGGTGCGTTTGCGTGTTGATGGTAAAACGGGCAGAATGTTGCCAGATTTCGCGGCATCAGAAGAAACGGGAAGTGTAAGGATATGGGCTCGCAGAGGCTTGTAGCGGTTCAGATGGACCCGCTGGAGCATATCAATATCGAGGGCGATTCCACATTCGCCCTGATGCTGGAGGCTCAGGCACGGGGCCATTCCCTGTTTGTTTACGAGGTGGGCAGTCTGGCATTGGGTGAGGGCGTGCCGCAGGCAGGGCAGCACAGGCCTGCACGCGTCAGCGCGCTCATGCGGCCTGTTTCCGTCCGGCGCGAAAAAGGTAACCATGCGACCTTTGGTGAGGCGGCGCGGCGCTCTCTGTCGGAAATGGATGTGGTGCTGATGCGTCAGGATCCACCGTTCGACATGGCCTATATTACCGCTACCCATATGCTTGACCACGTGCATGGCATAGGGCCGGATCATGCACTGGTGGTCAATGACCCGCGCTGGGTGCGGGACTGCCCGGAAAAAATTCTGGTCACGCATTTTCCCGACCTGATGCCTCCGACACTGGTGACATGGGACGTGGCGGAAATTCGCGCCTTCCGGGCGAAGTGGCGCGATATCATTGTCAAACCGTTGTTCGGCAATGGCGGCAGCGGCGTGTTCCGTATCCGTGAGGATGACGGGAACCTCAACGCCCTGCTGGAAATGCACTTTGCCCGCTCGCGTGAACCGCTGATGATCCAGCGTTACGAACCCGCCGTTACGGCCGGAGACAAGCGCATCATTCTGGTGGATGGTGAGCCCATTGGCGCGATCAACCGCGTTCCTTCGGGTGATGATCATCGCTCCAACATGCATGTGGGCGGTGTGGCGCGTCAGGTCGGGCTGACAGAGCGTGATCAGGAAATCTGCCGGGCTATCGGGCCGTTTCTCAAGGAACATGGCCTGATTTTTGTAGGCATTGATGTGATCGGCCAGTATCTGACCGAAATCAACGTGACGTCTCCTACCGGTTTACAGGAACTTGAACGTTTTGATGGTGTGAATGGTGCCGGGCTCGTATGGGATGCCATCGAGGCGCGCCTCGACGACCGCTGAAGTGGTATATGGTGAATGTTTTGCACGCTCTGCGGGCAAAGTATTTGGCGGAATGTCGAAAACCGGCGATAGTCCGGCACAGGAATGATACAAAGGCCCACGCCTTGAGCCGGTAAACACGGTGCGGGCAGCAGGGCGGGCGCAGGCCAGAGGCCGCGAACCGCAACGGGGAAGGAAGAGGCAGAGTGGCTCTTGAAGAAATAGTGGCGAACAGGCAGGCAGGGGAAATGCACGACATGCTGAACGGGTATCCTTCTGATGGGGAAGGCGCGCCCGTTCCTCCTCCTTCGCGTTCGGCGCTTGATGCGGAAGCGGTCAAGCTTGCCTACCGTCGCTGGGCCAATGTTTACGATCTGGCATTTGGGGGAATTTCCCGCTTTGGCCGCCTGCGCGCGGTCGAGGCCGTAAACGGTCTGCCCGGCACGGATGTGCTGGAAGTCGGGGTTGGTACCGGGCTCGCCCTGCCGCATTACAATGCGGACAAGGTCATTACTGGTATTGACCTTTCAACTGACATGTTGGCCAAGGCGCGTGAACGCGTGCAACGCGACAAGTTGGCCACCGTGCATGATCTGCTGGAGATGGATGCCGAGGCCACGCGGTTTGCGGATAATTCCTTCGATATTGCCGTGGCCATGTTCGTGGCCTCCGTTGTGCCGCATCCGCGCAAGCTACTATGTGAAC
Organism: Acetobacter peroxydans; assembly: GCF_006539345.1. GTDB lineage: Bacteria > Pseudomonadota > Alphaproteobacteria > Acetobacterales > Acetobacteraceae > Acetobacter > Acetobacter peroxydans. The sequence goes on from NZ_BJMV01000002.1 coordinate 225,220, forward strand.
TCAAAAGAGTTGTCCGCCCCGGCGGGTATATTCTGTTCGTAAACCATTTCCTTGCGCCGGGCGGTGTGCGCGGCGCGGTTGAGCACGCTATGGCGCGTGCCTCGCGCTCTCTTGGCTGGCACCCTGATTTCGCGATGGAATCGCTGCTCCCGCCCAACGATCTGGCGCGGGCCTATATCCAGCCTGTGCCACCCATGGGGCTGTTTACGCTCGTAACGCTTGAAAACCTGCCGGACTGATGAGCCGGTGGGCGCTGCACACAGCTCTGCTGTTCCGGTGGATGCCTCTGTGCGTCTGCGGCGCGGCAGGGGCGTGGTGTGAGCAGGGCTGAATGGCTCGTTCTGTGCGGCTGAACACGCTAGAAAGACCCGGACTAAAGGTTTCCTGTGTTTGGAACCGCAACGCGCTGAACGTGCCATGCGCGTATGAAATGATGGAAACAGGAAGATCATGACCGTTATCCACGCTCAGAACCCACTTGCGGCCCTTTCCGGTAAAGGCCGTTCTCTTTTGGGTGTGGAGGCCGGGCTTGGTGCCGCGTGGCTGGCTCTGGCGGTTATCGCGGCTCTGGTCGGGGGCGGAGTGTCCGTTTTCGCAGGGATGGGGTCTTTGGCCTCTGGTTCTGTCTGGGCTGGGCTTGAGCAGGCGCATCCTGCGCTGATGCTGCTTTATGTGGTTGTGCCTGCCATGGTATGCGGATTCGGCACCTTGTGGCTGCCCGGTGCTTTGCACCGTGGCGGAATGCTGGCCAACGCCGTGAATTTGTCTGCTCTGGGGTTGGTTACGGCCGGTATGGTGTTGACCGTTGGCGCGGCCCTGTCGGGTTCTGGCGCGCATGGCGGGGGCGCGACTGCGGCCATGCTGCTGTGGTGCGCCGGGACAGTGCTGGCCTGCATGGCGCTTCTGGTTACGATTTTTGACAGCCGGGCGGATAGCGTCGAGCGGCGGGCGTTCTCGCCTTTCGTGTGGGGAGAAATGCTCTCAGCCTCGGTGCTGCTGTTGGCGGTTCCGGTTTTTGCGGCGCATCTGGTGCGGCAGGGGCTGGCGTCGGTCGGCGTGCTGTCGGTCTCGACAGTCGTGGGCGCGGAATCCTTCGCCGGGCCGATTGGTCTGGTTGTGCTGTTGGCCGGCTTCGGTATCGTTTTTGAAATGAGCGCCCATATTGGCAGCTTTTCAGAAAAGCCTGTCGCTCTTGTTATGGCCGCCACGGCAGGCACCGGGCTGGTTACCTGGGCTAAGGCCGATCTGGCTTCGGGCGCTGAGCAGGCCACGGCCTTGCGGATAGGGGCGGCTCTGCTCGCGGTCTGCACATTTTCGGCTGTCAGTCTCGCAGGGCTGTGGCTGGCGGGCACATGGCGCAGCCGCGTGTCGCCCCGCGTGCCGCTGCTGTGGGGTATGGGTTTTCTGGTTGTCGTGTCTGTGGGATGGGTTGCCCAGCTTATGCACGGCGCGGGCCTGCACTCCGCCCTGCAACTTGGCGCGCTGTATGCTGTCTGCGGTGGTTTTTACCTGTGGCGCGGGCAGACTGGTGGGTTCTGGTACCCCCAGCGTCTGGCGCGGCTACAATTTGTGCTGACAGCGGTGGCGACGGTTCTCGTGTTCGTGCCCGGCCAGCAGGCGTTGGGCAGCGCGCTGTTCGGGCTGTCGGCTCTGTGCTTCATTCTGGCGGTTGGGCTGGGCTTGCGCTATGGCGCGCTCGAGCAGACGGGTAAGGTCGCGATGGCTCCCGTTCGGTCTGGCCGTATGGGCAGGGGAGAGGGCGCATGAGCGAGGCGGCTCTGCCGGATACAGCAGCGCGGCGTATCCGCTTTGATACCGCGCGTGTTGGTACGCAGGCGCGTGACTGGCTGGCGCTGCTCAAGCCTCGTGTTATTTCCCTTGTGGTGTTTACCGGTGCCGCCGGGATGATCATGGCACCGGGGCACCTCAATCTTTTCGTGGCGGCCGTCAGTATTTTCTGCATCTGTCTGGCTTCAGGGGCCGCAGGGGCCATCAATATGTGGTTTGACCGCGATATTGACGCCGTGATGCAGCGCACCATTACCCGCCCTATTCCCGGCGGGCGTATTCCACAGGATGAGGCGCTGGCTTACGGTGTGGGGCTGTCCTGCCTGTCTGTCTGCCTGATGTGGATCGCGACCAACGCACTGGCGGCCGCCATTCTGGCGTTTTCGATCTTTTTCTATGCCGTTATCTACACCATGTGGCTCAAGCGCTCGACACCGCAGAACATCGTGATCGGCGGTGCCGCCGGGGCTTTCCCGCCGATGATCGGCTGGGCGGCGGCTACGGGTCATATGGCGGTCATGCCGGTGGTCATGTTCGGGATCGTGTTTTTCTGGACGCCACCACATTTCTGGTCGCTCTCGCTCTACGCCTGCAAGGACTACGGGCGGGCGGGTATTCCCATGCTGCCGGTTGTGCGGGGTGGGCGGCATACGCGCTGGCAGATTTTTGGTTATACGCTTGTGCTGCTGGCGGTTTCTCTGGTGCCGTCGGTGCTGGGGCTGAGCGGCTGGCTGTATACCGCTACCGCCCTTGTGCTGGGGCTGGGCTTTATCGGCTGCGCTGTGCGGGTTCTGCTGGAGCCTCAGGACGCGACCGGCGTCAGCCTCGTCGGCGATAAGGCGGCACGTGTTTCGTTCCGTTTTTCGTTGGCTTATCTTTTCTTCCTGTTCTGCGGCCTGCTGGCGGATCACGTCCTGCGGGGCTGGAACTGGATCGGGTGAGGAACTCCATCATGAGCGCAACCACCGTAAGTGTGCAGGTAGAACAGGCGGAAGCAAAGCGTAGGCAGACACAGCGTGTCAGAAGTATGCTTGCCTTCATGCTGGTTCTGGTCGGGATCATGTTTGGGCTAGGGCTGCTGCGGGCCTAGTCCTGAAGTCGATGCGGTGCGTTGGTCTTAGGATGTTGGTGCGCGCCTTCAGGCTCGCAAAGCTGAAATCAGCATAATCCACAAAAAAGGCCGGGGAGCGTTTATGCTCCCCGGCCTTTCTTGTTTGGCTGAATGGCTCAGCGGGTTTGCTGTATGGCGGAAAGCAGCCAGCGGCCACCGCGTGCGGGGCGGACAAACGTCCACAGTTCCGTAATGGTCACAGGTTCGGTCGAGCTTCCGTCAATCACCTGCCCCATGGCGTTTGTGGTGAGGTCGATCAGGCTGTAACGCATGGCCACCGTGGCGTAGTTCATCCCGTTTTCAGACCATGCTTCGGACACATCTCCCTGCAGGAAGCGCACGTCGGAAACGACATTGCGCGCGCCCTGACTGGCGAGAGCCGCAAGCTGCTCGTTGAAATAGGAGACCATCTCCGGCGTGGCCATCTGCTGCATGGCCGGAATGTTCTGCTGATTCCAGGCTGTCTGGATGTCCATCAGCGTCTGCTGGAACGCCTGATAATCAGCAGTTGTGATCTGCACCGGGGTGGATGGGGCCTGCTGCGTGCCAAAGGGCGGCGATACCGGACGCGACGGCCCTTGCATCCCCATGCGGCTGCCCGCATTGCCAGCGCCGGAAAAGCGACGCACGAGCCACATGACCACCATCACGACCAGCCCGATCTGGAGCAGAAGCCCGATGAAGCTGAACAGGCCGCCTACACCCCCCATGAAACCGTGCCCCGAAAGCAGTCCGAACAGCCCGGCACCCAGAAACCCGCCGGCAAAGCCGGTCAGGAACGGGTGGCGGTTCTGATAGGGCATCATGCCCTGCCGGGCGAATGGCGCAGCCCCCATCGCACCATATCCGGGCGAGGAAGGAGCCACGCGCGGCGTAATGGAGCGCTCCATGGGCGCTGCTTCATAGGGGGATGTGTTGGTTCTGGGCGGCGCGCTCCATGTCCGGCTGCCTCGGCTTCCCATGGAGCCTCCGCTGCCTGCCCGTGCATCAGCATGGGAAGCAAGGGGGCCAATGGCAAGGCTCGCCGTCATAACCATGGCGAGTGCGGAGGAAAGAAAACGAACGCTCACAGATCAGATACTCTCAGACAAAATAAGGTCAGGCCCCTGCGGTATTCAGGGTTTCCACCCTTAATGTGGGGGCGTCGGTGCCAAAACGGAAGGCCAGATCGTTCGCCAGTGTCATGGAAGCAAAGATTTCAAGCAGATTTCCGGCCAAAGTGAACTCGGCCACAGGCTCGGCTATCTGCCCGTCACGGATCATGAAGCCCGAGGCCCCCCGGCTGTAGTCACCGGTCAGCCCATTGATGGAAGATCCCATCATTTCCGTAATGTACAGGCCCTCTTTGATATCGGCCATCAGTTCGGCCGGGCTGAGAGTGCCGGGCTCGAAGAACAGGTTTGTCGCCCCCGGTGAGGGCGGGCCAGAGGTGCCGCGCCCCGCGCGTGCGTTGGTTTCAAGACCAAGCTGGCGGGCGCTACGGCTGTCCAGTAGCCAGGAAGACAGGACCCCATCGCGCACAAGGCCCAGCGGTGCCATCCGCAGACCTTCTCCATCGAAGGGGCGCGAGCGCAGGCCCTTGATGCGGGTAGGGTCGTCAGTAATGCTGATCTCGCTGGAGAACAGGGCCTGCCCCATCTTGTCCTTCAGAAAGGACGTGCCGCGTGCAATGGCGGTGCCGTTAATGGCCCCGGCAAAGTGGTTCAGAAAGCTGCCCGCCACCCGGGGGTGGAAAACAACCGGGGTGCGCCCGGTGCGTGGGCGTGCGGGGTTCAGGCGGGCAACGGCTTTCTGGCCGGCATTACGCCCCAGTTCGGCGGCGTCGGTCAGGTCGCGCAGCCACAGCGTGCCATGGTGGTCGTAATCACGCTGCATTCCCTCGCCACTGCCTGCCAGCACGCAGACGGAGTTTGCGTGGCTGCTGCGGGCATACTGGCCGGAAAATCCGCCGGTGGTTGCAAAACTGACCTGCGTGCGCCCCCATGATGCACTGGCCCCGGCGCTGTTCGTGACCCCTGTGATGGCCAGCGCCGCCTCTTCGCCCAGCCGGGCGCGTTCGAGCAGGGTGGCGGTGTCAGGTTCTGACGGGTCGTTAAGCTCCAGAGTGTTGTGGATGCAGGGGGTTGTCATGGCCTGTGGCGCCAGACCGGCATAGCGATCATCCGGCAGAACACGGGCCATGGCCATGGCCTGCGTCGCCAGTTGTTCGAAGCGCGCGGGCTCCACGGTGGACGTGGAGACAATGGCGCTCTTGCAGCCGATAAAGACCCTGAGCCCCATATCCGTGGTTTCGGAGCGTTCCAGTTCCTCGGTTACGCCGTTGCGCACACCAGCGCCGACGGAAATGCTGCTGACATGCACCGCTTCAGCCGCATCGGCTCCCGCCTGTTTTGCATGGCTGAGCAGGTCGGAAAGCAGGGACAGGGTCTGGGCTGTCATGCTGCCAGATTCTCCGTAATGTTCTGGAGGGAGGGAACGTGGCCAATGGGGCCAAGGGCTGCCAGTGTGGGCGTCCCTGCGAAAATCCTTGCCGCTGCCGCACGGATATCGTCCGTGGTGACAGCTTCGATCCGGCTCACGGTTTCCTGCGTGGGGATGATGCGGCCAAAAATCTGGAGCTGCCGGGCAATCTGCTCGCACCGGCTGCCGGTGCTTTCCAGCGACATAAGCAGCGATGCCTTGAGCTGGGCACGGGCGCGGGCCAGTTCGTCATCCTGCACGTTAAGCTGCACCTTGCGCAGTTCTTCCAGTGTGACGGGAATTAGCTCCGCGCATTCCTTCTCGCCGGTGCCAGCGTAGATGCCGAACAGCCCGCCATCAAGGAACGGCGCGCTGAAGGAATAGACCGAGTAGACCAGCCCGCGTTTTTCCCGGATTTCCTGGAACAGCCGTGAAGACATGCCCCCGCCCAGCAGGGTGGAAAGCAGCATGGTGGCGTAGTAGTCCGCCCCTTTATACCCTGCGCAAGGGAAGCCCAGCAGCACATGCGCCTGATCCAGCTCGCGGCTTTCGCGGAATTCACCGCCAAGGTAGCGCGAAGGGGGCATGGCGGGGCGGGTGGCGTTGGGCAGGTCTGCGAAATGGCGCTGCACCTGTTCCAGCACGGCATCGTGTTCCAGATTGCCTGCCGCCGCGATCACCATGTTATCGGGCGTGTAGTGGGTGGCCATGTAGGACATGAGCGTCTCACGGCTCATGTTGCGGATCAGGTCTTCCGTGCCAAGCGTGGGGCGGCCCATCGGCTGGCCGGGAAAGGCCGTTTCCTGAAAATGGTCGAACACGATATCGTCGGGCGTGTCATTGGCCTGACCGATTTCCTGCAGGATCACACCGCGTTCGCGTTCGAGTTCGGCGGTGTCGAAGGTGGAGTGGGTCAGGATATCTCCGATAATGTCGATACCCAGATTGAGGTTCTCGCGCAGCAACTTGACGTAAAAGACTGTCTGCTCGCGGGCGGTATAGGCGTTGATATGGCCCCCGACGTTTTCGATTTCCTCGGCAATGCGCAGGGCGGAGCGGCTGTGCGTGCCCTTAAAGGCCATATGCTCGAGAAAATGGGAGACACCGTTTTCCTCGGCGGTTTCATTGCGCGTGCCAGCGGAAACATACGCACCGAAAGAGACCGTTTCCACATGTTCCATGCGTTCAGTGATAACGGTCAGGCCTGAGGGAAGGCGGGTCTGTCTGATGGGGTCTGTCATTCTCGTCCTGAAAAAAGGAAAGGCTGCCGGGCAGGCAGCCTGATGGGGTGGAGCAGCCTGTTAGTCGGTGCTGCCGCCAGCAAGGGCGGCACGCACAGCATCCTTGATGGCGTTTTGGGTCGCGGGTACCGTGCGGTAACGCTCGCGACGCTCGAACAGGTCGGCCATGTGCGGGGGCAAGGCCGGGAGGATGCCGGTTGCGGCCACCATGGCATCGGGGAATTTGGCCGGGTGAGCGGTAGCTTCCGCCACCATGGGAATGCCCGGCTGGCGGAACTGCCTGCCGGCTTCAATCCCGATCACGCTGTGCGGGTCGGCCAGATAGCCGGAGCGCAGGTGCACGGAGCGGATCGCGGCTTCCGTCTGGGCGTCGTCCAGCGCCAGGCCGGAGAACAGGTCACGCGCGCGCTCCCACGTTTCGGCCGGAATATCCATGTGCCCGCTGGCGCGGAACCCGGTCATGAGTTCGGCGCAGCGTTTTGCATCGCGGCCCAGCAGTTCGAACAGCAGCCGCTCGAAATTGGACGATACCTGAATGTCCATGGAGGGGGAGAGGCTCGGCACCACCCCTTTGATGGTCATGTCATTGGCGTTGAGGAAGCGCGTCAGGATATCGTTACGGTTCGAGCCCACGCACAGGTGGCGGATGGGCAGGCCCATGCGGCGCGCGGCCCATGCGGCCAGAATATTGCCGAAGTTGCCAGTAGGCACGGCAAAGGAGACTTCACGCTCCGGCGCGCCAAGAGCGAGGGCCGCGTGCACGTAATAGGGAATCTGCGCGGCGATACGCGCCCAGTTGATGGAGTTAACGGCGGAAAGGTTCATTTCCCGGCGGAAGCTCATATCCGCGAACAGGGCTTTGACCAGATCCTGACAGTCGTCAAACGTGCCTTCCACCGCAAGGTTGGTCACGTTGGGCTCCAGCACGGTGGTCATCTGCCGGCGCTGCACCTCGGAGGTGCGGCCCTTGGGGTGCAGAATGACAACGGACAGGCGCTCACGCCCGCGGCAGGCTTCGATCGCGGCCGAACCCGTATCGCCCGACGTGGCGGCAACAATGGTCACGCGCTCGTTGCGCTGGGTCAGCACATGTTCGAACAGGTGGCCCAGCACCTGCATGGCCATGTCCTTGAAAGCCAGCGTGGGGCCGTGGAACAGCTCCTGCACGAACAGGCCATCGTCAACCTGCGTGAGCGGCACCACGGCAGGGTGGCTGAACCCGGCATAGGCCCGCTCGCATAGGGTTTTGAGGGTTTCAAAGCTGATGTCGGGCGCGGCGAAGGGCGCCATGACACGCGCGGCCAGTTCAGGATAGGGCAGCCCGCGCAGCGCCCGCCAGTCGGAAAGGGAAAATTCCGGCCATGTCTCGGGCAGGTAAAGCCCGCCATCCTCGGCCAGGCCGGTGAGCAGCACATCGGAGAAGGAAAGGGCGGGGGCATTCCCGCGGGTCGAAATGTAACGCATGAACGACAGTATATCCTGAATGGCGTGTGCCGCGAAGTGGCCTTGTGGAACATTCGTCCCACCCGTTCCGGGGCAGGGTGGAAGCGGGACGAAGGGATGCGGGTTAGTGGGCGGGCGACGTGGCGGGCAGCGTGAGCTGGTAGAGCGTGACCGGCCACTTCACGGAGGAGGCCCCGCCGAACGCACCGCTACGGTCCACCTGACTGGCCGTGACATACAGATGCCCCTTGCCGTCCAGACCGGGGGTGGTGGGCCAGTGCAGGCGGTCGTCGGTTATCAGCCTGCGCGGGATACGCCCGGTCGTGTAGCTCTGTATGCTGCCGGTGGTGATGTCGGACCAGTACAGCGTGCCGTCCGAATCAATCACCAGTCCGCCGAGACTGGGCGTCTTGAACCACTGCGTGACGCTTTCTTCGAACGCGGCGGGGGTAATGTGCGGGTCAGTGAAGATGGCGGTATCAATGCGCGAGAGATAGCCGCCCGGCGGTTGCACAACAATCCAGCTTCCATCGGGGCTGACCGCGATCATGCTGGCATCCACCGCCACCAGTCCGCCGCTCGGATGGTGCAGGGGGCCTTGTGGCGTCATGATGGGGCGGGTGGCCACCAGCGCGGGGTGGCGGTCCAGAAACCGGCGGCTGACGCCTGTTTGCAGGTCAACGACCAGAATGGCGCCGACACCGGAATCCGGCACGTAGGCGGTATGGCCATGCACCGCAACGCCAGAGAGAATACTACCCGGTTGCAAGGCATCGGCCTGAACGGGCACGCTGCGCACGACCGCGTTACGGGTGGGGTCGATCTCCAGCAGTCTGGGAGCCGCTTTGGCGGGCTGCTCACGCTGGGGCACGCCGCTGTCCAGAAGCCACAGGCTCCCCTCGGCTGTGCGTGTCAGACCCGCTGCCGCAACGATGTGCTGTGTGGGGGCGGCTGTGTCCGGGGCTGTGCTATCCTGTGCTGCGCCCCATAGCGCCGCTGGCCAGGGGGCTGTAGCGCCATCCGGCGTGCGGATGAAAAGTTGCGGCCCGGTATTACCCAGCCACGCCGGGGCTTCCAGCACCATGCGGCCATCCGGCAGCGGCAGCACGGCATCCCAGATATGGTCGGAAGACTGCATAAAGGGCGTAAGCGCCTGTGGGCCTAATTCGGATTCCTTGGGCATGTGCAGCGCCCAGGCCTGTGGGCCGTTGGCAAGGCACGCCAGCACCATGGCAAGCGCACCCAGCCGCCGCGTTGCGGGACGGCGTGCGAAAAAATGGCGACGGGGGGTGATCTCAGGCATTGGGCGCACGATCCACGTAACGGGTGCGAAGATGGGCAAGATAGGCATCAGCTCCCAGCGGTGCGCCGGTGGCATCCTGCACGATCTGCCTGAGCGGCACGCTGCTGGCGCGGCCGTGCACATGTGTCCGCAGCCACCCTAGCAGGAGGGTAAAATCACCTTGTCCAATGGCTGGCAGAATAGCGGGTTCCTGCGTGCAGGCCGCCTGACGGAGCTGGGCCGCTGTCATGGCGCCCAGCGCATAGCAGGGGAAGTAACCGAACAGCCCGGCGGGCCAGTGAATATCCTGAAGGCAGCCCTGCCGATCATCAGGCACGCGCAGGCCCAGCAGGGTGTGGATGCGCTCGTTGAAGGCAGCAGGGAGATCGGCCAGCGGCAGGTCCCCTGAAACCAGCGCTTTTTCCAATTCAAACCGCGCGAGAATGTGGGCCGGATACGTGACCTCATCGGCATCGACGCGGATAAAGCCCGGCGCCACATGGATAAGCTGGCGGTGCAGGGACTGCGCATCCCATCCTGCGGCGGTATCTGCAACCCCGAATGCCTCGCGCAGGCGGGGGGCCAGCCAGCGGGTAAATGGCGCTGAGCGGCAGAACTGCATTTCCATGATAAGCGACTGGCTTTCATGCAGCGTCATGCCGCCGGACTGCCCCACTGGCTGGGAAATCCACGCATCAGGCAGGCCCATTTCATACAGCGCATGTCCTGTTTCGTGCATGACGCCCATCATGGCGGGAATGAAATCATCCTCGCGGTAGCGGGTGGTCAGCCGCACGTCATGCGTTGCTCCGCCACAGAACGGGTGCAGGCTGACATCAAGCCGCCCGCGTGTAGTGTCAAACCCCATGCGCTGCATCAGTTCACGACCCAGCGCTTCCTGCCGAGGCAGGGAGAAGGGGCCTTGCGGGGTAACAGCAGGGGGTAGGGACGCCTGCGCTTCCAGTGCGGCGGCGGTCAGGGCGGGTAGCTCGGCCCGCAGGCGGGTGAACAGAGGGTCAATATCAGCCTGCCGTGTGCCGGGGTCGAAAGAATCGAGCAGGGCGTCATAAGGGCTGAGGCCGCAGGCCTCGCCCGTGGCGGTGGCGATGGCGCGTGTCAGGTTCAGTACTTCGGTCAGCGCGGGCAGCAGGGCCTTGAAGTCGCTGTTCTGGCGTGCATCGCGCCATGCGATTTCACACAGGGTGGTGGCCTGTGCGTGGGCCTCTACCAGGTCCTGCGGCAGGGCAGTGGCGCGCGTGTGCTGGCGGCGCATGGCCGTAAGGTTGGCGCGCTGCCAGTCCGTGCCGCTTGCAGCCGTTTCGGCCTGATCCAGCAGGTCGGCCATGATGGGGGCTGTCAGGATTTCGTGGCGTAGCCCTTCGAGCATGGCCAGATTTTCCGACCGGCGCTCTGCGGCGCCCGAGGGCATCATGACTTCCTTGTCCCACCCCAACAGTCCAATGGCGTCCTGCAGGGAGGCAATACGGGCGAAATGGCGCTCAAGCGCGAGATAGGCCGTGTTCATGCCGGACATGGTACAGCATCCTCCGCCCGGACGGAATGCACCACAGGGCGGAATTTTCCCGCCTGCACCGCGTTGCGGCAATGACCGTGCGGCATGGACGCGGCTGTGGCGCGGGCCGAGCGGTGCGCGGGTGGTGCATAATGCAGGGCTATGGGCAGCAAAGCCGGTTGCTCCGTGCAACGGCTCTTCTATGATGCGGGCATGACACGACTTTCCTCCGAAGGGGCCACGCCCGCCATGGCGCAGTGGTTCACGCTCAAGGCCGAAAACCCCGAAGCCCTGCTGTTCTTCCGCATGGGTGATTTTTACGAACTATTTTTTGATGATGCGGTAACGGCTGCCTCGGCCCTCGATATTGCCCTGACAGCGCGTGGTACGCATGGGGGCGAACCCATTGCCATGTGCGGGGTTCCGGTGGCGGCGGCTCCGGCCTATCTGGCCCGGCTGATCCGGCGCGGCTTTCGTGTGGCGGTGGCGGAGCAGACCGAAGCACCCGTCAAGGGACGCCCCTCGAAAGGCCCGCTGGCGCGCGCTGTGGTGCGGCTGGTTACTCCCGGCACCCTGACAGAGGATGAACTGCTTGAGCCCGGTCGTTCGAATCTTCTGCTGGTGCTGGCCGGAGGGGGGGCGCGCGGACGCAAGGCAAAGGAAAGCGAAAAGCTGGGCGCTGCGTGGATTGATGTCTCCACAGGGGTGTTTGAAACGGCAAGCCTGAGCCCCGATGGGCTGCCAGCTCTGCTGGGGCGGCTGGATGCGGCGGAAATTCTTGCCCCGGCAGCCCTTGATCTGGCCGATTTCACCAGCCGTCGTGCGCCGGATGCGGCGGCGCCCTCGGTTGAGACTGCGCGGGAGCGTCTGGCGGCGGCTTTTGGCGTAGCCAGCATGGATGCGTTCGGCACATTTTCCGACGAGGAAAGCATCGCTGCGGCGATGGCGGTTGACTATGTGCGGCGCACGCAGGCGGGACGTCTGCCGCGTCTGGCCCGCCCTGTCACGCAGAACGAAGGGGGAATTCTGGGCATAGACCCGGCCACCCGTGCGAGTCTCGATCTGCTGCGCGCGCGTGATGGCGGAACCGACCATACGCTGTTTGCCGCCATCAACCGCACGGCCAGCGCTGCGGGCGCGCGCCTGCTGGCGGAGTGGCTGGCCGCCCCGCTGACGCAGCCCGCCCGGATTGCCGCCAGACAGGCGGCGTGGGGCTGTCTGCGCGAACAGGCTGTTTGTCGGGAGGGGCTGCGTGCCGCCCTGAAAAAAGCGCCCGATATTGCCCGTGCACTGGGGCGGCTGTCTGTCGGGCGGGGGCTACCGCGCGACCTGGCCGCGATCCGCGATGGTATTCTGGCTGCGCGGGAGGCGGGGAGCGCGCTGCATGGAGCCGGGGGCCTGCCTCATGAACTGGCGCGGGTCGGTGCTTTTCTGGGTGTGGCCGGAGGGCTGGAAAAGCAGTTGCGACAAGCTCTGGCGGAAAGCCTGCCCGCCAGACTGGATGATGGTGGGGTGATCGCGCCGGGTTATGATGCGGAGCTGGATGAGCACCGCGCCCTGCGTGATGATTCGCGGCGCCTGATTGCCGCCATGCAGGCGGACTATGCTGCCCGCTACGGTGTCACGACTCTCAAGATTCGCCATCACGCGCAGCTCGGCTATGTCATGGAAGTGCCGGTGGCGGCCAGTGCGCGCCTTAAAGACCGGGCCGAGTTGGTGCTGCGGCAGGGCACGGCCAGCAATGCGCGCTTCGTTACGGAGGAGCTGGCGAGCCTCAACACGCGCATAACGGAGGCGGCGGAGCAGGCTACCCGCCGTGAACGCGCGGTGTTTGGCGCGCTGGTGGAGGCTGTGCTGGCCGAGGCGGATCTGCCGCCGCTGGCGCAGGCGCTGGCGGAACTGGACGTGTTCCAGTCCTGCGCGACACTGGCGGCGGGTGGCGCCTGGTGCACCCCTAAAGTGACGGAAGATACGGAGTTTGCACTTGAAGGCTGCCGCCACCCGGTGGTGGAAGCCGCTCTGCCTGCCGGTACGCGCTTTACGCCCAATGACTGCCGCCTGCCGCCTGAACAGCGCGTCATGCTGCTGACAGGCCCTAACATGGCGGGCAAGTCCACCTTTTTGCGGCAGACGGCGCTGGCGGTCATTCTGGCGCAGGCGGGTTTTCCGGTCGCGGCGGAGCGGGCCTGCCTTGGGGTGGTGGATCAGCTTTTCTCGCGTGTGGGGGCGTCGGATGATCTGGCGCGCGGGCGCTCCACCTTTATGGTGGAAATGACGGAAACCGCCGCCATTCTCAATCAGGCCGGGCCGCGTTCACTGGTGGTGGTGGATGAGATCGGCCGGGGTACCGCAACGCTGGATGGGCTGGCTATCGCCTGGGGCGTGCTGGAGGCATTGCACTCAACCGTGCGGTGCCGGACCATTTTCGCAACGCATTTTCATGAACTGGCGCGGCTGGTCGATACGCTGCCGCGTCTGAGCCTGCACACCATGGGTGTGAGGGAGTGGCGGGGGCAGATCGTGTTCCTGCATGAAGTGCTGGCGGGCACCGCCAAAAAGAGCTGGGGCGTGCATGTGGCGCGGCTGGCCGGGGTGCCTGTTCCCGTGGTGGAGCGGGCTGCGCGGTTGCTCAAGGAACTGGAGCGTGCTGAAAATACAATACCTGAGCCACTTCCCCTTTTTGACACGCAGAAGACATTACCCCATCCGCCTGAAAATACGTTAAGAAAACGAATAATGGACACCGACCCTGACAGCCTGACTCCGCGTGCAGCTCTGGAGCTTCTGTACGAACTGCGCCGCGAAGCCGAACGGATGCAGCCTCAGGCCATGGCCGGTCATGGACAGTCCAGCCCTGAAACAGACAGTTTCTAGACCCTTACAGGAACCGAACCCGAAGTCCGATGTCCACTTCTTCCGCACACGCTGCCCCTGGGCAGCAGTCTGATATGGCCGTGCTGGCGGCCTTGACGCCAGAAGCCCTTGCCGCGTGCCTGACTCGTGAGCTCAGAGACGCCGCGCGTGAAGAAGCGGTCATTCCCGAGCGGGAAGAGGCCGTGGCGATTTTCCGTCGCTACCTTGGCCGCTATCAGGCCGATATACGTAACCGTTTCGAGCGGTATGAGATTAAGGGCGCTGCGGCGGCCAAAATGATTGCGGCCTTCACGGATGTCATGCTGCGCGCCATCGTGGACCTTGCCATGCGCGCGACCGAGATGGTGGAGCCGGACAACCTGGCCATGCCCATAGGGGGGCTCTCGGGCTTTTCCATGGCGGCTACCGGCGGCTACGGGCGCGGTCTGCTGGCGCCATTCAGCGATATCGATCTGCTGTTTCTGGTCGCGGACGATGCGGGTGAGCGGGTGCACCCGCTGATCGAATACATACTGTATTTTCTGTGGGACCTCGGGGTGAAGGTCGGGCACGCCACCCGTACGGTGAATGAATGTATCACCGAGGCGGCGGCTGATACGACCGTGCGTACTGCGCTGCTCGATGCCCGCCTGCTGGCTGGGGATACGGCATTGTTCGCCATGTTCGAGGCCCGCTATATCCTTGCCTGCGTGGAAGCGGGCGTGGCTGGTTTTATTCAGGACAAGCGGCGCGAACGGCTGGAGCGGCACCGCCGCTTTGGCGACAGCCCGTATCTGGTCGAGCCCAATATCAAGGAAGGGCGTGGCGGCCTGCGTGACCTGCAAACCCTTTACTGGATGTGCCGCAACACTTTTGGCACCCGTCATGTCAAGGATCTGCTTGCTCCCGAATTCATCTGGATGGGCCTGCTGACAGAGCAGGAAGCCGCGCGCGCCCGTCGTTCATGGGACTTCCTGTGGACCGTGCGCCTGCACCTGCATTACGTGGCGGGCCGGGCGGAAGAGCGCCTGACGTTTGACACCCAGCCCGTGATCGGGGCGCGGATGGGCTATACCCGCCATGGCCGCCAGAATGGTGTCGAGCGGTTCATGCGGCACTACTTCCTGACTGCGCGTGAAGTCATGCGTCTGACCCATGTGCTGGAGCCCGCCGTACTGCGGCAGGCGCAGGGGCCGGTCGCCCATGCCGCCAAGCCTGATGAAGCCATGCGCGAGGCCGGGTTTACCCTGCTTGACGGGCAGATCCTGCCTGACCGCGGGGTGTCCTTCGACCATGAGCCCATCAAGATGATGCAGATTCTGGACTGGGCGCGCCTGCGCCGCCGGGCGCTGCACCCTCTGGCCCGGCATGAACTGATCCGCTGGGAGCGCCGGGCTACGACCCTGCGTGACAACCCCGAGGCCGCGCGGATTTTTCTCGACCTCCTGTGTGGCGAAATTCCTGCTGAGGAGCAGCGGCCCCGCCGTCGCCTGCTGACATCCCCCCCGCCGTCTCCTGCGGCGGAAGAGACAGGTTATGCTGCCACCTATGGCAGTCATCCGCCCTCAGGCCATTCACACTGGCTGCATATTCTTAACGAAACCGGCATTTTTGGGCGTCTGATCCCTGACTGGGCGCGTATCGTCGGGCAGATGCAGTTTGATACCTACCATGTCTTTACGGTGGATGAGCACACCATCGAGGCCGTGCGGATCATGGATGAGGTCGTGTCCGGGCGGATGGCGGATGAGATTCCCATCGCCTACGAACTGGTCAAGGGGCTGAATTCGCGCCGGGCGCTGTACATGGCTGTGCTGCTGCATGATGTGGCCAAGGGGCGTGGCGGCGACCATTCGGAAATCGGGGCGGAAATCGCGGCCGATCTCTGCCCGCGTCTTGGCATGTCAGGCGAAGAAACAGAGACGGTCTCGTGGCTGGTTCTCCACCATCTCCTGCTTAGCCATACGGCCTTCCAGCGGGATATAGACGACCCCAAGACCATTCTGGATGTGGCCGACATCGTGCAGTCGCCCGAGCGCCTGCGTCTGCTCCTGCTGCTGACGATCGTGGACATGCGTGCGGTCAGCAACAAGGTCTGGAACGCCTGGAAGGCCACCCTGCTGCGTGAGTTGTATGTGCGCGTGGCTGAAGTGCTGGCCGGCGGGCTCTCCACGACCGAGCGCGACGTGCGCGTGCGTCACGCCAAGGATATCGCGGCGGAAGCGCTGACCGAAGACGGTCTGTCCCGTCAGGAGATCGACCGCTTTCTGGGGCTGGGCTACGCGGGCTACTGGCTGTCGTTTGATTACGAGACGCACCGCCGTCATGCTCGTCTGGTGCGCGATGCCGATGCAGTCGATGCCCCGCTGACCGTCGACGTTCTGCCTCTGCCTGAGCGCGGGGTGACGGAAGTGACAGTCTACACTGTAGACGTGCCCGGCCTGTTTTCCAAAATCGCCGGGGCGCTGGCGCTGGCCGGGGCCTCAATTGTCGATGCGCGTATTCACACCATGACGCATGGTATGGCGCTCGATACGTTCTGGATTCAGGATACCTCCGGGCGCGCCTATGAGGAGGCGCACCGTCTGGCGCGTCTGTCAGCCCTGATTCATCAGGGTCTGAGCGGCGAGCTGGATATCGAGGCAGAAATTGCCCGCGCAGGCTTTGGCCATATGCCGCTGCGTATGCGCGCCATTCATGTGCCGCCGCGTGTGGTGGTCGATAACGGCGCGTCCAATACCTACACGGTTATTGAGATTAATGGTCGTGACCGGCCCGGCCTGTTGCATGACGTGACTGAGGCCATGAACAAGGAAAGCCTGCAGATCGCCTCGGCTCATATCACCACCTATGGGGTGCGGGCGGTGGACGTGTTCTATGTCAAGGATCTGTTTGGCCTCAAGATCACCGACAAGAAGCGTCTTGAGGAAATCCGCGAGCGCCTGCTCGCCGGGCTGAAGGAAGCCGAGGCCGAAGCCTCGGCGCAGGCGGCCGCGCGGTATTCCGCCTGATTTTCAGGCGTCAGTCCGCGC
Source organism: Acetobacter peroxydans (assembly GCF_006539345.1). GTDB lineage: Bacteria > Pseudomonadota > Alphaproteobacteria > Acetobacterales > Acetobacteraceae > Acetobacter > Acetobacter peroxydans. The sequence goes on from NZ_BJMV01000002.1 coordinate 241,943, forward strand.
CGCGTGGCCCGGACTGACGGTGGACAGACCATAGGTTAGCCCGGCGCGGAGCAGGCTGCCTTCGGCGCTGGCTGGGTCAATCAGCCCGTGCCGCAGGAACAGGTCGATCAGCACAAGATTGACGTTGAACTTGAAGTCATCGGTGTCACGTACGATGCGGAAGGCTTCCTCAAGCGGCATGAGCGTAAAGGATTCGACCTCGCCATCGGCGGCGATGGGCGTGAAATCGGCCGGCAGATACAGATCGTAGCAGTAGAGCACGTCACGCCGCAGCCCCTCGGGGCGATCCAGCGCGTAAACGATCCGGGCTGTTCTCTCCGCGCTGGCGATCAGGGCAGGGGCTATGCTGGCCTCTTCAGCCGCTTCCTTGGCCAGAGCTTCGTCCGGGGTGTGCCCCGCCGGAATGCCCCCCGCGACCAGATGGTCGAGCTTGGCGGGGTCCAGCCGTTTATTGGCGGCCCGTCGGCCCGTCCACAGATGCAGGCCAGAGGCCGTGCGTACCAGACCGTTCATGTGCACGCCTGCGGCGACGAGGCCAAAGAGCGGCAGCGCGCCGCGGTCTATGCGGGCAATGGCAGGGTGGTCCACGTCGGTGGCCACATCAAACAGTTCGTGGTGGGAAGTATAGAAGCCTTCGGTGGCAAGCTGTTCACCAAGCCCTTCGAGCGCGGCGGGATCAGGCAGGTTGAAGCCATCCGCCTCGGAACCAAGACCCGCCTGTGTCAGGCGGTCGAACAGGACAGGGGTGATCCACCCGGCCTGAGCGCCTGCAAGGCTGAAGGGAGCGCGCGTGGCGGCTGGGTTTGCGGCGTTGCACTGCTGTAGATGTCTTAAAAACGGGGAGGGATTGGGAAGCATGAAAAATCCTGTTGTCCCGCATGGTGGCCGGGTGTGGCGGAAAGGCAGGCTGGTGCGCCGTGGCGGCGTACAGGGTGCTGAAAAAACCAGTTATCCGGCGTAGCGGTCCATGTGGCAAGGTTTGAGGGCTTGCAAAAAAGCGCGGGCATGTCACATCCACAGAATGTCTCGTTCGCGTCGTGCGGTGTCCGGGCCGCTTCAGAAACCCGTCTCCCTAACCTATGCTCGTCTTCTGCCCTATCTGTGGCCCAGGGGGGATCTGGCCCTGCGGGGGCGGGTCGTGCTTGTGCTGCTTGTCATGCTGGCAGGCGAGCTGGTTACGCTCAGTGTGCCACTGGTTTACAGCCGGGTGGTGGATCGCTTCGTGCATCCTGCCAGTCTGGCCATGGCTCCGGCGGCACTGATTATTGGCTATGGCCTTGTCAGGCTCCTGTCCGCCGCCCTGACCAACCTGCGGGACGCCCTGTTCGCGCCTGTGCGCTTTCGTGTGGCGCGGCAGGCGGCCTATCGCAGCTTCCAGCACATGCACGCTCTTTCGCTACGGTTCCATCTGGACCGGCGGACAGGCGCTGTCACCCGTGCCATAGAGCGCGGGACGGAGGCCGTGGAAACGCTGCTGCGTATGCTCATGTCCATCTCGCCAACCATTTTGCAGTCAGCGCTGGTGCTGGCGGTGATCGGGCATCTGTTCAGCGGGTGGTACGTGGTGCTGGTGGCGGCCATGATTGCCACCTACATCCTGTTTACGGTGCGCTTTACAACATGGCGTCTGGGCGTGCGCCGCAAGATGAACGAAACCAACAGCGAAGCGACCGGTAAGGCGCTGGACAGCCTGCTGAATTACGAGACCGTCAAATATTTCGGTAACGAGCTGCACGAGGCCCGGCGCTATGACAGCGCACAGGCACGGTATGAGAAAGCGGCGCTGACAACACAATATTCTCTGGGTCTGCTCAACTTCGGGCAGGCGGCGATCGTGGCCATTTCGCTTGCCGCCATCATGCTGCTGGGCGGGCGGGATGTACAGGCGGGGCAGATATCAGTGGGTGAGTTCGTCATGCTCAACACCTATCTGCTCCAGCTTTACGGCCCACTGAATTTCCTGGGGTCTGTCTATTCGGGCATCCGCACGGCGCTGGTTGATCTGGAGCACATGATGGGGCTGGTGGACGAAAGCATCGAGGTGGCCGACCCTGCGCACCCGCTCCCTATCGCCACGCGTCTGGCTGACGCCGGTCCGGCGGAGGTCGAATTCCGGAATGTACACTTCAGTTATCGCCCCGAGCGCGAAATCCTGCATGGGGTCAGTTTTGTTGCTGCACCTGGTAGCAAGGTGGCCATTGTGGGCACCACCGGGGCGGGCAAGTCCACCATCAGCAGGCTGCTGTTTCGCTTTTATGATGTCTCATCGGGCAGTGTACGCCTTGATGGCCACGACGTGCGGGACTACCGGCAGGCTGACCTGCGGGCCGCCATAGGCGTGGTGCCGCAGGATACGGTGCTGTTCAATGATACCATAGGCTACAACATCGCCTACGGGCGGCTGGGAGCCACGCAGGAGGAGGTCGAACAGGCGGCGCGGCTGGCGCAGATCCATGACTTCATCCTCTCTCTGCCTGAAGGCTACGCCACGCAGGTGGGCGAGCGCGGGCTGAAGCTGTCCGGTGGGGAAAAGCAGCGCGTCGCCATTGCCCGGACGATTTTGAAAGACCCACGCGTTCTTGTGCTTGACGAGGCCACAAGTGCGTTGGACACACATACCGAGCAGGAAATTCAGGCTGCCCTGAAAACCGTCTCAGCCCGACGCACCACGCTTGTGATCGCTCACCGCCTGTCCACCATCGTGGATGCGGATGAAATTCTGGTCATGGAGCACGGGCAGGTGGTGGAGCGGGGCACACACGAGGCGCTACTGGCTGCTCAGGGGCGCTATGCGGGTATGTGGGCCGCTCAGGGTGGTGAAGCCGCCACTGAAGGCTGAAAGTAGAAACCCGCCCCGAATCCGGGCGGGCGCAAGGAGTGAAAAACATGGCTGATACTTCATCGCAGGACACGGCAGCGCCTCCCCGTCAGGCGGATGTTCCGGAAGATCTGGCGCGCTGTGCTATGGTGATTGAACACGCCATCGACCATCTGCGGCAGGAAAAATATCCGCCGCTGGCCGTGGCTTCGGCTCTGCTGGGTGGTGCGCTGGGGGTTCTGGCCCGCAGCGTGGACAGCGATACCATCCTGCGTATTCTCGACTCTGCGGCGAGCAGCGTGCGCTCAGGGGATGTTCATGCTTCCGTAAAGGCGGAAGATGGCCAGGAAAGCGAGAAAGCCTGAGGTAAACCCTTGACTGGAGGCGACGGCTAAGTCATAAGCCGCGCCAATCCCGAATGTGGTTGCCGGGTTCTGTCTCGGCCCTCTGTTCCTATTATTTTGTTAAAACAAGGATGAGACAATGTCCCGTCGTTGCCAGATCACCGGCAAGGGCGTGCTGACCGGAAACAACGTCAGTCATGCCAACAACAAGAGCCGCCGCCGTTTCCTGCCTAACCTGCAGGATGCGTCCCTTATGTCCGAAACGCTCGGTTCTTCCGTGCGTATGCGCGTGACGGCACGTGGCCTGCGTACCATCGAGCACAACGGCGGGCTTGACGCCTTCCTGCTGGGTACGGCCAACCGCAAGCTCCCGACCGAAGCACTGGTGATCAAGCGCCGTCTGCAGCGCGCCCAGGCCAAGAAGCAGGCTGCTGCCAGCGTCTGATTTCGAGGGTTTTGCCGTGTTCGGGCCGGGCTGCGTCCCTGAGTGGGGTGCGTCCGGCCCGTGCGGTTCAGGTATCTGGTGTCATGCCAGGTGTTTTCATGTTTCTCGGCCGGTGTCCGTCAGCCGGAATGCCTGAAGGCTAGGCCTAGGGCGATATCCGCGGTGTTCGGCGGCCACAGGCGCGAAGGGCTTCCCGTCGCGCCTCGCCTGTTTTCTGGAGGTTTTCGTGTCCGCCACAACCGATCTGTCCAAGATCCGCAATATCGGCATTACCGCGCATATCGACGCCGGTAAGACCACCACGACCGAGCGCATTCTGTATTACACCGGCGTGTCCCATAAAATCGGTGAAGTGCACGAAGGCAACACCACCACGGACTACATGGCCCAGGAACGTGAGCGTGGGATTACCATCACCTCCGCCGCCGTGACTTGTGACTGGAACGATCACCGCATCAACATCATCGACACGCCCGGACACATCGACTTCAACATCGAAGTGAACCGCTCCCTGCGCGTGCTCGATGGCGCCGTGTTCATCATCGAAGGCGTTGCGGGCGTGCAGCCCCAGTCCGAAACCAACTGGCGTCTGGCTGACCGCTACAACGTGCCGCGCATCATCTTCATCAACAAGCTGGATCGTACCGGCGCCGATTTCTATCGCGCGTTCGACACGCTGAAGGAAAAGCTCGACATCGTAGCGATTCCGCTGCAGCTCCCCATCGGCGCTGAAGACCAGTTCCTGGGCGTTGTCGATCTGGTCGAGATGAAGGCCATCGTCTGGGAAGGCGGCGAACTGGGCGCGAAGTTCCACGATGAGGAAATTCCGGCCGACCTGAAGGAAAAGGCAGCCGAAGCCCGCCAGAACCTGCTCGACACCGCTCTGGCGGTCGACGAAAAGGCGATGGAAGAATACTTCGAGAACGGCGATGTCTCCATCGAGACGCTCAAGCGCTGCATCAAGAAGGGTGCCATCTCCGGCGAATTCCGTCCCGTTCTGTGCGGCACGGCCTTCAAGAACAAGGGTGTGCAGCCCCTGCTCGACGCCATCATCGACTACCTGCCCGCGCCGAACGACGTGGCTGGCATCCGTTGCGCTCCGCCTGAAGGCGAAGAGGCGGACGAAAACAACCAGCCGATCATTCCGGTCGATCCCGATGGTAAGTTCGCCGGTCTGGCGTTCAAGATCATCAACGACAAATACGGCACCCTGACCTTCGTGCGCGTCTATCGTGGCGTGCTCAAGACCGGCGACACGGTTCTGAATACCACGAAGGGTCACAAGGAACGTATCGGCCGTATCTACCAGATGCACGCCGACAAGCGCGAAGAACTGAGCGAAGTACATGCGGGTGACATCGCAGCGTTCGTGGGCCTGAAGGACACCCAGACGGGTGACACGCTGGCCGACGGTGCAGACCCGGTTGTGCTGGAACGTATGTCCTTCCCTGTGCCGGTGATCGACATCTCCGTTGAGCCGAAGACCAAGGACGCGGTCGAGAAAATGACCCTCGCCCTGCAGAAGCTGGCGGGTGAAGACCCCTCTCTGCAGCTCAAGACCGACCAGGAAACGGGTCAGATCATCCTGTCCGGCATGGGCGAGCTGCATCTGGACATCATCATTGACCGTCTGCGTCGTGAATACGGCGTGGAAGCCAATGTGGGTGCGCCGCAGGTTGCTTACCGCGAAACCATCTCGCAGGCTCATACCGAAACCTACACCCATAAGAAGCAGTCCGGTGGGTCGGGTCAGTTCGCTGAAGTCAAGATCGAGTTCCAGCCGCTTGAGCGTAACGACGGTATCCAGTTCGAGAACAAGGTTGTCGGCGGTACGGTGCCGAAGGAATACATCCCGGCGGTGGAAAAGGGCATTCGCGTCCAGTCTTCCACGGGTGTTCTGGCTGGCTTCCCGACCGTGGACTTCAAGTTCACGCTGCTCGACGGTAAGTACCATGACGTTGACTCGTCCGCTCTGGCGTTCGAAATCGCTGCCAAGGCCTGCTTCCGTGAAGGCATGAAGAAGGCCGGTCCGGTCATTCTCGAACCGATCATGGATGTGGAAATCACCACGCCGAATGATCACGTGGGTGACGTGGTGGGCGACCTGAACCGTCGTCGTGGCATGATCCAGAACCAGGAAACCGCTGGTTCGACCGTTATGGTGCGCGCCTTCGTGCCGCTGAAGGAAATGTTCGGCTACATTTCCCAGCTGCGCTCCATGACCAAGGGTCGTGCATCCTTCACGATGCAGTTCCATCACTACGACCCCGTGCCGCGCAACGTGGCCGACGAAATCATGGCTCAGTCCCGCTGATTTTACGGTCTTTTAGCTGGCCGGATATAAGGGCCGCTCCCGAAAGGGGGCGGCCTTTCTGTTTTTAAGGACTTGGTGGGGTATATTTTTTGCACTATGAGTGAATATCTGCCGTGATTTATGAAAACTTTTTTAAGGTGCTAAAGTGTCCACGAAATTACCTCATAATTTTGACGGGTTTTATAATGTAGTTCTTGGGATGAGTTTGAATTCTTTGAAATTCAACAACTTTTCAGATAATTTTGATGCTGAACGATTTAATTTTGATGGGCAGGATCGTTCCAGAGACTTCGATCTGAATGCCAGAATGTTTTTCTTCTCCTGGTTTTTCGCGCGACGGGAGAAACTTTTCGAGGCGTATTCCAGCCTTTCCAGTGAACAATCCAAGCTTCTGTATATCTGCCTGATTGTCTACAGGCTTGCCGGGCATCTGGCGTTTAAAATCCCGGTCGATTTTCTTTCGCGCCAAAAAGAGCTTGAAGCGTTTCGTAACGCGGAAAAGTTCACGGAAAGTCAGTATCCGGTTACGGGTATGTTTGGAAAACTCCAGCATTTTGACTTCGAGTTTGAGGGGCATCGTTACGTAGCAGATTGCCTTGGGCTTGAGGCGTGCCTGCATCGCCGACAGTATTTTTACGAAGTTGGTGATGTCCGGGTTATGCCGGAACCCGGTGATGTCGTTATTGATGGCGGCGCCTGCACAGGGGATACGGCGCTTGTGTTCTCCAATGCGGTTGGTCCTGCGGGGAAGGTTTATTCCTTCGATCCAGTGAAAGACCATATTGATATTCTGCGTTATAATATCGCTCAATTTCCGTATCAGAACGTCGTCGCAATGCCCTATGGTCTTTCAGACCACGAGGTGGATGCGCCCTTGATTGTTACGGATCACTACGCGCCGGGCTTTTCTGTCGAGGCCAAGCCTGTTCCGCTCACCTCGCTGGACAGTCTTGTCGAACGTGGTCAAATTGACAGGGTTGATTATATCAAACTCGATGTTGAAGGCGCAGAATTGGAAACATTGAAAGGTGCGGCGCAGAGCATTCGCAAGTTCCGTCCTAAAATGGCAATTTCCCTCTATCACAAGCCGGACGATATTTTTTCATTGCTGCTATATGTGAAAGGGCATTTTGATTTCTATAAATTTTATATTGGGCACTACACGATTCATCAGGAAGAGACGGTTCTGTATTGTGCCCCGGTCAGCCGCTGATCCATTTCAGGGCAGGTTGAAAAAGAAAGGGCCACGCCGGGTAACGGCGTGGCCCTTTTGTATGAGACAGGTGGAAAGGGTCAGCCAAACGCGCCGATATCGTGCATGACCGCAATACTGATTTCCCGGACGAGTTCGAAAATCTCCTGCATCGGAGCGAAGATATCACGATGCTCACGAACGTAGATTCCTTCCTCCCTGGGGCCGCGAGGCTCAAAGAAATCAAGGTCGGACGGGCCGGAACCTGTGGGGAAGATATCGCGCATGTTCTTGAGCACTGTAGGGATGTCCAGGCACAGGATCTGCTGCATCATCGCGTCATGGCTGAAACCACCACGTGGCATGAAGAACGGAATGCGGCAGGCCAGTAGCCATATGCGTTCGATCAGCATGATGCGGATGGCATGAAGCAGCCGGATGCGTGGCTCGGTGCGGGGGGCGTGCTGCCAGGCTTCACGCAGGGCCAGATGGTCTGCCTGAATGCGACGGAACAGGGTTTGGAGTTCGGCTGACAGGTTGAGTTTTTCCAGATCCCGCATGATGGTCAGGAAGAAGCCGCGCCGCTTGCTGTCCTGCTCCTCGGTGGCTCGGTCGAGCCAGAAGCCGGGGTCAAGCAGGCAGACAACGCTTTTCAGCACTTTGTCATCCGAACAGGCCAGCGCGTGCCGGGCAAAATCGAGCGCACGATGAAAGCGCGGGCTGGATGTGTTGAGGGTTTCAAAGGTTTCGGGGTGCCGCCGTGCAGCCGCCCCGAGGCCTTGTAGCGTGTTGGCGCACCAGCCAAGCTGCTGGAGAATGGCGTTGTTGAGAATGGCCCGGAGCTGGCTGGGGTGGGTAATGCGCGTGCGCGTGGCGGACTCGCTGCTCTGCCGTGCCGGTGGGCGTGAACCCGAGCGGTCGATCAGGGAAGGGCCAAAAGCTCCGAGCAGCGCCGCATAGCCGGGGTCTTCCACCAGACCGGTCATATCTTCGATCACACTGGAAAAGAAATCGGCCGAGAAATCCGGGTGATCGTAAATGGGGTCTTCATCCTGCCCGAACGGCATGTAGATGTTTTCGGCAATGGTCGCCAGCGTGGCGCAGGCCAGTTCCGGCGTGCCGAACAGGAGATAGCCGTCTCCCCCCTGAAACGCCGCTTCTTCCCGGTAGGCAAGGCCGCTTGACTGGAAGCGCGCGCGGACATGGGCCGGAGAAAGATAGGCCAGCCGGTCGGACATGCGGAAGGGATGCGCGCCTCGGCCAATGCTTTCGCCATGTGTATCGAAAAAGACGACGGTCACGTCGGTCAGTTTCCAGCGGGCCAGGAGGTCGTAAATCCGCAGGCGCAGGCGTTCGATCTGATAGGAAGCCGCAAGCTGGCCGATATAGCGGCCCGAGTCAGAATACCCAAACTGGAAGCAGATACGGCCCATACGCCGCACGTACTCGCGCCAGGCGGGAGAGCGCAGGGCTTCTTCCACAATATGATCGCCGTTGACGAGAGCTTCCTCTGTTTCGAACAGAGGCGAAATCTCGATTTTGTCGGCTACGCCAAAATAGGTGGCGGCCCATAGGGCGGACAGCAGTGTGTAGCCCGTCTCGGTTTCCGCAATCAGGAAGCGTACCGGTGTCTGCGTATCCACGTATTTGGTAATCTGGGCGATGGTCATCATCAAACGCCCGGCAGTCGAGGGATCGTTGAGGAGCGCACCGAAATCGACGGGGACTGGCTCGACTGTATCGAGCGCCTCGTTCACGCGGTTGAGCAAAGCGCGGCGATGGGCCGGGTTGCTCGGGTCGTCCAGCAGGTTCAGCTTCTGGCGGACAAAGTTATGTACCTGCACCGAGTTGAGGCGGACATGCGTATGCGCCAGCCCCAGACCGTGCGAGAGGAAGCCCGCGCGCGCAACGGCCAGTGGCAGCCGGGCGGAAGGCGGTGCACAGTCAATCGCGTGCTGGAGCAGCTTCGTCAATTCGGTGGCGTTACACAGAGCCCTGTCGCGACCTTCCACCATCAGGCGGGCAAAATGCGCTACCGCCTGGGTGTCGCTCGGATTGTTCGGAGCGGCGCTGATCTGCTCCTTTACGCAGGTAATGGCGTTTTGCAGGCGCTCGCTCAGTTCCGGGGCCAGCACGCCTTCATGGGCGATCTGCTGCTCGAGCCGCATGAGCTGGAACAGCTTCATGCGCAGCCGCAGGCGCAGCGTGTCCCACCAGCCGATATCCGTGCGACCGTCCGTGTCGTAGCCGACCCAACTTGTGGCGATAACCGGGCAGGGTATCAGAGTGCGCCACTGTTCGGGCCAGTTGGCTTCCGCTGTTTCCAGCAGGGCGGCGCAGAGCAGGTCTATAGCATCACGCGCGCGGGTAATGGCTTGCGCGGCGAGCGTGAATTCTTCTTCCAGCGTTGGCGGTGCGGCGCGTCGATGGGTTTCAAAGAACGGCGCTTTTTCAGGAGGCATTTCGGTGGAGGCGCACTGGGCCAACGCCGCATAGGCCGGGTTGCTCAGGGCAAAGGTGGGGTGTGCGGTAAACACGGCGGCAAAGCGGATACTATCCGTGGCGCTGCTGTAGGCCGAGAAACTGTGTTCGGGCAGGTTTTCCACTACCTGTGCCGCAACGGCCTTGAGCTTCTTGCGCGAGGCATCAAGCGTTGCGCCGCCGACATAGCGGTGCAGACGGCGGGCGCGACTGACAAAAGCGTCGTCCCGCAGGGTGCGGATCAGGGTGCGGATGTCATCATAGGTGAGTTCGCCCTTGTCGAGGGATTCGCCCAGCCTGAGGGCCGTGGCCATCACGGGGTTTGTGCCTTCGGCCACGGTGCCCATGCGCGAGGGTTCCGAAGGTTCGGTCATGCTGCCCAGTATGGCGCCCAGACGGGGAGGAAGGGAGGAAAGGTCAGGGAGCATGGCGAACGTTTTGTCCTTGATGGGGCCGTGACAAAGAGACTGAATGCTCCTTGCACAAAAAGTTACAGTGATTTTTTTCACGTATGGTCCGCTTGCGCAACAGCCTGACAGAGACGTGACGCCACGCTGGTCATTTTTGTCGCGTGACTTGGGATAAAACCGGCATGGTGCTATCCAGCGTTGCATGACAGTGCATGGGAACAGCGATGCTGATCTGGCCGCGCGCCGGACATTGCGGCGTTACAAGCTGGCCGCGACCGGCCTGCTTGCGGGCATGGGTGGGCTGACGATAGCGGGCTATGCGGCCCCGGCCCTCGGATGGGTGCGCGATAGTTTCTGGCTGGAAATGTTCCGCGCGGGTGCGCGGGCCGGGGTTGTGGGCGGCATTGCGGACTGGTTTGCCGTGGTGGCGCTGTTCCGGCGTCCGATGGGGCTGCCTATCCCCCATACGGCTATTCTGCCTGCGCAGAAGGACAGGCTCGGTCGTGCTCTGGGGCGCTTTGTCGCCGGTCAGGTCTTTACCGAAAAAGAAGTCGAGCGCGTTCTGTCGCAGGTGGATGTGCCTGCCTTTCTGGCTGACGCGCTGGAAGACCCCGCCACGCAGGAAGCGGTGGTGCGCGGCGTTGTACGTTCCGCGCCGCAGATTCTTGACAGGCTGGAAGACGGGCGGGCCAGTAATGCCTTTTCCCGCGTGATGCCGCGCCTGCTTGGGGGGAGCGATCTGGCGCCCGTCATTGCCAAGGCTTTGCGGAGTCTTGTGGATGACGACCGGCATCAGGAAGTGCTGTCCTACCTGCTCGGGCAGATCAAGGACGGCCTTCAGGCCAAGGAAAGTGTGTTGCGCGCGATGATCGAGGATCGGGTGCGCGAGCAGGGCGGGCGTTTTCTTGGCTGGGCGATAGGCGGGTCGATTGCCACCAAGGTTCTGCTGGCCGCCGGAAAAGAGCTGGACCGAATCGATCCTGAAAACTCCAGCCTGCGCGAAGGATTCACAGCTTGGGTGCGCGCGCAGATCGACCAGATAGAGACAGACCCGGAGCATGGGCGTGAATTTACACAGGCTGTGACCGGGGTGCTGTCCCATGAAAGTGTCGTGGGGTGGTGGGCCGATATCTGGCAGCGATTCCGCCGCATGGTGGAAGCAGATGTGGAAGACCCCGAAGGCCGCGTGGCGACGCTGGTGCGCGAAGGGCTGATGCGTCTGGCCTGTCAGGCGCGGGATGATGACGTGCTGCGACGGCGGATTATGGACAACGTGAACCGCACGACCTTGCGGATGTTGCCCTTCATTCGCGAGCGCATGGTGGAATTCATTGCCCGGGTGGTCTCGGGCTGGAACGCGGTGGAAATGGCCGATAAGCTGGAATTGCGCGTGGGTAAGGATCTGCAGTTCATTCGCTTTAATGGCACGCTGGTGGGGTTTGGCGTGGGGGCGCTGCTGTTTGCGGTCCTGCGGCTCGCCTTTGGGCTGAACGCCCAGTAGGGCGCGCCGCCTGCATTGAGTGCATGGCTGCTCGGGTTTACACGCACTGCTTGCTGTGGGTCTCGTTTGCAGCGGGATGGTAAGTGTTCAGGGCCCATACGCCGGGTCGTGTCACGAATGCGTGGGATACGCCGCGTGTGTAGATTCGGGTTGACGGGCGGACGGCAAGCCTCCATGTATCCGAAACAGGACCGCACAGGTCTTTAATTGGGTGAAGGCCAGATAATGCTCAAACTTTCCCGGTTGGCTGACTATGCAATCGTGATCCTGGTCCGACTGGGAGAGCAGGACGGGGTCGTGACCTCACCTTCTCTCGCGATCGATACCGGGGTGCCGGAGCCAACGGTGGCCAAGGTACTCAAGCTGTTGTCTACACATGGTTTTGTGCTGTCGCAGCGGGGCGCGAAGGGGGGCTACCGCCTTGCGCGCCCTCTGTCCGAAATATCTGTTGCCAGTGTGATTACCACTGTGGACGGGCGCATTGCGCTGACGGCCTGTGTTGATGGTGGCGGCTGCGACAACGGCGTGAGCTGCGGACTGTGCGGAAGCTGGGATACGATCAATCAGGCCATCCGAGCGACGCTCGAAAGCATATCGCTCGAAGATATGCGGATAAACCGCACGTCCCGGCCATCGGCCCTGTTTCTGGCGGGCACGCCGGAGGAAATGCACGCTGGCGCGACCCACGTCAGCCAAGAGATACGTGAAGGGGCCTGATTCATGCCGGTAGCGACAGAGACAAAAGAAGCCGTCGAGAAACTCGGTCAGTCCACATATAAGTGGGGCTTCGAGACTGATATTGAGATGGATCTGGCTCCCAAGGGGCTGAATGAAGACATCATCCGCCTGATTTCCAGCCGCAAGGAAGAACCCGGGTGGATGCTGGAATGGCGTCTGGCCGCCTTCCGCACATGGCAGTCGATGGAAGACCCCAAATGGGCGAAGGTGTCTTATCCGCCAATTGATTATCAGGATATCCATTACTATGCGGCTCCCCGCAGCAAAGCGGGGCCGAAGTCGTTGGACGAGGTGGATCCCGCCCTGCTGAAAACCTACGAAAAGCTGGGCATCCCTCTGCATGAGCAGGCCTTGCTGGCCGGGGTGGAGCCTGGCGAGGGGGAGCGCCTGCCTGTTGCTGTGGATGCGGTGTTCGACAGCGTTTCCGTTGCCACCACCTTCCGCAAGACACTGGCGGAAGCCGGGGTGATTTTCTGCCCGATTTCGGAAGCCATACGCGAACATCCCGACCTGGTGCGCCGCTATCTTGGCAGTGTGGTGCCAGCGGGCGACAATTTCTACTCGGCGCTCAATTCGGCCGTGTTTACTGATGGCTCCTTTGTGTACGTGCCCAAAGGCGTGCGCTGCCCCATGGAGCTTTCCACTTACTTCCGTATCAATGCGCGCAATACCGGACAGTTCGAACGTACGCTGATCGTGGTGGAAGAAGGGGCCTCGGTCTCCTATCTGGAAGGCTGCACCGCCCCGATGCGTGACGAAAACCAGCTCCATGCCGCGGTGGTGGAACTGGTGGCAATGGACGATGCCTCGATCAAGTATTCCACTGTCCAGAACTGGTATCCGGGCGATGAGGAAGGCCGGGGCGGCATCTATAACTTCGTCACCAAGCGTGGCGCGTGCCGTGGCGCGCGTTCCAAGATTTCCTGGACGCAGGTTGAGACTGGTTCCGCCATTACATGGAAGTACCCGTCCTGCATCCTTCAGGGTGAAGGCTCTGTGGGGGAATTCTATTCCGTGGCGGTGACGAACAACTGCCAGCAGGCCGACACCGGCACCAAGATGATCCATCTTGGCCGTAACACCCGTTCGACCATCATCGCCAAGACCATCAGCGCCGGGCGTTCGGACAGCACCTATCGTGGTCTGGTGCGAGTGCAGCCCAAGGCATCCGGTGCGCGCAACTTCACCCAGTGCGACAGTCTGCTGATAGGGGACAAATGCGGCGCGCATACCGTGCCCTATATCGAATGTCGTAACATGGCGGCCCGTGTCGAACATGAGGCCACGACATCCAAGATATCGGAAGACCAGCTTTTTTATTGCCGCCAGCGCGGCCTGTCGGAGGAAGACGCCGTAGGGCTGATCGTGAACGGTTTCTGCCGGGACGTGCTCAAGGAGCTTCCCATGGAGTTCGCCGTCGAGGCCCAGAAACTCCTGCAGATCAGTCTTGAAGGTAGCGTCGGTTAAGGGAACCCCGCATATGAGCCAGTTTTTGGAAATTTCCGGCCTGAACGCCAGGATCGACGCCGACGGACAGGAAAAGCAGATTCTGCGTGGTGTGGATCTGAGCATCCCCCCCGGCGAGGTGCATGTCATCATGGGGCCGAATGGCTCGGGCAAGTCCACCCTGTCTTATGTTCTGGCCGGGCGTGAGGACTACGAGGTGACGGCAGGCAGCGTGCTGTTCAAAGGACAGGACCTGCTGGCCATGGCGCCGGAAGAGCGCGCGGCGGCGGGGCTGTTCCTGGCCTTTCAGTCCCCGGTTGAACTGCCGGGCGTGAATAACGCCAACTTCCTGCGTACGGCTGTCAATGCGGTGCGTCGTGCCCGTGGGCAGGAAGAGCTTGACGCGGTGGCGTTCCTCAAGCTGGCCCGTGAGGCCGCCAAGACGCTCTCCATGGCGCCTGACATGCTCAAGCGGAATGTCAATGTCGGCTTTTCGGGGGGTGAAAAGAAGCGCAACGAGGTGCTGCAGATGACCCTGCTGCAGCCGAGCTTCGCCATTCTGGATGAAACCGATAGCGGTCTGGACGTCGATGCCCTGCGGGTTGTGGCCGAAGGCGTCAACCGCCTGCGTGCGCCGACATTTTCAGCACTGGTGATTACACATCATCAGAAGCTGCTCGATTATCTGGTGCCCGATCGTATCCATGTCATGGCCAGGGGGCGGATCATTCTGTCCGGCGGCCCTGAACTGGCACGCCAGATTGATCAGGAAGGTTATGCCAAGTTCCTGTCGGAGGCCGCGTGAATACGATCAGCCCGGACAGGAGCGGCCCTCTGGCCCTGTTCTCCCAGCGGCTTGAGGGGGTAGCAGGGGCGGAGCGTCAGCAGGCAGTCGCCGCCCTGCAGCGCGTGGGCCTGCCGAGCCGTCGGGTGGAAGCCTGGAAATACACGGCTCTGCGTGCGCTGGGGCAGACAAGCCTTGCCGCTCCCGCTGCTACGTATGATGTGATGGCGGCGCGGGCTGTGCTGGATGATGTGCTGGCGGCACAGGATACGTTGGCGGGCCTGCCGCGGTTGGTGTTCGTGAATGGACGCCACGCGCCGGAACTGAGCGTGTTGTCCGAGGCCATCAAGGTCACGTTCTTTGTCGACACCCTGCGCTTTGGTACGGCGGCCGCTCCTGACCGTGATCCGCTGGTGGCGCTGAATACGGCGCTGGCCGAGGACGGTGCGCAGATGCAGGTTGAAGCCGGGGTTGACGCCGGTGCGCTGCTGCTCCTGTCCATTGGCCTTGGCGGGCAGGACAGTACGTTCTCGTTTCATCCGCGCCATGCCGTTGTGCTGGAAGCTGGGGCTCGGCTGGCGCTGCTTTGCGTGCAGGCGGGGCAGGGGGCGTATTTCCATAACCCGGTTACGGACATCAGCGTGGGCAATGGCGCGGCGCTGGAGCATGTCACCCTTCAGCTTGAAGGGGATGCGGCCGTCAGCCTGGGCACCGTTTATGCCAATGTGGCCGGCGAAGGTGTCTATGACAGCTTTGCCCTCGGTGTAGATGGTCTTTTGCTGCGGCATGAAGTGCACGCCCGGCTTGGGGCTTCGCGCGCGGCGGTGCATGTCAACGGTGTGCAGCGGCTTGGAGCCACGCAGGTTGGGGATATGACGAGTGTCATTACCCACGCCGCACCCGACTGCATCTCGCGCCAGACCGTGCGCAATGTGCTCGATGGTCATGCCCGTGGCGTGTTTCAGGGCAAGGTTCTGGTTGAGCAGATTGCCCAGAAAACTGATGGTTACCAGATGAATCAGGCTTTGCTGCTGTCGCCTGATGCCGAAATAGACGCCAAGCCCGAGCTTGAAATCTACGCGGATGACGTGCGGTGCAGCCATGGGGCGACTGTCGGCGCGCTGGATGATGAGCAACTGTTCTATCTGCGGAGCCGGGGCGTGCCCGAAGCACAGGCGCGGCAGATGCTGATTGAGGCGTTTTTGGATGAAACGCTGGCCCTGATTGCCCATGAGGGGGCGCAGGCGCTGTGCCGGGCCATGCTGGCCCGCAAGGGTGGCGTGGGAGCAAGCGCATGAATACCGACAGAACCCTGAAGGCCGCTCCCGCTGGGAAGCTGGATGTGCAGGCGGTGCGGGCGCAGTTTCCCATCCTGTCTGAAACGGTGCATGGGCGACCGTTCGTTTTTCTGGACAGCGGGGCCTCCGCGCAGAAACCCGCTGTCGTGATCGATTGCATGGCGGATGCCATGCGCCACCAGTATGCCAATATCCATCGTGGCCTGTACTGGATGAGCGAACGCACCAGCGAGGCCTATGAAGCCGTGCGCGGGCAGGTGGCGGCATTCCTGAACGCGCCCTCGCATGAAGAGATCATTTTTACCCGCAACAGCACCGAAGCCATCAACCTTGTCGCGCATTCGCTCGGCAGCTTGATGAAGCCGGGTCAGGCCGTGCTGATTTCGGAGATGGAGCACCATGCCAACCTGATTCCCTGGCAGATGCTGCGGGACCGTTCAGGTGTGGAACTGAGGGTTGCCCCCATTACGGATGAGGGTGATCTGGATATGGAGGCCTATGGCCGCCTGCTGGAAGACGGCAAGGTAGCACTGGTGGCGATGACGCACATGTCCAACGTGCTGGGCACTGTCACGCCTGCGCGCGAGATTGCCGACAGGGCGCATGAGGCTGGGGCCTTGGTGCTGTTTGATGGCAGTCAGGCCGCAGTGCACCGCAGAACCGACGTGCAGGCTCTGGGGGCGGATTTTTATACTTTCACCGGTCATAAGCTGTACGGCCCGACAGGCATTGGTGTGCTGTGGGGCCGCCGGGCGCTGCTGGATGACATGCCGCCTTTCCTGGGCGGGGGTGATATGATTTCCTCCGTTACGTTCGAAAAATCCACCTGGGCTAACGTCCCCCACAAGTTCGAGGCGGGAACGCCCGCCATTGTGGAAACGATCGGTCTCGGGGCGGCCATCCGCTGGGTTGAATCCATCGGCTTCGACGCGATTGAAGCGCATGAACAGGCACTGACTGCCTATGCACTTGAAAAGCTGGCCGATGTGCCGGGGCTTAAGGTCGTAGGCGCGCCAAAGCAGCGCGGTGGGGTGATCTCCTTTACCATGGCCGATGTGCACCCGCATGATATCGCCACCCTGCTTGATCGTAACGGGATTGCCGTGCGCGCCGGGCAGCATTGTGCCGAGCCGCTCATGCGCAGGCTGGGCCTCCATGCCACGACCCGCGCCAGTTTTGGTGTGTATACCGATACGCACGACATCGACGTTCTGGCCGAAACTTTGGCGCGGATCAGGGATTTCTTCGTGTGAACGGCGCGGCGCAGGATCTGTATGACCGGCAGATTGTGGAGCGGGCGCGAAACCCGCTGTATGCCGGGGAACTGCCCGTACCAGACCTGCAGGGAGAGGGACGTAACCCCCTGTGTGGTGACCGAACACGGCTGGATATTACCCTCGAGGGGCACCATATCAGCCAGATAAGGCATCGCACCCGTGGATGCGCCCTGTGTATTGCGGCAGCGGATATGCTGGCCGAGCGGCTGGGCGGATGCGGTCTGGAAGAGGCCCGCGCCGTGGGGGCACGTTTCTCCGCCATGCTGGTCGCCCCGGACGACCCGGCGGAAACCACGGTGCAGAAAGCTGCCAAACGAATAGAGAACCCGCCGGAAGGCATACCATCATTAGGGGGCATGGAGCCCCTGATGGCGGTACGTTTTCACAAAGCGCGGATACGTTGTGTTGAATTGCCATGGGTCGCGCTTAAGGAGGCATTAGCTCATGTCCGTGTCTGACGACATACGGGTTTCGGATCAGGCCGAACCACAGCATGAGGAGCAGATCCACAAGGATGTGCTCGAAGGGAACGATGCTGCGGGCGAGCCCAGAGCGCGGGTGGAAAGCTGGCACCCGGAGGGGGAGGCCATTGAGAGCGCTGCCGCTCCGAAAACGGGAGCCGTTTCCGAGGATGCCGTGATTGAGGCGATTGCCAAGGTGCACGACCCGGAAATTCCGGTGAACATCTATGAGCTCGGCCTGATTTACGCGATCGATCTGTACGACGATGGCCGCGTGCATGTGGATATGACCCTGACCGCGCCCAACTGCCCCAGCGCGCAGGAACTGCCCGTTCAGGTCAAGGAAGAAGTCGAACGCGTGCCGGGCGTGACATCGGCCGATGTGGATGTCGTGTGGGACCCGCCATGGGATATGTCGCGTATGAGCGATGAGGCCCGGCTGGCCCTGAACATGTTCTGAATACGAAAGAAGAAAAGGGAGGGAGAAATGGCCCAAGCTTCCAGTACAGCCCCTGCGGTACGGAGCCTGCCGCCCCTGATCAGCCTGACAGATGCCGCCGCCACCCGGTTGCAGCATCTGTACGCCACGGCTCATGAGGGGCAGCTACTGCGCGTTTCGGTTTCCACGCGCGGCTGCTCCGGTCAGGCTTACGACATGAGCTTTGTCAGTCAGCCCGGCGAGGGTGATGAAGTGGTGAAAAGCCACGACGTGACCGTTCTGGTAGACCGAAAGGCAACGCTGTTCCTGATCGGCTCACAGATGGATTACCGCGAAGGCGACCTCGAATCCGGGTTTGTATTTACTAACCCGAACGAGAAGGGCCGCTGTGGCTGCGGCGAGAGCTTTCACGTCTGAAGTCGCATACAGTTTCCGTTTCGGCTGACCACAGGAACTGGTCAATGACCGTAACGGCATGGAGGCGGTAACCTGCCTTGGCCAGCAGGGCCGTGTCTTTGGACAGGGCGGCCGGGTTGCAACTGACATAAACAACCTGCGTGGGCAGGCCCCGGACAATCTGCTCCATCTGGCTTCTGGCCCCGGCATGGGGCGGGTCCAGAACGACAGCGCTGGCCTGGGCCAGTTCCTTGGCCATGACTGGCTGGCGGTTCAGGTCACGATGGTGCGCGGTAATGC
Source organism: Acetobacter peroxydans (assembly GCF_006539345.1). Taxonomy (GTDB): domain Bacteria; phylum Pseudomonadota; class Alphaproteobacteria; order Acetobacterales; family Acetobacteraceae; genus Acetobacter; species Acetobacter peroxydans. The sequence continues at coordinate 260,587 of NZ_BJMV01000002.1, forward strand.
GTGCGGTGCCTGAGGCTGCTTTCAGCGCATTCCAGGCTGAGGCATAGCCTTCATAAGCACTCACCTGACAGCGCTGTGCCATCGGGAATGTGAGCGTGCCGCATCCAGCATACAGTTCCACCACGCTGGCGCGGCGGGCCATTTTTGTAGGCAGGGCTGCCATGACAGCATTTTGGATGGCCTGTTCGCTGGTAGCGCTCGCCTGAAGGAAACCGCCCGGCGGAGGGGTCACGGTATGGCCCGCGATGCTCTGCGCGACAGGGGCGCGTTGCGTCGCCGTTTCCGTGGCTTCCGGGTTTGAGGTCGAAGCCCAGCTTATGCGTGGAATCGCGTAGTCTTCGGCCATCTGGGCCAGACGGATACGGTCGGCGGCGGAAAGGGGAGCGTCCGTCACCAGCAGGATGTCCGGCCCGGTCTCCAGCAGGTTGATATGCAGGCTTGCCTCACGCCGGATGGCCTGCAGGCTGTGCAGGACGGTTCGCAGCGTTGGAAGCAGGGCGAGAATTTCCGGGTCGAGTACCAGACAGGTGCTCATGTCCACAATGGTTTTCGTGCCCCGCTCATGCAGCCCGATAAGCATGGACGTAGCCCCGCGCTTGACGGCCAGATCGGCCCTGCGGCGGCTATGGGGAGCAACCTGAAAGGTTGTGGCCTGCGGCACCGCATCAAACCCCGCACTGAGCAGGGCGCGTGTGGCGCGCTGGACTTTCCAGTCCAGCAGGGCGTCTGTCCGCATGTGCTGCAATGCGCAGCCACCGCAGGTTTCGGCCAGCGGGCACGGGGGCGAGACCCGCTCGGGGGCAGCTTCCAGAACAGCCTGAAGCTGCCAGGAGCCTTTGCGGGTTTCTTCAATGCGAACTGTTTCGCCCGGCAAGGCACCGGCTACATGTACGATCTGACCATCCGGCAGACGCACGGCTCCATCGCCCAGCCCTGCCAGATAGAGAACCGTGACCACTTCCTGCCGGGCTTCAGCGGTTTTACCCGCCTGAGACTCCCCCATAGCTCCGCTCACTTCCGGTTTTTGCCGCCGCACCTGTAATCAGGCGTCGGAGGAGGAGTCGTTCACATCCGTCTCATGGACGGTCATGCCCGGTGTATTGGGGCGTGCGGACGCGCGGCGTGGCAACTGCATGAATGCGGGCTGCAGGTCACCAAAGCCAACTGTTTCGCCACCGGGTACGGGAGCGATTTCATCACGCTGATGACGCGCCTGCTTGCCATGCGGCTTGCTGTCATGCCGGGGGCGTTCCTGCGGTGCGGGCCGGGTGTCCGGGGCGGAGTCGGAGCGGGCGTTGCGGGGGCGTTCACGCTCCTTCTCCCGGCTCTTTTCCTTGTCCCGCGGCTTGTCCTTTTCGCGGTGCCTGTCCTTGTCTTTATCCTTGTGGCCGCGTTCGCCCGGTGGACGTTTGCCCTCGGCCCATTCAAGCTGCTCCACCCCTTCAACCGTCATGCGCGGAATGGGCTTCTTGGTCAGTTCCTCAATCGCTTCGGCCAGTGCCCGATCATAGGGGCAGGCCAGACTGTAGGCATGGCCCTCGCGCCCGGCACGGCCTGTGCGGCCAATACGGTGCACGTAGTCTTCGGCATGGAATGGCAGGTCGAAGTTAAACACATGCGACAGGCCGCCAATGTCGATCCCACGGGCTGCCACGTCGGAGCAGACCAGCACTTTCAGGTCACCGCTCTTGAAGCGCTCCAGCGTGGAAAACCGGACGGACTGCGGCAGGTCGCCATGCAGCGCACCGGCGGAAAAGCCATGTTTGATGAGCGACTTGGTCAGAACGTCCACATCGCGCTTGCGGTTGCAGAAGACGATGGCGTTCTGGAGCTTGGGGTCGCGCAGCAACAGGCGCAGCGTCCGGCGCTTGTTGTGCTCATCAACCACCAGCAGGCCGGTAGTGATAGTGGTGGCAACCGAGGAAGGTCGCGCGACCGTAATCTCCTTGGGCGAGTGCAGGAACGCATCGGCCAGCTTGCGAATGGCGGGCGCCATGGTCGCGGAAAAGAACAGGGTCTGGCGGTTGGGCGGCAGCAGTCCGACAATTTTCTCGATGTCGGGAATGAAGCCCATGTCCAACATGCGGTCTGCTTCGTCGATCACCAGAATTTTGGTGTGGGACAGCAGCAGCCCACCGCGCGAGAACAGGTCCAGAAGGCGGCCGGGCGTTGCGATGAGAACATCCACGCCACGATTCAACACTTCCTTCTGCTCCGCCATGCTTTCCCCGCCGATCAGCAGGGCATGGTTGAGCTTGAGGTGCTTGCCATAATTGACGAAGTTTTCCGCGACCTGCAGAGCGAGTTCGCGGGTTGGCTCCAGAATCAGGGAGCGGGGCATCCGGGCCCGTGCACGGGAATCACTCAGGATTTCGAGCATGGGCAGCGTAAAGGACGCTGTTTTGCCAGTACCGGTCTGGGCCACGCCCAGAACATCACGTGCCATCAGCACGGCGGGGATAGCCTGCGCCTGAATAGGCGTGGGGTGTACATACCCCATTTCCGTTACGGCGCGCAGAACGGGCTCTGACAGGCCCAGATCCGCAAAAGTGATCTTTTCTTCGCTGGCCGGAGCCTCAGGCGCTGCCTCTGCGGGTTCCGGTGCGACGGCTTCGGGAGCCTCTGCTGCCGGTGTGGGCAGGATTTCAACCGCGACAGGTGCTGCGTCTTCGGACTTCCTGGTGCGGGTTGCGTTCTTGCGCGCGGTTGCGCGGGGAGGCTTGCTCGCCGTAGCCGTGCCGCGCGGTGCTCTGGCGGCTTTGGCCGCGGGCGCGGCGGCTGGCTCTTCCGCCACGGTTTCCGTTACCTCGGCGGTGCTTTTGGTTGCGCTGGCAGCACGACGGCGCGGCGCAACTTTTGCTGCTGACTTTCGGGCTGTTTTTTTCTCAGTCGTGGGGGCCACTTCGACCGCAGGCAGTTCGGGCGTGGCCGCCTCGGTTTTGGCTGGCACCGCAGTTTTCGCACGGCTTTTTGTCCGGCCCGCAGTGCTCGTGGTCTTTGCCCTTTTGGCAGGGGCGGCAGCCGGGGGCTGTGCTTCGGCTATTTCCACCACGGCGGGCACGTCCGTCGGGGCGGCCTTTCGGTTCCGGGAGGGGGCTGTCTTGCGGGTGCGGGCGGGCGTTTTAGCTGTCAATATGCTCTCGGAACAAAGGTCGGTCAGTTTTACCCCTGGCTGAGCGGGTCTGCCGTATGGTTTGCCGTTCATCAGGGCATAAGGGCAGCCGAGCCGGTTTCGCAGCCTGTCAGGTGCTAGCCCGGATAAAGGTCTTTCCGCCCGAAATCAAGTTTTTGGGCGGAAAGACAGATTTTTTTCACACAAATGGATGGCTAAGGCAGGCTGACAGAATGGCCAGAAAACCGAGCGCCATGATGATAAGCATCTGCGTGCGGATCGAGTCGAAGGCGCTGGCCTGCGGGCGGATGGCGCGGCGCACTTTCTGGAAGGGGCCAAAATACAGGCGGGCGAACAGGCCAGCCATGATAATGCCGAAAGCCTGCATGGCGTTGACCGTCCAGGGCGCGTTGGCAAAGCCGCCTTCATGCAGGATGAGCAGCCAGCCTGAGATCAGCGCTGTGGGGATGGCATGTGTCAGCCCTTTAAAAAAACGCGACATTGTCTGCAGCATGATGGACGTGCGCTGGGTGGCGTCCAGCAGGCCGAGGCTGGGCCGCAGAATCGCAACGGCGTAAAAAATGCCCCCGATCCACAGGGCGATGCTGATGATATGAACCGCGAGCACCAGGCTCCAGAGAAGAGAGTGAGGCATAAGGACTCCGCGAGAACGTGGCTGGCAGAAAAGCCGGGGCCTGATGGTGAAGCGCCGGGGTGGACAAGGCCGAGATCTGGGTGCGTCCCGCCGCTGTATCGGGCCTGATTTGCCAAGCCATGCGCGCGGGTGCAAGGGGTATGTTCCATTCCGGGCCGCAGGCCCATCGTGCGTGGGAGGTCCGCTGTGCTGTCGTTTCCTCTTAAGGAGTTGGGTGTTTACGCGCCGGATGAAATGGGTGCGGTGGACAGGCGCGCGGCCCAGCAGGTCTCTGTAGCTACTCTTATGAACAATGCCGGCCGGGCCGTGGCGCGGGCCATGCGGGCTACCATGAAACCCGCACGTGTGCTGGTGCTGTGCGGGCCGGGCAATAATGGAGGTGATGGGTATGCCGCTGCCTGCTTCCTGCTGGAGGCTGGCTGGCCCGTTGCTGTGGCGGCCCTCGCAGAACCAAAGGCCGGGAGTGCTGCCGCCGAAGTGGCGGCGCGTTTTGTGGGGCCACGTGTGCCGTTTGCGGCGGCGGAGGCCGCGCGGGTGGATGTGGTGGTTGATGCGGTATTTGGTGCGGGTCTCGCGCGGGATGTTGCCGAGCCGGTTGCGGATGTGCTGCGCGCGGCACGTCGCGTTGTGGCGGTTGATGTGCCATCGGGCGTGGATGGCGGCACCGGTCAGGTGCGTGGTTATGCGCCCTCGGCTGAGCTGACGGTGACGTTCTGTCGTTACAAGCCCGCCCATCTGCTCTATCCCGTGCGGGAGATGATGGGCCGGATCGTGCTGGCGGATATCGGTATGCCGCCTGAAGCGCTGGACGCCCAGCCTCCGCAAACATGGCTGAATGCGCCGGGGCTGTGGCGCGTGCCGGAACTGACGCCTGAAAGCCATAAATATACGCGCGGTGTTGTCAGTCTTTGTGCTGGAGAGACTATGCCGGGGGCCGCACGGCTGTGCGCCTCGGGTGCGCGGGCGGCCGGGGCGGGGTTGGTACGTCTGGCGGCAGGTAAGAACGCACCGGCTTTCCGGTTGGGCGATCCGGGTATGATCGTCGATGATGGGCCGCTGGAGGTGTTGTTGGAGGATGTACGGCGGCATGTCTGGGTCTGCGGGCCGGGCCTGACAGAAGAAGAGGTGACAGGCACGTTGCTGCGACTGGTTGAAGCCGGGCGTTGCGTATTGGCGGATGCCGGAGCCCTGAGCGCGGCGGCTGGTCAGCCGGATGCGCTCAGGGGAGTCGCTGTCATGACGCCGCATATCGGAGAGTTCACGGGCGTTTTTGGCGCCGTGGGGGATGATGCGCCAGCACGGGTGCGGCAGGCAGCACGACAGACGGGCGCCGTGGTGGTGCTCAAGGGAGCCTCCACCCTGATTGCAGCCCCCGATGGGCGTCTGGCCATTAATATTCATGCAACGCCTGCACTGGGTACGGCCGGGTCGGGCGATACATTGTCAGGAGTGATTGCCGCCATGCTGGCAGCCGGGATGCCGGCATGGGAGGCGGCCTGCGCTGGAGTCTGGCTGCATGGTGAGGCCGGATTGCACGCTGGCCCATGGCCCGTGGCGGAGGATCTGGACCGTCACCTCGGGGCGGCCCGTGCAGAGGCTACGCGCCGTCAGCGATTGTCCGGGCGGGAGCAGGGGGTAATATAACGGTTGCAGATTGGGTTCTGTGGCGGGGCTCTCTTGCCGTCTGTTCCGCTTTGAGCTAAACGCACCCATCTTGCGACGGCGAGTAATGCGCGCGGGCGTGGTGGAATTGGTAGACACGCCAGATTTAGGTTCTGGTGACGCAAGTTGTGGGGGTTCAAGTCCCTCCGCCCGTACCACACAAGTTTCTTGCTCCCGTTCCGTTCCGTGGCAGCCTGTGGCTGATCCTGCGGGATGTCCGAAGTCTATGATGTACCAAGAGGAAGGCCTGGCCGATGCAGGTAACCGAGACCCTTTCCGAAGGGCTGAAGCGTGGTTTTACCGTGACAGTTCCGGCTGCGGAACTTGAAGGCAAGCGTGATGCGCGCCTCAAGGAAGTGGCCGCCAACCTGAACCTGCCGGGTTTCCGTCCGGGCAAGGTGCCTGTGTCTCTGGCGCGCCAGCGTTACGGCGCCGCCGTGTGGGGCGAAGTGATCGAACAGGCCGTGTCCGATTCCATCCGCGCTGTTTTCGATGAGCGTGGCCTGCGCCCCGCCGGTCAGCCTCAGGTCGATCTGGTCTCCGGTCAGGAAGACAACGGCAAGGATCTGGAATTTAAGGTCGAGAGCGAAATCCTGCCCGAAATCGCTGTGCCTGACCTCTCCGGTCTGGCCCTGACGCGCCTCAAGGCGACGGTCAGCGACGAAGCGGTTGAAAAGGCTCTGGCCGATATCGCCCAGCGTGGCCGCACCTTCGAAGTGATCGAGGAAGTGCGCCCCGCAGCCAAGGGTGACGTTGTTGCTATCGACTTCGTGGGCAAGCGCGATGGCGTGCCGTTCGACGGCGGCACGGCTGAAGACGTGAACGTGGAAATCGGTGGCGAAGGCTTTATCCCCGGTTTTGCCGAGCAGATCGAAGGCATGAAGCCCGGTGAGGAAAAGATCATCACCGTGACGTTCCCCGCTGATTACGGCGCGGCTGAACTGGCTGGTCAGGAAGCGACTTTCGATATCAAGGCGAAGCAGCTCAAGAAGGCTGTTGATGCCGAGATCAATGATGAACTGGCCAAGTCGATCGGCTTTGAAAGCCTTGACCAGCTCAAGGAACTGATCAGCAAGCAGATCAGCGGCGAGTACGACCAGCTTTCCCGTCTGCGGATCAAGCGCGACCTGCTGGATGCGCTGGCTGGCAAGGCTGACTTCGAAGCGCCCGCCGGTATGGTGGAAAGCGAGTTCCAGCAGATCTGGGCGCGGGTTGAATCCGACCGTAAGGCCGGTCAGCTTGACGACGAAGATAAGGAAAAAGACGAAGACACCCTGCGTGCGGACTATCGCAAGATTGCCGAACGCCGCGTGAAGCTTGGTCTGCTGCTGGCGGAAATCGGCCGGAAGAACGGGATTACCGTTACGCCGGAAGAGCTGGGCCGTGCCGTGCGGGCGGAAGCCATGCGCTACCCGGGTCAGGAACAGCAGGTGTTCGAGTTCTTCCAGAAGAACCCGCAGGCTGCTGAAGGCCTGCGTGGGCCGATCTTCGAAAACAAGGTGGTCGATTACCTGATCGAACTCGCCACGGTGACGGATAAAGAAGTCACCCCGGACGAGCTTTCCGATATTCCGTCAGCGGATATCTGAGAAAACGGCTCTGTCCCGCCAGTGTGAACTGGCGGGACATTCTTTTTGAGCCTGATTTTCTTTTCCGGGGTGGCATCTTGCCACTTTATCTCTATCTTGAAGGAATGAGCCCGCAACCGGTCGCATCCGAAGGAGGCGGTGGGTGAGGGACGTTTCAGTTTTTTATACGGGAATGAGTGGCATGAGGGATCGTGATCCCGTTGAAATTTTCAGCAACGCACTGGTTCCGATGGTGGTCGAGCAGACCTCCAGGGGCGAGCGGGCTTTTGATATCTATTCCCGTCTGCTGCAGGAACGTATCATTTTTCTGACCGGGCCGGTTTATGATCAGGTGTCCTCGCTGATTTCGGCGCAGCTCCTGTATCTGGAAAGCGTGAACCCGACCAAGGAAATCTCTTTCTATATCAATAGCCCCGGTGGGGTCGTGTCAGCCGGTCTGGCTATTTACGACACCATGCAGTATATTCGCAGCCCGGTTAGCACTGTGTGTATCGGTCAGGCGGCGTCCATGGGTTCGCTCCTTCTGGCCGGTGGTGAAAAGGGGCGGCGCTTTGCCCTGCCTAATGCCCGCGTCATGGTGCATCAGCCTTCAGGTGGTGCGCAGGGTCAGGCCAGCGATATCGAAATTCAGGCCCGTGAGATTCTCATCATCCGCCAGCGGCTGAACGAGATCTATCGTGAGCATACCGGCCGGACGCTTGAGGAAATCGAGCAGAAACTCGAGCGTGACACCTATATGTCAGCAGAAGAAGCGCAGTCTTTCGGGATTGTGGATGAAGTCATCACCCGTCATAGCGCAACGCAGGCGGACAAGAAGGATAAAGATCATCCCTGATCTGGCATACTTTGAACTTCCTGTTACATTAAGGGAGTGTGCCGCTGATTTTTGGGCGGAAAAAGACCGGAACGCGGTTCCTGGTTTTGTGGAACCTTGGATGATCGAGGGAGGAGACCGATGAACGCGAAGTCCGGTGATTCCAAAAACACGCTGTATTGCTCTTTCTGTGGCAAGTCGCAGCATGAGGTGCGGAAGCTGATTGCCGGCCCGACCGTGTTCATCTGTGATGAATGCGTGGAACTCTGCATGGATATCATCCGTGAAGAGAACAAGACATCTCTGGTCAAGTCGCGCGAGGGGGTGCCGACACCGCGGGAAATCTGCAAGGTGTTGGATGATTATGTTATCGGGCAGATGCAGGCCAAGAAGGTACTGTCCGTTGCGGTGCATAACCACTACAAGCGTCTGACCCAGGTGGCCAAGGCTGGCGAAGTCGAAATCGCCAAGTCCAACATCCTGCTGGTCGGCCCGACGGGTTCGGGCAAGACATTGCTGGCCCAGACACTGGCCCGCATTCTGGATGTGCCTTTCACCATGGCGGATGCCACGACGCTGACTGAAGCCGGGTACGTGGGTGAGGATGTTGAAAACATCATCCTCAAGCTGCTGCAGGCGTCTGATTACAATGTGGAGCGGGCGCAGCGCGGCATTGTCTACATCGACGAAATCGACAAGATTTCCAAGAAGTCGGATAATCCGTCCATCCCCCGCGATGTCAGTGGCGAAGGCGTGCAGCAGGCGCTGCTCAAGCTGATGGAAGGGACGGTGGCTTCCGTTCCGCCGCAGGGTGGGCGCAAGCATCCGCAGCAGGAATTCCTGCAGGTGGATACCACCAACATGCTCTTCATCTGCGGTGGGGCTTTTGCCGGTCTGGACAAGATCATCTCCGCGCGCGGCAAGGGCACCAGCATTGGCTTCGGGGCCGATGTTCGCTCGCCGGATGAACGCCGGACGGGTGAAATCCTGCATGATGTGGAGCCTGAAGACCTGATGAAGTTCGGGCTTATTCCCGAATTTATCGGGCGTCTGCCGGTTCTCGCAACTCTGGGCGATCTGGACGAAGCGGCTCTGATCAAGATCCTGACCGAGCCCAAGAACGCTCTGGTCAAGCAGTATCAGCGCCTGTTCCAGATGGAAGACGTGCAGTTGACCTTTACGGATGACGCGCTCAAGGCCATTGCCGACCGCGCGATCGTGCGTAAAACTGGGGCTCGTGGTCTGCGTTCCATTATGGAAAGCATTCTCATGTCCACCATGTTCGACCTGCCAGGTCTGGATAATGTGGAGGAAGTGGTGGTCAACCGCGAGGTGGCGGATGGCAAGACCAGTCCGGTCTATGTCTACGGACAAAAAAAGGAACTGCCGACGGAGCAGTCGGCCTGAGAAGGCCTGTGGTCCGGTAACCGTGCCAGCCGTCTGAGTTGGCACGGTTTTTATTCTGGCCCCCTATTGCGCCGGGGTTATGGCGTTGCAACATACAAGAAAGTATAGCCCTTTCCCGTAGGCGGAGGGGGCGGACAGACTTCAGGCGTGCCGCCTGGCGGGCGCACGGAGTTCGATCGTCCTTGTCAGGAGGTCTTGATAATGTCTGAAAACGAAAAACCCGTTACACGGCGTCGTCGCAAGGCGGTCGTATCTGATGTGCCCGCGACTGAGGCTGTCCAGCCGCAGGCAGGCAAGAAAACGAGCGGGCGTAAAGCTGCGACCACGCATGTGGCGGTGCTGCCGCTGCGCGATATTGTCGTGTTCCCGCATATGATCGTGCCGCTGTTCGTCGGTCGGGAAAAATCGGTGAAGGCGCTCGAATCGGTCAGGCAGGACGATCATCATATCCTGCTGGTGGCGCAGAGAGATGCCGCCCAGGATGACCCGGGTGTGGATGATATCTATACGGTCGGGACGCTCTCCACCATTCTGCAACTGCTTAAGCTGCCCGATGGCACCGTGAAGGTGCTGATGGAAGGCGTTAAGCGTGTGCGCGTCAAAGCCATGCACGACCGACAGGGCTATTTTGAGGCGGATGTGGAGGATATGCCCGAGCATCCGGCTCAGGGGGCCGAGGCGGAGGCGCTTGGTCGCTCGATCGTGTCGCAGTTTGAGCAGTATATGAAGCTCAACAAGAAGATCGCACCCGAGGTGCTGGTTTCTTTGAACCAGATCAGCGATCTGTCGAAGCTGGCCGATACAGTAACCAGCCATCTGAACCTCAAGATCGCGGAAAAGCAGGAAATTCTTGAGCTGCCGACGGTTGCCGCACAGCTTGAGAAAATTTTCGGCCATATCGAAGCCGAGATCGACGTGCTGCAGGTGGAGAAGAAAATCCGCAACCGCGTCAAACGGCAGATGGAAAAAACCCAGCGCGAGTACTATCTGAACGAGCAGCTCAAAGCCATTCAGAAGGAACTGGGCGAGGGTGAGGACGGCCGAGACGAGACCGCCGAGATCGAGGAAAAGATTGCCAAGGCGAAGCTCCCTCGTGAGGCGCGTGAGAAAGCTGTCAGCGAGCTGAAGAAGCTGCGTGGCATGAGCGCCATGTCCGCCGAATCTACGGTGGTGCGGAACTATCTGGACTGGATTGTCAGTATCCCGTGGAAAAAGCGCACGAAGGTTCGCCACGACCTGCATGAAGCCGAGGCGATTCTCGATGCCGATCACTACGGCCTGGAGAAGGTCAAGGAACGCATTCTCGAATATCTGGCGGTGCAAAGCCGTTCACAGAAGCTCAAGGGGCCGATTCTGTGCCTCGTAGGGCCGCCGGGCGTGGGTAAGACCTCGCTGGCGCGTTCCATCGCCAAGGCAACGGGGCGACACTATGTCCGCATGTCTCTGGGCGGCGTGCGTGACGAGGCCGAAATTCGTGGCCATAGGCGTACCTATATCGGCTCCATGCCGGGCAAGATCATTCAGGGTATGAAGAAGGCCAAGGTTTCCAACCCGCTCTTCCTGCTTGATGAAATCGACAAGCTCGGTGCCGACTGGCGCGGTGACCCGGCTTCTGCCTTGCTGGAAGTGCTGGACCCTGAGCAGAATGCGACATTCGCGGATCATTATCTGGAAGTGGATTACGATCTGTCGGACGTCATGTTCGTCACCACGGCGAATAGTCTGGACATGCCTCAGCCGCTGCTGGACCGCATGGAGGTTATCCGCCTCTCCGGCTACACTGAGGATGAAAAAGTTCAGATTGCCCGTAAGCATCTGATTTCAAAGCAGATTGAGGCGCATAACCTCAAGGCAGGGGAGTGGTCGATTACAGACGAAGCCCTGCGGGATGTTATTCGTTACTACACGCGTGAGGCGGGTGTACGTAGTCTCGAGCGTGAGCTTGCGCGTCTGGCACGCAAGGCGGTCAAGGAGATCGTAACCGGCAAGGCCCAGAGCATTACGGTTACGCCGGAAAACCTTGAAACCTACGCAGGTGTGCGCCGCTTCCATTACGGCGAGACGGAAGCCGAGGACATGGTGGGCGTGGTGACGGGGCTGGCCTGGACAGAGGTGGGCGGGGAAATCCTGACCATTGAAAGCGTCATGGTGCCCGGCAAGGGTGGCGTGGTGGAAACAGGCAAGCTGGGTGACGTGATGAAGGAGAGCATTTCAGCGGCTTATTCCTTCGTGCGGAGTCGGGCGACACACTTCGGAATCGTACCGACCGTGTTCGAGAAACGCAGTTTCCACGTGCATGTGCCGGAAGGGGCGACTCCTAAAGATGGGCCTTCGGCCGGGGTTGCGATGGTCACATCGCTGGTGAGCGTGCTCACGGGTATTCCGGTTCGGCGTGACGTCGCCATGACGGGTGAAATCACGCTCAGAGGACGTGTTCTGGCCATTGGTGGTCTTAAGGAAAAGTTACTGGCAGCCCTGCGCTCAGGCATCCGTACGGTTTTCATTCCCAAGGAAAACGAGAAAGATCTCGTTGAAATTCCTGACAATGTGAAGGAGGGGCTGGAAATTGTGCCCGTTTCGCATGTGGATGAGGTATTGGCGCGCGCGTTAACGCGTCAGCCTCAGCCCATTGTTTGGGACGAGGTGGCCGATCTTGTGCCTGCGGGAGGTGATGCCGCAGTATCAAGGGTGCTGCCGCACTAAGCAAAATGCGCGGCAACGAGTAAAGTTACGATTGCTCGGTTGACGTAGGAAAAAACGGCTGCATAGTGCGGCAGGTAGCGGGCAGGCCGAGCAATACGGGCTGCCGCACCAGGAAATAGAGAAAGCGAAAGGCGTAACATGGAGAAGCCGCTCAACAAGCAGGAACTGGTCTCAGCCGTGGCTGAGGCGGTTGATCTGCCCAAGGCAAAGGCCGGAGAAGTGGTCGACGCCGTATTCGGTGCCATCGAGAAGGCCCTTGCCAAAAAGCAGGAAGTGCGTCTGGTCGGCTTTGGTACGTTCGTAACTGCCACGCGTAAGGCGGCTAAGGGCCGCAACCCGCGCACGGGTGAGGAAATCGATATTCCGGCTTCCACCTCTGTGCGCTTCAAGCCTGGCAAGGCTCTGAAGGACGCCGTCAGCAACTAAAGTCTGACAGCGTTTTTTGACGGCCGACATCTCCTTGTAAAAAAGGGGTTGTCGGCCGTTTTTATTTGTGACACATAAGCCCCGGGCGATTAGCTTAGCGGTAGAGCATCTCGTTTACACCGAGAGGGTCGGCGGTTCGATCCCGTCATCGCCCACCATAAATTCCCTTAAAATTCATTTATACACTGCATGGATGCGTAATGCCTTATAAGGCATTTTATGAACCATTTATGCCAAGTGCGCGGCGTTTTATTCAGGCTGCGTTATTCACAGGAAAGTGGCTATAGTTTGATCAGAACGGGCATGGTCGTATGCTCCTGTCGGGTCTAGGGTAAAGTGTAATTGATGGAAGCGGTTGTGCTTCCGACCCTGTGGGAGCCCCTGATGCAGTCTGTTTTAAGTGACTATGCTCCGGTTCTTGTTTTTGGCGGCATTTCGGTCGTTATTGCGGCGGCCATGCTTGGTATGGCGCTCGTATGCGGCCACCAGAAACCCAATCCTGAAAAACTGACCGCGTACGAATGCGGGTTTGGCGCATTTGATGATGCGCGGCGTCGTTTCGATGTTCGTTTTTATCTCGTTGCCATTCTCTTCATTATTTTTGATCTGGAAGTGGCTTTTCTGTTCCCGTGGGCTATCAGTCTGGGGCGGATCGGGCTGTTCGGATTTTTGTCCATGCTGGGCTTCCTGAGCGTTCTCGGTATCGGGTTCCTGTATGAATGGCGCAAAGGCGCGCTGGATTGGGATTGAGGGAGGGCATGGTCGTGAGTGCTGGGCAGAATCAGGACGCCATTTTATGGAATCGCGAGGCCCTGCCTCCCGGGCCTGAGCAGGATGCGGTGGTGCGGGGTATTACCGGCGTGCTGGCGGAAAAAGGCTTTGTTGTCGCCAGTCTGGACAAGCTGGTGAACTGGGGTCGCACTGGTAGCCTGTGGCCGATGTCCTTCGGATTGGCATGTTGTGCGGTGGAAATGATTCACGCCTACATGCCGCGCTATGATCTTGACCGGATGGGTATTATCCCGCGCGGTTCGCCGCGTCAGTCGGACGTGATGATTGTGGCGGGCACCCTCACCAACAAAATGGCTCCGGTGCTGCGTCGTCTTTACGAGCAGATGGCCGAGCCACGCTGGGTTATTTCCATGGGCTCCTGCGCCAATGGTGGGGGGTATTACCATTACTCCTATTCCGTGGTGCGCGGGTGCGACCGGATTGTGCCGGTCGATGTTTATGTGCCCGGCTGCCCGCCCACGGCCGAGGCGCTGATTTACGGCATTATGCTGCTACAGAAGAAAATCCGCCGGACAGGGACCATTCTCCGTGGCTGATCTAAGCATTAATCCGCGTCAGGGCCGCCTTGAAGGGCAGCTTGGCGCGATGGCCTTCACCTTCATGTCGTCATGGCCGCATGTATCTTCCGCTGAGGTGGAAAAAGGTGAGCTGGTTGTCAGAATCGCGCGCAACCACTTGCTGGAATTCCTGAGCGCGCTGCGGGATGACCCGCGCTACCATTTTGAGCAGCTTATGGATCTGTGCGGGGTGGACTGGCCCCAGCGGGCCGAGCGGTTTGATGTGGTCTATAACCTGCTGTCCGTCACCTATAACCGGCGCATACGGGTTATTGTTACGACCAGCGAGCAGGAGCCTGTACCGTCCGTCCATCATCTGTGGCCCTGCGCCACATGGTGGGAGCGTGAGTGCTACGACCTGTTTGGCGTCATGTTCTCCGGCCAGCCTGATTTACGGCGTATTCTTACCGATAACGGCTTTGAAGGGCATCCGTTGCGCAAGGACTTCCCGCTGAGCGGGTATGAAGAAGTCCGCTACGATGTCGAGCGCAGGCAGGTGGTCAAGGAGCCCGTGTCGCTTACTCAGGATTTCCGGGACTTTGACTTTGTCTCTCCGTGGGAAGGGATTCTGACGCTGCCGGGTGATGAAAAGGCGCATGAAGTCCGTCAGGGCATGAAGAGGGGAATCTGATGGTACACTCTCATGACAAGGCGTTCCTTGAAGATGCACAGGCTCTGGTGCGCGATGATATTCCCCAGAGCCTGCTGCCCGAAAATGTGGCAGAGGCGCAGGAACGCCAGGTGGTGGAGATTGACTCCCACGCCCTGAACTTTGGCCCTCAGCATCCTTCGGCTCATGGCGTGCTGCGTCTGGTGCTGGAAATGGAAGGCGAGGTTGTGGCCCGCGCGGTGCCGCATATCGGCCTGCTGCATCGCGGCACGGAAAAGCTGATCGAATACAAGACCTATCAGAAGGCTCTGCCGTATTTTGATCGGCTGGATTACGTCTCCCCCATGTGCGAGGAGCAGGCCTTCGCGCTGGCCACGGAAAAGCTTCTGGGAATCGACATTCCCGAGCGTGCCAAGTGGCTTCGGGTTCTGTTTGCCGAAATTACCCGTATTCTCAATCATATCCTGAACCTGACCGCGATGGGGCTGGATTGCGGCGCGGTTACACCGGCGCTGTGGGGTTACGAGGAGCGCGAAAAGCTTCTGGAATTTTACGAGGCGGCATCCGGGGCGCGGTTTCATGCCAACTATTTCCGTCCCGGCGGGGTTGCGCGGGATGTGCCGGCTGGTCTTGAGGATCGTATTGGCCTGTGGGCGCGTGAGTTCCCGAAATGGATTGATGATCTCGAAGGTCTGCTGACCGAAAACCGGATATGGAAGCAGCGTACGGTCGGGATTGGCGTGTTTTCCAGCGAGCAGGCTCTGGCGTGGGGCTTCAGCGGCCCATGCCTGCGTGCCTCTGGCGTGCCATGGGATCTGCGGCGTAACCAGCCTTACGATAACTATCATAAGGTGGAGTTCAACGTGCCGGTGGCACGGCAGGGGGACTGTTACGACCGTTACCTTGTGCGCGTGGCGGAAATGCGTGAGAGCCTCCGTATTATCGAGCAGTGTCTGGATCAGATCCGTCCGGGGCCGGTCAAAGTGCAGGACCCCAAGTTTAGCCCGCCACCCAGAGCGGAAATGAAGCGCTCAATGGAAGCGCTGATTCATCATTTCAAGCTGTTCAGCGAAGGTTACCACGTGCCGCCGGGGGCGACCTATACAGCCGTTGAAAGCCCCAAGGGGGAGTTTGGCGTCTATCTGGTGGCGGATGGCAGCAACAGGCCGTACCGCTGCAAAATCCGCCCGACGGGTTTCTCCCATCTGCAGGCGGTGGATGAGCTCTCCCGTCGGGGGATGCTGGCGGACATGGTGGCCATTATTGGATCGCTTGATCTTGTGTTTGGGGAAGTAGATCGATGAACCCTGTCTGGACCCCGCCGCAACAGCCTGAGAGCTTTGCGTTCGATGCGGACTCGGAGGCGGAAATTAAGGTCGTGCTGGGCAAGTACCCGGCGGAGCGTAAGGCCAGCGCAGTGATGCCGCTGCTGTATATCGCGCAGAGGCAGATGGGGCGGCAGACCGGCAGTGCCTGGGTGCCATTGCCCGCGATGGACGAAATTGCCCGCAGGCTGGAAATGGCGCCCATCCGTGTTTACGAGGTCGCTTCCTTTTATACCATGTACAACACACGTCCCGTCGGGCGGTACCATTTGCAGGTCTGCACTACCACGCCCTGCTGGCTGCGCGGGTCGGATGATGTGGTGAGCGCCTGCAAAAAGGCGACTGGCATCAGCCAGTTCGGCCAGACTAGTGAGGACGGGTTGTTTACCCTGACCGAGGTTGAATGCCTGGGCGCTTGCGCGAACGCTCCCATTCTTCAGGTAGATGACGATTTCTACGAAGATATGGACGGCCCCAGCACAGAAAAGCTGATTGCGGCGCTGCGTGCCGGAGTGCGTCCCCCGCCAGGACCAATGGTGGATCGTGAGGTTTCGGCACCGCAGGGTGGGCGCAAGACATTGCTGGCGACGGATTCCGCCGCCGGGCCGCAATAGGAGAGACGGGGTATGCTTGAAGACAAGAACCGGATCTTCACCAATCTGTATGGTCAGGACGACTGGCGCCTTGCCGGGGCGCGCAGGCGTGGGGACTGGGATAATACCGCAGCCATTATCGCCCGCGGGCGTGATGCGATTATTGCGGAAATGAAGGCATCTGGCCTGCGTGGCCGAGGCGGGGCGGGTTTCCCGACAGGGCTGAAATGGTCCTTCATGCCCAAAGGGTCTGATGGGCGGCCTCATTATCTTGTTATCAACGGGGATGAATCGGAGCCCGGCACCTGCAAGGATCGTGAGGTTCTGCGCCATGAACCGCATAAGCTGATCGAGAGTGCGTTAATCGCATCGTTCGCGATGGGCGCTCATGCTTCCTACATTTATATCCGCGGCGAGTTCTGTCACGAGGCCCAGCGCCTGCAGGCTGCGATTGATGAGGCGTATGAAGCGGGGCTGCTTGGCCCCAACGCGGCCGGCTCAGGGTGGGATTTCGATTTCCGTATTCATCGCGGAGCCGGAGCCTATATCTGTGGCGAGGAAACGGCCCTGCTGGAAAGCCTTGAAGGCAAAAAGGGCCAGCCCCGCATGAAGCCGCCTTTCCCCGCAGGGGTTGGGTTGTACGGGTGCCCCACCACGGTCAATAATGTGGAAAGCATCGCCGTGGCCTCCACTATCATGCGGCGTGGGGCTGCTTGGTTCGCCGGGCTGGGACGACAGAATAACGCGGGGAGCAAGCTCATGGCCATTTCAGGTCATGTGAATACGCCCTGTGTGTTCGAGGAGGAACTGGGCGTTCCGCTGAAAGATATTATCGAGAAACATGGCGGCGGTGTGCGGGGCGGGTGGGACAACCTGCTGGCGGTGATTCCCGGTGGCTGTTCCGTGCCGTTGCTGCCCAAGTCGATCTGCGAAACCGTGCTGATGGATTATGACAGCCTGCGGGCCGAACATTCGGGCCTGGGTACGGCCTGCATGATCGTGATGGACAAATCGACCGATATTATCAAAGCCATTGCCCGGTTCTCGAAGTTTTTCAAACATGAAAGCTGCGGACAATGCACGCCCTGCCGTGAAGGGACGGGCTGGATGATGCGGATGATGGAACGCATGGTCGAAGGCCGCGCGGATATCGAGGAAATCGACCTGCTCGAACAGGTGACGCGGCAGGTGGAAGGGCACACGATCTGCGCGCTGGGCGATGCGGCGGCCTGGCCCATACAGGGGCTTATCAGGCATTTCCGGCCGGAAATGGAAGCACGTATCCGGCAGTACAAAGCGGCCCATGGTGGTACGGGGCTGATTGCAGTGCCCGCTGGCGTGCCGGTAGCGGCGGAGTAACAGACAATGGTACGGGTAATTGTAGACGGTATTCCGGTGGATGTGCCTCCCGGATCCAGCGCCCTGCAGGCTTGCGAAGCGGCAGGCAAGGAAATTCCGCGTTTCTGCTATCATGAGCGCCTGTCTGTTGCGGGTAACTGCCGTATGTGTCTGGTGGAGGTCGCGCGTGCGCCCAAACCGGTGGCTTCGTGCGGTTTTCCGGTTGCGGATGGCATGGAAATCTTCACGGATACGCAGGTGGTGCGGCGCGCACGCCGGGCGGTCATGGAGTTTCTGCTGATCAACCATCCGCTGGATTGCCCCATATGCGATCAGGGCGGTGAGTGCGATCTGCAGGATCAGGCGTATGGTTATGGGTCAGGCGTTTCGCGCTACCGGGAAGACAAGCGGGCGGTAACGGACAAGGATCTGGGGCCGCTGGTCAAGACCGTCATGACGCGCTGCATCCAGTGTACGCGGTGCGTGCGGTTCAGCACCGAAGTGGCTGGCACGCCTGAACTCGGACTGGTGTCACGCGGTGAAAACGCGGAAATCACGACCTATGTTGAAAAAGCGCTCACTTCGGAACTTTCGGGGAATCTGATTGATGTTTGCCCGGTGGGTGCGCTGACAGCCAAGCCTTCGGCCTTCCATGCACGCTCTTGGGAATACAAGAAGACAGACAGCATTGATGTCATGGATGCGCTGGGTACCAATATTCAGGTGCAGGCGCGCGGTGGCGAAGTCATGCGTATCGTTCCGCGTGTGAATGATGAAGTGAACGAAGAATGGCTGTCAGATAAAGGACGTTTCTCGGTTGACGGCCTGAAGAAGCAACGGCTTGACCGCCCATGGGTGCGGGTCAATGGCAAGCTGATTGCGGTACCGTGGAAAGATGCGCTGGTGGCACTGGCCCGCAGGCTCGATGGCGTGTCCGGCGACCGGATCGGTGCCATTGCAGGTGATCTGTGTGATGCGGAAAGCCTGTGCGCGCTCAAGGATCTGATGACGGCGCTCGGTTCGGTCAATCTGGACTGTCGGCAGGACGGCGCCTGGTATGACACGACCCGGCGGGCTGGTTATCTGTTCAACAGTGATCTGACCGGCATTGATCAGGCGGATGCCCTGCTGATCGTCGGCTCCACACCCCGGCATGAAGCCCCGGTGCTGAACGCGCGGATACGCAAACGCTTTGTCGATGCCGGGCGAGGAGGGTTCCCCGTTGGGATCATTGGTGCGCCGCGCTGTGATCTGACTTACGATGCCACGGTGCTGGGCGAGGGGCCGGAGACTCTTACGGCGCTGCTCAAAGGCGAGAATCCCTTTGCGGATGTTCTGAAAAACGCCCGCCGTCCCATGATCATTCTGGGTCATGCCGCCTTGACACGGCGTGATGCGCCTGCGGTTTACGCCGCTTGCCGCAAGCTGGCCGAGGCAACAGGCGTGGTTACGGAAGACTGGAACGGCTTCAACATCCTGCATACCGCAGCCGCACGTGTGGGGGCGCTTGATCTCGGGTTCCTGCCCGGCGCACATGGTCGTTCCGCCAGCTCCATGGTGCGTGGCGGGGTGGATGTGCTGTGGCTGCTCGGCGCTGATGATGTGCCGGTCGAGCGGATTCCTGCTGATACTTTCGTGGTGTATCAGGGCCATCATGGCGATGCGGCGGCAGCGCGGGCTGATATCATTCTGCCCGGAGCCGCCTATACTGAAAAACCGGGCACCTACGTCAATACGGCGGGCCGGGTGCAGCGGGCGTTCCGCGCGGTGTTCGCCCCGGGTGAAGCCCGTGAAGACTGGCGGATTATCCGGGCCTTTTCGGAAGTGGTGGCGCATACCCTGCCGTATGATACGCTGGAGCAGCTTCGCGAGCGGCTGGCCGCGGTCAATCCGGTTTTTGGCATGACGGGCGCGAATGTGGCGCAGATCCCCGGTTCCGCCCTGGCGGCTGAGGCTTCTGAGGCTGTCACGTTCGATGAGACGCCGTTCAGGCCGGTTATCCGTGATTATTACCAGACCAACGTCATCAGCCGGGCGAGCCAGACCATGGCGGAGTGTTCCGCTGTCTATGGCGCGGCAGCGGCGGAGTAACGGGCATGGCGCAGTTTTTCTACCACACGCTTGTCGGCCAGATCTGCCTGATGCTGCTGGAAACGCTGGCTGTACTGGTGCCGCTGCTGATCGGTGTCGCGTATCTGACGCTGATGGAACGCAAGGTTATGGCGGCCATGCAGCGCCGTCGCGGGCCAAACGTGAACGGGGCCTTCGGTCTGTTGCAAGCCTTTGCCGATGCGATCAAAATGATCGTGAAGGAAACGGTCATTCCCGCGGGCGCAAACCGTGGCTTGTTTCTGTTCGCGCCGTTTCTGACCTTTTCTCTCGCCATGGTGGCGTGGGCGGTTATTCCTACAGGTAACGGGCTGGCGGTTGCCAACATCAACGTGGGTATTCTTTACCTGCTTGCGATTTCCTCGCTGGGTGTTTACGGCATCCTGATCGCGGGCTGGGCGTCAAACTCAAAATACGCCTTTCTTGGCGGCCTGCGTTCAGCCGCGCAGATGGTATCCTACGAAGTCTCCATCGGTCTTGTTATCGTGTCTGTCCTGCTCGCAGTCGGTAGCCTGAACCTGAACGACATCGTGCTTGCGCAGCGTCACGTTTGGTTCTGCCTGCCGATGTTCCCGATGTTTGTAGTGTTTTTTATATCGGCTCTGGCAGAGACCAACCGCGCGCCTTTCGATCTGCCGGAAGGGGAAAGCGAGCTGGTGGCCGGGTTCTTTGTTGAATATTCGTCACTTGCTTTCGGGCTGTTTTTTCTGGGCGAATACGCGAACATGATCCTGATGTCGTCCATGGTCAGTATTCTTTTCCTTGGTGGCTGGCTGCCGCCTCTGGGCATTGCGCCGCTGACATGGATACCTGGCCCGCTCTGGCTGATTTTTAAAATCCTGTTCTGTCTGTTTGTCTTTATCTGGGTGCGCGCGACATTCCCCCGCTACCGCTACGATCAGCTCATGCGTCTGGGCTGGAAGGTTTTTCTGCCTTTCTCGTTGCTGTGGATGATCGGAACCGCTGGTTTTCTCATGGTGACTGGCCTGCTCCCGCATAGTGGAGGTGTGAACTGATGGGCGCCCTGTCCAATACGCTGCGCTCTTTCCTGCTTAAGGAAATCGTCTCCGGCATGGCCTCGACTTTTCGTATGATGTTCCAGCCGAAGGTGACGCTGAACTACCCGTACGAAAAGGGGCCGCTGTCGCATCGTTTCCGGGGCGAGCACGCTCTGCGGCGCTACCCGAACGGCGAGGAACGCTGCATTGCCTGCAAGCTGTGCGAGGCAACCTGTCCGGCAGAAGCCATTACCATTGAAGCGCAGGAGCGTGATGACGGTTCGCGCCGGACAACGCGCTACGATATCGACATGACCAAATGTATCTATTGCGGACTGTGCGAGGAAGCCTGCCCGGTGGATGCGATTGTTGAAGGCCCGAACTATGAATTTGCCACGGAAACCCGTGAAGAACTCATGTACGACAAGAACCGCCTTCTTGCGAATGGTGACCGCTGGGAAAGCCTGCTGGCCCGTCGGCTCGAACTTGATGCGCCGTACCGGTGAACAGATGCAACGCGTGACGCGGCAGGAGGTCAGCCTATGATGGCGCAGTTTGTTTTCTATATCTTTGCGACTGTGCTGCTGTTTTCGGCTGCCATGGTCATTACGGCCCGCAATCCGGTTCATGCGGTGCTGTTTCTCATCCTTGCGTTCTTTAACGCGTCCGGCCTGTTTCTTTTGGCGGGGGCTGAGTTTCTGGCCATGCTGCTGGTCATTGTCTATGTGGGCGCGGTAGCAGTTCTGTTCCTGTTTGTGGTGATGATGCTTGATGTCGATTTCGGGCAGCTTCGCGAAGGGTTCCAGAAATATGCGCCTCTGGGCGGGTGTGTCGGCGGTGTGCTGTTCGCGGAACTGGTGCTGGCTTTCAGCCATTGGCAAATGGCGCCTGGTCGTGCCGCCCCTCTGGCCGCGCCTGGGCTAACCAATACGGCGGCTCTGGGTGGAATTATTTATACGCACTACGTGCTGCTGTTTCAGGCCTGCGGGCTGGTGCTGCTGGTCGCCATGATTGGCGCCATTACCCTGACCCTGCGTGAAAGAGTGACCGGCCGGCGGCAGAACGTTACCTGCCAGCACGCCCGTACGCGTGCCGATACGCTTGAAATGCTGGAGTTGAACCTTGGCGAGAGCGTTGCCGAGCGAGGCGGCTTCCTGCGCCCCAAAGGCTCTTACAATGAGATTGCGGTGCCGGGTTCCTTTGGCCTTGTGCCGGAAAACCCCAAGGACGATGTCGCCAGCAACAAGGAGAAGGGCGCATGAACGCCGCTATCAATGCCGTGGGCTTGGGACCTTACCTTTTTGTCAGTGCCGCACTGCTGGTGCTCGGGGTATTCGGCATTTTCCTGAACCGCAAGAATATCATCGTGATCCTGATGGCGATGGAACTGATCCTGCTGTCGGCCAATCTCAATCTGGTCGCGTTTTCGTCCGCGCTGGGGGATTTGTCCGGGCAGGTCATGGTTCTGTTCGTGCTGACGATCGCGGCCGCTGAAGCGGCAATCGGCCTGGCCATTGTGACGGTTTATTTCCGTAACCGTGGGTCCATCCAGGTTGAAGATGTCACGATGATGAAGGGCTGAGCGGCCATGCATACTGATCTCAACCTGTTTTCCGTGGCTGTTCTGGCACCGTTGGCCGGGGCCGTGGTGGCCGGCCTTGGCGGGCGGCTGATGGGCGATGCCCTGGCCAAGGCCGTAACCCTTCTGTGCATGGGGGTGGCAACGCTGTGTGGCGTTGGTGCTCTGTATGGCGCGTGGGGGCAGGGATTCCCGCATTTGAGCATCCCGCTTGCGGAGTGGGTCCATGCAGGAGGTTTCGAGGCAACGTGGACTTTGCGGTTCGATACGCTGTCCGTAACCATGGTGGCCATGGTGCTCTCGGTTTCGCTGCTCGTGCATGTGTACAGCGTGGGCTACATGAGCCACGAAACCATGCCTGCGTATCGTTTCTTTTCCTACCTGTCACTTTTTACCTTCGCCATGCTCATGCTGGTTTCTTCCAATGACTTGGTGCAGTTGTTTTTTGGATGGGAAGGGGTCGGTCTCGCAAGTTACCTGCTGATTGGCTACTGGTACGATCGTCCCGCAGCAACAGCCGCTGCCATCAAGGCTTTTGTGGTTAACCGCGTGGCGGATCTGTTCTTCATTGTCGGGATCGGTCTGATCTATGTCGCGTTCCACACGGTGCAGTACGATGTGGTGTTTGCCGCCGTGCCGCAGGCGTTGCAGGCTACCTATACGGTCTGTGGCGTGCCGGTGCGGATGCTCGAGGTCATCTGCTTCCTGCTGTTCGTAGGAGCAATGGGCAAGTCCGCCCAGTTGTTCCTGCACACATGGCTGCCCGATGCGATGGAAGGCCCCACGCCGGTTTCAGCCCTGATCCATGCCGCGACGATGGTGACTGCAGGTGTTTTCCTGATGGCGCGCATGTCGCCGCTGCTGGAATGCGCCCCCGGAACGCGTGGCTTTGTGGTGCTGATCGGCGCAAGCACCTGCTTCTTTGCCGCTACGGTGGGCATGGTGCAGCCCGATATCAAGCGTACCATTGCGTATTCCACCTGTTCGCAGCTTGGCTACATGTTCGCTGCCATCGGAGTTGGGGCCTATCAGGCGGCGGTCTTTCACCTGACGACGCATGCCTTTTTCAAGGCGCTGCTGTTCCTTGCTGCCGGCTCGGTCATTCATGCCATGCATGACGAGCAGGACATGTTCCGCATGGGCGGACTGTGGAAAAAGCTGCCGCTGACTTATTCCGTGGTGTGGATTGGTAGTCTTGCTCTGGCCGGTGTGTTCCCGTTCGCGGGGTACTGGTCCAAGGATGCCATTCTCAATGCGCTGTGGGTTTCGGGGGATTCATGGAGCCACTACGCCTGGGTGCTGGGCACGCTTACGGCCTTTCTGACAGCTTTCTATAGCTGGCGCTTGATCCTGCTGGTGTTCCATGGTCGCGCGGTCGATGCGCACGCACTGGAAGCCGCGCATGAAAGCCCGGCGGTCATGACTGTGCCACTGGTGTGTCTGTCGGTCGGTGCCGTTTTCGCCGGGCTTCTGCTGGCGCCATTCTATATTGGCGCGCATCAGACCGCTTTCTGGAACGGTGCCATCTTTAACGCGCCGGGCAATCTCGTCATGGAGCGGCTTGAGCAGGCTCCCAGTCTGATTGCCCTGCTGCCGTCTCTGGCCGGGATCGCGGGGATCGGGCTGGCATTCGTGTTCTACAAGCTTGTGCCCACGCTGCCCGCGCGGCTGGCGCAGGCTTTTTGGCCGGTATACCGCTTCCTGCTCAACAAATGGTATTTTGACGAGCTGTACGACTTCATTTTCGTGCGCCCGTACGCGGTGCTGGCACGCGCCCTGTGGAAAGGGGGCGACGAAAGCGTAGTGGAAGGTCTGCCCCGTGATGCGGTGCGTGCCACGCAGGAAAGTGCGGTGCAGGCTGTGCGGTTGCAGACAGGCTCGCTTGCTCTTTACGCCTTTACCATGCTCGGCGGGCTTGTGGTGCTGCTCACCGTGGCTCTGTGCGGATGAATGTCATGTCTGGTTGTTACCTGATTTCTGTTCCCTCCTTTCATCTGCGGAGTGCTGCGTGATGGGTGTGTCTTCCTTCAACTGGGCGATCGCCCTCCCGGAAATCGCGCTGGCGCTGGCGGGTGTCATCATTCTGGCCGGGGTCGTGCTGCAACCCAGGGGAGAAAGGTTTCAGACCGCCACAGTGCTGAGTGGTGGTGCACTGCTGGGCTGTATGGCGCTGGTTCTGGTTGCCCCACAGGGGCATGGCTATGCTGGCACATTCGTCAACGATGGCTTTGCTCGTTTCATGAAGATTCTGGTGCTAGTGGGGGCTCTGGTCGCTGTCGTGCTGGGGGCAGGCTACCGCACGCGCGAGCTGCGGAAGCTGCCATTTGAGGCGCCGGTGCTGATCCTGTTCTCCACGCTGGGGGCCATGATCATGGCATCGTCTGCTAACCTCATGACGCTTTTTGTCGGGCTGGAACTGTCATCCCTGTCCATTTACATTCTGTGCGCGCTGGAGCGGGATAATGTTCTCTCCTCCGAAGCCGGGCTGAAATATTTCATTCTGGGCTCTCTGGCTTCAGGCCTGCTGCTCTATGGCATTTCGCTGGTTTATGGCTATGCGGGCACCATGGAATACACAGGGCTGGTCGAGGCCGTGCGTTCCGCCGCCATCCCGCCCATGGGGCTTGTTGTCGGTATCGTTTTTGTGCTGGTCGGGTTGAGCTTCAAGCTTTCGCTGGTGCCGTTTCACATGTGGACGCCTGATGTCTATCAGGGTGCGCCCACGCCGGTTACGGCTTACATGGCTGGGGCGCCGAAGTTCGCGGCGTTTGCGCTGTTTCTGCGTGTCATGGCGGGGCCGTTCGGTGCAGTGGCACCGCGCTGGCAGATCCTGATTGAGGCTGTGTCTGTTCTGTCGATGGTGTACGGTGCGTTCGCGGCTATTCCGCAGACCAACATCAAACGTCTGATGGCGTATTCTTCTATCGGGCATATGGGCTATGCGCTCATGGGGCTGGCTGCGGCCTCCATGGTCGGGTTGCAGGCAACACTGGTTTACCTGAGCGCGTATCTGATTATGAATGCGGGCACGTTCGGCTGTATTGCGGCCATGCGTCGTAACGGACGCGAAGTGAACGGCATTGCGGATCTTGCCGGGCTGGGTAAGACGGACCCCGGTATGGCGCTTGCGCTGGCTATTTTCATGTTCAGCATGGTGGGCGCGCCCCCGCTGGCTGGTTTCTTTGGAAAATTCCTAGTGTTCGCGGCGGCTTGGCAGGCTGGGTTGTATCCGCTGGTCATTGTTGGGGCCGCTGCGAGTGTTGTCGGCGCTTATTACTACCTGCGCATTGTCAAGGTGATGTATTTTGATGTGCCAGATCAGGCCCTGGATCGGCCGACGCCGGGCTTGTGGTTTGTGTCCGGCGGCATGGGGCTGGCCACGGTGCTGTTCATCGTCGCGCTGGGTCCGATTCTGTCCTGCGCACATCAGGCTGCGGTTGCATTGGCGGGATGAGCAGCCAGCAATGGCCGTGGCGGTTGGAGTGCCATGACGAACTGACCTCGACTTCCGATTACTGCAAGGAACGGCTCAGGGCGGGCGAAGCGAGTGGCCTGGCCGTTCTTGCCAGACGGCAGAGTAAGGGACGCGGTAGCAGGGGGCGGCAATGGCTCGATTCTGGACAAAGCCTGGCCCTGTCCGTGCTGCTGGATGCCGTGGTGACGGAACAGGATACGCTAGGGGGGTGGCCTTTTGCAGCCTCGCTTGCGTTCTATGACGGTCTGGTTGACAGCGTGCCTGCGGCGCGCGTGCGGCTGGGTATAAAATGGCCCAACGATATCCTGCTTGATGGGCGCAAGCTCGGCGGTATTCTGATCGAGCGGGAAGGGCAAAGGCTGGTTATCGGTATGGGGGCCAACCTTGAGGTGGCACCGGATGAGGCCCTGACTGGTCAGGGAACGGCGTGCCTGGCCCAGTGTGGGCCGGTCGGGGATGTGGAGACTGTCGCGCACGCGGTGCTGGCAAGGTTAGCCCAGTGGTGCGATATATGGGGCCGGGAAGGCTTTGAATCCCTGCGTCTCGCATGGCTTGAAAGGGCGCATCCGCCCGGAACGCCTCTTGTCGTCAGGGGCGCGAGTACTTATGAGGAAGGGCGTTTCGCCGGGCTGACGGCGGATGGACGCCTGTTGCTGGACACGGTTGCAGGCACGAAAGTGATTGCAACGGGTGATATTCTGCTCGCGGAAGGGAGAGGCTAGGGTTGCTGCTCGTCATTGATGCCGGGAACACCAATGTTGTGTTTGCCGTGCATGACGCGGAAAAATGGCGCGGTGTGTGGCGCATTACCATGCAGGCGCAGCGTACGTCTGATGAGTATGGCGTGTGGCTGCTGGCTCTTTTGCGCACACAGGGGCTGACCCCGGATGATATCGAAGGCGCGGTTATCGGGACCGTGGTACCTGCGGCCCTTTATCACCTCAGAACGTTGTGCCGCCAGTGGTTTGCTGTCGAGCCGCTTCTGGCTTCTGCCCGGCTGGACTGGGGCTTTTCCATTCTGGTTGATAACCCTGACGAGGTGGGTGTTGACCGTCTCTTGAACGGACTGGCCGCGCACCACAACTATGGTGGGCCATTGACCGTTATTGATTTTGGCACGGCCACTACTTTCGACGTGGTGGATCGTGAAGGTAGTTATTGCGGCGGGGTTATCGCACCGGGTATCAATCTTTCGGTTGAGGCGCTGCATCAGGCGGCGGCCCGTCTGCCCCGTATTGGTATCGGGCGTCCGGTGGGGGAGTCCGCCATTGGGCGCAATACGGTTTCTGCCATGCGGTCGGGCGTGTTCTGGGGGTATGTCGGTTTGATCGAGGGGATCGTCGAGAGGATCAGGCGGGAAGTGGGGCCTATGAAGGTACTCGCAACCGGTGGTCTGGCTCCGCTCTTCTCTGAGGGAACGGCTATTTTCGATCATGTGGATTCAATGTTGACCCTGAATGGGCTGCGCTTGCTGGCGGGGCGCAATCCCCTGCCAAAACTGACTGTAGAACGAGATTTTCTGACTGAAGGATAAAACGACATTATGACAGGACAAAACGGCGATCTGGCCTTTCTGCCTCTGGGCGGAACGGGCGAGATCGGCATGAATCTGAACCTGTATCGCCTGGGCGATACATGGTTAGCCATTGACTGCGGCATTGGCTTCAGCGGGAACGATACCCCGGAAGCCGAAATTCTGGTGCCCGATCCGGCCTTTATCGTGGAGCGTAAGAACAGCCTCGCGGGGCTGGTTATCACTCACGCGCATGAAGACCATATCGGGGCGGTCGCGCATATGTGGCCGATGCTTGAGTGCCCGGTTTACGTCACGCCGTTCGCGGCGGCGGTTTTGCGCCGCAAGCTTGCGGAAGCCCGGCTGAATGACGTGCCGATCAAGGTTGTCATGCCCGGCAGCCGCTTCAATGTGGGGCCGTTCGATATCGAATTCGTGCCCGTGACGCACTCGGTGCCTGAGGCGCAGTCCATGGTACTGCGTACGCCTGCTGGTATTGTGGTGCATACCGGTGACTGGAAGTTCGATCCCGACCCGCTGGTTGGCCCCGCGACTGATCTTGATCGTCTGGCGGAAATCGGCCGTGAAGGTGTGCTGGCCCTTGTGTGCGACAGCACGAATGTCATGAAGTCCGGCCCCTCGCAGTCCGAGGCGGAAGTGCGCCGGAGCATGACGGAACTGGTGGCGGAGCTGAAGGGCCGTATTGCGGTCACCTGCTTTGCGTCCAACGTGGCGCGGGTTGAAACCATCGCCATGGCAGCGCAGGCCGCCGGCCGCACGGTGGTGCTGGTTGGGCGCTCTCTGCGCAATCTCGATACCGCCGCGCGTGAATGTGGCTACCTGTCCGGTGTGCTGCCGTTCCTGAGCGAGCAGGACGTGAACGACGTGCCGGATGACAGACTGCTGATGATCATTACCGGCAGTCAGGGTGAGCCCCGCTCGGCGCTCTCGCGGATTTCGATTGACGAACACCCCAATATCTCGCTCGGCGAGGGGGATACGGTCATTTATTCCAGCCGCATGATTCCGGGTAACGAACGCGCCATCATGGCCGTGCAGGACAATCTGGCGCGCCGGGGGGTTACGGTCATTACGGACCGCGAGCGCTTCGTGCATGTCTCCGGTCATGCCACGGGCGGCGATGTGCGCAAGATGTACGATCTGCTGCGGCCGCAGCATGTTGTGCCTGTGCATGGGGAATGGCGTCACCTGACGGCGCAGGCCGCTCTTGCGCAGGAAGCGGGCATTACGCCGGTTCTGCTGGAAGACGGTGATATTCTGCGCCTTGCTCCGGGCCGGGTCGAGGTGGTGGATACCGCGCCCACAGGTCGTCTGGCGCTTGATGCCGGGCGCCTGCTGTCCATGAATGGCGGCGTGCTTGCTGCCCGGCGCAAGATGCTGTTTAACGGCATGGTGATTGGCAGCTTCGCGGTGGATGACGAAGGGTTTGTCATTGGCGAGCCCAAGGTCAGCGCGCCGGGCCTGCTTGAGCCCGATGATCTGGAAAGCGTGCGCGTGCGCGAGGAATTCGCCAATGCGCTGGACATCATACCCGATGAACTGCGTAACGACGATGGCGCTTTCCGCGATGCCGCCAAAACAGCCCTGCGTCGGGCTCTGGGCCGCAAGCTGCAGAAACGCCCGTTGGTGGACGTGCATCTGCTGCGCGTCTGAGAAGGGCCGAGACATCATTCACCCGCAGGAAGCCCCATGGCGGGTTTCCTTCGGGCGTCTGCTGTTCTAGAGCAGAAAACAGGATCAATCATTCCGGGACGTCTCCACTCAGGGAGGCGTTTATCGTACAGGGCATAACCGACCATGCGTCTTTCGCGCAGCTTCATTCCCACGCTTAAGGAAAATCCTGCAGAGGCGCAGATCGTCTCGCACAGGCTCATGCTGCGCGCAGGGCTGATCCGTCAGACGGCGTCTGGTATTTATGCGTGGTTGCCTGCGGGCCTGCGCGTGCTGCGTAACATCAGCCAGATCGTCCGTGAGGAACAGGACCGTATCGACGCGCAGGAAGTGCTGATGCCCACGCTGCAGTCCGCGGATCTGTGGCGGCGCTCAGGCCGGTACGATGCGTATGGCCCCGAAATGCTGCGTATTCAGGATCGCCACAAACGCGAACTGCTTTACGGGCCGACCAATGAGGAAATGATTACCGACTTGTTTGGTCAGTCCGTTAAATCCTACAAGGAACTGCCGCAGGCCCTGTACCATATCCAGTGGAAATTCCGTGATGAGGTGCGCCCCCGTTTTGGGGTCATGCGCGGGCGTGAGTTCCTGATGAAGGACGCCTACAGCTTCGATGTGGATTACGCCGGGGCTGTCGCAACATACCGCCGTATGCTGCTGTCCTACCTGCGGACGTTCCAGCGCCTGGGTGTGCAGGCAGTGCCTATGCGCGCTGATACCGGCCCGATTGGCGGGGAACTCAGCCACGAATTCCTGATTCTCGCCCCCACGGGCGAAAGCGGCGTTTATTATGATGCGGCGCTGGAGGAGCAGGACTGGCTGGACGAGCCCGTTGATGTGAACAGCCACGAGGCTCTGGAAGCGTTCTTCAACCGCGTGACCGCTCCCTATGCCGCGACCGACGAAATGCACGACACTGCGGCGTGGGAGAACGTGCCGGTTGAGCGGCGGCGTGAAGGTCGTGGCGTGGAAGTCGGCCATATCTTCTACTTTGGCACGAAATATACCGAGGCGATGGACATCAGTGTCGTCGGGCCGGACGGCAACAAGCTTTACCCCGAGATGGGCTCTTACGGCATTGGTGTTTCCCGTCTGGCGGGGGCCATTATCGAAGCCAGCCATGACGAGAACGGCATTATCTGGCCCGATTCCATCGCGCCGTTCAAGGCGGCCATTTTGAACCTGAAGTCGGGTGATGAACTCTGCGACGCGCTGTGCGAACGGATATACGCCGCCGCGCCTGAGTCCTTCCTGTATGACGACAGGCCGGAGCGGGCGGGCGTGAAGTTCGCCGATGCCGACCTCATGGGCCATCCGTGGCAGATCGTCGTAGGGCCGCGCGGCGCTAAAGCCGGGCTTGTGGAACTTAAGCGCCGCGCCACCGGCGACCGGCAGGAGCTGGCGGTGGATGACGCCCTGGCTCTGGTTCTGGCTGGTTAAGCGGCATGTTCGGCCCCTTTGAGCGCGCGGTGGCGGGCCGTTACCTCCGCGCCCGGCGGGGCGAACGCTTTGTTTCGATCATCGCCATTTTCTCGCTGGTTGGTATCGCCCTTGGCGTCGCTACGCTGATTATTGTCATGGCGGTCATGAACGGTTTTCAGGCCGATCTCATGGGCCGCATACTGGGGCTGAATGGGGATCTGACCATTTATGGTTCAGGCCGTACCATCAGCGCTTATGAAGCGGCGGCCGACAAGGTGCGCAAGGTGCCGGGTGTCGTGGGGGCTACTCCCATGATCGAAGGCCAGGTGCTGCTGAGTGTGGGCGGTTACAATACCGGCGCTGTCGTGCACGGCATGACGCCGCAGGGCCTTCAGAGACTGACGGCCGTCAGTTCATCGCTGGTGGCCGGATCGCTGAGCGATTTTGGCGGTGATGATTCCATTGTCGTCGGGGTTACGCTGGCTGAACGCGCAGGGCTTATGGTGGGCTCTGGCGTAACGCTTGTTTCGCCGGATGGCGCAGCCACCGCATTCGGCACGGTGCCACGCGTCAAAACCTACCACGTAGCGGCGATTTTCGACGCCGGTGTGAATGACTATAACTCCAGCGTGGTGTTCCTGCCCATGCAGGCGGCGCAAGTTTACTTTCAGATGCCAGGGCAGGTCACGCAGATCATGGTCATGACAGGCGATCCGCAGCATGTGCGGTCTGTCACGCAGGCCATCAGTAGGGCTCTGGCAGACCCCGGTCTGCGGGTGATGGACTGGACGAGCGCCAACAACGCCCTGTTTGGCGCGGTGCAGGTGGAACAGAACGTCATGTTCCTGATCCTTACCCTCATTATTCTGGTCGCGGCGTTTAACGTCATTTCCTCGCTGATCATGATGGTCAAGGACAAGACAGCGGATATTGCAGTACTGCGCACACTGGGCGCGAGCCGTGGCGCTATCATGCGGATTTTCCTCATGTGCGGCGCGTTCGTAGGGGTAAGCGGCACCGTGGCGGGAACGCTGCTGGGCGTCGTGTTCTGCGTGAATATCGAGCGAATCCGGCAGGTGTTGCAGAAGCTGACGGGCACGAACCTGTTCAACCCGGAAGTGTATTATCTTGAGCATCTGCCAGCCAAGCTGGTGTGGGGGCAGGTGGCGGAAGTGATTGTGATGGCGCTTGGCCTCTCGCTGCTGGCTACGCTGTATCCCTCATGGCGTGCCGCAAAAACAGACCCGGTGGAGGCCCTGCGCCATGAATGAGGCCCCTGTGCTCGCGCTGCGCGGTGTGGAAAAGAGCTACCGCAGTGGCGATCATGACGTGCTGCCTGTCCTGCGTGAGGCTGAGCTGACCCTCCATGCAGGCGAAATCGTGGCGCTGGTTGCTCCTTCCGGCACGGGTAAATCCACCCTTCTGCATCTGGCGGGGCTTCTGGATACGCCGGATGATGGTGATATCGTAATTTGCGGTCAGTCCACCCGAGGTATGGCGGAAGCCGGGCGTACGGCCTTGCGGCGCGACCAGATTGGTTTTGTCTACCAGTTCCATCACTTATTGGGGGAATTCAGCGCGCGTGAGAACGTGATGCTGCCCCAGATGATTGCGGGCAGGCCCAAAGCACAGGCCAAGGCAGAAGCCGAACGCCTGCTGGGTATGTTTGGCCTGTCACACCGGATGGAGCATCTGCCGGGAAAACTGTCAGGCGGGGAGCAACAGCGTGTGGCCATAGCCCGCGCGCTGGCTAACGCGCCCGCTTTGCTGCTGGCCGATGAGCCGACTGGTAATCTGGACGCCCGCACCGCGGATGCCGTTTTTACGGAATTGCTGGATGCGGTGCGGCAGAAAGGGCTGGCAGCCCTTGTCGCTACTCATAATGAAGAGCTGCTGCCGCGCATGGATCGGGTTGTCACCCTGCGCGACGGCATTCTGGTGCCGCGTTAGGCGCTCTGTAGCGCCCGTTCTACGGCCTTGCGTACGCGCCACGCCGTGGGCGGGGTAAGGCTGCTGAACCATGCTGTGGGCAGGCCGTGGCGGTCTGTCAGGTACTTATAAAAGTTCCATCTGGGTCTGGCGAAAAAGCCAAGCTCATTGTCCAGCCACCGGAACAGCGGGATGGCGTCGGCACCTCGTACCGAGCTGCGTGCAGCCATGGGAAAGGAAACGCCATAATTTCGCTGGCAGAAGCTGGCGATTTCCTCGGATGTCCCCGGTTCCTGATGGCCGAAATCGTTGCTGGGAATACCAACAATCACCAGACCCGCTTTATGGTACTGGGTCCAGAGCGCCTGCAGGCCTTGGTACTGGGGTGTGAAACCACAAAGAGACGCGGTGTTGGCAAGCAGCACCGGGCGGTCACGATAAACGCTCAGATCAATGGTTCCGCCTTCCAGAGAGGGCAGAATGAAATCATATACACAAGTCAAGAGGCTGTCCTTTTGCTACATTTGTGGCAGGAGGAGTATTCCATGTAGCTGAATAGCGGACAGGGGGCGAGGGATGATGTTGCGTAACCAGAGGGTGGAAGCCTGCTGCCCTGTTTCGGGTTCTTGTATCAGGCTTCCACCATGCCTCTGCGCGGCAAGATCGTGTTCTGATTTTTGTTGTTCATTATATTGAACTTGATCCTGTATGCTGAATATGAAGAGGCAGGCCTCTCCTGTCAACAAGGAAAATAAGAAAAACATGCCCACTTCACAGGATACGGTTCCCGCCTTACGCCGAGCCGTGCGCATTCTTGATCTTGTGCGTGCTGCTAGCAGGCCTCCTCTGGCGGCAGATATAGCCAAGCAGCTTGATCTGCCGCGCAGCACAGCCCATGGACTGTTGGCCGTGATGGTTGAGCTTGAGCTGTTGGACAAGAACGCGGCACAGGGGTACCGGCTGGGCACGCGTCTTCTTGATTGGGCCGGGGACGTGACAGAAAAGCGCGACCTGGTCGCGGAGTTCTATCACGCGCTTGAGACTCGTCCCGATCTGGATTCGTTCACCATTACGCTCACCATGCTGGATGGAGCCGATGTCGTGTATCTGGCGTGCAGGAACAGCGCGACGGTGCTCGGTGCGTCGTTCCGGGTTGGTATGCGTCTGCCCGCCATCTTTACGGCTACGGGTAACGCCATGCTGGCCGGCATGGATGATACGTCGTTTGATGAATGGTTGGCACAGCACCCGGTTTCAGGCTGGCCTAAGCCCCTGACCCCTAATGCCATACGCTCTGTCGCAACGCTGGTGCGTGAAATGGGCGAAATCCGCCACCGTGGCTATGCGGTGGATGACGAGCAGATTCATGATGGGCTGTGGTGCTTCGGTTCAGCCGTCAAGGACCACTCAGGCCATGCTGTGGCAGGAGTGGGGATCAGCCTGCCCCAGACGGAACTTGGCCGCTATGGCATGGAAAAACTGGGCGAACGCGCGGTTGACTTAGGGCGCGCCGTCTCTTTCCGGCTTGGCTATCGGGGGACGTGACAGGGGAGAGAGCCGAAGCCCTGTGCATACCCAGCCTCATCCGTCGAGGCGGGATACGCATCAGGTGGCAGGGGCTTTATTCGACCGTAACCGACTTGGCGAGGTTGCGGGGCTGATCGACATCCGTGCCTTTGAGCACGGCTACTTCGTAGGCGAGCATCTGCACGGGAATGACCTGCAGAATGGGCGTTACGAAGTCATGCACATGAGGCAGAACCACTACCTGCTCGGCAATGGCTGAAACGCGTTCCGCGCCTTTGGTGTCCGTAAATACCAGAAGACGGCCGCCACGTGCCTTAGCTTCCTGTAGGTTCGAGAGCGTTTTATCGAACAGTGGTGTGTACGGAGCGCTCGCTACGATCGGTACGGAACTGTCGATCAGTGAAATGGGGCCATGCTTCATCTCGCCTGCGGCATAGGCCTCGGCGTGGATGTAGGAAATTTCCTTGAGCTTGAGGGCGCCTTCCATGGCTACCGGAAAGAGGCTGCCACGGCCCAGGTAGAGCACGTCGCGCGCTTCGGCTACCACACGCGCCATGGCGCGCACGGCTTCGTTCTGGGCGAGGGCATCGGCCGCACGGGTTGGCATATCCAACAGGGCAGACACCAGTTCTTCCTCACGCAGTGGATCAAGATGGCCGCGCGCGCGGGCAATGGCGATGCTCAGGCAGGCCAGCACAGTCAATTGCGCCGTAAATGCCTTGGTGGACGCCACGGAAATCTCAGGCCCGGCCACGGTGCCCAGCACGGCGTCGCTTTCACGCGCCATGCTGCTGTGCTCGACGTTCAGCACCGACAGGATATGCACGTCGCTCTGGCGCAGGGCGCGCAGGGCCGCCAGCGTATCGGCGGTTTCTCCCGACTGGGAAATGAGCAGCCCGAGCGAGTGCCTGTCCAGAGGCGGGTTGCGGTAGCGTAGCTCACTGGCAACATCAATATCCACCGGCAGGCGGGCGATTTCCTCCAGCCAGTAGCGCCCGACCATGCCCGCATAAAAAGCGGAGCCGCAGGCGGTCATGACGGCACGTGGCGCATCTGCCAGATTGAACGGCAGTTCGGGCAACACGACCTTGCGGGTAGCGGGGTCCACCATACGTTGCAGGGTCTGCCCGATAACCAGCGGGTGTTCGTGCAGTTCCTTTTCCATGTAGTGTCGGTAACCATCCTTGCCGATGGCCCCGGCTGTCAGCGTGGTGACCTGCTGGGCACGCTGGACGGGGGTGCCGTCAAATCGGATGAACTCGGCCCCCATCGGGGTCAGGATCGCGCAGTCGCCGTTTTCCATATAGGTGATGCGCCGGGTCAGCGGGGCCAGAGCCAGTGAGTCCGAACCGAGGAACATCTCGTGTTCGCCATAACCAACGGCCAGCGGCGCATTGTGACATGCGCCGATTATCAGCCCTTCATGCCCGGCAAACACCATGGCGACGGCGTAAGCGCCTTCCAGCCGTTGCAGCGTCGCAAGAGCCGCCTCTTTGGGCGACAGGCCACGCTGGAGGTGGTAATCGACCAACAGGGCAATGGTTTCGCTGTCTGTTTCGGTTTCGAACACCTGTCCGGCGGTTTCGAGTTCGCGGCGCAGGGTTTCGAAGTTTTCGATAATGCCGTTATGCACGATTGCCACGCGGGCGGTTCCGTGCGGGTGGGCGTTGCCAGTCGTGGGGGCGCCATGGGTAGCCCAGCGCGTATGGCCGATTCCGGTCGTGCCAGATAGTGGCTCGCGTTCAAGCAGGGCGGCCAGATTATCCAGCTTGCCCGCCGCCCGGCGTCGTTCGATCTTCCCGTCCGCCAGCGTGGCAATTCCGGCAGAATCATAGCCACGATATTCAAGACGGCGCAGCCCTTCGAATACGATCGGTGTCGCGTGGCGCAGCCCTGTGGCGCCGCAGATACCGCACATCAGCCGTTTTCCTTCTTTGCTCGTAGCATGTCCTTGAACCGCTTGCCCTGTTCGTCCTTGTTGATCTGGCGGGCGCGGCCCAGCGCCAGCGCGTCTGGCGGCACATCCGTCGTGATGACGCTGCCTGCGCCGATCAGTGCGTTGTCTCCGATGTTGAGCGGCGCAACCAGCACGGAGTCAGACCCTACAAAGACATCATGCCCGATGAGCGTGCTGTGCTTGAAAGTGCCGTCGTAATTGCAGGTGATCGTACCCGCGCCGATATTGGTGCGGTTGCCAACACGGGAATCGCCCAGATAGGACAGGTGGTTGACCTTAACGCCCGTGCCCATGGTCGTGGCCTTGATTTCCACAAAATTGCCGACCCGTGACCCCGCACCAATGCTGCTGCCGGGGCGGATGCGGGCATAGGGACCAATGACCGAGCCTGCATGGATTTCACACCCCTCAAGGTGGCTGAAAGAACGGATGGTCGCGCCCTCATGCACGATCACGCCGGGGCCGAATACGACGTGCGGTTCTATCAGCACATCGGGAGACAGGCAGGTATCCGCGCAGAGGAAAACGGTTTCCGGGGCGACCAGCGTCACGCCTTCGGCCATGGCAGTCTCGCGCAGTCGGGTCTGTATGGCGGCTTCGGCCAGAGCGAGTTCCGCACGGGAGTTGACGCCGCGCAGTTCGTCTTCCGGGGCTTCGACCGCGCGCACGCGCACCTGCTCGGCAACAGCCAAACCCACCACGTCTGTCAGGTAGAATTCGCCTTTGGCGTTATCGTTGCGCACCGCGTGTAGCCAGCGCCGGAAGTCTGCGGCATCCGCGCACAGCACGCCGGCGTTGCAGAGATCAACGTTGCGTTCCTCAGGGGTCGCATCCGCCCATTCCACGATCCGGCTGACCTCGCCTTCATGAGCGAGAACACGTCCGTACCGTGCGGGATCTTGCGGGCGCATGGCCAGCAGAGCGAGCCCCACACCAGCTTTGCGCCGCTCTTCCAGCAGGGTGGTAAGCGTATGAGCGGAAATGAGCGGATTATCCGCGTACAGCACCGCCACGTCACCATCACCAAAGCAGGCTTCGGCCTGTAGGGCTGCATGGGCGGTACCGAGGCGCTCGTGCTGGATGATGACAGGGTAAGGAGCCACAAGCTCCGCGACCTCCTCCATGCCGGGGCCGATGACGACAACCAGACGGTCGAAAACGGCGGACGCGCTGGCCAGAAGATGGGCAAGCATGGGCAGTCCTGCGATCTGCTGCATGGCTTTGGCGCGGGACGATTTCATGCGTGTGCCAAGGCCGGCGGCCAGAAGCACGGCTGTGGCAGGTCGGGAGGAGGAAAAAGAGGTCATGTATCATGCGGTAAGACAAGCCTTTGCCTGTGTCAAACCTCTCGCGCCCGTGTTTGTACCATGCGAGGATAAGGCGGTTTTTCAGGTTTTTGAAAGCAGAAGAGGCAGCGGGTGATGACAGTGCGCAGACTGGCGGTTTTTGACATGGATGGAACCCTGCTGGATTCCCTGCCGGACTTGGGGGAGTGCTGCCGGGAGCTTCTGGCATTTTATGGGCTGCCTGCGCTGTCGGATACGATGATCAGGACCATGATCGGGCGTGGCGTGGCGGTTCTGGTTTCCAAAGCGCTTGCGGCGGCCAGAGGATTGGTGGGGGAGGGGGCCCCTGTGATTGACGAAGCTGAGGCTTCCGCCCGTTTCATGACGCTGTACATGCCCAGACTGACCCGCCTTTCACGTTTGTTTCCCGGAGCAGAGGAAACCCTGCGGACATTGCGTGCCGCCGGGTGGGAGCTGGCTGTGTGTACAAACAAGCCGGAAGCGGCGGCCCGTGAAATCCTGCGTGATTTGAATGTGGCGGATCTGTTTGTTGCGGTCGGCGGGGGTGACAGCTTTGCGGTCAAAAAACCCGATCCGGCTCATTTGCTTGGGACGATCGCCATGGCGCATGGTCAGCCGGGGCGCAGTGTTATGGTGGGGGACATGCCGCCGGACTGGCAGGCCGCGGAGGGCGCCGGGTGCCAGTTTCTGTACGCCGCGTGGGGGTATGGCCAGAAACCGCCCGAAGGGGGGCAATGGCAGGCAGGCTCCATGGCGGAAGTTCCCGCCCGGCTGGAAGCCATGTTGCCGGGCTGAGGAGAGGCGGCGATACCAGCCGCCGTTCTTTTTCAGGCGTGGATAGGGGGCAGGGACGCGGCGAGTTGCTCTGCCACCACGATGTCGTCAGGCTTGTCCACATCAACGGCGGCGCGTCCGTCTGACAGGGCGACCAGCTCGGCACGAGCACCGGTCAGTTTTGCAATGCGCCGGTACAGGGCGGCGCGTGTCAGGCGGCCGGTCAGGGCGCGCAGCAGAACAAGCGGACCCAGCGCCCAAGCGATGCGGAGGGGGTTTTTGCGGTTCTGTTCCACGCTCTGCCACAGCTCCGCTACTCTGGCGGAAACCGCAGTTCTGAACAGGAACATGTTGCAGCCCGAGAAAGTCACGTCCGCCAGCCGGATGTAGGTGCGGCGGGTATTCGGCACGGCGCGCTGCACGGCGGCCTGTGTGGCCACGCAGGCCGCCATGTCGCTTTGGGGGGCGATAGCGCCAAGAAATTCCTCGACCCAACTGGCCTGTAACAGGGCGTTATCAGCCGTAGTGACCAGCAGCGGCGTACCGAAACGCGCGAGCCCGGCCAGCACGCTCGCACTTGGTCCCCCCGGCTGCGCCGGTAGCAGCAGGACATCGGGGGGCAGCTTGTCCGCCAGAAGATGCGGGGAGTCCACGCAGACGACTATGCGAGAGATCGCGGGGACGTCTCGCAGGGCCGCAATGACCCTGAGCACCATGGGCACGCCGCCGATGGGAAGCAGGGCCTTGTGCGAGACACCGGCCATTTCGGCCAGCGGGTCAGGGCGACCGGGCCGTGTACCCGCCAGCACAAGAGCAGTGACGGGAGGCCGGGGCTGCGCGCTGGCCGGAGACGCACTCATTACGCGCGTTTACCCTCAGGGCGGGCACCGTCGGGCCGGTCACGCGGAGGGGCACCCGTGCAGCGCATAACCCACGGATAGAGCGCAGCCTGTTGCAGATCGTAACCAAGATTGAACACGGTCGGGCTGCGCGGGCGGGCCTTGGCATCGACGTAGTAGGAGCCGAACATGCGGTCGATAACAAAGCTGGTGATGCCGAAATTGCCGTCTTCATCATGGAAATGATGCAGAACGTGACGGGCTTTCATGCGCTGGATCCAGCCTGCGCGGGGTTTGTAGTTCAGATGCTGGATGCAGTGAAAGAATTCGTAAATACATGTGATCGTAATACCCGTGCCGATAGCTGTTGCGGCGGCTCCGACACCGCCAATCAGGTAGCCGATCGGCCCTGTGATGGCGATGATGGTGGGCAGGGTGGTTACAGGCGCGCCGAAGAGCACATCCAGCAGGTGTGGGTCCTGATGGTGGTCGAAATGGATGCGTTTCCACAGGCTGGCGGTCCAGCGGTTTTTATAGAGCAGATGGCCATGCAGCACGTAGCGATGCAGCAGGTACCAGGCCAGCGGGTAGACCGCCATAACAGCCACGACGGCCACAAGCGTTGGCCCCCAGCCCGCGAAATATCGCGCGGCAATGCCGAAGCTGACGATGATGAGAGCGAAATACAGCAGAATCGTAGGGTAGGTCAGATAGGCTACCCAGAGCTGCTGCAGGTTCATCTTGCCAAGATCGAAGCTGCGCCCCGTCTTGAGTGATGCGTTGTTGAGTGTTCCGCTCATAGTGTTTCGTTCCTCAGGAGCACGCTTAGTGTGCCCAGCGTGAAGATAATCAGTCCCGGCAGTACGGCCATGAGTGGCGGGAGAAGGCCCGCATTGCCCATAGCGCGAAACAGTCCCTGTGTGACAATGAACAGAAGGCCGCTGCCCAGACACCATACAGGCAACCAGCTTCGGCTGCCTGTCCGTGGAGGGATATAGAGTACCGGCATCGCAATCAACAACAGAACGAGGAGTGAAACCGGGTGCAGGAGCCGTTCCAGCAATCCGGCCTTGAGGTAGGCGGGGGTGTCGTTCGAGGGCATGTGGCCCAGAAGACGGGCGAACATCAGCCGGGAGGAAATGGGCGGTCGGTCCGCGGCCAGCCTGATGAGCTCTGTCGGGGGCAAGGATATTGGCCAGGTTATGGTGTCCTGGGGGGGCAGCGCTTGTACCATCAGATTGCGTACAGAAAGCCTGCTGACATCATGCAGAATCCACGGCCCCGCAGGCGTATGCTCGGCCGAACCGGCGTGAAGGGTGCCCGTAAGCCTGCCTTCCCTATCACGGGTGTAGATATCCACGGGCCCAAGACGTTCGCCGCCATCGGCCGCGTAGCTTACGTGGACAATCTGATTGGCATCGCGGAACCAGAAGGCGCGACCGTTTTCGGGCGTAGGGTTTGTACGATTCCACCATACGGCCAGCGCCAGTTCCGAACGGGGGGCGATCTGGTCATCAAGCACGACTCCCATGAAACCCAGAACGAGCGTGATGGGAGCCAGCCGCAGGTAAAAGCCCAGCGTTGAAAGACCAGCCGCGCGCAGAATGGCTGTTTCACTCGAGAGGGTCATCTGCGTGAGCATCACGAGCGTGCCGATCAGCACGGCGAAGGGCAGTGTATTGGACAGCAGAAAGGGCAAGCGAAGCCCGACATAGAGCATCAGCCCCTGGATACCCAGATGCCGCTGCAGGATTGGCGTTGTTTGTTCAAGCAGAGCCAGCACTTCCATCAGGCCGACGAGTACCGCGCAACAGATCATAACCCGCACGAAGAGCGTGAACGAGAGATAGCGGAGCAGCACATGTCGGGGGGTACGTGTGCGAGCGTGCACGATGGTGCCGGAGCTGCTTCCCATTAGACGCGGCCTGTCGGAGCTTGCTCGCCGCGCAGGCGGTTTTCCAGTAGCGCGCGCAGGAGGAAAAACGCGCCTGAGCGATACAGCAGGAGCACGGTGCACAAGGCCATGAAAACAAAGGCCGCCAGCCAGATGGACAGCACGGATGCGCCGCCGGTGGCCGCCATACTGTGCGCCATTTGTATAAGATGGTCGAACCCGACCATGATGATGAACGCTGCAGGCAGTCCGATAACATCGCGCTGTCGTTTGCGGGCAATGGCCAATGCTGTCGCGAGAAGGGGGATGAACGGTACTGTCAGGCAGCGTGCCAGTCGGAAGTGCAGCTCGGAAAGCAGGTGCGGGCGTGAAATAGTCGTCTCGTCCGTGGCCAGCTGCATGAGAAGTTCCGGCGATGTCAGTTCCCGTTCGTCCTCGCCGCGTTGACGGAAGGGGACAACCTGCGCCG
Source organism: Acetobacter peroxydans (assembly GCF_006539345.1). Taxonomy (GTDB): domain Bacteria; phylum Pseudomonadota; class Alphaproteobacteria; order Acetobacterales; family Acetobacteraceae; genus Acetobacter; species Acetobacter peroxydans. The sequence goes on from NZ_BJMV01000002.1 coordinate 301,657, forward strand.
CATGGGAAAGATAGCGTGTCGAATGATCGAAAAGCGCCACGGTTGGCGAATGGTCGGCGCTGGTGGTCAGGATCATGCCGTCTTGCAGCTCGATTTCGACTGCGTTCCCATCTTCCGCAATGCGGATATGGCCGCGTTGTGCTGTTATATCGTGTTCCTCACCATCTTTGATGTCGCGGATAAAGACATGGCGTAGTTCCGAGCCGCTTTGGGTAACCCTGTCGGCCGTGAATGTCATGTCAGGAGAGGGAGATGCGAACAGGCGCGACTGCATACGTGGCGTCCAGCCCGCATGGCTGGCGAAATAGAAGGCCGAGCGAAAGTCATAGCGGGCATGGGGCTGGATAAAGCCGTACAGTAGAAAAGACAGAACGCCCAGAAAGGCGCCGAGCTGAAGATAGGGGCGGATCATGCGCAGCAGGGAACGTCCGCTGCTGTTAACCACGTCTATTTCCTCGTTCTGGCTCATACGGCGGATGATCGAAAAAACCGATACACACAGCGCTGCGGGCAAGGCTTGTCCCAGATAGTGCGGTAGAAGCGTCGCCAATAGGCCCACGAATGTCAGGAGATGGCTGTTACCACTGGTTAGCAGATTGAACAGTACCAGCAGGCGTTCGAGCAGCAGGGCGGACATGACAACCGACAGGGCAACCAGAAAAGGCGGCATCAACTGCGCCAGCAGGTAGCGATCCAGTGTGCCGGGGCGTAGTGAGAGAACTACGCGGTGCACAAACGGAAATCTGGAAAAGAAAGGTATCATGCGCTCGATAACGGAACAGGGCGGTTCAGGAAATAATGCTGCAACAGCGGGCTGTCGCACATTGTTCCTGACGGGGCAAGAAAGCGCCTCTGCACCGTAATGTTCCAGCCTGCCGGAGCCTGTTCGATGCCGATATGGTTCCAGCCAGCGGCACTGTCCTCGTGTCCGGGCGCGTGTGAGGCGGAGGAGGAGCTGATGACGGGTATATCGGTTCCGGCAATATGGCTGACCGTGGCCCGGTGCGAGTGGCCATGCAGAACGAGTTCCGCTCCCTCACGTTGCAAAACCTCTTCAAGGGCTTGCAGGTCTTCGAGCCGTTTGCGCCAGACGACAAGGCACCGTGTCGGAGGGTGGTGTAGCAGTACGACGCGGCATAGTCCTTTGGATCTCGCTTCCCGCAGGCAAGCAGCCAACTGGTCGAGCTGGGCCTTGCCGATGGCACCGGTTGCCAAAAAAGGCAGAGAAGGGCGCGCGGTATTGAGCCCGATCAGGATAACATTGCCGGCGCTCAGGCAGGATAGACGTGGATACAGGCTCGCAGGATGGAGCCAGGGTGCCCACAATGCCTGTTTCTGAGCGTAATTCTCGCGGACGAGAATTTCGTGATTGCCCGGTACGATCAGGGTGGGGGGCAGGTTCTGTCCGTCCAGCCATTGCCGGGCGTTGCGGAATTCGACCATGGCGCCCAGATTGGTCAGGTCGCCCGTCACGGCCAGCAGATCCGGGTGGGTGGAGAGCGCGTCGCGGATGACACAGCTCAGCCAGCGGAGGTGATGTATGTGCCTTCGACGGGTCAGCCATGATAGCAGACCTAATATACGTTTGAGCCGTATCTCCCGAATCTGCAGCCTGCCGGTTATGGGAAGATGCAGGTCCGACAGATGGGCGATCCAGACGCTGGTCAAAACAGTCATGTCTCCCGTAATGGTTGTCGTAAGGGGCACGACATGCGACACTTATAAGATATAGCAGTATATCACTGCGACATGGTTGGGGCAAAAAGCCCTGACAGACAAGGTCAGTATAACAAGAGAGTCCGGTTGCAGAATTGTTTTGCCCTTATTTATAATCCGCAGAGCCGCAGAAATATCGAAGCGGATCCGCACTATCTGGAGCAGGCGCGCGCTTTGACGCAAGGGCGTGTTTACGCGCCCCAATCCCATGACGAACTGCGACTGCTTATTGAACGCATGGCTGCGAACCCCGTGACCTGCCTTGTGATTGACGGCGGCGACGGCACCGTCGGCAGTGTTCTGAGTGCGCTGTATGCTTCATCTTGGCCGCGCTCATCGTGGCCGGTTATCGCCGTTCTGGCATCGGGAAATACCAATCTGATCGCGGCGGATGTCGGGTTTGGACAGCGTGGGGTGAAGGCCCTACATGCCCTGCGAGACAGGCTGCAGGCAGGCCTGACTTCTGCAGGGCTAAGATGGCGCAGGCCGCTGGTCGTGACGCGAGCGGGCCACGAAGGCCAGGACGTTCTTGGTTTTTTTGGTGGAATAGGTGCCTTTGCGCGTGGGATTGATATTGCGCATCACCCGGGTATTCTCACAAATATTGCCCACGATGCAGCCGTAGCGCTGACATTGATGCTGTCGCTGGCCAAACTGTTTTCCCCTTTGCAGAGAAAACGCTGGTTGGAGGGTGTGCCGTGCAGCCTTGTTTGCGATGGTCGGCCGATTTCCTTTGACCGTCATTTTCTTCTGCTCTGCACAGGTTTGCAGCGCCTGCCTCATGGCGCGTGGCCTTTCTGGACAGAGCCGGGGGCGCAGGGTGATGGGGTAGCCTATCTGGATGTGGCGGCAAGGCCCAGAAGGCTGCTGACAGCCATATGGCACCTGTTGCGCGGGCGTGCCCCGGTATGGGTGCGGAGTTCCCCGCAATACCGGAGCGGCATGGCGGAAAGCCTGCACCTGCAAATGAAACATGCTTTCGTGCTGGATGGTGAGATACTCGAACCGGGGGCTGATGGTGCCCTTACTATTTCCGCCGGGCCGCAAGTCAGTTTTTTGTGCATATGAGAGAAGGGCAAGCAGGGACAGTAGATCAGCAAGCCAAGGCACTGGCTGAACTGACCACGCTTTTGGCGCATGAACTCGCAACGCCCGTCGATGATCTTGTTCAGCAGTTTGTTATGCAGATGCTGGGGGATGCCCGGCCACTGGGCGTACTATTTTACGGGTCGGGCTTACGAGGCGGGGTGGGTGAAGATACCCTTCTGGACTTCTACATTATTGTGGATCGTCAGGCCGACTGGCCCCGCTCTTTTCTGGCGCGGCAATGCAATGCTCTTCTGCCGCCCAATGTGGAGTATCACGAGCAACGTGTGAACGGGCGGGGGATGCGCGCTAAAGTTGCCATCCTGACGCTGGCCCAGTTCAGGCGTCTGACGGGTTTTGCTACATACGATACAACGCTCTGGGCTCGGTTTTCTCAACCTTCCCGCCTTGTCTGGGCGAAAGATGTACAGGCAGCGGGGCGGATTGGCGCCTGTATCGTACAGGCCCACGTAACAGCCGCACGGTGGGCGGCGATTCTGGGGCCGGAACAGGGGAGTCCTGCGGCTTTCTGGGAGGCGCTGTATACGAACACCTACGCGGCTGAACTCCGGGTCGAAAAGAATGGTCGGTCAGGCAGTATTGTTGAGGCATGGCCCCAGCGGTATGCAATGCTGCTTCAGCCCTGCTGGGTTTTGGCTCGTGTGAGTGTCGTGCAGGCAGCAGGGGCGAACCTGCGGCCTATTCTGTCACTCCAGGAGCGAGAGGCGGGAAAGCAGGCATGGGCCTTGCGGGTTGCTCTAGGGCGTCCGCTTAATATCCTGCGCCTTGTCAAGGCTGCGTTTACGTTTTCTGGGGGAGCGCGCTATGCTGCATGGAAGATCCGGCGCCATAGTGGAGTGACTATTGAAGTCTCTGCCTTTGCCGAAAAACATCCGCTACTGGCCGCGCCTCCAGTGCTGTTCAGGCTCTGGAGGCGCGGCATCTTTCGGCGCCGCTGATCAGGCAGCGGTTTCCTTTGCGGACAGCGGCACGTTGCAGTCTTCCGCGGCCTGTCTGAAGATTTCTAGCGCCTGATCAATCTGTGCAGCCGTATGCGTGGCCATGACCGAGCAGCGCAGCAGCGGCCGCGAATCAGGCGTTGCGGGCGGCAGGCTGAGATTGACGTACACCCCAAGTTCAAGCAGCCGGTTCCACATGGGAATGGCCTGCTCTACCGTCTCCAGTGTGACAGCAATAACGGGGCTTACCCGTTGGCTGGCATTCAGTCCAAGGCGCACAAACCCAGCGTGCAGGCGTGCGGCATTGTCCATCAACTGGGCGCGTAGTTCAGGGTGTTCCTGCATTTCTTCCAGTGCTGCTGCGGTAGCGGCAATCACTTCCGGCGGCAGAGAGGCCGTAAACATGTAGGGGCGGCAGTTCAGGCGCACCAGTTCCAGTTCCGGGTGGTCAGACACACAGTAACCGCCGACCGTACCAAGGCTCTTGGAGAACGTGCCGACGATGAAATCGACATCTGCTTCCACACCCTCTGCTTCGGCACTGCCGCGGCCATGCTCGCCCAGAACGCCAAAGGAGTGGGCCTCGTCAACCAGAAGATAGGCGCCAGTTTCTTTCTTGACCGCAGCAAACTCCGCGACCGGAGCCACGTTGCCTGTCATGGAGTAGATACCCTCAACCACCACCAGTTTGGCGGCGTCGGGCGCATCCAGCCGTTTGATGCGTTTGTACAGATCGTCAGGGTCGTTGTGCCGGAACCGGATGACCTGCGCCGCACTCAGCCGGCTGCCGTCGTAGATGCTGGCATGGCTGTCTGCGTCCAGAAGCAGATAGTCGTCCTTGCCGGCCAGGGCGGAAATCATGCCAAGATTCGCCTGATAGCCAGTAGAAAATACCATGGCGTCACGACGGTGAAAGAAGTCGGCAATCTTGCGTTCAAGTTGGCGGTGGAGCGACTGCGTCCCGTTGGCGATGCGCGACCCCGTGGTGCCCACGCCGCAGGCCTCGGCGGCAGCCTGCGCTGCCTTGATGGCGCGTACGGACTGGCTCAGGCCCAGATAGTTGTTGGTTCCGAAAAGAAGGGTTTCCCGGCCTTCGATAACCCCAACTGTCGATGAAAGGGGTTTTTCAATCACTACAGCGAAGGGGTTGCGGCCACCGGCCGCCACCACCGCACCGAGCGAGCCGGCAAGACCTTCATATTTGGAAAACAGCGATGCCATACAGGCTTACCCCTTGCTCTTCAGATCAACGATGCAGGCAGCCAGATCGTTGATCGTGCGGATATCCGCCAGCTTATCGAGCGGAACCGACACATCCAGGCTATCTTCCACTTCCATGACAAAGTTCATGACGGCAAGGGAGTCAAACGCAAGGTCTTCCATGATCTTGCAGTCGCCATTGATGTCACGGGGCACTTTCGGGTTGGAAAGCAGCTTCTGGATGATCAGCGCGGAAACGCCTTCAACGGTCTCGCTCATGTCAGATCCTTCGTTCTTTTCGGGCAATCATTACAATCGGGATTGCACCCGCTGCGCCGCCTTATGCGAGAAAAAAGCGGGCTTGGCCAGTGCCCGCCCGCAAACACTGCATGGCCCCTCCCATATAGAACGGGAGCGGCAGAAGGTCAGGCCATTTCGGGTTGGGGCTCAAATGCGCCATTGAGATACATGGTGCGGGCTTTCGCACGGGTCAGTTTGCCGGATGAGGTCTGGGGCAATGCACGAGGCGGCACCAGAACCACGGACACATCAACACCATGCAGACGCCGGAACAGGCTGGAGGCTTCGTTGCGCAGGCTTTCACGCGTAACGGGGTCAGAGGCGCGGCACTGGATCAGGGCCACGATTTCCTCATGGTCGCCTTTTTCCAGAGAAAACACCGCAACGTCCCGGCTACGCAGAGCTGCAAGATGCGTTTCCGCCGACCACTCGAGATCCTGCGGCCAGATATTGCGGCCGTTGATGATAATCAGATCCTTGGCGCGACCGGTCACGACAATCTGCCCATTGAGCATGTAGCCCAGATCACCCGTATTCAGCCAGCCGTTATGGTCCAGCACCTTGCGGGTTTCTTCTTCCATACGGAAATAGCCGCTCATCAGGCTTGGGCCACGCACATAGATCGTGCCAACTTCCCTGTCGGCCAGCACGTGGCCATCGGGTGCACGGACTTCCATCTGGTGTCCCGGCAGAACCTGACCGCACACGACAAACGTACGGGCCGGGGTATCACTATCGGCAGGCGGGCGGGCGACACCGTCATTTTCCAGCAGGGGCAGGTCAACCGTGTCGGTCTTGATGCCAGAACCCAGCGGTACGAAGCTGATGGCCAGCGTCGCTTCCGCCATGCCGTAACTGGCCACAAAGGCCTCAGCCCGGAACCCGGCAGAGGCAAAGCGGTCTGCAAACTCCTGCAGGATATGGGGGCGGATCATGTCGCCGCCAATACCGGCAACCCGCCAGCAGGACAGATCAAGGTCTTCAGCCGCAGGCCGACGGGCGCAGAGTTCGTATCCGAAGGACGGGCTGTAAGCGATGGTGCCGCGGTTGCGGCTGATCAGGTCAAGCCATACATGCGGGCGGCGGGCAAATTCACGCGTGGGCAGCAGATCAACCGTCAACTGGCAGGTCATGGGGGTCAGGAAAAAACCGACAAGTCCCATGTCATGGTACAGTGGCAACCAGGATACGCAGCGATCTCCTGTTTCATGAACACGCAGGCCATCGTGGGCAATCGCCGCAACATTGGCCATGCCGGACTGCTGAGTAACGCATACGCCCATGGGAAAACGCGTGCTGCCCGAAGAAAACTGCAGATAGGACAGGGCTTCCGGCCGGATTTCCGGCAGAGGCATGTCCGGTACGGCACGTTCCATAAGCTCCGCAGGCGAGCCAGCGAAGACAAGGCCGAGCCCATTTACGATCTCGTCCGTCCAGCCTTCGATGATGTTGGGAATAACGACGGCACTCGCCTGCGCGCTGCGGATCATGCCGCGTAGTGTGCTCAGATAGGCTTCTTTTCCGCCAAAAGCCACGGGCAGGGGCAGGGGGGCCGTTACAAGACCGGCGTACTGGCAGCCAAAGAAGATGCGGGCGAAGTCACCGTCACTTTCCGCCACAATGGCTACACGGTCTCCCGGTTGCAGGCCCATGCCCAGAAGTCGGAGGCCTGTTTCAATCGCCTGCTGACGCAGAGTACTATAGGGCAGAGCTTCCAGAAGCTCTCCCTTGCCGGAGTAGATATTAAACCCGGCAGTGCCCTGAGCAGCGTAGTCCAGAGCCGCTGGAAAAGTCGGAAAATCTCCGTAACGGCGCGGCTGTCCAGAAGCGGTGGGCACTGGTTGGAGCGCCGCTTTTGACGAGTGCATGGAAACAGGATTCATCGTGTTCATCAGCAGGCCATTCGAAGAAAATCAGTAATCGCCGTAGCTATAGCTACCGCAGTACCCGTCGTAGTTCATTATGCGCGGGCGTGAGGCGTATATAATGTTTTTGAGGATTTATGAAAGCGTTATACTGCAATCAGCTGCACATCTGATGCTCTTGTGGCCATTATAATGGTGAGCTGAGTAAGGTCTGTGCGATGGCCAAAAGTCGGGGGGCTGCGTTGTTCGTGGTGCGTCTATATGCCAGAACTTCGTTTAGAAACCGCCTCTTCCGATGAGAGAGCCGCGTATTCAAGCCTGAATCACGTCGAGCAAAACAGCAGGCAGAACAGGCTGGCCTATCTGAAACGTAGGGAAATAATTCTTGTTATCCGGCGTCATCGCTGCAGGGCAGCCTGGATGCGCTTAATGGACTGCCTTGAATCGACGACTCTTGATGGAAATCGAGGCGTGGCCAGCTTGTGACTGTTATGCCTCTGGCGAAGGCTATCGTGTTCTAACTGCATTATAATGTCACGACAGGCAGGCGGAGCGCCCCTTTTTGCACCCGGTGGTGCTGAAGGTGTAAAAAAAATGAAAAAAATGCTTTTCGGC
>NZ_BJMV01000003.1 GCF_006539345.1 Acetobacter peroxydans
TGGCACTGGCACTGGCTGGCTGTGACGCCAAGGCCTGTCGTGCAACAGGGGCAAGCCCGTGAAGTGGTCTAGCCTCCTGTGTGGGAGGCGTCGTATGCGCTGTTTTTTTTGGAGCGGGCCACGCGGCCCCTACATCACCATCAGGAAAAAACACCTGAGGTTGGGCATGGCTGGAGCCCCCTTCCGCCGCTGCCTCACTGGCCAGAAAACTGTCCAGATCCTGCTGTTCAACTGGGCCAGATACCGAGGCGTAGGAGGCGTCCGCATGATCCGACGCAGGCTGTGCTGCTGCTAAAACCGTGGCGAGGGTAAAAAAACCCATTCCCAGAACGGCACAGCCGCCGGCTCTCAGAAGCCGTATCCTCAGAGAGTCTGTCAGGTTCATGCCATACTCTTTTCTCGCCTTCATCGAACACGAAAGAGTATGGCATTTATCCTAACAAGAAGAAAATAATCAGATATTAAGAGCCCGGCCATCAGCAGCCAGAGCCGCCTCTTTCACCGCTTCGCTCAGTGTCGGATGGGCATGGCAGACCCGCCCGATATCCTCGGCAGAAGCTCCGAACTCGATCGCCATGGTGGCTTCGGCAATCAGTTCACCAGCAGACGGGCCGATGATATGCACGCCCAGCACCCGATCTGTCTGCTTTTCCGCCAGAACCTTGACGAAGCCATCAGTCATGCCCAGCGCCCGTGCACGGCCATTGGCCATGAAGGGGAACTTGCCAACCTTGTAACCCACGCCCTTGTCCTTGAGCTGCTCTTCCGTAAAGCCAACAGACGCTACCTCTGGCCAGGTGTAGATCACGCCCGGAATGGCGTCGTAATTGACGTGGCCTGCCTGCCCGGCCAGCAGCTCGGCCAGCGCCACGCCTTCTTCCTCGGCCTTGTGAGCAAGCATAGGCCCGGCAATAACGTCGCCAATCGCGTAAACACCCGGCACGTTGGTGGCATAATGCGCATCCACCACAACACGACCGCGGTTATCCAGCGCAACACCGGCTTCTTCCAGCCCGATATTCTTGCTGGCAGCCGTGCGGCCAACTGCCACCAGAACCACATCAGCCTCAAGGGTTTCCACGGCCCCTCCGGCTGAAGGCTCGATGCTCAGCACCACGCCTTTCTTGGTCTTTTCGGCTTTGGTCACCTTATGACCCAGCTTCATGGTGAAGCCCTGCTTCACCAGCAGCTTCTGGAACTGGGTGGCAATTTCATTATCCGTGCCCGGTACCAGGCGGTCGAGGAATTCCACAACCGTGACTTCCGCCCCGAGGCGATTCCACACGCTGCCCAGTTCCAGCCCGATCACGCCGCCGCCGATAACAACAAGGCGCTTGGGCACAGCAGACAGCTCCAGCGCGCCGGTGGAGGTGACGATAACTTTTTCGTCCACCTCGATACCCGGCAGGTTGGCGCTGTCGCTCCCACTGGCAATGACAACGTGCTTGGCCGTAACCGTCTTGCCATCCACGCTGACGCGGCCCGCGCCCTCAAGCTTACCGTAGCCCTTGAGCCACGTGATGCCGTTCTTCTTGAACAGGAATTCCACGCCCTTGACGTTCGCGCCGACAATCTCGGCCTTGCGGGCTTGCATCCGTTCCAGATCGAACTTCACGCTATCGATCACCACGCCATGGGCTGCGAAATCATGGCCCGCCGCATGGTAGTTTTCGGAAGACTGGAGCAGCGCCTTGGAGGGAATGCACCCGACATTCAGGCAGGTGCCGCCCAGTGTTGCGCGCTTTTCAACACAGGCAACCTTGAAGCCAAGCTGCGCGGCGCGGATGGCAAACACATACCCACCCGGGCCGGCGCCAATCACCACCACGTCGTAATCGGTTTCAGCGGGAACCGGAGCAGCCGCGACCGGTGCTGCCGCCGAAGCAGGAGCAGGCGCTGCAGCCTTGGGAGCAGCAGCAGGCGCGGGGGCGGCACCAGCGGCGCCAGCCTCAAGCACGGCCAGCACAGCGCCAACCTCAACTTCATCGCCTTCCTTCACGGCGTGGCTGACCAGCCTGCCCGCCGCCGGAGCCGGGACTTCCACACTGACCTTGTCCGTTTCCAGCTCGACAATCGGTTCGTCTTCTTTAACCGCATCGCCCGGCTGCTTCAGCCACTTTCCAACCGTGGCGGTTGTCACACTTTCCCCAAGGGTTGGTACTTTGATTTCGGTTGACATCAATCTGGTCTCGCTCACGTTGGAATTTGGCAGAAGCGTGCGGTTGCGGGGGCGGCCCTACGCCACCCCCGCAACAGCTCAGGCCTCGATCAGCAGACGGCGCGGGTCTTCCACGTTCTGCTTGACCCGCACCAGGAAGCTGACAGCCTCCTTGCCATCCACAATACGGTGATCATAGGACAGGGCGACATACATCATCGGACGGATAACGACCTGCCCGTTGACCGCCACCGGGCGGTCCTGAATGGCGTGCATACCCAGAATACCGGACTGCGGCGCGTTCAGGATAGGGGTGGACAGGAGCGAGCCGTAAATACCGCCATTGGTGATGGAGAAAGTGCCGCCCGACAGTTCATCGAGCTTCAGCGTCCCTTCACGCGCGGCCTTGCCGAAACCGGCGATCTTCTTTTCGATCTGCGCGAAGTTGAGCTGCTCGGCATCGCGGATGACCGGAACCACCAGCCCGTTGGGACCACCCACAGCAATACCGAGATTGACGAAATCACGGTAGATGACGTCATCACCGTCGATTTCCGCGTTGATCGCAGGGAATTCCTGCAGGGCTGCCACGACCGCACGGGAGAAAATGGACATGAAGCCGAGCTTCACGCCATGCTTCTTCACGAAGCTGTCCTGATATTCCGCCCGCAGCGCCATGACACCGGACATGTCGATTTCGTTGAAGGTGGTCAGCATGGCCGCCGTGTCCTGCGCCTCTTTCAGGCGACGGGCCACCGTGCGGCGCAGGCGGGTCATCTTCACGCGTTCTTCACGCGGGTCGTCCTTACGGGGCGGCTTGGGAGCAGCAGCCGGAGCGGCCGCACGCGGCTGTGCCAGAAAGCCCAGCACGTCGCCCTTGGTAATCCGCCCGCCAAGACCCGTGCCCTGACCCATTGTTTCGGCATTCAGGCCGTTTTCCGCCATCAGCTTGCGTGCTGCAGGCAGAGCCTGCGCGGCATCGGTCACACTTGCCGCAGGCGCGCAGGCCGCCGCGGCCTTAGGAGCCGGAGCGGGTGCCGCCGGTTTGGCCTCAGGAGCAGGCTTGGCCGCCGGAGCCGGAGCCGCACCGGCCTTGCCAGCTTCAAGCGTGGTCAGCAATGCGCCCACTTCAACTTCATCCCCTTCCTTGGCCGCCTGCGGGCCAAGAACACCAGCCTGCGGCGCAGAAACCTCGACACTGACCTTATCGGTTTCAAGTTCGACAATCGGCTCGTCTTCCTTGACCGCTTCGCCGGGCTGCTTCAGCCACTTGGCCACCGTCGCGGTCGTCACGCTTTCACCCAGTGTCGGCACCTTGATCTCGACTGACATCCTGTTCCCCATTTCTTTTCAGAAACTCCCGGTATGGCTCTGCTGTTCCGTGGCCATACCGGTCTTTATGTCCATACACTGGACGGTTTGATTAAATGAAAAACGCCCCTGCGCGCGCGGCGGCCCTTCAGCCGCCCGCCTTCAGGCCCAGCGCCCTCTGCACCAGATCAGCCTGCTCGGCCGCATGGATACGGGCAAGACCCGTTGCCGGGCTGGCGGCAGCGGCACGGCCGACATAGCGGGGCCGCCCTGCCTTGTGGCCTGCTTTCTCCAGCGACTTTTCGATCCGCCGATCCACGAAATGCCATGCACCGCCATTTTCTGTCTCTTCCTGGCACCAGACAATGTCGGCTTCAGGATAGCGCTTGAGTTCAGCCGCGAGAGGCGCTTCAGGGAAGGGGTAGAGTTGCTCCAGACGCAGGATAGCCACATCCTTGATGTCTTTCTCGCGCCGCTCGGCCAGCAGGTCGTAATAGACCTTGCCCGAGCAGAGCACGACACGCCGGATGCTCTTGTCGGCCACCAGCGTATCCACTTCAGGCAGAACAGGCTGGAAGCGCGTGCCCTTACCGAACTCCGCCAGAGAGGACACCGCCAACTTGTGCCGCAGGAGCGATTTCGGCTCCATCAGAATCAGCGGCTTGCGGTAATCCAGCTTGAGCTGCCGCCGCAGGGCATGGAAGTAGTTGGCGGGCGTGGTGATGTTGCAGACAAACATGTTGTCTTCGGCGCAGAGCTGGAGATAGCGCTCAAGCCGTGCGGAAGAATGTTCCGGCCCCTGCCCTTCGTACCCATGAGGCAGCAGCATGACCAGCCCGGACATCCGCAGCCACTTGGTTTCACCCGAGGCAATGAACTGGTCGATGATCACCTGCGCGCAGTTGGCGAAATCGCCAAACTGGGCTTCCCACAGCACCAGCGTATTGGGGTTGCGGACGGAATAGCCGTATTCGAACCCAAGCACGCCGTATTCGGACAGGAACGAATTCCAGATCTCGATCCGGGCCTGCCCTTCCTGCACATGGTTGAGCGGCGTAAACAGCGACTGGTTGACCTGATCTGTCCAGGTCGCATGACGCTGGCTGAACGTGCCGCGCTGGCAATCTTCGCCCGACAGGCGCACGCGATGACCTTCAAGCAGCAGCGAACCGAAGCCCAGCGCCTCGCCCGTGGCCCAGTCGAAACCTTCGCCCGAGCTGAACATGGCGGCCTTGGCCTTGAGCTGGCGGGCGATTTTGGAATTGAGGTTGAAATCAGCCGGAGAGGTCGTAATGGCCTGACCGATCTTTTGCAGAACCGCGTCATCCACCCCGGTTTCGGGCCAAGCTTCCTCCGGCTTCTTACCCGGCGCGGTCAGGCCCTTCCAGTCACCATCAAGCCAGTCGGCCTTGTTGACCTTGTAGGATTGCGCAGCCTTGTAGTCTTCTTCCAGACGATCCTGAAACGCATTCCACAGGCTCTGCACTTCGGCATCGCTCATGGCGCCTGTCTGCACCACTTTTTTGGCATACAGCGTGTGCGGCGTTTCATGGCTGGCGATGGCATTGTACATCACCGGCTGGGTGAAGACGGGCTCATCACTTTCGTTATGACCATGACGACGGTAGCAGACGATATCCAGCACGATGTCAGACGCGAAGGCGAGCCGGTAATCCGCCGCCAGACGCGAAACGTAAATCACGGCCTCGGCATCATCACCGTTCACATGCAGAACTGGCGCATTGATGGATTTGGCAATATCCGTGCCGTAAACGCCCGAATGGCCCAATTCAGGGTTGGTGGTAAAGCCAACCTGATTGTTCACGACCATGTGGATGCTGCCGCCCGTGCGATAGCCCGGCAACTTCGACATGGAGAAGGTTTCGTAAACAATGCCCTGACCGGCAAAGGCCGCATCGCCATGAATGACAACGGCCATGGCACCCTTGCGGTCCGTATCGCCGTAGTCATCCTGAATGGCCCGCACCTTGCCGCACACCACGGGGTCTACCGCTTCGAGATGCGAGGGGTTGGGCTGGAGCGAAATATGTACCGACCTGCCGCCCACCTCTACATCGGTGGAAGAGCCCAGATGGTATTTGACGTCGCCCGAACCATCAACATTGTCGGGTTTGAACGAGCCGCCCGCAAATTCATTGAAGATCGCCACATACGGTTTGCGGACAATATTCACCAGCGTATTCAGCCGCCCGCGATGCGCCATGCCGATGGCAACGGACTGCACGCCCTGCCCGGCCGACTGGTCGATAATGGCGTGCAGCGCGGGAATGGAGATTTCACCTCCTTCAAGGCCGAAACGCTTGGCGCCCACATAACGCTTCTGGCAGAACGCCTCGAACCCTTCGGCTTCCGTCAGGTTACGCAGGATGCTCTTGCGTTCCTCAACCGAGACACTGGCCTGCCAGTTGTCACCTTCCAGACGGAGGCGGAACCATTCCCGCTGCTCCGCCGTTGCCGCCTGCATGTATTCCGCGCCAATGCTGCCGCAATAGACAGCGCGCAGGGCAGCGACCACGTCCTTGACCTTGCCCGTGGTCTTGCCCTTAAGCAGCGGATCAATGAGGGAGCCGAAAAAAACCTCGCGATCCAGATCCTTGGGACCGAAACCGTAGGTTGCAGGGTCCAGTTCAGCACGGGCGGCTGGCACTTTCAGGCCCAACGGGTCAAGCGTCGCTTCCAGATGCCCATAATCACGGTAGGCGCGCACCAGACGGGCAATAGCCAGACTGTCCTGTGCCGCAAGGCCGCCAGCGGGACCACCTTTTGCGGGGGGCGGCGCTTCTTCACCCGTAATGATGGAAGGGCGCGGCGCCCAGGAAGCACCCAGCGCGTCCTGCAGGACGGCGGCTTCATCATCACCCAGAGAGCTAAAGAGAATATCGAAAGAAGGATCAACACTTTTTGGATCCTTGACCCACTGGGCATACAGATCCGCAAGGTAAGCGATATTGGCACCGTTCAGAGCGGTTGCCAGCATATCCGTGACCGCCATCTTACTTTCCCCCCCGATGCGGGATTTTTCCGCGCTGCTGACCAGACAACGTGTCGCACTTCAGCGTAAGGCAGACCATTTTTCCACCGCTCCGCCACATGGCATGGAGCGCCCTTCAGAAATTCCTGAGCCGGTGCCAATGTGGCCCGGCCGTTCTTTCCAAAGAGCTAGACCGGCCCTGTGGCGGGAACAAGGTCATGCGCTGTCACGCTCTAGAGAGGCTGTGCGCCCGCTGTGCCGCCTGCGCGCCATGTTCCAGCCAGCTTTCGCTGCCCATCTCAGCAAGACGTGATGCGGTGCGGGCAAACGCATCCGATCCCTCGCCCTGCGTAAACAGCTTGTCCGGGGGAGCATCCGCCGAGGCAAAAAGCAGGTTTCCGTTATCATATAAGGCATCAATCAAAGTTATGAAGCGCCGCGCGAGGTTCGCTTCATCCATGCCCATGCTCGGAATACTGTCGATGATCACCACCGGGAAACGCCGCGCCAGCGCCAGATAATCGTTGGGGCCGAGCGGCCTGCCACACAAAGAGTTGAAATCAAACCGGCAGACAGGGCCTGCCGCCTGATCCACCTCAAACGTCCGTCCACTGAATTCAAGCCACACAGGCTGGAGCTGCTCACCGCCCGCATACCTGTCGAACACATGCTGCAACCGTGTCCGCGCCCGTTCATCAGCAGGAACCAGCCATGTTTCCTGATCCTGCTCGCGGCCACGCCGATAGTCACGCGGCGAATCCAGCTCCACCGTATCGAGTTCACGGCGGATGATCGCGATAAACGGCTTGAACGCATCAGCGCCCGGTCGGTTCTGGAACAGTTGGCCCGGCTCGGTGTTCGAAGTGGCTACAATCACCACGCCCGCCGCAAACAGGGCTTCGAACAGGCGGCCCAGAATCATGGCATCCGCAATGTCGTTCACCTGAAATTCGTCAAAGCACAGAAGCTGCGCCTGTTCCGCAATAGCGTGCGCCAGCGGCGGAATGGGGTCCGCCATGCCGGGATTGGCCTTTTTAAGAGCATAGAGCTTCTGGTGCACATCCTGCATGAAACGCAGGAAATGCACGCGCTCCTTTTTCATGACCGGCGCGCAGGCATAGAACAGGTCCATGACCATGGTTTTGCCGCGGCCCACGCGCCCGACAATATAAAGCCCGCGCGGGCGCGCCACTACGGGAGTCGCCGCCGGAGCCTGCAAAAACCGGCGCGCCAGACCGGAAAGCCGCCCCAGTGCGCCGCCTTCGGCCCGCTGCGGGGCCTGAACGGGGCGCGCGGGCATGGTGGCGAGTTCACGCCAAAGCCTGTCCAGCCGTTCGACCACACGGGCCTGATCGGGATCTCCATTCAGTTCGCCGGCTGCGACACGCTGCCGGTAAACTGCCAGGGGCCCCTGCCGCATTGCGGCCGTGGGCCCGTTCTCGTGTCTGTCTGTCATGATTCGCCGGATACGGGTTCATGCCGCCTTGGGCAAGCGCCACAACCTCTCCTAACCGTGTCGTGACAACACCGGGGGAAGTTGGGCTAGGCTCACAAAGTTCTGAACCTGTTTTCATGACAGCAACCACGGGAAAAACAACACCATGACCGACTGGAACGCCTATCGCGCCAATCTGACCAAAAACGTCAAGACACTGGCTACCCTGACACCCAATACCCTGACTGGCCTCCAGACCCTTGAAACCCCCCTGCCCGAAACCAAGCATCTGGACGCCAAAACGCGCGAACTGATCGCGCTGGCGGTGGCTGTCACCACCCGGTGCGACGGCTGCATTGCCGTGCATACCGCCGCCGCCCACAAGGTCGGTGCGAGCAAGGAAGAAATCGCCGAAGCTCTTGGCGTGGCCGTGGCGCTCAACGCCGGGGCGGCTCTGGTCTACTCCAGCCGTGTCATGGAAGCCTTTGAAAGCGTGACGGACTGAACCGTCCTATTCCTCTGGCGGCCCATCCTCGCTCCGCGCCAGCGGCAGTAGCGGACGCCCGTGGCCGCCGGGGTTGAGTCTCCAGGGGCGTGCGCCGCTCCACCGTCTGTCAGACAGCACACGCACCCTGCCAGAAGCCAGAAACACCGCTTGTGCGCCTTCCTGACGGGCCAGCGCCCGGTCAAGCCGCACAGGCACCTGCGCGCACAGAACCCCCAGCCCACCCGTGCTGACGACCATATCCATCCCTGCGCAGAGTTCTCCCATCCGCGCCTGACCTTCGGCTCTGGACAGGTTCGTTGGCGGGGGCTCAGGAATAAGCAGCATCGTGCGACCGGCCCGCTGGAACACGCAGGCTCCCGCTACACTGTCCTGCCCGCAGACAAGACTGCCGTCGGGTGTTTCCGCGTTGCGTTCTACGTTGAAGGGCCGTGCAGGCAGGGCCAGTGCCCGCGCCCATTCGCGCTCGACGGCTGCCTGCTCCGCCGAATGCCCCATAATCAGAACGCTCTCGCGCATCCGCACGCCAATCAGCCCGCCATCCGGGCTGAACAGGATATCCGGGCGGGTGACAAGCCACGGGGAGAGCAACCCCAGCGCAAACAGCATGAGCCCGGCCAGCCGCCACGGTCTGCGCCACAGGCACAGCCAGGCCAGCCCAAGCATGGCTGCGCATAGACCCCAGCCTGGCATAGCGGGCACCGCAAACCGCGCCCCCGGCAGGCTGGCCACCCCATGCGCGAGCCACAGAACAGGCTGCAACCCAAGTCCCATAAGCCACAGCCCCGGAGCCGCCAGCCCAAACGGCATACCCAGCAGCGCCAGCAGACCCAACGGCATGATCCACACCGCCATGAGCGGCACCGCCACCAGATTGGCCAGCACGAAATACGGTTCGATCACGCCCAGATGCGCCATGATGACCGGCAGTGTCGCCACCCCGGCCAGAAGGCTGGCCAGCGCCAGTTCCGCGAGATGCCTGAGCATGAAACCGCCCGCACGTCCCGTCCGGCTTTCCTGCCGCGTGCACCAGCCCTGCACCACCGGACGCACGCTCTCATACCCGGCCACAAGCGCCATGACAGCCGCCATGGACATCTGAAAAGCCATGTCCGCCACCACCTGCGGCCAGAGCAGCAGAAGAAGCGTAGCGGCCAGAGCCAGCCCCCGCATGGACACCGCGCGCCGCCCGGCCACCAGTCCAAGCACTACGACGCCTGCCATCAGCCAGCCGCGCAGCGCGGGCAGGTGTGCGCCGGTCAAAAGCACATACGCAGCACCTGCTCCCCACGCCACGAGAGCGGACAATGCCTTGCAGGGCCAGCGCAGAGCTGCGTACTCCCATCCCGCCAGCCCGAGCCGACACACTGCCATGACCACGGCCATGACAAGCCCCAGATGCAGCCCCGCCACAGCCAGAAGATGCGCCAGCCCCGACGCTGCAAAATCCTCCCGCACGGAAAACGGAATGGCCTCGCCCCGGCCAACCAGCAGCACCGAGGCCACCGCCCCGACAGCACCGGGCAAAATGGTGCGAATCCGCACATCCATGGCGGTGCGCAAGGCCTCAAGCTTCTGCCGCCAGAGCGCGCCATAACTCTCTTGAGCGTCTGCTGGTTCGACCGCGAACGCTTCAGGGTCACGCTGCTCATTCCCGCGCGGCTCCGGGTCGGCCCGCTCCGGCCCGGACTCCGCCAGATCATCCAGACGACTCACGCCACCGGCGAACCGCGCCCTTTCCTCGCCGGAAGAGAGGCCGTCATGCACGGACAGCGCCACACCACTCCCTGCCCGGCCAGAAAACCACGCCTCGAACTGCCAGTCGCGCCCACCGGGCAGGGCTGGGAAATCCGGCGGACGTAATACCGCGCGCAGCGTCACCCTTTCCCCCGCCCTCACGGGGGCTGTGTCATCCGCCCGCAACCGCACGGTCAGGAGCCGCGCCAGAGGTGGAGCATCTTCGATCAGGGGCATATGAAAGCGCACCGCGGCCAGATCGACCCTGCGTATGGGAGACTGTCCTGCGGCGCGGGGGGGAAAATCCTGCACCGCGCGCACGATGCCTGAAAGCACAACGCCCCGGCGCGGCAGTTCCGGCATGGGGGGCTGCCTGTGCGTGGCTACCCAGCCCATCAGGCAGCCCAGCGCCATGGCGGCGCACAGCCCCGCACCACACCGCACGGGCAGATGCTGCCGCCAGATCACACCCGCCGCGACAGACACCCCGGTCAGCAGCAGGGGCATAACCACGCCCCACAGCGCCGCAGGCTCCACCGTCAGCCCGTAAAAATAGAACGCCGTCCCCAGCGCCAGACCCACCGGCACCCACAGGATCAGCCGCCGCTGTTCGGCTACCAGCAGCGCCGTCAGCCCCTCAAAACCACTGAGGAGAACACGGAGCATTCCCTTCATCCCGCGCATATGGCTCCGCGCGCCCGTGCGTGATAAGGATGCTCCTCATGAGCATCCGTACACGTTTCGCCCCGAGTCCGACGGGCCTGCTGCATATCGGCAACGCCCGCGCCGCCCTGTTCAATTTCCTCTTTGCGCGTCACCATGGCGGCAAGTTCCTCCTGCGTATCGAGGATACCGACCGCGAACGCTCCACCCAACAGGCGGTGGACGTTATTTTCGCCGGGCTGGAATGGATGGGGATCACCCCGGATGAAGAGCCGGTCTTCCAGTCCACCCGCGCCGACCGCCACCGTGAAGTGGCGCTGGAACTGCTGGAGCGCGGGCTGGCCTATAAGTGCTACTGCACGCCCGAAGAACTGGCCCAGATGCGCGAAGACGCCACGAAGAACGGTCTGCCCCCGCGCTACAACGGCCTGTGGCGCGACCGCGACCCGGCGGAAGCCCCGGCGGGCGCGCCCTTTGCCGTACGCATCAAGGCTCCGCGCGAGGGCGAGACCGTCATTAACGATCTGGTGCAGGGTGAAGTACGGGTCGCCAATGCCGAGATGGATGACATGATCATCCTGCGCTCGGACGGTACCCCCACCTACCAGCACGCCGTGGTGGTGGATGACCACGACATGGCCATTACCCACGTGATCCGTGGCGACGACCACCTGACCAACACCTTCCGTCAGGCCATGATCTACCGCGCCATGGGCTGGGATCTGCCGCGTTTCGGCCACCTGCCGCTGATCCACGGCCCGGACGGGGCCAAGCTGTCCAAGCGGCATGGCGCGCAGTCGGTGGTGGAGTTCCGCGATCAGGGCTACCTGCCCGAGGCACTGTGCAACTATCTGCTGCGTCTGGGCTGGGGACATGGCGATGCCGAAATCCTCTCACGCGAAGAGCAGATCCACCTGTTCGACATCGACGGCGTGGGCCGCGCGCCCTCACGCATGGATTACGCCAAGCTCGAACACATCAACGCCGTGTGGTTGCGTCAGGCCGATGATACGCGCCTGACCGACGATGTGATGGAACGCCTGAAGGCGGTGGATGGCGTGGAAGTGGATGAAACCACCCGCGCGCGCGTTCTGGCGCTCATGCCCGGCCTGAAGGATCGTGCCCGCACGCTGGTGGAGCTGACGGACAACGCGGCGTTCCTTGGCCGCCGTGTGCCGCTGCCCTTCAACGCCAAGGCCGAAAAGCTGCTCACCCCCGAAGCCCGCACGCTGCTGTCCGAACTGGCGCGCGATCTGGCGGTGGTCAGCCCCTTCACGGCTGAAAACATTGATGCCGCCCTGCGCCGCTTTGCCGAAGCGGGCGGCCACAAGCTGGGCAGCGTGGCCCAGCCGCTGCGCGCAGCGGTTACAGGCTCGAACTCCTCTCCGGGAATCGACGCCACCCTCCACGCGCTGGGCCGCGACGAAGTGCTGGCCCGTATCGGGGCCGTACTGCATGGCTAACCCCCCGGCCGCCCCTGCTGCTCCGGCCGAGCCGGGGCGCAACACCCGGCACCTGCTGGGGCTGGAAGGCATGACCCCGGATCAGATCGAGCCGTTGCTTGATCTGGCCGAGAGCTATGCGCTGCTCAACCGCTCGCGCAAGGTTCCGCGTGACGTGCTGCGTGGGCGTACGCTCATCAACCTGTTCTTTGAGGACAGCACACGCACACGCACCTCGTTCGAACTGGCGGGGCGCAGGCTGGGGGCTGATGTCATCAACATGTCGGTGGCGCAGTCTTCGGTCAACAAAGGGGAAACCCTGCTGGACACGGCGGCCACGCTCAACGCCATGCAGACAGACCTGCTGGTGGTGCGTCACTCCCAGTCCGGGGCGCCCGCCCTGCTGGCCCGCAAGGTCGATGCCTGCGTGGTCAACGCCGGTGACGGTATGCACGAACACCCCACGCAGGCCCTGCTGGACGCCCTGACCATCCGCCGCCATCTCGGCACGCTGGGCGGGCTGACAGTGGCCATCTGCGGCGATGTGGCCCATTCCCGCGTGGCACGCTCGAACATCCACCTGCTGACCACCATGGGCAGCACCGTGCGGCTGGTCGGGCCTTCCACGCTGGTGCCCTCCGCACTCGGGCGACTGGGCGTGGACATTCACCACAACATGGAAGACGGCCTGCGCGGCGCGGACGTGGTCATGATGCTGCGCCTGCAACGCGAGCGCATGTCGTCGGGACTGGTGCCCAGCGCACGCGAATATTTCCGGTTCTTCGGGCTGGATCGCAGGCGGCTTGATCTGGCGCGCCCCAATGCGCTGGTGATGCACCCCGGCCCCATGAACCGGGGCGTGGAAATCGAAAGCAGCGTGGCCGATTCCAGCCAGAGCGTGATTCAGGAACAGGTTGAAATGGGCGTGGCCGTCCGCATGGCCGTGCTGGATCGCCTGACCCGCAGCAGGCGTGCCGCATGAACACCATTCTTTTTGAAAATGTCCGTATCATCGACCCCGCAAACGGCGTGGACCAGTCCGGTCGGCTGCTCGTGCGCGACGGGCGGATTGCCGGAACCGATACGGCCGGAGCCGAAGGCCGCCCCGAAGGCGCGCAGGTCATAGACGGCAACGGGGCGGTTCTGAGCCCCGGCCTTGTAGATATGCGCGTGGAAATAGGCGAGCCGGGCTTTGAGTACCGCGAGACCATCTCTTCCGCCGCGCGCGCGGCCTCGGCCGGGGGGATCACCACCATTGCCGTGCTGCCCACCTGCAAACCCGCCATCGACAACCCGGCGCTGGTGCGGATGCTCCGTACCCGTGGCGAAGAGAGCGGCGCTATCACCATCCTGCCCTACGGCGCGCTGACCAAAGGTTGCGAAGGGCGCGAACTGGCCGAAATCGGGATGCTGCACGAAGCCGGAGCCGTAGCTTTTACGGACGGCAACCGCGCAGTCGACCCCGCGCGGCTGATGCGGCTGGCCCTATCCTATGCCAGTGGTTTCGGGGCGATGGTTGTCCAGCACCCCGAAGAGCCCTCGCTGGCTGGATCAGGCTGCGCCACCGCTGGCGCGCTCGCCACCCGGCTGGGGCTGGCGGGTATTCCCACCGCTGCCGAGTCCATCATGATCGCGCGGGACAT
Organism: Acetobacter peroxydans; assembly: GCF_006539345.1. Lineage (GTDB taxonomy): Bacteria > Pseudomonadota > Alphaproteobacteria > Acetobacterales > Acetobacteraceae > Acetobacter > Acetobacter peroxydans. The sequence continues at coordinate 13,887 of NZ_BJMV01000003.1, forward strand.
CCGTCTGGCGGAACTGACGGGCGGACGACTGCATTTCGGCCATGTGTCCACCGGCGAAGGCATTGAGCTCATCCGTCAGGCCCGCGCACGCGGGCTGGCCGTAACATGCGACACCGCTCCGCCCTATTTCGACCTGAACGAAAACGCGATCGGAGATTTCCGCACCTTCGCCAAGTTCTCACCGCCCCTGCGGAGCGAGGAAGACCGGCTGGCCGTTTGCGCCGCGCTGGCCGACGGCACGATCGACGCCATTGCCTCGGACCACCTCCCGCGCGATGCGGACGACAAGCGCCTGCCGTTTGCGCAGGCTGCGACCGGAGGCACGGGCATGGTCACGCTACTGGGCGTGACACTAGCGCGCGTGCACGATGGCACGCTTACATTGCCGCAGGCTATCGCCCTGCTGACCCACCGCCCTGCCGCCCTGCTGGGCAGCGCGGCAGGCACGCTGCGCACGGGGGCCGAGGCTGATCTGTGCCTGTTCGCTCCCGAACAAAGCTGGCTTGTCCGGGCAGGCCAGTTGCCCGGTCGCGCCCAGAACACCCCTTTTGACCGCCGCCCGCTTGAAGGCCGCGTGTTGGGAACCTGGAAAGCCGGACGCAGGGTTTATGAGGCCGGGCCAACGGCAGGGGCCGCCGCATGACCGACACCCTGCCGACCTATGCACTATGGCTAATCGGCTCCATGGCCTTTCTGGGCTATGTGCTGGGAAGTGTGCCCTTTGGCCTGCTGCTGACCAATTTTGCCGGGGCGGGTGACCTACGCAAAATCGGCTCCGGCAATATCGGGGCCACCAATGTCCTGCGCACGGGCCGCAAGGATCTGGCAGCCGCCACGCTGCTGCTGGACGCCGCCAAGGGTACTCTGGCGGTGGTGACAGCCTGGGTCATGACCCCGCCCGATTTTTCAGACCGGGCCGCCGCCGTCGCGGCGCTGGCTGCCGTGGTGGGTCATTGCTACCCGATTTTCCTCGGCTTCCGTGGGGGCAAGGGTGTAGCCACAGGGCTGGGTGTCATGCTGGCCCTTTCACCACTGACAGGGCTTGCGGGCTGTGCGATCTGGCTCGGCATGGCAAAGCTCACGCGCATTTCCTCCGCCGGGGCATTGTCCGCCTTTGTCGCTATGCCGTTCATCTGCTTCGCCCTGAACGGTTTTTCACTACAGTCCTCACCCAAGCCACTGGCCACGGTGCTGATCTGCCTTCTGGTTCTGGCCCGGCATCACGAAAACATCAGTCGCCTGCTGCGGGGTGTCGAGCCCCGAATCGGTGATGGCAAGCGTTAACTCGCCTCTCTCCCGCCCGTCAGGCCCGTGACAGGGCGAGGGAGGATCGTTCCGCTACGGGTAGGCCAAGCATGAGCGCATCCTCCCTCCCCGCAAGCCTGCCTTTTGGCACCCTTGTCGCCTGCCTGCGGCTGGCCCGCACCGAGCAGGTCGGGCCGCGCCAGTGGCACAGGCTGATGGGCCTGTACAAAACGCCCGAAGCCGCTCTTGAGGCGCTGTGCGCCACGCGGCGACGCCCGACCGGGCGTGGTGGAAAAACCCTCACCCCTGCGCCTGAGGCCGATATCCTGCGCGAGATCGAGGCAACGCTGGCCATCGGCGGGCGGTTCCTGACTTTGCTGGACGCGGGCTACCCCGCCCCCCTACGCCATGTGCCCGATGCGCCGGTCGTACTCAGCGCGCTGGGCGATACGGCCTGCCTGCACAAGGCAGCGATCGGCATAGTCGGGGCACGCAATGCCTCTGCGGCAGGACTGCGACTGGCCGAAAGTCTGTCAACCGAGCTGGCGGAGGCCGGACTTGTGGTTGTGTCCGGGCTGGCGCGCGGAATCGACACCGCCGCGCACCGGGGCGCTTTACACCGGCGAGGGCTGACCGTTGCCGCCATTGCCGGCGGGCTGGACCGCCCCTACCCGCCTGAAAATGCAGCCCTTCAGGCCCGCATTGCCGAACAGGGGGCTATCATTACGGAAGCGCCGCTGGGCACGGCTCCCCTGGGGCGGCACTTTCCGCGTCGTAACCGGCTTATCGCGGGTTTGGCGTTGGGCTGCGTGGTGGTGGAAGCGGCCCCGCATTCGGGCACGCTGATTACCGCGCGCATGGCCTGCGATTACGGACGCGAGCTGTTTGCCGTCCCCGGCTCGCCTCTTGATCCGCGCTGCCGGGGCAGCAACGACCTGATCCGCAACGGCGCGGTTCTGACAGAAAGTGCCGCGGATATCCTGCCGCACATCAACAGCCTGCGTGCAGGCCTGCCACCCGTGTGGGAGGATGCGCTACCCCTGCTCTCCCGCCGGCTGGCCACGCCACCGCCCGCGCCCCAGCTCTCTACCACAGCGCTGCCCGCCGGCCAGCAGGTATCCGACGCAGGAACCGCAACCACCGAACCAGAGTGCTGCGCTACGCCCTCCGCTCACCCCGCCAGACCAGCCGCACCGCCCCCGCGCACTCCCACCCACCCAGATCCAGCCTCCGAAGCGCGCGGGAATGTGCCTCAAGACATACTTGATCTTCTGTCCTTTACGCCCATAGCTGTTGACGATCTGATACGGCGCTGCCAGTTCTCGGCTTCCGCCGTGTTGATCGCGCTAACCGAACTGGAACTCTCGGGGCGTATCATCACCACCGTCGGCGGTCATGTGGCGCTGGCGGGCGGGCAGGCGGAAACAAGAGGTTAAACGCTGCTTCCGGGCAGGTCGGAGAGAGTATGACTGACGTTGTCGTTGTCGAATCGCCCGCAAAGGCGAAAACGATCAACAAATATCTGGGAGACGGCTACACCGTGCTGGCGTCGTTTGGCCATGTGCGCGATCTGCCGCCCAAGGATGGCTCCGTGCTGCCCGATGAAGGATTCGCCATGTCATGGCAGTCCGATGAACGGGGCATGAAGCAGGTTTCCGCCATTGCCAAGGCGCTCAAGGGTGCCCGTCATCTCTATCTCGCCACTGACCCTGACCGCGAGGGAGAGGCCATTTCGTGGCATGTCCGCGCCATGCTGGTGGAACGCAAGGCCCTCAAGGGTGTGGACGTCCAGCGCGTCACCTTCAATGAAATTACAAAAAGCGCCATCCTGCACGCCATGGCGCATCCGCGTGACCTCGATTTCCCGCTGATCGAAGCCTATCTTGCCCGCCGCGCGCTTGATTATCTGGTCGGCTTCACGCTCTCGCCCGTGCTGTGGCGCAAGCTGCCCGGCTCCCGCAGTGCCGGGCGCGTGCAGTCCGTCGCCCTGCGCCTGATCTGTGAGCGCGAGGCCGAGATTGAGGTTTTCAAACCGCGTGAATACTGGAGCGTAACCGCAGCGCTGCTGACTCTGCAGGGCGCGCCTTTTACGGCACGTCTGACGCACCTGAACGGCAACAAGCTTGACCAGTTCGATCTGGCCAATGCCGAGCAAGCCGAGGCGGCCCGCCGCGCGGTTGAGGCCGAGGCCCTCGCCGTTCGCAGTATCGAACGCCGCAAGGTACGCCGCAACCCGCAGCCGCCTTTCACCACCTCCACGCTCCAGCAGGAAGCCTCCCGCAAACTGGGCATGAGCGCGCAGACCACCATGCGCACTGCCCAGCAGCTTTACGAAGGCATAGACTTGGGCGGCGAAACGGTCGGTCTGATCACTTATATGCGAACCGACGGCGTAACCATGGCGCAGGAAGCCGTGCAGGCTATCCGTACGCATATCGGCCAGCGGATCGGGGCGGCGTATGTGCCTGACAAACCGCGCGTGTACACATCAAAGGCCAAAAATGCGCAGGAAGCGCATGAAGCGGTGCGCCCGACTGATATCTCACGCACGCCTGACGAGATGGCAGGGCACCTGAACCACGACCAGCGCCGCCTGTACGAGCTGATCTGGAAACGGGCCGTAGCCAGCCAGATGGAATCCGCCTCGCTTGATCAGGTGGCGGTCGATATCGCCGGGCCTTCGAATCAGACGGTGCTGCGGGCCAATGGTTCGATCATCACTTTCGACGGTTTCCTCAAGCTCTACCGTGAAGGGCGTGACGATACCGACAAGGCAGCCGACGACGAATCGCGGATGCTGCCGCCCATGAGCGAAAAAGACCCGCTCACGCGTGAAAATGTGGAGGCCGAGCAGCACTTCACCCAGCCGCCGCCTCGCTACTCCGAGGCGTCGCTGGTCAAGAAGATGGAAGAGCTGGGGATCGGCCGTCCTTCCACCTACGCATCGGTACTGAGCGTCCTTCAGGATCGCAACTATGTGCGACTGGAAAGCCGCCGCTTCATACCCGAAGCCCGTGGCAGGCTCGTGACCGCCTTCCTTGTCTCGTTCTTCGAACGTTATGTGGATACGGGCTTTACCGCGAGCCTCGAAGAACTGCTGGACGACATTTCCGGCGGGCGTGCCCAGTGGAAGGAAGTTCTGGCCTCGTTCTGGCGCGACTTCTCCCACGCCGTGGCCGACACCAAGGAACTGACCATTACCGATGTGCTGAACGCACTAGACAAGGATCTGGGGCCGTTCTTCTTCCCCCCGCGTGAGGATGGGTCAGACCCGCGCCACTGCACTTCATGTGGCACAGGGCGTCTGGGCCTCAAACTGGGGCGGTACGGGGCGTTTATCGGTTGTTCCAACTACCCGGAATGTCAGTACACGCGCCGCCTGGTTTCCGACAGTGTGGAAGAGGGCGAAGGTGCTGCCACCCTCAAGGACGGGATGCGCCTGCTGGGCCAGCACCCCGATACCGGCGAGGATATTACCGTACGGCAGGGGCCGTACGGACTGTACGTCCAGCAGGGCGAACCCGACCCGGCGGACAAAAAGGCCCGCCCACGCCGCGCCTCTCTCCCCAAAGGCATGAACGGCGAGACCATCACGCTGGAACAGGCGCTAGGCCTGCTCTCCCTACCCCGTCTGGTCGGAGTGCACCCCGAAACAGGCGAGCCGATCGAGGCAGGGCTGGGACGGTTCGGACCTTACGTGAAGATGGGGGCTGTCTACGGCTCGCTGGACAAGGATGACGATGTTCTGACCGTGGGGCTGAACCGTGCAGTTGACGCGCTGGCCAAAAAGCTTGCCTCCATCCGCACGCTGGGCAGCCACCCCAAGGATGCCGAGCCGGTAATGGTACGCAAGGGCCGCTTCGGACCTTATGTGCAGCATGGCCAGACCGTGGCCACCCTGCCGCGTGGAACGGACATGGACACGGTCACGCTGGATGAGGCCGTGGCCCTGCTGGTGGAAAAAGGCAAACCGCTGAAAGCCAAAGGTGGCAAGGCGGGAGCAAAGAAGGCCACCACGAAAAAGACCGCGACCAAGACCGCCGCGAGCAAAACCACGGCGACCAAGGCCAGCGCCACCAAGAGCACCACCAAAAAAGCGGCTGCGCCCAAAAAGGCAACAGCCGCAAAAAGCGCCGACGCGGCCGAGGTCACGGCTCCTGCCAAAGCCCCCCGCAAGGCGGCTGCGCCACGGAAAAAGAAAACCGATTGAGGCACAGCGCCTCCGCGCCTGACTGCCTTCCGCGCCCGGAGGACATTCAGGCGGCGCTGGCACAGGACACGCGGCCTCTCGGGCTGATGGATCTCCTGCGTGTCCTGCGCTTGCCGGTACAGCACAAAGCGTGGCTGAGAACGCATCTGCACGACATGGCCGTGGCAGGTGCGCTGCTGCACCTGCCTGCCGGGCGTATCAAGGCTTCCGTCGGGCTGCCGGACATGGCGCGCGTTCGCATAACGGGTGTCCATCTGGCCGATGACAGGGCGCTCTCTGGCGCGCTCCTGATCCGTGGCGTAGTGGAAGCCCCCTACGCCAGCGGTACACCGGACAGGTCAATCCGCCTGTCCACCCCGGTCGCGGACACAGCGGCTGGCATACTCCCCCTCCTGCCCGACGATACCGTGCTGGCCCGCCTGCGCCCCGCTCTGGGCGGGCAACTCCGCACGGGTCGCATCCTGCGCGTGCTTACCCGTGCCCCGCGCACCGGCCTGCCCATGACGGACTGTCCGCCATACCAGAGCGAACCTCAGCCCACCGCCCCGCCTGTCGCTCAGACGGCACTCTGGTCCTGCGACCCGCGCATGTCGGTGCCCTTCCTGAACCTTGAGGCTGATAGAGCCGGCACCGCACCGGGCACCATCCTTCTCGCAACCCTGCCAAGCGAGCCGAGCGCCGACGACGACATATCCGCCGCCGCCACCTATGCCGCGCGACCATCAGGCACCATGGGCAACGCTACTGAACCGGGCATGGCCGCGCGGCTGAGCCTGCTGACCTATGCCGTGCCCGAAACCTTCAGTCATGACGCGCTGGCCGAAGCCGAAACCGCCGCCCGTTCGGTGGCTGCCCTGCATGGACAGCCTGCGCCACCAGACCGTGAAGACCTGCGGGCACTGCCCCTTGTCACCATTGACGACGAAACCGCTCACGATTTTGATGACGCCCTATTGGCCGAACCGACAGACACAGGCTGGCGGCTGGTTGTCGCGATAGCGGATGTCAGTGCCTGCGTGGCCAAAGACTCGGCGTTGGACCAGCAGGCACGCGTGCGCGGCACGTCCCTTTACCTGCCAGACCGGGTGGTGCCCATGCTACCACCCGCCCTGTCTGAAAATGCCTGCTCTCTCCTGCCGGGACAGGACAGGCCCTGCCTGTTTGTGGACCTGTCCGTAACCCGGCAGGGTACCCTTGGCCCGGCCCGGCTTGGCCGGGGCCTGATGCGCAGCGCCGCGCGACTGACCTACGTACAGACACAGACCCTGCTGTCCCCCGGCCTCTCGCAAAAACCCGGCATTTCAGCGCAGGGAACACCACAACCACCCCTACCCGACCCGGTTGTGCTCAAAAACCTGCACGCCCTGTGGGATGCCGCGCAGGCCCTTCAGGCTGAAGCCGAGCGACGCGGCGTCGAGCCGCAGCATGACGAATCCTGGATCGTCGCCCATGATGCGCAGGGCAAACCTGTGTCATTTGCGCCACGCTCGACACTGCCTACACATGAAATGGTGGCGGCCTGCATGGTGGCCGCGAACACACAGGCCGCCCAGCTTATGCAACAGCAGACCCTGCCCGGCCTGTTCCGCACCCATGCCGCTGCCACCCCCGGCCAGCCACGCCCCACAGCTCGCTACAGCGCCGCACCGACCTCTCATGCGGGACTCAGGCTGGCCTGCTATACACATTTCACCAGCCCCATCCGCCGTTACGCGGACCTTGTCACCCATCGGGCACTGGCGGATTTTCTGGCGCTTTCGCCATTGGCGACATCAGCACCCACACAGTCCACGGCTCTGACACGCCCCTCCCTGCCGGAGCCACCTGCGATGGAACTGGAGGCGCTGGCCTCCCATCTGAACATGACCGAGCGCAGGGCCACCGACGTTGCACAGGCCTGCCTGAACCGACTGGCGGCGCAGGTGCTCGCCCCACTAACAGGCGAACGCGTAACGTTCCATGCCCTCACATCAACACGGCATGGCCTTCGCGTGAGATTGACGAAAACCGGAACTCCGTCTTTCCTGCCATGGTCGGCATTCCCTTCTGGCACAGGGGCCTGCGACACCTCACTGCATGGCGGCGTCGCGTCCCGCCGTTCCGACTTCGCTGAGGCTCAAACCGGCAACCGAGACCGGGACGAGCACGTATTTTCAGCAGTCCTGATCGCAACCTGCCCGTCGCGGGGCACAGTAACCCTGGCTTCTCCCGTTCATGCGTGCTGACCTGTCCCTTTGTTATGCCTGTGTCATACGTGGCTTGCCTGTCGTTATTCTGGCAGTGCTGCTGTGCCAGCCAGCGCCCGTACGCGCACAGGACAGGACTGGCAGCCACCCCCTGCCGCCTCCGCCGCTGACACCGCGCCAGAGCGCCTCGGCCAGCGTGGCAACCGGCAACAACGCAACCGACACCGTCACGCCACCAGCACAGGCACAGGCACAGGCACAGGCACAGGCACAGGCACAGGCACAGGCACAGGCAGAACAACCCGGAACAGTCCAACCGGCAACAGCCCCCGCGCAGGCTGTCCCCAGTCCGGCCGCCACCAGCCCAGCCACCCCGGATACCGCACAGCCCGCCCCACCGGATATTGCGCAACACGCCTCAACGGTGGCCACCCCTGTCGCAACATCTGAAACACACGATGCTGCTGCACGGCCCGAGCAGGCGCCTGCCCAGCCAGCCGACACGGCTCAGACCACACCGCCGCCTGCCCCGGAAACACCGCCTCCTCCCCCCATGGACATGGCGATGATTCACTCGGTCATTGCCACGGCCCTGCAATTTCTGGGGCCGCGCACGCTTGATCCTCATAGCAGCCGAGAGTTCACGCTATGGGGGCTGGGTAGTGTCACCGCCCTGGATCCTTCCCTGTCCTTCGACACACGCGGGGCGGATATCCGGCTGCTGCTGGGCCAGACCCCTATTCTGTCCCGCGTTGCCCCTCCGGCAGACGATGCGGAGCAATGGGCGCAACTCGCCACGGATTTTCTCGATGCGGGCCGCCAGCATTCCTCCGCCGTGGCAGCCGCCAGCCGCGAGGAACTGCTACAGGCGTTCTTTGACGAACTGTTCAACCACCTCGACCCATATTCGCGCTATATCGGCCCGTCTTCCGCCACCACGGACCGTCAGGCCCGCGCGGGAGGAGAGGCCGACGCCGGCCTGACCCTGACGCAGAGCGGCACACATATCGTCATTGCCTCCATCAACGCCAACGGCCCTGCCTGGGCCGCGCCGCTGGATACGGGGGAGCGGATCATTGCCGTCAACAAGCGCCCGACCGCCGGACAGACCATCGAGACCGTGCGCGAATGGCTGCGCGGCGAGCCCGACAGCCTGCTGTCCCTGCGCCTTCAGGCACCAGGCAAACGCGCCATCCGCACGGTATCGCTGCGTCGGGCCAAGGTGCCGCCTGAGACCGTGTTCGCCTTCGCCAGCGGCTCCATCGTGGTTTTGCGGGTCACGGCTTTCTCAGCCGACACGGCGGAAGAGCTCAGCCAGTATCTGGATCAGGCCGTGCAGGACAAACATCTGCGCGGGCTTATCATAGACCTGCGCGGCAACCGTGGTGGCGTGCTGCAACAGGCCATGACGGCGGCAGCCCTGCTGCTTGACCGGGGCGTGGCGGCCATTACCAGCGGACGCGACCCGCAGGCCAACCATATCTGGGCCGTGGAAGGCGGCGATATGACCAACGGCCTGCCTATTGCCGTGCTGGTGGACGGGCGGACAGCCAGTGCGGCCGAAATTCTGGCCGCCGCACTGGCAGACCACCGCCGCGCAGTCGTGATCGGCAGCGCCACGCTGGGCAAGGGCCTTGTGCAGACCGTTGCGCAGCTTCCTGACGAAGGCGAACTGTTTGTCACCTGGAGCCGTGTTATCGCGCCGCTGCAATGGCCGTTACAGGGGCTGGGTGTCATGCCGCAGATCTGCACCAGCCTTGGCGCGCTGGAAACCGGCCGAGCCATGCAGGATCTGGCGGCAGGCGAGCTCGACAACCAGCCCGCCGTCGCAGCCTCTCGCGCGGCGCGCTACCCGGTGCCGGTCTCACGTATCATGGCAATCCGCCGCGCCTGTCCCGCTGCCCTTGGGACGGATACCGACCTGAGCGTCGCACGCGATGTTCTGGAGCATGAAGCGTGGTACAAGACGGCGCTGGCCGCCATTCCGGATGAAGCGGCCCCCACATCTCCCCCGCCGCCTCCAGAAGCCTCGTCGGCGGCCCCACCGACAGCACCCGCCTCTCTGCCCGCGCAGAGCAGTCCATGAGCGCGCCTCCGCGTCTGAAAACCGATATTCTTGCCCGTGCCCTTGTCCGCGAATCCGCGCGCGATGGCCGTTCGGCCATGGTGCTCCGCAAAGGCGATGCCACTGCGGGAGGGATTCTTGTGGTGCTGGTCAACCGCGCGGGTGAAGGCATTGTCCTGAGCCAGACCCGTACACCGGAGGGTGATCCAGCATGGATACGCACGTCAGGTCTCGCCCCCCTGACCACGCAGGACATGCAGGCTTTTCTAGACCGACAAGTGAAATACGACCCTGATCTGTGGGTGCTGGAAATTGAAAGCGATGATTTCAGCCCTCCATTTCAGGCAATGCTGCTGTGATGCAAACGGGTAGAACCGCGACATTCGTCACATGTCTGCAACACTTATCAGATGGAAAAAGACCGGCTTGGAGAAAACTCTCCCTCATGCCTGTTGCGCCACAGGCCAGTTTCCAGCAAAGACAACAGGCATGTACCTCTTTGTATCCCGTGCCACAGTTGATGTACCAGACCGCCACAGCGGGGAGAATTCCATGACGCCACGTAAGGCCCTGTTTGTGCGGACCGCGCTTTCCGTGCCTCTGGCCGCTGGGTTGCTCCTTGCCGCAGGCAGCGTATCAGCCCAGCCTGTGCAGGGGCTGTATGTCAGGGGCGAAGGTGGCGCCACCTTCAATCAGGATCAGACTGTGCGGCAGTCCAAGGCCTTTCCCTCAGGGCGTGATAGCTGGCGTACGGGTGGTGTCGGTATTGGCGCCTTAGGCTGGGGGCTGGGCAACGGCTTCCGTGTGGAAGTCGAAGGCGATTACCGCAGCATGGCCTACAAACAGTTATCCAATGGCAACCTGTCCTCCACACAGGTAGGTGGGCGCAGGCAGACATACGGCTTCATGGCCAACGCCCTGTTCGATCTCGATATCGGCAAGCCTTGGCTGTTCCCTTATTTTGGCGCGGGCATCGGTTATGGCTGGACGGCCATGCGCACCTCCGTTCTCGCTACCAAGGGCAGCGATACCGCCAACGAGACCATTGGCGGCACCTTTGGCAATTTCGATTATCAGGGTATTTTCGGCCTTTCCTTCCCGCTGCCGGGCGCTGTCGGCCTGTCCGCTACGGCCGAATACCGTTTCTGGACCATGCTCGGTCCGCAGTCGCATGGTGTGGTTTCCACTGGCACGCTGGGCGGCACCGATCCCTCTCACGCCTATACGACCATCAGCGGTCATCGCGACACGCAGACGGACTTCAACCATTCGCTGATGCTGGGCCTGCGCTACGAGTTCAATCCAGCTCCGCCGCCGCCGCCGCCGGCCCCCGTTCCGGCCGTGCCGGCGCCGCAGGCTGCGCGGAGCTATCTGGTCTTTTTTGACTGGGACAAGGCTGATCTGACCGACCGTGCACGCTCCATCGTCAATGAAGCAGCGCAGGCATCCGCGCATGTTGCGCTGACACGGATTATTGTCTCGGGCTACACGGACAACTCCTCCGCCCATCCGGGAGAGGAGCGCGGCAGGGCCTATAATCTCAAGCTGTCTTTGCGCCGTGCGGAAATCGTCAAGGCTGAACTGATGCGCGACGGTATCGCGGGCACGACTATTGACGTGCATGGCTATGGTGAGGCCGACCAGTTGGTCAAGACGGGCCCCAACACCAAAGAACCCCAGAACCGCCGGGTTGAAATCCTCTTCCGCTAGTCGCCTGCCCTCTGAGGCACGCCAGGCAGCGATCGTATCCCATGCCCTTCAGGGCACGCAGGCAGAACTTTCTGCCCGCATGTGCCCTGAAGAGAAAAACCCTACAGGCCCGTAAACAGGGATGTAGACAGGTAACGCTCCGCAAAAGATGGAGCAATGACGACGATAGTCTTGCCTTTGTAACGTTCTTCCACCGCCAGACGCAGACCAGCGTGCAACGCCGCCCCTGAGGAAATCCCAATCGGAATCCCTTCCAGGCGCGCGCAACGCCGGGAAGCAGCAATCGCCTCACGCTCGGATACTGTCAGAATTCCATCAAGCTGTTCGGTATCAAGCGTGGCGGGACAGAAACCCGGGCCGATTCCCTGAATACCGTGCGGGCCGGGCTCATCACCATTCAGAATGGCGCTTTCCGCCGGCTCCACACCGAAAACCTCAAGCCCTTTGCGGCGGGCCTTCAGCGCGGTAGCGATACCCGTTGCCGTACCACCTGTGCCGACACCAGCCACGACTACATCCACATTGCCTGCCGTGTCCTGCCAGATTTCCTCGGCCGTGGTGGCCGCGTGCACAGCCGGATTGGCCGGATTATCGAACTGGTCGGGCATCCAGGCATCAGGCGTCTCGTTCAAAATTTCGTTCGCACGGGCAATGGCCCCTGCCATGCCGAGCCGCGCGGGGGTCAGTTCCACCTGCGCGTCCATCAGACGCAGCATTCGACGCCGTTCGATGGAAGCACCTTCGGGCATGGTCACAATCAGTCTGTAGCCACGCGCCGCCGCCACAAATGCCAGCGAAATTCCCGTATTACCCGATGTGGGTTCCACCAGCAGGGTACGGCCTGGGGTAATCAGCCCTCGGCGTTCGGCATCCAGCACCATCGCCGCGCCGATCCTGTCCTTGACCGAGCCGAGCGGGTTGAAAAACTCCAGCTTGAGCAGCAGCCGCGCTTTAAGGCTGTCATCCTGCATAAGATGTGGCAACGCCACCAGCGGCGTCCCGCCAACCAGATTCACAACCGAATCGTAAACACGCCCACGCGGCGCCGCAAAACCATACCCTTCTGCCTTTTGCGTCTTCGTCGTCATTCCTAGCCCCGGTTGCACTGTTTACAGAACACACATGCTTATAATACGAAACAACAACGTAGATAAACAAGCGCCCCACTGCTATACCGTAATTCTGAACAGGAAAACAGCAGGCCATGACCTGCCTGACAACAACAACCGGAAGGATGTTTTCATGATTCTCCGACGCGACAGAGCAATGACAGCCGTTCTTATCATGCTGGATGTTGCTTTTTATGCTGGCCGCGCCGGTACTGTCAGCGCGGCTGATATCGCCGAACGATCCGGTCTTGTACGACGTGGAATCGAGCCACTACTTCAGGCCTTGTCACGTTCCGGCCTGTTGGAAAGCATTCGCGGCCCGCGTGGCGGGTACAAACTTGGCCGCCCCCGGCGCGATATTTCGCTGGTTAATATTATCAAGGCTGTGGCGGGAGAGGATCAGGCCGATGAGAGCGCGGTCGCCAGCCCCATGCTCCAGCGCGTGATCGAACCGTGCTGGGCGGAGTACGAGGAAATCCTGACAGACAAAATGCAGCAGACCACGCTGGATGATCTCGTGCGCCGCGCCGAAAAATCCGGCCTCAAGCGCCCGCTGAATGAACCCATCACTTTTTCGATCTGACACGGTATAGGGGCCGGTCAGTGGCCCGTACCGTGGATGATACAAAAAAACGGCGCCTGTAAGTCAGGCGCCGTTTTTTTCATGCTCGCTCGGCTTTTAACTGCCGACCCTCAGTGCTTGCTCTTGGCCGCAGAGGTTGAGTGATGCGCTGTCGCTTTCTTCTTGCCCTTGCTGGCAGGTTCCGCTGCCGGAGCCGGGCCTGTTACCGCAGGCTTGGGCACGTACACGCCCGTAGCATCCACCTGCGCCGTCACGGTCAGCTTGGTGCGCTGCTGGCCGGGGCCAGGCACGAGCACAACCGTAAACACGTCCTGTCCGGCATAAGCCAGCGTGGGCGTGTAGGTTACGTGCGTATCGTTATCCAGCGAATACATGAACGCCTTGCCGTGTTCAGGCACCGGAGCGACTCCGAAAGACGCATAAGGCTTGCCATCAGGCTGGGAGATCAGCAGTTCGCATAGCCCATCATCCGAACGGACAGTCATGGTGGTGGACAACTGACCATCGGCTCCCTTGACCACGGGCGTCGTCTTACAGACCGCGGATTTCTTCATGTAACCGAAGGGGTTGGGAGATCCTACCTGAACCGGCCCGCTGGTTGTCGCACAGCCAGCCAGCATGCCACCGGCCATAACCAGCCCGGCAATTCCTCTTAAGCGCACTCCACAGCTCCGCTTCATTTCTGTTGAACTTGTTATTTTCGCAGCCAGCCATCACCCAAACGGACGCGCAGCACCGCGAGCCACGATAGAGATCGTCTTTTTCTTTAAAACATCCCGCGGCAGGAAGAAAGAGCCCCGGCGCCAGCGGGCCGCACCTTTGCACCGGGTCTGGCGTGTCCAAGCATTGTTTTACCGTGCGGATGGCCCTAAAACAGCCTGTCTTTCCCGCCGTCATTTCCTGTGGCACAGCCCGCGCGCCAGCACGGCGCCACAAAGAATGAAAAGTGGCGGAAAGACATGCTATTTCGGTTTTGTTCTGGCCCCAATACGCACTGCCCGGTCTGCGGGTGTGTGGAAGCGCATCTGTCGGAGGTACCGCATGTCCCTTTCCCGTCTTCTTGCCGCAGGTATTTTTGCCGTGGGCGTGGCGCATGGCTCCGTGTCATTCGCCGCCAGCCCCTGCGGCCATTCGCCCGCGCATGAGGCTTTCAGCGTACAGGGCCTGAAAAGCGAGCTGATGGTTACCGCCCTCAAATGCTCGGCACAGGATCGCTACAACGATTTCGTAGCGCATTTCCGCCCCGAACTGCTGGCTGCCGAATCCAAGCTGAACGGCTACTTCCGCTCTGTTTACGGTCGCAAGGGCCAGCAGGAGTTCGACAACTACATCACCCAGCTCGGCCTTGTGCAGGAAGATGCGGGCCTGCAGTCCGGCACGCTGTTCTGCCAGCAGCGCGTTGCCATGTTTGACGAGGTGAAGGCACTGGAAAATGCCGAAGATCTCGCCAACTACGCTGAAGGCAAGGACGTGACGCAGCCTTCCTCCTTTGAGGCCTGCGCCGCCCCCAGCACAACCCACCCCACAGCCCCCACGCGCCGCCGCACCACCCGCAAGGCCTGACCGCCGGCAGTGGGCACGCAGGGCGCGCCCACTGCTTGACGAATCGGCCTTAACGCGGGACAGACTCTGCGCATGAGTGATCTGTTTTCCGCACCGTCCGTTCCTGGTGGCTCCGGCCCTTCTTCCGCGCGCGCAAAGAGCGCGGAACCCCAGGCGTATGACGCCAGCGCCATCGAGGTGCTGGAAGGGCTTGAGCCCGTTCGCCGCAGACCCGGCATGTATATTGGCGGCACGGATGAGGCCGCCCTGCACCATCTGGCGGCCGAAATTCTTGATAACGCCATGGACGAAGCCGTGGCAGGCCACGCCACCACGATTGATGTGCGGCTTGATCCTGAAAACCGCCTGACCATCCGCGATAACGGGCGCGGTATCCCCGTTGACCCGCATCCGCGCTTTCCCGACCGCTCAGCCCTTGAGGTCATCCTCACCACGCTCCATGCTGGCGGCAAATTCTCGGGCAAGGCCTACGCCACATCTGGCGGCCTGCACGGTGTGGGTTCGTCAGTCGTGAACGCCCTGTCATCCCATATGGAAGTGGAAATCGCGCGCGAGCGGGTTTTGTGGCGGCAGTCCTACGCGCGCGGCAAGCCTGTCAGCGCGCTGGAACAGGTAGGGGCAGCCCCCAACCGCCGAGGCACGCAGATCAGCTTTCAGCCAGACCCGGAAATTTTCGGCACGCAGCTTTTCTCACCTGCCCGGCTGTACCGGCTCTGCCGCTCCAAGGCCTTTCTGTTCCGGGGCGTAACCATTCGCTGGTCGTGCGACCCGGCGCTGATCCGCACGGGGGATGAAACCCCGGCCGAAGCCGTGCTGCACTTTCCCGGTGGGCTGGCGGATAGTCTGGCCGACGAACTGGGCGCCAACCCGCCCCTGCTCACCCCGTTCTGGGCGGACGAGGCCCCCCTGCCTGCCGCCGCCGATGGCACGGAAAACGGCAAGGTGGAATGGGCGGTCGCCTTTCTGGAAAGTGGCGCGGCATCGCTGGTTTCCTATTGCAATACCATTCCCACCCCGCAGGGCGGCACGCATGAGACCGGCCTGCGCAATGCGCTGGTCAAAGGGCTGCGCGCCTGGGGGGATCAGCGTTCGGTCAAGAAAGCCTCGGCCATTACCGCCGAGGATGTTCTGGGCATGGGGGCGATCCGGCTTTCGGTCTTTATCCGCGACCCGCACTTTCAAGGTCAGACCAAGGAAAAGCTGACGACGGCCGAGGCCTCGCGTCTGGTGGAAACCGCCCTGCGCGACCGCTTCGACCACTGGCTGGCGCAGAACCCGCCACAGGCGGACTCCCTGCTCGCCTTCGCTGTCGAACGGGCAGAGGAACGCCTGCGCCGCCGTGAGCAGAAAGATACACCCCGCAAAAGCGCCACCCGCCGCCTGCGCCTGCCCGGCAAGCTGACCGACTGCACGCGCGAACAGGCCTCCGACACCGAAATCTTTCTGGTGGAGGGCGATTCCGCCGGTGGTTCGGCCAAGCAGGCCCGCAACCGTGAAACGCAGGCCGTGCTGCCGCTGCGGGGCAAGATTCTCAATGTCGCCAGCGCCACATCGGAAAAACTGCGCGCCAATCAGGAACTGCATGACCTGATTGAAGCTCTGGGCTGTGGGTCAGGTGAGTCCTTCGACCTGAGCCGCCTGCGCTACGGGCGCGTGATTATCATGACAGACGCGGACGTGGACGGCGCACATATCGCCTCGCTGCTGATGACGTTCTTCTACCGTGAGCTGCCGGAGCTTGTCCGCAATGGGCATCTCTACCTTGCCCAGCCGCCGCTCTATAGGCTGACACAAGGGGCCAAGAGCGTGTATGCCATGGACGACGCCGACCGCGACCGCAAGATGAAGAGCGAGTTCAAGACGCGCGGCAAAATTGATGTCTCACGCTTCAAAGGTTTGGGGGAAATGCCGCCAGCCGATCTGAAAGAGACCACAATGGACCCCAAGCGCCGCACGCTGCTCCGGGTTGTTACTCCGCCGGAAGACCGTATGGCGACGCGCCAGCGGGTGGAAAGCCTCATGGGCCGCAAGCCTGAACTGCGCTTTGCCTTCATTCAGGAACATGCGCGCTCAGTGGACGAGCTGCTCGATATCTGAGTGTCGCCAAAGCTCCCTGCCGGGCAAGACCGGCGGGGACGCTGGGCCATCATTAAACCCTCATATCAGAGTCTGAAACTTCCCCCCCGCTCTTGGGGGAAGCTCTCAAAAAGCCGAAGGCGGGGCCAATATTCATGGCCCCGCCTTCGTACTGCACGAACTCAACCTGCCTGATCAGCGGCTCGCGACATTCACTATGTCCTGCGCTGTACCGACATGAGTCGCCCCGGCACTGAGCCCGGTAGCAACATGCCCTTGAACAGCCTGCATCACCACCGGGTCGAACAGCCGGGTGAAGGTCGAAGGATGCACCCCCATCCAGAGGGTTACGACGGCCAGCGGCACCAGAATGGCCATTTCGCCCGCCGTCAGGTCACGCAACAGGCTTACCGTACCCTTCACGCTGCCAAACAGCACCCTGCGGTACAGGGACAGCATATAGACCGCCCCCAGAATCATGGTGCTACCGGCCAGCAGAGCCACCCAAAGCGAGACATGCACAGCGCCCATCAGCACCAGCAGCTCCCCAACGAAGGAGCCGGTGCCCGGCAAACCGACATTGGCCATGGTAAACAGCATCGCCAGCAGCGCGAGCATGGGCATCTGTTTGGCCACACCGCCCAGTGCATCAATGTCACGGGTTTCCGCCCGCCACGCCACGGCTGCCACACAGAAGAACAGAGCTGCAATCACCACACCATGCGAAAGCATCTGGAAAATCGCGCCATCAATGCCTTCCGCCGTCAGCGTGAACAAACCAACGGCAATCATGCCCATGTGGGAAAAGGAGGAATACGCCACCATTCTTTTCATGTCGGACTGGGCATAAGCCACAATGGCCGCGTACAGAATGGCCGCAACCCCGAGGGCAAGAATGTACGGCGCAAAGCTCCGTGCCGCGTCAGGGAACATCAGCACCCCAAAACGCAGCAGACCATAAGCCCCGGTCTTGGACAGCACGCCCGACATCATGGCCGTGGCCGGTGTAGGAGCTTCCGTGTAGGCATCGGGTAGCCAGGCATGGAGCGGAAAGAGCGGCAGCTTGACGCCAAACGCCAGCACAAAGGCCAGCAGCAACCAGCCCTGCAAGGGCTGAGAAAAACCGGTAGCCATCAGGGTGGGGATATCGGTCGTACCGGTCTTGAGCCACATGGTGATCAGCCCGACCAGCATGAACAGCGAACCGGCAAACGTGAACAGGAAGAACTGGAGCGACGCCCAGACCCGCTTCTGCCCGCCCCAGATTCCGATCATGAGAGAACCGGGAATAAGGGTCGCTTCGTAAAAAACGTAGAACAGGACAAGATCCTGCGCAGAAAACAGGCCAAACAGCGCGGTTTCGAGCATGAGCAGCATGGCCACGAAATCGCGCCCCTGTGTCTGCACGCTCCGCCAGCCCGCCAGAAGCGAAAGCGGGGTCAGAAAAGCCGTCAACAGCACGAACACAAGGCTGATGCCGTCCACACCGGTATGGTAGGTGATGCCGTATTCACTCAGCCAGCCCAGTCGTGTTTCGTACTGCAAGCCGGGCTGGGCCGGGTCGAACCCGATCCAGAGCAGAACACTCAAGCCAAGTGTGACAAGTGTAGTCCACAGACCAAGCCACCGCGCGGCGCGATCCCGCTCCGCAGGGCCGCCGGGGCACAGAAAGGCCACCAGCGCACCTGCCAGCGGAAGATAGGTTATCAGCGAGAGGAGGATCGGCTGCACGACTTCACCGCCTTATGAGTTTGTTACGTAATATCCCATATTGCGCCTTTTTACTCCGCGACACCAGCGCACCCCCGTTCACGTTCTACCGAATGGCATAGAATAAAAGCAGAGCAGATCAGCGGCGGCCGAACAGACGCTCCAGATCGCCCCGACTCAGCTTCAGCCATGTCGGCCGCCCATGGGAGCAGGTTCCCGCAAGAGGGGTTGCCTCCATCTGACGCAGCAGAGCGTTCATTTCCTCAGCGCTCAGCCTGCGCCCCGCACGGATGCTGCCATGACAGGCCATGCGCGCAATCACGGCATCCAGCCGCCCGTCCAGAGCCGCCATTTCATCTGGCGCTCCATGTTCATCGCGCTCCAGTTCATCCGCCAGATCCCGCAGCAGACTCACGGCATCGGTTGCCCCGAGCATGGCGGGCAAGGCGCGAATCAGGACTGACTGCCCACCAAACCCCTCGATTTCAACACCGAGTCTCTCCAGCAGGGGCGTCGCGCCCAGCAGACTTTCCACCTGCGCGGGCGGCAGGTCCACTACATCAGGCACCAGCAGGCGCTGTGCCTGCACCCGACCAGACAGAAACTGCTCGCGGAGCCGCTGGTGGGTCAGCCGCTCATGGGCCGCGTGCTGATCTACCAGAATAAGGCTGCCATCGGCGGCCACTGCCAGAATGTAGGTGTCCAGCACCTGCGCCACGGCAGCCCCCAGCGGATACTCGACCGCAGGCTGGAGAGCGGACTCTTGCCCCGCCCGCGTTGGCACCTCCGCCTCCGCGTATGTTTCACGCGATTCCGACGTGGAGGCAGGCAGAATAGAGGACTGAATAGTACGGGCCGCGGGAGGCGCATCAAAGTCGAGGCGTTTTTCCGCAAAGCCGGGCGCGGAAAAACCGGCAGACGGCCCCACCCCACCCACCAGCGCGCCGGGCCCCGCCTGAGTCTGATACGGCTGCGACGTCCCTTCACGCCCGGCCGTATTTTCAGGAGGGTACCAGATACGTGCCTGCCGCCCGATGGCGGAAGACAGGACCGGACGCACCCCGGCCACCCCTGCACCATGTTCCAGCGCACGCTGAATAGAGCCGATTACCAGCGAGCGCACGGCGGCTTCATCTGCAAACCGCAGTTCCGTCTTGGCGGGATGGACATTCACGTCCACCATCTGCTGCGGCACGCTCAGAGACAACGCCACCACAGGATGCCGCCCCGGCTCGATAACCCGACGATACGCGACGCGAACAGCCGTCCGCAGCAGCGGGTCCACCACCGGGCGTCCATTCACCAGCATGAACTGCCCCGCCGCTGTAGCCCTGTGCACCGAAGGCGGACAGATAAAGCCCGACAGCACCATGCCATCCCGCTCGCCGCTGACGCTCACAAGGCCATTAGCCTCCGCCGCATCCAGCAGGGCAGCCGCCCGCGCCTGAAGGGTCTGGGCGGGCAGGTCGAACACGAGCCTGCCATCAAGCATCAGACGGAAGGCGGTATCGAAAGCCGCCAGAGCCAGCCGCCGCACCACGCTTTCGGCATGGCGGCCTTCCACCCGCGCGCTTTTAAGGAATTTACGTCTGGCCGGGGTGGCAAAAAACAGGTCTTCCACCACAACGCTGGTGCCCGGAGCGCCAGAGGCCGGATGCGGGGGCGTTACCCGTCCGCCTTCCACGCGGATACGCCAGGCCCCGCTTTCACCCTGCGGGCGTGACGTGATGTTCAGCCGCGCGGCCGCTCCGATGGAGGGCAGCGCCTCCCCCCGGAACCCCAGTGTAGTAATCTGCACCAATGTATCGTCACGCAGTTTGGACGTGCAGTGCCGTTCCACCGCCAGCGCCAGATCGGCCGCGTTCATACCACAGCCGTCATCGGTCACGATCATACGGTCGATCCCGCCGCCCTCCAGCGCGATATCCACGCGCCGGGCACCGGAATCTATAGCGTTTTCAACCAGTTCCTTGAGTGCCGCCGCAGGGCGTTCGATGACCTCGCCCGCAGCGATGCGGTTGACCACAACCTCGGACAGACGCCGCACAATCCCCTCCTGAGAGGGGGCTGGCGAAGGTGGTTCGGCAAACAGATCATCAGCAGACATGAAAGCGGGCGGGCCTTTCAGAACCGGCTCGGCGTCACGACCCTGACTTGCTGGCCTTCTGGGTCGGGGTTACGCCCTGCGTGGGCGGGTTGCCCAGAGCCGCATTGGTTTTCAGACGGCGGTTTTCCGCGCTGGCGTCCACAACGGAACCGGCGTTATGGCCTTTCCAGAACATGATCTGCTCAATAAAGCCCGACCCTGCTGCCCCGAGTTCCCCTTCGTCGGGCTCATCGGACGCGGTGGTGGCCTCATTCACAAGAATGGTCTGGCCTTCGCTCGTATCGCCGCTGGAGCCCCGCAGCGCCACGTCGGGCGAGAGGGTTTCAAGCGCCTGCAGACGTTCGCTTTCGTCCTGCCTCCGCTCGTCGCCCTTTGTCGTGGGCTTGGTCAGTTCATCGGACGGCGGCATGGACAGCGGCGCACGGGTCGTAACCGTGTACTCGTCAGGCATACTGCGCTCGAGACCAAAGGCCCGTGCTGCTTCGTTACCCGAGCAGCCGCTCAGCATAAGGCAGCTACCAAGCAGCAGCACCGGAGAAATCAGGGTTGAAACACGCCGCACCATCATCTGCCTTCTACTCATCCTGAAAAGCCCCGACACTGCGCGGGCTGGCTGTATCTCACGGTGTCCTGCCCGCCTGACTGGACGCACCACCTGAAAGGCAGCTTTGCGCCAGCAGCACACAGACGGAACACACTATAGCGGAATCAGCAACGTTGAACACATACCATGACCAGCCAAAAGCATGGGCATGCAGAAAATCAACCACCGCCCCGTAACGCAACCGGTCAATGACATTGCCTACCGCGCCACCGGCCACAGCCCCTACGCAGGCTGCCGTCAACTTGCTGGGGGTGCGGAACATCCACACACCCAGCAAAGCTACTACCGCCAGCGCAATGGCCGAGAACACGATACGCCCCGCCCCGCCAAGCCCCGAAAACATGCCAAATGTTACGGCACGATTCCAGACCATGGTAAAGTTGAGAAACGGCAGCACCTGCACCGAGCCGCGCGCGGGCAGATCAAGCCCGTAGAGAATCCAGAACTTGCTGATCTGGTCTGCCGAAAGCACCAGCATCAGCATCAGCAGCCCGATCCCCGCCGGACGGAGCATGAAAGGACGCCCGCTCACGCCCGCGCCAGCCCCTTGCTGTCCGCCACAACGGAGGCGCAACGCAGGCACAGGCCCGGATGGGCAGGATGAGACCCGGTTTCGGGCAGGACTTTCCAGCACCGCACGCATTTCTCGCCTGCCGCCACACGCACGACGGGCGCGCCATGCAGGGAGCCCCCTTCCTCGGCGTCCACGTAAACGGAGGAACTGGTCGGATCGATCACAACATCGACATGCGAGACAATGGCCAGTTCGGCCCAGTCTATTCCGGCAAAAAGAGCGGCCTCTTCTTGCGAGAATGTCAGTTCCACCTGCGCCTGCAGGGAGGACCCGATCTGCCCGGAACGCCGTGCGCCTTCGATTTCGGTGGTAATGACACGCCGCACCGCGCGCACGCGCGTCCAGCGTTCATCAAGGACAGGATTGTTCCATTCAACCGGCAGGTCCACGAACGCCTGTTCATGCACGCTGCTTTCGCGCCCGAAGCGCGCGCACCAGGCTTCTTCCGCCGTAAAGACGAGAACCGGGGCCAGCCATGTGCTCAGGCAGCGATGCAGGATATCAAGCACCGTCCGCACCGCGCGCCGCGTGGGCGTGGCCGGGCCATCGCAATACAGGCTGTCCTTGCGGATATCGAAGTAGAAAGCCGACAGGTCCGTGGTGCAGAACCCGTGCAGGGCGGGATAGACACCCACCCATTCATGCGTTTCCACCGCCCGGGCCACAAGGCCGCCCAGTTCGGACAGACGGTGCAGCACCCAGCGTTCCAGTTCGGGCAGTTGCGCATACGGCAGGCTTTCGGCGTCGGTAAAGCCATCCAGCCCACCCAGAAGCCAGCGGAGCGTATTGCGCAGGCGGCGATAGAGTTCGCCCTGCTGCTTGAGAATTTCCTTGCCGATACGCAGGTCGTCATTGGTGTCGGAATTCATCACCCACAAGCGCAGCACGTCCGCGCCCAAAGAGTCATTCACATCCTGCGGAGCCACGACGTTGCCGAGCGACTTGGACATCTTGCGGCCCTGCTCGTCCAGCACGAAGCCGTTTGTCACCAGCGCGCGGAAGGGGGCGATACCACGCGTGCCCACGCTTTCCAGCAAGGAGGACTGGAACCAGCCGCGATGCTGGTCAGACCCTTCCAGATACAGGTCAGCCGGGAAACTCAGGCCCGGACGCCCCAGCACGAAGGCATGGGTGGAGCCGCTTTCGAACCAGACATCGACAATATCGAAAACCTGTTCGTACTCATCGGGGTTGCGCCCTTCGCCCAGAAAACGCTCCGGCTGGGCGCTGTACCACACATCCGCCCCTTCGGAACGGAACGCCTCAACCACGCGGGCCATCACCTCCGCATCACGCAGCACTTCGCCGGTGCGCTTTTCCACAAACACGGCAATGGGCACGCCCCATGCCCGCTGGCGGCTGATGCACCAATCCGGCCGGGTGCGCACCATGGATGTCAGGCGATTGCGCGCCTGCGCGGGCACGAAGGTCACATCCTCCAGTGCCTCAAGCGCCTTTTCACGCAGCGAACCTTCGCCATCCATGCGGATGAACCATTGCGGGGTAGCACGGTAAATGATTGGCGCACGCGAACGCCATGAATGCGGATAGGAATGGACAATCTGCCCACGCCCTACCAGCCCGCGGGGCACAGCCCCCGTACTGTTCGCACGTTCCATGACATCGGCCAGCGCCTCGCACACCACATCGGCTGCTTTGAACACATGCACGCCCGCGAAAATCGGCACCCACGGCGCGTAAGTGCCATCGGCCTGCACAACTTCCGGCACCTCAATCCCGTAGGCACGGCAAAGCTGGAAGTCATCCTCACCATGAGCGGGGGCCTGATGCACCAGACCTGTTCCCGCCTCGGTGGTCACGAATTCGCCCGGCAGCATCGGCACGTCAAAATCGTAGCCCGCACCTCGCAGCGGATGGGCGCACACGGTGCCCTCCAGCGCGCTGCCGGGCAGGGTGTAAACAATGTGATGGGCCTCCACCTTCGCCTCGCGGCAAAAGGAATCCACCAGCGCCTCGGCCACCAGCACCTTGGCACCGGGAACAAGCATGGCACCCTCGCCCGTTTCATCCACCCGCAGCACCACGTAGGTGATGTCCGGCCCGAAGGCCAGCGCACGGTTGCCCGGAATAGTCCATGGGGTGGTCGTCCAGATCACAACCGACACATCAGCCAGCGCATGAAGCGGCGTGGGATCTTGAATGACCGGGAACGCCACCAGAATCGTGGTGGAGGTGTGATCGTGATATTCGATTTCCGCTTCGGCCAGCGCCGTCTTTTCAACCGGGCTCCACATGACCGGGCGGAGGCCGCGATACAGCCCGCCATTCAGCAGGAACCGCCCGATTTCCTCAACAATGGCCGCCTCGGAGGAAAAATCCATAGTGGCGTAACGGTTATGCCATTCCGCCTGCACACCCAGCCGCTGGAATTCCTGCATCTGCACGTTCAGCCAGTGCGCGGCATACGCACGGCATTCGGCCCGGAATTCGAGCACCGGCACCGTGTCCTTGTCGCGCTTGGCCTTGCGGTAGCCTTCTTCCACCTTCCATTCGATTGGCAGACCGTGGCAGTCCCAGCCCGGCACATAACGCACCGCGTAGCCCGCCATGCGGTGAGCCCGGTTGATCACGTCCTTGTTGATCTTGTTCAGGGCATGGCCGATATGCAGGTTGCCGTTGGCGTAAGGCGGGCCATCATGCAGCGTAAAGACCGGCCGCCCTTCCGCCTGCTCCACCAGCCGCCCGTCCAGCCCGCTTTCCTGCCAGTGCTTCAGCCACTCGGGTTCCTGCGTAGGCAGGCCGCCGCGCATGGGAAAGGATGTACGCGGCAGAAACACCGTATCGCGATACTGCTCGGCGAGGTCTGTCTTGTCCGGGTCGCTGGCGGATTGGGTCATGAGCGGCAGGGGTCACTTCAGTTCAGGTTCAGAGCGCGGGCGAAATGCCTGGCGCGGGAGCGGGCCACAGAATTACCTATGCCGACCAGCGCGCGCATTCCCTTATCAAAAAGGAAACCCGCAGGGTCAAGTGCGACAATCAGGAGAGCGTGGCCGCCAGCATGTGGCGCGCCTGCTCGGCATCCCGCGCGATCTGGGCCTTGAGCGCGTCCAGACCATCAAAACGCTGCTCGCCACGCAAAAGGGCGTGCAGGGCTACAGACAGTGTCTGGCCGTACAGATCCCCCTCGAAATCGAACAGATGCACTTCCAGACGGCTTTCCTGCCCATCGTCAATGGTCGGCCTGCGCCCGATATTGGCCACCCCGAAGGCGGATTGCCCGCCGGGCAGGCGCACCGTTACGGCATAAACCCCGCGAGCGGGTTCCAGATGCCGCCCCAGCGGGATATTGGCCGTAGGAAAACCGAGCAGCCGTCCACGCTTGTCACCATGCTGGACTTCGCCACGGATAGCCCATGCCCGGCCGAGTTCCGCCGCCGCACGCTCGGGGTAGCCATCCTGCAACAGCATCCTTACCCGGCTGGAAGAATACGGCCCTGTTGCATCGGCCAGAGCCGGAACCTGCGTGCAGCCTATCCCCAGAGCGAGCGCCTGCTCGCCCAGAAACGCCACATTGCCACCGCGCCGATGGCCAAAAGCGAAATCCGGCCCGCAGCCCACATGCTTCAGGTGCAGCGCCTCATGCAGCACCTCGCGCACGAACTGGCCTGCCGTCAGTTCCGCAAAAGCGGGGTCAAAGGGAATCTGGAACACGTGCCGCACGCCCAGCGCTTCCAGCGCAGCCAGACGCTCATCCGGCAGGGTCAGCCGGAAAGGCGGGTCTTGCGGGCGGAACAGCTCACGCGGGTGCGGTTCGAATGTCACCACCGCGCGCGGCAGGTCGGGACGCGCGGCATACACGGCATTCACCAGATGGGCATGGCCCAGATGCACGCCGTCGAAATTACCCAACGCCGCCGCACAGCCATGCGCTTCGGGCGGAATGTTGCGCCAGTCGGTGTACAGGCGGGCCTTTGTCAGCACGACCCGACCCTTTCCCCCACGCCCTGCCCGATACCGGACAGGCCAGACCGCTCCAGCGCCTGTGCGATATCCGCCGCAACGGGATGCCGCTGGCTTACCACGGTTCCGTCTTCCGCGCGGGCGATCTGGCAGACCCGCAGGCCTGCCTCCGCGGCGGCGTCCAGCTCCGCTTCGACATCGGACAGGAACAGCACGTCCGCCGCCTGCCAGCCTGTTTCAGCCAGAATGTGGCGGTAGCTCTGCGCCTCTTTCTTACCCCCCACCCGCAGGTCAAAAAAAGCGCTGAACAGGGATGTGACATCCCCCTGTTCGGTATAGCCGTAAATCAGGCGCTGTGCGGGTTCGGAGCCGGAGGAATACACCGCCAGCACTACCCCCGCCGCGTGCAGGGCGCGCAGGCAGGGCACCACATCGGGATACAAATCCGCCACAAGTTCCCCCTGCCGGTAACCTGCGTCCCAGCACAGCCCTTGCAGGGTCTTGAGCGGCTCTACCTTGGCATCCACATCCATCCAGCGTGCAAGCTGTTCGGCCGGCGGCACACCGGGGGCCAGTTCGCTGATCTGTGCCACAGCCCCTGCCACAGCCGGATCATCCGCGCGATCCGCCAGCAGGGCGGCCAGATGCCGCCGCGCATAAGGAAACAGAACGTTATGCACAAAGGAAACCGGCAGGGTGGTGCCTTCGATATCCAGCAGCACCACGCGCGGCGGAACGGTCTGCTCAGAGGCCTGCAAAGTCATGCTTGGTGCTCGCTCAACTCGCGTAGGAAGGAAACCGGCGGGCAATCTCATCGCCCGTATAGCGGGCCACCCAGCCTTCCTTGTGGGTAAAGATGCGCAGCGTCACCACATCGGGCTCCGGCCCGGCGTCAAACCAGTGCCGCGTACCCTCGGGAACGGAGATCAGGTCTGTCTGGGTGCAGCCGACATCATAAATGTGCCCGCCCACATGCAGCACGAAATGCCCGCCCCCATGCACGAAAAACCGCACTTCGTCCTCGCTATGCGTATGCTCGGCCAAGAAGCGCGCACGCAGGGTCGCGAGATCGGGCGTCTGCACATTCATCCGCAACACATCAGCCGAACCGGCCCCTGTCTCGCCCATCAGCCGGTCGAGCCAGGGACGATAGGCTTCAAGGATCACCTCTTCCGCCGCCTCTTTGGGGGGAATGGCCGGGCCTTCCCATCGCTCGAAGCGAACCCCCATGGGAGCCAGCAGGCTTGCGATTTCATGCGGATCAGACGTTTGCAGCACAGGAGCGCCGGGCTGCCCTTCCTCATAAACGCTCAGGCTGCTCATGCTCTCAGCTTCCTTTTTTCCAGTTCGCAGGCCAGCAGGAACTCAAGCCCTTCCAGCCGCGCCAGCGCCATGCCCATGTCGCGCCCCCACACGTAAACACCATGGCCTCGGATGATATAGCCTGCCGGCATGTCCGCCACATAAGGCTCTACTTCCCGTGCAAGCCTGGCAATGTCCTGATCGTTGGCGAACAGCGGCACGGGCACCGTGGCTTCATGCGTCTCCTGTCCGGCAAACACCTTCTGCACTTCGTAATCGTTCAGCAGAATCCGGGGCGACGGCTCCAGCATCGACAGCACCGTGGAGGCCACCGAGTGGCCATGCAGCACGGCGCCCACATCAGGCAGCAAGCGGTAAATCTGGCAATGCAGCAGAGTTTCCGCGCTGGGGCGGTTACCCGCATCATGCGGCTGGCCCGCCAGATCAACGGTAATCACGTCCTGCGCGCCCAGAAAGCCCTTGTGGCACCCCGAACGGGTAATGGCGATACGTCCGTCCGGCAGTCGGCGGCTGATATTACCCGCTGTTGCAGGCACCCAGCCGCGGGCATCAAGCCTCTGGCCCGCCTGCACAATCTCCTGCGCGGCGGCAGCCAGATCCGGCGTGTTGTCAGTCATCTCTGTTCCATATTCGCAGGTCGCGGGGAAAACACTTCAACATGACGCCCTCTTACGCAGGGCAGCCTCATGCCTGCGGCAAGGCCCTGTTTCAGCGCGGGGTGGACTGATCGGCGGGGGCGCGCGTTTCAGAAGCTGCGGCCACGGGGGGCGGTGCAATATGCCCGCCCGCATTGCGCGTGGTGGCCTGCTCTTCGAGCGATTCGTCATCCGCCATGTGTTTCTTGAACGATTTGATGCCTTTGGCCACATCGCCCATCAGCGTCGTGATCTTGCCACCGCCGCCAAACACAACCAGAACGACAACAAGCACAATCAGCCAGTGCCAGATGCTCAGACTACCCATTTCACGCTCCCCTTGGCCCGTCAGCCCGCCTGTTTACCCCACGGCGCAGCCACGCCAGAAAACTCGACTGTGTACATGAGGGCGAATGCCCGTTCATGCAAGCCCTTCCTTGCTGCCCACGACTGGGCCGAGTTCAGCTTCCGCCCTGCCAGGGCGGCTCGATAAACCCGTACGCCGGGTAGACCGTTTTACCCAATCTTCGAGAAGGTGCCCACCACACGCGCACACGCGTCCAGTCGTTATGCGGCGAAACATCCACAACGGGTGCTGCGCGCGTCACGCGCCCCGGCTCCCAGTTAGCGTGATCGACCAGCACCAGCCGCCGGTTCCTGACCTGCCGCACAACCGAAACGTGCCCTGAAGGCAGCCGCCTTGTCGCACGGAACACAAGCACGTCCCCCTCGTGCGGGACAGAAGAGCGAGTGTAAATCCCCCGCGATCCGTTCCACCACAAAGCCGCATCGCCCCGCAGGTTGACAGCCGAATGTTCCCTTGCATACGGCGCGCACTGCACGGGCCCATTCCAGCTTCCGCTCACACGACCAGAGCCCCCGCCGGCACAGGCCGCCAGCACCAGCAGCGGCAGCAGAACACAGGCCCGCCCGAAAAGGAACACGACCGCGCGCCACCCCACGGACACGGTTACGATTCGGCCTTCAGTCGTTCGAGCCATTCGTCCGCCTCTTCCCGCGTCATCTCCAGCACACGAGCCGCCGTATCCCGCGCAAACCCTGCCCGCGCCAGTACGCCCAGCGCCCGGTGAACACCCCTGGCATCTGCCCGTCGCCCGCCCCGCATAGTCCGCCTTGCCGCAGGCCCCTTGGGCGGCACGTCCTCATCCCACTCGCCGGCGGCCCAGTCTTCGGCAGACTCACTCTCTACGGCACCTTCGGTATCCGGGCCTTCCTGAGCCGGGCTGCCAAACGGCCCAAAGCGCCTTTTGCGCGCCAGCACCAGCCCTGCGCACAGTTCACGCTCCGCGGCGGACAGGCCTCGACCGTAATCGCTCTCGCCATACTCCTGCCCCCGTACCGCTTCATCTGGCGGGCTTTCGGCCTCGTCACCCAGCATGACCTGCGCCCGGATGGGGGCCGCCACCCCTCTGGCCGCCAGATGCACCTCTATGGCCCGGCTGGAACGCCCCGTACGCACCAGCCGGCGCGCGCGGGCATGGGCAAAAGCCGCATCATCCACCGCGCCAAGCCGCACCATATCCTGTGCAATTTCCGCGCATACGACCGCAAGCGCCTGAGCCTGCTCCCCGGCTCCGTCTGCCCCGGCAGCCTGAGCCTGCGCACGCCAGCGTGCCACACGCCGCAGCAGAACCTGCTCCAGCCCCTGTCGGGTGGTGCCGAAACGCGCCAGATGCGCCAGCGCCGCCTCACGCAAAGCCGCGCGGTCTGGCGCGGGCGGTACGGCGGCTGGGCCAGCCAGTTCACCGCTACCGGAAACAGCCTTGCGGCGGGCCTGTCTGCCCAAAGAGCGCGCGCGGATCATACCAGTTACCCTACCGCGCCCTTATCTGTCCGGCAAACACTCCAACACGCTGAATCCACACGCAATCCAGCCCTGCTTTTCATATCTGCCCACCTTCGACACATGCCGCACATGCAGGAATTTTAAGCCAGATATTTGACTCACCGCGGCTGAAAGCGCCATGATACAAAAGTGTAACGGACCGCCCGCTCCATTTTCAGGCAGCGGGCGCTTTTCGTTTTGCATCATCGTTTTCATGGCTACCAACCGGGTTCAACACTCAACTCAAAGCAAAGACCAGTCTCATGATCTCTCCGCTCATGCCAACCTACAAACGCGCCGATCTCGCCTTCGAGCGGGGAGAGGGCGCATGGCTGTACGCATCGGACGGACGACGATTTCTGGACTTTGCCGCCGGTATTGCCACCAGTTCCATCGGTCATGCGCACCCGGCTCTGGTACGGGCCATCAGCGAGCAGGCGGCTCGGGTTATCCATGTCTCCAACCTGTTCCGTATCCCGCAGGCTGAAAAACTGGCCGAGCGGCTTGTGGCCAACACCTTCGCGGATAGCGTGTTCTTCTGCAATTCTGGTGCGGAAGCCAACGAGGGCATGGTCAAAATGGCGCGCCGCGCGCAGTTTCTGGCCGGGCACCCCGAACGCACGGACATCATCTGCATGGATGGCGCATTCCATGGCCGCACGCTAGCCATGCTGTCCGCCACCGGCAACCCGAAATATCTGGAAGGCTTCGGCACGCCTGTCGCCGGGTTTAAGCATGTCCCGTTCAACGATATCGAAGCCGTACGCGCCGCGATAACGCCGCAGACTGCCGCCATCATGCTCGAACCCATACAGGGGGAAAGCGGGATCAAGGTAGCCGATCCCGCCTATCTGCGCGCCCTGCGCGCCCTGTGCGACGAAACCGGCGTACTGCTGGCGCTTGATGAAGTGCAGACCGGCGTAGGCCGTACCGGCCGCCTGTTCGCCCACCAGTGGGCTGGCATCACCCCGGATGTCATGAGCACGGCCAAAGGGCTGGGCGGCGGTTTTCCCATCGGGGCCATTCTGGCCACAAAGGCCGTGGCCGTAGGTATGACCCCCGGTACGCACGGCACCACATTTGGAGGCAACCCGCTGGCCTGCGCTGCGGCAAACGCTGTGCTGGACGTTATTCTCGCCCCGGGTTTTCTCGATCAGGTCTGTGAACGCGCCGCCCTGCTGGACACGCTGCTGGACGCGGTTGTGGCCGATGCACCCGAGATTTTCGACCAGCGTCGCGGCCTGGGCCTGCTGATAGGGCTGCGCTGCGTGCCGCCCGTGGGCGATGTGCAGGACGCCGCGCAGGATGCAGGCCTGCTGTGCGTGACAGCGGGGGACAATGTGTTGCGTCTTGTCCCGCCCCTGACCGTGACTGAAACCGAATGCCGTGACGCCGTGGCCTGTCTGGCGCGCGCTACCGCCGCCTTGAAAGACAGGGCGAATATCAAGACTGTTCTGGAGCCTACACCGTGAGCGCCGTCGCCTCCATTGTTCCGCCTTCCCTCAACTCCGCGCCGCTGCGCCATTTTCTTGACCTGAAGGATCTGGACACGGCGACCCTGCGCCAGATTATCGACACGGCCGCAGGCATGAAGCACATGCAGCAGGGGCGACGCTTTCCGCTGCACCCGCGCCTGCCACTGGCCGGACGGCAACTGGGGCTGATCATGTCCAAGCCTTCGACCCGCACGCGGGTTTCGTTCGAGGTGGGGATGCGCCAGCTCGGGGGGGATGTTGTGGTGCTGTCCCCGCAGGAAATGCAGATCGGGCGGGGCGAGAGCATTGCCGATACCGCCCGCGTGCTGTCCCGCTTTGTGGATGCCATCGTGCTGCGTACCGGTCAGACGTCAAGCCTGCATGATCTGGCAAGCTGGAGCGGTGTACCGGTTATCAATGGCCTGACACCCAACTCCCACCCGGTGCAGATCATGGCCGATATCATGACCTTCGAGGAACATCGCGGGCCGGTTAAAGGGCGCACCTTCGCCTGGACGGGGGATGGCAACAACGTGCTGGTATCCCTGATCGAAGGAGCCGTGCGGTTCGGCTTTACGCTGCGGGCCGCAACCCCTGCGGACATGAAACCGCCTCAGGACGTGCTGGACTGGGCTGCGCGCGAAGGCGGCAAGGTCGAATGGACTGCTGACCCGCGCGCCGCTGTCAGCGGAGCCGACTGCGTGGTGACAGACACATGGACCAGTATGTCCGACTCCGAGGCTGAGGCCAGCGCGCGCGCCGAGCGGCTTGAGCCCTATCGTGTCACGACCGAACTGATGGCGCTTGCCGCCCCACAGGCCCTGTTCATGCACTGCCTGCCTGCCCATATAGGGGAGGAAGTCACGCAGGACGTGTTCGAAAGCCGCCACTCCGTTGTGTTCGATGAGGCCGAGAACCGTCTGCACGCCCAGAAAGGCATCCTGGCCTGGGCGCTGGGTGGCCCGAACTGGACTTCTTTCGGCAAGGAACAAGCCTGATGAACGGTGTAGACAGACCGGCCTCTCCCACAACAACCGAAGACACGCCCAGCACGCCCGGCTGGGTGGAAAGCAGTCTGGACGCCATTCTGACTGAACTGCCGGTTGCCGCCGAAAAGCTGGCTGCCCTGCGCGCAGGCTATCTCGACTGCCTTGCTGGCTGTGGCCGGGCTGGCGATCTGGACGCCGAGCACGATGCCTGCCGTAGCGCCTTTCTGGGCGGGCTCGCCTCGGTTCTGGACCTTTCCGCGCCAGACCGGCGCGCGCTGGAGCAGAAGCTCGAAAAACTGGAACTGGATATCTCCTCGAACATCTGATCACGGCGGCGGGGCCTTTCTGGCCCATTCGTTGCGCGTTTTCTCCGTTTTATGCAGGGCCTGACGTTACTCCATGGAAAAACCGGCTTTTCTTGATCGCGACCGCCCCGATGTGCCTGACCTTGTGGTGCCCGGCGGTGTCACGCCGTTTTACCTGGCAGGGCAGCCGGTACGCGGCCGCCTGATCAGGTTGGGCGTGCTGGCGGATGCCCTGCTCACCCGGCATGATAATCCGGCTCCTGTCACGCAGCTTGCGGGCAAGGCGCTGGCGCTGGTGGCGGCACTGGCATCGGCCCTGAAATTTCAGGGCTCGTTTTCGCTCCAGATCAAAGGCGATGGTCCGGTTTCCATGCTGGTGGCGGACTGTACCAACACGGGTGCCCTGCGGTTTTATGTCCGCACCGATCAGGATGCGCTGGAAAACCTGCTTTCCACCACACCCAACCCCACAGACCGTGCCCTGCTGGGCGATGGCTATCTGGCTCTGACGGTCGATCAGGGGCCGGATATGGAACGGCATCAGGGCATTGTGGACATCGCGGGTGATGACCTTGCCGCCATGGCCACTCATTATTTCAACACCAGCGAACAACATGCCTGTCAGGTCATGCTGGCCTGCGCGCTGACCGATGCGGGCTGGCGCGCGGGCGGGCTGGTGCTTGAGCGGATCGCGGGGGAAGGCGGCACTGAAACCGAGGCGGACAACAGCCCGACGCCAGACGCAGCGACCGACGAAAACGCCTTGCTGAACCCTGATGACGCAAGCTGGGAAACCGCAACCATTCTGGCAGCGACCCTGCGCGATCAGGAAGTGCTAGACGACGAGCTGTCCTCGCCTCGCCTGCTCAACCGCCTGTTCCATGAACAGAATCTGCATGTCAGCCAGCCGCGTGCACTTGCCTTCGGCTGCCGCTGCTCACGCGCGCGGCTGATCGACGTTCTGGAGCGTTTCCCGGAGGACGATCTCGATCACATGTGCCAGGATAACGGCACGATCGTCATGACCTGCGAGTTCTGCAACAAGGATTTCCACTTCCAGCGTCAGAGCATTACGGTCGGGCGCTGACGCGCCCCGTTGACCGCGCTTTCCCCCTGTCGCACACTCTGCCGAACAAGAGAGCGATGCCGGACGAGGTCTGGCGTCGGTGGTTCATCTGTCCGTAATCTGGGCTGTTGCAGAGTGTTTGTCATGATGCCGTTTCCCCGTCTGTTCCGTTCATCTGTGGCAACAGCCATTCTGCTTCCCGCCCTGCTGGCTGGCTGTGCCCAGCACAGCGAGCCGACACAGTTCGCGCCCCTGCGTTACGACTACTTGGGCCAGATGAACCTCAATGTTTCGTCGCTCAGTATTGTGGACCGGACAGCCACCCACCCGGTGGACGGTGATATCGGACCTGAATCCCCCACCCCGCCGCTACAGGCTGTCCGCCAGATGGCGCAGGACAGGCTGGCCGCACGCGGCACGGTTGATTCCGCCAATACGGCCCGCTTCGTGATCGACCGCGCCTCCATCCTGCACCTGCCCGGCGGCACACTGAAAGGCAATGTCGGGGTTCATCTCGATATTCTGGCCCCTAATGGCCGCCGCGTGGCTTCCGCATCGGCGCAGGCATCGCAGTCGCTGCACCCTGATCCGTCAGGCGAGGTGGCAAGCCCGGCCAATCTCTACGCTGTAACCCGCGACATGATGCAAACACTCAATGTCGAGTTCGAATATCAGGTTCATCATTCGCTCAGTAAGTGGCTGGTCGATGCAGGCGGCACCCCCGTAGGCAGCGCCATCCAGAGCCAGTCGCTCAACGCACAGGATGGCACCGCAGCCCCCCTGCCCGCCCCCGACGCTACAAAGACCGACGCACAGGCCCTGCCTGCGGCTCCGGCCCCGAGCAACGCCGTGGCAGCAGACGCACAGCCGCAGCCCGCCCCAGCGGCAACCAGCGCGCAGGATGCGGAGCCCAACCCCATTTTCCCAAGCGGGGACGAAACCACACCGGCTGCCAAAACCGAAAAACCGCGCACACTCTCGCCCAAGGCGGGCTTTCTGACACTGCCCGGCAAAAGCGCAACAAGCGACCAGTAACCCCAACCGGGCGCCGCACCCGGACACTGGTAACACTGGCAGGCAAACACGCGCAGAGACCAACCGGGCCTCTGCGCACGCTACTGCTGAGAGAACCAGCACCAGAACCACAGACCACGCGGCCCTGCGCGGGCGCGTGTCGCGGCACCATTGCGCAGGCTCAGGCTGCACGCCATAACAGCGCTCATGCCTACTTCTCTCCCCGCTTCTGACCCGTTTTCCATCGCGGAGGGTCTGCCCGTACGCGAAATCCTGCCTGCCCTGTGCGTGCATCTGGCGGCAGAGCCTGCGGAGGGGCAGTTTGCCAGCGCGGTGGTGGTGGCCCCGCCCGGCGCGGGGAAAACAACCTCCATCCCGCCGGTTCTGGCCGCAGCCCCCTGGCGGGGAGAGAATGAACGCATCATCATGCTTGAACCCCGGCGGCTGGCCGCCCGTGCGGCCGCACAGCGTATTGCCGCGCTCAGGGGCGAACAGGTCGGGGCGTTTGCAGGTTATCGCACGCGGGTGGACAGCGCCGTATCGGAACACACCCGCATAGAAGTGCTGACCGAAGGTCTGTTCCTCCGCCGTCTGCTGTCAGACCCCATGCTTGAAGGCGTGGCCTGCGTCATTCTGGACGAAATCCACGAACGCTCGCTGGACGCCGATCTGGCGCTGGCGTTCTGCCTCGACCTCCAGCGTAGCCTGCGGCCTGACCTGCGGCTGGTGGCCATGTCCGCCACGGCGGAAACCGAGCGTCTGAGCACGCTGATGAATGCGCCCGTGTTCACCAGTTCGGGCCGTATGCACGCGCTGACCGTGCACCATGCCACAAAGGATATCGCAACCCTGCGCGATATCCCCGCCGCCACAGCTGCTGGCGTGCGCCGGGCCTTGGCCGAAACCGAAGGCGACATTCTGGTTTTTCTGCCCGGCACGGGAGAAATCAGACGCACCGCGCAACTATTGGCCGATTGCGCGGTCACCGTCCTGCCCCTGCATGGAGAACTGCACCCCGCCGAACAGGCGCGCGTACTCCAGCCCGGCAACGCGGGCGAACGGCGAGTCATTCTGGCGACTTCGATTGCCGAAACCTCGCTGACTGTGCCGGGCGTGCGGGTTGTTGTGGATTGCGGCTACCGCCGAGCCCCCCGGTTTGATCCCGGAGCGGGCCTGTCGCGTCTGGAAACACTGCGGATTTCAAAAGCCGCCGCCCGCCAGCGCACAGGGCGCGCAGGGCGAGAGGCCCCCGGCACCGCTTACTGCCTGTGGACGCCCCATACCGAGCGCGCCATGCCCCAGCATGACCGACCGGAAATTCTTGAAGCCGACCTGTCGGACTTCGTTCTGGCCACCAGCCTGTGGGCGGAAACGCTCGGCCAGTCCGATACCCCCCTACCCTTGCCCGACCCTCCGCCGGGAGCCGCGCTGGCAGCGGCGCGCGAACTGCTGGGCCTGCTGGGCGCGCTGGATGAAAACCAGAGCCTGACACCGCTAGGCCGCGCCATGGCGGCGCTTGGCACGCACCCCCGGCTGGCGGCCATGCTGCTGGCCGCCTCCACCCCGGAAGAAGCCGCTCTGGCCGCCGATCTGGCCGCCCTGCTGGAAGAGCGCGACCCACTGCGCCCGCGCATGGCAGCCCATGGCGGCCCGCCCGCCATTCCCCCGGCTGACATCAGCCTGCGCCTTGACCTGATTGCCGGCGGAGATGACCCGCAGGCCGACCGTGCGGCGCTGGCCCGCATCCGGCAGGCATCGGGGCGTTTCCGCGCCCGGCTGGGCCTGCCCCACGGCCTGCGCGCGCACGGTGACGCCGCCGCCCTGCTGGCCGCCGGTTTTGTAGACCGGATCGCCCTGAGCCGTGGCGAAATCGGCAGTTTCCGCATGGCTAACGGCGGCAATGCGCGCCTGCGGCGCGATGATACGCTGGCCACCGCCCGGCTGCTGGCCGTTGCAGGCCTGCACCTGCGCACCACAGCCGAGATCAGGCTGGCCGCCCCTCTCGACCCCGATGCCCTGCCCCCGGCCGTGCTTGCCCGCACGCGCGAGCAGGTGGAAACTGCGTTGGACCCGGCCAGCGGCGCCATCATGGCCCGCAGGCGAATGCGCATCGGCAATCTTGTGCTGCGCGACCGCACGGAGAAAGTCCGCCCGGAAGAGGCGGCAACCCTGCTGCTCGAACACGCCCGCGCCAACCTGATGACGGCACTGGACTGGACTGGAGCAGGCGGACAATTACAGGCGCGTGTTGAACTGGCGCGTGCCCTTGCTACCCCCCTGCCTTCAGACATGACGGACTGGCCGGATTTTTCCTTTCCCGCACTGGCTGAAAGCGCCGCAACATGGCTGGCCCCGGCGCTGGCAGGGTGCACCACCATGGCCGGGCTGAAAGCGCTGGATACCGCCGCCCTGCTACGCAACTGGCTTGGCTACGCCCATACTGCGTGGCTGGACAGGGAGTTGCCGACCGCCCTGCCTTTCCCCGGTGGCCGGGCTGAGGTGGATTATACGCAACCCATTCCCGTGGCTTCGGCGCGTGCGCAGGTATTTTTCGGCACCAGCACAACGCCGCTTCTGGCCAACGGGCGTATTCCCCTGCGGTTGGCGCTACTTTCCCCCGCCGGACGGCCACAGGCTA
This sequence comes from Acetobacter peroxydans, assembly GCF_006539345.1. Classification (GTDB taxonomy): domain Bacteria; phylum Pseudomonadota; class Alphaproteobacteria; order Acetobacterales; family Acetobacteraceae; genus Acetobacter; species Acetobacter peroxydans. The sequence continues at coordinate 50,841 of NZ_BJMV01000003.1, forward strand.
TCACGGCGGATCTGGCCGGGTTCTGGCAGGGCGGCTGGACCGATATGCGGCGCGACATGCGCGGCCGCTACCCACGGCACGAATGGCCTGAAAACCCTGCCCTTGCTCCAGCCACCAAGACGCGTCGCCCATAAAGCGCCTCACAAAGCGAAAAGCCCCTGCGTCCGCACTGGCACAATGGCCACAACAGAATGAAAACATGGATGGAAATACGATCCCTGTTGCAAGCGCCGTGCAAACGGGTTCAAAAATCAGAACCATGTCCAGCTTTATGACGCCTCGCGCATGACACAGGCCCCTCGCCTGCCCGCCCTGTTTCCCCTGCCTCCTGCGCGCAGGGCCACACGCCCGGCACGGCGCGGCGCTGTGACACAGGCCATGGCCCGCAGGCTGGCACGAAGTATGGCCTGCGGCCTGACATGGGGCCTGCTGGCTCAAAGTGGCACAGCCCGCGCGGCTGAAACCCTCGCTGTCGGCCAGACTGCAGCACCTAACTCCGGCGTGGAAGGCGAGCCGCCCCCGGCACAGCCCACCCCTGTACCGCTGGTCGAATCCCGTCCGCTCAGCTTCGCACCGCTGGTACGCCGCATCGCTCCTACGGTGGTCAACATCGCGGTCACGCGCGATTCGGAAAAACCACACAAGCTGCCTTCTTCCGTGCGCGGCACACCGCTTGAGCATCGCTACCGCGAACGTATGCGCCAACACTGGAACGACCTGCTGGAAGCGGGGTCCGGCTTTATCATCGACCCTGATGGCAGCATCGTTACCAACGGTCATGTGGTAGCCGATGCAGACCGCATTACCGTCTCGCTCATGGACGGGCAGGAATTTATAGCGACACCTGTTGGCATCGACCCGCTGACCGATATTGCCGTCATTAAAATCGATGGTCCCAAACCCATGCCTTACGTCCAGTGGGGCGACAGCCGACTTGTGCAGGTGGGCGACTGGATTCTTGCGGCGGGCAACCCGTTCGGACTTGGCTCATCCGTTACGGCGGGCATTGTCTCGGCGCGGGGGCGGGATATCGGGGCCAGCCCGTTCGATGACTTCCTCCAGCTTGACGCCCCTATAAACCCCGGCAATTCAGGGGGGCCGACCTTCAACATGGCCGGACAGGTGGTAGCGCTGAACACGGCTATCGTTTCCCCCACCGGCGGGTCCGTCGGGCTGGGCTTTTCCATCCCTTCGGAAATTGTCCGCCCCATTGTGGAAACGCTGCGCAAGACCGGCCACATGGACCGGGGCTGGCTGGGAGCCACCCTCAAGGACAGCACCACGCCACTGGGCGCACAGGTCACGGAAGTTGACCGCAACAGCCCCGCTGCTCATGCCGGGCTACGCCGGGGAGATATCGTCTCCCGCCTGAATGACGAGCGGGTGGAATCCGCCCGTTTCATGATCCGCGCCGTAGCGGCTGCGGCACCGGGTAAGACCGTGGCGCTGACTGTCCTGCGGCACGGTCAGTCCCTTGAGTTGCAGGCCCTTGTCGGCCACCGCCCCCTGACCGAAGACACCGACTCGCACTGACACGGCTGCACTTGGGCAGACACCGGGCACCCTGCCTTTCCCGCCCGCGCACCGGGCTGTTATAGAGACGGCATGACACAGATCGGTTTTTACCACCTGACACGCACCGGCATGACCGAAGCCCTGCCTCCGCTGCTGACACGCACTCTGGACGCAGGCGAAAAAGCAGTGGTGTGGTGCGCGGCAAAGCCGATGTTGCAGGAGTTGGACAAGGCCCTGTGGCAGGTTTCCGCGCCACGCTGGCTGCCGCATGGCAGCGAAGGCGCACTGTGCCCCGACCTGCACCCGATCTGGCTGACAACGGGAGAAGACAGCCCGAACCAGGCACGTTTTCTGTTCCTGCTGGAAGACCGCACCTGCCCCAATTTCGCGGCATTCAGCCGCGTGTTCGACCTGTTTGACGGGCAGAACCCGCAGGCCGTAGCCGCCGCGCGTGAGCGCTGGAGCGCTGCCCGTGCGGCGGGTCACACCCCCACATACTGGAAGCAGGAAGCGCAAGGCTGGACCCGCGGCGGCTGACACCGGGCCCGGATAACCAGCCCTGTGTCAATGTTTTTTTGCGTCAGGCCTGTGCAGCAGTCAGGCCAGACGCAGAAACAGGCCGCTAGTTCTGTTCAAACCCCGTGCGCACGAAACGATCGAGCAGACGCACGCCAAAGCCGCTGGCTCCCTTGGGCTGGCCGTTACGGGCCTTGTCGTCCCATGCGACACCCGCGATATCCAGATGCGCCCACGGGGTTTCACCCACAAAGCGCTTGAGGAACTGCGCCGCCGTAATGGAGCCGCCCGCACGCCCGCCGCTGATGTTCTGCATATCCGCGATATCGGATTTCAGCAGCTTGTCGTACGCCTTGCCCAGCGGCATACGCCACAGTTTTTCGCCCGTGAAAGCCCCGGCATCGGCCAGACCCGAGGCCAGCGCCTCGTTGTTCGAGAACAGCCCGGCGTATTCATGCCCAAGGCTGATGATAATGGCGCCTGTCAGAGTTGCCAGATCAACGATCAGACGCGGCGCGAAGCGATCCCGCGCGTACCACAGCACATCCGCCAGAACCAGACGCCCCTCGGCATCGGTGTTCAGCACCTCGATGGTCTGCCCCGAGGCGCTGCGCACCACGTCGCCCGGCCGCTGCGCCGTGCCGGACACCATGTTTTCCACCAGCCCGACAAGACCCACCGCGTTGACCTCGGCCTTACGCAGCGCAAGGGTGGTCATGAGCCCGGTCACGGCGGCGGCCCCGGCCATATCCCACTTCATGTCTTCCATGCCAGCGGCGGGCTTGATGGAAATCCCGCCCGAGTCAAACGTCACACCCTTGCCCACGAAGGCCAGAGGCGCTGCATCGGCCTTGCCGCCGTTCCAGCGCATGATGACCATACGCGGCTCATTGGCGCTGCCCTGCGCCACGCCCAGCAGCGCGCCGAAGCCGAGCTTTTCCATGGCGGGGCGGTCCAGCACCTCCACTTCCAGCCCGTGGGCACGCAGGGTCTGGGCGCGTTCGGCAAACTCGACAGGGTTCAGCACATTGGCTGGTTCCGTCACCAGATCACGCGCCAGCACCACGCCACGCGCCACCGCCAGCAGCGACGGCCAAGCCGCATCGGCCTCGGCGGCATGGGCGCTCAGCACGGACAGAGCGTGCAGCTTATGGGTCTCCAGCACTTCGGGGGCGCCATGGTACAGACCGAAATGATACGCCCCCAGCACAGCGCCCAGTGCCACATGGGCCGCCAGAACGCCGGACAGCTCACCCGTAGCCAACGCCGCCTTTTCTGCCCGGCCCAGAAGCGAAGCCGCAAGCCCGCCCGCCTTTTCGGCAGCAAAAGCATCCAACTCTTCCGCCTTGCCCAGCCCTACCAGCACGATACGCTCAAACGCTGCCGAAGGCGCAAGCACGACACAGCTCGTACCGTCCTTGCCGGTAAAGTCCTCAGCCTTGGCCGCACGGGACAGCGCGCCGGACAGGGCTGTATCCAGTTCCGTGAAAACCGCCGGGCGGTTTTCACCCTGCGGCACCAGAACGGCGAGACTGCCACCCACGGGCCGTATTTCGGAGGAGAACGAAATCTGAAGCATGAATTCTACCGATCATTCCTGAAAAACGGGTTCCCTTCTGGGTAAGTCCCCGCTGCGGGCTTGGCAATAGCGCTGCGGGACATGACGCCACGCTCAAGCTGGCGTATGGTGCCCGCATGAACGCCCATACAGAGTCCGAGCTTCTGGCACTGGCCACCAGCCTGGTGGAAGAAGCCGCAGATCTTATTCGCGCCATTCGCGCCAAGGGATTTGAAACCCAGACCAAAACCGATTCCTCCCCCGTGACAGAAGCGGACACAGCAGCCGAGGCGCATATCCTGCGTGGCCTGCGCGCCGCTACACCGGACATTCCTGTCGTTGCGGAAGAAGAAGTAGCCGCCGGACTGCAAACAGCCGTGGCCCCCACCTACTGGCTGGTGGACCCGCTGGACGGCACGCGTGAATTTGCTGCCGGGCGCGACGACTTTACCGTCAATATCGGCCTTGTACGGGATGGACGGGCTTTTCTGGGCGCGATGGCGCTGCCTGCCTACCATCAGATTTACTGGGGTGGTGTAGGTCTGGGCGCGTTCCGCCGTGACAGCCAGGGCGAGCAGACCATTCATGTCCGCAAGGCACCGGCCGACGGGCTGAGCGTTCTGGCATCCCGCCACCATGCCGATGACGCACGGCTGGCTGAATACCTTAATGGCCGCCAGATCGCCTCTTTGGGCAATATCGGTTCGGCGGTGAAGTTTGTCCGCGTTGCCGAAGGGCTGGTCGATCTTTATCCCCGTCTCGGCCCCACCATGGAGTGGGACACCGCCGCCCCGCAGGCCATTGTGGAAGCCGCTGGCGGTCAGGTCACGCAACTCGACGGTACACCCCTCGTTTATGGTAAATCAGGCTGGAAAAATCCGCCGTTTGTCTGTACCGGATCGCTATGACCCACGCTGCTGCCGTATGGCCCGCCGCCCCTCTCCCTAGGGTGGGCCAGAAGGTTCGGCTGAGCGTAAGAGCATGAAAGACTCATGACCCTGCGTCTCGACAGCACCGAAGCTGGTATTGCCACGGCTGCCCGCCTTCTCCGTGAAGGCGGGCTTGTGGCTTTTGGTACCGAAACAGTTTACGGGCTGGGCGCGGATGCAACCCAGCCCAAAGCCGTGGCGCGCATTTTCGAAGCCAAAAACCGTCCCCGTTTCAACCCGCTGATCAGCCATTTCCCCGATGCCGAGGCAGCATTTGAACAGGTTGAGGCCAGCCCGCTGGCACGCAGGCTGGCCGCCGCATTCTGGCCCGGCCCGCTCACGCTGGTTCTGCCCCGCGCGGCGGGCAGCACGGTCAGCGACCTGGCGGCCGATGGCCTGTCCACCCTGGCGATACGTGTCCCGCGTGGAGATATTACGGCCGCCCTGTTACGCCAGACAGGCCGCCCTGTGGCCGCGCCCTCGGCCAACCGGTCCGGGCGAATCAGCCCTTCCAGCGCGGCCCATGTGCTTGAAGAACTCGAAGGGCGGATAGACGCAGTGCTGGACAGCGGCCCCTGCGCCATCGGGCTGGAAAGCACGGTGCTTGATCTGACTGATCCTGACCGGCCCTGCCTGCTCAGGCCCGGCGGCATAACAGCAGAAGAACTAGAAGTTCTGTGTTGCACCCTGCACCGCCCCGCAACACAGAGCGACGCGGCCCCGGTCTCGCCAGGGCGTATGCTCTCGCACTACGCCCCCGGCCTGCCGGTGCGGCTGGATGTAAACACCCCCCGCCCGGATGAGGCCCTGCTGGCGTTTGGCCCGCAGAACGGCCCCTCCACCGCCGCCATGACCTGGAACCTGAGCGAAAGCGGCAATCTTGAAGAAGCCGCCTCCCGCCTGTTCTCCGGCCTGCGCGCGCTCGACCATGCGGGCACGGCCCGCCACCTGCGCGGCATCGCGGTGCAACCGATCCCCACTCACGGGCTGGGGCTGGCCATTCATGACCGGCTGACCCGTGCCGCTGCCCCCCGCCCCACTTCCGTCAACCCGAAAGAAAACACCCTGCCATGAGCGAGCTGGACCCCAAGGAGGTCAAACTCCTTTCAGACATTCTGGCACTTGTTCTGGAAGAGCAGCAGGGACAGGCTGTCGCCGCGCTGGAAACTCTGCGCCGCCGCGCGCAGCGAAACAGCACCACGGGCGGCGCGCTCAAAAATCTGTTTCAGATTATCTCGGCCGACCCGGCCCGGGCGCAGACAACGGACAGGCGCAGAGCTTCAACCGCCCGTCCGCGCACGGACAAGCAGGATATGCCGGATACCTACCGCACCCAGTTGCGGGAAATGGCGGACAGTATCAACCGGCTGGATCGTGACCTGCGCTCCATCACCGCGCAGAACGAATCCCTCAAAGCGCAGCTTTACCTGACCCAGCAGTCCCGCGCGGAACTCCAGACCCATCTGGCCGCCATGCAGCTTTCTTCTCCCCGCAACCCCAAGCCACTGATGATTGTGGCTGCCGTGCTGGCCGGGCTGCTGGCGGGCATTGCGGGGACAGAAGTTGTCCATGCGCTCAGCCCCACGCCCTTGCCATTTGTCCATAACGCGCCGCACACGTTCGGCTGAGCCGATACCCTCAGCCTTCTCAGCCCGAACCTCCGGCCCTACACTCCGTCCACCCCGCCATTTTTGCGGCCCTGCAAAGGAAGCGCCACGCCATGTCCGGCACGCCTGAAACCTCTCTTCCCTCCACGCTCCATCAGGCGCTTGCTGCCCTGCTCGGCCCTTCCGGCCTGCTGACAGACACAACGGACACCGCCGCTTTCTGCACCGACTGGCGCGCGCTCTACCATGGCCGCTGTGCCGCCGTACTGCGCCCCGCCAGCACGGAGGAATGTGCCAAAGCGGTAGCCCTGTGCCATGCTCACGGCGTGCCCATGGTACCACAGGGCGGCAACACCAGCATGGTGGGCGGCGCCACCCCGGATGACAGCGGCCGGGCGGTGGTTATTTCGACCACACGGATGAAACGTGTGCACAGCATCGACCACGCCGACCTGACCATGACGGTCGATGCTGGCGTAACCCTCAAGGCCGCGCAGGACGCCGCCGCCGCGGAAGGGCTTTTCCTGCCCCTGTCGATTTCCTCGGAAGGTTCTGCCGATATCGGGGGTGTTCTCGCCACCAATGCGGGAGGCAACAACACGGTACGCTACGGCAATGCCCGTGAACTGGCTCTGGGGCTTGAAGCCGTCCTGCCCGATGGCAATGTGCTGAACCTCATGCGCAGGCTCCGCAAGGACAATACCGGCTACGCATTGCGTCAACTGCTGATCGGAGCTGAGGGCACGCTGGGCATCATCACCCGCGCGGTTATCCAGCTCCAGCCTGCGCCCCGTGCGCGTGAGACAGCACTATGCGCCGTAGACAGTGCAGCCGGGGCGCTGGAACTGTTCTCCGCATTCCGCAAGCAGGACCCGGCAGCCGTGGTGGCGTTCGAGTTCATGTCCGGCACCAGCATGGCGCTGGTCAACCGGTTTATCGAAGGAGCAGGCCTGCCGCTGTCTGAACCGGCACCGGCCTATGCACTGGTTGAACTTTCCAGCCCCCGCGCGGGCGATGGCCTGCGCAGTCTGATGGAAGATGTGCTGGGGGAGGCTCTGGAAAGCGGTCTGGTAAGCGATGCCGTCCTGGCGGAAAGCGAAACCCAGCGTAACGCGCTATGGATGCTGCGCGAGGAACATGCCGAAGCCCAGAAACGGGCTGGCGCTTCCGTGAAGAACGACGTTTCCGTGCCGCTGGCGGCCATTCCCACCCTGATTACAGAAGCCACGGCTGCGTGCGAGGCGCTCATTCCGGGGATTCGGGTCGCGCCCTTCGGGCATATCGGGGATGGCAACATCCATTTCAATCTGGTGCAGCCCGAGCAGATGGATGCCGCGGCTTTCAGCGCACGCGATCATGATATCATGGATACGGTGGCGGAAATCGTACGCCGCCTTGGCGGGTCTTTTTCGGCTGAACACGGCGTAGGCCAGCTTAAGACCTATATGATGCCTTCATGGCGGGGTGGTGCCGAACTGGAGAGTATGCGCCGGATCAAGAACGCGCTGGACCCCCAGGGACTCATGAACCCCGGCAAGATCTTTCCCGCCGCCTGAGGGCAGCCCGCACTGGCTTACCGCGCACCTGCACGCTGCAGGGCGGGGTAACGCAGGGCCGCACATTGCAAAAGAAAGGCTGGCAGGAGAACAGGCACCAGACTGCCACTCCCCAGCCATGCGGCCAGCGCGGTCAGGCAGGGTGCCAGCCATCGTTCAAGACTGACAGGCTGCGCCACACGGCGGCTGGCCAGCACCGAACACACACCCGATACGACCAGCAGCAGCACGACACAGCCAGCGCGCAGGACATGTGTGCTCCCGTCCGGCAGAAAACCCACCTGCATGGCGTGCAGCGTTTTCTGATCTGCCGACCAGCCCGCCAGCCCCAGCAGAAAGCTGAATGGCAGCAAAAGCACACCGAACACATCGCGCAGCAGGGACAAAAAGCCAACGATAAGCAGCGGCACCAGCACGAAGCCGATCCCCACCGCCAGATCAAGCACCAGCACAACAAAGCCGACCGTGGCCAGCCTTGCGGAAAGCTGAGGCTTTCCGCTCATGTCAGCCCTCTGCCGCAGCGCCTTTCTGGAGCTGTTCTGGACTCAGATACGGGCATGAGGACACACGTGCGCGCAGGCGCGCTCAGTCCTTCCACCATTTGACGGGCTGGGGGCCGCCATTTTCCGATTCCTCGACCGCAAGTTCATAACGCCGCACCGCCGGGACTGCCGCAGGCTGGCTTTCAACCCGCTCACGCAGCAGATCGACTTCAGCCTCCGCCACGTCCAGCCTTTCGCGCAGGGCTTTTATTTCCCTCATGGCGCGGCTCAGATGCGTTTCACGTTCGGTCAGTTTTTCTTTGAGTTCACGCACCAGAACATCCGCATGTCCGGCACGGGTCATCAACCCACGCTGGCTGGCCTGCGTTTCGGCCAACTGACGCTCGGCCTCTTCCGCGCGCAGCTTTTCCTCCGCCAGATGGCGGCGTAGGCGGGTCAGTTCACCGTTATCCTCATCGGAAAAATGTACCGCACGGGCATTGCCGCCGCCTGGGCGCGGGTCCGCCAGCGTACGGGGAGCAGCAGCGCGGCCAAGTGTATGTTTTTCGACCTGCACCTCGCCATCGCGCACGAAACGCCGCCGCTTGCCTGTGGGCTCCACAGACTGGCGGGGAGAAGGACGACTGCGCGCGGACTGGCCTAGCCGTTCGAGCGCATTGAGCATACTGGCTTCTTCCAGCCCGTCCTCATGCTGCTGATCCGATGTAGAAGAAGAAAGAAAAGGAGAAGTATTCATCAATCCGAATGTCACGTTCTTATTTTATCACGTTACATGAAACAGAAATGTCCAACGTGCAGCCCGTTGCCATTTCCCGTATCAATTTAAACAAGCAATACATCAGACCGTGCTCAGAGGTTTTCTGAAAAACCATTTTACCCTGAAAGCAGGGCCAGCGAACGATCTGTATAAAGAAATGGTCAACAGAGAGATCAGCGCCAAATAGACATCTTTAACCTGTTGGTGCAGACCTGATACCACGCCCGGATGTGTTATCCAAGCGTAATATGCTGGTTTTCGTAGCAAAATAACACATTTACTCCGGGGAGGACGATACTCTCGGTTGCCATAGCAGGTCCGCCTGCCCGTTCTGATTGAAATAACGGGCAAGAACGAAAAAGTAATCAGACAGTCTATTCAGTATTTTTAGTAATACGGGGTTAAGCGTCTCGACACGCGTCAGCGCCACAAGCTGCCGCTCGGCCCGGCGGGTCTGGGTGCGGGCCATGTGTGCCCAGCAGGCAGCAAGCGCGCCACCCGGCAACACGAACCCGCTCAGGGGCTGCTGATCAGCGCGCATACGTTCAATCCAGCCCTCCAACTCATCCACGGCAGCGTCTTCAACCGGCTTCACCCGGCCGACTTTCGGCCCCTCGGGCACGCAAAGCTCTGCCCCCATGTCAAAAAGGAGATTCTGCAAGGCCGCGAGTTCTCGCTCAACCCGCGCATCGGACGGCTCCGTCGATACGCCACCGGCCCCGATGGCATGGGCGCGCACCAGCCCCAGCACCGCGTTGAGTTCATCCAGAGCGCCCAGTACCTCTATGCGCAGGCTGTCCTTCCCCACACGGGAGCCATCCCCCAGAGACGTCTGCCCGCCATCGCCGCCACGCGTCACGACTCTATCTATGCGAATACTCATGCGACCTTGCTCCACTTCTGGCTTTCCCTATGTTCCCGCCAACATTCCCCGAGCCATGACAGAAAACAATACGCCTGCCTGCATACGGCACGCGCGGGCACGGCACCCCTTTGCCGTCCGCCCTTTACACGACTATAGAATGGCCCGCATGACACACTCCGCTTTCCCTCCCCGCCTGTACCGCACATGCGGCGCGCTGGTCATCGCCTGTGGCGTGATCATAGGCGCTCTTACAGCGCATCTGCCTGATACCGCCTTTGCGACCGGAGGCCGCGCCATGGCTCATGGCGCGATGGAAATGCAGATGTGGCAGGGCCTTGCCCTGGTTGCCCTCGGGCTTGGCGCGGAACGCCTGTCTTCACGCCTGCTCCGTATCGGGGCGGCGGGCATCCTGCTGGGCGCACTCCTATTCTGCGGCGCGGTTTACTACACAGCCTTTACCGGCCACCACGCCGGGCACGTCGCCCCCACGGGCGGCAGCCTGCTGATCGTGTCATGGCTGTGTCTGGCACTGGCCTGGGCACGCGGCGCATGAGCGGGACAATAGGCGGTGCCTGGCTGGCCGCGGAAGGTCTGGAAGACACACTGACCGAAGACTTGCGCCGCCGGGGCGTGACGATCGAACGCTGGCATGGCCAACTCGCACTTTCCAGCCATCCGGCGGTGTATTCACCCTGGGCGCTGGATATCTGGCTGGAGCCTGAATGTGTTTCGATCGCCTCCATCCGCGAGGCAGCGGACACGCTCCGCGCGCGCCAGCGTAACTGGAGCCTGTATGCGGCCTCCTGCTTTGGCCGCGCCCGGCTAGTGGAAGAACGCCTGCCCCCAGTCAAGGCGGCCCCTCTGGTCTTTCCCACCGTGCCCCCTTCCAGCCCGCTGGGTGCCTGGACGCTGCTAGAGCCCGAAACCCTGCTGTTTTCGGCGCGCAAAAGCAGCCCTTTCCCCAATGGTGCGCCGCGCTTTGTGGAAAACCGCACCGGCCCGCCTTCGCGCGCCTATCTGAAATTATGGGAAGCCTGTACCCGTCTGGGCCGCTGGCCGGAGGCGGGCGCACTCTGCTACGATCTGGGAGCAACCCCCGGCGGCTGGACATGGGCATTGGCCAGTCTGGGGGCGCGGGTGGATGCGTTTGACCGCGCGCCACTGGCCCCCGCCGTGGCCGCCATGAAAACCGTGCGCTTTCATCAGGCCAGCGCCTTTGGTCTTGAACCCGCCACCCTTGAAAAAGCCGACTGGGTGTTTTCGGACATTATCGCCTATCCGCAGCGCCTGTTGCGGCTGGCACAGCGCTGGATTGAAACGGGGCAGACCCGCAACATGGTGCTGACCGTCAAATTCCAGGGCGAGACAGACCACGAAACCGTCAGTGCCTTTGAGGCCATTCCCGGCGGGGCGCTAGCCCATCTGGCCCACAACAAGCATGAACTGACATTCTTCTGGTCAGACACGGCGGCAAAGGAAAGCGTCAGCCCTCTTCCGGGCTGGAATGGGCGAGATCAGCCCGGATCAGACTGACGGATGGCGGGCAGCAAGGCTCCGCATCACTCCTGCAGGGCCAGTGTGTCCACATAGGCATTGTTTTTCCAGACCCAGCGATCCGAGCCATCCACCAGAATATCCTTCATGCCGCCATGGCCAGTGGGCAGAACTTCAACCGGCCCGCTGACGGAATCCAGCACCTTTACCCACTGGCCCTGCCTTTGCAGGTAAATGTCGGTGGAACACCCGGCCGATCCGCACAGGCTTGCGGACTGCACCTGCACAAACAGGGCATCAGCCGCATTACCCTTGAGCGCGAGCGAGGCCTTACCGACCAGCACAAGCGGTACCTCGCCATGCCGGGCGGCGGCGGCCATGTCCTCGGCCGCCAGCACTCTGGCCTGCGCATCCAGCGGCGTGCCGGGCTGGGCGCTCAGCGTTACCTCCGCGCCGCTCCGCGTGCCGGTGGCCGCTCCGGCGCTCTCATGGAAAAGCCCCATGACAGCCAGCAGAAGCCCGCCTATCCTGCCCACCCCGGCAGCCCGGTTCCTGTCACGCATGAAACCGCCCAGATGCCCCATCATCACGCGCGCCCCCTCTCCCTTTCATTCCAGTCATACACATACAGAACACGGAAGAAGCCGCCATGACCAGCCCCGATCACACCCCGGCCATGCCATCAGCGCCGCCCTCCCCTCCGGTGGACGACACCATGCCCCCACACCCGCAGCCCGGCCTGTACCGGCACTACAAAGGAGGTTTGTACACGGTGCTGTGCACAGGCCGGCACAGCGAGACCGAGGAATGGCTTGTAACGTACAGAAGCGAAGCGCGTGGCGACTACTGGGTACGCCCGCTGGCCATGTGGATGCAGACCGTCAATGGCCAGCCCCGTTTTGCCTTACTGGAAATAATCTGACAGCATGATACCCCGGCCCGCCTGAACAGGGAGCCGGGGCAGGCAGGGCCTAGCCCTGCTGTTCCGCGACCTGGCTGATAAGCGCCTGCACGCACTCAGGGTCGGACAGGGTGGAAAGATCACCCAGATTTTCCAGCTCACCCGCGGCGATCTTGCGCAGAAGCCGCCGCACGATCTTGCCGGAGCGGGTCTTGGGCAGATCCCGCACGACATAGACCTTCTCAGGAGCTGCATAACGGCCAACACTATCCGCTACGACCTTGCGGACACGCGCCGTATCCAGCACGCCCTCTTCACGCGGGACGACATAAACCACCAGCCCCTGCCCCTTGAGGTCATGCGGGATGCCAACCGCGGCACTTTCCACAACTTCGTGGTCGGTGGCGATGGCATCTTCGATTTCCGCCGTGCCGATCCGGTGGCCCGAAACGTTCACCACGTCATCCACCCGGCCGGTAATCCAGATATAGCCATCCGCCTCTCGGCGGGCGCCGTCACCCGAGAAATACCGCCCCGGACAGGTCGTGAAATACGTCTGACGAAAGCGCTCGTGATCCTGCCACAGTGTCATGGCCTGACCGGGCCAGGAGGCTGACAGGCACAAAAGCCCTTCGCCCGCGCCTTCCACCACCGGCTGCTCCTGACCGGCCCCGGCGGGGGTCAGCAGTTCTACCTGCACGCCCGGCAGGGGCAGGCCCGCGGCACCCGGCCTGCCGGGCACCTTGCCCGCACTGGCCGTGATCATGACGCCGCCGGTTTCGGTCTGCCACCATGTATCGGCAACCGGGCAGCAGTTACGCCCCACCTTGTCGTGGAACCACTGCCACGCCTCGGGGCTGATGGGCTCGCCCACCGTGCCCAGCACCCGCAGGCTGGCCAGCGAGCGGCTCTCCACCACGCTGTCATCCTCACGCATGGCGGCGCGGATAACGGTGGGAGACGTATAGAAAACCGTCACGCCGTTACGGTCGATCACATCCCACCAGCGGCCGGGTGCGGGCCATGAGGGCAGGCCCTCGTAAATCATGATGGTGCCGCCGTTCACCAGCGGGCCGTACACCACGTAGGTGTGGCCGGTGATCCAGCTCGTATCGGCCGTGCACCAGAAAATATCATCAGGCTGGCTGTTAAACACGGTCTCATGCGTAAAGCTGGCCCAGACCAGATAACCGCCGGTGCTGTGCACCACGCCCTTGGGCCGGCCCGTACTGCCCGAAGTGTAAAGCAGGAACAGGGGGTCGCACGCCGCCATGACCTCCACCGGGCTGTCCGGCATTTCCAGCGCGACTTCCGCCTCGTAAGACAGGTCACGACCGGCCTGCATGGGCACCGTGGCACCAGTTACGGCCACCACCAGTACGTTGCGAACCGCACTTTCCGCTCCGCAGGCGGCCAGTGCCTCATCCATGGTGGTTTTGCTCGGGATCAGTTTCGCACCCCGGCGCGCAACATCCGCCGTAATTACCACCACGGCCTGACTGTCACGCAGGCGCTCGGCCAGCCCTTCGGCCGAAAAGCCGCCAAACAGCACCACATGGATCGCGCCAATCCGCGCGCAGGCCAGCATAGCCACGACCCCTTCCACCACCATGGGCAGATGGATGGCAACGCGGTCTCCCTTGCTCACGCCCAGACGGCGCAGCGTATTGGCCAGACGACACACCCGGGCGTGCAGTTCGCGATAGGTCAGAACAGTGCGGTGCCCGTCCTCCTGCCCTTCCCAGATAACGGCGGCTTTGTCGGGCTGGGTCAGCAGATAACGGTCCAGGCAGTTTTCGGCCACGTTCAGGCGGCCATCCTCATACCAGGAGATCCGGACATCGCCCGTAAAGTCGGACCGGGAGGCATGGCTGGGCTCGCTATGCCAGACAAGGCGACGCGCCTGCGCCAGCCAGAACGCTTCCGGGTCGCGCTGCGCTTCCAGAACATTCAGCAGATACTGATCGGAAACAGACCCTAAAACCGGATTTGCAGCCTTGTCCATCGCGCCTAGTCCTTCTTGTTTTTGTTTCACACGTTCAGGTATGGCGTTTTGATCACATTGGGGCACGGCTGGTAAAGGTACCTCCCCGCATAACGGTACCTAAAACTTCGGTAATGCAACAAAGGCCAGCCGCGCTATGCGGCTGGCCTTTGCAGATTCTACCCGATATTCCGGCGCTACATCCGGTTTTGTAATCCCGACAGGGACCCTGAATACCGGAGTGTAGCTGACCGAAAAAAATACCGTTACAGGGACGCCTTGGCCCGCTCGAGAACAACTTTGCAGGTTGACTTGCGGATAGGCAGCGTTGCCGTAGCGATGGAATAGGTCTTGTTGTTCACGCGCAGCTGGCCCGCAGTGCCAATGGCGTAGAACATGTTGCCATCAGCCCCTTCAGGCACGGCATTGGTCTTCTTGACGTATTCCTGCAGGACGCGGAAACCGTCGTCGTAATCAACGTATTCGTTCTGCACGCAGTAGTTCAGCAGCCCGGCGTTTTCAGCAGGGTTGATGGCCGCAACCTGATCGGATGGATCAACAGTGGTCAGAGAAGAGGTATCTCCCCCACGCACGACCGGAATGTTCAACTCCTGCGCATGAGCCAGCACCGGAGCGCCAGCCAGGAGAGAGGTGGTAAAGGCAAGCGCCGACAGGGCACGTACGGCTGTCAGTTTCATAAAGAATCTCCCTAGCGGAATATGCGCCAAACTGCCCCGTAATCCGCCCAAAGATCAAGCAGCCGCCGGGCGCACAAAAAACATGGCAGCCCACACGCGCCTTTCACCGCCACCCGGCGCGACCGCGCGCAAAAACGTACAGGCTGTGTGCCGCTGGCACGCCTGCGCGCAGGCGCCATGCAGACGCCCGAACGAAAAAACGCAAAAGCTCGTTAATCTGTCTGTTTTTTCTGAATTCCGGGATAACAGGCCCATGCGGGCAAAATGCTCTATCCACCTGATAAAACAGCATGTCCGCCCCCGTCCGCATCGCTTTGTCCACGGGGCAAAACCCCTTCTCGGGCATCATTCCACAGAGCCTTCAGACCGTATCACGATCTGGTGATTGATGGCCGATACGCCTCCTTTCCCCTCTCTTTTCAGACCCGAAGATCATGGCAGGCCCAACCGGAAGGCATATTCAGCGTTATAACAATTGATGCTACCTTTTCCATTCACTCATCCCAGTCACCCTATTTCTGTATCAATGGAACATACTCCCCCCATCCCCCAAGGGCATGATGCCCGTCTGGTTGTCGCCATCATCCTTGTCACAATGGCAATGGGTATGCTGGACGCTATCTCTCTGCTGCACCTGCAAATGTTCGCGGGGTACATGACGGCCAGTGTCATTCTGATCGCCGTCAACATCGCCACCTCACAGGCTATTGTCCTGTCCGGGCTGGAGGCCATCGGCTGCTTCTATATTGGCGCCGTACTGGGGGGACGCCTTGTCCGGCGCAGGCGGCACAAGCGCCTGATTATCGGCGACATGCTGCTGGGCGTGGCCTCCCTGATTGCACTGGCGGCCTGGATATGGTCCGCATCGCCGCCAGGCGCATCCTATATAACGCTGGGGTTGCTGGCCTTCGCCATGGGTGTGCAGACCTCGGCCACGCGCCATGCCAGCCTGCCTGACATGACCCTGCCGGCCGCCACCATTGTCCTGCATGGCATTGCCCATAACAGCAGTGTGGCAGGTGGAGACAACAGGGGGAGCTGGCGCAGGGCTGCGGCCATTGGCGCGCTTTTTTCCGGCGCCGTCATGGGCACGCTGATTTCAGCCCACAGTGTCGCGCAGGGCATTGCCCTGACAGCTTTCATTATCATGATGGCAGGCGCGGTGCTGCTGGTGGGGCGGTTACCCCTTGTTGTGCGGCTGGACCGGATCAGCATTCCCTGATCCGGTTTTTGGAACGGGCCTGTCCATGCTGCCCCGGTTAGGTAGGCGTGCGCTTGAAAGCAGGCCTACCTAACGGCACGGTTCAGGCCGCGCGGCGGATCATGAAAAACGACGCCAACCCGAAGCAGACAACAGATGTACCCAGCGAGGCCACTGCCGTCATACGCTCGGCCGGGTTGCACAGCATGGCTCCGAACACGACCGCCACCCCGGCAACAGTGGCATAATTGGTCAGCGGAAAAAGCGGCAGCACGAACCGCCCTCGCCCCGCGCGTTCGGCGGCTTTGCGGGTCACGATATGTGCCGTTACAATCAGGCTGTAGATCAGCAGGATCACGCCGCCACTACAGCTCAACAGAAAGGCAAAGATCGTATCCGGCGCAAGAATAGAGGAAAACGCCACCAACGCGCCGGCCAGGCCACTGACCGTAATAGCCAGACGCGGCGCACCAGACCCTGCGCACCGGCCCAACGCCACGGGCGCATCGCCCTGTTCGGCCAGTTCACGCAGCACGCGGGACGTAATGTACAGGCTCGAATTGAGGCAGGACAGAATGGCGCTCAACACCACAATGCGCATCATCAGCCCAGCGCCGGGCACGCCCATACGATCCATCGCCGCGACAAAGGGAGAACGGCCCGAAATAATCGTGTCCCACGGCACCACAAGCAGGATCATACCCACGGCCAGAACATAAAACAGCGTGACACGCAGCCCCAGGCTACGCGTAACCCGGTCTATGCTCTTTTCCGATTCGCTGGATTCGCCCGCGGCGACAGTGGCGATTTCCGCCCCCATCATGCTGAACAGAATGGTCGGCACGATAGACAGCACCGCCAGAAAGCCATGCGGAACCAGACCGCCATGCCCAACGAGATTCTCGCGCACAGGCACGCCCGGCCCGAAAACATGCAGCACGTAGAGCAGACTGAGGCCCACGAAAGCCAGAATGCTGAAAACCTTGACGCCGGAAAGCCAGAACTCGCATTCGCCAAAAACGCGCGGCGCTGCGAAATTGACCGCCTTGAGCACGGCCAGAAGCATGAGGGCCAGAAACCAGACCGGCAGATTTATCCAGTCCTGAAGCAGGATGGCCCCGGCTATGGCCTCGCTCCCCAGCACCACCACCCAGAAAAACCAGTAGAGCCAGCCTGCGGTAAAGCCGACCCTGTCTCCATGGGCAATACGGATATACGCGACGAACGACCCCTGATGCGGGTTGTTCACCACCATTTCACCCAGCATCCGCATGACCAGCATAACCAGCGCGCCAACACCCAGGTAAGCCAGCAAAACCGCAGGCCCCGTGGCCACAATGGCTGCACTGCTGCCAACAAACAGGCCCGCCCCGATCGTGCCGCCAAGGGCAATCATGGCGATATGCCGATTCCGAAGACCCGCGCCCGATTGTACGGACCGTGTGGTCTTTGCCTGTGCCATGCAGAAAATCCTTTGCTGTAGCCAGATCTCTAGACTGCCCCTGCGTGATCAAAAAAATCGATCATACTTGCTACGGAACACCGCCCAAAGCACGCCGACCCCGCCGCTGCAAAGCGGACAGACAGAGCCAGGGAAGCAGAGCCATGCCCACTGCATGACCTTGTCCGGCACGTCATCAGAATCGTGGGGAAACTGGAGCGGATGAGGGGAATCGAACCCCCGTATGCAGCTTGGGAAGCTGCCGTTCTACCATTGAACTACATCCGCGTGGCTAACCAGTGGCCGCCTTATAACCGCAGATCGGCTGGCTGGCAATCCGAAGGGGGTATTTTAGCTCATTCGCCCGCCGCATCCGGGCTCACCAGGTCGGAAACATGCCCGCTTTCACGCAGGCTCAGCCCTTCCGGCGGCCGGGTGGGCGCGCTGCCGCGCGCTACCCGGCGCGGCAGAACAGCCTGCGTAAAGCCCAGCTTGGCAGCTTCCTTGAGGCGGGAATCCGCCTGCGCGACCTGACGAATCTCGCCTGATAGTCCGACTTCGCCAAAATAGACCGCGCCAGGGCTGGTCGGCACACCGGTCGCGGCGGAAACCAATGCGGCGGCTACCGCCAGATCAGCCGCCGGCTCCGCCACTTTCAGCCCCCCGGCCACATTCAGATACACATCCATGCCCGAAAGCTTCAGCCCGCAGCGGGTTTCCAGAACGGCCAGCAACATGGCGAGCCGCCCGCTATCCCATCCCACCACGGCCCGACGGGGCGCACCGTCCCCGCCCTTGGGAGACAGCAGGGCCTGCACCTCCAGCAGGACAGGGCGGGAGCCTTCAAGCCCGGCAAAGACAGCGGAGCCGGCAATATTGCCGCGCCGCTCCGCCAGAAACAGCGCCGAAGGGTTGCTGACTTCCTCCAGCCCGCGATCGGTCATGGCAAACACGCCGATTTCGTCTGTCGCGCCGTATCGGTTCTTAGCCGCGCGCAGGATACGGAACTGGTGGCCGCGATCTCCTTCAAAATACATGACGGCGTCCACCATGTGCTCCAGCACGCGCGGACCAGCCAGCGCCCCTTCCTTGGTGACATGCCCGACCAGAATAAGGCAGAATCCCCGGCGCTTGGCCGCGCGGATCAGCTCAAACGCGCAGGCCCGCACCTGCGAAACCGTTCCCGGCGCGCTTTCCACGGTTTCAAGCCACATGGTCTGGATGGAATCGATCACCACCACCCGCACGTCGGCCTCTGCCTCGGCGGTGGCGATGATATCGGCCACGTTGATGGAGGCGGCCAGTTCCAGCTTTGCGCCCTCTACCCCCAGCCGCCGGGCACGCAGGCGGATCTGATCCACCGCTTCTTCGCCCGAAATATACAGCACCCGCTCGCCCTGTTCCGCCAGCCTGCTGGCCGCCTGCAACAGTAGTGTGGACTTGCCGATACCGGGGTCTCCCCCCACCAGCACAACGGAGGCCGGCACAAGCCCGCCCCCCAGTGCGCGGTCAAGCTCGGCAATACCCGACCGCACGCGCGGCGGCGGCTGCACAACGCCCTGCAATGCCTCAAGCCGGACACGCCGCCCCGGCACGGCCCGCGCGGCGGAAGACGCCGCCAGCGGTTCTACCGCCAGTTCCTCCAGCGTGTTCCATTCCTGACAGGCATCGCACTGCCCGGCCCACTTGACGTGGACGGCCCCGCAAGCCGTGCATCCGTACTGACGGGCTGGTTTTCTCGCCACGACCGCTCCTTGAAATTTCGCGCGGGACAGCCCGGCACGACACGTGCCGAGCATCTACCAGCCTACGTACAAAATGGAATAAAACAAGAACAAACTCAAGCCCGGTGCACGCCAGTCCGACCGTATGGCCCGCATGGGCGCTTTGACGAACCCCCTCCTTCCACGCTAGGCCAGCAGAGCGATACAGCACCCACCCCCACGCAGGAGCGGACAGCCCCGATCCATGGACATGGCGCTTGATCTCGTGGCCGGTATCGGCCGCGCCACTCTTTCCCTCTTCCGCGTGACAGGAGCGATCGCTCTGTTCGCTCTCTCCGGCCTGTCGCATATCGTCCGTCCACCTTTTTACGGGCGGGTGTTCTGGGGCAGTTTTCTGGAAACGGGATTTTTCTCACTGCCTGTCGTGGCCCTGACGGCGCTATTCTCGGGCGGAGTTATCGCCCTGCAATCCTACACAGGCTTTGCCCAGTATCATGCTCAGAGCGCCATTGCCGGCATTGTGGTGCTGGCTGTGACGCGTGAACTCGGGCCGGTGCTGGCGGGGCTGATGGTAGCAGGGCGCGTGGGGGCCGCCATGGCGGCCCAGATCGGCACCATGCGCGTGACCGATCAGATCGACGCGCTGGATACCCTGTCCACCAACCCCATGAAATATCTGGTGGCTCCCCGGCTGCTGGCCGGGCTGGTCGCCCTGCCCCTGCTGGTGCTGATTGCGGATGTGCTGGGCGTTGCGGGGGGCTTTCTGGTTGCGGTGGTCAAGCTCGACTTTTCCGCCACCGCTTATATCACCGCCACCCTCAACGCCCTCAAGACCGAGGATGTCACGGTCGGGCTGGTCAAGGCGGCGCTCTTCGGGTTCCTGATCACCCTCATGGGCTGCTACCAGGGCTATAACAGCAAGGGTGGGGCCGAAGGTGTGGGGTCTGCCACCACAGCCGCTGTGGTGGCCGCCTCAATTCTGCTGCTGGCCTTTGATTACCTGATAACGGACCTGTTTTTCTCGCACTGAACACCATAAGGACCGCCGCCCCGCATGACAGATGCGCCCCCGAAAATCCGTATCCGCGACCTGTGCAAGTCTTTTGGTAGCAAACAGGTGCTTGATGGCGTGACATTCGATGTCGCGCAAGGCACGTCATGCGTGATTATCGGCGGGTCAGGTTCCGGCAAATCGGTTCTGCTGCGCTGTATTTTGGGGCTGATGACGCCCGATTCCGGCAGCATCGAAATCGACGGTGAAAACATCCTGACAGCCCCGGCCAGCCGCCGTGACCGCCTGCGGGGCGAAATCGGGATGCTGTTCCAGAACGCCGCCCTGTTTGACAGCCTGCCCGTATGGGAAAATGTCACTTTCGGTCTGCTGGCGCGCAAGCGCCTGTCGCGTCGCGATGCCCGGACACAGGCAGGCGAAATTCTGGCACAGGTCGGGCTTGATCCTTCCGTAGGGGATCTCTACCCGGCGGAACTCTCCGGCGGGATGCAGAAACGCGTAGGACTGGCGCGCGCTATCGCCGCCCGCCCCGACATGCTGTTTTTTGACGAGCCCACAACCGGGCTGGACCCCATTATGGGCGCGGTTATCGACGGGCTGATCGTGAACTGCGTCAAAACGCTCGGCTCCACCGCCATCGCCATCACGCATGACATGGCCTCCGCCCAGCGCATAGGCGATCAGGCAGCCATGCTCTATCAGGGGCGTCTGGTCTGGCAGGGCTCTGCCAACACTCTGATGGACAGCGGCAACCCGTATGTGGATCAGTTCACCCACGGCCGCCGTGAAGGGCCTATCACCATGGAACTGCGCCGCTAGCGCGCGAATACCCGCACTTCTTCGCTTGCCCGTGCTGCCTGCCGGTGAGATAGAAACAAGAAAGAGAAACGGCCCATTCAACCGTGGAGAGAGACAACATCATGAAACGTGCAGTCCTGCTGCTGGCTTGTGCACTGGGCCTTTCCGCGTGCGGGTCAACCCCGCGCCATATTACCTCCCCCGCCCAGTGGCAAAAGCTGGGATTCCACGACCATATCCAGAGCAGCGGCTCCTGACCCGTCTCCCGGCCCGAACGCGCACCTGAAATCTTTTATCCTTTTTTCAGGAGGTTAGGCCTCGGGGTCAGTCATACACGGCATACGGTCAAGCGGAGACACGACAACCTTATGCACCCTCAGTCTTTTTTCTCCCCCCTGCGGCGTCTGCTCCGGCCTGCGGGGCTGGTTCTTGCCCTGCTCGCGGGCCACATACAGGCACCGGCGGCCACCGCTGCCACAACGCGGGTTGATACTGCCACCCCAGCCGCACCGGCCGACCCGACCCAGCCTACACCCGGCAGCAATGCACCCGGGGGCATAACGGGCGCCTTTATCGCCAAGGCGGAAAACAGCGCGCCTGACCAGACGCTGGATGCCATGGAAGCGGAAATCCGCGCCATTTACGCAACCGGCCTGCAGGATCACGATACGGGCCATACCTCCGCCGATCTGGCCTCGTTGCTGCAGCGCGCAACGACTGTGGCCACGCAGGCGGATACGCTGATGACACGGCTGAAGCCCTACCATGCAATGTACCAGAACTTTCTGGACATTCTGGGCAAGCCCCCCGCCTCTGGCGACCCGGCCGAAGCCGCCTCCATTACCGAGCAACGCAATACGCTGACACGCCGCCAGAAAGAGGTGGATACGCGTATGGTACGGCTCAGGCTGTATCAGGCCGAGGCCCAGCAGCTCATCAGCGCCCTGCGCCAGCATGGCGATGCCATCCAGCAGGCCACGCTCTGGCAGCGTTTTCCTTCTCCTGTGGGCATCAACTTCTGGTCGGGTCTGGCCAGCGCCTTCCGGCAGGACAGCAATCACCTGCGGGAACTGAGCCAGCAGACCGTAGCCCTGACAGATGTGGCGTTTAGCGGCTCGCGCGTCTTCATCACGCTCGGAGGGATTGCGGGCACGCTCCTGCTCATGGCGATCTGGCTGGGGTGCCACGCCCCCGTGCGCAGGCTGGTCTCCCGCTTTGTGCCCTTCGGCCGCCTGCGTCCAATTACCGCCACCCTGGCCTGCGCCACGATAGCCACGGCGGCATGGGGGTTTTCTTTCCAGATCCTGTGGAACCTCCTGTCCTTCGATAACCCGGCAGCGCAGGGAGATCTGTCTGTTCTGGCTGATATGGTGGCGACCCAGGCACCCCTGTGCGGGTTTGTGCTGGAACTGGGCTGGTGCCTGTTTTCACCCGCCAAGGAATGGCGGGTTTTCACCATGCCCGATGAACTGGCCAGAAACCTGCGCCTGTTCCCCGCCTGGCTGGCGGTCGCCATGCTGGTACGCGGCGCACTGCGCTATATGGACACGCATAGCGGTCTTTCCCTGCTGTCCGTGCAGTTGATGGATGGAGCCTACACGCTGGCCGTCAGCCCGCTACTATTTGCCATCCCGCGTGAGCTGCGGTTAGCCGCCACCACGGAAGACGAAGACAATCCGCCGCTTGCGCAGTTTCTGCGCAGTCTGGCCATGACAGTGGCGATCATTTGCTGGCTGGCGGTGTTTTCGGGCTATATTCCACTGGCTTATACGATCATCTCATGGCTGAGCATGATGAGCATCACACTGGCCGGGCTGCTGCTCGTCTCGCTCCTGTCCAGCACGCTGTGCGCCACAACCCTGTCTGCCCATGGCAGTCTGGGCCAGCGCCTGACAGCCCTTGGCATCCCCGCCCGGCTTGTCAACCAGATCAGCGTGCTCATTCCGGGGGCCGTTAACCTGCTCCTGCTGGTCATGGCCTTCGCTGTCGCCAGTTCGGGCGGCGGGTTCGACCCTTCGCAGGTGTGGACGCAGCTTGGCCTCCTGTTCAATGGCCAGACCAATACCGAGACGCATTTTGTCTCGCTCAATGCCGTGCTGCTATGCGTCGGGCTGCTGATTGCGGGGCATTACGTCATCAATCTGGTCAAGAGCTGGCTCAGCCAGAAATTCTTTCCCACGACCCGGCTGGATACGGGGGCTCGGGCCTCCATTCTGGGCATTCTGGGCTATTCGGCGTGGATTCTCATCGGACTGGCCATGCTGTCGGTGCTGGGGGTCACGGTCAAAAGCCTGACATGGGTTGTCAGCGCCCTGTCGGTGGGGATCGGGTTTGGCCTGCAATCCATCGTGCAGAACTTCGTATCCGGCATTATCCTGATGGCTGAGCGCCCCGTCTCGGTTGGCGATACGGTGACAATCGCCGGGGTAACAGGCAAAGTCGGGCGCATCAGCGTGCGTTCAACCGATATCCTGCTGGACGACAAGTCCACCATGATCGTGCCGAACTCGCAGTTCATTACCTCGGCGGTCAAGAACGCCACCGCCGCACAGAAACCCGGCGTCTTCACCGTCACGCTGGATGTGCCATTCTCGTCCAATCTCGACCGCGCGATGCAGGTCATGGCCGATACGCTGAGCGCGTGCGACGCCGTGGACAGCATGGCAGCCGTGACAGTGGACATGACCTCGGTAGAAGATGGCACCGTGCTGCTGACCGGCACAGCGACCGCCCGCGCCGACCTGACAGTCAAGCTCGCCAAACCCGTCGCGCTGCGTGCGCTCTGGCAGGCTTTTCATGAACAGGGAATTGCCGTCGCATCCCGGCAGGTGTTGCTGGTACGCGACGCCGAAACACAGGCGGGCTGAAAAAGACTGACACTGCCTGTGAGTATGCCTAGCGCATGATCACAGGCAGAAGAGACCACACGCCATGCCTAGTGGTCGTGCATGGTGTCCAGGTCGGCAAAGCGTGTGTATTCGCCTTCGAAGAACAAATTGATGGTGCCTGTCGGCCCATGGCGCTGTTTTTCAAGGATCAGTTCGGCCTTGTTATGCACAAGCCCCATGCGGCGCTGCCAGTCCTCCATGGCGGTCTGGTATTTGTCCATGGAATCAAAAGCCGTTTCCTTGGGCTGCCGCTGCTGGAGATAATACTCATCACGATAGACGAACATCACCGCATCGGCGTCCTGCTCGATCGAGCCTGATTCACGCAGGTCCGACAGCATGGGCCGTTTGTCCTCGCGGCTTTCAACCTGACGCGAGAGCTGGGAGAGCGCGAGCACCGGCACCTCCAGTTCCTTGGCAATCGCCTTGAGGCCCTGCGTGATCATGGAAATTTCCAGCACGCGGCTTTCCGGGCGGGTACCGACCGAGGGGCGCATGAGCTGGAGATAGTCCACCACCACCAGACTGAGCCCCTGCGTGCGCTTGAGCCTGCGGCAGCGCGTGCGCATGGCCGAAAGGCTGATGGCAGGGGTATCGTCAATCACCAGCGGCAGGGACGACAGTTCGTGGCTGACGCGCACGAAGCGGTCAAATTCCTTCTGCCCGATATCGCCACGCCGAATCCGCTCGCCCGAAACCTCGGCCTGTTCGGACAGGATACGGGTTGCGAGCTGTTCGGCCGACATTTCGAGAGAGAAAATGGCGACGCTTCCCTTGGGTTTACCGCCCTTGTCCGAGGTGTCTTCCATGATGGCGCGGGCGGCGGAAAAGGCCATTTTCGTGGCCAGCGCGGTTTTGCCCATAGCAGGCCGCCCGGCCAGAATCAGCAGATCGGACGGATGCAGCCCACCGGTTTTCTTGTCCAGATCCCGCAGGCCGGAGGTCAGGCCGGTTACATGGCCATCGTTCTCGAACGCCTGCGCCGCCACCTCGATAGCGCCTGCCAACGCGCGGTTGAAGGAGACGAAATCCCCTTCCTTGCCTTTTTCGGTGGCCAGCTTGAACAGGGCTTCTTCCCCGGCCTCGATCTGATCCGGCCCGGACAACCCGCCCGATATACCAAACGCGTTGTTGACGACGGTCTCGCCAATATCAATCAACTGGCGGCGTATCCAGGCATCATGAATGGCGCGCCCGTAATCGCCCGCATTGATGATGCCCACCATCGAGCCCAGAAGCTTGGCCATGTAGCCCATGCCGCCAACGCTTTCCAGCACGCCGGAATGTTCAAGCTCGGCGCGCATGGTCACCGGGTCGGCCAGTTGCCCGGCCTCGATCCGCCGGGCAATGGCCTCGAAAATCCGGCCATTGACCCTATTGGCAAAATGCTCAGCGGCCAGAAAGTCCGAAACCCGGTCATAGGCGCGATTATTCGTCAGCAACGCGCCAAGCAGTGCCTGCTCGGCCTCTATGTTGGCGGGGGGCTGACGCAGGCCAAGGGCCAGAGGCCCTTCTTCCTTCTGCTGGTCGTTTTCGGTCATGTTCATGCCTGTGCCTGTAGCAGATTTCCGGCCGCTCCCGTAAGAGTCCGCCGCGATTACGCGGGGTTCTTTTCCACCCATCCTTCCCGCACCGCGCGGTCGAGCTCATCATACGCGGTCACGATATGATAGAAAGAACTGGTGGGAATACGCTCGACCCTTGGCAGGCCCTGCGCGTCAAGCTGGTCTGTCCATGTTGCCTGTGCGCTGGCGCAGGCTACGGGGCCGCGTAGGTAGTACCTCAGCAGGTTGTCCCCCACACGGGCCGCAAGCGCACCATGGGCGCGCGCATCATGGCTCAACAACCCGCGTAGGGTCTCGCCCTGCACCCATAGCCGCGCGGCGTTGCTCAGCACCTGCCCGTCCCGGCTGACGGCATCGCGCACCAGAGCCGTATCGTCCATCACGCCATGCGTGAGCGCGAAACGACAGAGCCTGTCGGCCTCGGCCCATGTTTCAACACCACTCCGGGCCGTATAGGCATGGAGCAGCCACACCCACTCAAAATGATGCCCCGGTTCCGTCCACTGTCCGGCCTCACCTGCGGCCGGAGCCCAACCCGCCTGAAAATACTCGCCCAGACACCCGGCTTCGGAATCGAGAAAACGCGTTTTGAACAACCCGTACAGCCCATGCGCCAGCGCCAGGTCCTCGGTCTGCCCGGTCATGTCGTACAGCGCCAGCACGGCTTCAAACAGGTGCATATGCGGGTTCTGCTGCCAGGCCGCGCCATCATCGGGCAGGCAGTTCAGAAAGCCGCCTTCAGGCCGGGACATCGCCGTTTCAATCCAGCGCAGAGTTTCGCGCGCGAGCGTAACGGCCTGCCCGTCCGCGCCCCCCAGCCGGGCGTACCAGGCCAGCGCGAACACCACGAATGCCAGATCATACAGATCAGCCGTGTTATCCAGCACCTCGCCCGTAGGCGTCAGCCGGCTGGCCCAGCCCCCATCGGCCCGATGCGCCCCGAGCAGAAACCGGAAAATGCCGTCTGCCCGTGCGCGGGCCTCTGGCCAGCCCCGCAACGCCGCCCATGAAAACACGAAAAGCTGCCGAGCCTGGACCCGCACCCGCTTGAAAGGCGGGCACGCAGGCACGCCTTCACATGTCAGGTGCTCCTGCGCGCCAAAGGCCGCAGGCTCTCCCGCCGCACCGTCGCACCCCGTATCGGCCCAGAATGGCAGAGCCTGCCCGAACAGCCAGTCCGTAAACCGCCCGTGCACGGCCCTGAGCGCCTGAGCAGCCTCCTGCGTAGTGCAACTGGTCACTAGCTCCGCGCCCGCCCGATAATGGCCGTGGTGGAATGACCCTGACGCAGATCCGCCAGCACCAGCCGCCCTCCGGCTCCCAGCACAAGATCAGCCCCGACAACGGTTTCAGCCGTGTAATCCGCGCCTTTGACCAGCACATCAGGCATCAGGACGCGGATCGTCTCCAGAGGCGTATCGTCATCAAAGGCAACGACGGCATCCACCATACGCAGCGCGCCCATGACGGTCGCACGCGCCTCCAGCGTATTAACGGGCCGGGTTTCGCCTTTGAGGCGGCGCACGCTCGCATCGGTGTTCAGCGCCACCACCAGCCTGTCACAGGCAGCACGGGCCTGCGCCAGCAGGCTTACATGCCCCGGGTGGAGAATATCGAAACAGCCATTGGTAAAACCGACCTTGAGCCCGCGCGCGCGCCAGCGGTCCACCTGCGCGCGCATGGCTTCCAGCGGCAGCAGCGGCGCGGTACTGCCGTCGCCATCGCCCTGCGCATCCTGATCATCCAGTTCGCGCAGGACTTCACCAATATCCGCCGTGGCCGTGCCGAGCTTACCTACCACTACGCCCGCCGCCGCATTGGCAACGCGCATGGCCTGCTCGAAACTCATGCCAGCCCCCACGGCCAGCGCCATGGTAGCGATCACGGTGTCCCCCGCGCCGGACACATCGAACACCTCACGCGCGCGGGCAGGCACGGACAAAGCCGGGCCATTCCGGCGCACCAGCATCATGCCTTTTTCGGAACGGGTAGCCAGAATGGCCTGCGCCTCGGCCCGTTCCATAACCGTGCGGGCCGCCGCTTCCACCTGAGCTTCGCTCTCCACCGGCATGGCTGAGGCCGCCGCCAGTTCACGCGCATTGGGGGTAATACATGCCGCCCCCCGGTACAGGCTGTAATCGGTGCTTTTGGGGTCCACAAAAACCGGCACCCCCAAATACTCCGCCTGCGCGAACAGATGCTCCAGCACCGCAGGCGCGCAAACGCCCTTGCCGTAATCCGACACCACAACGGCCTGAACCTGCCCCATATGGGCTGTAATGGCCGCGCACAGGCTTTCGGCCTCCTGTGCCTCAAGCCCGGAGCGGCTTTCCTCATCCACCCGCACCACCTGCTGGTGAGCAGCGATAAAACGCGTCTTGCAGATCGTGGGACGAACCGCGCTGATACAGGTTGCATCCTGCAACCCGGCCCGGCCCGCCAGCGCGCCACGCAGGGTCGCCCCGGCCTCGTCCTGCCCGGTCAGCCCAACCAGAACCGCCCGCCCGCCGAGCGAGAGAATATTGCTGGCGACGTTACCAGCCCCGCCCGGCATCTCCCGGCGGGCATCGAGCAGGAGCACGGGCACCGGCGCTTCAGGCGAGATACGCTCCATACGCCCGTACAGAAAACGGTCGAGCATGACATCGCCCACGCACAGGACGGTAATGGCGGAAAAATCCATCAGCCTTCAGACCCCGAACGTGTGGACAAAATCCGCAAGCCCGGCCTGCCGGGAAACGGCCTGCCGCGCGGCCATCAGCACCGCGCGGGCTTCGGCTATGGCACGGTCGAGTTCGGTGTTGACGATCACGTAATCGAATTCACGCCAGTGCGAAATTTCGTCTCGGGCGGCGGCCATACGCCGGGCGATTTCTTCAGGGTGATCAGAGGCACGACCATGCAGCCGACGTTCAAGCTCGGTCATTGAGGGCGGCAGCACGAACAGGCTGACTACATCCGCCGGCAGGGCCTTCCTGATCTGCTGATGCCCCTGCCAGTCGATATCGAACACCATGTCGTGCCCTGCGGCGAGAGTTACTTCCACCGGGCCACGGGGGGTGCCATAACCACGGCCGAAAACGGTGGCCCACTCCAGCATTTCGCCCGCTTCCGCCATGGCCTCAAACTGTTCCATGCTGCGGAAATAGTAGTGCACGCCTTCTCTCTCTCCGGGCCGAGGCTGGCGCGTGGTCACGGAAACGGAATGTCGCAGTCGCGTATCCGAAGCCCGCAGGGCGTTGGCAATGGTCGATTTTCCCGCTCCTGAAGGAGCGGAAATGACAAAACACACCCCCCTGCGGTTTGTTTTTGTCGGGCACTCCGCTCCATTCTCCGCCATGCCGCCTTCCATGCTCCCCTCAATGCTCCTTCGGTATCGCACCATATCA
The DNA here is from genome assembly GCF_006539345.1 of Acetobacter peroxydans. Taxonomy (GTDB): domain Bacteria; phylum Pseudomonadota; class Alphaproteobacteria; order Acetobacterales; family Acetobacteraceae; genus Acetobacter; species Acetobacter peroxydans. Next base: position 79,742 of record NZ_BJMV01000003.1, read on the forward strand.
CGCTTCCGGTATTGCCCCTTCATGCCAGAAGCCGCCATGGTGCGCCACAGCCCGCAACACGATGCTTAAGACTGTTTTCTCAATGCTCCATTCTTCTGTCCTTATTACCGGCGCTTCCTCTGGACTGGGCCAGACCCTCGCGCTGACTCTGGCGCGCCCCGGCCGCAGGCTCTGGCTGGGCGACCGCTGCGCCGAACGCCTGAACGACACCGCCGCGCGCTGCGCCGAAAAAGGGGCCGAGGTCTCCACCCTGCTGGCGGATGTAAACGACCGCGCCGCCATGGAAGACTGGGTGTGCGGCGCTGCTCCGCTTGATCTGGTTCTGGCCTGCGCGGGTATTACCGGCGGCACCCGCAAGCCCACCGCCACCATAGCAGCCCCGCACGAGCCGCCTGAACAGGTCCGCCGGATTTTTGAAACCGACCTGATGGGCGTGCTCAATACCGTGCTGCCCGCCATGGAGGTCATGCGCAATCAACCGCGCCGCCCTGATGGTCTGCGTGGCCGTATCTGCGCCATTGCCTCGGTCGCGGGGCTGGTGTCCTTTCCCGGCACACCCGCTTATTGCGCGGCCAAAGCCGCGGTAGACCGCTTTATGATCGCCAGTGGCGCCAACGCCCGGCGCGAAGGTATTCTGCTCAGTTCCGTCGTTTGCGGTTTTCTGGATACCCCCATGGTCGTCGGCAACCGCTTCGCCATGCCGGGGCTGACGGACGTGAATACGGCGTGCCACCGGATTTTGCGGGGACTGGGCCGTAATGAGCGGCGCATCATCTTCCCGCGCTGGCTTGTGGCCGGATCACGGCTGATGGACCTTCTGCCGCCCCGCGTCGCCGAGGCGTGCTACACACGCCAGTCCGCGGGCGCACCGGGCAGTATGCCCGAGCCCGACCTTTCCTGATCCGGCGCCAGCCCTGCCGGGCCTTTTCTCTCGCGCCTTTATGGAACCGTCATGACACAGGACACGCCCCAGCCCGCTCAGGCCGCCCCCCGTAACGGCTGGATGGAAGATCTTTCAGCCGCCTCCGTCAGTCAGCCCGTGCCAGATGCGCTCAAGACCATGAAAATGGATCGGGTGTTCTGGAGCCATTTTTCCCCCAATCTTGGCCCCGGTGGCTGGGTAACGGGGGCGCTGCTCGTCAGCATGGGGCTGGACTTCCGCGCGGGCGTGGCGACCGTGCTGCTGGGCAACCTGATCGGGGCGCTGCCTGTGGCGCTGGCCGCAGCCATCGGCCCGCCCACCGGCCTGACCCAGATGGAGGCCTCGCGCCGCGCGTTGGGACAACTGGGCGTGCGCCCTCCCGCCCTGCTCAACTGGATTTACTGCGTGGGGTGGGATGCGGTGAACAACGTGCCCGCCGCCACCGCGCTGCTGACCCTGCTGCTGGCCATGGGCCTGCATACGCCGTTCTGGCTGGCGCTGGCAGCGCTGGCCGGGGTGCAGATGGTGGCCTCCATCTACGGCCATCACATGGTGCAGGCGTTGCAGAAATATCTGGGCGGGCTGCTGCTGGTCGTGTTCAGCCTGATGGGAGGCGTGTTCGCCCTGCGCGGGCAGGCGCCACTGGCCACGCACCATGCCGTCAGCCCCGGTACATTCCTGCTGGCGGTCGGGATTCTCGTCAGCTTCAACCTGTCGTGGGCGTCCTACTCATCAGACTACACGCGCTATCTGCCTGCCACTTCCAACCCTGTCAAAGTCGTGTTGCTGGCGCTGGCGGGGCTGCTCTGTTCGGCCATTCCCTTCCAGATTTTAGGGCTGATCTGCGCGGGCAGCGTTGCCGATCCATCCCCCACAGCGGTCATTGCCTCGCTGCAACAGGCCATGGGGCCGCTGGGCGGCGTAGCTCTGGCCGCCATTGCGCTTTCCTCCATCACCGGCAATTCCTTTAACGACAACACCGCGAGCTACAGCCTGATTTCCGCCGGGCTGCACATCCCGCGCGTGGCCGCCGCCGTGCTGACCGCGCTCCTGGGCTACGGGCTGGCTGTAGCCGGAGCCGGACGCTACGCGACGCTCTATACCGACTATCTGCTGGTAACGCTCTACTGGATCGCGCCGTGGATCGGGATCGTGCTGGCGGACTGGTATCTAGGCGACCGCACGGTTCATCCCGTGCCGCCCGGCTGGACACGGGGCGCCACGTTGTTCGTGGTCATCACCGTGCTGACCATTGGCCTGTTTTCCACCAGCAGCCTGTATACCGGCCCCGTGGCCGCGTGGCTGGGCGGGGCCGATATTGGCTACTACGTAGGATTTTTCACGGCTTTCGCCGGTTATGCGCTCAGCCGTCCCCGGCGCGCCAGTTCATAAAGCCCGACCGCCGCCGCGACGGACACGTTCAGGCTTTCCATCTCGCCGGGCATGTACAACCCGGCAATTTCGTCGCAGCTTTCACGCGTCAGGCGGCGCAGACCGCGCCCTTCCGCACCGAGTACAAGGGCCACACGCCGGTTTTCAAACGCCGCGCCATCCAGCAGGCCCCCGCCGGCATCCAGCCCGACTGTCCAGCAACCCGCCTTCTGCAACTGCTCTATGGCGCGTGAAAGATTGACCTCACGCACGATCGGCACCGTCTCCAGCGCGCCAGAAGCCGCCTTGGCCAGCACGGCGGTTTCCTCCGGGGCGTTGCGGTCCTGCACCACCAGACAGGCCGCCCCGAACGCTGCCGCAGAGCGCAGGATAGCCCCCACATTGCGCGGGTCCGTCACCTGATCGAGCACCAGCACCGGGCCGGGTCGCTCCAGCGCCTCATCCAGCGCCAGTGAAGGCAGTAGGCGCACGAGCAGCGCCACCCCCTGATGCACCGCATCCGGGCCAAGCATGTCATCCAGCCGAACGCGCTGCACAAGCTCAGGCGTGACACGCAGACCACCGGCCTGCATGGCTTCCTGCACGGCGGGATGTTCGGCCTCTGTCACCAGCAGGCGTTCACAGACACGCTGCGGGTTGGCCAGCGCCGCCCCGACGGCGTGCGTGCCGAACAGCCACAGCCCACCGCCCGACGCGGCAGCGCGGCCACCACCGGCCGGGCCTGAAGAGCGGGAGCGGCGCGCGGGCCGGGACGGGCGGGAGGAGCGCATGGGCGGGGTGTCCGGTTTTCTGGTCATTCTGCTCCCTCCCCTAGCGCATCTGCGGGGCTTTCGCCTATCCCCCCGCCCCAGGTTGCCTGCTCTTCAGGGAACCGGGAACGAACGGCAGACAGGGCTGAACCAGCGGCAGGAATGGACAAGCCACGCTGCGAGCGGTATCGGTGCGCGTTCATCTTTAGAATAACTAAAGGCCCCAGCCGAAGGCGGCACAGGCCGGACACCATGCAACCGGGGAGCGGGCCATGACCTCAGCTTATTCGGACAATGCCGTCACTCTCCACCAGAACGACCTGCCTGACGGCCTGACTTTTACCGGCTCGGTTGCCGTGGATACCGAAACCATGGGGCTCAACCCCCATCGTGACCGGCTGTGTCTTGTCCAGTTGTCCGCCGGAGACGGCACGGCGCATCTAGTTCAGCTCATCCCCACCCGCCTCGGCGGCACCGGGTACGCCTGCTCCAACCTCAAGCGGGTTCTGGCAGACTCCAGTCTGATCAAGATCATGCACTTCGCCCGGTTCGATGTCGGCATCCTGCAACAGGCTCTGGGAATTACCGTCGCCCCGGTGGTCTGCACCAAAATCGCCGCCAAGCTGGTCCGCACCTTTACCGAGCGCCATGGCCTTGCGGCCCTGTGCCGTGAAATCCTGGGGGTGGAACTCAGCAAGCACCAGCAGACTTCCGACTGGGGCGCTCCGACCCTCACCCCCGAACAATGCGCCTACGCTGCTTCAGACGTGCTGCACCTGCACGCGCTGTGGGCACGGCTGGAAGCCCTGCTGGAACGTGAAGAGCGGCGGGAGCTTGCGCAGGCCTGCTTCGACTTCCTGCCCAGCCGGGCCAGACTGGATATTCTGGGCTATGATGAGCCGGATATTTTCGCGCATCGGGCATGAAAACCTTCACGCCCCCCGCCTTTTGCGTGTAAGCGAACTGCATAACCCATGACCCAGCAGCCCACCCTCTCACCCATACTGCCCCCCTCCGGGGCTGATGCCGCCACGACAGTGCGGATGGAAGCCGCCGGGCTTGCCGCGCTGGCGCACGCTCTGGAAGACCATACCGGGCTGGGTGGCGCCTTTGCGCAGGCAATGGCCATCCTGCTGGCCCTGCCAGGCCGCGTGGTGGTGACGGGCATTGGTAAATCGGGCCATATCGCGCGCAAGATACAGGCGACGCTGGCCTCCACCGGCACACCCTCGCTGTTCGTGCACCCTGCCGAGGCCTCTCATGGCGATCTGGGGATGATCCAGCCGGGCGATGCCATACTGGCTTTTTCCAATTCCGGTGAAACAACGGAACTGGCCGATATCGCGGCCCATGCCCGCGCCAGCGGCCTGCCCCTGCTGGCCGTCACCAGCCGCGCAGGCTCCACACTGGCGGCGGCAGCCACGGTGGCAATGATCCTGCCTGCCATGCCCGAGGCCTGCCCCATGGGGCTGGCTCCTACCACCAGCACGCTGTGCCAGCTCGCCTTCGGGGATGCGCTGGCCGTGGCCCTACTGCGCCAGCGCGGCTTTACGGCGGCGGATTTCAGCACCTTCCACCCCGGCGGGCGCCTGGGCGCACGGCTGCGCACCGTGCGTGAACTCATGCGTACGGGGCCAGCCATGCCGCTGGCTACACCGCAGACCCACATGCGCGACGTGATCATGGAAATGACACACAAGGCGCTAGGCTGTGTCGGCATTGTGGGGCAGAATGGCACTCTGGCGGGGCTGATAACGGATGGAGATCTACGTCGCGCTCTGGATCATGATCTGACCGCCACCCTAGCCAAGGATGTCATGAACGCCATGCCGCTGACGATAGAGCCCGATATCCTCGCATCGGAAGCGTTGCGGGTCATGAATGCACGCACGAGGCCCATTACCTCTCTGTTCGTTCTGGGGCCTGACCGTCATCCACTGGGTGTGATCCATGTGCATGACCTGATCAAAGCCGGGATTGAATGAGCGACCTCCCTCCCGAAACGACAGACACCCCCGTGCTCCCCAAGCCCGAGCCGACAGAGGGCACGGCCGCAAGCCCGCGCGCCGAACGCGCCGACTTCGCACGCCCGCGCTCGCTCATGACGCGGCAGCGCGAGCAGCTTTCAGCCGGCAACCTGCGCCGTGCCGCGCCCGACAGCGCCAATCTGGCCCGACGCCGCACCCTGCTGCGCCGCGCCAAATGGGCGCTGCCCGCGGCAGCGATACTGCTGCTAGGCAGCATTATCGCCTGGCCGGAAGTGGAGCACCTGCTGAGCGCCAACAAGACCGTGCTGCGTGAACTGGCCAATATCCGCATCGAAAGCGGCAATCTTGTCGGCGCCACCTATCGCGGGGTGGACGAACAGCAGCGCCCCTTCATGATCACGGCGGATAGCGCGCACCAGATCAATGATAACCGTATGGATCTGACCAACCCCGTGGCCGATATCCTGCCCCAGTCGGGGGGATGGATGCTGGCGCGCTCCGCCAAGGGCGTTTACATGCAACATGCGCACCTGCTGGACCTGACAGGCAATGTCACGCTCTACCGCAGCGACGGACTGATGATGCACACCCCCATGGTCGATATTGACGTCAGACGTGGGATTGCCGCTTCCGACGCGTGGGTCCATATCGAAGGCCCATTCGGCCAGCTTGACGCGCAGGGCTTCCTGCTATCCCAACATGATGGCATCGCACAGTTTCGCGGCCCCGGTCGGCTTATCCTCAACGATGACCGCCACAGCACCCCGGACCAGAGCAAGAAGGCGTCCTGACATGCGTACCGCCCCCCTTTTCCTGTCCGGGTCTTTCCGCCTGCGGCCCGCACGTACCTACGCCCTGCTGTCCAGCCTTGCTCTGGCCGCGCTGGCACTCCACCGCCCGGCCCATGCGCAGGCCATCGACATGTCCCATGGCGGGCAGATTACCGTTACCGCCGCCGGGGGATTTGACTGGGACCAGAACCAGAAAAAGGTCACGGCTTATGATCAGGCCAAGGCCGTTCGGGGTGATGTCACTGTCACGGCGGACAAGCTGATTGCTTTCTACCGCAAGAAAGCCCCCGCCGATGGCGCACCGGCGCCACAGCCCCCCGCCCCGGCGGGTGCGGACAAGAAAACTGCCCCCCAGCCCGATAGCGGACAGGATTCAGGCGCCAACGAAATCTACCGGCTTGAAGCCATCGGTCATGTGCATATCTACACCAACACCGATCAGGCCTGGGGCGATCACGCGGTCTATGACATTGATCAGGCCACTATGGTCATGACCGGCAAGAACATGAAGCTGACAACCCCGCAGGATGTCATGACCGCGCGGGATTCGATGGAGTATTATGCCCAGCAGCATATTTCCATCGGGCGCGGCAACGCGACCGTTACCACCAACGACCAACGCCAGATTCGCGCCGACGTGCTGGTTGGCTACAGCGCGCCTGCCGCTCCTGCGGACGACAAGACGGACAAGACCGCGACAGATGCCTCCTCGCCGCTGGAGAATGGTTCGGGTAAGCTGGAAAAAGTGAATGCGTTCGGGCATGTCTGGGTGCGAACCCAGACAGAAACCGTCACGGGGGATCGCGGCGTTTATGTGCCCGATACCGGCATTGCCCGCATTGTCGGCAATGTGCATATCACACGCGGGCCAAACCAGATTCAGGGTGCGGCCGCCATCATCAACATGCACACAGGTCTGGCGACCATGTCGGAACAGCCAGGCGGGCGGGTGAGCGGTGTGGTTGTTCCCGCCAACGCCGATACATCGGACAGGAAATAGGCATGATCCCGGAAACAGAGCAGATGCTGCCCCCCTCTGACGGCGCCGATATGGCCGCCACCGGCATACTGGGCGAAAGCTCTCCGGGCAACGGCCTGTTCGCGCACGGGATCGGCAAAAGCTACAAAAAGCGTGAAGTAGTCAAAAACGTCTCGATCGAGGTGCATCGTGGCGAGGCCGTGGGCCTGCTCGGCCCCAACGGCGCGGGCAAAACCACCAGTTTTTACATGATTGTAGGGCTGATCCAGCCCGATACTGGTTCCATCACCCTTGATGGCACCGACATAACTCACCTGCCCATGTACCGTCGCGCCCGGTTGGGCATTGGCTACCTCCCGCAGGAAGCCAGTATATTCCGTGGTCTGAATGTTGAACAGAACATCATGGCGGCACTGGAAGTCGTGGAGTCCGACCCTGACCAGCGCCAAATGATGCTCGACAGTCTGCTGGGCGAGTTCGGCATTTCTCATCTGCGGCGTTCGCCCTCACTGGCCCTGTCTGGGGGAGAGCGTCGCCGTCTTGAAATCGCCCGCGCGCTGGCCAGCCAGCCCCACTATATCCTGCTCGACGAACCACTGGCCGGCATCGACCCCATTGCGGTGGGTGAAATCCGCGATCTGGTCTCGCATCTCAAGGACCGCGGTATCGGCGTGCTGATTACCGACCACAATGTGCGCGAAACGCTCGAAGTCATTGACCGCGCGTATATCATGCACAGTGGGCAGGTGCTGATGCAGGGGGTACCGGAAGAGATTGTGGCAAACGAGGACGTGCGCCGCGTCTATCTGGGCGAAAGCTTCTCGCTCTAGCCTGCCAGAACCAGGTTGGAAGGGCCGCGTTCGAGCACCTCCACCCTGTCTCCTGCGGTAATCATGCCTGCTCTTTCCACAATGGCATTCTGCGCGAACATGATGCCGTCCTGAGCCCGGCGAAATGTGGCCAGTGTGGCCAACGGCTCACCGGGTGTTGGAATCTGCCCGGTATGCTGGTCCACGGTCGTCACCACACAACGCGCGCAGGACGCCACGATGCGGATCAACGCCGTACCGATGGACAGAAGACGCCATCCATCCTCTTCCCACGGTAAGGCCCCATCAACCACGATATTCGCGCGGAAGCGGTTCATGGGAATGGCCCGTTCCGGGCCAAGCCGCGCGTTCAGATCTGCCAGGGACGTAGCGCTGGCGACCAGCAGCGGATAGCCATCCGCGAAGGAAACCGGAACATCCTCGCCTGACAGCGAACGAATCCGCGCAAGCTCAGGCACGTGCATCCACACCAGACGGCACGGCCGGGCCAGCGCATCGGACAGCCAGTGCGCGACGGCATCCCCCGCATCGCGCCCATGCACCGTGTCACTCCACACGGTAACAACACGTGGCGGCGCATCCGCATCGGGGAAGCGGACAGGACAGGGCCTGCTGCCCGCGCGCGTGAGGGTCAACCCTTCCGAGGTGGGAATGGGCGTAATCAGCGCCATGCCGCGGCAGGCTCGCTGCGTCAGAAACCGGCCCTCCGGGTCCACAACCACCCAGCGTCTGTCACCTTCCAGCCCCCAGGGCCGGACCAGCGCGGCAGGCGGGGTAAGCCCATGCAGCCCCTTGACCGGATAAAGATGCACGCTGGCCAGAGACAGATCAGTCATGGTGGCCCCGGTTCAGAACCGGCGGCGCAAACACCGCAGGCGGCGGAGCTTCCAGAACGATCGGAGGCGCGACCGGCGCAGGCACGATGCGCTCCGGCGCAAGCAGCTTTACGGGAATACGCAGCATGGCGGCGGAAGCGGCCGCCCGCTCGTTATGCGAGCGCGGGGTGTGTGTCATTCGCCACATCAGCAGACCGTAAACCAGCATAAGACAGACCAGACACCCTACCCGGATACGCCATTGCCAGCGGCTGCGCGGCATGGAGGGCACGGACTCCGCCAGAGAAGAACGCAGGAGCATGAGGGCTCTCCTTCAGAATCCGGCCCGCTGGACAGGCGCGGTCTTTTTTGTGGAACACATCTACGCGCGCGTGATGCAACCCTGCTCTACGCTGCTGCATTAAAACCTTAACAAAGGCATGGACACGCTCTGGAAGGCGTGCCCAAATAACAAACGAAGCGTTGCGGTGTCTAGCCGCACGCAGGAGGGCAAACCGCCTGGGCCTGAATCCGCGTGCGGATTGACGCCGCGTTCTCGGACCCGCTCGGCTCTGCCTGTCAGCAGCAAGGAGCGTTATCCTATGCACATACAGGTTTCCGGTAAACAGGTTGACCTTTCCAGTGCCCTGAAACATCGGGTCAACACCCATCTCGGCACGTTGGCTGAACGCTATTTCGATAAAGCGCTGGAAGCGCAAGTGACATTCAGCCGGGCTCGCTCGTTCTTTACCTGCGACATCAATGTCCGCGCGGGTCGCGGCCTTGTTCTGCGCGGAGAGGGTGAAGCCTCGGACGCCAACGCCGCCTTTGACGATGCGGCAGAACATATCGCCAAGCGTCTACGCCGCTACCATCGCCGGGTCACAACGCACAGCCGTACTACTGCACGGCAGGAAGCGCCTCAGAAAGCGCGCTCTTACATCCTGCGCCCGGTGGACGAGAGCCAGCAGGCGGCCGCGACAAATGAAGATCAGGCCCAGCCGGATGAAACCTATGCGACTGTCATTGCCGAGCAACCGACCGATATTCCCCTGCTCGCGGTCGGCGAGGCTGTGATGCGGCTTGATCTTTCGGGTAGCGATTTCATGCTGTTCCGCAATGCCGGAAACCAGCAGATCAGCCTCATATACCGACGGGACGACGGCAATATCGGCTGGGTGGACACTGCGCCTGTCTAAAGTCGCGCAACACAAAAAAAGGGGCCGCTGTTAACGACCCCTTTCCTTTTTTCGTCCGGCCAACCCTTATTGAAGGGAAGCGGGCACCATATCGTTCTGCATAATGGCCCCCCACGCGGTTTCCATATCTTCCACCACGGCCAGAAGGGAGCCATCGGCAGCGTAAATAGCGCAGCCTTCCTCTCCATCATCCATCGTCGCGGGCCGCATGTAAGCAACCTGCCGCAAGCCCAGAGAACGGAACTGGACATCCGAAAGCTGGCGCACATCAAGCAGCGGTTCGGCCTTCAGCAACGCCGTGGCACGGCTGTTTTCACTTGCACTTTTCATGGCGTCCTCCTTCTTGCGTGCTCAGCTATCGCTCACATCCGTAACCGGACGAAGCACCCGGGCGGTAGAACGGGGCTTGAGTGTTGCGCCCGCCCGCTTCTGCCCACCCTGGATAATTTCGATCTGTCTAACCCGCACCTCGGGCTGAGGACGGAACAGATCAATGTGCAGCAGGCCGTTATCGAGCCACGCACCGCCTGTTTCTATGCCTTCTGCCAGAACGAACGCCTTCTGAAACTGGCGTGAAGCAATGCCGCGATGCAGAAAGACCTTTTCTTCGCCGTCATCGGTCTGGCGACCACGGACTACAAGCTGGTTGTCTTCCTGAGTGATCTGCAGATCCTCCATACGAAAACCGGCGACAGCAAGCGTGATCCGCAGTCCATTCTGGGCGATCTGTTCGATATTGTAGGGCGGATAGCCATCTCCCGCCCCTTTTCCCGCCCGTTCGAGCATCTGTTCAAGATGGTCGAACCCCAAAAACATGGGCGACCCGAAAAGCCTGCCTGACATGGTATAGAAGCCTCCTCCTTCCTGAGCGAGACAAAAAGCCAGACCCGTAACGGCATCCCGGCTTTGTTAACGATATGGGACGTTCCGCCCCGTACGCAACCCCGCCTCGCTATATATGGTAGGATTGCCCGCTTTTTGGCCTACACTCTGTGGCCACGGAGTGACAGAAGCCCGTACGCCCCGTGCCAAGACAAGATGCCGAACGGCAGACACACGCAGGAAACATCCAGAGCCTTGCACGCTGTCGCAAGGCGACGACTTTGTCGCGCTCAGGCCGCTTTTCCTCTGGCATCTGCCCGGACAGAAGGCTAAATCCGGCCTTATGACAGACGCAACTCTTACCAATGCCGCCTTTGCCGCAGCAGCAGCCCAGGCGGCTCCGCTTGAAATCCTGACGCCGCCGCACCCGACGCTCCGCCAGAAGGCCCGCCTCGTGCGCCCTGAGGACATGCAGGACATCCGCGCTGCGCTGCCGGGCATGTTCGCCGCCATGTACGCGGCCCCCGGTATCGGTCTGGCCGCTCCGCAGGTGGGTATCAGCCAGCGTTTCCTGCTGGTTGATCTGGGCGAAAAAGACGCGCGCGATCCGCTGATCATGATCAACCCCGAGATCATCCGTGAAAGCGACGCCATGAATGTACACGAGGAAGGCTGTCTGTCACTGCCCAACCAGTATGCCGAAGTCGCCCGCCCCGAAAGTGTGCGTGTACGCTGGATCGGCGTTGATGGCGCAACCATCGAGCGTGACGCGAGCGGCCTGCTGGCCACCTGTATCCAGCATGAAATAGACCATCTCGAAGGCGTGCTGTTCGTGGATCATCTGTCCAACCTGCGCCGCAACATGATCCTGCGTCGGCTGGCCAAGGAACTGAAGCGCACCTAGCCCCGCAAGCCCGTTAGCAGAAAGCCCCGGTTCATGCGTCTTGTCTTCATGGGCACGCCCGATTTCGCTGTCCCCGCCCTGCGCGCGCTGCACGCACATGGGCATGATATCGCCGCCGTCTATTCCCAGCCGCCCCGCCCCGCAGGCCGGGGCAAGGCCATGCGTCCCTCCCCCGTACAATGCGCCGCCGAAGAACTGGGGCTGACAGTACGTCACCCCGTTTCCCTGCGCGCCAGCCCGGCGGAGTGGGAAGCCTTTGCTGCACTGAAGGCCGACGCCGCCATCGTGGCGGCCTATGGGCTGATCCTCCCGCCCGCGATGCTGGCAGCCCCACGGCTTGGCTGCCTGAACATCCACGCCAGCCTGCTGCCGCGCTGGCGTGGAGCCTCCCCCATCCAGAGCGCCATTCTGGCAGGGGATACAGAAAGCGGCGTGACCATCATGCAGATGGAAGCCGGGCTGGATACAGGCCCCATGCTGCGGGCCGACAGCGTGCCCATTACCGCCGTCACAACCGCCACAACCCTGCATGACCAGCTTGCCCTCATGGGGGCGGAGCTGGTGCTGCATGTGCTGGCCGAAGGGGCAGCCCCCCAGCCACAGCCAGAAGATGGCGTAACCTACGCCCCCCGCCTGACGCGTGAGGACGGTCGCATCAACTGGCAGGAAAGTGCTGCGGCCATCGACCGCCGTATCCGCGCACTCACCCCTTGGCCCGGCACGTTCACCACCCTGCCCGATGGCACGGTCATCAAGATCGGCGCGGCCATTCCTGACAACAGGGCCTCGGCCTCTAACGCGCCACCCGGCACCATTCTGGACGAGCACCTGACCATCGCCTGCGGCGAAGGGTCCATCCGCCTGCTGACGCTGCAACGCCCCGGGCGCGGCATGATGCAGGCCGATGCCTTCCAGCGCGGCCAGAGCCTGCCCGTCGGACTGCGTCTGGGAGAGGCCACCGCCCCCCATGACTGACGAGGTCGCCATCCAGCGCTGGGCTGTCAGGATTGAATATGACGGTGCAGGGCTTGTCGGCTGGCAGCGTCAGTCTTCCGGGCTGTCCGTCCAGGCCCTGCTGGAAGATGCCGCAAGCCGACTGGCTGGCGGTGCGCCTGTCGGCAGCATTACCGCCGGACGGACAGATGCGGGCGTGCACGCGTTGGCACAGGTCGCGCATCTGGACTTTCCCGCCGGGCTGAAACTGACACCCCATGCCGTGCGAGAAGGGCTCAGCTTTCACCTCAAGCCCCATGCGGTTGTCGTGACAAAGGCGGCTCCCGTCGCACTTGAGTGGAACGCCCGGTTTTCCGCCACATGGCGGGCTTATCGGTACCGTATTCTCAACCGCCGTGCCCGCCCGGCTCTGGCGGCAGGCCATGTCTGGCACGTCAAATCTCCGCTGGATGCCGAACGGATGCACGAGGCCGCCAGCCTGCTTCTGGGCAGGCACGATTTCACCTCGTTCCGTGCCGCCGCCTGTCAGGCCAAAAGCCCCCTGCGCACACTCGATCATCTGGCCGTGCGGCGCGAAGGCGATGAAATCGTGATTACGGCGCAGGCCCGTTCTTTCCTGCACCATCAGGTTCGCAATATGGTGGGCACGCTCAAGCTGGTCGGCAGCGGGCAATGGACGCCCGAACGGGTCACACAAGCGCTGGAAGCCCGCGACCGCTCAGCCGCTGGGCCAACCGCCCCAGCGGAAGGGCTTTACTTGAGTGGCGTCGGCTACGACCCCGACCCGTTTTCCCGGCAATAAAACTGTAGCCGAAGACCCGCCAGTCCACCCGCTATAAAAACTGAACCGACCCGCTCCGCGCAGCCCGGCAGCAGCCTTTGCTCAGTGCTGCGTGCTGCTCACCATGGGCTGCAAGATGTCGTGCATGAACAGGTAGTGAGGCGGGAACAAAGCAGCGATCGCATACAGCGCGAAACACGCCAGCAACACGGACAGGTACAGCACAATAGCGCGACCCGCGCCCAGTTCCAGCCCAACCCGCGCCACAAACCACTGCAGCCACATTTCATACGCTGTCGCCACAAAAACCAGAGCCACCATAAAGGCCGGTTCTTTGACCAGCGCCGGGAACAGCAACACGGCCAGAATGGTGCAGGTCAGTGAAACCAGCACGATCATCCAGTTGCACCAGGTCGCGGCTGTCATGTAGCGCAGCCATAACCCCTCACGCCCCCAGTGCCGGGCGTAGGCGTGGGTAACGACCAGCGGCACCAGCAGAGCGCAGAATGACAGCAGCAGCTTGACCAGTTCCATAACTTTGTCGGGCTGGAGGAACACCTGCAGGCCGCCCACCAACACAAAAGCAAGCTGGGGCGCCATGGCCGCACCAAGAGCATTGGTTGTGCCTTCGAAAAACGCGAGCCCTTCCTTACGACCAGAGGACAGCAGCAGCATACCCTGTATGATGCGCTTGACTGTGCTCATCGGTTTACCGTCTGGAATCACGCGCACACCTCTCGCAGAAAAGTCTCGTAAATACTGGTCAGTTTCTCAAGATCATCCACCGAGGCGTGTTCATCCACCTTGTGGATGCTGGCCCCAACCAGCCCGAACTCGGAAACCGGGCAGTACTGCGCAATAAAGCGTGCGTCTGACGTGCCGCCCCCGGTGTCCAGCGCGGGCTCCAGCCCTGTCACCTGCTGGATGGCGGATACCAGCGCACGGGTTTCACGCCCCGGCTGGGTCAGGAAGGACTCGCCACTGATTGTGGCCGTAACTGTCGAACGCGGCGCATGTTGACGACACAGGGTTTCAATCCATCCGATTAGCGACGCCCCTGTATGCAGGTCGTTAAAGCGGATGTTCAACCGCGCCTGCGCGCGCGCGGGAATGACATTGGTCGCATCGTTACCGATGTCGATACTGGTCACCTGCAGGGATGAGGGCTCGAAATACTGGGTGCCGTGATCCAGCGGCGTGGCGCGCAGGGCCTCGAGCACCGCCAGCAGGCGATGCACGGGATTATCCGCCCGGTGTGGATAGGCCACATGCCCCTGCGTGCCCTCGACCACGATCTGCGCGTTCAGACTGCCGCGCCGTCCGACCTTGACCATCTCGCCCAGCACCCGTGGGTTGGTCGGCTCACCCACCAGACAGTAATCGGGTATCTGATCGTGGGCCTGCATCCATTCCAGCACCTTACAGGTGCCGTAGGTCGCCGGGCCTTCCTCGTCGCCTGTAATCAGCAGGCTTATCGAACCCGGCACGCCACCAGCAACCACCTGCCGCGCCACCGCAGCCACAAAAGCCGCAATGCCGCCTTTCATGTCGCACGCGCCGCGCCCGTAAAGCAGGCCATCGGCAATCCGGGCCTCATAAGGCGGGTAGCGCCAGTCTTCCACACGGCCGGGAGGCACCACATCGGTATGGCCAGCGTAGCAGATATGCGGCCCGCCCGTGCCCAGACGGGCAAAGAAATTGGGGGTACGTTCCGCACCCTCGCCATAGGGCAGATGGGTAACGGAAAAACCCAGAGCTTCCAGCATGGCGGCGAGAAGCCGCTGGCTTTCCCCCGGATCGGGGGAAACGGAAGGCAGGCGAATCAGCGCCTGCGCCACGGCCACAGGGTTGGACAGATCATCCGGCCGCCAAGTTCCGGCCGCGCAGGCTGCGCCATCTGTGGTCATTTCCGTCATGCCGGAATCTCCTCCGCGCGCTTAGTCACGCAGCAGTTCGTTGATCGACGTCTTGGAGCGGGTGCGCTCGTCAACGCGCTTGACGATAACCGCGCAGGCCAGCGCCGGATTGGGGCGGCCATCCGCACCAACCGGGTTGGAAGACGGCATGGTGCCCGGCACCACCACCGAATAGGCCGGCACCCGGCCCATATAGATTTCGCCCGTCGCGCGATCGACAATCTTGGTCGACGCCCCGAGGAAAACCCCCATGGACAGCACGGAGCCACGCTCCACAATCACGCCTTCCGCCACTTCCGAGCGCGCACCGATAAAGCAGTCGTCCTCGATGATGACGGGTGCGGCCTGCAGGGGTTCCAGCACGCCGCCAATGCCCGCGCCGCCACTGATATGGCAGTTACGGCCGATCTGCGCGCAGCTCCCGACAGTCGCCCAGGTATCCACCATGGTGCCGCTACCCACATGCGCGCCAACATTGACAAAGCTCGGCATCAGCACAGCGCCCGGCGCGATATAGGCCGAACGACGGACAACAGCACCCGGCACCACGCGGAAACCTGCGGCATCAAAGCGCGCCTGATCCCAGCCCGCGAATTTCAGCGGCACCTTGTCGTAAGCCGGTGCACCGGCGGCCCCAGCGGGCATGACCACGCTATCATTCAGACGGAAAGAAAGCAGAACCGCCTTTTTCAGCCATTCATGCACCACCCAGCCACCGTCATGCGGGGCCGCAACGCGCAGCTTGCCGGAATCCAGCGCATCCAGCGCGCTTTCAATGGCCGCACGATCAGCCCCCTGCGTGGCCGAGGAAATAGCCTCACGGTTTTCCCAAAGGGTTTCAATATGCGCGCGGAGAGTTTCGTGAGTCATAACACACCGTTTGATGAAAAATGGGCCAGAAAAAAAACAGATCGCCAGAAACGAAGGGCGGCTAAGCCGCCCCCTTTTTAGTCAGCGCGGATCAGGGTACCGGAACCCGATGCCGTAAACAGTTCCAACAGGCAGGCATGAGGAATACGCCCGTCGATAATGACGGCCGCCCTCGCCCCCGCCTGTACCGCTTCGATACAGGTTTCCACCTTGGGGATCATCCCGCCGGTAATCACGCCGTCCTGAATAGCCTTGCGGGCCTCGGTCGCGGTCAGTTCGGGAATGAGCTTGCCCTGCGCATCCAGCACCCCGGCCACATCCGTCAGCATCAGCAGGCGGGTAGCGTGCACCGCTCCTGCGACCGCTCCGGCTGCGGTATCGGCGTTGATGTTATAGGTCGCGCCGTCTTCACCCAGCCCCACAGGGGCGATCACCGGAATAAGGCCAGACCCCGACAGCGCGTAGATCACGCGCGGGTCCACCTTGACCGGTTCCCCCACAAAGCCCAGGTCCAGCACGCGCTCGATCTCGCTGTCGGTATCGCGCACCGTCCGCTTGAGCTTGCGGGCGGTAATCATCTTGCCGTCCTTGCCCGAAATGCCGACCGCCAGCGCACCGGCCGCACAGATCAGTTCCGCCACTTCCTTGTTGACGGACCCGGCCAGAACCATCTCGATCACGTCCACCATATTGGCGTCGGTCACGCGCAGGCCATCGACAAAGGAGGAAGGAATATCGAGCCGCTTGAGCATCTGGTTGATCTGCGGCCCGCCGCCGTGCACCACCACCGGGTTGATGCCAATCAGCTTGAGCAGTGCGATATCCCGCCCGAATGTTCGGGCCAGATCGCTGTTACCCATGGCATGGCCACCGTATTTGACCACGATGGTATCACCCGCATAGCGACGCAGATACGGCAGCGCACCTGCCAGAACGGCGGCCTCCTGTGCCGCATCAAGCTGAAGACCGGGAGAAGGAACCTGAGGTTCGGTCATGTTCTGCAGTCCTGTTTGTCGTCTGTCCGCCACTCTGCTCACGGCAGAGCAAATTCCGCAAGTTCGGCCCGGAGCGCTTCCATACCCAGCCCGGTCTGGCTGCTTGTCAGCGTCAGATATGGGAAAGCTGCCGGGTGTTTGGCAATGACTGCCTCCACCTCGGCCTGCTTGCGGGCGAGCGGGCCGGGTTTGACATCGTCACATTTGGTCAGCACGACCTGAAAACTGACTGCCGCACGGTCAAGCAGGTCCATGACCTCACGATCATGGGTTTTAAGCTCCACCCGCGCATCAAGCAGGAGCACGACGCGGCGCAGCACCGGGCGGCCGCGCAGGTAGTCGAACATCATGTCCTGCCAGTCTTCCTTGACTGACTTCGCGGCCCGCGCATAGCCGTAGCCCGGCATGTCCACCAGCATCAGCCGCCCAGCCAGATCAAAGAAATTGAGCTGCTTGGTACGCCCCGGCTCGGAAGAGGCGCGCGCAAGGGTCTTACGCCCCGTCAGGGCATTGACCAGACTGGACTTACCCACATTGGAGCGCCCGGCAAATGCGATTTCAGGCAGCGTCAACGGCGGAAGCTGCCCCAGCTTCTGCGCACCGAACACAAAGTCGCATGAACCGGCAAAAAGCCGCCGCCCGTTTTCCAGAGCGGCGGCAATGTCGAGATCATCCTTCAGTTCCCTGAAGGTGGTAGGGCCGGTGTTCATTTCTTCTGCACCAGTTGCGGCTTGGCATCCGCCGCACGCAGGCGGGCCATGATGATGACCTGCTGCAGGGCCGTCAGAATGTTGCTCCAGCAGTAATAGATAACCAGACCCACCGGCTGCCGCGCCATGAAGAAGGTGAACAGCAGCGGGATGAACATCATGACCTTCTGCTGCGCAGGGTCCATGTTGCTGGCGCTGGAGCTGACCTTCTGCATCAGGAACAGGGTCGCGCCATACATGATCGGCCAGGCCCCTAGCACAAGGAACGGCATGATCTGTGTAGGATCGAACGGCACCAGACCGAACAGGTTGAACACGTTGGTCGGATCAGGAGCCGAAAGATCCTTCACCCAGCCTACAAAGCCCGCCTGACGCATCTCAATGGTCACATACAGGTCTTTATAAAGACACCAGAACACCGGAGCCTGAATGAACAGCGGCAGGAAACCGCCAAACATGCTCACGTTTTCCTTGCGATACAGCATCATGATATTCTGCTGCAGCGCCATCGGGTCGTCCTTGTGCCGCGCACGGAGGACATCCACCTGCGGCTTCAGGCGCGCCATCTTCCAGGTCATGCGCATCTGCTTGACGGTCAGCGGCAGGAACACGACCTTGACGATCACGGTAAAGATCAGCAGAGCCCAGCCAAAGCTGCCGCACTGCTGATACAGCAGGTCGAGCAGGAAAAAGACCGGACGCGTAAGGAAGGACAGCCAGCCGAAGTCCACCGCTTTCCAGAACATGGGCACATGAAGCTGGGTTTCGTAACGGTCAAGCAGACGCACTTCCTTGGCACCGGCGAACACATGCGCCAGCGAGGAGGCCGTAGCCCCCGGCGCCACCACAACAGGGGCGGCACCCGTAAAGCCTACCTGATACTGGCCGTTTGCTGCCTGCCAGCCATAGCTGCCCACAACAGGAGCCGTCTGGTCAGGTAGAACCGCCATCAGCCAGTATTTGTCGGTAATCCCGGCCCAGCCGCCCGTACCCTGATGGCTCCAGGAAATACCGTCGGGCGGCGTGCCACCCGTGCGCACGGATTTGTAGGAGCCTTCGTTCAGGCGTCCATCCACCACGGAAATCGGGCCTTCATGCACCAGCATGCCCCCGGTTTCTTCTGGCGTGTACCCACGGTTGACACGATAGAACGGATATAGTGTCACAGCCTGGGCCGTGGCGTTATGCACACGCTGGGTCAGGCTGAACATGTAGTCCTGGTCGACCGCAAGCTGCACTTCAAAAGTCAGGCCCTGACCATTGTCCCAGCTCAGGGTCAGCGGGTGTTTGTCATCCAGCGTGGTGCCCGACGCGCGCCACAGGCTCTGGCTGTCCGGCAGGCGCACCTGCGTATCTGGTGCCGCGCGCCAGCCAAAATCCACAAAATCCGCACGCTTGGAGGCCGCGGGACTGAGCACGCGCACATCCGGGCTGTCGGGCTGGACAGTTTCACGGTACTGCTTGAGCAGCAGGTCATCAAGGCGCGCGCCACGCAGGTTGATGCTGCCCATAACGGCCGGGGCATCAATGGTGACACGGGCTGGCGCATCACTGGCCGAGCTGTCCTGTGTATCGGAATGGGTCGCGTCCGCTACCTGCGTCGCGGCAACCGGCTTATCGACCGACTGCGTGACAGCGGGAGGCGTTACGCTGGCTGGCTGCGTCTGCGGAAAAAAGTATTCAAACCCGAAGAGCACCAGAGCCGAAAGCACCGTTGCCAGTATCAGACGTCTTGTATCCATAAGACCCTATCCATCATGCTCAAGCGCCCCGCCGCAACTATCGGGGGTCTAGCCATCTTTCTGGCAGAGCCTTAGCGCCTTGCGGAAGTCAGACACAAGGGCGTCAAACGGGCGGGTCTGGGTTGCCGCGCGGCCTATCAGAACCAGATCAAGGCCATTGAGCAGAGTATCACGCTCGACATTCCGCACAACCTCGCGCAGCCTGCGCCGCACCCGGTTACGCACCACCGCGTTGCCGACCTTTTTGGTTACCGTAAACCCTATCCGGGCGGCCCCGGTATCGGCCCTGCGGACAAGCTGGAGCACCAGCCCCGTTACCGGGGCCTTGCGTCCACGTGCCGCCAGAAAAAGGAATTCCTTCCTTTTTTTAAGCCTGCCGGAACGTTCGGGAACAGGCTGGGCCTGTTCCGCTCCGCAGGAACCGTCGATCAAGACCGGAACTTAAGCGGAAAGACGCTTGCGGCCCTTGCTGCGACGGTTGGCAATGACCTTGCGGCCGCCTACGGTAGCCATACGGCTACGAAAGCCGTGACGACGCTTGCGGACCAGCCGGGACGGTTGATAAGTGCGCTTCATGGTGGCGCTCCCTTCGTTCTAAGAATCAGATATGCTTTGCCAGTGGCCGCCGGAGCACCACCCTCTTGAAGAGGCGGCTTATAGAGTTCAGATAAGAGAACGTCAATGGAGGGCGCAGAGTCGCCCTGCGTTCCTCTCCCTCTTCCGTCAGAGCTGGACTCGCATGACCTTTTTCTCTTCTGCAGCACGGGCCATCGTGCTGGCTTTTTGCCTTCCTGTCATGGGCGGGCTGCTCGGCGCATTGCTGGGACTTTCCTTCCCGGCCGCCCTGCTGCCCTTAATTGGTGGCGCGCTGTTGGGACTATGGCTATCCCTGCGTGCACAGGCCGCAGCCGCACGCAGCGTTCCGGCTCCCATGCCGACACCTTTCACCGACCCGGACCCGAAGCTGAGGCACGATATCCGGGGCATTGTCAGTCCCGCTATGCTGGCAGCCGAGGCACTCTCACTCAGCTCAGACCCGCAGATCAGCCAGGCCGGCAATACGATCAACGACTGCCTTGATCGCCTGATCATCCGCCTGAAACAGCAGCCTGGCGTGGATTAAAACCACAGCCTGAGCGCAAAAAACCCTGTGGGGATAGGAAACAGTCTTCGCCAAACGGCTCAGTCTGGCCGTTCGATCAGTTCCACCTTGTATCCATCGGGGTCTTCCACAAAGGCGATAACGGTCGTCCCAAACTGAACCGGCCCCGCCTCACGTGTAACCTTGCCGCCTCCAGCCCGCACGGCCTCCACTGCGGCTGCGACATTGGGCACACCAAAAGCGAAATGTCCGAATCCGGTGCCCGGAGCATAGCCATCGTCCTGCCCCCAGTTATAGGTCAGTTCAATTTCCGCCTGCCCGCCCGCATTATCAGCAAAACCGATAAAAACCAGCGTGTAGCGGCCTTCCGGCACTTCCCGGCGGCGCAGTTCGTGCAGACCCAGCAAGCGGTAGAACGCCAGACTTGCCTCCAGATTGCGAACCCGCACCATGGTATGCAGATAGCTGGGCATGGCGGCTTTCTCCCTTTTGTCAGTCTTTTACGGCGTCAATGGAGCCGTATCTGTTTCCGAGGCAACGGCCACCAGAAAAATCCCCAGCCGATCGGCTGTTTCCACGCAGGCATCACGGTCCATCAACAGGGTATGCCCCGCCTCGAACGCAATCCCGCGCAATCCCGCCGCGTGTGCGTTGCGAACCGTAACCGGGCCAATCGCGGGCATATCGGCCCGTTTTTCCTGTCCGGGCTTGAGCAGCTTGACCAGCACCCCGCCCTCGCCCGGCTGACGACACTCCCCCGCACGCACTAACATGCGGTCGGTGCCTTCCATGGCTTCCACGGCCAGTACGACGCCGTTCTGCACGACACACCCCTGACCGATATCCAGGGCCCCCAGAGCCTGAACCACCCGCACACCTTGCTGGATATCACGCAAAGCCTGATCATCAGGTACCATCGTACCCAGCACACCGGGCTGTTCCACAACGGCCTGTGTCAGAAACTCATGCGCACCCCGCACATGAAAGCCTTCTTCACCCAGAATACGAACGAGAGCGGCCAGCAGACCATCATCGCCAGCGAACAGCGCCCGGCCCAGCCGCGCCAGTATCCGGGCCCCATCCGCATCCGGGCAGAGACTACGCAGGGAAGGCCGCCTGACGGGGCCTATCAGCACCAGATCCGTACAACCATGCTGGCGCAGCAGGGCCAGAATCTGCCCGGCGGCCCCTAGCCTGACGTAGTCATGCGGCCAGGATTCAATAACCGCGGGTTCTGCAAAACCCTCAAATCCGAGAATATAAACAGGCCGTCCGGCTGCTGCCGCGGCCTGCGCTACCGTGCCAGGCAATGGCCCGCCACCAGCAAGAATACCCACGCCGCCCATCGGCGTGATCAC
This sequence comes from Acetobacter peroxydans, assembly GCF_006539345.1. Lineage (GTDB taxonomy): Bacteria > Pseudomonadota > Alphaproteobacteria > Acetobacterales > Acetobacteraceae > Acetobacter > Acetobacter peroxydans. Next base: position 101,561 of record NZ_BJMV01000003.1, read on the forward strand.
GCGGTTTCCATATCCTGACTGCGCCCCTGCTCACGGGCGGAACGCACCAGACCACGGCAGCTTGGAGCATCAATAAAAGCCAGGATTTCCTGTACGCGCCTGTCCTGTCCAAACTCCTGCCGCACGGCTTCAAGACGGGCGGCGAAGGGCTGGTCTCCACCATTTTTCGGATACAGGGACAGAAAAGCCTTTCTCATCCGATGAATTTCATCAGACTTCACGCCATTACGGCGCAGCCATATCCAGTGCAGCCCGACCAGACGCGCACGGTTACCAAGTACGCTGCCATACGGGATAATGTCCGCCTCTACGCCAGTTACCCCGCCCACAAGCGCGGCATGGCCAATACGGACAAACTGGTGAATGGCCGCGGAACCCATGATCCGGGCATCATCCCCAATACAGACATGCCCGCCCATGACCACGTTGTTGACGATAATGGCGCGGTTACCCACCACACAGTCATGCGCGACATGGGCATTGGCCATAATCAGGACATCGCTACCTACACGGGTGATGCCGGTTCCCGTCGCCGTGCCGCGGTGGATGGTGACATGCTCACGCACAACCGTGCGCGCGCCGACTTCGCACCGTGTTGGCTCGCCCTTATATTTGAGATCCTGCGGTGCCATGCCCACAGTGGAGAAAGGAAAATACCGCGAGCCAGCGCCCAGACGGGTATGGCCGTCCACCACCACATGGGAGATGAGTTGCACGCCGTCTTCGATCACGACATCCGGGCCGACCGAGCACCATGGCCCAATGGTCACACCAGCGCCCACCTGTGCGCCGGATGCGACAAGTGCGGTTGGGTGGATAACGGTCGCCCCAGCTTCCTGTACAACGTGTACCACGTTAATTTCCTACCCGCTTACCTTTACGCAAGGCGCATACGATACCCGCAGTTTGCACGGTTACCGTACACCCAAACCACAGCCCTATGTCCGAAAGACGGCAATCAGCCCATAATCATGGCGCTAAAGGAGGCCTCGGCCACCACAACGCCATCCACATGAGCTTCACCCTTGAACTTCCAGACATTGGAACGATGCCGTTCTTTGATGACATGGATACGCAGTTGGTCGCCAGGCTCAACCGGACGGCGGAACTTGGCACCTTCAATGGTCATGAAATAGACCAGCTTGCCTTCGAACGCCTCACCCAGTGTCAGCACGACAAGTGTTGCCGCCGTCTGGGCCATGGCCTCCACGATGAGCACACCCGGCATGACCGGCCGCCCCGGAAAGTGTCCGGGGAAAAACGGCTCGTTAACCGAGACGTTCTTGATCCCGGTTGCTTTCACACCCAGAACGATATCTTCCATCCGGTCGATAAGAAGGAAAGGATATCTGTGTGGAATCGCTTGCATGATGCGGTTTACGTCAATCCGATCAATCGTCTGAACGTCGCACTGCGATTCTTGTTTCGTCTCCACGTCCCCTAGACCACCCTTTGCGCCAGATAATGTCCGGCCTCTGTTCATACCTTGCCTGTCTCGCCCTGAGCGGTTCCAGACGCTTTTTTTGCCAGCTTCCGCAGAACGGCCACGTTTCGGAAAAACTCCCGGAACGGCATGGCAGGACTGCCGATGACATCTGCACCACCTTCAATATCCGACATGACACCGCACTGCGCGCCAATACGCGCCTTCGCACCAATACGGATATGACCGATAAGACCGGCCTGGGCAGCAACCGTTACAAAGTCCTCCAATACGGTAGAACCGGAAATGCCGGCCTGCGACACCACTATGCAGCAGCGCCCCATCTGAACATTATGCCCGATCTGTACGAGATTATCGAGACGCGAACCCGCCCCAATCACCGTATCGCTGACCGAACCCCGGTCAATGGTACTGTTGGCCCCGATTTCCACATCGTTTTCAAGGATTACCTTGCCCAACTGCGGAATTGTTTCGAACCCGGCAGGGCCAACAGCGAAACCAAAACCATCCTGACCGATGCGCGCGCCGGGTAGAATAATCACCCGTTCACCCACCAAGGCGTGGGATATGCTGACATGATTGCCAATCCGACAGTCACGCCCCAGCCGCACTCCCTGGCCAATCACGGCATGTGCACCAACAATACAGCCGGGGCCGATCTCAGCCCGTGCGCCCACAACCGCGAAAGGCCCGATTTCGGCCTCAGGTGCAATGCTGGCGGAAGGATCGACACAGGACAGCGCATGAATACCCGGCTGCGCGGGAGCCTGTGGATGAAACAAACGGGCCACGCGCGACCAGGCCAGATAAGGCGAGGCCGTCACCAGCGTCGCACACCCTGCGGGAACCTTGTCCACAAAAGCAGGTGCTACGATTACGAGGCCTGCCCGCGTCTGCTCAAGCAGCGGAGCGTAACGTCGGTTGTCCAGAAAACTGACATCCGTGGGGCCAGCAACCTGCAACGGTGCGATACCGGCATACTGGCCGACATTCGCACCACCCTGTTTGGCCGGAACCAGTTCCGCACCGGCGGCCTCTGCCAGTTGCTCCGCCCCGAAAGGACCCGCGCGCGTAAAAAAGCGGGGGTCCGCCGGGCCGGAAATCCCCTTTCCGGCCGTCATGCTTACGGCGTTCCCGCAGTCGGCTGCACAACAGGTGCTGGGCCCGCACGCACAACGGACTGCGTGGCGTCGGCGGTGGTCGGCATCTTGCCAGACTTGGCCAGTTGCTCGGGGTCTTCATTGGCAGCGGGGATAAATACCGACGGCAGAATCTTGTTAAGATTGACCGCCACTTCGTTGGTAATATCCTGCCCGTCCACATGCAGGGCAACCTGCTCACTGTGCAGCACAAGATTCATGCCGTGGGCTGAGGCCACTTTCTGAATGACCTGCACCAGTTCACGCTCGATCTGTCCCAGAGAAACCTGAGCGGCTTCCTGAATGATGCGATTGCGGTTACGGAAGTCACGCTGAGCTTTCATGACCCGTGCCTGCAAGGCACGCTCACGGCTCTGGATCTGGTCGGAAGAAAGCGACTTTGCCTGTGCCTGGAGGCTCTGCTGCTCATCACGCCAGGCCGCCTGCTCTTTCTGCAGATCCTGCGCCAGCGCATCACGACGCCCACCCAGAATACGCTCGACCTGCATGGCCGCTGTGGACTGGCGCATGACGCCACCCACGCTGATCACGCCAATAACGGTTGTCGGCGGGGGCGCTTCCTTGACGACTTCAGGTGCGTCGGGAATATTAGGCTGCGGCAGAACCGGCGGCGCCTGATCGGCTTCCTGACTGTCAGACGGAGGCGCAGGCAGGGCCACCGGCTGAGGGACGGCACGACGCGAAGCGGCACGCTGAGGCGGCGCTGCCGGCTGGCTGGCCTTGGGCACAAACCATCCTTCTCCGCCTTCTGCATGAGCAACAGGGGTAACCGAGGCCAAAACAGACAGACAAACCAGCCCGAGCAGGGCCGCTTTATTTCGCACGTGCATCATTACCTCAGAATTGCTGGCCGAACCCGAAACGCAGAAGCTGCGTACGGTCATTGTGGCTACGCCTAATCGGCACACCCAGATCGATATTCAAAAGACCAAATGGGCTTTTCCAGGACACGCCCGCACCGGCACTAACGCGGGGCATAACCGTATCACCGCTAATAGGTGTATAGCGCGAACCCGCCGTAGCCGGGTCCGTATACAATGTTTTAACACGCACGCCTGCAACAGAGCCCATATCCGCAAAAACACGTCCTCCCAGACCCATGCTGGAAACGTACGGCAGAGGGAAGTTAAGCTGAGCGGAAGCGTTATACATAAAACGCCCCCCCAGCAAATCTTCGGAAGAGTGTCCGCCTGGGACAGTGCCGACGCTTCGAGGCCCTGCACCGCCATCCAGGAAGCCGCGAAGATTGTTACCGCCCAGGTAGAAGTTGTCGATCACGTCGTGGCGGCCATTGCCCCAGTCCGCCATCCAGCCCGCGCCTCCACGTAAAGAGAACGTCCAGTCATGGCTGTTGGTCAGATCATCCAGCGGTATGTAATACGCGCCATTCACCTTGCCACGCACATAGTCTTCATCACCGCCGATCCCAGCGAAGTCACCCCCGACGGACACAAAATAGCCACGGTGCGGCATCATCCGGTTGTCTCGACGGTCATACATAACCGTGGTGCTGAGCTGCGACAGCAAAGAGGGACTCTGCTGATCAAGAATATACCACGATGCCTCACTCCAGGCGTCATTTACCCAGCGACGGATGAGGCTGGAATTCCAGGACTGCGAGAGGTAGCGATTATAGGAATACCCCATGCGCAGAGTAATACCGTAACGTCCTTCCGAGTAGCTCTGGTACGTCTGGTAGCTATTCTCGATAAAGAAGATATCCGCGCCAACCACAAGGTTACGGCCCATGAAAGCCGGATCGGTAATCGAAATATCCGCCTGCTTCTGCCACATCGAGACCGTACCGGAAATACCGGCATCCACCCCGCTACCCAACAGGTTGTGCTGCTTGAGACCCACGTTACCGATCACGCCCACGTCGGTGGAGTAACCGCCGCCGAGCGAGAACTCACCCGTTGGTTTTTCGACCACATCCACAGCGACATTGACGCGATCAGGCGCGCTGCCGGGCGTATCCTTAATATCCGAGCTTTTGAAGAAGCCAAGATTCTGCACGCTTTGCTTGGCGTATTTCTTGTAGCTGGCGCTGTAGGGATCACCTTCCGCAAAGGGAAGCTGGGCACGCACCACATGATCCTGCGTGATGGTGTTCCCGTTGATATCGATACGTTCGATATAACGGCGCGGCCCTTCGCTGATATCGAACAGGAGGTTGATGATCCGCTTTTCAGGATTGCGAGCAATCTCAGGATGCACCTGCGCGAAGGGATGCCCTTCAGACTGGAGCAGTTCCTCCATGTCGGTGGCATTATCCTGCACCGCCTTGCCGTCGTACCACTGATGGGCGAACAATTCGACATGCTTACGCATGGATTCAGCAGGCACATGTCGCAGACTGGAGCGGATATCCACCCGACCCAGACGATAACGGACACCTTCATCAATCGTAAAGGTGACATAGAAGGACTTGCGATCGGACGACAGTTCGCCCTTTATATCCTTCACCTGAAAGTCCACATACCCGTTGCGCAGGTAGAAACGGCGCAGCAGTTCCGCATCGTATTTCACGCGGTCAGGGTTATATTCGTCCGACGAGCCAAGAAAGTGATACCAGGCGGTTTCCTTGGAGGACACCACTCCGGCCAACTGCGATTCGCTGAACGCCCTGTTCCCCACGAACGCAACCTTGCGGATCATGGTCTGCGGGCCTTCATTGATCTTGAAGACCACATCCACCCGGTTATGGGCAAGACGGACGATCTGCGGTGTCACCACCGCCGAAAAACGCGCTTTCTGGGCATAGACCTGCAGAATGTGCTGCCGGTCATCCGCCGTGGTTTCAGCCGAAAATACCGCACGCGGCTTGAGGGTAAGAACCTTGTTGAGGTCTTCATCCTTAGCGGCGTGATTACCCTCGAACACGATACGGTTGACGACCGGATTTTCCTTCACCCGCACCAGCAGATCGTTACCTTCACGGCGCAGCGTCACATCGCTGAACAAACCCGTGGCGTACAACGTCTTGAGGGAGCGATCGAGATCGTCCTGCGAGAACGGATCGCCCGGCCTGACCACCATATAGGACAGGATCGTGCTGGTTTCGATGCGCGTGTTACCGGACACGCGAATGTCCTCAATGATGCCGTCAGCAGCACGGGCGGAAGAGTTCCCCTGGGCCGCATGGCGCGATCCAGCACCCTGCGTTGCCATGGAGCGATGCGAAGCCGCATCGGCCTGACGTGTTGCGACCATGACAAGTGGCAGCATACAGACAGAAAGGAACAGGGCAGACCGTTTACCTTTCAAGATCTGCCTCCCGCCATCCAGATCGTTCTCAGCACGAAGCCCACTCTCCTGCATTTTCCCGCCCGCAAGGGACGTATCCGAAATTACCCTTGTCACGCAAGACTTTCTCTTTCCGCCCCGGCTGCACTTCAGCCCGCGAGCGATGCAATCCACCTGAACAGGCCAAAACCCGACAGGTCATTAAATGTCGAGAACAGAAACAATCCAGCCAGCACCGCAAAACCAGCCTGAAAACTGATCTCCTGCACCCGCTTGGAAACAGGGCGCCCCCTTACTGCCTCTATGGCATAAAAAACCAGACGTCCACCATCAAGAAGCGGTACGGGAAAGAGATTGATCAACCCGAGGTTGACGGACAGCAGCGCCATGAATGAAAGCAGGCTGGCAAAGCCATACTGCGCCACCTGCCCGGACAGTTGCGCGATCTTGAGCGGACCGCCCATTTCCTTCGCGGAATGTTGCCCGCTGAGAATCTGCCACACGCCCGCGAGGGTTCGTACCGTCGTATTCCACGTCGCTTTCGCACCCGACACCACCGCCTGAGGCAGGGGCTGCGGCTTGCCGCCATCTACCGCGAATGTCACGCCAAGCTGGCCATGCGCAGGCGCTCCGGCAGAATCCGAAACCGAGCCGATCGTCACCGGCAGAACCAGTTCCTGCCCATCGCGCCGCACGGTAAGGGTTGTCTGGACACCGGCGTGCCCTGTCACTTCGCCCAGAATATCTTCCACGCCATGCACCGTCTGCGTCCCGACACGGGCAATGACATCCCCCTGCCGTACACCAGCCGCCGCCGCCGCACTGCCTGACTGGACAGAAGCCACCTCGTCGCGCACATGCGGCTCACCCGCCGTGGCAAACAGCAGCGTAAACAACACAAAAGCCAGCAGAAAATTGAAGACAGGTCCGGCCAGAATCACAATGGCCCGCGAACCTACCGGCTTGTCATGAAAGGTGCGCCCGGGAATCCACGCGGCTTTCTGCTCCTCAGTAGCGTCTGCAGGGTCTTCAAAACCGTGGGGACGCACATAGCCCCCCAGCGGCACCGGACAGACACGCCATTCCGTGCCCGTACGATCGCGCCATTTGAAAAGGGCCGGGCCGAAACCCAACGAAAAAACCTCGACATGCACCCCGCGCCAGCGGGCCGCGAGATAATGCCCCAGTTCATGAATGGTAACCAGCACGCCCAGGACGAAAACGAAGGAAACCAATGTACGCAGATAATCGTGTATCATCATACCTCCGTTATCGGGCCTGGAAGGATTTTTCTCAAGCGGCGCAGGTCAGAACCAGCCGCTCCGCCGCCTTGCGGGCCTGCATGTCCCAGTGAAGAACGGCTTCGAGCGTATCCGCAGACGGCGCGCCCAGCGTGTCCATAACCTCTTCTACCATGCGGGCGATGTCGAGAAAACCGACGCGCTCGGACAGGAAGGCATCGACCGCCACTTCATTGGCGGCGGACAGGATAGCAGGAGCCGCCCCCCCCTGCCGCAGGGCCTGACGCGCAAGACGCAGGGCAGGGAACCGCACCTCATCCGGCGTGAAGAAGTCCAGCGTTCCAAACGCCGCGAGATCAAGCCATGAGGATGTCGTAGCCATACGCTGCGGCCATGCCAGAGCATGAGCAATGGGAATCCGCATGTCTGCCGAGCCCATCTGGGCGATCAGGCTGCCATCCGTATACTGCACCATGCCATGCACGACGGACTGCGGGTGCACCAGCACGTCGATCCGGTCTTCAGACAGGTTGAATATCCGCGCGGCCTCAATAACTTCCAGTCCCTTGTTGAACATGGTGGCCGAATCAATGCTGATTTTGGCGCCCATGCTCCAGGTCGGGTGCTTGAGGGCCTGCGCCCGGGTCGCGCCGCGCATTTCTTCCAGCGTCGCATTGCGGAACGGCCCGCCGGATGCCGTCAGCACGATCTTGGCAACCTGATCGGCCTGCCGGTCGGCCATGGCCTGAAAAACCGCGTTATGTTCGGAATCGACCGGCAGCAGCGTCGCTCCGGCTTCCCGCACGGCCCGGAGCATGACATCGCCTGCGGAGACCAGTGCTTCCTTATTGGCCAGCGCAATGCTGCCACCATTGCGCACGGCAGCCAGCGTCGGCTCCAGCCCGGCTGCCCCGGTAATGGCCGCCATGGTCCAATCCACCGGCTCCGCCGCCGCTTCGATAACGGCCTGGCGCCCACCAGCAACGCGGATACCGCTCCCTGCGAGCAGGCCACGCAGTTCTTCCGCCGCAGCCTCGTCAGTCAGGACCGCCAGTTCCGCACGCAGGCTCAGCGCCTGTTCGGCCAGTTTTGCGGCGTTTTTCCCGCCTACCAGCGCCCGCACCCTGTACTGGTCGCGCGCCTGCTCAAGAAGATCGACCGTGGAACAGCCGATGCTACCGGTACTTCCCAGAACGGTTACGGTTTTCATGCTTTGTCTTCCATCCTGCAAACACCCAAACCCTGCAACGGTGGACAGGATGCACCGCACAGAACAAACCTCGACGCGGCCGCACAGGGCAGACCGCGCTCATGCCTAGCCGGGCAGGAAACGAAATACGCCGCCCAGAATATCGTGCAAACCCGCCAGCCAAAAAGCCCCGGCTCCACCGGCACAGGCCGCAAGCCCCGCTGCCAGAGGGGCTGCCGCCGCCAGACCGTCAAACCGGTCCAACAGGCCCCCATGGCCCGGCAGCAACGTGCCGGAATCCTTAACATTCAAGGCCCGCTTCATGGCGCTTTCAGCCAGATCGCCCATCTGGGCAGCTACACCCAGCAACCCACCCCAGACCAACCCACCGGCAACCCCGCCCGCGCCGGAACAAGCAGCAACCAAAGCGCCGACCCCCATGGCCCCCAGCAATCCGCCAACGGCGCCGGAACGGGTTTTACCTGGCGAAATGCGGGGCGCAAGCTTGGGGCCGCCAACAATACGCCCCACGACATAAGCCGTGCTGTCGCTGGCCACCACAACCCCGACCACAAACAATACAGGCCACACACCGTCCTGCCGTAGCCACAGCAGAGCCGTGCCCAGCAGCACGATCACGCACATGAGCGCCCAGAGAGCACCACCAAAAACAAACGACAGCAGGCAGAACAGTACAAACGACGCCCAATGCCCGCTCGCTGCGGAAAAACCCGCACACAAGGCCCAGGCTACGTATACCCCCCCGCGCCAGTCCCGTACGGACAGGCCGAACAGCCGCGCAGCTTCAACCGCCATGCCTGCCATACCCGCCAGAATAAGCAGGGCATAAAGCCACCCGCCCACGCTGATGCACAAGCCCGCCACCGCAACCAGCACCGCGCCGGAAATCAGACGCGGGCGCAGATCACGCCATGCGGACTGTCCGGCCTGCGCCCCATTATTACCCCCCGTCATGCGGAAGCCACCGGGCGGCTGCCAAAGCGGCGTTCACGCCGCGCATAAACATCTAGCACCGTCGCGAAATGCCCCTCGGTAAAGTCAGGCCAGTACACGTCCAGAAACACCAGTTCGGCATAGGCACTCTGCCACAGCAGGAAATTGGACAGTCTGTATTCGCCGCTGGTGCGCACGACCACATCCGGGTCGGGCACGCCGTGTGTCCACAGATGATTGGCCAGCATGGCCTCGGTAATATCATCAGGTTCCAGCGTACCGGCTTTCACAGCCCGCGCCAACGTGCGGGCCGACTGCACGATATCGCACCGCCCACCGTAAGAGAGCGCCAGCAACAGCACCATGCCCGTATTGTCACGGGTCATGTCCTCCGCACGCTCCAGTTCTTCCCGCAGGCTGGCATCAAACCGGTCGAGTTCACCGATAAAACGTAACCGCACGCCTTTTACATGCAGTTCGCGCACCTTGTGCCGCAGATAATAGCGCAGCAGGCTGGTCAGATCGGAGACTTCCTGCGGACCGCGCGACCAGTTTTCGGACGAAAAAGCGTAGAGCGTGAGATAGGGCACCCCACGCTGCATGGCCGCGCGCACGCAGCGCGCCACGGCCTCCGCCCCGGCCTTGTGCCCCGCAAGATGTGGCAACCCACGCTCGCGCGCCCAGCGCCCGTTTCCATCCATGATGATGGCGACATGCGTTGGAACAGACATGTTTTTTTCGGCCACGCCAGACGACATTGCAAGAAAGGCCCCAAAAAACCGGTTTTATCGACGGAACAGCCCGCCAGATCAGACCTGTTTGATTTCCTTGTCTTTTTCGCCCAGCATGTCATCAATTTTTTTCACATACTGATCCGTGAGCTTCTGGATGGCATCAGACCAGGTTTTGATATCATCCTGACTGATTTCGCCCTTTTTTTCGAAGCCCTTGGCCTTGTCCATGCCATCGCGCCGCACACCGCGCACCGCCACCTTGGCCCCTTCCGCATAGCGGGCGGCGGCCTTGGCCAGCTCGTTACGGCGCTCTTCGGTCAACTGGGGAATAGGCACGCGGATAGTCTGCCCTTCGCCTGCCGGGTTCAGCCCCAGCCCCGCATCGCGGATGGCGCGCTCAACCGCACCGGCCAGCGCCCTGTCCCACACCTGCACGGTAATCATGCGCGCTTCAGGCACCGCAATCGAGCCCACCTGTGTCAGCGGCACTTCGCCACCGTAGGCCTCGACCCTTACGGGCTCCAGAAGGGCAGGGCTTGCGCGCCCCGAACGCAAGCCGGAAAAATCACGCCGCAGGCTTTCAAGCGCACCATCCATGCGGCGCTTCAGATCATCCATCAGGGCATTCAAGTCAGACACGGCGGTTTCTCCCGTTACCTTACACAATGCGGCGCTGCCCGCGCCGGAGTCATATCCTGTTCATCACACCGCATCAGGCGGCGATCATTCGGCTGTCTCGACAATCCGGGTAAACGGCCCTTCCCCGCGCATGACGCGACCAAAGGAGCCTTCCTCTCCGATATTGAAGACAATGATCGGCAGGTTGTTTTCACGCGCGAGGCTGATGGCGGCCGCGTCCATGACGTTAAGCTGGTTGGCCAGCACGTTCAGGTAGGTCAGCTCATCGTAGCGGACAGCGGACGGGTCACGCTTGGGGTCGGCGGAATAAACGCCATCAACCTGCGTACCCTTGAGCAGGATATTACATTCCATTTCCGCCGCGCGCAGGGCCGCGGCCGTATCCGTGGTAAAGAAGGGATTGCCCGTGCCTGCGGCAAAAATGACCACACGCCCCTTTTCCATATGCCGCACCGCACGGCGGCGGATGTAAGGCTCAGCCACGGATGACATATGGATGGCCGACATCACCCTGGTCGTAATCTGCTCGCGTTCCAGTGCATTCTGGAGCAGCAAGGCATTGATGACCGTGGCCAGCATCCCGGCATAGTCACCCTGCGCACGGTCCATCCCCTTGGCCGCGGCCGCGACACCCCGGAAAATATTACCGCCACCCACCACAAGGCAGACTTCGATTCCATCGCGCACAACCTGCGCGACATCCTGGGCAATACGCTCGACGGTTTTCTGATCCACGCCGAAGGCGCCGCCGCCCATCAGCGCTTCCCCCGAAACCTTGAGCAGTACGCGTTTGCGGTTCGGCGTTTCGCCAGCACAAGCAGTCATTGGCCCTCAACAAGCAAGCAGTCCGCAAAAGACCCCTCACATGCGCCCGTGCGAGCCACGTGTCAGGGTCGCCCTCTCTTATCCCTCATGGCGCACGGCCACAAGCGTTCAGGCCAAACTGGCGGCCTTCATGGCACGTCATCCAGCCCGATCGCCCGCAGGCGCGCACGCTCCTCGTCCCAACCCGAACGTTCCTTGACGTTCAGGAACAGGTGGCAGGGGCGCTCCAGCAAAGAGCCAAGCTGCTTGCGCGCCCGCTCGCCAATCTGGCGGATTCTCTGCCCACCATCCCCAATCAGGATCGCCTTGTGGCCTGCGCGCGCCACGTAAATCGTGACATCAATCCGCACCGACCCGTCAGGACGTTCCGTATAGCTTTCGGTTTCTGCCGTGGCGCCATAGGGCACTTCCTCATGCGTCTGCATGAAAATCTGTTCCCGCACCAGTTCGGCCGCCAGCAGACGGTCCGGCAGGTCTGTCAGGTCATCCTCGGGATAGAGATACGGCCCCGGCGGCAGGGCGGCCGCCAACTGGTCCAGCAGGTCGTCCACTCCGTTACCCGTCCGGGCACTGACCATGAAGACATGCTCTACCGGAAGCCGCTCCGTAATGGCCGCCGTGAGCGGCAGCAGTGCACCGGGAGAAACAAGGTCGGTCTTGTTCAGCACCAGCCACACGCGGCGCTTGGTCGTGGCCAGCCGGTCCACGATCTCGCTCACCGCCTCGTTCAGGCCCGAGCGGGCATCCACCAGCAGCAGCGTGATATCGGCATCTTCAGCGCCAGTCCATGCGGCAGCCACCATCGCCCGGTCGAGCTTGCGGCGCGGACGGAAAATACCGGGCGTATCCACCAGCAGGATCTGCGTTGCGCCACGCATGAGAATGCCCAGCACCCGAAAGCGCGTTGTCTGCGCCTTGGGAGAAACAATGGACAGCTTGGCACCCGCCATGCGGTTAAGCAGGGTGGACTTGCCCGCATTGGGCGCCCCCACCAGTGCCGCAAAGCCGCAGCGTGTCGTATCCGCCATATTCTGAGCCTCAGCCATTGGGCTTGCCTTCCAGTTTTGCCAGCAGGGCGGCGGCCGCGGCGCTTTCCGCCGCGCGCTTGTTCCCCGCACGCCCTTCTGCCGCCAGACCGCCCGCCGTCACCCTGACGACAAACAGCGGCGCATGGGACGGTCCTTCCGCCCCGATCGTTTCATAAACAGGCAGCGCCTGCGCGCGCCCCAGAACCCATTCCTGCAATGCGGTCTTGGGGTCTTTAGGCGGGCGGGCCTGCGCATCAAGCTCGGGCTTCCAGCACTGCCGCACAATCTTGCGCGCAGGATCAAGCCCACCATCAAGAAACACGGCCCCAAGCACCGCCTCCAGCGCATCGGCCAGCACGTTGGCAGCAGTGCATACGCCGGCCCTGGCCTCGTGCGCCGCCACGGTCAGCGCAGTGGGCATATCGATGCGCTCGGCAATCCCTGCCAGCGTCGCCCGCGAGACAAGATGTGCCAGCCGTGAGCCTAGCGCGCCTTCCTGCTCACCCGGATAACGCTCCAGCAGCCATTCCGCCATCAGCAGCCCCAGGACACGATCGCCGATGAACTCAAGCCGTTCGTTAGACCCGGCTCCCTTGGCCTGCGCGCGCTTGCGGCCATTCGTTTTCTGGTTAACCGCCGAGCGATGCGTCAGCGCCTCATTCAGCAGGGCCTGATTGACAAAGGCGTACCCCAGCCGCACCTGCAAGGCGCGCGCGCCATCCTGCGGCTCCGCCATGCTCACTGGATACCCTGCATCAGCCGTCCCCAGCGAATTTCCTGCGGCCAGTGCCAGACCTGCCACAGCGGGTAATCCGCCGAAACAGAGAAGAAAACTCGGCGCGCCCGCCCCACAAGATTCTCCATCGGCACAAACCCGAGATCCTTCGGCCCGTCCCCCATGAAGCGGCTGTCCGCGCTGTCGTCGCGGTTATCTCCCATGGCGAAGAAATACCCCGGCGGCACAACGTAATCGGGCGTGTTGTTCTGCGGCCCTTCATTGGTCAGCTTCAGAATATCATGACTGACAGGCCCTGCCCCCGGGATGCTCGATGGCAGCTTTTCGGTGCAGGCATCACCCGCCATGCTCGTATCGGTTTCATCATGCGCGATATAAGGGTGCGGGTTGTCACACGGCACCGGCATATCGTTCAGGTACAGTTGCCCCTCGGTCACGCGGATATGGTCGCCCGGCAGACCAATCACCCGTTTAACGTAATCAATCGAGGTATCCTTGGTAAAACGGAACACCACCACGTCGCCACGGTGCGGCTCCCCTGCCCAGATACGCCCGCTGAACAGATCAGGCGAGAACGGCAGGGAAAAACGGGAGTAGCCATAGGTGTATTTGGATACCCAGATATAATCCCCCACCTGTAGGGTCGGGATCATGGAACCTGATGGAATCACGAAGGATTCAAACAGAAAAGTCCGGACAACCAGCACAACCACAACAACCGAAAAGAATGTGCGCACGTATTCAAGCAGGCCCTGCCGCATACCGGCCGGCTGCTGAGAGCGGGCTGAAGAGTGATCCTGTGTATTCATCCTGCTTCCGCCCTGCCCGCTTTTCGTCTCTGTTGCCGTAAAAAGAAATTCTGGCGGATCAAGCCGCGCACACCCGGTCGTGTCAAGCCGGCACGGCCGAGATAAAAACCTGTGCGAAGGCGTAGGGGGCCTCATCCGTCAGGCTAAGCACCAGACGCGCCGTGCTGCCGGGCGGTGTCATTTCCGCCAGTTTCTGGGCTGCACCGCCAGTCAGACAGAGCACCGGCTGTCCTCCCGGCAGGTTTTCCACCCCAATCTGCGCATGGGTCACACCGTGCGCAAATCCTGTGCCCAGCGCCTTGGCGCAGGCCTCCTTGGCGGCCCAACGCTTGGCATAGGTGCCTATCCTCGCCTGCCCGCAACGCTTTTCGGCCCATGCGCGTTCCTGCGGCGTGAAGACCCGGTCCGCAAAGCGCGCGCCGAAACGCGTGAGCATCCGCTCAATCCGCCGCATGTCGCACAGATCGATCCCCACGCCAATCAGGCTCATGAACGCGCCCTATCCACCTGCGTAATGCCGGAAACCGCACGCAGCCCGGCAATAACGGAGGAGAGGTGCCGCAAATCCCTGACTTCCACGTCCACCAGAATTTCCATGAAATCCAGTTGACGGTTGACAATCTTGAGGTTGACCGTCGCGGCGTCCCCACGGGAAACAGCGTTGGTGATGGCCGCCAGCACCGAAGGCTCGTTTTCAGCTACGATACTGACACGCCCGACGCGCATCGGCCCGGTGTTACCGATACGGGCCATAGCATCGTAGTCCCAATCCACATCGAGAAAGCGCTCGGGGGTCGCGGCAAAGTTTTCCAGCGTCTGGCAGGAACGGGTGTGAACGGTCACTCCCTTGCCCGTGGCCACAACGCCCACGATCCTGTCACCCGGCAGCGGGTGGCAGCAGGCGGCATAATGCACCGCAACGCCCGCCCCCAGCCCCACGAGCGGGATAGCCCCGCCCGCCGGCTTGCGCCCGAATGCGCCTGCCAGCCCAGAACGCGGTCCGGCCGTACCCAGAACCCCAGGCAGCCCCGCAAGCATACGCGGAACACGCTGGACACGCCGCAATTCAGGATAAGCAGCGTGCACCACATCGCGCGCGCCCAGCGTACCCGTGCCCACTGCCACGTACAGATCCGGCAGGGAGGCCTGCTTGAGCGCCTTGAGTGTGGTTTCGATAACCTTTTCGGAGCCGTCCACCCCTTCCTGACGGAAGGCCTTGGCCAACGCGGCCCGCCCGCCATCCAGCGATACCTGACGCTGCTGCTGGGTAACGTAGCGGCGGATACGCGCACGCGCCTTACCCGTTACGACAAACCGCTCCCACGAGGGAGACGGCGCGCCGCCGCGGGCGGTCATGATTTCTACCTGATCGCCATTTTCCAGCTCATGCCGCAGCGGCATCAGCCGCCCGTTGATACGGGCGCCCACGCAGGTATCGCCAATCTGGCTATGCACGGCATAGGCAAAATCAACCGGCGTGGCGCCGCGCGGCAGGGAGATCAGCTGCCCCTTTGGGGTGAAGCAGAAAACCTGATCCTGATAGAGTTCGAGCTTGGTGTTCTCAAGAAACTCGTCCGGGGCGGAGGATGCCTCGAGAATTTCCAGCAGATCCTGCACCCAGCGCGGCCGCCGCAGCCCGCCGTAGCCGCCCTCCTGCACACCGGTGCCTTCCTTATAGGCCCAGTGCGCCGCCACGCCGTTTTCAGCCACATCGTGCATGGCCTGCGTGCGGATCTGCACTTCAATCTTCTGGTTGCGTGGCGAGCGGAGCGTCACCCCCGTATGGAGGCTCTGGTAGCCGTTGGCCTTGGGGGTGGAAATGTAGTCCTTGAACCGCCCCACGATCATCGGATACGCGGCATGTACCGCGCCCAGCGCCACGTAGCAGTCCTCACGCGTGCCGACGATCACACGAAAGGCCATGATGTCCGAAAGCTGCTCGAAGGCCACGTTTCGGCGCTGCATTTTCTCCCAGATCGAGTAGGGAGACTTTTCTCGCCCCGAGACCTGCACGTCCTTCAGCCCGGCCTCGTGGCACAGGCGCAACAGCTCGCGCCTGACATCCTCGATCACATCCGCACCCTGGCCACGCAGATAGTTCAGGCGGGTGCGAATCGTATCATCCGCTTCCGGCTCAAGCTGGGCGAAGGAGAGGTTCTGCAACTCCGTCTTGAGCCGGTCCATACCGATGCGCTCAGCCAGAGGGGCATAAATATCCAGCGTTTCACGCGCGATGCGCTGACGGCGATCCTGACGCTCCACAAAGTGCAGCGTGCGCATGTTGTGCAACCTGTCCGCGAGCTTGACCAGCAGCACGCGGATGTCCTTGGACATGGCCAGCACGAGCTTGCGGAAATTTTCCGCCTGCTTGGTACGGTCGGACTGCAACTCAAGCCGGGTCAGCTTGGTTACGCCGTCGACCAGATCAGCCACCGTCTGCCCGAATTCGAGCTTGAGCGTCTCGTGGCTGACGCTTGTATCTTCTATGGTATCGTGCAGGAGCGCGGTGCAGACGGACTGAACGTCCAGTCCGAAGCGGGCCATGATCATGGCCACCGCAAAGGGATGGGTTATGTAGGGGTCGCCATTATCGCGCTTCTGCCCCTCATGCGCAGCGCAGGCGACATCAAACGCGCGACGGATCATCGCCACATCCGCCTGCGGCGCGTAACTCAGGACGCGACTGACCAGTCTTTCGCAGTTCAGGCCGCCGCGCGCACCCTCGCCTTCCCCCATGGAAGGCACGGCGGACACCTGCACACCGCCGTTTTCTCCCATTAACGGGCCTGTTGTGCCCGGAACCTCAGCTCCCGCGCGGGTCACCAAAGCACTTACCGGCGGGCACGGCCCGTCAGGGCTGCCTCGATGGCGCGTGCATCGTCAGCGGTTTCCTCTTCCACCGAGACTTCCTGCAGACCAAAGATGTTCTGCTCGGTCGGCACGAGATCCTGCACTTCTTCTTCCACGGGTTCGGGCTCAGGTTCACGCGCCTGAGAGCGGATCAGATCGCTGCGCAGTCCGGTCAGCGAGACGGTTTCCACCGCGATCTCGCGCAGGGCGACAACGGGGTTTTTGTCGTTATCGCGATCGACAGTCAGTTCTTCCCCCCGAGAAATGTTGCGCGCGCGCTGAGCCGCGTACACAACAAGTTCAAAGCGGTTGGGAACCTTTTCTACGCAGTCTTCGACGGTGACGCGGGCCATTACGAAGAGCCTCCAGACAATTCAGCTTACGGATTCAGCAAAGAGATATAAACATTGATAATACTGCATCCGCCCGCCGCAGGGAAGACCTATTCCCGTATCCGGTGGATTTCCTGCCCCTGCACGGCTTTCAACAAGGCCTGCATATTTTCCCCCGAGCGCGGATGCAACCAGTCCGGCATGACATCGTTAAGCGGCAACAGCACAAAGGCCCGCTCATGCGCACGAGGATGCGGCAGCACCAAGCGTTCGCTCTGCTGGCAGAGATTGTCAAACGCGATAAGATCCAGATCGAGCGTGCGGGCCGCATTGGGCACGGAACGCTCGCGTCCGTTGCGCGTTTCTATGGTATGAAGACTATCCAGCAACGCGTCCGGGCTCAGTTCCGTCACACAGCGCACCACGCCGTTGACATAGGGCGGCTGTCCAGAAGGAGGGACAGGCGCGCTTTCGTACCAGTGCGAGACGGCCTCGACCCACACGCCGGGCGTGTCGCGCAAAGCCTGCACGGCTTCGAGGCAGGTAGCGCGCGCATCCTGCTCCGCGTGGGGCAGGTTGGCGCCAATAGCAATAAGGGCGGTGGCACGCCCGGCCTCATTTGAACGAACTAACATAACCCCCGGCCCAAGATGGAAACGTTAAGAAATTGGTAACTTTATGTTGGCGCTATGACGCAAATGCAATATTATTACACTATCTGTCAGATCACCGTTCCAAAATGCTTGGCAGGCATATTCCTGCCACAGAATCCAGAAATATAAAGATCCCACATTAAGGACAGTCTTAACTCTATGCGGAAAATTTCAAGACAGACCGACTACAGAACATCAGAACAAAAATTTGGAAGGGAATGACACATGAACCTCAAAAAAGATGAAAAAACCTGTCTTTTCATAGACGGCTCCAGTTTATACTCCACCTCCCGTGGCCTTGGCTTTGATGTGGATTATAAGAAACTGCTCGATTTTTTCACTTCAAAATCCCATGTGATCCGCGCCTATTACTATGCAGCCATACTGGACACGGAAGACTACTCTCCCCTCAAGCCGCTGACTGACTGGCTGTCCTATAATGGCTATTTTCTGGTGACCAAGCCCGCGCGCGAGTTCACGGACTCCACCGGCAAACGGCGCGTCAAAGGCAACATGGACATCGAAATTGCGGTGGATATGCTCGAAATGGCGCCTCATATCGACCACGCCATCCTGTTCAGCGGAGATTCCGATTTCCGTCGGCTGGTGGAAGCGGTGCAGCGACAGGGCACGCGCGTGTCCGTCGTATCCTCCATGAAATCTTCCCCCCCGCTGATCGGGGACGACCTGCGCCGTCAGGCCGACCAGTTTCTCGATCTGGCGACGCTGGGGGCACATTTCACCCGCAGGCAGATGGAACCCGCCCGGCTACGGCAAAATCAGGCTCCTGTGCGGCATCCGGCAGATCAGATGAGCGAACCCGAAGACGATCCGCTAAGCTGACCATGAACAGCTTTTGCACTGCCCTCGACCACACCGCGGCATGGACATGACGGGCCATACGGCTCACACGACTGACACGCGGGAACTTTTCCGTGATCTTGGGCGTTCCCGCACGGAGCGTGTCCGTCGCTCAAACTGACTGAGGAAGTTTTGTATCCTTCAGTCATAACCAGACGTTTTTCGGAGTACGATATATGCCAACATGTTCCGAGGCCAGAAGCAGCCTGCTTGCCCTGCTGCGCGGCGCAGAACATTTCAACACAGAGGTCTTTCCCGCAAAGGAAGCGCTGTTTGCTGGCCTGGCTACCGGACAATCGCCAAGTGCCCTGTTCATTGCCTGCGCTGACAGCCGGATCGACCCAAGCCTGATTACACAGACTGACCCTGGTAACCTGTTCATTCTGCGTAACATCGGCAACCTCGTGCCCGCTTATGGCGAAATGTTGGGAGGCGTGTCCGCCGCCGTCGAATACGCTGTCATGGCCCTTGAAGTATCCACAATCATCGTCTGCGGCCACTCTGACTGCGGCGCCATGAAAGCCCTGCTCGACCCGGAAAAGAGCGGCCTTGATACCATGCCCACCGTAAAAAGCTGGCTCCGCAACGCAGAAGCAGCACGAGCAGCAACCCTGACCGCCTTCCGCGCCGATGACGCCGGGCCAGCGACAGTGCGCTGCATTGCTGAACAGAACGTGCTGCTGCAACTCGCGCATTTACGCACCCATCCGGCCGTTGTGGCGCGACTTGCAGGGCGTACACTGTTCCTGCAAGGCTGGTTTTATGACATCGGCAGCGGCGAAATCACGATTCTGGACGAGCAGACTCGTACAAGCGTTCCGATTGACACGGTCATCAAGCGCCTCGAGACCGAGCCTGCCTAACCGAGGTTCGGGCGTGGGGCGATCAGCCCCACGTTTTTTCTACGCCCTGCGCCGCTGCAGGAGCATAAGCCTAGTCCTGCTGCTTCTCTGCCAACCGGCTGGCGCTACCGTGCCTCCCGGCCGTTCCATCAAGCTCAGCACATGGAACCTTGAATGGCTGCTGGATGAGACCTCGCCCGAAAGCCGCACAGCGCCCCTCGACAGCCCGACCCGCGCCCCGGCTGATTACGCTCTTCTGGCCACCTTTGCCGTACACCTGAATCCGGACCTTGCCGCCGTGCAGGAAGTGGACAGTACACGCAGTATCGCATTTGTTTTTCCTGCGAAGACTTATACAGCTTTCACAACTGATGACGCAGTTCTTCAACACGTGGGGCTAGCCGTACGCGCAGGACTGGACGTGACACGCCACCCTGATGTGCAGGCGCTCGACGTCACAGCACCCACAGCGCCGCACCACTTGCGCAGCGGATTGGATATGACTGTGCATTTTGGCCACGCGAACCTGCGCGTGCTGGTCATACATCTCAAAACCGGCTGCTGGGACGACCCGCCCGAACAGACCCGCCATGCCTGCCCCCTGCTTATCCGCCAGTTCAAGATACTGTCCGACTGGATCAGCGAGCGAACGCAGTCAGGCGAAGCTTTTGCCATTATGGGAGATTTCAACCGCAGACTGAACGCGCATGATCCCCTTTTCCTGATCCTACAGAAAAAAGCCAAGCTGGATCTGACAACATCAGGATATGCCAGCCCCTGCCTGGGCGGCAGCTATTTCATAGATCACATTATTCTCGGTGGCCCCGCCATAGACTGGAAAGACCCCAATTCCCTGAGCGTCATGCCCATCCCGCAGGGGGATGGCCACCAGCTTAGCGACCACTGCCCCGTTTCCGTCACCCTGCACATACCCGCCTGATACGCCAGCACAGAAAAAAGAGCGGCCTGCTCAGCTCTTTTCAGAACCAGCAGGCCGCCCCCGATACCTTCAGACGAAAAGCATACGCTCAAACGCGAGCAGAATGTCCCCCAGCGCGGCGCGGGCCACCACGGCCGCCTGCACCACCACCCGGACGCTGGCCACCACGGCCACGGCCGCCACCGCCACCGAGAACCGGCGGACGCTGGTTGGAAAATTCAGCTTCCTCAGAGTGCCACGGATGATCACGCACGATGGGAATAGCCTTGCCAATCGTCCGTTCGATATCACGCAACCATGCCCGCTGCTCGGCATCGCACAGGGAAACCGCCCAGCCATCACGCCCCGCACGCGCCGTACGGCCAATGCGATGCACATAGCTTTCAGGAACGTTCGGCAGGTCATAATTGAAAACGTGGCTGACTTCATCCACGTCGATCCCGCGTGCGGCGATATCGGTCGCCACCAGCACCTTGACCGCACCGGAACGGAAACCCTTCATGGCGCGCTCACGCGCGCCCTGCGATTTGTTGCCGTGAATAGCCTCTGCAACTATGCTGTTTTTGTTCAGAAACTCCGCGACCTTGTTGGCCTCGTGCTTCATCAGCGTAAACACCACAGCCCGCGCCACCTTGGGGGACTCCACCATGGTGAGGAGCGCATCACGCTTGTCAGAGGCGCCATTAACGAACATCACGGCCTGCTGAATACGATCCACCGTGCTGGATGGGGGAGCGACTTCAACACGCGCGGGGTTGTTCAGAAGCGATGCCGCGAGATCCTCAATGCTGCGCGGCATGGTGGCCGAGAACAGCAAGGTCTGACGCTTTTCAGGCACAAAGGTCATGATGCGGCGGATATCGCGCACAAAACCCATGTCCAACATGCGGTCGGCTTCGTCCAGCACCAGAATTTCGAGAGCAGACAGGTCGATATACCCCTGCCCGATCAGGTCGAGCAGGCGGCCGGGTGCCGCCACCAGCACATCTACCCCGCGGCGCATGGCTTCAACCTGACGCCCCTGCCCCACGCCGCCGAACACTACGGCCTGCGTAAAACGCATGTATTTTGCATAGGCTTTGAAGCTGTCGCTGATCTGGGCCACCAGCTCACGCGTAGGAGCCAGCACCAGCACACGGGCCTGACGAGGCCCTGCCGGACGCGGAGTTTTAGCCAGATGCTCCAGAATAGGCAGAGCGAAAGACGCCGTCTTGCCTGTGCCTGTCTGCGCCAGGCCAAGCAGATCGCGCCCTTCCAGCAGGTGCGGGATAGAACCTGCCTGAATGGGGGTGGGTGTATCGTAACCTTGATCCGCAAGAGCACGCAGCAAAGGCGCAGCAAGTTTCAGATCAGAAAAACTAGTCATCAGGACGAACCTCTTCGTGCAGCCTGAAAACGAGACACAGCCACCTTTTTCAGATAAGCACCTATGGATAGTCATAACATTGTGACGCCGGCAGCCCCGAAAGGGACGAGCCATTGATCCCGCCCACATGAGCAAACAGGGCAAGGACGGCGTTTTACGGAACTGTGTCTTTCCTCCGCCGCTTGTATATAGGGTCAGGCACCCATTCAGGACAAGCCTACAGGACCATAATGGTCCTTAAACTTTTTTAGTGATCTCCCGCACCAGCCTTTTTATTCGGGGAAGGGAGCGACTTTATCGAAAGGAAAAATTGATATTTCTCATTATTCTGGAACAATCTTTCAGTATTGCCCCGATGCTCGGAACGAAAGCTCCGCCCACGGGCGACCATAAAAAACTAACAAAGAATTTAGATATGGCGCGTCCGTCAGCCGCCCTGTCGCCTGAGCAAAAACAGGGCCTGCTCGCCAAACAGGTTGGCCAGACGGATGGAACGCCGCCACGGCGCACGCTCCCCCTCCTCATCCACCGCCATCCACTGTTCCACGGTGTAACCTTCCTCCGCGCACAGAGCCAGAAAGTCACGGATGGTGCACGGATGGATATTCGGTGTGTCATACCACGCCGTATGCCAGACGGCTGTCATAGGCATCCGCCCGTTCAACAGCAGCTTGAGCCGTAACTGCCAGTGCCCGAAATTGGGAAAGGACACGATGGCATGGCGCCCAATACGCAGCATCTGCCGCAGCACCTCACGCGGGCGGGCAACGGCCTGCAATGTCCGTTGCAGCACCACGTAATCAAAAGCGTGATCGGGGTAATGGGCCAGATCATGATCCGCATCGCCATGAACAACCGGCAGGCCATGCGCCACTGAGCGCGTAACCAGTTTCATGTTCAGCTCGATTCCGCGCGCATCGCATCCACGATGACGGAACAGATGGTCAATCAGCAGGCCATCTCCACTGCCGATATCCAGCACCCGTGTTCCGGGCTCGATCATGTCGGCTATCAGGCGTTGATCAAGCCGCATCAGACCAGCCCCGCATGTTCAGCCACACCACAGAGAAACCCCCGTACCGTCCGGTCAAAATCGGGCTCATCCAGCAAGAAAGCATCATGCCCCTTGTCGGTTTCAATCTCGACAAAAGAGACATTGGCCGCTGCCTGATTGAGAGCACGCACCAATGCGCGCGCGGCCGATGTCGGGAACAGCCAGTCCGACGAAAATGAAACGACGCAGAACCTGACCGGCGTACGGGCAAAAGCCGCGGTCAGTTCGCCATCGTGATCAGCGGCGATATCAAACCAGTCCATCGCACGGGTGATCGACAGGTAAGAGTTGGCATCGAAACGACGCACAAAGCTCGACCCCTGATAGCGCAGATAGGATTCCACCTCGAAAATATCGCTGAACAGCGAAACCGGCCCTTCCGGCCCAGGGCCGCTGGCAGGGCCGCGCCGGGTTCTGCGCCCGAATTTGCGTGTAAGCGCTTCTTCCGAAAGATAGGTAATATGCGCCATCATGCGCGCGACAGCCAGCCCGCGCGCAGGCACCACGTCGGCCTGCCAGTACCGCCCGCCGCGCCAATCGGGGTCAGCAATGATCGCCTGACGACCCACCTCATTGAACGCGATATTCTGCGCGGAATGATAGGGAGCTGTGGCAATGGGCATGGCCGCCAGCATCATGTGCGGATAGGTTACGGTCCATTCCAGCACCTGCATACCGCCCATGGAGCCGCCAACAACAGCAAACAGACGCTCGATACCCAGAGCGCTCACCAGCTTGTATTGGGCACGCACCATATCGCGGATGGTAATAGGCGGAAAATCCGTGCCCCATGGCGCCTCCGCGCCTTCGTCATTCCGCCGTAGCGAACGCGGCCCGGTGCTGCCCATGCAGCCCCCAAGCACATTGGAGCAGATCACAAAAAAACGGTTGGTATCAATCGGCTTGCCCGGGCCTACCATCCGCTCCCACCAGCCGGATTTGCCCGTCAGCGGATGGGTTTCCGCCACATACTGGTCACCAGTAAAAGCATGGCAGATCAGGATGGCATTGTCCCCACGCTCGGAAAGCGTTCCGTACGTACAATAGGCGACGTCAATCGGCGCAAGGGACACACCACAATCGAGTTCCAGCCCTTCATCGAAGCGAATATGCTGGTGGCTACCAATTTCAAGGGGTGTTGTACTGCTCATCAGGGAATGCTCGTTCTCCAGCCTGAGTGTCGGGCCTGTGGGGAAGAACACCGTTCTTCCCTCTGGCATAAACTCCCGACAGGCAGGGCAGGTTCAGTGTTCCATTTTGAGCGCAGCAAGAAAAGCGCTCTGCGGAATTTCAACCTTGCCGAACTGGCGCATTCGCTTTTTGCCTTCCTTCTGCTTTTCCAGAAGTTTGCGTTTGCGGGAAATATCACCGCCATAACATTTGGCGGTCACGTCTTTTGACAGCGCGCCAATGGTTTCGCGGGCAATGACACGGCTGCCAATGGCCGCCTGAATGGCGATCTTGAACAACTGGCGCGGAATCAGATCCTTCAGGCGCGCGCAGATGGAACGCCCGCGCGTTTCCGCCGCCGAACGATGCGCAATGAAGGAGAGCGCATCCACCGGCTCCTGATTGACCAGAATGGAAATCCGCACGAGGTCGCTCTCCTCGTACCCGTCCATCTGATAATCAAAGCTCGCGTAACCGCGTGTGAGGGACTTCAGGCGATCGTAGAAATCAAACACGACCTCGTTCAGCGGCAGGCGATAGACCGCCATAGCCCGGTTGCCCACATAGGTCAGGTCAATCTGTGTGCCACGGCGTTCCGTACACAGAGTGAGCACGGCGCCCAGATATTCATCCGGCACCATAATGGTGGCCTTGATCCAGGGCTCCTCGATCCGGGCAATCAGGGAGGGGTCGGGCATATCCGCCGGGTTATGCAGTTCTTCACGCTCGCCGTTGGTGCGCTCGATCTTGTAAACGACCGAAGGCGCTGTGGCGATCAGGTCGAGGTCGAACTCGCGCGACAGACGTTCCTGAATGATTTCAAGGTGCAGCAGCCCCAGAAACCCGCAGCGGAACCCGAAACCAAGTGCTGCCGATGTTTCCGCTTCATAGTGGAAGGAGGCATCGTTCAGGCGCAGCTTGGCAAGGCTGTCACGCAGCTTTTCGAAATCATCCGCAACAATCGGGTAAAGGCCGCACCACACGACGGGAATAGAAGGCTTGAACCCTTCCAGCGCCGTTGCCGCCGGGCGGCGATCATCCGTAATGGTGTCACCCACGTTGCAGTCAGCCACGGTCTTGATGGCGGCGTTAATATAGCCCATCTCGCCCGGCCCGAGGCTGTCAACGGCCGTCATCCGCGGGGCAAACACCCCGACCTGATCCACCTGATGTACGGCTCCGCTAGACATCATGCGGATTTTCATGCCCTTTTTCAGGCGGCCTTCCTTGATCCGCACCAGCACGATCACACCCAGATAGGGATCGTACCAGCTATCGACCAGCATGGCCTGCAAGGGCTTTTCCGCATCGCCCTGTGGCGGCGGCAGGCGGGTTACGATGGCCTCAAGCACGCCTTCGATGTTCAGCCCGGTCTTGGCGGAAATTTCCACCGCATCGTCCGCCGGAATGCCAATCACTTCCTCGATCTGCGCCTTCACGCGCTCGGGTTCGGCGGCGGGCAGGTCAACCTTGTTGAGAACCGGCACGATCTCATGATTGGCGTCGATCGCCTGATACACATTCGCCAGAGTCTGGGCTTCGACCCCCTGCGAGGCGTCAACCACCAGCAGCGAGCCCTCGCACGCGGCCAGCGAACGACTGACCTCGTAGGCGAAGTCAACATGTCCGGGCGTGTCCATCAGGTTCAGGACGTACGTTTTGCCATCCTTCGCCGGGTAGGACAGGCGCACCGTCTGCGCCTTGATGGTGATGCCGCGCTCACGCTCCAGGTCCATGTTATCCAGAACCTGATTGGTCATTTCACGCGCGGTCAGGGCGCCACAGGCCTGAATGAGTCGATCCGCCAGAGTGGATTTCCCATGATCGATATGTGCGATGATGGAAAAGTTGCGGATGAGCGAAAGGGGTGTGTCGGTCATGCTGCTCCCTTTAAGGGAAATAAAGGAAAAAGTCAGCCGGTTCCTGCACGCCCGACCCAACTTGGCGCATTTTTTTCGCACCACCACCCAAGACTGTCCACACGGTTCTACGCCGTGGTCATGACAATCCTGTGCAGATAATAGCCCTCGCCCTCGGGAACAGGCCGCCCCGCCCCTTCAGGCGCATCGAACGGGCGAATCATACCGGGCGGGTGGTCACTCATGATCCCGACCCAGGGGGCCTCACCCGGCGCCACCAGCAGAACCCGGTCCTGAGCCCGCACCGGGACCCCCGGCAGCAGAACAACGGACGCGCCCTCGCGCAGCACCGGCTCGCACAGGTCTGTATCAATCCGCACGACATAGGCTGGGGGCGGCAGGCTGAAGGGACAATCCATCTCCTCCCACGCAGACCCGATGGGCAGACCATGCCGGTCAAACAATCCCTCTTGCCCCAGGTGCGAAAGGGGCAGACCCCACATACCGCCCTCAGCCACCTCCGGTTCCAGAGCGCGCTCCAGCCCCTGATGAGGCAGCGGCCTTTTTTCCAGGCCCGCCGCAAACACGCTCAACGGCATATCCAGCACATCCAGCGCACGCAGCAGACTCCCAAGGGAAAGCCAACGCACCCGGCCATCTCCATCCCCCCTGCGGGAAGGGTTGAACGCCGTGGCGTCGAGTCCAGCCGCGCGCGCGAGACCCGAAGGCGTCAGCCCCCGTTCCCGCGCGAGCGTATCAAGCGCCATCCAGACATCGTGTGCGGCAATCATGTCTTTAAAGGGACCTGATGCCCGTGTTTGAGAATTTCCTGTGCATGACGCTGCCGCCCGGCGGGCGTCATAAAAAAGCGCCCCTCCTCGGAGCAGACGACAAAGCCCATGCGCTGCATACGCTCAAGGCAGGGATCATCTTTCAGCCCTTTCGGCCGCCCCGCCAACCCAGCCAGCGCCACCCTGTGCAGAGCCGAACGGCAACAGGGCTCAAGATAGGGTTCTTTCCACATCGCTACAGGATTACCCATTCGCCACACGCCCGCAAGCATCAGACCACAGCCCATAAAAAAACGCGGCCCCAAAAGGGACCGCGCCTTCATAATGTAACAATCTGTCAGCACCGGGGGCTGAAAACGCTCAGCCCCCGACAGGCTCAGACAGAGTAGTACATTTCGAACTCAACCGGGTGCGGCGTGTGTTCGAAGCGATACACATCCTGCCACTTGAGGCCGATGTAGCTTTCGATCTGGTCTTTGGTGAACACGCCACCAGCCAGCAGGAAGTCATGGTCAGCGGCCAGAGCTTCCAGAGCTTCACGCAGCGAACCGCACACGGTCGGGATCTGCTTCAGTTCTTCGGGCGGCAGGTCATACAGATCCTTGTCCATGGCATCGCCAGGGTGGATCTTGTTCTTGATGCCGTCCAGACCAGCCATCAGCATGGCGGAGAACGCCAGGTAGGGGTTGGCGGTCGGATCGGGGAAGCGAACCTCGACGCGCTTGGCCTTGGGGCTGGTCGCGTAGGGGATACGGCAGGAAGCGGAACGGTTGCGGGCGGAGTAAGCCAGCAGCACCGGCGCTTCAAAGCCGGGGATCAGACGCTTGTAGGAGTTGGTGGAGGGGTTCGTGAAAGCGTTCAGCGCCTTCGCGTGCTTGATGATACCACCGATGTAGTACAGCGCCGTGTCGGACAGGTCAGCATAGCCATTACCAGCGAAGGTCGGCTTGCCGTCTTTCCAGATCGACTGATGGACGTGCATACCGGACCCGTTGTCACCGAAAATCGGCTTGGGCATGAACGTGGCCGTCTTGCCATAGGAATGCGCGACGTTGTGCACGCAGTACTTATAGATCTGCATGAAGTCGGCAGCGCGCACCAGCGTTTCGAACTTGGTGCCCAGTTCGTGCTGGGACTGCGCCACTTCGTGGTGGTGCTTTTCGATCGCCAGACCCATTTCGCCCATGGTGGCCAGCATTTCGGCGCGCAGGTCGCTTTCGCTGTCAACCGGAGCAACGGGGAAGTAACCCCCCTTCACGCCCGGACGATGGCCCATGTTGCCTTCCGGGAAATCCTTCAGGGAAGCGCCAGGCCCTTCAATGCTGTCGAGCTGGTACTTGCCGTAGTTCGGGCCCGTGCCGAACTGCACGTTGTCGAACACGAAGAACTCGGCTTCCGGGCCGAAGAAAGCCGTATCACCCAGCCCGGAGGACTTCAGATACTGCTCGGCCAGCTTGGCGGTGGAGCGCGGGTCGCGGTTGTAAGGCTGCCCGGTGGAGGGCTCGATGATATCGCAGAACAGGATCAGCTGCGGGCGTGCGGAGAACGGGTCCACCACGGCGGAGGTCGCATCCGGCAGCAGCACCATGTCGCTTTCATTGATGGCTTTCCATCCGGCGATGGAAGAGCCATCGAACATGAAACCATCGGTAAAACTGTCTTCTTCGATGGTGCTGACATGCTGGCACGTGTGCTGCCACTTGCCATGCGTATCCGTAAAGCGCAGATCCACCAGTTCGATCGCGTGTTCCTGGATCAGATCAAAAACTTTGGCAATTGCAGCGGCCTTGCTGTCGCCCGCCGAAGCTGTTTTCTTTACCATGCTCTTCTCACCTAAAAAGCCTGAGATACGTGCCGCACCCCGCGACACGCGCTATATAACCAAAGGGGCCAGCCCCCATTTTTTATGCCGGCACGCCGGTACAAAAAATCAGATTGCGTCGCCCCCTCGTTCCCCCGTGCGGATTCGCACAACGTCTTCCACCGGAATCACGAAAATCTTGCCATCACCAATACGCCCCGTCCGGGCTGCGGCCGAGATTGCCTCAACCGCCCGTTCGACCATGGATGCAGGACAGACGACCTCGATTTTCATCTTGGGCAGAAAATCGACGATATATTCCGCGCCGCGATAAAGCTCGGTATGCCCTTTCTGCCGTCCGAAGCCTTTGGCCTCAATTACGGTAATACCTTGCAGCCCGAGTTCGTGAAGGGCTTCCTTCACTTCGTCCAGTTTGAAGGGCTTTATAATGGCTTCGATCTTTTTCATATCGCGTCGTCAGCACACCATGTCATGAGCCCGCTCTTGCGGGCTGTCCGTAACCTGTAATCCACAGCCGTACCGTCCCCCGTTACGGCGTACGGCGGCGTGTGTGTTTCACACTTGCACGCCTTGCTCCGCCGGGCAATCGGTAGATGTGAATTTGTATCGATCCGGCATTAAAACACGGGGGGCCTCTTCCAGCCTAATCTTGACATGAGTGTTTTTCATTTTACGCAGCCCCGACAAACGGGCAAGAAAACCGGCCCATGACCAGAACGCTCAACCAGAACCTCGTCGCCCTGCCGACAACCATCTTCACGCTCATGTCCGAGCTGGCCCGCCAGCACGACGCCATCAATCTCGGGCAGGGCTTTCCCGATACGGAAGGCCCGCAGGATATGGTGCGCGTGGCGGCTGACGCCCTGCTGGACAACCGTAACCAGTATGCGCCACTGACAGGCCTGCCGGAACTGCGTCAGGCCGTAGCCGATGCCAGCCTGCGCTTTCAGGGTATTGAAGTCAGTCCCGATTCGGAGGTCGTGATCACCTCCGGGGCCACGGAAGCGCTCGCTGCCGCCTTTCTCGCCCTGATCGAACCGGGTGATGAAATCGTGCTGATGGAGCCACTGTACGATACCTATCTGCCGGTCATTCGCCAGCTTGGGGGCATCCCCCGCCTCGTCCGGCTTGAAGCACCGGACTGGGCGCTACCCCGCAAGGCGCTGGAGGAAGCGTTTTCAGCCCGAACAAAAGCCATTGTGCTGAACAGCCCGATGAACCCCACCGGCAAGGTTTTCAATGCCGAGGAACTGGATTTCATCGCGGACCTCGTACGTCGCTATGATACCTATGCCATCTGCGATGAGGTCTATGAACATCTCGCCTTCGGCGCTCCGCATATCTCGCTCATGAGCCGGGCTGACATGCGCGGGCGCTGCCTGCGCATTGGCAGCGCGGGCAAGAGCTTTTCCCTCACTGGCTGGAAAGTCGGCTACGTAACCGCAGCCCCTGAGTTGGCCTCGGTCGTCTCCAAGGCGCACCAGAATCTGGTTTTTTCCACGGCTCCCAACCTGCAGCGTGCTGTAGCGTTCGGCCTGAACAAGGACAGCGCCTATTTTACCGACCTCGCCCGCGACATGGACAAGAAGCGCCTGATTCTTTCAACGGGCCTGGAACGCGCCGGATTCCGGGTACTGCCCTGCCAGGGCAGCTATTTTGTCATGGCTGATATTACACCTTTTACACAGGGCGGCCCGCAAAACGGGATGGACGACGTAGCCTTCTCCCGCCTGCTGACACAGCAGGCACGTGTCACCACCATTCCGGCCTCCGCCTTCTACGACCCGAACGGACAGACCCCGCCGCCACGCAACCTGATCCGCTTTGCATTCTGCAAACGCGAAGAAGTACTGCTGGAGGCCGTGGCCCGGATTGAGATCTGGAAAAACAGTCAGTCGTGATTTTTTCCATGCCAAACCGTGTTCTTTGCGGTTGACGGGTGAATGAGTTTTCTCTAAACGTCCGCTTGCTGTGTGGCGGACGTAGCTCAGCTGGTAGAGCGCCGGTTTGTGGTACCGGTGGTCGCGGGTTCGAGCCCCGTCGTTCGCCCCAGCATATTTTTGCTTCCGAAATCGCTATCTGGCTTTGCTGTCGCTCTTCAAGAGCCGCATTGATGCGCCGCAAGCGCGCAGCCTGCTTCGGGCACTGTTTTTTCCCACATCCTCGTGCGATACCGGCGCAATGAACGATACCTCTTGCCCGCCCGTTACCCCACAGGAAGCGCCCTGCCCTGTCTGCGGAAATGCACATGCCGCTTTTGCTTTTCCTGCATACGGGTACGATCTCAACAGATACGACCTGTTCCGCTGCTCTACGTGTGCGCTGGTGTTTGTTTCCCCCTTTCCGTCGGCGGAAACGCTGAGGACGTTCTATCGCACCAACTACCGACAGGCCTCGGCCACCTTCTATCCCAAGGCATCAAGCCGCCGCCGACGTGCCGTGTGGCGCAGCCTCGCCTTTCTGCCGCAGGTCGTCGGCAAGGACGTACTGGAAATCGGATGTGGCGGGGGCTTCATGGTCGAAGCTTTCAAACGTCTGGGCGCACGCGTTATAGGGCTGGATATCAGCCAGAACAGTATTGATTACGCCAGAGCGCATTTCGGACACTGCACCTTTTATTGCGAAACCATGCAGGAATTCAGACAGCGCGGTCTGCAGTTTGATTTCGTTTTCACGTCCGAGGTCATGGAACACCTGCCCGGCCCGACGGACTTCATGCAGACTCTGGAGGCCGTCGTGCGCCCCGGCGGGTTTGTGTATGCCTCCGCGCCGGATTACAGCCACCCACGCGCCCCTTCGGATCTCATCCTCTGGGACGCCATGTGCCCGCCCGAGCACCTGCTGTTTTTCAGCTCGGATACCCTTATCCGGCTGTTTACCGATCACGGCTTTACCCTTTATCGGAATTTTGGCAGCAAAACCCCGGCCCATTCGATGCTGTTCCGACGCTCCGCCTGAATCCCTGCATCTGACAGCAGCGCGATAAGGCCGCAAGCGCCTCGCATTGTCACAACAACGCTAGTCACACTCTCTTCCATGGCGGAAAACCGCCATCGCTCTGACTGTGGCCTGTTCTCTGTCCTGATTGTGAAGAGTGCACACTCCCGTTCCGCCATAAGGTCTTTTAATCCGCCCGGCGCATACGTTGATGAATTTCCATACGCCTGGCGCAATAAAAAACTTCGGAGACGGATACCTCACAATGGCGAAAATAAAGGTCAAAAACCCGGTTGTGGAAATGGACGGGGATGAAATGACCCGCATCATCTGGCACTTCATCCGTGAACGCCTGATCCTGCCCTATCTGGACATTGACCTGAAATACTATGACCTCGGCATCGAACACCGTGATGCAACCGATGATCAGGTCACCATCGACGCCGCCGAGGCCACTAAACGCTACGGCGTAGCGGTCAAGTGCGCCACCATCACCCCGGATGAAGCGCGCGTGAAGGAATTCGGGCTCAAGAAAATGTGGCGCTCGCCTAACGGCACCATCCGCAATATTCTTGACGGCACCATTTTCCGCGAGCCCATCATCTGCTCCAATGTGCCGCGCCTTGTTCCGCACTGGACCCAGCCCATCGTCATTGGTCGCCATGCTTACGGCGATATCTACCGCGCGGCTGAAACGCGTATTCCCGGTGCAGGCCGTGTCACGCTTAACTTCGTACCTGAAGATGGTGGCGAGCCGATTGTGCTGGACGTGCATGACTTCAAGGGGCCGGGCGTGGCTCTGGGTATGCACAACACCCGCGCCTCCATCGAAGGATTCGCCCGCGCTTCGCTCTCCTACGGGCGTGACCGCAAGCTGCCGGTTTACCTGTCCACCAAGAACACCATCCTCAAAGCCTATGATGGCATGTTCAAGGATGTGTTCCAGGAAGTGTACGAGCGTGAATTCAAGTCCGAGTTTGAAAAACTGGGGCTGACCTATGAGCACCGCCTGATTGACGACATGGTGGCCTGCGCCCTCAAATGGCCGGGCGGCTATGTGTGGGCCTGCAAAAACTACGATGGCGACGTGGAAAGCGACATTGTGGCGCAGGGCTTCGGCAGCCTCGGGCTCATGACTTCCGTGCTGCTCAACCCCACGGGCGATGTGGTGGAAGCCGAAGCCGCGCACGGCACGGTGACACGCCACTACCGCGAACACCAGAAGGGCAAGCCCACCAGCACCAACCCGATTGCCTCCATCTTTGCATGGACGCGCGGGCTGGCCTATCGCGGGCGCTTTGACGACACGCCGGACGTTGTCAACTTCGCCAACACGCTTGAGCGCGTCTGCATCGAAACCGTCGAAGGCGGCCAGATGACCAAAGATCTCGCCCTGCTGGTTGGCAATGGTGCGAAATGGCTCGACACCCAGCCCTTCCTGAATGTGCTGGATGAGGCGCTGAACAAGGCCCTGCCCAAGGCCTGAGAGCACCGGCCCCGCTCACCACAGCGGGCCTGACTGAACCGGGGCGGCGCACACCCGCCCCGGTGCTTCACGCGCGGCTCTCACTCCGGGTCGCGCGTTTTTGTACCCGCTTCCATACCGGGCCCCACAGCCTGCACAGCCATATCCCTGCCTCAATGCCACGGCAGCCTTTCGGCTCTGACTGCCCACGCTCTTGCGTCCGGGCCGCTCTTGGCCCTATGCCCGCAGGCAGGACCAGACAAGCAGGATGGATACTCAATGACCGACACGCCGGCCGAAACAGACGTAGCCATTATCGGTGCAGGCCCGGCAGGCCTGTTCGCGGCCTTTCAGTGCGCCATGCTGCGCCTGCGTTGTGTGCTGCTCGATGTTCTGCCGGAAACTGGCGGCCAGTGCGCGGCGCTATATCCTGAAAAGCCGATTTACGACATTCCCGCCTGCCCCGCTGTGGAAGGCGCACAGTTGATCGCTCGACTGGAAGAGCAGATCGCCCCCTTCGCCGTACCGCGCCTGCTGGGCCACAAGGTGGAAAGCCTGAGCGGCCAGCGTGGACAGTTCGTTCTGGGAACGGACAAAGGTGCGAGCCTCAAGGCCAAGGCGGTTATCATCGCGGCCGGAGCCGGGGCCTTTGGCCCCAACCGCCCCCCGCTGGACGGACTTGAAGCCTTCGAAGCCAGCGGCGCGGTGCAGTATTATGTCCGCCGCAAAGCCGAGTTCGAGAACCGGCGCATCGTCATCGCCGGAGGCGGCGATTCCGCCCTGGACTGGGCTCTTGCCCTCAAGGACAAGGCAGAACACGTCTATTTAGTACACAGGCGCGACCGCTTCCGGGGTGCGCCGGAAAGCCTGCGCCAGCTTGATGAGGCCGTGGCAGCCGGGCTGATCGAAAAAGTGGTGCCATACCAGCTCCATGGCCTGCGCGGTCAGGACGGACGGCTGGAAGGCGTGGAGGTGAGCGACCTCAATGGTGATGTTCGTACCCTTGAAGCCGACGTGCTGCTGCCCTTCTTTGGTCTGGCGACGGATCTGGGGCCTGTCGCGCGCTGGGGCATGGATACAACGCGCGCCACTATCCCCGTAACCCCCTCCACCTGCGAAACCAGCCTGCCCGGCGTGTTCGCCATTGGCGATGTGGCGACCTATCCCGGCAAGCTCAAGCTGATCCTGCAGGGGTTCAGTGAAGCCGCCATGGCCGCCCATGCGCTTTACCCCATCATCAACCCCGATCAGGCGCTGCATTTCGAGTATTCCACCACAAAGGGTGTTCCCGCCGGCTGAAAGCCCGGAACACCTGCCCTTTCATCAGCCCGCGAGGAAGCTGCCGTGAGAGTGATCATTCTGGGCGCGGGGGTCATCGGAGTGACCTCGGCCTGGTATCTGACCCGGCTGGGCCACGATGTTACCGTCATCGACCGTCAACCCGAAGCCGCCTCTGAAACATCCAGTGCGGGTACGGGACAGATCACACCGGGCTGCGCGTTTCCCTGGGCCCGGCCCGGTCTGCCACTACAGGCCATACGCTGGCTGCTGAACCCTCACAACAGCCCCTTGCGGCTGCGCAAATGGCCCGACCCCGCCATGCTGCGCTGGCTGGGCTTGTTCATGAGCAACTGTACCTCACGCGCCTATGCACTCAATGCGGCCCGTATGCTCCGTGTGGCGGAATACAGTCTCCACTGCCTTGATACCCTGAGGCATGAAACCGGCATTACTTTTGATGACAGGCAGGAAGGGCTGATCCGCCTCTTCCGCACACACAAGCAGATGGAACAGGCGCGCCGCACAGCCGCTTTCCTGTCGGACGCTGGAATCGACCACACATTCATGACCGTTGAGGGCATTCTCGAGCATGAACCGGGACTTGCTCATGCAGCGCCCCTGCTGGTCGGGGGGATGCGCCTTCCCCACGAGCAGTCCGGCGATGCCAGCCTGTTCACCCGCCGCCTTGCCCGCATGGCGCAGGCGGCTGGCGTAAGTTTTCTTTACGATACCACCATACAGGGGCTGGACGCGGCGGCCGAGCGCATTCTCTGCGTACGCACCAGCGCCGGTCGCCTGACGGCTGACAGCTACCTGCTCGCCATGGGCAGCTACAGCCCGCGCCTGCTACGGGGGCTGAATATCCGTCTGCCAGTTTACCCCATCAAGGCCTATTCCCTGTCCGTACCACTAACGGATGAAAGCCACGCCCCGACTTCAATGGTGGAAGATGTCACCCGCCACGTCACCATAACCCGGCTGGGCAGACAGATCCGCCTGAGCGGTTCAGCCGATCTGGGCGGCTACACGCTCAAAAGCAGCTCACGGCACCGCACGACCATGGAGCTTTCCTTTTCAGAGCTCTTTGGCGGGGGCGATCTGGCTGAGGCAACAAGCTGGACAGGGCTGAGCCCCTGCACACCGGACAGTACGCCCATTATCGGTCGGGCAGACCCGTTCAGCAATCTATGGCTGAACACCGGCCACGGCATGTTGGGCTGGACAATGGCCTGTGGCACCGCCCGCATTGCCGCTGACCAGATGTCCGGCCTACAACCCGACATTCCCGTACTCGATCTGTCTCTACGCCGTTATTTGTCTTCCTGAGACAGACCTTTTCCAACAAGCAGACATAAAAAAAACCGGGGCCCTGAGACCCCGGCTCTTTCAGCCGTCCGCCCTGCCGGACGAACGGCACCCTATCGGGCTGCTTACTGAGCAGCGCCTTCAGCGGCAGGTGCTGCGGCTTCGCCTTCAGCGCCCTTCTTGGCGTGCTTCTTGGCGTGCTTCTTGTGGCTCTTCTGGTGCTTGGCTTCGGCCTTCTTGGCTTCAGTCGCTTCAGCAGCAGGGGCAGCAGCCGGAGCGGCGGCAGCAGGCGCTTCAGCCGCGGGCGCAGCAGCAGCGGGGGCAGCAGCCGGAGCGGCCGCTTCCTGAGCGAAGGACGGAGCAGCAGCACCGAGCAGGGCAACGGTGGACAGGGCAGCAAAAAGATGACGAGAAATCATATCTAATATCTCCAGACTAAAAACGGCCTGCTAACCCTGCTCAGACAGTTCCATACCATCCGCAAGGACAATCGCTGGTCACGCCCTTATCGGTAGCACGACATTTATGAGCCGTCTTGATCTAAAATTTTCGCAATTCAGGTACACATCCCTGAAGTGACTTATCTGCGCCTTATTTTTGCCGTAAATCACGCGACGACAGCCTGAAAACAAAACCGGCTCTACCTGAGGTAGAGCCGGAACTGAAGGTCAGCCTTCGTTTTTGGAGCGCTTCTTGCGCTCATGCGGGTCGAGATAACGCTTGCGCAGACGCACGGCGGAGGGAGTGACCTCAACCAGTTCGTCATCCTCGATATAGGCAATCGCCTGTTCGAGCGACATACGACGCGGCGGCACCAGCAGCAGCGCTTCGTCCTTGCCCGCGGCACGCATGTTGGTCAGCTTCTTTTCGCGAATCGGGTTCACTTCCAGATCGTTTTCGCGCGAATGCTCACCGATGATCATGCCCTGATAAACGGTTTCGCCCGCGTCCACGAACAGGGTGCCGCGATCCTGCAGGGAGAACAGCGAATACTGCGTGGTGGTGCCATCTTCCGCCGAGATGAGCGAACCATTGCGGCGGCCTTCGATGGAACCGGCATACGGTCCATAATGAGAGAACAGCCGGTTCATGATGCCTGTGCCGCGCGTGTCGGTCAGGAATTCACCATGGTAACCGATCAGCCCGCGTGACGGGATGGTGAACAGCAGACGCACCTTGTCGCCACCGGACGGACGCATGTCCTGCATCTGCCCCTTGCGCATGGACATCTTTTCCACCACGACGCCGGAATACGGTTCGTCAACGTCGATCGTGACTTCTTCGTAGGGCTCTTCGCGCTCGCCGGTTTCCTCATTGGTGCGGAACAGCACGCGCGGACGACCGATCGTGAGTTCGAACCCTTCGCGACGCATGGTTTCGATCAGCACGCCGAGCTGCAGTTCGCCACGGCCCGCGACTTCAAACGCTTCGCTTTCGGGGCTGTCGGTCACGCGGATGGCGATGTTGCTTTCCGTTTCCTTGAACAGACGGTCACGGATCTGGCGCGATGTCACCTTCTTGCCTTCACGGCCGCCCAGCGGGCCATCGTTGAGGCGGAAGGTCATGGACAGGGTCGGCGGATCAACCGGAATGGCAACCAGCGGCGCATCCTGTTCAGGAGCGGCAATGGTGTCGGGAATTGTTGCCTGCGACAGACCTGCCACGGCCACGATATCACCCGCTTCGACCTCATCAACCGCCACGCGCTCAAGACCACGGAAAGAGAGCAGCTTGGTCAGACGGCCGGTTTCCACCACGGAGCCATCGGCGCGCAGCACCTTCACGGGCATGTTCACGCGCGCACGGCCCTGCTCCACACGCCCGGTCAGCACACGGCCCAGAAAGTTGTCGCTTTCCAGAATGGTGGCCGTCATGGCGAAGGGCTTATCCTTGTCCAGCGCCGGAGCCGGCACATGGCGCAGGATCAGCTCGAACATGGGGCTAAGGTCTTTACGAGGCCCATTGAGCGACTCATCCGCCCAGCCCTGACGGCCAGAGGCGTACAGCATGGGGAAATCAAGCTGCTCGTCATTGGCGCCAAGGGCTGCGAACAGATCAAAGATTTCGTTATGCACTTCGTCGGGGCGGGCGTCGCCACGGTCGATCTTGTTCACCACCACGATCGGCTTGAGGCCACGGGCCAGTGCCTTGCCAACCACGAACTTGGTCTGCGGCAGAGCGCCTTCAGCCGAGTCCACCAGAACGATCGCGCCGTCCACCATGCTCAGGATACGCTCGACCTCACCACCGAAGTCGGCGTGTCCCGGCGTGTCGATGATGTTGATGCGCGTGCCATTCCATACAACAGACGTACACTTGGCGAGAATAGTAATGCCACGTTCACGCTCAAGGTCGTTGCTATCCATAGCGCGCTCAGCAACGGCCTGATTTTCGCGGAAGGAGCCCGACTGCTTGAGCAGCTCATCAACCAGGGTCGTTTTGCCGTGGTCAACGTGAGCGATGATGGCGATATTGCGGATATCCATGAATTGCCTGATTTTTCCTGCGCCCCACGCCACCGCCTTCAGCCGGGAAGGGGCGGCAAGAACATGCTGCGATATTTTGCGTGGGGCACAGATAGCCGCCCCGGCGCCAGAATGCACGTAAAATTCTCGCATCGCCCCTTCTGCGCCGCCATGCGTCCCACGCCGCACGCACGCCCGGCCCCAGCGTCACACGCACAACCGCTCCCGAAGCCGCGCATTGGACAAGGGCGAAAATTGGAACTAAGGATCATTCTCAAAATGCGCTGGAACAACGTATGTTGACCCGTCGCAGACACGCCGCGCCCCCGGTCGCTGGGCGCGCGCTCAGGCAGGACGACAGGACCATGCTTCTCAACTCCCTCCCGCTCTCTGGGTGCGGCGTGATTGACCATGTGAACGAACGCACCCCCCACGACCCTGTAGCGCGCAGGCTGGGCGAGCTTGGCTTCGTGCCGGGCGAGGCCGTGCGTGTGGTGGCCTTCGGCCCGCTCGGGCACGACCCCATGGCGGTTGAGATCGGGTTTACCCGCTTTGCCCTGCGCCGCTCCGAGGCCGAACGCATTGTGCTGCGCGGCAGCAAGGAAAACCCGCAGGCATCCAGCGAGGGCCTTTCATACGAAGTTGCAGGACAGGAATGACAGACGCGGCTCCGTTGCGTGTAGCACTGGTTGGCAACCCCAACTGCGGCAAAACGACTCTTTTCAACCAGCTTACCGGCAGCCGCCAGAAAGTCGCCAACTACGCGGGCGTCACCGTGGAGCGCAAAACGGGCCAGCTCGTTACCCCGGCGGGACGTCAGGTGGTGGTGGTGGATCTGCCCGGCGCCTACAGCCTGACCGCCACCAGCCCGGATGAAGCCGTCACACGCGATGTCTGCCGGGGCGGCTACAAGGGCGAACCCGCACCGGACCTGCTGGTCTGCGTGGTTGCAGCCACCAATCTCAGGCTGCACCTGCGCTTTCTGCTTGAACTCCGCCAGCTCGGGCGGCCGATGCTGGTGGTGCTGAACATGATGGACGCCCTGCACCAGCAGGGCCTGCGCGTCGATGTGCCCCGCCTTCAGGCAGAACTGGGAATGCCTGTTGTTACGACCATCGGCACCAGACGCGGCGGCGCGGCAGACCTGCTGGCCGCGCTGGACAGGCCCCTGCCCGCTCCGGCAATACAGACCGCCCCCGCACCTGACGCACAAGAAGACCTGCACGCACAGGTGCGCCACCTGCTGGCATTATGTGTCACCCGTGAACGGCCGGGCGCGAAAAAACTCGAATCCATCATCGACCACTGGGTACTGCACCCTGTCTGGGGGATGATCATCCTGTTCGTGCTGCTTTTTGTCATGTTTCAGGCCGTCTTCTCATGGGCGCAGCCTTTCATGGACATGCTGGAAGCAGGGATGACCCAACTGGGTGAACTTGTGGGAGCCGCCCTGCCCGAAGGCCTGCTGCGGGGGCTTGTGGTCGATGGTGTGATAGCCGGGGCCGGCACGGTTATCGTGTTTCTGCCGCAGATCCTGATCCTGTTCCTGTGGATACTGGCGCTGGAAGAATCCGGCTACCTGCCGCGTGCCGCCTTCATGCTGGACAGGCTGATGGCCGTCGCCGGGCTGAGCGGACGCTCCTTCATTCCGCTGCTGTCCAGCTTTGCCTGTGCCGTGCCGGGTATCATGTCCACCCGCACCATCCAGAACCCGCGCGACCGGCTGGTAACAATCCTGATCGCGCCGCTCATGACCTGTTCGGCCCGGCTGCCGGTCTATGCCCTGCTGATTGGAGCCTTCGTGCCCGCACGCCGGCTTATGGGTGTGTTCAACCTTCAGGGACTGGTGCTGTTCGGACTTTACGCACTGGCCATCTTAAGCGCCCTGATTGTCGCGCGCGTACTCAAGCGTGGCGACAGCGAGGAACACCCCCTGCTGCTGGAACTGCCGGACTACCGCGTACCCAGCCTGCGCAGCCTCGGGCTTGAACTGTGGCAGCGTGCGCGCATTTTCCTGTCGCGCGTCGGCACGATTATTGTCTCGCTCAGCATCATCCTGTGGGCCCTGTCGAGCTTTCCGGCTCCGCCGCCGGGTGCCACCGGCCCCGCCATCGACTGGAGTCTGGCCGGTCGTATTGGCCACCTGATGCTCCCTATCTTCCAGCCCATCGGCTTCAACTGGCAAATCTGCGTAGCGCTGATCCCGGGGCTTGCTGCACGTGAGGTGGCGGTCAGTGCACTGGGCACGGTCTATTCCATAACGGGGGCCGAAACCGATACGGCGCAAAGTCTTGTGCCGCTCCTGTCATCACAATGGAGTCTGGCTACCGCGCTGTCCCTGCTGGCGTGGTATGTTTATGCGCCGCAGTGTTTTTCGACACTGGCTGTTATTCGGCGTGAAACCGGAACATGGCGGGTGGTATTAATAACAGCAGCCTATCTTTTCGGTCTGGCTTACGCCGCCGCATGGCTGACCTATCATATCACCCGGTTCGTAACTGGCTGAAACCAAGCCAGCCCCCTCTCAAGGAGGCATGACACCATGATTCAGATCTTTGTTGTCAGTCTTGTTGTTGTCGTCTGCATTGTTTACTGGCTACAGCGACTGGCCCCGGCAACTGTCATGCCGCTATGGCAGGGCCTTGCACGCACCCTGCCCGCAGGCACACTCCAGAGACGTGCTGAAAAACTGGCCACCCGACAGAAACCAACCGGCTGCGGCGGCTGCTCTGGCTGCGATAAAAACGGCGGCTGCCACTAACCTGCCTCGCCACCGATACAGACCAGAGTTCTGCCTGTCAGCTAGGGGCACACCCTTGGGCACTAACCCGCAGCCTGTAGAGTGTAGAGCCCGCGCACATGAACAGCCAGTCCCGCTCCGGCCCCGCAAATGTCAGGTTGGAGACACCCTGTGGCAGACGAATCCGCCCGATAAGCTGCCCTTCGGGGTTAAATACAAACACCCCGGCCTTTCCGGTGGGGCCGCTAACCCCGCACCAGATATTGCCGTAAAGATCAGCCCTCATGCCGTCCGGGCTCATCTGCTCACCTTCAAAGCGCATGTTGGTGAACAGACGAGGATTAGACAGGGGCAGTTCTTCCGCATGGAGATCGAACACGTGAACCGACAGGTCTCCATCCTGCCAGACATGCTCCTTGGCGCTCCCTTTGCCGTGTGCTGTAGCATGGCGTGCCTGCCGGGCAGCAGACGCCACATACAAACGGGAAAAATCAGGCGAGAAACATAAACCGTTCGGATCAACAAGCTGCTGCTGGTTCAGCACCACATCAATCCGGCCAGAAGCATCAACCCGGAACGTGTGATCCTGCGGGGTAGCCGCCTGCGCCCCCGCATCGCCCGCCGCCCGCACGGGCAGGCCTGACCCAGCAGGCTCCGCCCGCCTGGCTTCCATGAAATGCTGACCGGCCATGCGCGGCCCGGCCACCGGGTCTGTAAACCAGATGCTGCCGTCGGGATGCGCGATCACGTCATTGGGGGCGTTCAGCCGCTGCCCCTCGAAACGATCTGCCACCACATGCACTGAGCCATCATGCTCCCAGCGGATCACCCGGCGCAGAACATGCTCGCAGGTGATCTGCCGTCCCTGATAGTCAAACGCGCTGCCGCTGGCATGGTAGGATTCGGGCCGGAAGAGCGTGACCTCTCCAGTTTCCCACACATAGCGATATTGATGGCTGGTCGCTGTATCGCTGAACAGCAGGTAACGCCCCTGCGCCGACCAAGCGGGGCCTTCGAGCCACTGCCCGTGGCCCCACACCCGCTCCACCACCGCATTACCCGCCAGCAACCCGCGAAAGGCGTGATCAAGCACGATCACTTCCGCATCAGGGGCGGGGCTGTGGGTGGCGCCCCAGACACGGGCATGAGGAGCCGGGTCTGGCTGCCGGGTTTCCGGTGCATCGGCTGTAGCAGCCCATGCGCCGCGCGACCGCGCCGCAACGCAGGACAAACCGGCCACCCCCGCAAGCATGGCGCGCCGACCAAGGCCCCTGTCAAACAATGCAGCCATTCCCGTTATCCTGTGCCAAGCCCGATACACGCCACAAAGGGTGATCTGCGGCTAAAACCCGTTCAGGAAGGAGCCAGAACCTCATCCGGCTCCACACCCCAGATCGCCTGCCGGGGGAGCCAGCCACTATACTGGTGCACGGCAACACGGCACCAGCCCGAACCCTGCGGACATTCCTTGATGGAGCCAACGGTGCCGGGCTGGAGCACCGCCACGATTGCCCCGGCCTGATCCGCCGTGGCGCGCAGCATGACCCCGCCCGAAACATGGGCCGCTTCTTCAGGCGTCGCTGCAAGCGCGACCTCCCGGCTGTCCATATGGCCCGCCGAGGAAGGGTT
The DNA here is from genome assembly GCF_006539345.1 of Acetobacter peroxydans. Classification (GTDB taxonomy): domain Bacteria; phylum Pseudomonadota; class Alphaproteobacteria; order Acetobacterales; family Acetobacteraceae; genus Acetobacter; species Acetobacter peroxydans. The sequence continues at coordinate 143,928 of NZ_BJMV01000003.1, forward strand.
GTCGCCATTCTGATCGCCCTTGACGGGGATAGGGGCCTGATCCCCCGGCGGTTCGCCCGGTATCAGGAAGTCCCGCCCGCCAGACAGGGTGGCCTGCTGCATCCAGCCCTTCTGCCCGGTCTGGTCTTCCACCAGACGCCAGACATCGAACTCCCGTTCGACTTTTATGGGCATCCCCCGCCGATGATAGACCCATAAGATGGGGAAACGACGACCCGGCCCGGCCCGCATATTGACCTCATCGGCCCGTAGCGAGGCGTAGCGCGGCAGCGGCAGGCCCGTGACCGTGCCTTTGCTCAGGTCAGGTCCTGCCGGGGCCTGCGCGGCTGCAGCCGCCGGGTCTGGCGTGGGGGGCGCGGCGGCCCCTGTCGCGGCCAGCGCGCCCGCTGCCCCAACCGCTCCGGCGGCTGCAGCCACGGCAGCGTGATGATGCGGTTTTTCAGCATGGGAGGCTACTGCCGCAGCATGACGATGATGGACATGGGCAGCCTCTTTCACACCGGTTTTGGTGTGGTGTTTCTTATCCGCCTTTGTGGTCGCACCAGCTTTGTGAGCAGTCTTTTTCACGCTGCCATGCCGAGCTGTTTTCGCGGCCTCGACGTGAGTGGCATCGGCATGATGGTGGTGGTGATGGTGCTTTGCTGTCTTGCCCGTGTCTGTGGACGCCGTAGCCGCCAGCGCCCCACCGGGCAGAACGGCAAGACCCGTCACACAGGCCAGCAAAGTATTACGCAGCCGCCCACCACGGGGCAGCCCAGCAGAAAACGGAAAGGAACGGATAACTGTCATGCCTGCATCCCTGCCAACAGAGCCGCGCTGGAGCAAGGGGGCTTCCCCCGCTCACGATCAAAAACCTGCAAAATGCGCCACAGACTGAAACGCACGATCTAGAACACAAGCTGCCGCGCGGCGCCAGCACGGTCCAGAAATGTGGGCAGGCCAACAACCCGCACCCCATCGACCAGATCCTCCGCACCAAGGTTCATCGCCTTCAGGCCGGAGTCGCACACCATCATCTCGGCCCCCATTTCCTGTATGGCGTCGCGCAGTACTTCGACGCCAGCCACACCAGCATTCAGCCGCCCCGCCTCTCCCTGTGCATGATCCGGCAGCGCCTCCCACGACCGGCAGAACGCGACAACGCCGCTGCCCATGCCAAACAGGATAACCGGCCGCCCTAGCGCCAGAGCCGTTGCCGCCATCATGAAAGCCGCGTGCAGGCGTTCATACCGGGCTTCCACAAGCAGCAGGGCCAATGCCTCGGAAGAGGCTGCCTGTGTTTCAGCAATCAAGCCGGTCATAAACGCACTCCCGCCGCACCGCAGACCGGACAGGCCGGGTCAGCCGCCAGTGTCAGTTCGGAAAAACGCATGGACAGGGCATCCCACATCAGCAGCCGGCCAGCCATGGAGGTGCCGATGCCGGTTATTTCCTTAAGGGCTTCCGTTGCCTGCAATGTGCCAACAACGCCCGTTACCGCCCCTAATACACCGGCATCGCCACAGGTGGGGCTGGCGGTGTCCTCGCCATCATGCGGAGGGTACAGACAGGCGTAGCACGGGCCGCCAAGCTGGGGCCGGAACGTGGAAAGCTGGCCGCCGAAACGCTGCACCGCCGCGGAAACGAGCGTCTTGCCCTGCTGCACGCAAGCGGCGTTGACCAGATAGCGCGTTTCGAAATTGTCGCAACCATCGCAAACCAGATCATACCGTGAGACCAGCTCTTCCACACTCGCGGTATCCAGACGCATATCCCACGCCTCCACCACGATTTCAGGATTGAGCGCATTCAGCCGCTCCCGTGCGGAGGCCACCTTTTTGTGCCCCACGGCGCCGGTCGCGTGCAGAACCTGACGCTGGAGATTGGAAAGCTCCACGACATCATCATCCACCAGCCCCAGCCGCCCCACGCCCGCCGCTGCCAGATACAGCGCGACAGGCGAGCCAAGCCCCCCGGCCCCGACCACCAGCGCCGAAGCGTTCTTGATAGCCATCTGCCCCGTGCCGCCCAGTTCGGCCAGCAGGATATGGCGCGAGTAGCGCTGGATCTCGTCCTCGGAAAGATCAATGCTCATCGGCGCTGCCTCCCTGCTGCCAGATTACCGGGCGTGACATCATATTTCTGTAATAACAAGTCCTGAACCATCATGTTACCCTCGCATCCGAGTGGGCATCTGGGTTATAAGTCTTGTCCACCACGCATGGAAGGAATGCACACATGGCACTCCCTGCCTCGTCGGGGTCATGTCCCCGGAAAGCACCTATGCTCCGGCACCAGGCTGCACGCCGGGTTTGTGTCTGGTCGGCTCTCCTTGCGCTGGGACTTTACGTATCGTCGCCGCTCATCACGCTCTTTAACGTAGCGGCGGATCTGCATACCCATGACATGGCGGCCCTTGGGCGGCTCATCAACTGGCGTTCGCTTGATACCTCGATCAAACAGCAGGTGCTGGCCGGACTGCATCTCGACGCACAGCCCCCTGCGGACGAACTGCCCGAATTCGGTTCCTCCTTTGCCAGCAGCGCGGTGTCCAACGCGGTCGATCATACCGTAACCTCGGCCAATCTCGGCACGCTGGTGGATCAGGCGATGCCCGCCATCCCGCCTGAGGCCTACCCCACGCTGAACCTGCGTGGCATGACCACGCTGCTGCGCCAGACGTCGCTACGTTTCGCGCGGCTGGACTGTTTCGTGGCGGAAATACCCGTGCCCGGCCACGCGGATGAAACACCCCTGCATATTGAACTGCGTATTCAAGGCTGGCACTGGAAAATCACCAACGTGACCTTCCCTGTCGCGCGGACGCGCACGCTCCATGTGGAAGCCCCTGCGCCGGCCCACGCTGCCTGACAACGGTGCTCTGGCTGCGTGCAATCAGGCACGCTGCCAGGCACAGCGGTAGAGCTGTTCCTATTTGGCTGGGGGCAGGTCTTCTTCAAGCACCACCATATTGATGGCGTAGCTGACGTCGCCATCTTCGTCATCACGATGCACGGTGCCGATCACTTCACCGTTGACGGCCAGTTCAACCGACATGCCAGCACGCGGCGCGGGATTGACGGTTAGTTCCTTGGAGCCCAGCAGCCGACGCAGGGCCGTCTGGAGGCGAGCGATTTCAGAGGCGGAAAGAGAGGCGTTCATCGTTATTCGTTCCTTGCAGGCATTGCGTCCGGCGCAAACCGCCGCTGCCGCGCCACCTGTATTGCATAAGCATGAGCCGGGCAGGGAACGCGAGCCAACAGCGACAGTATTCCTGAAAAAACCGACACCCAGCCCCGTGCGCGCACCCCTCGGCCTGTTCCGGCTCGCTATAATCTGCTCACGCCGCTGCCGCAACCTTTCCGCAACCCCGCCTTTCCGTGGCCATTTTCTGCCGCCCAACTGGCGCGGCCGTAAACCGCTCTGGAGAGGAAGCCCTGCTTGTCGTTCATCCGACGTCTGTCCACTGCGGCTCTTATCAGCCTGACCATGGGTCTGTGCCTGCTGGATGCTCACACCGCCCCCCCGCAGCCAGTCATGACGCCATCGTCATTGACAACACGCGCTCAGGATCGCGCCGGACAGGCCCTACACACTCTCTCGCAGGATATTGCCAGCGACGGCGCGGCCGTTACGGCACGCGCTCTTTCACTGCAGAACGGCTGGGGGAATGTAACCAGCGCACTGGCACAGGGACAGCCGGAAGTCGCGCCATTACTCTCCAGCCTGATTCCCGAAAGCAGCGGTCACACGACGACTCTCCTGCGCCGCAGCATGAAAAGCGCCCTGCCCCGCCACCCCGCCGTGGTGCTGAGCGCGCTGCGAGAACAGACCGACAGCCCCGTTAGCCCGCGCGATGTCTGCTCCGCCAAGGGCATGAGTCGCCACTGGCGTAAAACCGCTACGCAGGCCGTGGCGACCGTGCATGACATCCGCCTGAGCAACCGGGCCAGACAATGCCTGAGGCTACTGCACGATAGCTGACTTTCGCTATTTTTAAATTTTGTTGCTGTATTTGTCACAAGGACGGCGAAAGTTTCAGATAAACGCTTAGTGATGCACAACACGCAAATGCGATATGACATATTGGCATTGCATGAAATAATGCGGATATAAGTCATTCATATTCTGAATGATACTCGTGCCTCAAAGATAAAAATAAACGAAGAGACTACGGCCTATGTTCATTCCATGCGGCATCCCCTGTGGTTCCCCTTACGGACCCCGCGGTTTTTCGGGTTCCATCATGTCACGTCAGACGGTCGCGTGGATTCTGCTCGCGAGCACATCCACCTTTACCCTGCTCAGCCCTGAGCAGGGCCGGGCGGAAACCGCGCCGCACGCCGCCCACCTGACCTACCCGCACGCCAACGCGCAGAAGGCGACGCAACTGCCCGCCAAGGCAACACCCACAGCACAGGGCGCGACCGTAACGTCCAAAACCGCCAGTCAGTCCAGTGACGTGGTGGTGAAAGCTCCTCCCCTGAACTGGAACAGTCCCAGCTTGCTGCCGCCCCTGAGCAGCCGCCCGGAAGCGTACGGTCAGCCTCAGACGCTGGAACTGAAGCCCCTGCCCTCCGCACTGCTGCATCAGGGACCTTGGGGGGTGTTCAACTCCAATACAGGGGCTGCGGCTGGTTTTGGCACTGTGGGTTATTATGCCGTTTCCCGCTGGGCGGAAGACTGGTCCAATCTGCGTGACAAACGCAACCGCATCGACGCCATGGATGTGCTGAAATACATCCCCCTCAACAACAAGGGAGATATCTATCTCTCGCTCAGTGGCAACTTCCGCCAGCACAACTTCTATGACCAGCGTGCAGGGTTCGGCGCGACCAAGAAAGATCCGGCCTATCGCAACAACTACCGCTGGAACGTCGGTGCAGACCTGCATCTGGGCGAGCATGTGCGCCTGTATGGCGAACTGATGAGCGGTCAGGCGGCCGGTATCAACTACTACGGCTATGCCGGTGGCCGCTGGCGCAGCAGGCTGGATGCCCAGCAGGCTTTTGTGGAAGTGCGCGGCCGCGTGCTGAACGCCACCGTAGGCGGCATGGCCGGGCGCATGACCTTTCTGGACGCACCGCCGTACTTCACCGCGGGCAGCGTCTATCCATCGCTGCCCTATTCATGGAACGGCCTGCGGGGCTACGCCTTCTGGAAAAACTTCCGCGTGGACGGGTTCTATCTGACACTGACCGATACATCGCCCTCGGCCATGTTCCATGACAAGGTTGGCTGGAAAACCCGCCTGTTCGGGGTGTACACGTCCTACGCGCTGCCCAAGTTCACGTTCCTCGAGCGCAGCAGCCAGATTTTTGTGGACACGTTTTATCTTGGCTTCATTCTGGCCAACAACGCCATGCCCACGGCGGTTCCGGGCACGTCCATCGCCGGCTCGACCCACCGCGACACGCCCGGCGTGCGAATCTGGGGCAATGCCGGGCCGATCGAATTCTCTGTTGGTGCCATGTGGCAGGGGGGTGAATTCCGTCCCGCCAACAACGGAGAGAGCCGTGGCGTGTCCGCCTACGCGCTGGACGCAACTGTTTCGTGGCGCTTTGCCCACTGGCCCGGCCACCCGGCCATCGGTATCCAGGCGGACGATGTTTCGGGCGGCAACCTCAAAAATAGCGCCACCTCCACCTGGGGGGGCTTCATGTCGCCCTTCGTGCCCAGCGCCTACTATCTGGACATGAGCACCTATATCGGCCAGTCGAACATCATCACGGTCGGCCCTATCGCCACCATAACGCCCACGCCCAACACAACCCTGCTGCTGAAAGTGCCAGCCGTGTGGCGTAACAGCACAAACGACGTCGTGTATCCCAACGGGCTCTCATTCTACAACTTCCGCCCGCATGGGGGCTACACGGCCACCCTGCCACAGGCCAGCTTTACCTGGCGCGCGACCCGCCACGTGACCCTGAGCCTTGATGGAGAATACATCTTTGCCTCACGCAGCATGATCAAGGCGGGAGCCTCTTCCGGGGCGTTCGTACAGAGTAACCTTGAACTGACCTTCTGACCCCGCGCCAGCCGCGCGGTACAGACAAGGCGCCCGATCCGTCGTATTTGACGCGAACGGAGCGGGCGCCAGATACAACGCCCCGGCCCGTGTTCTCACACGTGTTTTTGGCAGGCCAAACGGGGGCAAACTGCATGACCGTCTTTCCCTCCCGCCGGGAAATCACCCTGCGCGGCCTGATCCTGGGGGCGCTGATCACGGTCGTTTTCACCGCATCCAATGTCTATCTGGGTCTGCGGATCGGGCTGACCTTTGCTTCCTCCATTCCCGCTGCTGTCATTTCCATGGCGGTGCTGCGCCTGCTGGGACGCGGCACCATACTGGAAAACAATATGGTGCAGAGTCAGGCCTCGGCGGCGGGCACGCTGTCGTGTGTGTTCGCCACGTTTCCGGGTCTTATCATGGCGGGCTACTGGCACAGCTTTCCGTTCTGGCAAACGGCGGGGCTCTCGCTGGCAGGCGGGGTGCTGGGCGTGCTCTTCACCATTCCGCTCCGACACGCACTGGTCACACGCAGTGCCTTGCCTTACCCCGAAGGCGTGGCGGCCGCCGAAATCCTGCGCGCCGGGGCCGAAGCACAATCCGGGCAGGGCCTGCGCGCACTTCTGGCGGGCGGGCTTGTCTCCGCTGTGCTGTCTTTTGCCGCGGGTGCGCTTCGTCTGCTGGCCGATGGCATCACGCTGACAGCCAGCGCCGGAACTGCCATTTTCCAGTTTTCGGCCAGTTTTTCGCTGGCACTCGTGGGCGCGGGCTATCTTGTGGGGCTGGCGGGCGGACTGGCCATGCTAACAGGCTGCGTGCTGGCATGGGGCATAGGGGTGCCATGGCTGAGCAGCCATACACCCAACCCTGCCAACCTGCCCGCCACGGTTTTCGCGCACGACCTCTGGCTACACAAAATCCGCTTTATCGGCGCAGGCAGCATTGCTGTAGCGTCGCTGTGGACACTGGTGGAACTGCTCCCCCCCGTTCTGAGCGGAATAAGACAGAGCCTCCGCCCTGCCGACGGCGATACCACCACGCATGAGCGTGACCTGTCGCCTCGGGCCATGGCGGGACTTCTGGTTCTGTCCGCCTTGGGACTGTGGTGGTTTTTCAAGGATTTTCTGAACCCCGTTACAACCGGGGCGACTACGCTGGTGCTTGCGGCGGTGCTGTTCTGCGTTGTGTTCGGTTTTCTCATGGCGGCAGCCTGCGGCTACATGGCGGGAATTGTCGGCTCATCCTCCTCCCCCATATCCGGCATTATCATTGTGGGAGCAGTGCTGAGCGCACTGATGATTCTGGCTCTTGAAACGCTGGGGCTGGTTCCCCCTGCCCTGATGGCCAACGGGCAGAAGCTGGCCACGGCCTTCACCATTCTGCTGCTTTCGGCCATTACCGCCACCATCGCCATTTCCAATGACAACCTGCAGGATCTCAAGACCGGCCAGCTTGTCGGGGCATCGCCATGGAAGCAGGAGGCCGTGCTGATTGTGGGCTGCGTGGTCGGCTCGCTGGTCATCCCTCCAGTGCTGAACCTGCTTTATCAGGCCTACGGGTTTGCAGGCGCCATGCCCCGCCCCGGCATGGACGCGGCCCGCGCTCTCTCCGCCCCGCAACCCGCGCTGATCACGCTGATTACACAGGGCATTTTTTCCGGCACGCTGGACTGGACCATGCTGGGCGCTGGCCTTACGCTAGGCTGTGGGCTGATTGCGACGGACCGGCTTCTGCGCCGCCATGACCTGTCCCTCCCTCCGCTCGGCGTCGCGGTCGGGCTGTACCTGCCTGCCTCCACCAGCATAACGCTGGCGGGAGGGGCGGTTCTGGGCTGGGCCCTGCGCGCATGGGCCAACCGCACCACGCACAAGGACACCGAAACACAGGCTCGGCAGACATACGGCACCATGCTGGCCTCCGGCTTTATCGTGGGAGAAAGCCTGACGGGGGTCGCCATTGCCGGGCTTTCAGGCGCGCTGGGGCGGGACGATGCGCTGTCCATGGCGTCGGCCCTGCCCGTTGCCCTGCCAGAGCTACTGGGCGGACTGGCGTTCTGCGCAGCCTGTGCGTGGTTCGCACGCGGGCTTGTCGGCCAACGCGATCAGGCGCTCTCGCCTTAAGGTGAAGGCGGGGGATACCTTATCCCCTCGCCTTTGGAGGCAAAGCGAGGCAAAAACGCGCCCAGTGCCACACAGGAGAAAGATCCCGCCATGCTGCTGAACGTGATTGAACGCGGCCCAGAACCCCCGGCAGCGCCCGTGGTGCTGCTTCATGGCCTGTTTGGTCGCGCCCGCAACCTCGGTTTTGTGCAGCGCCGCCTATCCGCCACCCGTCGCACACTGGCGATGGACCTGCGCAACCATGGCGCCAGCCCGCACGGCCCCATGAGCTACCCGATCATGGCCGAAGACGTAGCGGAAACCATGCGCGCCCACCACGCGCTGCCCGCCGCCCTGCTAGGCCATTCCATGGGCGGCAAAACCGCCATGATGCTGGCGCTGACACAGCCTGAAGCCGTGCGCTGCCTGATTGTGGTCGACATCGCGCCGGGTCAGGGCGGCTTTGACAGTCTTGATCTGCCTCAGGGGCTGGAAGCCCTGCACTTTCCGGCCCATCTCGACCTGCACACGGCCAATGATCTGCTTCGCCCGCTGATCGACAAGGATACGGTGCGCCAGCTCATGGTGCAGAATATGCGTCTGGGCGATAATCCGGGCTGGGCCATCGGTCTTGCGGACATACAGGCGGCGCTCCCCGCCCTGATGGGATGGCCCGCCCTGCCGCCGGATGCCTGCTATACCGGCCCCACGCTGTTCATACGCGGCGAGCAGTCACGCTATATCCAGCCCGAAAACGAGCCCGCCATGCGCCGCCTGTTCCCCAATCACCAGCTTGAAAGCATTGCCGGGGCAGGCCACTGGGTTCATGCGGATGCGCCACAACGCTTCTGCCAGCTTGTGGAAGCCTTTCTGGCGGAGCACTGAGCAGACCACTCATGCAGCCCCTCGCACGCCGGGGCTGCATGAGGCCGACCAGAGTTACAAAGGAGCTGGTGGCAGGCCCGCAATGTCACGGGCAACAGCTTCTGCCATACGGATACCGTCCATCCCCGCCGAGAGAATACCGCCCGCATAGCCCGCGCCTTCACCCGCCGGGTACAGCCCCGGCGTGTTGACTGACTGCCCCGTTTCCCCGCGCGGAATCCGTAGAGGAGAAGACGTGCGTGTTTCCACCCCGGTCATGACGGCATCTTCCATCGCGTAGCCTTTGAGCTTGCGGTCGAAATGCGGCAGAGCCTCGCGTAGGGCTTCCACCACAAAATCCGGCAGGCAGGTGGAGAGGTCTGTAGGCGTGACGCCCGGCCGATAGGACGGCACGACATCGCCTAGTGAGACCGATGGCCGCCCGGCCAGAAAGTCGCCCACACGCTGGGCTGGTGCGCGGTAGTCGCCCCCGCCCGCGACAAAGGCCTGCTTTTCCCAATGGCGCTGGAAGGCTACCCCCGCCAGCGGATCATCCGGGTAGTCCTCTCCGGGGCGGAGTTCCACCACAATACCGGAATTGGCGTTGCGTTCCGCTCGGGAATACTGGCTCATGCCGTTGGTCACCACCTGCCCTTCTTCCGAAGTGGCGGCCACCACCGTTCCGCCCGGACACATGCAGAACGAATACACCCCGCGCCCGTTGGCGGCATGATGCACCAGCCGGTATTCCGCCGCTCCCAGCAGGCTGTTGCCCGCCGCACTGCCGAACTGGGCCGTATCAATCACTGATTGGGGATGTTCGATCCGCACCCCCATGGAAAAGGGCTTGGCCTGCATGGTCACACCCTGTTCGTTCAGCATGGCAAAGGTGTCACGCGCGCTGTGGCCTACGGCCAGAATGACATGTCCGCTTTCCACCACCTCGCCATCAGCCAGACGCACGCCCTGCACGCGGCGGGTGCCGGGCTCCAGTAACAGCCCCTCCACCCGCGACTGAAAACGGTATTCCCCACCCGCCGCCTCAATCTCGCTGCGGATATGCTCCACCATGGAAACAAGGCGGAACGTGCCGATATGCGGGTGCGCGAGAGTCAGGATGTCTTCGGGCGCACCCGCTTTGACAAACTCCTCCAGCACCTTGCGGCCCAGAAAGCGTGGATCGCGCACCTGACTGTACAGCTTGCCGTCAGAAAAGGTTCCGGCCCCACCTTCGCCAAACTGCACGTTGCTTTCGGGCGTCAGCACCGAGCGCCGCCACAGGGCGAAGGTATCCACCGTCCGCTCCCGCACAGCCTTACCGCGTTCAAGCAGCAGCGGGCGCAGCCCCATGCGCGCGAGCATGAGCGCGGCCATGAAGCCGCACGGCCCGGCCCCCACCACGATCGGCCTACGGTAGCCCGGCCGCGCCGCCAGTTCGGCCCCGTGCGCCAGCGGCGCTGTCCAGCTCATGTCTGGCGCAATCTGCACATGGGTGTCACGCGGATGGGCCTGCCGGTAGCGTGCCAGCACGGCGGCCTCGTCACGCACGGCACAATCCACCGTGTAAACCAGCACAATGGCGCTACGCCGGCGGGCATCGTGCCCGCGCTTGTAGACGCTGAAATGCTCAAGAGCATCACGGGCTATGGCCAGCCGCGTGCAGATGGCGTGTTCAAGGGCCTCGGGCGGATGGTCGAGCGGCAGGCGCAGTTCGGTCAATCGCAGCATGGGACGGTTCTATCATCCATAAAAACTGGCAGGGTTGAAACTGCGCCAGTCCTAGTCGCAAAAACCCTTCCGGTGCAACGCCCGACAGGCCCAGCCCCCGCGCAGGGCGGACAATCAACGCCCTTATGCCCGGCAGCCCCCCTTGTGGCCGCCCCCAAAGGGCGGGATACAGGTCAACGCACCCCACACCGCCCCTTAATCTGTTGACCAGCCCGAGGCATACTCATGTCACAGCCACCCATGTCGCCTGTCTCTGGACGGACCGGCCTTTCTGACAGGCACCCGCATGACCACGCAGCCCCCTCCGAAGGGGCGCATGATCATGATACGGAATCAGATGGGCACGACCATAATGCGGCGGATCATGATCACGCGGCCCATGACCACGAATCTGGCCACGATCACCACGGGCATGATCACCACGATCATGGCCATGGACACACACATGTGCCTGCCTCATTCGGCCGGGCCTTCGCCATCGGCATGGCGGCCAATATCCTTTACCTAATGTTGGAGGCCATCTGGGGCACGCTGTCACACTCGCTGTCGCTGCTGGCCGATGCCGGACACAACCTGTCCGATGTCATGGCGCTGGCCGCCGCATGGCTGGCTAACGTGCTGTCGCGGCGGGGGCCTTCAGCGCGCTTTACCTACGGGCTGCGCCGGTCATCCATCCTGACGGCGCTGGCTAATGCCCTTGTGCTGATGCTGGTTACAGGCGGTGTCGCGTGGGAGGCTATCCTGCGGCTTGTTCACCCGCATGGGGCTGAACCGATGGGCGGCACCATGATGGTGGTGGCCGCCTGCGGCATTGTCGTCAACGGCGCCACGGCCCTACTATTCGCCTCGGGACAGAAGGAAGACCTGAACGTACGCGGCGCGTTTGCTCATCTGATGGCCGATGCCCTGACATCGCTTGCCGTGGTCATTGCGGGCGGGCTGGTGGTGCTGACCGGGCTAAGCTGGATCGACCCGGCCATAAGCCTTGGCATTTCGGTGGTGGTGGTCCTGAGCACGTGGTCGCTGTTGCGGGATTCTCTGGACATGGCGCTGGACGCCGTGCCCCGCTCGGTGGATACTGGCGCGCTTGAAGCCACTCTGCGCTCCCTGCCCGGCGTGGTCGACCTGCATGACCTGCACGTCTGGCCCCTGAGCACCACGGAAACCGCGCTGACGGTTCATCTGGTCAGCACGGCCAACCCTGCGGACGGACAGAACGCCGCGCTACTCGCGCAGGTAATAGAAATCCTGCGCACCCGCTTTGCCATCGCGCACCCTACCGTGCAGATCGAAAGCACCGCCTATGCCCCTTCCTGCCACCTGACAGACCCGAACACGATCTGACACCCGCCGCCGGAGCCTGCCCCTTCATGCCCCTGTCCGCTCTTCCCGACAGCAATAAAAGCATTGCGCTGCTCAGCCTGCTGGTCAGCGTACTGGTGCTGACCCTGAAATACGCCGCCTATACGGTGTCGGGCAGTGTGGCCCTTGGCGCCGATGCGATGGAAACCATCATCAACGTCGTATCCGCAATAGGGGGGCTGTGGGCGCTGGGCATTGCCGAACGCCCGGCGGATCACAATCACACATACGGCCATTACAAGGCCGAATACCTGTCCGCCGTGGCCGAAGGCACGCTGGTGGTGCTGACCGCATTCCTGATCGGGCGCGAGGCCATCGAGGGCTGGCTGTCGCCGCACCGAACCCTCGCCCCCTGGGCCGGGCTGTCACTGAACGCCGCCGCCACCCTGGTCAATCTGGGCTGGGGGCTGACCATGTTGCAGGCAGGCCGGGCGCGTCGCTCACCCGCGCTGGTGGCCGGCGGGCACCACGTGCTTTCCGATGTCTGGACAGGCGTTGCGCTGGTCGTGGGCGTGGCGCTCATTCCCCTCACCGGCTGGGCGCGGCTTGATGCGCTGCTGGCGGGGTTTGTCGCGCTCAACGTGCTGCGCGTGGGCTGGGAGGTCATGCGCGAATCCATTGCCGGGCTGATGGATCAGGCCCCTGACGGCGCAACCCTTGACCAGATCCGCGATATTATCGCGGCCAACGGACAGGGTGCCATTGAAGCGCATGATATCCGCACCCGGATCGTAGGGGCCATGACGTTTCTGGATTTCCATCTAGTGGTGCCGGGCAGCATGAGCGTGGAAAAAGCGCATGACATATGCGACCGCATCGAGGCCGGTCTGCGCGCCCAGATGGGCAGTACGCTGGTGCATATCCATGTCGAGCCCGACCGTCTGGCCAAGCACGAGGGCATTGTCTTCTGGCCTCGGCCCGACACCTCTCCGGTCAAGTAACCCGCAAAGGAACGGACAGGACAGGGCGTGACGGGCGCAACCCGCGCATGAAACCTTTGCCATGCCGGGACAGATACGGCTATGGGGGAAAACCGGACAAACCCAGCCCCGTTTCCGGCCCAGTTTCCATCAGGCGGACCAGACCCATGCACCCCAGCGTGAACACCACGCTCGAATCCCTTCACCAGTTCCGTGATCTGGCCAGAAACGGCACGCTGAACTGGCGACGCAAGCTCATCTACTGGTCGGGCGCGGTACTGGTCGGCCTTGTAGCCGTGGGCTTTGCGGAACTTGCCGATGCCGCAAGCCATATCCGCTCGCGCATCACGCATATCAGCCCGCTTCTTATGCTGGTGGTTGCGCCGGTCGGGCTCGCACTTTCCACATGGCTGACGCGCCGCTGGTTCCGTGGCGCGCAGGGCAGTGGCATCCCGCAGGCCATTGCCTGCCTGCACTTGCATGACATGATGCTGGTTGACCGGATTCTGGCCGTGCGGATTGCGCTGGCCAAGATTTTCCTGACCTGTCTGGGGCTGCTGGCTGGCGCGTCCATCGGGCGTGAAGGCCCGACCGTGCAGGTTGGCGCATCCATCATGCACATGGTCGGGCGGCAGGCCGGCATGACCAACGTGACGGGTATCCACGCGCTGATCAAGGCGGGAGGGGCCGCCGGTGTTGCCGCCGCCTTCAACACCCCGCTGGCGGGTATCGTGTTCGGAATAGAAGAGCTGGCCCGTTCGTTCGAGCAGCGCACCAGCGGCACCATGCTGACATGCGTGGTCATTTCCGGTGTGACGGCCATCGCGCTGATGGGCAACTACACCTATTTCGGCCACACCTATTCCGCCGTGCCGGTGGGCGCGAGCTGGCTGGCCGTGCTGATCTGCGGCGTGCTGGGCGGGCTGAGCGGCGGCATGTTCTCCGCCCTTCTGGTGCGCGTTTCACGCGGGGTGCCGGGGCGGATGGGGGCGTTCATCAGCCGCCGCCCCGTGCTGTTTGCCGCCCTGTGCGGCCTTGTGCTGGCCATTATCGGCGTTGTTTCAGACGGCATAACCTACGGCACCGGCTATACGCAGGCGCGCGACATCATCATGGGATCGGGCCAGTACCCAGCTTACTATTTCGTGCTCAAGCTGCTGGCCACCTTTATCTCCTACTGTTCGGGCATTCCGGGGGGACTGTTCGCGCCCTCGCTGTCCATCGGGGCGGGGATGGGCGGCTGGGTTGCGCAGTTTCTGCCCCACACAACATCCGGCGCTGTGGTGCTGCTGGGGACCGTGGCCTATTTTTCCGCCGTAACCCAGTCCCCCCTGACAGCCACTGTCATTGTCATGGAAATGTGTGACAACCAGCAGATTACGCTGGCCCTGATGGCCAGCGCCTTTCTGGCCTTTGGTGTTTCACGTGCTCTGTGCAGCCACGCCCTGTACAGCGCGCTGGCCGTACGATTCCTGCGCACCACGGGCTCGGGACAGAAAAACGCGCCCGCTGCCCCAAACCCCGATTCCGCCTCCCACACGAACCGCTAACGCAACAGCGGGCCAACCGGACAGACAGGCCCGGCAGGCGGGGTCTCTGGTTTCCGCCTGCCCGCTGTCCTATATGACACCCATAACGCAGCCAGAACGGAGGGTTCTCCCCATGTCCGATGTATCGGGTATTTCCGCCGACATCACACAGGCCGCCGAGCCAGACAACCGCGTGCCGGTCACGGTCCTGACCGGCTTTCTGGGAGCGGGCAAGACCACGCTGCTGAACCATATCCTGACCGCCGAGCACGGCCGCAAATATGCGGTTGTCATCAATGAGTTTGGGGAACTGGGCGTGGATAACGACCTCGTGGTGGATGCCGACGAGGAAGTGTTTGAAATGAACAACGGCTGCATCTGCTGCACCGTGCGCGGCGATCTGATCCGCATCCTGAACGGGCTGATGAAACGGCGCGGCAAGTTTGATGGTGTCATTGTCGAGACCACGGGCCTGGCCGACCCCGCCCCCGTGGCGCAGACCTTCTTCGCGGATGAAGACGTGCGCGAAAAAGCCCGGCTGGATGCGGTGGTGACGGTTGTTGACGCCTACAACGTCCTGACCACGCTGGAGGAAAGCCCCGAAGCACGCGACCAGCTTGCTTTTGCGGATGTCATTATCCTCAACAAGACCGACCTGATGGACGAAGCCGGACTGGCCCGCGTGGAAGACGCCATCCGCCGCCTGAACAGCGCCGCCCCCATTCACCGCGCACAAAAGGGCAACGTCAAACTGACCGACGTGCTCGACCGCGGCGGCTTTGACCTCGCCCGCGTGCTGGAAGCCAGCCCCGATTTTCTGGAAAACCCCTCGCACGAGCATGAAGAAGACATCTCCAGCGTCTCCCTCGTCGTGAAAGAGCCACTGGATGCCGGGCGTTTCCAGATGTGGATCAGCGCGCTGCTGCAGGAAAAGGGAGCGGACATCCTGCGTACCAAGGGGATTCTGAACTTCGCAGGCCAGCCCGACCGCTTTGCGTTTCAGGCCGTGCACATGATGGCCGACGGCGATGAGATCGGCCCGTGGAAAGCCGATGAACCGCGTGAAAGCCGCCTCGTTTTCATTGGCCGCAATCTCAACCGCCCCCAGCTCCGCCGCGGGCTTGAAAGCTGCATTGCCGCATGAGCACGCTGCGTGAAAACACCACAGCCCCCCACGGGCTGATCGACAGCCGCGGCGGCGTGCGGGTGGTTGAAGGGGAAATAACGGCCTGCGTGGCCACGCGCGATTCCAGCCGTCTGGGCTTTTCCACGGCGGAGGGCGACATCATCGTGCTGCACCGTGAAGACATACGGAACCCCGCAAGCTGGACATCCCACGCCGTACATGACGGCCCGGCCCTGAGCCTGTGCGCCGATACGCTGCCCGACTGCTTCCTCAGCGGTGGCGATGACGGACGGCTCTGCCGCCTCGACCCCACGGGCGAGATCGAGGAACTGGGCAAGGGGCGGCGCTGGGTCGAGCATGTGGCCACCTATGTCGACCCCAAGGTAGCACTCGTCGCCTCCGCCTCCGGGAAGATGGTGGAACTGCGGGACGCCACGGGGCGCACCGTCACCCGCACGCTCGAACACCCATCCACGGTGGGTGGCATGGTGTTCGACCCACGGGGCAAACGGATCGCGGTCTCGCACTACAATGGCGTATCGCTGTGGTTCACCCAGTCGAAGGATGGCAGCCCCCGCCAGCTTGAATGGAAAGGCAGCCACCTGGGCATTGCCATGCACCCGCAGGGCGAGGCCGTGGTAACGGCCATGCAGGACAACGACCTGCATGGCTGGCGACTGTCCGACGGGCACAACATGCGCATGAGCGGCTACCCGACCAAGGTGCGCTCCATGGCCTTCACGCGCGATGGCAAGTGGCTGGTGACAGGCGGGGCCGATGTGGTGGTCATGTGGTCGTTCACCGGCACCGGCCCCATGGGCAAGCCTCCTGTGGAGCTGCCCGGCTCGGGCGGGGCGCTCTGCACCCGCGTGGCCTGCCACCCCACGCAGGATGTGGTTGCGGCAGGCTTTGCCGATGGTTCCGTGCTGATGATCGACATCGAAACCCGAAGGGTATTGCCGGTCTCGCTGGGTCAGGGCGGCAGCATTACGGCGCTCGCCTACAGCCCGGATGGCTGCACACTGGGCTTCGGCACCGAGGAAGGCCTGATCGGGGCTGTCACGCTGGCCTCGGAATAACGTCGGGGATGGCGGCCCGTCGCGCTTATGGGGCCTGAGCTTCCTGCGCGGCGAATGCCGCCAGAGCCTGCGCCACGACCGTCGGGCGCTCAAGCTGGGGCAGATGTCCCGTCTGCTCTAACAACAGGCCGTGCGGGGGCTGCACCAGCCCTTCTGTGGGAGGGAGCGGCAGCACCGCGTCCTCCCGCCCCCAGATTATCTGACAGGCAACCGGACTAGCGTGCAGCACCGCGCGCAAATCCACCGCCTGTTCACCACCGCGAAAACAGGCTTCTACCACCTGCTGCAACGCCGCACGCACACCGGGACGGTTGAGCTGGGCCAGTTGCACCAGCGCCGCCTTGCGGCCCACCAGCCCTTTGGCATAAACCGCCATCGCCATGGCCTCCAGCAGCGCCTCCGGCGTGGTGGCCTGCACAAAGCCCTCGATAAACGCCATATTGACGCAGCGGCTTAGCCCAGCAGGCGCCAGAAGCGAAAGAGCCCTTACTTTTTCAGGCTTGTGGGCCAAAAGGCTCAAGGCAACAGCCCCACCTAGCGAATGTCCCACCACATGGGCGCATGGCACGTCCAGCGCGTCCAGAAGACCGGCTGTCACCCCGGCAAAGAACGCCACCGAACCTTCCCCCACCGCCTGCGAGGACTCACCATGGCCCGGCAGGTCAAACGCAATGACAGGCCGTGTGCGCGCCAGTGTGGGCGTAACGAGCTGCCAACTAGCAAGACTGCCGCCAAAACCATGCACCAGCAGCAGCGGCACGCCTGCACGTCCGGGCTCTGGCACCTGCTGTTCCATGCCAGATATCCTGACACACAGGGAATGCGCTCCGACCTGAACATGGCTTACACCATCACGCATATTCACCATCCGCTGCACGCTCTCATGCTCAGTATCCCAGCGCTGGGTCATAGCGCAGGGGCACCGCCTCGCCGCGTTCAAGCGCACGGATGGTCTGCACCACCTGTCTGGCCCGCGCGGGACGTGAGGCTTCCGAGGCCACATGGGGCGTAACCATGACCCGTGGCGCGTGCCACAACCGAGAGTCGGAGGGGAGTGGTTCATGGTCGAACACATCCAGCACCGCCCCGTGCAGAATGCCCTCTTCCAAGGCGCGGAGCAGGTCGGCCTCCACCACAATCGGACCACGTGCCACATTGACCAGCCCCGAGGGCTGGCGCAGTTGCTCGAGCAGTTCATAGGTAATCAGCCCGCGCGTCTGCTCCGTTTCGGGCAGCAGGCAGACAAGCACATGGCACTCGGCCACAAAAGCCGCGCGCTGGCTTTCCCCCCAAAAACAGGAGACCCCTTCTATCGTATGCTCGGTGCGGCTCCAGCCCAGTACGTCAAACCCTGCTGCTGTCAGCCTACGGGCAACCGCCCTGCCCAGACTACCCAGCCCCATAATCCCGACCCGCATCTCGGACGAAAGCAGCGGCGGACGCTCGCGGCGCACCCACTGCCCAGCCGCCTGCGCCGCCTGCCAGCGCGGCGCGTCACGCAGAAGCGACAGCACCGCCCACAGCACATAGTCGGCCATCTGCCCGCGGGTTTCCTCCTCCCCCATGCGGATCAACGGAATGGCGCGGGACCATGAGGGGTCGCACACGACATGCTCCACCCCGGCGGCAACGCTAAGAATGGCGCGCAGGTTAGGCATGGCGGCCAGCCGACCCGGCTCGGGCTGCCAGACCAGCGCGTAATCTATCCGGGCGGGGTCCAGCGTGGGGTCATCCCACTCCCTCACTTCCAGTTCCGGCATAAGTTCGGCAAAAAGCGCTTTCCAGTGTGGAAAAACCCGGCTGCCGCCCGCCCTCACCACCAGACATGTCATGACCCTGCTCCGTCTTTCCAACGCCGGGCCGCACAATCCGGCTCCGGCCCCCTGACAGGAGCAGGACAGCATGAATAACGTTTCTTTTAAACGCCAGTCTGCACCCCACAGGGTAGGCAGGCACTGACAAGCTCACTAATGTGATCGCGCGGCCTTCCATCTTTCTGGAGATAATCAGTGCCTATCCGTCCAGTTCGTTCCTGCCTCCGCCATGCGCTGCTTGTCTCCCTTCTTGCGAGCGCCGCCTGCCTGCCCACGCAGGCCCAGCCCGCCAGCCAGTCCAGCGTAAGCCCCGCACCGGCTCCGACTACCAAGGCCCCGGTTTCCGCCCCCTCTGTGGCAGCGACAGAAAGCCCGTTCGGCCCCTGGGGAGTTGACCTTGCCGGCCGCGATCTGGCCGTACAGCCGGGCAACAATTTTTTTCGCTACGCCAACGGCACGTATCTCGACCACCTGCACATTCCGGCGGATATGACGAGCTACGGGCCGTTCAACGCGCTGGCCGAACTCTCACGCGCGCGCGTTCGCAGTATTCTTGATGACCTGTCTGCCCACCCGATGCAGACGCCCCGCACCACGGAAGAAAAACTGGGCACCTTCTACGCTTCCTTCATGGATACCGCGGCCATTGAAGCGCAGGGCACGCATCCGTTGCAGGCAGATCTGGACGCCATACGCGCCATCCATGACATGAAGGACTTCGCCCGCCTTGCCGGCACATCATCCAAAGGATTCCAGTTCTCGCCCTTCTCGCTAGGGATCAACCCGGATGCGAAAGACCCCACGCGTTACGCCCTCAATCTGGATCAGGACGGACTGGGCCTGCCCGACCGCGACTACTACCTGAAGCCCGAATTCGCGGCGAAGAAGAAAGACTATCAGACCTACATCGAAAAGGCGCTGACTCTGGTGGGCTGGCCCAACCCCGCCAGCTCTGCGGCCGCCATCATCACACTGGAAACCCGGCTGGCCGAAACGCACTGGGCACGGGCCGACCTGCGCGATCCGCAGAAAACCTACAACCCGATGACACTGGCCGAACTGGAAAGCCACGCCCCCGGTTTTGAATGGGCGCTGTGGCTCCAGAGTACGGATGTTCCGCAGCAGAACATCGCCAGCCGCGCCCTTATCGTGGGCGAGCCCTCCGCCATTACCGGCGAGGCCCGGGTGCTGGCCGCGACCAGCCTTGAAACACTACAAGCCTGGATGGCCTTCCATCTTGTGGAATCCGCCACGGCCTCCCTGCCCGAAGCCTTCGAACAGGCACGCTTCGCCTTTACCCGCTCTTTGACAGGACAGCCCGAGCTACCCCCGCGCTGGAAGCGGGGCGTGACCGCCACCAGCTCGGCCATGGGCATGGCGCTGGGCAAGGTCTACGTGCAGCGCTACTTCCCGCCGGAAAGCCGCGCCGCCATGCAGAAGCTGACAGCCGACCTCAAGGACGCCTTCCGCACCCGCCTGCGCAACAATACGTGGATGAGCGGCCCCACGCGCGAGGCCGCCCTGCGCAAGCTGGAAAACTTTGAAATTCAGGTCGGCTACCCCAATACGTGGCGCGACTATCGCAGTCTGGTGGTGCGCAAGGGCGATGTCTACGGCAACGCCCGCAACGCCGTCGCCTATGAGTGGCGCTACTGGCTGGAACGGCTCGACCGTCCGGTGGACCGCAACGAATGGGACATGACGCCCCAGACCGTGAACGCCTACAACAATCCGCTGTTCGTCGAAGTCGTGTTCCCCGCTGCCATTCTCCAGCCGCCCTTTTTCAATCCCAAGGCTGATCCGGCGGTCAATTACGGAGCCATTGGCGGGGTGATTGGCCACGAAATGACCCACTCCTTCGACGATGAGGGCCGCCAGTTTGACGAGCATGGCCGCCTGAAGGACTGGTGGACAAAGGAAGACGCCGAACGCTTCCAGAAACTGGCCAGCCGTCTGGGCGCGCAGTACGATGCCTTTGAGGTACTTCCGGGCCTGCATGTTAACGGCAAGCTGACCATGGGCGAGAACATTGCCGATCTGGGCGGTCTGACCCTCGCTCTGGACGCCTATCATGCCTCGCTCGGCGGGAAAGAGGCCCCGGTTATCGACGGATTGAGCGGCGACCAGCGGGTGTTCCTCGGCTGGGCACAGGTCTGGCGTGAAAAACTGCGCGACGATACAGTGCGCCGTTTGGTCGTGACCGATCCGCACTCTCCTCCGCAGGCGCGTGTTAATATCCCCATGCACAATATCGACTTCTGGTACGAAGCCTGGAAGGTGCAGCCGGGGGCGGCGCTCTACCTGCCGCCTGATCAGCGCGTCAAGATCTGGTAACGCTTACGCACGGGGCCTGTGCCCCTTGCCCCACGCAACTTCCCTGTGGCACAGGGCTGCCAGCGGTGGCACAATACCGGACGCGGGCAGGTGCGCCGCGCAGGCAGTCCCTGCGGAATAACGGGAGAAAACCGGCGGTTCATGGTTTCTGATACGCATCGCCCCGCTTCCGCATCCGTGCGGAAGGAGCCCCGTCTCGTGCCGCCATCCGCACAGGCTGACGCCGCTCCCACCCATTCCAGCCAGCCCTCTCATGGCGCATCGGCCCTCGATCATGACCCGCCGCACGACAGGCGGGCACGGCTGCTTCCGCTGCTACCGGTTCTCCGCGTACCGGGCCGGGTGGTGCGGGGCACTTCCACACCGCTCATCCGCAAGGAGCGCTACGCAGAGCCCACGCTGGGGCCGGTGCTTGCGGCCTCGCTGGGAGCGCATACGCTGCTGCTGCTGGCCATCTGCTACAAGGCCGCCTCCAGCATGACGGGCTCGCCGGCTTCGCCGCCCGCGCAGCCGGTAGAAATGCTGTTCGATCAGGCTCCGGCCTCTACCGGCATGACAGGCCCCACCTCGCCCGAGGCCGCAGGCGGCAACGCAGCCCGCACACCCGCGCAGAGCAGCAACGCCCCCGCTCCCCCTGCCGAAGCACAGGAAGGCCCCCAGCACAACAATACCGAGCAACCCTCCTCGCCCCCGCTGCCGCAGTCCAATGACGGACTGCTCCGCGCGGAAGAAAAAACCCAGCACACCGCCCCAGCCAAGCCCGTAACCGGGCACAGCCACCAGCCGCGCCGCCCCGCGCACCCGGCACCGCACCCGCGCCCCACGCCCAGCCCCAGCCACCACACGCCCTCGCCGCTCGACTACCCGATGGACACGTCCTTCGATCAGGCGCCAGCCCCCCGCAGGCCCCGGCGTGGACGCAGCGGCGGCAGCAACGCGCCGCTTGACCTGTCAATCGGCCCGATGGTGGAAAACGGCGCGCTGACCGCCCATTACTCCTCACGCACGGCAGTGCATGGAGTCAGCAGCGACTACGCGGCGGAAATCGACGCATGGATTCAGCGTCACCTGTATTACCCACCCGAAGCCGCCGAGAGAGGCGATTCCGGCACAACCTCCGTGCATGTGGTGCTTGATAGGCAGGGGAATGTCTTCAAGGTGTTCGAAACCAGCTCATCCGGCGTGACCGAGCTGGATGCGGCAACCGTGGGCATGTTCCATGGGGCGCAACTGCCCCCCGTGCCGCCGGACATGAAGGACAACTACATCAACTTTGACGTAACGATAAACTATATCCTTATCCGGAACTGAATGGTGCTGATACGTTAAGGGCACCACTGCTTCTGAACCCGTGTGGTTTCAGGAGCCATTACAAGGAGTTTCGTGTATGTGTCCGTCTTCTGAATCCGTTCTGCCGCAAGGCATCCCCACAATCCGGGTCGTGGCCATGCCCACGGATACCAACCCGGCGGGAGATGTGTTCGGCGGCTGGATCATGTCACAGATGGATCTTGCAGCCGGCACTACGGCGGCATTCAGGGCCAACGGGCGGTGCGCCACTGTGGCGATCAACAGTCTCGTGTTTCTTGAGCCGGTTGTGGTGGGAGATGAAGTCAGCATCTACACCAACATCACGCGCACGGGCCGCACATCGCTGCATATCCATGTCCAGACATGGCGCAGGGCGCGTCATACGCACATCACCTCCAAGGTGACGGAAGGCGAATTTATTTTCGTCGCTCTGGATGAAAAGCGTAAGCCCCGCCCGCTGCCTCCCGCCCAGCCGGGTGACGAACTTCCCGCTCCTCCCTGTCAGCAGGACGCCTGACAGCGAAGCAAAAAGCGCCGCACCAGCGCCTGATTGCCTTTCCCTCTTCAGAACCCGCCCGCCACAGCCCGCCAGACAGAGTTTTGGCGGGACAAACGCATGATGTGCATTAGTATCGCGGCAGTCACGCTATGATGAGTATTGACAGAAGGCGGGCGGCCATTTTTTTGTTTCCCATGATTCCGCCCATGGGATGGATGGTCTAAACCCCAGCCAGCCCCTACGGGCAATGCGGTGCAAGCCGACAAACCGCCCCGCCCCTGCAAGAAACCACAGGGGGTTTGGGCTGACATGCAGACACTGCCACGGGGCAGGAGGAGGTTCGATACATGAAACACTGGCAGATCGACCAGCTCCCGTGGGATGAGTTCGACCTTTCGAAAGTGGACCCACAACTCGTGCCCGCCATCAAGGCAGCCTCGGTTGTTGAACGCAACAGTGTGGATTACGCCCACTACCTGAACAACGTCTTCCATGATGACCCGGACTTCCGCATGGCGGCCGATCTGTGGGCGCTGGAGGAAATCCAGCATGGCGATGCTCTTGGACGCTGGGCCATGCTGGCCGATCCGTCCTGGGACTATCAGGCTGCCTTCCGCCGCTATCGTGATTTCTACCAGATTCCGCTCGATGTGCGTGAATCCGTGCGTGGCTCACGCACCGGAGAACTGATCGCACGCTGCATGGTGGAAACCGGCACGTCGTCCTTTTATTCCGCGCTGGCCGATTCAGCGCAGGAGCCCGTACTCAAGGCACTGTGCAAGCAGATCGCGGCGGATGAGTTCCGGCATTTCAAGCTGTTTTACGACCATATGCACCGCTATCTGCAACGCGAAAACATAGGCGTAATCCAGCGTACCCGCATTGCGTTGGGCCGGGTAACGGAAAGCGAGGATGATGAACTAGCCTCCGCCTATTACACCACCAACGAGCCCTCTTCTCTGCCTTATGACCACAAACGCTGCATTGCCGCCTATATGGGCCGGGCTATGAAAAACTATCAGCCCCACCACCTGCGGCGCGTTACCAGCATGATCTGCAAGACTATTGGCCTCAAACCTCATGGCCTGATCGAACGCTGCCTGTTCGGCGTATCGGAAAAACTGTTCTTCAGTCGACAGCGCCGCTTTGCCCGGCAAGCAGGACTGAACTGACCCTGTCTTTTATTAGCAGAACTGATACGGAGCTTGGCACGGGGCTTGGCCATAGCTGCGTGGAGTTCTAGTTTGATATCTGTCAGACCACGACAAAAGGACAGACCATGTTCACGCATATCATGGTGGGCAGCAACGACATTGCGCGCTCACAGAAGTTCTACAACGCCACGTTTCAGGCGCTGGACATTCCGCCCTCTGAAATCCATGAGAACGGGCGCCTCAGCTATGCCCATCATGGTGTCCGCTTTATGGTCACCAAGCCGCTGGACGGCCAGCCCGCCACCCATGCTAATGGTGGCACCATCAGCTTTGCCGCTCCTTCCCCCGCCCATGCCGCAGCCTGGTATAAAGCGGGCGTGGAAAATGGCGGCACCGCCATTGAAAACCCGCCCGGCATCCGCCAGACGCCCATAGGCCCGCTCTATCTCGCCTACCTGCGCGACCCCGATGGCAACAAGCTGTGCGTTGCCTGCAAGATGCCCGAAAACATCTGACATCCCTGACGGGATGATACATCCGGCGCGCGGCGACCCGACATCGCCCGCGCATCAAGAGAGTCTGCCCGACACAAAACCGTAACAGGAACAAATGCAGAAAGCCGGGAAAAAGGCTGGCTTCCTGTCCCTTCCACAAAACTATCCACAGGGTTTTCCCGCAATCCGCCCCGAGAATCTGTGGATATCCTTCCGCAGGGCCGATTGGAAAAATCGCCGTTTTCCAAGGTTTCTGCCGTTTTTTTCTTCCACCCCTCAGAATCTTCTTGACCCCGCAGGGAAGCTACGATTCGGGCGTGAGACAACTCATCCACAACCACCCCGACACGTTAGTCGGGCTGAGATTTCAGGGCGTGTCGGACGCCGGCTTGTCACTTAGATTGACGAATGTCTGATCCGAAATGGAGACATCCGTTAGCGTCGGACGCTGCAAGGCTTCGGATGTATCGCGCGCAATGCCCACCGTACGGAGTTTGATATCCGCCAGTTCCTCACGCACGTCGCTCAGGATTTCAACCAGCGCACGATGATCCTCCAGCGCACGATCGTCCTGTGCCTTGTTCAGCAAGGCACTACCCACCATCAGCGCAGGCAGGGCCACAAGCTGGATACAGTTGCTGATATAGAGCAGCGTATTCTGCCACTGCGGCACAAGAGCGGGCACAAGCGAGAAGATCAGGAAAGCGTAAACGCACCAGATGCTGCCGAACATCCAGGTCATCCGCACGGCCACGGAGTCATTCAGTCTGTTGATGGCGGCAAGAATACCGGCTTTCTGGAGAGGCTTCATAGACCGGTTTTCCTTCCCTGCTTGGCTGAATGGCCCGGAACAAGACCTAGAAGGGTCTAACACAGACCGGCCTTTCTGTCCGTGTCCGCAAGCAGATGCCACGCCCCCATGCCCGACATGGGAAAGCACTTGCCGCCTACCGTCCAGCCCCGCTAAACCGGCGCCAATGGGGGTGGGACCAGCCCCGTATTTCGCCCCCTTGCCGGTCTATCCGGCACGAAGCCGCTCAACCGCAAGGACACCGCCATGACGACCGCCAGCACCAGCCCCGCTCTTTCTACGGCACAGGACGCGAGCACCCTGCCCTACCGCGTGGCGGCGCTATATCGGTTTACTCCTTTCGAAAACCCGGCGGACATCCGCAAATCCCTGCTCCAGACCTGCACCGAACAGGGCGTGAAAGGGATTCTGCTCCTGGCGAAGGAGGGCATAAACGGCACCATCGCCGGAACTGATGCCGGTATTGAGGCCGTTGTCGCCTATATCCGCACCCTGCCCGGCTGCGCCGCGATTGAAGTCAAGTTTTCCCGCGCGCCTTCCATGCCGTTCTTGCGCATGAAAGTCCGGCTGAAAAAGGAAATCGTCACCATGGGGGTGGCAGACATGGACCCCAACCGGACAGTCGGCACTTATGTCGCTCCGGCGGAATGGAATGCCCTGCTGGAAGACCCCGATACTATCCTGATTGATACACGCAATGACTATGAAGTTGCTGTGGGCACATTCCGGGGCGCAACCGACCCGCGCACCAAAACTTTCCGCGAGTTCCCCGACTGGTTCCGCAAGAACCGCGACAGTTTCACGCAAAACGGCCGCAAACCCCGTTTGGCCATGTTCTGCACTGGCGGTATCCGCTGCGAAAAGGCCACCGCTTTCGTCAAGACCGAAGGCTTTGAGGAAGTGTACCATCTGCAGGGCGGTATTCTGAAATATCTGGAGACAATTCCCGAACAGGAGAGCCTGTGGGAAGGCGAATGTTTTGTGTTCGACCAGCGTGTAACAGTAGGCCATGGCCTGAAACCGGGCGAGATGGAGCTGTGCCACGCCTGCCGCGCCCCGCTCTCACCACAAGACAAGACCTCTGCCCTGTATGAAGCGGGCGTAAGCTGCCCGGCCTGCCATGGCCAGTGGGATGCAAAACGCCGCGCCCGCCACGCCGAACGGGAACATCAGGCGCGCCTGGCCTCCGCCCGTGGGGATGCCCATCTGGGTGCCAACATGGCCGAGGAACGTGCCCGCAAGCGTCAGAAGCAGGAAGAAATCATTCGCCGCCAGAACGCCACCCGTGAGACGCCGGTGCCACCCGTCACGCCTGAAACGGCCTAAGCAGGCCGCCCCTGCGGGCGGAGCACGACGTCAGGGTGAAAAAAATATAAATCTCAACACTTTGTTCATATAATTCTGGGCATTAAGTTTTTATACTGTGGTTATGCGGGCATACGATCATCGCCGCCAGATTATTCGTCATTCAGATCGACCCGCCTGAAAAATCAGCCAGATTTCAGGAAAAACCTTCTTTTGTTCAAGCCATTCACATTCCATGACTCATTCGCACCCCACCAGTTTATGCCTGCAACAGGCGGCGGCCTTCCGTCAGGAACTTTCCACGCTGATGGAAGGCGGCAGGCATGACCTCTATCTCCTGCTGACCAACATGCAGGAACACGAACTGCTGGCTATCACCTCACTCTGCCTGACGTCAGCCCAGCTCCGTGTTCCAGCACTTTTACAATTTTCCAGCCGCCTGTTCCGGCTTCATGAACAGGCCATGTCGTTCGAAATGGCATCGCGCCTATGCAAAACATTGCTGGATGCCTCGGCCCATGATCTGGGCGCACCAGACCGCATCAGCTTTTCAGAATATCTCTATTACTCGGTGCATTACGCACCCCACATCCAGAGTTGGCAGATTCACTCCATCATTCCCTCCCTCTACGCAGACCATACCCCACTGGGGCGCGTGCTGGGCGGACACATGGCGCTTGATGTCGTTATCCTGACTGTATGTAGGCTCAATGCGCGGCGGCTGAAACAAACCGACTGGCTTTTATTATTCATACCTTATACCGCTATGACCTGCTGGATATGACCGAACTCAACAACGAGTTCCGCCACGTTCTGGAAATCGTCACGGGTTATGCCCTGCAGAGTATGCAGGCCACCGTGGCAAATCACAGCGGCTGACGCGCTGGCCCCTCCCTACGCGGGCCGAACACGCCTTTAAAGATGTTCTGCCGGGGCTGGGGCGGCAGCAGGCGGCTGAGCTGGTTTGGGCGTGGCGAATGGCGTCATGGCGCCCGGTACAGTGGAATGCTCCACATCATAGGCCGTGGCTTTCTGCTCGTAGGTTCCTTTGGCGCCCGGATGCTCCTGATCGTACAGATGCGCTTTCATGCGCGCTTCCTTGCGATATTCATGCCGTTTATACATGCCTGTCACGCAGCCAGCCGTCGCCCCCAGCACGCCATGGTGATCCGCCAGATGCCCCCCGACAGCCCCGATAGCCCCGTATTTGAGGCACCCTCCAGGTTCGGCATGAGCCCCCACGGCAAGAGCCGAAGACAGCATAACGGCGGCCACCACAGCCGCCTTACGATAGATCATATTTTCATTCCTGTAGGGTTTCATAAGCAAAGCCACACCGACACGGCAGAGTGCTTTCTCACACAAGCTGGACACAAAAACCTGCTCATGACAACTCGTCCAAACAACGGTATGCACAGCGACCCGGCTCGTGCCCGGTTATGACGAATTGTCGCCTCCTCCCTGCCCACCGTCCCCTGCCCTGTCGAGGATGTATGAAGGAAAACGCTTCCAGAACCGGCTGTAGCCCGTTCCGTACGCCAGAGCAGCGTTACACTCGGAGCCGCCGCCACCGGCATTACGCTTGCCTGCTGGCGCTGCTGGGTGTGACCGCGTGCGGCTACAACGACTCACGACGCGCCCATAAAGGACAGTTGGCGGTTATCGGCATGACCAGCGAAGACCTTCAGGCCTGCGCGGGCATCCCGGACAAAACAGCCCAGCTCGACGATCATGTGCAGATTTTCCAGTACACACGCACCATCAATGTACCGTCCACCAACGATTCAACCCTCTTTCCGCTGCAAACGGTGGTCAACCTGACCCAGACTTCCATGGGTGGCGCAGGCAAGACGTGCATTGCTTCAATCCGTCTGGTTGATGGACGTGTCACCGACATGCACTACAGCGGCGACAATGACCGCATGATCGGTTCGGATGGTGTTTGTGCAACTCTGGTCAAAGGCTGCCTGACCACGCCCCCCGCGTCGGCCCGTTCCGTCAGCAGCAACCCGCTTTTTGGCCCGGTTTCCGCTTTCCATGCCCCGAGCCTCCCCACACCCGGAGCCAAACCCCGCGAACCGGCCGTCCATTATTCCAATGCCACGGCACCACAGGACACGCTCGCCCCTCTTCCTGCCCCCGTGTCGGAACTGCCGGATACATCCACCACCACAGCATCCGGCATAACGCCTGACATATCCGCCACACAGGGCGCTTCCGCGAGCCTGACACAGACAGCACAGCCCTCCGCTGCTGCGAGTCCCGACGTGAAAAGCAGCAGCGATCCAGAGTTGCCCGATACCATAGCCAAGGCCGCCCCCGACACGCCCCCCGCTCGCCCGGCAGCATCCCCAGAACCTGTCAGCGCGGCCAGCACCGTAGCCCCTTCCGCAGGCAATCCTGAAAACAGTAATCAGGCGGCTGCAGTAGACCCGACCAACCCTGCCGTCACGCCAGAAAACACCTGCCTCACTTCCTCCGCCTCCACCAACCCGGCAAACGGCAGCACTCAGTCCCCAGCCAAACCATCCGAAAAAGCCGACGTGCCATGCGGTGCGCTGCTTGACCACAAAAGTTAAAGGAGTAGTGTAACTACCGTATGGTTTATGAACGACTGCGGTGAGACCTGATCTCGCAGCCCTTTTGGCGTAAAAGGGCATGAGCGAGAAAATGGTGCAGGACATCTCACCCCAACAAGAGGTTTTTCAAAAGATGGGCATGTTTGTATGCGTGGCGCTGCTGGGCCTTGACCTGATCGCTTTTTTCCTGGGCATGAACACCGCGTCGCTGGGTGCGACGGTCGTCACCTTCCTGGTGCCGGTTTTCATCATGAGTGGTTACACCCTCATGCACATTGAAAAAGACAATAGCCCGGCCCCGGCCCATCACTGAATAAAACGGTACAGGCGTGTTGTTTATAAAATAACGCCTGTACCTATCGGGTAGCTCCTGCGGCTTGGAGAGAGCAACGCCGGACTTTCCATATGGAGAGTCCGGCGTTTTTTATTCCCAACACGGCAGCCTGCCATGAAAATTCAGCGCAGCAGGCGTATCCAGCCTCTGCTTAGCCGCCATTCTCCATCGACAGATAAAGCAGTTTGACCAGAGTTGGCTGCAACACGTACTGGATCAGCAGCAGCACTACCATCGGGCTGAAATCTATCCCGCCTGGTGTCGGCAGAACACGGCGCACGGGCGCCAGAACCGGCTCAGTCAGACGTTCAAGGAAAACACCAATTTTCCAGACAATCTGATTGCGGCTGTCCAGAATACCAAAAGCGTACAGGTTCACGAAGATGCAGGATATGAGCAGAATCCAGCAATAAATTTCCAGCACGCGCGTTAAAATGACAAACAATACAAACACGATAGAACCTGATCCTTCCGTCATGGCAGGACATGCCATTTTTCAGGCATGATGCCTCATAATACAGCTTGACAGAAAATTGGTAAGCCCTATACACAACCTCACCGAAAAGACAGGCGGGGCTGTAGCTCAGTTGGGAGAGCGCCTCGTTCGCAATGAGGAGGTCAGGGGTTCGATTCCCCTCAGCTCCACCATCCGCCTGATCCGGTTTTTACCAGACAATCTGTTAACACTGTCAGCCTCGTCAGGCAGTAGCTGTATTTGCCATCCAACTTCATCCGTGTGGCGCCCATTTGGCTTCAGGGTATCTGGCACCATCTGCCCCACTCTTGTGTCAAAACAGGCGGCTACCGTTGGGCACTGCCCGTTCCGGCGCAACCAGAACAACATTTTTGTCCTTATCCGGAAAACCAAGTGTCAGCACTTCCGAGATAAACGGGCCAATCTGGCGTGGCCCGAGATTGACCACACAGGCAACCTGCCGCCCCATCAGGTCGTCAATACCGTACAGATCCGTAATCTGGGCGCTTGATCGTTTTGTGCCGATTTCCGCCCCCAGATCTATCGTGAGTTTCCAGGCTGGTTTCCGGGCTTCCGGAAAGGGCTGCACCCCGATAATCGTGCCAACGCGGATATCCACTTTCGTGAAATCGTCGAAAGAAATGACGGACATGACATTACACTCCATTTTCCATCAGACCGCTTATGGCCCCACGCCGTCTGGCGGCATGTTTCTGGTGTACTGAAACGCATGTCAGCACACTCAGGGTAATGCAGACAAATGCCACCCCCTCCAGCAACCGAGGCCAGCGGTGCTCCCATAGAAAACCATAAATCAGGGCAAAGAAGGTCTCGAACAGGATCATCTGCCCCGTCATGGTCAAGGGCACCAGACGGCTCATCCGATTCCACAGGGCATTGCCGAAAATAGAGGCAATAACCGCCACCGCGCATGAAACAGCCGCAAACCGCCCAAGCTGCCCTGTGCTATAAGTGTAAGGGCTGCTTAAAATGGCGACAGGACTGAGCAGGAGCGCCTGCGCTCCCGTGACAATGCCTATCAGCAGGTTCCAGTCGTGAACGGACAAAACATGAAGCCGTACCAGACAACGGCTGTTCCCCACGGCATAGGCCGTCCATAAAACAAGGGCTACCACCGCACAGAAAAAGCCACTCACCGCGTGTCCGCCTGCTGCGGGCGCTGCAAGGGCCTGCCAGGCAACGCACAACGCACCAGCCGCACAGAACAGAAGCGACGGCAACAGCGCGCCAAAGGATACAGCCCCCTTATCCCGGCTCCCGATAATCGTGACCGTAATGGGCAGAAACCCGACAACCAGAGAAGCAAGCGCAATGCCGCCTTTCTGCACGGCCATCGACAGCATGACATAGTAAAAAACATTGCCACAGAGAGAGAGCCAGAAGAGCGCCTCCCAGTCCTTTTTCCTGAGACTGTGCATCAGGGACTTCCATCGTGGCGCAATCATGAGAGCAGACAGAACGCCGTAGGCCAGATAGCGCCCTACCGCCACCTGCAACGGCGTAAACGGCCGCGCCAGTTCCGGCGCCAGAAAGACCAGACCCCATAAAGCTCCTGCCCCTGCGCCATACAGCACGCCCAGAGGAATAGTGTGGGCTGTGTCGACCCGTTTGTTATTTTCCATGATGGTCACTAATGAATGTCTCCCTGCGGCAGCAGACATATCATTGAGAAAGTGATTTTTGTGCTCTTGATTGGTCGCCTTAATGAAACAAAAACTCGCATATGAAAAAAAAACCCATCCCGCGGCCGCTGGACGAGTTCGACAGGGCCATTCTGCGTATTATCCAGCAGGACAACAAAACGCCGCAGAGGCAGATTGCCGAGCGGGTTAATCTGTCCGCCGCGGCCGTGCAGAGGCGGATTGCCGCCATGGAAAATACCGGGGTCATTAGCAGCAATACCGCGGTTGTGAACGTACAGGCCGTGCAGATGAGCATTACTGCCATCGTTGAAATACGCCTCAAGGACGAACGGATTGAAACGGTCGATAACGCGAAGAACCTCTTCCGCAGCGCACCGGAAGTTCAGCAATGCTACTATGTCGCAGGTGGCGTCAGCTTCATGCTGATTGTCGTCGTCCCTGACATGACCGCCTATGAAGAGATCACCCGCCGCCTGTTCGCGCAGAATGACTCGGTCGCCAGCTATCGCTCCCTGATCGCACTGGACAGGGTCAAGACGGGCAGCACGATCCTGATCCCCTGATCCCTGCTAACAGGCTTCTCCGCCGGGTTCGGGAGCCTCACACAAAAGCATTGCGACTGATTATCATTTGTGGCTATCGTTAGAAAAGGACGCAACGACTCAGGACTGTGATCTTATGGTTGTCTGTTCGTGTAACCGGCTTACTCATGTTGATGTGGAAACGGCAGTGGCCGGGGGTGCCACCCACCCGCGCGAGGTCTATGCCGCCCGTGGGTGCCGGGCGCAGTGTGGCAACTGCGTGCAGGGGGTCGTGTGCCTGCTGCGCGAAGCCCGCAAAAAACACCAGCTCGCCCATGAAGCCGCTGCCCGGCAGGCCATGCCGGTGGAATCGGACATCGCCCTGTCCGCCTGAGCCAGACAGACTGCCCGGCCGGGCAGGTGGCCTTGCGCAACGGCGGGGCTTCTGGCACGGCTCGCAGGATGAACAAACCGTTTCTTGTCATGGGCGCTGGCGCGTGGGGCACCGCGCTGGCCCTGCATGTAGCCCGCACTGGCGCACAGGTTCATCTGTGGGCGCGTTCTGACTGTACCCTCCCGTCAGGCGCTATGCCCCGCCTGCCGGATTTCCCGCTGCCCGGCTCCGTGCATGTATCCTCCACCCTGCCCGATACGACGTTTCAAGCCGTGCTGGTGGCCATACCAACCCAGTCTCTTTCCGGTATCATGCCGCTGCTTCCCTCCGGCACACCGGCCATTCTGTGCTGCAAGGGCATAGAGCAGCGGACGCTGGCCTTTCCGCTGGATATCCTCGCGCGTGAACGCCCCGATGTGCCCGGCGCGGTGCTGTCCGGCCCCAATTTTGCGCGTGAAATCGCAGCTGGGCTCCCCGCTGCCGCCGTTATTGCCGCTCCGGATCTCGCCCAGGCCCGCGCCCTGAGCGACAGGCTGGCCACCCCGCTTTTCCGCCTCTATGCCAGTCAGGACTACACTGGCGTGCAACTGGGCGGAGCCGCCAAGAATGTCATTGCCGTCGCAGCGGGGATCTGCATCGGCGCTGGACTGGGCGAAAACGCCCGTGCCGCCCTGATCACGCGCGGTCTGGCTGAAATCACACGGCTGGCCTGCGCGCTGGGCGGACAGGCCTCGACATTGGCCGGACTGGCAGGGCTGGGCGACCTTCTCCTAACCTGCACGGGCGAGCAGTCGCGTAATTACCGCATGGGGCTGGCTCTCGGCAAAGGCGCCTCCACCACGGACGCGCTCGCCAGCCTGCACGGTGTTGCGGAAGGCGTGAGCACCGCCGAAGCCCTTGTAGCACTGGCCGCGCAGACGGGCGTGGACGCGCCCATTACCCAGTGCATTGCGGCGTTTCTGGCCGGAAAGCTCACATTGTCGCACGCACAGGCCATGCTGCTCAGCCGTCCGCTGAAAGAAGAATACGAAAGCCCCACCTAGCCCGTCGCGCACCAGGCTACAGGCAGGCGGCCTCACAAGACTGTCATCTTTTTCACGTTCCCGTGCGGTGCGGCATTTTTTTCCTTTGTAACCGGGGGCATCCCTTGCATGGCTGCCCACAGCCGCCACGTAAGCCTCAGGCAGTCAGGCGCAGGATCGTCATGACTGTGCGTATGGTTATTAACGGAAAAAAGGCCGCAACCATGACCAAGACGACAGCCGCACAAGCCCATATCCGGGAATATCTGGGCACGCCCAGTGATCTCGATGCAAAAAAACTCCATGCCGTAACGGCTGGGCTGGCGGACGTGCTGGCCGATGTCTTTGCCTTGTATATCAAGACCAAGAATTTCCATTGGCACATGAGCGGTCGCCATTTCCGCGACTTTCACCTGCTGCTGGATGAACAAAGTCAGGAATTGTTCGCCATGACCGACCCACTGGCCGAACGCGCCAGAAAAATTGGCGGCCTGACACTACATTCCGCAGGGGAAATCAGCCGCAAAACCGTCATTTCCGACAACGATGCCGAGTACGTCACCCCTGAAGATATGCTGGCCGAACTGCGCGAAGACAACCAGACCCTTGTCCGCCGCCTGCGCGCCGTGCATGACCTGTGTGACGAAGCGCGTGATGTCGCTACCGCCAGCCTGATCGAAAACTGGATTGACCAAGGTGAGCGCAGGACATGGTTTCTGTTTGAAAGCACCCGTCCGGTCTTTGGCAAAAACGACTGAACCCTGTGCAGCGCCAGCCCCATAAGCGGCCACTACAGGCCTCACTTATGGCTGGCGCATAACTCCAGCGCCATCGGAACAAAGCTACCCGTTCAGTTGCCCCTGTATGGCGGGCGATCCTTTGCTTGCAACCTGTTAGGCGCGCAGATTACAAACATCCGAGAATGGCGTATGCCAGCCCCGGAACAAGCAAGAAAGCACCGCACACCTGCGCGTGCAGGCAAGAACAGAACGAACAGATCAGTGTCCGAGACCCGCCCGCCTTCTTCCACCTGCGATACGGATGTCACCCGGCGCCCAACGCGTCTGCTGGATATGCTCAACCCTTGCCTGAAAGGACGCAAACGCCGTTGCGGTCGCCCCACAGCGCATGACACGGAAGAGCTTGACCAATATCTGCTGGAAATCGCCGCGGGCCTGTTTGTCCAGCACGGGTATGCGGGCACCTCCATAGACCAGATCGCGCGCAAGGCCTCGGCCAGCAAGCAGACGATCTATCGCCGCTATCCTTCCAAGGAAGCGCTGTTCATTGCCGTCATTTCAGACCTGACAGGCACCGTGCTTCAGGCCATGGCGGCCACCCCGCTGAAAGACCCGCTTGAGGAACTGCGCCACATCAGCACCCTGTTGCTTGACCTGACCCTGCGGCCGGATTCACTAGGCACCTATCGTATTCTCATTGCCGACGGGCACCGTCACCCCTCGCTGCTGCGGCAGGCCGTGGAAGCAATCGGCCAGCCTTTCCACGAGTCTATCGTGCGGCTGCTCAAGGCGGCAGAAAGCAAGGGGCAGATCGAACCCGGCAATGCCGACGATACCGCCGCCCGCCTGCTAACAGGGCTGATTACCGGCTGGCCGCTTGAGGATAGCCTGCTCGGGCTTGATCCACTCAAAAGCACGGCAGAGCGCGAGGCGTATTTCAACCGCGCCTGGACATTCTTTCTACGCGCTGTCGGCGGTCGCCATGGCGTGCCCGCCGCCTAAGACGACGGCAAGCGCCAGCCCCGTTCCCTTCAACCGTTTGCCTTCTCCGCTGGCTTAAAGACCAGCGCCAGACCGTTGATGCAGTAGCGCTCACCCGTGGGGGGCGGGCCATCGGGAAACACATGACCCAGATGGCCTTCGCACCGCGCGCAGTGCACCTCGGTCCGCACCATGCCGTGGCTGGTATCGCGCCGCGTCGCTACACCTTCCGGCTCGGCTTGCCAGAATGAGGGCCAGCCGCTCCCGCTGTCATATTTGGCAGCAGAACTGAACAGCAGCGCACCGCACCCTGCACAGTAGTACACGCCTTCGCGCTTTTCATGATTGAGCGGGCTGGAACCCGGATACTCGGTGCCGTGGCCGCGCAGGATATGTTCCTGCTCCGGGCTGAGTGCTCCACAGGCCGCAGGCCCACATCCATTGTGCGTTTGCATCCGCCTGTTCCTTTTCCCGTGCTGGTCCGCCGCCAGATTACGCATAAAGGCCGTTCCGGTCCCGGACAAATACGCCTATCATGCACGATATGGTGTCACGCGCGCTTTTTCCACCACCATGACCACGCTGGACTGGCTGACCCTGCTTGCCTATCTGGCGGGCATACCTGCCCTTGCGTTGGTGCTGGCCGGGACACAGACCTCGGCTCACGCCTATCTGGAAGGCCATGGTGACCTGCCATGGTGGGCATTGTGCCTTTCTCTCGTCGCAACGGAAACCTCGACCCTCACGCTCATCAGCGTACCAGGCATCGCCTATGGCAGCGGCATGGTGTTTGTTGGGCTGGCACTGGGCTACCTGCTGGGGCGCGGGGTTGTGGCATGGGCGTTTCTGCCGCTCTACCAGCAGGGCCGGATGCTCAGTGCGTACGACTGGCTTGGCCAGCGTTTCGGCCCGACGCTACAGCAACTGGCTTCGGGCACGTTTCTGGTCACACGCCTGCTGGCGGAAGCCGTCCGCCTGTTCGCAGGCATGTTGCCGCTGGCAAGCATACTGGTCGCACTGCATCTTTCGGTTCCCGCCCCCGTGCTCCTTGCCGCCATCATGATCCTCACACTCGCTTACACCCTTCAGGGCGGACTGCGTGCGGTGGTCTGGTCTGACAGTATCCAGTTCGCGGTCTACTTTGGAGGTTCTCTCGCCTGTGCGACCCTACTGTGGCGCGCAGCTCCACCCGGCACGCTGGGCGTGTTACAGGCCGCCGGGCGCTTCAACCTGTTCACCACCCACGCACCACCTTTTACCAGCCCCTTCACCCCGCTGGCCGCCATTGGCGGCGGAGCGGTGCTCTCGCTCGCCTCGCACGGCACCGACCAGCTTATGGTGCAGCGTGTTCTGGCCGCCCGCAGCCTGCGTGATGCCCGGCTGGCGCTCATGGGCAGCGCGGTGGGAGCGGGCGTACTGTTCAGCCTGCTCTCGTTCGTGGGAGTTCTGCTCTGGGTGCATCATGGCGGCGTACCGGCAGCACAGGCCGGATTTACCCGAACCGATGCCATTTTCCCTGCCTATATCACCCATGACCTGCCCTCGGGCCTGCGGGGGCTGATGCTCGCGGCTATTCTTGCCGCCACCATGGGCTCACTTTCCTCCACCCTGTCGGCCATGACGGGAGCGGTCATGGGGGATTTTTCTGCTCTCTGCCGCCCGTTGCTACGCCTGACTGGCACACACCAGCCGGAGCGGGCACGGCTGCGCCTCGCACGCGGCATTACAGTATTCTGGGCGGCGGCCCTTGTCCTGTGTGCCAGCCTGTTTGCCCATGCCGGGCAGGCGGCGGTTCTTGTCGGGTTGTCCATTGCCGCCTGCGGTTACGGCCCCATGCTGGGCAGCTACCTGACGGGAATGCTGCTGCCCAGGCTGCGCGCGCAAGATCTGGTGCCCGCCTTCTGGCTGAGCCTGCCCGCCGCCGTACTGGGTATGCTGTTCATACGCCCGCATGGGCAACCGCTGGCTTTTGCATGGCTGATCGCGCCGGGAATGGCCGTACTGTACGTGTCGGCACTGGCCTGCCATGCTATAGGCCGCCTGCGTCACACCGTCCGCCGGAACAGGAGCATTTCATGACCGAGCACGCCCCTCCTCCCGCCCCGGCCCGCACGGAAATGCTGGACCCCCGTTACGACAGGCTGGAGCAGTGGCCCACGGCCACCCTGCTCTCCGCCCTGCTGGACAGCCAGCTTGACGCCGCCGCCAGCGTGCGCGCCGCCCTGCCCGCCCTTGAAACCGCCATGGCCGAAGCCCTGCCCCGGCTGGAACGCGGGGGGCGTCTTTTCTACATCGGGGCAGGCACATCCGGCCGGCTGGGCCTGCAGGATGGCGTGGAACTGATTCCGACCTATGGCTGGCCGCGAGCCCGACTGGTTCTGCTGCTGGCCGGGGGAGATGCCGCCCTTTTCAGCCCCGTGGAAGGGGCCGAGGATGACGAAGCCGAGGCCGTACGCGCCGTACAGGTGCACGCCCCCACCCCGGATGATGTCGTGATCGGCATCGCCGCCAGCGGTGGCACTCCCTATACCTGCGCCGCCATTGCCCACGCCCGCGAGGCTGGCAGCCTGACCATAGGCATGGCCTGCAGCCCGGACAGCCGCCTGCTGGCCGAAGCGCACTGCCCGGTGCTGACCTGGACCGGCGCGGAAGTGATTGCCGGTTCCACCCGCATGAAAGCGGGAACAGCCCAGAAAATAACGCTCAATCTGTTTTCCACCGGCCTGATGGTCCGGCTGGGTCATACATGGCGGGGCCAGATGGTGGATATGCGCCTGTCCAACGCCAAGCTGGTGCACCGCGCCCACCGTATGCTCCGGCATCTGACCGACTGCACACAGCCTCAGGCCGAAGCCGCGCTCAAGCAGGCCGATGGCAGTATCAAGCTGGCGACTCTCCTGCTCCGGGGGCAGAACATGGGCCTGCAACCGGCTCAGGCGCGCTCCCTGCTGGCCTTATGCAACGGGCGTCTGGGGCAGGCTCTCGAGCGGCTGGGCCAGCCCGCGCCGACACAGACATGCAACGGATAATGCGCACCGACAGAACAACGCCCTCCACCATTCTGGCGCTGGATGGCGGCGGCACCTCCACACGCGCGGTCATCATAACCCGCGAAGGACATGTCACCGCCCGCGCGGAAGGCCCCGGCTGCAATCCGTTCGACCGTCCCGATTGGGCGGACTGCCTGCGCACGCTGCTTGAGCGCCTCCCCAAAGATAGTCTGCGGGCTGCGGGCCTTGGCATGGCGGGCTATGATGCTGAACGGCCGTCCTGCACGGCGCAGGATAACCTCGTGCGCGCTGTTCTGGGGCCGGACGTTGCCCTGTGTCTGGAAAACGATGTGGAAACCGCGCATCGCGGTGCCTTCGCGGGCGGGCCGGGTATTTTCATTCTGGCAGGCACGGGCTCCGTGGTCATGGCCCGCGCGGTCGACGGTCGGGCCGCCCGTGCGGGTGGATGGGGCTGGCTGCTGGGCGATGAAGGCGGCGGCTACTGGCTTGGCCGCAAGGCCCTTCGCCACGCCACCCGTTATCTCGATACGCCCAACGTATCAGAACCCGCGTTTGCCCAGGCACTTCTGGGTTGGCTTGGCCTGCCCTCGCCGGATGCCGAAGCCGCCTGCCCTGCGAGCACCGCTGCTACACGATCGGCTGCCGCCAACGCCCTGCGCGAGTGGCAGCGCACGCGCGCGCATCCACGCTCCGCCATCGCAGAGCTTGCCCTATTCGTGGCAGAGCAGGCCGAGGCCGGCAGCCTTACGGCCACGGCCCTGCTACATCAGGCCGCCCGTCATCTGGCGGGGCAGGCTCAAGCCGCCACCGACCAGCTTGGCGGGGCGACTCCCCTGCTCTGGAGCCACGGCGGCAGCGTCATGCACAGCGCCGTCCTCCGAGCGGAGCTTGCCTCGCTGTTAGGCCGCCCTGCCCAGCCTCCCCGTCTGCCGCCACTGGGCGGAGCCGCCCTGCGCGCGGCACAACTGGCAGGCTGGCCCTGCGAACCGGAATGGATCGAAACACTGGCGCACAGCCTGCGCACGTCCTCCAACGCCCAGACGGAACCGACGCCATGATCCGCTCTTTCCTGTCGGGCGTGACCTGCCTGAGCCTGCTGTGCCTGCCGTCCGTTTCATGCGCTCAGGCGCAAGCTGCAACGCCCATTACGCAGGCGGACACTGCGCCTGCCGCTCCCTTGAATGCGGCGGCGCCCCCCGTGCTGATGCCCCTGCCCAGTTCCATGCAGAGCGACGGCGCGGCTTTTCCCCTTCCTTCCCGGCTGGACATCCGCTGGGACAGCCCGGCCACACCAGCTTTGCGCCAGGCCGTGCGGCGCTTCGAACGACGACTTGCCGTTCTGACTGCCCAAGACGGCACCGCAAACCCACGGGGCACGGCGTCAGTGCCCTACGTCGTGCATATCCATTACCGGCAGGATGCGCCTTTTCCCCGCCGCGCCATGCGCGAAGAGTACAGCCTGCGCACAACCGCCACCGAGGCCCGTCTGGACGCACAGGAGCCGGTCGGCATCCTGCGCGCACTGGCAACCCTGCTTCAGCTTGTCCGGCTTGAAGCCTCAGGCCCCGTTATCGCGCAGGCGACCGTTACGGATAGCCCGCGTTTTGTCTGGCGTGGGCTGATGATCGACACCAGCCGCCATTTCATGCCGTTGCCCGCCCTGCTGCGCCAGCTTGATGGTATGGAAATGGTCAAGCTCAATGTCCTGCACCTGCATCTGTCCGACGGCACGGCATTCCGGGTGGAAAGCCGGCTCTACCCGCGCCTGACCCGCTCCGGAAATGCCAACGGCACGCGGGACTTCTATACGCAGGCGGAAATCGGCCAGCTTGTGCGCGCGGCAGCCGAGCGCGGTATTCGCGTGGTGCCGGAATTCGACACGCCCGGCCACACCTTCGCCATCCTGCGCGCCTACCCTGCTCTGGCCGCCCAGCACCCGCTGAACACGACCGACCGCGCGGAAATCAACAGCGCGGCGATGGACCCGACAAACCCAGCCACCCTCTTTTTTGTTAACACTCTCTACGCGGAAATGGCCCACCTCTTCCCCGATCCCGTCTTCCATATCGGAGGGGATGAGGTTGTGGCGAAGCAATGGCTGCAAAACCCCCATATTACCGCCTACATGAAGCGGCACAGGCTGGCAGATACGGCTGCCCTACAGGCCAGTTTTTCAAAACAGGTGGCTCAGGCGCTACATGCGCATGGCAAAACCGTGATGGGGTGGGATGAAATTCTGGCCGCCGATCTTCCACCCGGCACGTTGATCGAGAGCTGGCGCGGCCCTGCCCATACACTTGATGCCACCCGTGCGGGTTACGACACCATCATCTCCGGGCCATACTATCTCGACCGCCTGCTGCCCGCGCGCGCCTATTACGAGACCGACCCGCTCGATACCAGGAAAGATGCCGCCGAAGCCGCCGCCGCTGCCCAGACAACCGGGCCGGGTGGCACGGCCCCGGCTCCCCTTGAGCCCTCCGCAACGCCACCCGATACCACACAGGCTGGCGATCCCCTCCTGCCGCCCCTGTCTACCGAACAGG
This sequence comes from Acetobacter peroxydans, assembly GCF_006539345.1. Taxonomy (GTDB): domain Bacteria; phylum Pseudomonadota; class Alphaproteobacteria; order Acetobacterales; family Acetobacteraceae; genus Acetobacter; species Acetobacter peroxydans. Next base: position 184,613 of record NZ_BJMV01000003.1, read on the forward strand.
CCGCTCACGTGCTGGGGGCGGAGGCAGCGCTATGGACAGAGGTGATCGACGAGACCATGCTCGACGCCCGGCTGTGGCCCCGCACAGCAGCCTTGGCGGAGCGCTTCTGGTCGCCTGCCGCTCTGTGTAAAGGCGACACCCTCTCCCCGCGCCTTGCCGTCATCCGTGACAGGCTCGATCTGCTGGGCCTGCGCGCCACACAGCAAACCCTCGAAGGGCTGCAACGCATGGCCCCCGGCGAAACCGGAGCCGCGCAGGTGCTGCTCTCCGCGGTCTCTCCCGTGCGCAACTACGCACACAACCATGAGTTTCTCCAGATACGGCACAAGGAAACCGCAACCGAACAGCCGCTCGGCACACTGGCGGATAGTGCCACGCCCGACACGCCGCTGGCTGATCTGTTCAATGATGAAGCGGCTGCCTTTGTCGGAGGGGAAATAGCCCTCAAACCCGACCTGATCCGTATGCTCACCCTGTGGGCGCAGAATGACGAAGCCTTTCAGCGGGCGGCGGCACATCACCCGGCTCTGGCCACAGGGCTGGGGGCTTCCGCCGAACTGGCGGCTCTGGCGCGGGCAGGGCTGGCGGCTCTAGGGCAAGGCCGCGCGCCCGGCTGGCGGGAACAGGCGCGCGCGGCGCTGGATACGGCCCAGGCTGACATTGCCGCCTCGGCGAGTATTCATGTCGTCACCCATGCGCGTCAGCCTGCGGGCGACCTGATCCAGCGCATTGCGCCGGGGATCGCCCTCCTCCTTGCCGGGCAGGACAGGCCATAGACGCGCAGCGAGACGCTATGCCTGCATCCCCATACCGTTCAGAGCCCGGTGCATGTCAAACTCCAGCATAAGCGACCACGGCTGATCCGCCGCCCCCAGCCTGAGCGGATGCAGGATACGGACAATGCCCGCCGCATCCGTGAAACGGTAGGACTGCCCCTGCGTGACAGCCTGCCGCGCATTCAGCGGCAGGTCCGTCGCCTCATGCCCGATCCGTGCGGAATCAGGGTGGGTCGCATACACTCCGGCATGAGACAGCAGCATCAGGCTGCCTGTGCCGAACGGCTTGCGGTCGGCCAGTCCCGCCTGTAGCTCATCAAGCAGAAAATCCGCCCCCAGCACCCCGACAAAACGCCCGTCCCACACAAGAGGGAAAACCAGCGACGTCACTTTTACAACCTGCCCGCCCACGGGGTAATCATAGGGTTCAAGCATGACGGCTGTACCCGCTCGGCGCGGCAGGTCGTAATAGGCGTTCTGACCGGGGATGTCGTAGCCTAGCAACGGCTCAAGAACAACGCGCCCTCCCTCGCGATGCCAGTAAGAGATGTAACGCCCCGTTGCATCGGTGCCGGGGGTATTCGCGTATTCGGCATCGCGCCCGTCGAAGGCATCCGGCTCCATACCGCAGAAAATACCCAGCAAGCTCGGGTTGTTTTCCAGAAACTCCGTCATAACCGCATCGAACACCGACCGTGATAGCGGCTTGCTCGTCCGGCGTAGCCCGCCAAGCGTATGGCGCAGTGCGTCCAGCAGGGTGGCAATACGCTGAAACCACGCCTCGATCCGCGCCGCCTCAAGCCCGGCCAGACTGATCGCGGCCTGCATGAGCGCGCCTGCTTCCTCACGCTCCACATCATGCACGGCTTCGGTAATTTCACGTTTGACGCTAGGCAGTATGCGGTTGATATCCGCCGTGGCGCTAGCCGTGCGCTCGGCCAATGTGCGAACTTCGGTGGCCACGACGGAAAAACCCCGTCCACTTTCTCCCGCCCGAGTGGCCTCTATGGTCGCGTTAAACGACAGTAGTTTCGTATGCTTGGCCACCTGATTGATCACATCCGCCATGGAAGCGATTTCCTCAAACCGCCGCTCAAGCCCTGTCACCATGGATTTTACGCGCTGTATAGTGCTCGCACCCCGCTCTGTGTTTGCGGACACTGCACTGGGAACACTGCTCCGTATCATGGTTTCGCCCAAAACAGTCTCTCCTTAATCCGCGACGGCCACCCCGTACTGGCCTGCTGCCTGTCCGCGCGGCGAACCGGGCTCCATGCAGGCTATCGCGTCTTATTTTGAAACGAAAGCGGAATAATTAGTCCCCTGCGACCTGCCCCGGTTCCGAAAGCGCCCATGGCACAAGGCCGTTTTCAACCCGGCGGGTCGTAACACCATAAATTGAACGTACCCGCGCATCCGTCAGGTCCGCAGGGGGTAGAACGTCCTGTAATGCTCCCTCACGCAGCAGCATGAGCGTGTTGCAAAAACGGGTGGCCAGCAGCAGATCGTGGATAACCACCACGACACAACGCCCCAGCGCCGCCAGCCCACGCAAAACCTGCATAACCATGAGCGCCTGCGCGGGATCGAGGGCAGCCACGGGTTCATCCGCCAACAGAATGGGCGCATCCACCGCAAGAGCCCGGGCCAGCATCAGACGGGCGCGCTCGCCGCCAGACAGGCAACTGGCCTCCCGCGTGCCAAACTGTGCCAGCCCCGTCATGTCCAACGCCTGCTGCACGGCCGGATGACGCAGGGCGCAGGCCGCACTTTCTCCATGGGCAAGGCGACCGAGCGACGCCACCTCGCGCACTGGCATGGGCGGAAACGGCGGCACATCCTGCGGCATATAGGCCATGGCGCGTGCCCTCTCGCCGACCGGCAGACCCGACAGGGGCGCTCCCTGGCAGAGCACTTGCCCTTCTGTTGGGGCCACAAGCCCCGCCAGCAAACGAAGTAGTGTGCTTTTGCCCGCACCGTTCGGCCCGATCAGCCCTGTGACAGCCCCGGCGGCAAAATGGGCTGTCACCCCGCTGAGCAAGCGGGTCTGCCCTGCCACGTAACCAAGACGTTGCGCCTCAAGCATCAGATCATGCTCCGCTTTCTGAACAGCATGACCCTGTGAAAAAAAACAGGGGCCCCAATGAGGGCCGTCACCACGCCAAGATTCAGCTCTGCCTGACTGGAAATCAGGCGCACCATCAGGTCGGCCAGTAGAAGCAGCACCGCTCCCCCCAGAAACGACGGCCACAGAAGGCGGGAAGGCCGATGCCCCGCCAGCGGACGCAACAGGTGCGGCACTACCAGCCCCACAAAACCAATCGCTCCGGCCACCGCAACGCATGAGCCAACGGAAATGGCGACACCCAGCACAACGCGCATCTGCACACCGCCCAACCCGCCCAGCCTGAAACCGAGGCTGGCCGCCACGTCCTCCCCCATGCTCAGACCATCAAGCGCGGGGCCACAGCCAGCAAGCAACGCACACCCCGCCACCACGCCGGGCAGGGCCAGCAGAACATCGGCCGGAGTACGGTCGGTTAGAGATCCCATAAGCCAGTGCGCGATTTCAAACATGGCGTAAGGACTTGGAACAAGATCAAGCACCAGAGCCGTCAGCGCCGCCATGAAGCTGCTCAGTGCAGCACCTGCCAGCAGCAGAACCAATGGCCCCCCTCCGCCGACCAGCACCATCAGCACCAGCGCGGAAACAACCGCCCCCAGCAGCCCCCCCAGCGGCAACAACAGCGCGGAAAACTGGAACAGCACCGTGTAAAACACGCACACCGCCCCCAGCGCCGCCCCGCCGGATACCCCCAGCAGCCCCGGATCAGCGAGCGGGTTCCGCAGATACCCTTGGAGCACCGCGCCACAGAGACCAAGCGTGCCCCCCACCATAACCGCCAGCGCCGTACGCGGCAGACGGAGCTGCCCCAGAATGATGGCCCCCACGCTGGGCCGCCCCGCCAGCCAATCTCCCACGGCGGCGTGCAGGTCCAGCACTTTTTCGCCCCACACAACCGAAACAGCCGCCAGCGCCACAAGCAGCAACGCGAGACCGCCATTCAGCGCCACGGGAGAGAGACTCCGCCGGGCATCAGGACCGCGTTCGCCCGTCATCGCGTTTTCTCCATCGTCATGGGCTCCTGTCGGGAGGGCATTGTGTCCTGCGTATCCGAGGGCTGCCGCCCTCCCGCCGAGGCCAACTGCTCCCGTGCGTTCTGCAAAATAGTGACAGCATCAAGAGTTTGCGGCAGGCCGCACAGCCATAACCGGGCAGGCACCGCCACAACATGAGGAGGCGGAAAGGCCCGCGCCAGAACCGGACTGTCCAACATGGCCTGTGCCAGCGAATAGCCCGGTCCGGAAACATCGCGCACCAGCAGGTCGGGATGCGCCAGCAGCAACCGTTCAAGCGGCAGGCGCGCATGACAGCAGCCCGCCTCCGCCGTGGAGACGAAGTTCCGCAGTCCCGCGCGTGCAAGCACATCATCCGCCAGGCTGCCCTCGCGCACGACAAACCCATTCGCTTCGTAAACTGCCGCCACAGGGCTCGAAGCATTGCGCGCGCGCGGCAGAGCGGCCAGACGCATTTCCAGCGCGTGGGCCAGATTTTCCGCCCGTTCAGGCTGGCCGACCGCCCGCCCCACGCGCCTGATCTGTTCCACCACATCCTCCAGCGATCTCGCTGGTGCTGTCGTAACAACAACCGCGCCCGTCTGTCTGGCCGCCATGACAGCCAGACGAGCCGTATAGTCCCCCGCCAGCACTACATCCGGCTGGGCGGTCAGCACGGCTTCAGCCGTGGGACGCAACACCGGCACCGACCGCGCCTGAACACACAGGACAGATTCCGTGCAGTCGCGCGCAAGGGGGCTCAGCCCGACAATATCAGCCGGGTTGACCAGCATCAGCGCAAGCTGATCCGTGCAGAGGTTAAGAGACGCCACCCGCAGCCCCCCAGCCCATGCCGGGCAGACAAGCAGCCCCGCCCCAACCAGCCCCCGCAGGACGGACAGGCCATGCCTGCCACGCGCCCGGAAAGACCGCACGGCAGACCTGCGCGGCCAGCCATGCGAGAAGCTCCGCAACAGACGCAACCGCACGATCACCCTGCCCCCTCCATGCCTCAGTAGCTCAACGTAAAGCCGCCGTAGCCAGCGCGGCCCGGTTGCAGGTAGCCCACGGGGTTTTCGTACTGCCGGTTCAGCAGATTATCCGCGCGGGCAAACACGCTGACATAACGGTTGATCCTGTAAGTGGCCGCCAGATCAATGGTCACGTAGTCCTGTGCTCTGGTCGTGCCATAAGGGGAGACGGCGGCGGTATCCCACCAACCACTGACATACAGGAGATTGCCTGACAGGCTCAGGTCTTTCACAGGCAACCATGTGACGTTGAAGTCAAACTTGTGCGCTGGCCGCCTTGGTAGGGCCAGCCCCGTGGTGGCGTCGCGCGCGTGGGTCCATGTGTAGTTCAGGTTGAATGTCAGGTTATCCAGCGCCTTCCAGTCCACAAAGGCTTCCACCCCGTACATGCGCGCCCGATCCACGTTATAGTACGTGTATACGTAGCTGGCGTTGTACTGGCCCTGAATCAGATTGCGTGCATGGGATTCATACCAGGTCGCTCCAAAACGCAGCGTCTTGTGCAGCAGGGTCTGCTCAACCCCCACATCATAGCCGAGCAGGCGTTCGGCCTTCAGGTTCGGGTTGCCCTGTGTGTAGGCGTTGTTGATGTAAAGCTGATAAAAGGACGGCCCATGAAAGCCGGTGCCCACGCTGGCCTTGATGACCGTGCCAGTGCCCGGCACGTGAATGGCCGGGGCGACGCGCCACGTCACGTGATTACCGTAAAGCGAGTTGCTGTCGTAACGGATGTTCGCCGCGCCATACAGAATGTGCATCAGGTTTCCCTGATACTGCCCGTATCCTGCCGTCGTACTCATGCCCTTACTGGTCACGGCAAGAGGATAACCGCTGACGTTATCCGCCTCCCTGAACCAGTCATAGAAATGCTCCGCCCCAACCAGCAGGGAGCCATAGCGCCTGAAGTCGGCGGTGCCGTGCCAGTCCAGCTTGATGCGGCTGGCATTGTAATAGGTTGGGTCATACTGCGGCAGGGCCTGACCGGCTGTATCGTTCTGCAAGGTGGTGTAAGTGCGCCGAACGGCCATGTAGCCCAGCCCCAGCATATGATCGAACCGCCCCCCAAAAGCCGCGTGGTGCACCGTGCCACGCACGACCGCCTCGTTCTGGGTGCTGCGTTCGACCTGACGGCCTATGCCGGTGGCGTATCCCCCGCAGGATGCACCATCCGTACCGCAGGCTTCCTGCATCATGTCGTACACGCCGTAATTATGATAATTGTCCTGAATGAGCCGGGCTGTCAGAGCGGCGTCCAGCGTATCGGTTATATCGTAACCCAGCCGGATATTGGCCCCTCGGTTATCGTTCATGTTGCCGCGGTTCCGTTGCTCGGCATTGGCGTGGTAATAGTTTTCCAGATAGACAGGAACGCTGTGGAAGCCCACCTGCCGGTAATGGTCCAGCACCACGTTGTAATGAAAACGTCCCGCTGAACCCCGCGCCCCGAACGCCTGGTTGAACGTCCCGATTGAGCCGCCCTCCACCCGGACAAAAGGTGTAAAGCGCCCCTGCCCCTGCGCCGTGGTGATGTCGATCACCCCCGCCATGGCGTCGGCTCCGTAAAGACCGCTTTGCGGGCCACGCAGGATTTCGATCCGGCCCATGCCGTCCGTCATGAACTGCCCGGCGTCAAAAGCGCCACTGGCTCCGCTGCCGTCATTTATATCCATGCCATCGAGCCTGACCTTGACCTCGTTGCTGTCATTCCCGCGCATGTAAATGAAGGACGTGCCGCCCATGCCTCCAGTCTGCACGAGATTCAGGCCCGGCTGACGGATCAGGATATCCGCAAGGGTGCGCCGTTGCTGAAGCTTGATTTGCTGCTCCGTCACCACGGTCAGGGCGGTGCCGATTTCATCCGCACGGATAGGCCTACGCGCGGCGCTGACTGTAACCCCCACGGGCTCAGTTTCTGTATTACGCGACAAAACGACCGGCTGGGCCGCAGGCTGGACCTCGTGCGCCCGATGCGTATTGGAGCGGGTAGCGGCAGCGGCCTCTCCCGTGCCGACAAGCAGGACAGAGCCGGAAAAAAGCAGGGAACGTAAGGTCATAGGTCTGGTCATCATGGTTACAGGCGTCGCCATGAAACACGACCAGACATGCGCGCACGTGGAGCGGTTTTTCACGCACGCCTTTTTCCTGCCTGCCCTGTCAGCACACCCCGACCGACCAGTTCCATCTGCGACTTCCGTGTCATGGCAGGTCTCCTGGCTTATGGTGCGCGTCCCGCTCTCCCTTCCCGGAAAAACCGCTCCAGTGGGCCGGCGCTCTCAACGCCGTAACGAGGCAGGACATACCACTTACAGTTGCGGGGACAGCCCAGGCATGAGACAGCCTGCGCTGTCCGCACCTGGTTCCCTTTTAATCCTCACGAGGAGGAACCATCACGCTCAGGGTTCTACAGGTGGCACCCGCACATATCAACACGGTGAGACTGCACGGCAGCCAGAAGCCCGAAACCGCAGCGCCGTCTATTCTTCCCGTGGCAGGCGCAGAGACTGGTAGCGGATGACCTGTTCCTCATAATCCAGCTCCTGCTGGAGCTTCCATTCCGTCTGGTCGTTGATCTCGCGCCGGGTCACCATCTGGTGCATGACCTGCCGCTCCATACGCAGCACCTGAAGACGCAAAGCCAGTTCGAGCCGGGCATGGCGCACGGCACTCCGCCGGTCTTCCAAACCGATACGCGGCGTGGCGTCTTCCTCATCCAGGCGGGATTCGTAAAGCTGGATCAGCCTGTCAGACACCTCGCGCCGGAGCAGGCAGTCTGCCTCCGACGGGCCGGGCGGACACGGCGCGCCTGCCGTATCCGAGGTGGCGTGGCCTGCCGGGGCCGCTGCGGGCGTGACAGACGCTCCCTCGGCCTGCGGTGCCGCGAGCTGGGCAGAGGGCGCCTCCAGCACAGCCGCGTCATGCACCTTGCGCAGCACCCCCAGCGCCGCACGAATAAGTTTCTGCCGGGCGAGATTTTCTTCCTGCGCGTTCTTGTCCACCAGTTCCGGCGGGATAAACCGCAGGCAGAAGGGAATACCCACGCCCGCACAGATCAGGGAGAGAATAATGACCCCTGTCGCGATCACCACCACACTTTCACGCGCGGGAAATGCGGCTGCGCCATCCAGCCCCATGGGCAGAGACAGCACGGCTGCCAGTGTCACCGCCCCGCGCACGCCTGCGAGTGTCAGCAGCATGTTGGCCGCAAAACCCGTGCGCTCGTAGGGCATATGGTTCAGCCTGGCCCCCGCCCAGCGTCCGGCCTCGCACAGCAGGAGACCAAACAACCTCATGATCAGCATCGCGCCATAGACTTCAAGCACCAGCACGCCGTACTGCCAGAATGCGGCATGATGCGCGTGCGCCAGGTCACGCGCACTGACCACAAGGGAGGGAAGCTGCAGGCCAAGGAACAGAAAGATCAGCGCATTGAAAACATAGCTGATAATGTTCCACACCGTGTTAGCCTGCAGGCGGGTCATGGTCGCGGCTTCTTCTACCGAGCCGGACAGCTTGAGCACCATACACCCAGCCACAGCCGCCAGAATGCCCGAACACCCGGCAGCTTCGGCCGCCGCATACATGGCAAATGGCAGCAGCAGCACCAGCACGATCTGCGAGCGGGCCTCGTCCAACCTGCGGCGGATCAGTTCGTGGTTGATGCGCGAAGCCACCCACGCGACAAACGCACCGATAAACAGCCCCCCGAACGCCACCAGAATGAACGTGCCAAAAGCCTGCCGGTAGGAAAACTCGCCCGTCATGGCATCCGCCATGGCAAAACGGAAACACACCAGCCCCGAGGCATCGTTGAACAGGGCCTCACCCGACAGCAGTTGCAGCAGCCGTCCGGGCACCCTGCGCCCCTGCAAGAGGCTGGACACCGCCACCGTATCCGTGGGGGACAATGCCGCTGCAAGGGTAAAGCACACCGGCAGAGAAAAAACCGGCAATATCCAGTGAATAATATACCCGCATATGATCGTGTTCAGGATGACCAGCCCGAAGGCCAGAAACAGGATAGCCCGCCGCATTTCCCTGAATTCGCGCAGGGGCATACGAAACGCATCCGCGAACAGGAGCGGCGGCAGGAACACGAACATGAACAGTTCTGGCCGGATGCCGATATGCAATCCGCCTAGCGCCGCCCCGACCCCGAGCACGATCAGAATGATAGGCTGGGGCACTTTCTGGCGGCACGCGGTCGCAACAAGACTGCTGAGCGCAGCAAGCCACAGCAACAAAAGAATAGTCTGGACAGTGAGCATAGCAGCCTGCTTGGCCGTATCCGCCCATGGATGCAAGAGCGATTGATCCTGAATCAGGGCAGTGCCGTCAGGTGTCCAGCACATGGCAGGATAAAACACCGTGCAGCCAGACCGCGACAATATTGCAACAGGCGCGCAGCTCCTGCACGGAGCGCGCGGCTGATATGCGTTTTGTCGTAAAAAACTGTTGTTATGTTATACTGTAACACTTATCCCTGTGCAGGAACCCACTCCAGCCAGGATCGCCTTTCATCATGTTACGCCGCATTCCGCGCCTTCTGCTCTGTTCCTCCATTCTGGCCGGGCTGCCCCTTATTGAGACACATGCGCAGACGCCCGACACCACGCCGGCCACACCCACGCCCCTGAAAGCCAGCCCCACCCCGGCGGCACCTGCCCCGCAAACACAAGCTCAGGCGCGTGCCCCGGCCCGCCAGAGCACCATCCATATTGTCGGGCGCACTCCGCATGAGGCCGAGCAGGTCATCGTGACCGCGCATCTGGACCAGCAGCGCATGGCGCTGTCTCCCTCAACCGGAGCCACCGTGCACACCTTCAGCCGCAAGGCGCTTGAAACCATTCCCGGAGGGGACAATGCCCCGCTCAATCAGGTGCTTTTACAGGCCCCCGGCGTGGCGCAGGACAGCTATGGCCAGATCCATGTCCGTGGTGACCATAACGAAGTGCAATTCCGCCTTGATGGCGTGCAGTTGCCAGAAGGGCTGAACGTATTCGGGCAGGCGCTCATGACCCGCTTTGCCGATCACATGTCGCTCACGACGGGGGCGCTACCAAGCCAGTTCGGTTTTCTACAGGCTGGCGTGGTGGATATCACCACCAAGAACGGCACCACCAACCCCGGTGGCAATGTCTCGGTTTACGGGGGCGCCCGGGATTACTTCTTTCCTTCGATGCAGTACGGTTTTCATGAAGGAAAGTGGGATTTCTTCGCCACGGCCGATTTCGTACACGACCGCGTCGGGATCGAAAACACCCTGCCCAACTTCAATGCCCCGCATGACCTGAGCAACCAGTATCATTTTCTGGGCCATGCCCGTTACACCGTGGATGAAGATACCCGCATCAGCCTGATCGCGGGTATTTCCAACGCCGAATATCAGCTCCCCAACAATCCGGGCCAGCTCCCGGGACAGTGGAGCGGCAACTATACCCCGCCCGCCAACCTGCCTGATAGCGGCACACTGAATGAACACCAGAAACAGATCACGGATTTTGCGGTTCTGTCCTTGCAGAAGGAAATCGGGGCTTTCAGCCTTCAGGATTCCGTATTCACCCGCTACAGCAGTCTGCGCTACTCCCCCGACCCAGTGGGGGACCTCAACTATCTGGGCATAGCCCAGCGCGCCGCCCGGTCGGTTTTTTCCACCGGCACGCAGCATGATGTCACCTGGCGCGCCGCGCGAGACCACACCGTGCGGTTCGGTTTTCAGATTTTTGTCGAGCGCAATGTCTCTAAAACCTCATCCACCGTTTTTGACGAGATCGGGGACGATACGGGCGTTTATGATCTGGCCAACCCCCGCACCATACAGGAAGGCAGCGGCAAGACCGGCATGATCTACGGCCTATACGCACAGGATGAATGGCGCGTGCTGCATAACCTGACAGTCAATTACGGCCTGCGTTTTGACGGAGTGAGCGAATATACCTCTGAAAATCAGGTGAGCCCGCGTATCAACGTCGTCTGGAAACCATGGACAGGCGGCGTGCTGCACGCCGGTTACTCGCGCTATTTCACCCCGCCGCCGTTTGAGGTTGTCAGCGGCGCCTCAATCACCCGCTTCAGCAACACCAGTGCGGCGGCGGCCAGCACCGGCAACAGCACGGTCAAGGCCGAGCGCGACCATTATTTCGATGCCGGGATCGAGCAGACCGTGCTGCCCGGCCTGCGGGTTTCGTTCGACGCCTATTACAAACTGGCCAAGAACCTGATTGACGAAGGCCAGTTTGGCGCGCCCATCATCCTGAGTGGCTTCAACTACCGGCGCGGGCAGGTAAACGGCTACGAATTCGCCGTCTCCTACGACCATGGCCCGCTCTCGCTTTATGGAAACTTCGCGTGGTCGCGGGCTATCGGCAAGGACATCACCAGCGCACAGTTCAACTTTTCTCCGGCTGACCTGAGCTATATCCAGAACCATTGGGTGCATCTCGACCACGACCAGCGCTGGACAGCCTCCGCCGGAGCGGCCTATGCGTTCTTCCGCACCACGCGCTTTCCGTTGCGTCTGTCCGCAACGCTGGTTTATGGCTCGGGATTGCGGAAAGATGATGAAGTCAATGCCGATCTGACCATTCCGAATGGTCTGTCGATCGCGCCTTACGCCACGGTGAATTTTTCCGCTGTCCAGACTATCCGCAACACATTCGGCACCCGCTGGAAAGGCGATACACAACTGCGCCTGGATGTCATCAATGTGGGAGACCACACCTACCAGTTGCGTGATGGCAGCGGTATCGGGGTCGGGGCGCCCCAGTACGGATTGCGCCGCACCATTCTGTGCGGCATTTCACAGGGGTTCTGACCCCTCGGTCTTTCTGCTGTCCGGCTGACTTACGGCCGGGCAGCCCCCGCGATATCATGCGTGTTGCGCCTGCGGTGCACGATATAATTCTGCACCGTGGCGAAGCCGCTTTCCCATGCGTTCAGCAGGCTTTCGAGATGTTCGCGATTGTTCACCAGCCCGCGCGACAGAATGGCGCCATCGGGCGAAAGCAGGAAAGCCATGGGCAGTTTGTCCACCTCCAGCGCGCGCCCCAGTGTCGCATCGTTGATAAAGGGATATTCCGCTACCCCGGCCTGCTTCACGAATGTCTCCAGCACAGCCGCACGATCGTCCCCTGCGAAAACAAGCCGCAGATGCTCCCGCTGACAGAAATCCCGCGCAATGGTAAGCATCTTGCGTGACAGCGGGCATGTCGCCGAAACGAACAACAGCAGCGTTGGGCTGCTCTTCTCGTTCTCATTCCCCAGCCTGTAAGGCTTTCCCTCAAGCGTCATGAAAGGGCCGACCGGACACTGATCCCCCGGCTGCGGCCCGCGCTCGCCCGTGAGCGCCCCTACCGGCGCTATTTCCTGAAACAGGCGGCGCACATGCCGTGTGAGCCGCCACGTAACAAAACCCGCGAACAGGATAACGATCGTCTCAAAGACAGAGACAAGAGTAAGTGTATTCATGACCGATATATTTCCGGGCAGCACGAAAAGCGGTTACCTGATGCAATACGTTCAGAAAGACCAGATGGCATCGCAACTGAACCAGAACATGTTGTTTGTGCCATTATCGGCATAATTGTAACCGGGCGTATCCGTTGGCGAAACACGGTTGAAAGGCCGCGTGCCATTAAGGGATTTGTCCAGCCTAACCTCAGGGCGAATGGCAAGACTGCCTTTGGGCAGATGCAGGAACTGAGGCCGGTAGGTCACCCCCACCGTCAGTTCACCATAGGTCGTGCCCGGAGCCTGATCGTAGGGATAGCTTTCCGCGCCCCGCAGGTAGTCGATATACGACATGGTGGACGTATTCATACCCACAACATTGCCGTTATTATCGCGAAAGATTTCGCCTCGGGCATTGAATGTCAGCCACGGGTAGAAATCATGCGCAAAATACGTGGTAATGCCATAGGCATCATCGCGCAGGTAGTCGTCATGAAAATAGGTAGCGTTCAGGGTAACGCTGCTTGTGTCGTTGATTTTGTACGTAGCGATAACGTCGCCAATATATTGCATTTCCCGATTTGCGTCAGAACCGATATCGGGGTTGTGCATATTCTGCTGCGGCCCGACATAAGTCACTGCCGTTATATCCAGCTTGCCGTTTGCCAGCCCTTCAAACTGGAAACCAAAATACCCCTTAGGCCTGTTATTGTTGCCCGCATTGCCAAATGTTGTGGAGTTACCGGCATTAACCCCGACAATCCAGCTTGTGTGATCGGTCAGGTGCACCGTTGCAGTCACGCCCACGACCTCAAACGGTACGATATAGTCTGAAGAATAATTATAGCTATAAAAAGGTCTTTCCAGCGCGTCGGTACCTTCATACCCCAGCAGGCCATACATCTGCCCGATGTTGAGATCGACACCGCCTTTGGTAAACCATGGCAGATGGGCATCAATATGTGCCTGTGTCGGCGCCCACTGATAGATCCCGGTCAGATTACCATCCCCCATACCGATCGTTGGGGTAAAACGGGCATCGGAACCGTACATCACTTCAAACAGAAACCCCAGCCCGTACCCGCCGCCGAGATCCGTCACGGGATGGGAGAGGGTGCCGGTAATCTGGTTAAGAGTGCCCGTGTTGGCACGGTCCACGTAATACTGCGCCCAGTTCCGTCCGGTTCGTGTCCATGGATTGCCGTTAACGCCGGCCTCCACCACGATATGGCCTTCCAGATCGTCAAACCAGCTATGGCTCTTCGGCGACGCCAAGGTAACGGGAATGCGCGCGGCATCACGCTTTTCTCCCGCTGTTTCCTCCGTCACAAGCGGGCGGCCTTCCCCTTCAGAAAGAATTTTTTCCTGAGCCAGAGCCTGAACCGCCGCAAACTGCATTACGCAAAAGGCGCTTATTGAAAAATAGCGAGTGATCATAAAGCGTTCTCTTTCCTTTTGCGTAAACATAATAAGACATCTGAGATAATGACGTGGCCCGTTATCCGGCTCCGCCGGGCTTTGCCTGCGCCCGGCTTGCCTGGCAGGCGCTCAAAGAACGCGCGAGCATATCCGCGCGCCTCTGCATGAAATCAGGCACCGACAAAGGATGCTGCCGCCACACATGTACTTCCGCCGCCGTGTAAGGCTTGAAGCCGGGCGGAGTGCTCTCGCCCCCCAGTTCGAACATGATAAAATTCATCACATTCGCCAGTTCCTGATCATCGCGTATCAGAGACATGGACACCCCAGGCACACGGATCAGGTATTCCCGTCCTTCCGGCGTGCAGGCAAAGGCCCCGACATGATCGCGCAGCATGGGCACGAAAGTATTGCCAGACCGGCCTTCGATACCGTGACAGCCTCCGCAATGCGAAAGATAGGTCACCCTGACAGGATCAAGATGGGTAGCGCCCGGCACGGCGTCAGGGGCGGCATGTGCCGGTTCGGCCAGCGCCAGAACGCCCGGCAGGAGCGACACAACCCCCGCCATCAACCACCGTCCTGCGCGCATGACGCAAGACGGCAGCCTGCCCACGTTACGGAACGGGGTGCGCGGCATTCAACTTGTTCCGTTCATCCAGAATGGCGGTCGGCGCCAGAGGGCCACCCGTACGGGCCGCCTTGATATCGTCGGCGCTGAAAGTCGGCGCGGGCTTTGTTTCCCCCAGTGAGGCAACATAGGTCAGAATGGCCGCGAGGGTCTCATCCGACTGGGCGGCAAAAGCCGGCATATAGCCCATATAGCTCTGCCCGCCGGCCTTGATGCTGCCCGAAAGCCCGTTCAGCAGAACATGGGCCAAGTAGGTCTTGCCTTCAGGAGTGGCGGCAATCTGATCAATGCGGCCCTTGAGGGGGGGGAACTGGCCGGGCACACCCGTCGCGCCCACCTGATGGCACAGGCCGCAGGTAGCATTGTAAAGCTGCTGCCCGTCAGCGGCCATGGCCTGCCCGCCCGTAACGGCACCCGCGCACACCAGCGCCGATACCATTGCATACTGTCTAATAGCGTTTTTCATAAGTCTCATCTTTTCCGTTCCAAAGACCGCCCGCCTCTGGGGACGATCTCAGGAAATCTTACCCACAATCGCGGCGGTCGAGCAGTTATACATTTCTGATGTGCCCGTGCCGAAACACCATATGATGTCGTTATTCGCCATGGGGCGGTAAGAAGGCTGATCGCCGTCCGTGTTCAGGCACGTCACTTCGTTGCAGGAATCCTGACCACAGCAGTCACGGTAGGCAATCATGTAAGAATTGCCGTCCTGCGGGTTATAGCAGCTCCCGATCCACGAGGTGGGAGAAGGTGCCGTACCCGGTGGGCAGGTATGCACGCCGCCACCGCAACTGGTGCACAAATTGCCGTCAATGGCGCAATATCGCCAGTAATCACACGCCAGATCGTTTTTGGCCTGTGCCTTGGCTCCAAAAGGCGTTTTGGCCTTGGGCTTGGCGGCTTCAGCCCCTGCGGCTTTTGTTGTTGCCCCCGCACGGCTGACAGGCAACAGCATGAAAGCAGGCACAGCCGCAACCGCACCGCCAAGGCGCGTGAGTACGCTTCTGCGCGAAGAACGGCCCGCAATGCGGCGCAATGTGGTTTCCGTCAGGCGATCAAGCAGACCGGCCTGTTTTTTTCCCGAATCAGAGAGCGACATGAAGTGAAACTCCTTTTTCAGTCAGATCCGTAACACTGCCAGCGGGAGCGCTCCCTTGCGCGCTGTCCAGCAATGCTTCGATCTGCTGTCGTGTATTGACAATATCCTTGACCCTGATGACCGCATGATCATCCAGCAGCACCAGCGCGGGCAGACGGTTGATCTGAAGCACAAGCCCCAGTTCCACACCGGTCAGCAGCGGCACGCCCTGCATTTCCGGACGTCCAGCCACCATGGCCTTCAGTTCCGGCACGGGGCCATCTCCTACAAAAACCAGCCCGTAGCCACGCTCGGCAGCCAGAGCCCTGACAATGGGAATAACCCGTTTGCAGACCGGACATTCCGGCGCGACAAACAGCAGCAGCAGATTTGCCCCAACAGGCAGACGCTCACCAACGACAAACGCCTTATCTTCAAGCGTGTGCATGACAAGGCGCGGCACGCCCTGCCCTACTTCCAACCCGGCGCGGGCCGTCTGCTCGCCTGCGGGCGCTACGCGCTCGTGCAACACGCCAATCTGACGGGCAAGAGCCAGCAGCGTCACCGCGAGACCCAAACCAGCAAGCGTGAGCACGGCTTGCCAGATGTATAGAAAGGTCATCATGCTTCCAGCCCTTCGTTCTGCGGCAGGGAACCAAGCGCCAGCCAGATAACCCACACGGCAAGACCGGCCGCACAACCTGCGCCCCAGACTGGAAGGGAAATCCCCTCCAGCCCACTGCCCAGTGCAAGACCCGGCAAACCAGCCGCCACAAGCGCCAGCGGCATAAGGAGTGCCGTACGCGCGACCAGCCCCCATGACAGGGCCTCACCAGCGAGACCCGGCATACACCCGCATGACAGGCTGGTACGCCCGCGCGCCACGTTCATGCCCATGGCAAGGCTGAACACGGCGAACAATCCTGCGGAAAGCAGCCCCCCTCCAACACGCCCCACACCGGAAAGCAGCAGGATACCTGCCACCATCTCGCAAAGGGCTAGCCCCCAGGCGAAACTTTCCAGCATGAAAGCGGGGAGTAGACGGTAGGAAGCCACAACGCTCAGAAAATCATCGTGCTTGCGCAGCTTGGCAACACCGGCGACAAACATCATGCCGCCGAGCGCCCCTGCCGCCAGAGCCGTACCACCTTCCATTATCAGAGAAGGCGGTACCATCATTCACCCGGCGCAGCAGTGAAAATCAGCGATGTGCCCAGCGCTTTCATGACTCGCAGCACCTTGCCGGTTCTGGCGTCGGAAATAATGAAACCCCCTGTTCCTTCATCCGCGGTAAACATCAGGGGGTTGGCGTCCTGCGTCACGCCCACCATGGTGCTGGCTTTGGTGAGCGGCATACGACGGAGGCGCTTATGGGTCGTCGTGTCATAGACCCACACTTCCGTGCCCGCCTCCTTATGCGTCCAGAACGTGCCGCGGTGCATCAGCACGTATAATGTGTGATCGCTCTTGTGCAGGGCGGACATCTGCCACCCGCCGGGCCGCCAGGTCACTTCGAGCGGCTTGTCAGCAGCAGGAGCAGCTTTCAGGCCAGCCCCTTCCTGCAAGGACCACGGCTTGCTCACAACAGCCTGGGCACCCAACTGCGTTTCATAAACAAGGCCGCTGTAGCTGATGAAATAGGCCTTGCCATCCTTGCTGGATGAGGGGCTCTGCTCGAAAATGCCATCATGATCCGGCTCGAAAAAAGCCGGGGAGTGGGTCATGGCCGGCTTGCCATCTGCCTCCAGATGGACGTTAGCCAGCGTGCCATCCGCGCACAGGCTGGAAAAACCGTCATTCCCCCACGGATAAACAAGCGCGCAACCGGGGATATCAACCGTCTGCGTCACGGTGTGGGTTTTCGTGTCAACCACTTCCACGGCGTTGGACGGGCTCATCTGATAGACGTAAGCGCGGGATACATCCGCACTCAGGCCCAGATTGTTGCGCTTGGGCGTTACCAGAGCACGCGAGGGCAGTTTTTCATCCGCCGTTATACCGAGTGTGTTCGCGTTGTATTCAACCAGCAAATCATTCCGCTCGCCCCGGTTGCCGCGCGCCCATGTGGTCTCCGCCACAAAAAAACGGCTGGCATCAGGCGCAAGCGCTACATTCGCGTTATAGGCCGCCTGAACCATACCCAGCAGCTTGCCCTTGTCGGCATCGACAACATAGGCGCGGCCGTCCTTGTTGTGGGTATAAACCGCATCGACCACCAGAATGGTGTGTGGCCCCCACGCGGGCAGCGTTGCGACATCGCTCTGCTCTGTCTGAAGGATGGGCTCCGCCGCTCCGGCAAAAGCGGGAAGTGCCAGCAGGGCAATACCTCCCGCGAGCAGGGAGGAAAGCCCCATGCGGTACGTTCTTGCGATACGTCTATGTCTGCAAACCATGCGTTTCACTTTTCTATCGTCTCCGTAATGTTTCGATATATTATCGAAACAATGCCCGCACAAGAAAAAACGCCCGGCTTGTGCCAACGGTTTTTCCGATATCAAGAATTTTGTTATTCCGAAACCAGAACTAACCGCGCAGCTAACAGTATTCGTGGGGCGCGAGCCCCTCCGCCAAAAAGCATTTCATTTATGAAATAATATGGTAAGCCTGCCCACCATATGAAAGCAGTGCCCGGATATGAACGTGAAACCCGGATTTTTCTTCCCATGACCGCAAAAAATCCCACACCGCCTGAACGCGCCCTTCCCGAACAGACAGACCGGAACGCTGGTCAGGGCCTGGCCTCCTGGCTTGATCAGCGTCTGCCGCTCATTTCCTTTATGCGCGCCGAATACATTGACTTCAGGCTCCCCAGGAACCTCAACTGGCTTTGGAATTTCGGCGCAATCCTGAGCGTTGTGCTTGTGCTCATGCTGGCAACCGGCGTCTTTCTGGCCATGAATTACACCCCCACCAGCACCGGCGCCTTTGCCTCGGTCGAGGCGATTGACCGCCAGCTTGCCGGTGGATGGCTGCTGCGCGCCATGCACATGACTGGCGCCAACCTGTTTCTGGCCGCACTTTATATCCATCTTTTCCGCGGCCTTTATTACGGCTCTTACAAGAACCCCAGAGAAATCCTGTGGCTGACCGGCCTACTGCTTCTGCTCATGATCATGGCCACTGCGTTCGCGGGCTATATTCTGCCGTGGGGCCAGATGTCCTACTGGGGAGCGGATGTGATTACCCGCGCCGTTGGGGCGGTGCCATTTCTAGGCGCGTCGCTGGAACATGTCCTGACGGGCAGCGACCATCTTGGGGATATTTTCCTGCACCGTTTCTTTGTGCTGCATTTTGTCATGGCGTTTCTGGTGGTTGGAGTTGTGGGGCTGCACGTTCTGGCGCTGCATATAAGCGGCTCCAACAACCCACTGGGCATTGAACCCAAAAGCCGGGCGGATACCCTGCCTTTCCATCCCTATTACACAACAAAAGACCTTGTCGGCCTTCTTGTTTTTGCCATGATTTTTGCCGCCCTGATGTTTTTCTGGCCCGGCCTGCTGACAGAACCAGACAATTACCTTCCGGCCGACCCCCTACACACGCCGGCCGAAATCCAGCCGGAATGGTACTTCCTGCCGTTTTACGGGCTTCTGCAGTCAGTCCCGTCCAAGTCGGGAGGGCTTTTTGCTGCAGCCGCCTCGCTTCTGGTGCTGTTTGCCCTGCCCTGGCTGGACCGCTCTCCTGTGCGTTCCATGCGCTTCCGCCCCCTGTGCCGGGCAGGCGTACTGGGAGTTGCCGTAGCGTTTACCGCGCTCGCTCTGGCGGGCAAGCACCATGCTGAAGGCGGCTGGCTGGTGGTGGGCCGCCTCGCTGCGCTTTACTACTTCGGCTATTTTCTTGTTCTTCTGCCCCTTGTCTCACGCAGGGAAAAAACACGCCCTCTCCCCGCCTCCATAACTGCCGCGCAGGGAGAGCCTTCATGACCCGGAGCATCCCGAAACGTTTTCTGGCAGGACTGGGCGTTCTGCTGGGACTAGCCCTTCCACAGACCGACAGAGCAAGGGCCGAGACCACGCAGCCCCTGCCGCATCAGCACTGGGATTTTGAAGGGCCTTTCGGCCAGTATAACCAGAAAAGCCTGCAAAGGGGCTTTCTGATCTACGATCACATCTGCTCCAACTGCCACGGCCTGAGCAACCTGACCTACAATGACCTGCTAGACATTGGCCTGAACAGTCAGGACATTGCCGCGCTGGCACATTCCAAAATGCTTGCCGGACCACCGGACACCACAGGCCAGCCGACACAGCGTCCCGCCTTACCGGACGACCATTTCCGCGCCCCGTTCCCAAGCGATGCGATTGCTGCCGCCATGATGGGAGGCGTGGCACCGCCTGACCAGTCGCGCATGGTCGCCATACATTCCAACGGGCCAGACTGGCTGTATGCCGTGCTGACAGGCTACAAGATTCCATCGCCTCCCGGCGCCCCCGTTGTGCCGGGAAAATTCTACAATACAGCAGTCAACGGGCACCTGATCGGTATGCCCCCGCCGTTGATGGACGGCATGATCCAGTACCCCGACGGCACACCCTCGACACTGGCCCAGCAGGCGCGCGATATAACCGAGTTCCTTGCCTGGGCTTCCGACCCACACCGCAATGCACGCACGCGGATCGGGCTGTGGTGTATGCTGTACCTGGCTTTTATGCTCGTCCTCGCCATGGCATGGAAACACAGGATCTGGAAAAAGCCGGACAAACCGGGCAACGCGGAAACAGAACAATGACAGCAGAAACCGAAAGCGTAGAAACTCATCCGTCCGGTCGGCGTAGCTTTCTTGGCCTTGTCACGACTGCGGGCGTTGCCACGGGGGCCGCTGCCTGCGCCATTCCCTTTGTGCAAAGCCTGCAACCACAGGACAGCGCCGCCGCCCACCTGCCGGTCGATGTCGATATCTCGCATCTGGCCCCCGGCCAGCAGATGACAGCCGTATGGCAGAGCAAGCCTGTTTTCATTATCCACCGCACGCCCGAGGACCTGAACAGGCTGCAGGATGCCTCCTTAATCGCCCTGCTTCGTGACCCCGAGTCCGATGCCCATCAGCAGCCGGATTACACCCGCAACTGGCACCGCTCCCTTGTGCCTGAATACGGCGTTTATGTCGGGATCTGCACGCATCTGGGTTGCGTTCCCGCCTATGTAAAGGAAAGCACCAGCGGCCCGGCGGGCGGCCTGTACGGCTGCCCCTGCCATGGCTCCCGCTTTGATCTGGCTGGACGCGTTTTCAAGGGCGTTCCCGCCCCTTACAACCTGCCTGTGCCGCCCCATGTCATGCCCAGCGCATCCATTATCCGGCTGGGAGAAAACCCGGCGGGTAAAACTTTCGACTTCGGCAGCATTGAGCAGATCTAAAACTGGTCCAGACTCAAAAGACTATCCGCCCGTTTGACCGGGCGACATGGAACGGGGCTGTTACAGGTTAACAACCCCGTTTTTCGTCATCATGGTGATGAAATCCATGCAACAGGCAGGATCACCCGGAAATCAGCTTTTATGTGGTTTCTTCAGCCTGAATATTTCAGCCTCGCTGAAATAGTAAACAACCCCATGCGGCATCCTGATGCCAAAGCGATGAACTTCACGAGCGGGCAGCAGTCTCTCTTCTGGCGGAATATCGGTTTTTATATCCTCTATTCTGCCAATGAAGTTCAGTTCATAATTCCGTGGGTGGCCTGTATCTATCTGAACCATATCACCCACTAAAAATATTACTGCCCTCCACCTGTGGAGAACCGCACAGCCTACTTATGAAACGCATTGTTTTTTTGAATAGGAACATTGTGTACCTCGTTTTTTAGTCCGACCAAGGACGTGTAAAAACGCTGATGCCTCCTGGCGTCAGGTGGTTGGTCGCAACGATAACGAAGTAAACGCTGCCCTGCTTATTCCCATCATAATGAACAGCCGTCACCGTTCACCACAATTGGCCGAAGCCGGGTGTTATATTCGCAGGCCACCCGACAAAGGGGAGCCACTTCGTTTTACGTGCGCGACCAAGCGCTTTGTTACGCTAGCACACTCATGCCCCTGTCACCAGCATAAGCGCGATGGTTCCCATGATCACAAATTTGCCAACATGGTCGTCAAATAAGACGGACTGTAATACCCTTGTTCAAACACAATGAGCACAAACACTGTTCATTAACACAGGATAAACAGCTCATTCATCCAAGCAAGAAACCCCTCGCGCTGTCGCTCGTTGAATTCAGTATTCCTTCTTTGGGAACGGATAAAATGCCATGACAATTATTTACGCTCTGAAATCCGTCATCCGCCGTAAGAAGATTGCTGCACCCAGTGAACCGTTGAATACTTCTGCTCTGCTTACCATCCTAAACGAAGTTCTCGGCCCTGTGCCGCGCCCCAATCACCCGAGCAAACTGGGCAAGCGAGCCCGCGCAACGGGTATGCTCGACACGGTGCGCCACTGGCAGGAAATGCAACAGGATGCCACGGCCACTCAGCAGGAAGTTCACGCCCTGATCACGCGGGCCGAACTGAGAATAATCTCGGAACATACCGGGCTTTCCGGCCCGCACTTACTCAAAGTAGTACGAGAACTGCTCCCCCACTGCGTCAGAATTCGGGCTCACAACAATCCGTTTTTTCTTTTGAACAAGGAGTAGGCACCGCCAGGCCCTGAAATTCCTCCCATATTATTGGCACGTATAGTTATTGTACCGTGGAAAGAATTCTGGAACCTCTTGGTTTCGAGGCCTTACTCTATAATTCCGTCCTTGACGCCCCAAATGTAGCAGACGGAAGGCCCCCGATGCGGCCGCCAGTGATGCAACAAAACTGGCCGAAGGGCTGCTCTACCAGCAATTTAGGATAGTTCCTCCAAGGCCCAGCCGCCGGTCTGCCTGGGAGCGGCGCTCAGAGGCACGGCATTGGCCAGCCGCACATTGGCGGGCAAGTCCATGGCAGCACGCAGGGCGCGAAACAACGCTCCATGGGCCACGACCAAAGGCCGCCCCGCAGAGGCGGTCGCCCGGTTGATGGCACCCACGGCGCGCGCGCGCAGAACGGCAAAGCTTTCTGCCTGTGGAGGCGTATAATCACCCGCGATCCAGTGATCGTACCAATCGCTGATCGGCTGGCCTTCCTGCTCGCCAAAACTGACTTCAGCCAGATCAGGCTCAATGCTCAGCGGCAGGGCAGGCAGGCCCCGCGCCACCAGCGCATCACGCACGATAGTGGCCGTACGCAGGGCGCGTTCCAGCGGCGAGGAAACAATTCTTACAATGCCCCCTTCGCCCGCTGCATCAAGCGCCTGCGCGATCAGCACCGCAGCTTCGGCCGCCTGTTCTATCCCGGTCTCGTTCAGCGGCACGTCCGTCCGCCCCTGCGACAGGCCAGCGCGGTTCCAGTCAGTCTGTCCGTGGCGCAGATACCAGTACGGCCGAGGGAGAAGCTGGGTCATGAAAACGTGTAACCTGTCATGCTAAAGGGCGTGCCGACCGTAACTGTTCAGTCGAACAGGGACGAGACGGAGCTTTCATCCGCCACGGCCCGCATGGCGCGCGCCAGCAGACCGGAAATGGTGATCTGGCGGATATTGCGCGCAGCCTGCACCTGCTCTGTCGCCCTGATGCTGTCCGTCAGGGTCAGCATTTCGATGGGCGAATCCCCAATGCGTTCGACGGCCTGCCCTGTCAGCACGCCATGCGTCACATAGGCCCCCACAGAAGCCGCTCCACGTGCCGCAATGGCCTGCGCCGCGTTGCACAGAGAACCGCCGCTATCCACGATGTCATCCACCAGCAGGCAGTGCCGTCCTTTGACATCACCAATCACGTTCATGACCTCGGACACGCCCGCACGCTCGCGCCGCTTGTCAATAATGGCCAGATCCGTGTTCAGCCGCTGGGCAAGCTGGCGCGCGCGCACCACACCCCCGACATCGGGGGAAACAATCATGAGATCACGGTCGCCATACTGGGCGCGGATATCGCGCACAAACAGAGGAGCCGCGTACAAATTATCAACCGGAATATCAAAGAAGCCCTGAATCTGCATGGCGTGCAGGTCGAGCGTCAGCACTCGGCTTGCCCCTGCTTCGACCAGAAGATTTGCCACCAGCTTGGCGCTGATAGGGGTACGCGGGCCGGACTTACGGTCCTGCCGGGCGTAACCGAAATACGGCATGACCGCCGTAATACGCTTGGCCGACCCGCGACGCAGGGCGTCGAGCATGATCAGCAGTTCCATCAGATTGTCATTGGTGGGCGTGCAGGTGCTCTGCACCACAAACACGTCCTCACCACGGACATTCTCATGAATTTCGACAAAGACCTCCATATCCGCAAAGCGCCGCACGGTCGCATTGCACAGAGGCAGACTGAGTTCCGCGGCAACGGCTTCAGCCAGCGGGAGGTTGCTGTTACAAGCGACGATCTTCATGGCTGTTAAAGAATCCCGGCCTTACAGATGTTATCAAAGGACATGCACGCGGCACCGCAAGCGAGGGCGGTTTAGCAACCACGGCCCGCCTTGTCATCCTTGACGGACACCCCTGTGTGCCTTGCGTATCATCCCGTGGCAAAAAAGCCGCGCGTCCTGTCGCATGACCTTGCGTCAGAGTCGGGTTTTCTCTAGTGTTATCTTTCCGCAGTAGTCACAGAAACGCCAAAGGCTGGGGCATATGCTACGCTCGCCCCACAAAGCTCAGGCGGGCCATACGGGAACTGCAAGAGCGGCACAGCTCTCATGACCGGGGTTCATTGCTCTGATGGTTCGCTATACGGTGCAGGCGTGACATACTCCCCCTCACCATCGCCCCTGCCTCCGCACTTCATCATAAGCCAAACGCCCCAACGGAGCCTCAATGCCCACGCCCGGTAGCCGCAACACGGCCTGTTTTGTAACAGGCAGCATCATGCGGCATGTTCTTGTCATGTCGGGCACCGGTGCTATCGGGCTTATGGCCGTGTTCGCGGTGGATATGCTGAACATGGTCTATATCAGCCATCTGGGCAGCACGGCGCTAACTGCCGCCATTGGCTTTGCCAGCGCGGTGATCGGCCTGCAGATCGCAGTGGCCATCGGCCTGACCATCGGCATCAGTGCTGTAACCGCGCGTGAAATCGGGGCGGGCCGCCACGATGAGGCACAGGCCATCGCCTCTTCGGCGCTGACTGTAACCCTTATACTCACTGCGCTTCTGGGCGTGGCCACCCTGCTTTGGGCCAGGCCCATTCTGGCCCTGTTCGGTGCGCGGGGCGAGGCGCTGGACGCCGCCACCACCTACCTGCGCGCTGTCAGCACCGCCATGCCGCTGATCTGCCTCGGCATGGCGACCTCCGCCCTGATGCGCGTGGTGGGAGATGCCAAGGGTTCCATGAACATCACACTGGTGGGCGCTGTCGTGGCCGCCGTGCTCGACCCTCTGTTCATCTTCGGTTTCCATGAAGGGCTGACCGGCGCCGCCATCAGTACGCTTCTGTCGCGGCTTGTGGTCAGTTTTGCCGGGCTGCGTGGAGCCATGCGCAACAATATGCTGACCCTCCCCCGCCTGACACGCCTGCTGCCAGATTCGCGCCGTGTCGCCAACGTGGCCCTGCCCGCCATCCTGACCAATCTGGCCACGCCGGCAGGCGGTGTTTACGTCACCAGCGCCATGGCCGGATTCGGCCTTGAAGCCGTGACCGGGCAGGCTTCCATAGAACGCATGGTGCCGGTGCTGTTTGCGCTGGTGTTTGCGCTCACAGGCTCTGTCGGTCCCATAATGGGACAAAATCTGGGAGCCAAGCGCTACGACCGCGTTACCCAGACCCTGAAGGCCGCCCTCAAAATCGTGGTCATAAGCGTCAGCCTGACGTGGCTGTTCCTCGCCTGTGCGCAGGGGCTGATCATAGATATTTACAACGCGCGGGGCGAGGCCGCCGCTCTTATCCACCTGTTCTGCACATGGACGATCGGCAGCTACCTGTTTGTAGGCATGTTGTTTGTCGCCAACTCCGCCTTCAACAATCTCGGTTTTCCGCTCTATTCCACGGCCTTCAACTGGGGACGGGCCACGCTGGGTACGGTGCCTTTTGTGGTTGTCGGAGCGCGGTTCGGGCCTCTGGGCGTGCAGGCAGGGCAGGCTCTGGGTGCCGTACTGTTCGGCACACTGGCCATCCTTACGGCGTTTCGTGTTACACACAACCTCAAGGCGTCCGCGACCTGCACAAACGTCATGGCGCGAACACCAGAAAGCGTGCCAGTGTCAGATATTCCTACCACCAGCGCCGAGGCCGCCATGGCCGAGCTGGATGATGTGGAATATGTCGGGATTGTATATACACAGGACAGGATGAGCAGAGATGTCGAGACTGACAACCGAAGAGCGCAACGCCCTCCCCGATAGCGCCTTTGCCCTGCCGGGCCGCCGCTATCCGATCCACGACGCCGCCCACGCCCGCGATGCCTTGGCGCGTGCCAGCGAAATGCTGCATCGTGGCGAGCTTACTCGGGACGAATACGATACCGTACACCGCAAGGCGGAAGCCGTACTCCACCACGAAGGGCCATAACTTCTCTCCATGCTATCCAGACTTTATGCGCGCGTGATCGCTCACGCCGCCAGTCCCAACGCGCCTTGGTGGCTGGCGGCTCTCGCGTTTTCAGAGGCCAGCTTCTTTCCCCTGCCGCCGGAAACGCTGCTGGTGCCCATGGTGCTGGCCTGCCGCGAGCGGGCGTGGTTCTATGCCACGCTCTGCACGCTGGCCAGTGTGGCCGGGGGGCTGCTGGGATGGCTGATCGGCGCGGCTCTGCTGGACAGCGTGGCGCGCCCGATCGCGCATTTCTACCATGCGGATCACACGCTCGAGACGCTTCAGATACGGTTCAGGGAATGGGGGGTATGGATTGTTCTGCTCAAGGGGCTGACCCCCATACCCTATAAGTTTGTGACCATTGCCAGCGGCATGGCGCATTTCGCCCTTGTGCCTTTCATGCTGGCCAGTCTGGTCACACGCGGCCTGCGGTTCTTTCTGGTCGCGGGCCTTCTCCAGCGATTTGGCGCACCGATCGAGCGATTTCTGGAGCAGCGCCTGCCTCTGGTCACCAGCGCGTTCGCCCTGCTGCTGATCGGCGGTGTGGTGGCCCTGCGCTACCTGTAACCTCCCGCCCGTCCCTTGCGCCCACCGCCGCGTTGGGCCAAAAAATGTTTCGCCCTGTCCGTTGTCAGAGTAGGCAGGATACAGACATACGACAGAGGGAAGGAACTGCCGCCATGCCATCGCAAATCGCTGTTGTAACAGGCGCGGGTTCGGGCATTGGCCGCGCCACCGCGCTGGCTCTGGGCCGCGCGGGCTTTGACATTGCCCTGCTTGGCCGCAACCCCGAACGTCTGGCTGATGCGGCGCAGGAACTGGCGCGCCATTCGGTTCGCACCCTGATTGTGGAAGCGGACGTAACGAATGCCACAGCCCTTAACACTGTGGCGGAACAGATCGAGGCAGAACTCGGGCCGATTTCCGTGTGGGTCAACTGCGCGGGTGCCACCGTTGTCGGGCAGGCTGCTTCACTCAACGCGCAGGATATCCGCCGCGCTACCGAAGTCACCTATCTGGGCAGCGTCAACAGCACTCTGACGGCGCTGGATGTCATGCGCCGCCGGGGTGAAGGCACCATTGTCAATCTGGATCTGGCCGAGGCCCTGCGCGGCCTGCCCCTTCAGGCAGCGGAAAGCGGTGCACGGGGGGCCTTACGTGGCTTCTGTGAAAGCCTGCGCAGCGAACTCCTGCACGATGCGGATGCAATCCATATCGCCATGGTCAACCTGCCCTCCATCAATACACCGCGATACGCTCATACCCGCAACATGACCGGCAAACCGCTGAAGCCCTATGGTTCTGTTTACGAGCCCGAAGTCGCGGCCGAAGCCATATGCCGCGCGGTGTTCGGTCGGCACCGTTCCATTTCGATCGGACTGGGCGGAATTCTGCACGCACTGTGGCGGCACGTGACCCCGCTTTGGCGTGAATCCTGGCTGGCAAAGCACGCCTATAAAAGCCAGATGGGCCATGACTGGCTTGAGGCTCCCCAGCCCGACGCCCTTTACACTGCGGCTCCCGGCGCTCTGGCGGCGCACGGGCCGTTTGAAACCCGCTCACGCAGGCTCGACAGCCCTCTCAGCCTGTTCGTGCCCTCTGGCCTGCGGGCAGGGCTACTCGGCACACTGGCCTGCGCGCTGCTGATCGGCCTTGTGCGGCACTATCGCCGTCGAGACTGAGCGGCTCCCACCCCGGCCAAGCAGACCTGTCCATCGCGAGGCAAGTGCCGGCTGGCCCCGCGCCTTGCTGGCTCAAGGGGCGCGAGGTGGCAGCCGTTCAAGAAATGCCCGCATTCCCTCGGGAGCCGTAGCTGGCGAAGCAGCCAATGTTGCCAGCCAGTCTGCCACGGCCACGTGCGTACGCCGGGTCAGCTCGGCCGTTTGCGCGATCTGCTCTTCCGCCTGACGGGCTTCATGACGAGCACCCGTTGAAGCCCGGCTTGCGGAATCAGCCATAAGAGCCGCCCCGATCGCCGGATCGGCTGACTGGGCAGCCACTGCGGGCAGCAGCACGGCCTGACCACCGGGGGTCAGCCG
This sequence comes from Acetobacter peroxydans, assembly GCF_006539345.1. GTDB lineage: Bacteria > Pseudomonadota > Alphaproteobacteria > Acetobacterales > Acetobacteraceae > Acetobacter > Acetobacter peroxydans. Next base: position 212,694 of record NZ_BJMV01000003.1, read on the forward strand.
CTGACGTATGACCGCCTGTCGAGCCAGCACGATACGCCACACGGCCTCCGGCTGCTCGCTCTCCCGCGCAAGTTGAGCCAGCGCCCGCACAATCCGCCCGTTGGGAATACTGCCATCCGTGGCAAGCGTAGCCGCGCGTACGACCTGCTCAGGGTCATGCGTGCGGGCCAGCGCTGCAAACAGGCGCAACCTGCCCTCCGTGTCCGGTGCCTGACGTAACAGGCGAACCAGCACGTCAAAATCAGCACTGGAGCCGTACTGCCCGGCAATACCGGCCACCGGCCCGACAAGGGCGGACGGCAGGGAGGCGGGGTGCCGCTGCCAAGCATCAAACCGCTTCAGCCCTTCAGCAATCACATTCGGATCGTTCAGGGTGGCGAGCGCAGAGATGATCTGTGGCCTGAGCATAGACTCGGGCAGCGCCTCGCCCTTGTTTTCCTCCCAGCCCAGTCGGGCAAAGGCAGGTGCCAGGACACTGCGCGCAAAAGCCCGAAACGCCGCGCGCGAAGGTGTGTCACGCTCCATCCGGTCGATCTGCAGGAGATGGGTCAAAGCCTCCTGCCAGACGGCTGTACTGCGCTCACCCGTGACGGGCAGAACAGCCAGGAAAGACAGATACTCCGACAAAGGCGCGCGGCCAGCCTCAAACAGGGCAAACTGATCGCCCAGCACATTGGCCCGCTCAGCAGCCCCCAGCCGCGCAAAGCCGGTGCGCAGAGCCGCCAGACCTGACGCATCATACTGCGCACGGTAATAACCGTTTTCTCCAGCATTGACCGTAATCGCCTGCCTGCAACCGGGAAAGGAAAGAGAAACCGGCTCCTTGCCCAGCACCGCCCTGCGTAAAGGCAGGCCCGGCCCCCCGGCCACCACCGGCACCTGCCAGACCAGCGGCTGGGGAAAAGGATCATGAATCGTGAACCGCTCCTGCCGCAATGTCAGCACGCTGCGCCCCGCCACGCAGCGGCGCGCCACCTGCACAAGCGGAATACCCGGCTGCTCGGTGAACGTCCGGGCTACAGCCCCGACATTTCGTCCCGATACGGCGGAAAGCGCGCTCCACAAATCCTCACTGGTGGCGTTGCCATAGGCGTGGGCCTTCATGTAGCGCCGCATACCCGCGCGGAATGTGTCCTGGCCCAGCCAGCTTTCCAGCATCCGGATCACCTGCGATCCCTTCTGGTAGCTGATGCTGTCAAAGGCGGAACTGGCCTCGCTGATATCATGAATGGGGTGCTGAATAGGGTGCGTGGTGGGTAGGGCATCCTGCGCCATCGCGCGTTCGCGGTCTTCATGCTGGCGGGGCCAGATTTCCCATGTGGGATTGAACCGGTCCAGCGCATGGGTTTCCATCCATGTCGCGAACCCCTCGTTCAGCCACAGGTCATTCCACCAGGCCATGGTCACCAGATCGCCCGACCATTGATGCGCCATTTCATGCGCCACAACCAGAAACACCCTCTCCTTGGTGGCTGGTGCGCTGTGCTCCGGGTTATAAAGCACGGCATCATCTATAAAGGTGATTGCTCCCCAGTTTTCCATTGCTCCCGCCTCGTAATTGCCGGGGATAGCAATCATGTCGAGCTTGGGAAGAGGATAGCGCACACCAAAATAACTGTTGTAATAAGGCAGTATCCTGACAGCCGACTGCGTGGCGTAGGTGCCGTCCGCCTCCTGCCCAGCCGGAGCGTAAGTTCTGACCGGTGTGCCGTCGGCCCGTCCCCCGGAAGACGCCAGACGCCCCGCCACCAGTGCAAGCAGATAAGTAGACATGCGTGGCGTAGTCTGGAACGTGGTGCGCCGCAGGCCCTCCCCGGCGGGAACTGCTGTTGCCACCGGCATGTTGCTCAGAGGCACAAGATCCTCCGGCAGGGTCACGCTCAGCGTAAAGCGAGCCTTGAACGAGGGCTCGTCCCAACCGGGGAACATCCGCCGGGCATCCGCCACCTCGAACTGTGTCACCAGCATACGCGTGCGCTGGCCCGCATGGTCGGTGTAGTCGTTATAGTAAATCCCGTTGGGTGTCTGAAGAATGGGGCCGGTGTAGTCCACGACCAGCGTATGCTCGCCTGGCTTCAGTGGTTGGGGGAGCTGAAATGTGGCGGTCTGCCTCGTCTCATCCTGCGTAACGCGGGCGGCAATGCCATCGACCGTAGCGGCAGCCAGCTTCAGCCCGGCCTGATTGAGCACAAGCGTATCCGTCGGAGCGGCCAGCATGATCCGCACGCTTTCATGCCCACGCAGGTTCAGCGTTTTCAGATCAGGTGTTAGGTCAATCGTATAAACGAGAGGGGCGACAGTCTTCGGCAACTGCCCCGGTGTTGCATTCGACACAAAATGTGTACCAGCCCGAGCCGACACGGCCGACTGAGCCGGCAGAACACTGCCGACGACCGCCAGCCACACCACCATACCCTGACAGGATTTTACCAAACTGCCGCTCCTTGCTGCCACCCTCGCAGGCTATTCCCCGCAGGCACTAAACATTCCGCGCCGGCCGTTCCGGAAGTTGCGACCCTGCTATTAACAATAAATTCACACCATCAGACGATGACGGGGCCGATCATTTTCTTTTATGAATACCAGACTCTTGCCAGAACCGGAACGTCTTCATGCGTCGCCGGTTCGCGCTCGCGCGCACTCCGTGTCTCCTGAGGTAACAATGTGCGACCGCACCACCCAGTACCGCATGAAAGACATTGCCCTGCCAGCCGCCCCCATTTCACCTGAGGAGAGCGGCGCACACGTACTGGCCCTGTTCAACGACACGCCCACCCTTTCGCAAATTCCCGTGGTAGATGCGCACAACAGGCCAATCGGCCTTATCGGTCGTTGGGATTTTCTGCTCAAGGTGGGCAACCGCTTCGGCTATGAACTGTTCGCCAACCGGCCTGTTGCCCTGCTGATGGATACCGACCCCATTCTTGTGGATCTGAACCACCCGGTTGCGGATTTCGTCAACAAGAGCCTGCAGGCACAAGCCCTGAACCAGTTAACTGGCTTTATTATTACGAACCACGGCTTCTACCACGGCGTGGGCACAACACTGGGGCTGACCAAGGCGCTGCATACGCAGGCCATGAACACCATTACAGAACTGAACCAGACCACAACGGAGCTCCGGCAGGCCAACCGCAGCGCCCTGCGCGATAAGCTGTTCATTTCCAGCATTATCGAAAACATTCCCACCGCCATCCAGGTGCGTGAACTCGAAAGCGGGTCGGTTATCCTGCACAATCGCGCGGCCGAAATCATGGGGCTCCATATCCACGGGGCACAGGCACCATGCCAGCCCGCACAGGCTTCGGCTGAAAGCGCCAAATCCGAGCAAACGCTATTCGACCATGATGGCAGGGAGCGCATCCTTTCAAGCCGACGCCTGCTCCTGCGCGATGACATCGACCATGAACGCTGGGAACTGACCGCCACCGACGATGTGACCGAATACCGTGAAACCCAGAACCGCATCGAACGGCTGGCGCATTACGACAACCTCACCGGCCTGCCAAACCGGAACTTCTTTCACGCGCATATCAAGTCACTGGCTGGGAATCTGAAAAATCCCTTTCTTCTTCTCTATATCGATCTGGATAATTTCAAGTCTGTAAACGATGTTTACGGCCATGGCGCGGGAGATGAACTGCTCGTACAAGCCGCAAGCCGCCTGACCGCCTGCTGCCGTGACCACGATTTCGTAGCCCGGCTGGGAGGAGACGAATTCGCCATCATCTGGCCCCTGCACACCATGAGCACGGATATCGAACACCGCCTGACAGGGCTGATCAACGACCTGCGCGTGCCGTACCTTGTAGAGGGCAATGAAGCCGCATCCGGCGCGAGCATCGGAGCCGCCTATTTCCCTCAGCAGGCCACCGATATCAAAACCCTGCTCCAGTATGCCGACATGGCCCTGTATCGTGCCAAGGCCCTTGGCCGGTGCCAGTATAAGGTCTTCGACAACGAACTGAGCCGCGCCATACGCGAGCGCGTGGAACTGACCACGGCTCTGGCCCATCTGGCTGAAGGCGAAGGGCTAAGCCTGCATTACCAGCCGATCTGCTGCCTAAAAAGCGGCCGCATCCGTTCCTATGAAGCGCTCGCCCGCTGGCACCATCCTGAACGAGGGGCCATTCCGCCCAGTCTTTTCATCCGCCTGGCAGAAGAAACCGGACTGATCCACCAACTCGGAGAACGCATCCTGTGGATGGCGTGCGAACAGGCTGCCCAATGGCCACAGGAAATCGCAGTTTCAGTCAATGTCTCACCGGCACAGCTCAAAAACCACAAACTGACCGAGATCATCCGCCAGACACTAAAGGCGACAGGTTTGCCCGCGCACCGTCTGGAACTGGAAATAACGGAAAATGTTCTGATTGATAACGTTGAATTCAAAAGCTCCATCCTGAACGATATCCGCGATATCGGATGCAGGATCAGCATCGACGATTTTGGGACCGGCTATTCATCACTGAGCTATCTGTGGAAATTTCCTTTTGACAAAATCAAGATCGACCGCAGCTTTGTGCAGGGCCTGTCAGACCCCACGGCACGGGAAATCATACAGGCCATTGTCAGTATTGCCGCCATCCGCTCAATGATCATCATTGTCGAAGGCGTGGAAACGGAGGAGCAGCTCCAGATCGTAAAAGCCATGGGCTGTACGCAGGCACAAGGCTACCTCCTCGGCCACCCTGCTCCTGTCGTCCAGCATGAATTCGCATGAAAGTGGCCTGCGGGCTTTTCCCGTTACACGCCTTCACGCAGGGCACCGCCCCACACCCACCAGGCTTCATGGGCATCCGCCAGACGGGCGGCCGCCTGCTCCGCCTCATGCGCACTCGGGAACAGGCCAAAGCACGTCGCACCCGAGCCGCTCATACGGGCCATCAGGCATTCCGGCTGTGTGGCAAGATCGCTCAGAACCTTCTCCACCGTCGGGCACAGAACGCAGGCTGGCGCTTCAAGGCTGTTTTCAAGGGTCTGAAGTGTGTCAGCCAGTTCCCGCGCGCCATCCCAATGCGTGGGCAGTTCCGCTCTGGGCACAAACCCGCCTTCACGTGCACGGAAAACCGCAGGCGTGGACACGGCCTGTCCGCAATTAACCAGAACAAGACCACATTCCGGCAGGATCGGTGCGGCCCCCAGCACCTCGCCAATACCTTCCATTCGCGCGCTGTGACTCAGCAGGCAGACAGGTACATCCGCCCCCAGCCCCTCCGCCAGACGTAGCAGGTTTACCTGCCCGGCCTGTATGTTCCAGACGCGATCCAGCAGGCGGAGTGCAGCCGCCGCATCTGCCGATCCCCCACCAATACCCGACGCAACCGGCAGGTTTTTTTCCAGCACCAGCGTGCCACCACGCACCGTGGCCTGCGGCCCGGCGAGCGTGCGCAGCGCGTTGGCGGCTTTCATCACCAGATTATCAGGGCCTGCCGCGGCCTCATCCAGCACGGCGCCGAAACGGCCCGCCAGCTTTAACGTGAGCGGCGCATCACCGGGTTCGTAATGCAGTACATCGCCCGCCCCCGCAAACACCACCAGACTGTCCAGGCAGTGATAGCCATCCGCCCGGCGACCCGTCACATGCAGATACAGATTGATCTTGGCGGGAGCGGCTTCCACAAAAGCCACACCGCCGGATGAAGCGACGGTTGTCACGGTGTTTTTTCTCCTTGTTGAGTGCTCTGGTCACCCATTTTCTCATCGGGTTTGACAGGCGGTGCCATATCGGCACGCGCCAGCGCCGCCCGGATCAACCCTTCATCCGACGGCGTTGGATGCAGGCCCAGCGCCATATTCCACTGATCCACCGCTTCCGTCCTGCGGCCAAGACGCCAGTAAGCCTCACCCAGATGATAATTCACTTCAGGATCTTCCGGTATCTGCTCAGCCGCTTTTTCAAGCAGCACCAGACCGCCATCCACATCGCCCTGCTCGACCCGCACCCAGCCTAGACTGTCCGTAATGGCGGCCTCGTCCGGGGCGAGACGATGCGCCTTGCGCAAAAGCTCTTCTGCCTCAGGGAGGTTTTCATGCCGTTCGGTCATGGAATACCCAAGAAAGTTCAGCAAGGACGGCTCGTCCGGCGCATAGGCCAGTGCCGCACGCGCATCCGCCCGAGCATGAGGCCAGTCTCCAGCTTCGTAATAAGTTGTGGCCCGCATGGACAGCAGAGCCCAGTCCACCGAGCCATGCTTACGGTCAAGCTCCATGGCCCGCGTATACGCCGCTATGGCGCCCTGCCAGTCTTTCTTTTCCAGCAACGCGGCGCCAAGAACCCGCTCCACCTGCGCCTGCCCCGCTGCCTGCTCAGGCGCTTCGCTCGACAGCCTGTGCAACAGGGCAATCCCGTCGTCCAGCCGCCCCGCAGCAATATCGAACATGCTCAGACGGAACATGGCCACCGGCGCCAGCGGATCATTAGGGGGCACATGCAGCAGGGTTTCCCGTGCGGCTTCCGGATGGTCTTCCTCGTTCTGGATTTCCGCCAGCATCAGGCGGGCTTCCACCAGAGTCGGGTCCATTTCCAGCGCGAAGCCAAGCATCAGACGGCTGGCTTCATTGAACTGAAAGGCGCTGGCATTGCGCTGCGCGGCCGCCAGCCGTCCCTGCCCGGCCGGGTCCGCGTGCATTTGCTCACGCCCCTGCTGGTTAAGGATAAAGGCGGCCAGAAGGTAGGCGCGCGCAATCCCCTCACGCGCCGAAGTCACCGGGAAAACGCCGATATTTTCCTGCAGACCCGGCCCCGCCAGACTCAGCAGGGGGTCTGTTCCCTCCAGCGAGCGCAGCAGTTCGCGCGCTTTCTCGCGCTGGCCATGCTGCCACAGCCATGCTGCGCAGGAGCGGGCTGTCAGCACATCGGAGCCGGACATGAGCTTCTGCGCCCGAAAGAGCAGTTCCTGCGCCCGGCTTTCCATCCCCCCCGCACGGGCAATCAGCGCAGCGTGCAGGGTATAAAAAGGTGTCAGCCCCGGAGCATCCTGCGCCAGCAGAGACTTGACCGCCATCCCCGCATGGCCCTGAGCCTGTTCTCCCCACGCCATCAGCAGCGGCATGATCAGATGGGTCAGCAGATCGGATTCAGCCTGATGGTAATATCCGAGCGCCTCGGCCCACCGCCCCTGCCGGGCTGCTTCATTACCCAGCGCCAGCACTGAAACCTGATTACGGCTGGCAGACTGAGCGTTCACGCGCCGCGCAAGCGCCCCTACATCGGGCGCGCCAGACATGATACCGCGCACCAGCGCCTGACGCAGCAGTTCGGCATTGCCCGGGTCCGCCGCCAGCGCCTGACGGAAAGCCTGTGCGGCTTCGGCGTCGTCTTCAAATCGCACGGCCACAATAGCGCGCAGGAATGCCCCCGAATCGATACGCCCTGTTTCCTTCCGGGCTTTTCCCCCATCGTGCGCCGCTCCGGCGGCCAATGCTGGCGTACTCAGCGCCGACGCACAGGATAAAGAGGCAGACAGCAGAAAAACCGCAGGCAGAATACGACAGAGCAGCATAAGACCCCTTAACAGGCTGGATCGGTGATACCGGGCTGGCCTCTGCAACCGCCCCACCCCAATGGGGGGAACAACGCGAATGGCTGCTTTATTCTCTACCTCGGCCCGGCCAAACCGCCAAACCGTGTGGCCGCCTGAACAGGTTATGATAAAGCAGTGAGGATGGAAGCCCATCTGTCCCTGCTACGTCTCTATACCGAATGGGGCGTGGATTTCGCCATGGCCGACCTGCCGCGCGCCGCCCGCGCCATGCAGGAAACGGGCCTGCGACTCCCCCGCACGCACCACCCGGACGGGGCCTCTCCGCCTCCGATGCCGCACCAACCTGCGCCTGCCCGACGCCCGGCACAGGCAAGCGGGAGCACCGCACGCCCGCACGCCAGCGCCCGCGCACCAGTCGGCGCTCCCGTCCCTATTGGCGATTCCATCGAACAGGCCAGACTAGCCGCAGAAAAAGCTGACACGATCGAGGCTCTCCTGAGTTCCATGAACAGCTTTGACGGCTGTCCCCTGCGCACCACCGCCACCCATACGGTGCCCCCGCGCGGCCCGCTACGGGCGCCGGTGCTCTTTATAGGTGACGCGCCGGATGCCGACGAAGACCGGAGCGGCCAGGTTTTCTCAGGCCGCTGCGGCGCCGCACTGGACGAAATGCTCGCCCCCCTGCCGCTCGCACGCGACACGCTGGCACTGGCCCCAGCCCTGCCGTGGAGGCCCCCCGGTGGCCGCCCGCCGTCCGATCTGGAACAACGCCTGTGCCGCCCCTTTCTGGAACGCGCCGTAACGCTGCTCGCGCCCCGCCGTATTGTGCTGTGCGGACGGCTGGCCGCGCACATGCTCCTGGGCCCTGAAACCGCACCCCCACGCCGCCAGTGGCTATCCTTTGAACAGCCCGGCCAGCCCGCCCGGCCAGTACTGGCCATGCGCCACCCGCTCCAGTTGCAGGCGAGTGCCACAGCCCGGCGTGAAATATGGCACGCGCTGATGATGGTGATGCAAAGCCTCCGCACCGAGAGCTGAAAACAGCCATTCTTTGCCGTGCAATAACGTCACCACTTCTACAAAGAATTGCCACATTCATTTTCCCAGAATACCTGAGCAAACTAAAGAACTCCCATAATGCCTTCATGACTGTTCCAACCAGCCATGAAATGAGTTTTATTCCCCCCTGCTCCGATGCTTACAAACATGAAACTTGCTTTTTGAACGCGAAGCGACTAGACCGCGCCTGCTATGCGAGCGATAGGTCATATTCCCCATCAGATCGCGGCCAGAGCCATTATGGCTGGCGCCGCCCTGTTGGCCAGCGCTACCGTCAGCATGACGAGAGCCCATGCCAAGCCCCCGGAAAACGGGCACGAGCCATACAGCGATGAGCAGCTGGCTATGGTCGTGCCACGTCCGGCCTTTCCAGAAGGAGATGATCTTGCCCTACCCAAACCTCTTCCCCCCGAAGTAGCGGCGGAAGTCCGCGCTATTTTTCGCCTGCAACATCAGGGTTCCTTTGCCGAGGCAATCAACGCCACAACCCATCTGACGGATTCCACCCTGCTGGGTGAGTTGGAAGCCGACCGTTACCTCAACCCAGCTTACCACCCCAACGCGACCGAACTGCGCAACTGGCTCAAGCAGTACACCGGCTACGCGGATGCGCCCGCCGTCTGGGCCAGGCTGGCCGCCCTGCCTGACCGTGGCGGGCCTCTCCCCCCCGCGCCAGCCAATGAAAGGCTGGCTCCCCAGCATCTGGCGATGGCCTCTGCCCCCAGAACGCAGGAATTCTCCCGTAATCCCCTGCTGGACCGCACAGTGCACGAGCGCACCAATGCGGGTCTCAAAGGGGCAAGAAGTGCCCTGCGCCTTATCAGCATCACACCCGGCATAACCCCGGCCTATGCTTCGCAGCTTGAGGCGGAAACCGCACAAGCCCTGCTGACCGAAGGCCAGACTGATATTGCGCTGGACATCAGCCGGAATGCGTTTGAAGAAGCGCATGAGCATAACGCCTTGGCCGCCTTCATGGCGGGGCTCGCCCTTTGGCAGAAAGGCGAATGGGCAGAAGCTGCCCAGTTCTTCAAAAACGCCTCACGCGCTTCCCATGCCGAGCCAGACATGAAAGCGGCCGGTGCCTTCTGGGCTGCACGTGCCTACAGAAAGCTTGGCAACGCCCACAGCCGCCATCTGTGGCTACAACGGGCCGCCGCCTTCCCCCACACTTTCTATGGCCTTCTGGGAACTGGCATACTCCAGCACACCAGCATGACCGACGATCATGACAGCGTGGCCCACCCGGCGGAAAGCGGACATATTGCCGGGTTTGCTCCCATGGAAGCAGCCAATACCGGCGCTGTGTCCAACCCGGTTCTGACCGAAATCGACATCGAAGCCGTGGGCGCCACAGATGCCGGGCGACGTGTTTTCGCCCTGCTGCAGGTCGGTGAAAACGCTCAGGCTGAAAACGTGATACGCCGTGTCTGGCCGGACCTGCATGATGTCACGCTGGCTCGGGCTTTCCAGCTTGTAGCCAACAGCGCCGGTCTGCACGACCTCTCGGCCGAAATGGCGGAGGCCCTGCGCGCAGGGAACACCCGCACCGCGGATGATGCCCCCCTGCCACAGTTCCACCCGCGCCATGGCTTTACCATGGACCCGGCTCTGGTTTACGCGCTGGCCCGTGTTGAATCCAATTTCGACCCACGGGCTGTCTCCGGAGCAGGCGCGCAGGGGCTGATGCAGATCCGCCCGACTACGGCGGATTTCGTGACCAGCAGCTCTCCCTCAAGCAACACCCATTATTACGAGCGCACGTCCTCCGCACTGCACGACCCGGCCATCAATCTGGAAATCGGGCAGCGCTATGTGCATTATCTGGCGCAGCTTACCCACCAGACCAGCCATACGGACGCGGAAGGTGGCGACATGATCCGCCTTCTGGCCAGCTACAATGTCGGCCCGGCAGCACTCGCCCACTGGGAAAACACAGGGGCAGCGCCGGCTGATCCTCTGCTGTATATTGAGCTGCTTCCCAACACGGAAACACGCGACTACGTACACCGCACGCTGACCTATCTGTGGCGCTACGCGGGTAAGATGAAACTGCCCGCTCCGTCGCTGATAGCGCTGGCCAAGGGCGACTGGCCGAGCTTTGCACAAGAACAGGCGCTAGCCCACACGGTGCATTGATCGCATAGACGACACCAGAAAGGCGGGCGGGCTGTAACGGGGACAAGCTCCCACTTACAGCCCGCCCGCCTTCTGCGTTTTCAGACTTTTTTTCAGTTCTCCGCCAGCGCCTGTCGGCTGGCCCGCACCCGCGATACGCGGCGGCCTTCCACTTCCAGCACCTCGAACAGCCAGCCTTCATAGGCCACCTTGTCACCAGCCGCAGGCACACGCCGCAGCAGGGCAAGAATGAGACCGCCCAGGGTGTGGTAGTTCCCCTCCTCTGGCAGAACACGCAGGCCCAGCCGATCTTTCACCTCATCCGCTGATTCCGTACCGTCAAACGTCAGCACGGCATCCTGTGCGGGCAGAGTTGTGACATGCGCCATCTGCTGGGGTTCATGCCCTGTTTCCCCCACGATGGCATCGAACAGGTCTGACGCCGTCACAATCCCTTCAAACGAGCCGTATTCATCGAACACAAAGGCCATACCCAACGGAATACCCCGCATCCGCGCAAGCATATCCAGCGCGGAGATGCTGTCCGGCACCACCACCATGGGCCGCAGCCCCGCTTCAATGGAGGCGGGCATCCCATCAAGCATACGATCGAGCATATCTTTGGCCAGCACCACCCCGACGGGATTGTCCATCCCGCCCTCACACACGACAATACGGGCATAGGTTGTCTGCTTGAGTGCGCGCACAAGCGCTTCGCGCCCGGCATGGCGGTCTATCCAGTAAAGCTCCGTGCGCGGGGTCATAATCGCACGCACAGGTCTGTCCGCCAGACGGAGCATACGCTCAATCATCGTGCGCTCTTCATGCTCCAGAACGCCCAGACGCGCACCCTCGGCGATATAGGCCCTCAGTTCATCTTCCGTCAGCGTCCGGTTAACGGCATCCGCCGCCCCCACCAGACGCAGAACGAGATTGGATGACTGACGCAGCAGCCACACGACCGGACGTGTGACCGTCGCCAGAATTTCCAACGGCAGCGCCAGACGCGCCGCCACAATCTCGGGTTCACGCAGGGCAAGCTGCTTTGGCACCAGTTCCCCGAGCACCAGCATAAGCGCGGTAATGACCATAACCACCAGCACCATAGAAAGCTGGGGGGCTACCGAACGCAGGGCAGGAATCTGTTCCAGAACAGGTGTCAGCCGGGCCTCGATCTTGATGCCGCCGAAGGTTCCTTCCAGGATCGAGACCAGCGTCATGCCAACCTGGACGGTAGGCAGGAATATCTGCGGGTCTTCTGCCAGCCGCAGCGCCCGGTCCGCACCATACACCCCGTTTTCGTACAGCTTGGCCAGACGTGGTTTCCGCACGGAAATAAGCGCGAGTTCGCCCATGGCAAAAATGGCGTTCAGCACAACCAGAAACAGAATGACAAGAAGAGAAACAAGCATGAACGACAACCATACCCCGGTACAGAACCACCCCACGCGATCACGCGGAACCGCGCCACGATAGGAGATGATCCAACAGGATACCAGCCGCGAAGCCCAAAGCGCGCGACAGGCCAGCAAAATGGGGGCAAAAACCCATGCGAAAGCCGTATGCCTGCTTCGCACAAAAAGCGGACAAAAATGGTATTCTTTTATCAACCCGACATGAAAAAAGGCGGCTCCAACCGGAGCCGCCCCATTCAGTCCAAGCGATTCGCAGGCGCCAAGGCCTGCATTATCAATCAGCCGCGGTGGATTCCGCCGAGGTCTCGGCTTTCACTTCGGCGTCATTGGTGCCTTCGGTGCGGATGACCTTCACGCGCGGCGCCTTGGCGGGCTTACGCGCGGCAATAGCCTCCATCTGCTCTTCCACCTGCTTGGAAAAGACGTACTGGGCCGGACGCTGGTTAGCCAGCGAGATTTCCGGCGCCATCGGCTTTTCGGTTTCAGGCCCGAACAGCGCCACCTTGGCAATGTGCCAGGGCCTGCGCACCGCATCCATGACAGCGGTGGACTCATAACCGGAATGCACCATGCAGTCGGCGCATTTTTCGTAATTACCGGTGCCGTAGTCGTCCCACTTGGTGTCGTCCATCAGCTCCTGGAAGGTTTTGGCATAGCCTTCACCCAGCAGGTAGCAAGGACGCTGCCAGCCAAACACATTGCGCAGCGGTTTGCCCCACGGCGTGCAGTGATACTGCTCGTTGCCCGCCAGGAAGTTCAGGAACAGCGGAGACTGCGTGAAACGCCACTTTTTGCCCTTGCCCAGACGGAACACATCACGGAAGAGCTGCTTCGTTTTCTGCCGGTTCAGGAAGTGCTCCTGATCGGGCGCGCGTTCATAAGCATAGCCCGGTGCCGTCATAATGCCATCCACGCCCATGGCCATCACTTCATCAAAGAAGGCGGCCACGCGCTTGGGATCAGCCCCGTCAAACAGGGTGCAGTTGATGGAGATACGGAAACCGCGCGCCTTCGCCTTCTTGATGGCAGCTACGGCACGCTCATACACACCGTCCTGACAGACGGAGGCGTCGTGCATGGTCTTGTCGCCATCCAGATGCACATCCCACGAGAAGAAAGGCGACGGCTCGTATTCGTCCATCTTCTTCTCAAGCAGAAGTGCGTTGGTGCACAGATACACATACTTTTTCCGGGCAATCAGGCCACGGATGATTTCCGGCATTTCCTTGTGCAGCAGCGGCTCGCCACCGGCCACGGCCACCACGGGCGCTCCGGCCTCGGCATCAGCGTCCAGACATTCCTGCACCGTCATGCGCTGGTTAAGGATGGCGGCCGGATAGTCGATCTTACCGCAACCGGCACAGGCCAGATTACAACGGAAAAGCGGCTCAAGCATGAGTACAAGCGGGTAACGCTTGCGCCCTGTAATATGCTGTTTGACAACGTAGCTGCCGACCCTGACGGCCTGCATTATCGGTACAGCCATAAACCCCCGCTTCGGCGCCTTAACCGGACACCCTTATCGTAACTATGGAAAACTCGTTCAGTGTGACAAAGTAACGCGGCCCGCCGCTCCATGCCATCCGATGGAAACAGCAACGGGACGCGACAACCGCCTGCATTGAAGATACTCGCCTGCATATAGGTGGGGTGTTTTGTCAAGCTCAAGTGTTTTCCACAAAGCGTTGCAAAAAAGACACATTCAGGGGCCAGATTTACTTCTATGCTTGCCTTTCTGGCGGAAACGCTAAACCAGAACCATAAATCCCGCATCAACAGATACAGGCTGACGGGTGGCCACAACCCAGAACACGACGCAGGCCCGTCCCTGCCAACAACAAGAAGATGGAAACGATCACATGGACAGTGCGCAGGATAA
>NZ_BJMV01000004.1 GCF_006539345.1 Acetobacter peroxydans
AGCGGGTGCGGGTGCGGGTGCGGGTGCGGGTGCGGGTGCGGGTGCGGGTGCGGGTGCGGGTGCGGGTGCGGGTGCGGGTGCGGGTGCGGGTTGGGCGTAACCCGCCGCATACGGCACCGCAAGGCCACACGCACACCCTCCTGCCAGACCCAGACGGATGGCGGACCTTTTCAAGATTTTCAGCACCATATTGCGCACTATCCTGCCTGAACCCTTTTCGCGTGAGCGTGACATTATCATGCCCCGACCCGGTTTCAGCCACACTTCTTTTACGACTGTAACAGAACTCTTTTGTTTTAACATGGTTATACGTTCTTGAGTGTGGCAAACCGCGCTGATACAACCGGATGAGGATGGAATATCCTTCGAAAGAACGGCACAACTCTGGCTTTCGTGGTGTCCGGGCTGCATCTGCACTCCAGGGGTCTAGAATCAGAAACAATGGTCATTTCCACCAGAGCACGGCCGCCCCGCAAGGAAGGCGTTGTCTATACCCACATTACAACACGCGATTATCTGAACACCCTGTTTTTCTACCGCAAGATTGCCTTGATGGTGTTCGTGTGGACAGTCGTGATCGGTCTCGTTATCGGGCTGTTGCAAAAACCCGCCTACCGGGCGGAAGCGCGGCTACTGACGCTGCAGGCAGGTTATTACAACCAGTCCAGCGTGAACGATGGCACCCCGGCGCAACCCCTCGAGGGGCAGCTTGTCAGTATTGAAGCGCAGATTCTCAACAGTTCGGAGTTGCACCGGGCCGTCCTTAAGACGCTGCTTGGCCCCAATGCCAGCCGCAAGCAGATCAATGAGCAACTAAGGGTCTTTGAGAAGCACTTCCGTCTCGAACAGGATGATCTGGCCAGCACGATCAGCCTTTTCTACACCGATACCGACCCTAAACGCGCCGCTGAAATGCTCAGCCGGATTCTGACTGAGTATTTTGATGAACGCGCGGTCATTTTTACTTCCGGCCGGGTTTCCTCACTAGCCGAGCGGCGCGATGTAATCCGCGCCGAGCTGGACAAGCTCAATGCCAACATGGTCGCTTTCCAGACCAAATACGGCATTGTCAGCATTGATGACCAGATCGCCCATGCCGTGGCGCTTCAGGGCCTGATCCGCCAGCGCAAACTCGAAAACAACGGCGCCTTGGCCCAGGATCGCAGCACGCTGGCCTCTCTCCTGACTTCGGCCAAGGATGTGCCCGCCACCATTCTGCTGTTCAGCGACAATGGCGAGGCCGCGCGCGCGCTCGACACCATGCAGCTCTCGCAGCTCCAGCTTGAAGCCCGCCGGGCCGATCTGGCCTCGCGCTACATGAAGTCCTCGCCGTTCGTCAAACAGATAGACCGCCAGATCAAGGCACTGCGCGTCTCCATCTCACAGCAGAAGGAAAAACTGGTCGGCGTCGAGCGGTACGGCCACAACGCCTATTACGATACGGTACAGGACCGGCTTTCGGTTGTCAGTTCCAACATCAAGGGCGAAATCGCACGGCAGAAGGAACTGGAAGACCAGCTTAAAACGGCCAGTGCCAGCTTGCAGGCGCTGATTGGCGCCGCCAACGAACTCAGCCAGATGCAGACTGATCGCAATATCCTGACCGAAAGTCTGCGCAGCCTTTCGCGTCAGGTGGAAGTAGCCAGCATCGACCGCATTCAGGCCGATTCCGCCAGCAGCACCAATGTGCGTGTCATTCAGGCTCCTTTTCCGCCGGCGCAGCCCAGCAACCCGCTAAGCATGTTCATTGCCGCAAGCATTGTCGCGGGCATTGTATTGCCCGCAGTCACCATTCTGGTTCTGGCCAGCCTGCGCGAGACATTCCTCAGCCCCGAACAGGTCGAGCGTGTCATGAGCCTGCCAGTGCTGAGCGCGCCTGTCATGCCTGCCAAGAAGGATATGCGCCGGTGGTTCGGGGGCGGCAAGGCGGCAGGGGATGGCACGCTGCTGCCCGCCTCTTACCCGCAGCGTATTCTATACGGGCGCACCATTACCGCCATCGACACCAGTTCGGACGCTCCGACCAAACTGGTGATGATGATCTCCTTCCACGACCATGAAGGCCTGCTGGAAATCGTGCAGGGGCTGGCCGCCGAGCTTGAACCCCGTTCCTCGCGCTCCATTCTCGTGCTGGACATGGCCTCAACCCCCGATAACCCGCTTTACGGCACGCCCAACGACAAGGGTGAACTGCCATGGCAATTCGGAAGTGGCGAAAACCGCTCTGATGCGCCACCTCCAGAAGAAAGCGTCCAGAAGCTGCTCGAGTTCCTGCCGGTGGCAGGGCACGACATCATCGTTGCCCGCCCGCGTGAAGGCACACTGACGCTCACCCCCCATGAAACAACAGCCCTGTTCGACTCCCTGCGCGCACAGCATGATTACGTGGTGGTACATGCACCGCCCGTCAGCAGCTCCTTTGCTGGCGTGGCGAACACCCGCCTTGCCGATGCGACGATTCTGGTCGTAAGGGCGGAGAGGACGCGCAAGCCTGTCGTGCTGGGACTGAAAGAGCAGATACAGGAAGCAGGCGGGTGGATTGTCGGCGTCATTCTGACACACCGCAAAAGCTATATTCCCGCCTTCATCTACCGCTTCCTGTAACACTGCGATGAAAGGCGGAAGACGCATGACCGCCCCCGGCACCATTCTGGCCAGATGCACTCCTTCCCCCCTGCGGACCTTATGGGCGGGGCTCGGTCTTGCCCTGCTGGCCCTGTGCATGAAACCGGGTGCTACGCAAGCGCAGGAGGCCATTACCCGGCAAAAGCTCGTTATCTATGGCGGGCCACAGTTCAGGGAGTTTCTGGGCTGCGTGAACTGCGATGCCTACGAGGTTGACTCGGTATGGAACATCTATTCTCCCCTTGGGTGGGAAAACAGCTATTCCGACTACAGTCACCTTCATATTTACCGTGAGCCGCATGGTGTTTATTCCGCCTGCGACCCGTTCGCCTCAAGCCCGCCACGGGTGCTGGACCCACAGAACAGACTTTACGGCTACCTGAACATTTCAAAGGTACGACCTGAAGGGATTTGCGCGCCGCATGGCAACGCAGCCATTTGCGACAAACTGACAGCGATGTGCGAAAAGAAAAACAACATAGACGGTTCACCAGACCGCCTCGATTGAGTCGGGGGAACCGTCACATTAGACTGAGCGTTCACTGAACTATGATACGGCAGATGTGAATGACAGCAGCCTTGGCAGTGTCCTCAGCACAGGATGGAAGAACAGCTCAGCGTCTGAAAATTCTGGTTTTGGCAGAATCCTGCAA
Organism: Acetobacter peroxydans; assembly: GCF_006539345.1. GTDB lineage: Bacteria > Pseudomonadota > Alphaproteobacteria > Acetobacterales > Acetobacteraceae > Acetobacter > Acetobacter peroxydans. The sequence continues at coordinate 3,279 of NZ_BJMV01000004.1, forward strand.
TCCCGAATGGTTCAGCGCTCCGCTGATCGGATGGTCTTATTACGAAGCCCTGTCCCAGGTGGCGGATGTGCATCTGGTTACGCGTGTACGCAACTGTCCCGCTCTTGAACGTCATGGTCTGAGGCAAGGGCGGGACTATACTGCAATCAACACGGAATTTCTGTTCAAGCCAATGGAACGCCTGGTCCGCCTGATCAGCGGCCCCAACAAGGGTTGGGCCATTCTGATGGGGCTCAGCGTTCCCTCCTACCTGCTGTTCGAATTCATCGCGTGGCGGCGGTTTGGCCCGCGCATACGACAGTTCGATCTGGTGCACCGGGTCACACCGGTCAGCCCGACCGTGCCCAGCCCCATTGCGCAGTGGTGCCACAAGCGGGGTGTTCCCTTCATCCTGGGGCCGCTCAACGGAGGCTTGCCGTGGCCGAAAGAGTTTCCCGATCTGCACAAACAGGAAGGGGAATGGTTCTCCTATTTCCGCTCGCTTTTCCGATACGTACCGGGTTACAGGAGCACCCGCGAAGCGGCCTCGGCCATTATCGCGGGAGGCGAAAGCGCCTACCGCGAAATTCCTGAGCGATGGAAAAACAAGACCATCTACATTCCCGAAAACGCCATTGATCCACAGCGCTTTCCTGCATCTCCCAAGCGCACCGCTCAAGGTTACGCCAACCGGCCAATACGGGCCGTCTTTCTGGGGCGGCTTGTGCCCTACAAAGCCTGCGACATCCTGCTGGAAGCAGCGGCCGACCTACTGCGCGAAGGGCGTATGACCCTGACCATCATCGGCTCAGGCCCGGAAGAAAGCCGCCTGCGCGCACTGGTGACAGACCTTGGCGTCGGGCAGGCTGTCCACTTTACTGGTGAATTGCCGCATCCGCGTGTCGCCGAGTATCTGGTCAATGCGGATATCCTGACCTTCCCCTCCGTGCATGAATTCGGCGGTGCGGTCGTGCTTGAAGCCATGGTTATGGGCGTTGTGCCCGTCATTTCGGATTATGGCGGCCCGGCAGAACTGGCATCACCCCAATGCGCATTTCTTGTGCCTCTGAAAGAACGTGCGGCCTATATTGCCGCCTACAAGGCCACGCTGCACGCCATTGCAGCAGACCCGACCAGCTTACTGTCGCTGTCAGACCATGGACGCCAACGCGCCGAGCGGCTGTTTACATGGCCGCGAAAAGTCGAACAGATCGTTGCCGTCTATGAATGGGCCATGGGAAAAAAGGCCAAACGTCCAGACTGGGGAATGCCTTTCAGGGATGACCCGCACTCCTGAGGGCAACTGGCAGTCCCGATTACCCGTCGCCTGTCCGGTTCAGGAAGGTCTGTGCATGTTATGATCATACGCCGCAGGCATCGGGGTCTCGAACCCTCCTGCCCGCCACGTATAGGCGAAAATCGCCAGAATGACTGCTGTCTCACCCGGAGCTAGCGTTGGCGGATAGAAAAACGAAATAACCAGAACGTAGCCGATGTAGTCGAACAGACTATCCAGAAAATCGTCCTGCACGTGCCGCCTGAGCCTGGAATAGAACAGCATCCCGCGCAGTTCGAACAGAATAAAAATCAGCGCGCCAACAAGACCATATTCAAAAACAATTCCGAGCCAGGTAATATCGGCCAGAAAGAAGAAGTGATGGAAGTAGGACACTAGCGTATCCTTGCTGGTGGGGCTGAGCGTACCCACCCCAAAAATCCAGCGCAGGGGCGAATCACCAAGAAAACTGGTAGCTTTTTGGGCGGTAATGTAACGGACATCAAAGCCCGTATCCCGACTGGTATTAAAGGTAGTGGCAAGGTATCCAGTCGAGAACATGGCCATAAAGGCGAACGGCCCGCTTAGGAGCAGCCCCACCCGCATGAGCGGGCGCGCCCAGAAAATAGTGTTGATCATGGTGATGACGGTAATACCGATGATCATGGAACGGGCTTTCACGATCAGCAGTGTCACTGCGAAAGTGACGGCCGCCCCAGCCAGACAAGCCAGGTTTTTTTCGAAAAATGCCCTGCGGTACAGGTAGAATAACAGGATGATCGGAAAGAACATCTGCATACGGATGCGATGCCCACGATTATCGGCGCTGAAGAACGGTGCCGCGCCAAAAACATAGTGAGTATTGTACCAGCGATTGGGAACAATAGCCCAGAGCAGGATCAGCACGCCAACCGTCAACATGCCCAGAAACAGGAAACTGCGCCTGATTTCCTTCAAACTCGGCCGTAGAATGACAAGTAAGCCTAGAAAGGAAAAAAAATAGAGCATGGGCAGCAGTTTGACCTGCGCGGTAATCCCCGTGAAAAACCCTTCGTTAAAATAGAAGATCGCCGCGATACTGGGCGACAGCACCAGCCATGTGAAACACAGTACTATCTGCCGCGTCATGGGAAAACGCGCATAGGATGCCAGCGAGAGCACCAGCGGCAGCGACAGAACCGGAAACGCCTTGGAGAGCATCCATAACGGGCGCAGGTTGGCGATATAATGAAAGGTCTCGCCAAACAGGGGCAACACAGCCAGCAGACCGAACATGATTTTCAGTCGAACTGGCCCGGTAGAAAAAAAGCTGGCGGGCGAAAATACCTGTTTCGCTACGCCGAAATATGAGGATGGGGCGTCATGGTGAACAGTCATGACTAACGGAAGAAACCCCCTGAGCCGACATTGTAGTTGATGCTCTGGTTGAACGGCACGATACGGGTAATGTAGCGATCCACCCACTGATCAACCTCAACCACCGAGGACTGAGGTACGAAAATGGCATCGGAAGGCTGGAGCGCCACCGACTGCTGGGGATCTGCCCCGCGAATAAGGGCCTCCAGGTTGACCGACCTCACCATTGGCCTCCCGTCGGGACTGCGACGGACCACCACCACCTCTTTCGTACGGGCGGTATCCATCAACCCACCTGCGGCGTTAATGGCCTGTAGAGCGTCCATGTCGGTCTGCATGGGAATAGCGCCGGGCTTCTTGACCTGCCCGCCCACGTAAATACGCCCGGCATAGGTACGGATACTGACCGAGGTATAAGCGTCATTGGTAATACCATTGCGCGCCAGCAGCCGGTTGATGCGCTGCCCGGCTTCATCCACCGTCAGCCCGCCAGCCTGCACGGTACCGACGAGCGGTATCGTCAAACCGCCCTTGGGGTCCACCACCGCCTCGTAATTCAGTTCAGGATTGAAAGGCATGACGACGGAAACATCATCGCCCGGTTCGATCCTGTAGGGCTTTTTGGGAGTATCCACCCACGCTGCAATGGTACTGACCTTTGCGGCCTGGGGCTCTACCCAATGCTTGGTGCAGGCTGCGCACCACACAAGAACCAGCAACGGCAAGCGCAAGAGCAGACGGGACAGTATTATTGAGGCGCGGTGCAAAACAGCAGTGCTCCCGAATCCATTCCAGCCGAAATTACACTGCCATGCGGCACGTCCCACCTGGGTAATGGAAAACCCGGAGAGAGGCTATATTATTCGCCTTTATGGGGTTATCAAGACAAACTCAAGGCCATATACAATAAGGCATCAAAAAAAGAGGGCTGCCGGGGCTTTTTCCTGCACCTGACCAGCCTTATGGTCATGCGTGCATGGATTTTCTGGGATCATTCATGAAGTTTATGACAGATTTCGGAGATGAAGCCGTTATCCTGCCGCTTCTCTTTGTCGTGACTGTCATGTTCTATGCCATGGGCTGGCAGCGCGGGGCGCGTGTCTGGTGCGCAGGCGTAGCCACAATGCTGGGCTGTCTTATCCTGGCCAAGCTGCTTGGCCTGTACTGGGGTGAGCTGTTCGGCTTTACGGGGCGCCCCTTCAGCATCAGCGGCCATGTTGTCGCAAGCACGACAGTCTACGGTAGCCTGTTCACCATCGCACTGCATTCCGGCCAACGCGAGTGGCAGTGGGGCCGAGCCCTTCTGCCCCCCCTCATGATCGCGGGGATGATTGGTTATACGCGCCTGCAACTCCACGCCCACACGCAGGCGGAAATTCTCTGCGGCACCCTCATGGGCACCGCCGGGGCTCTGGCGGTGGCCAAGGCACTCCTGCCCGTGCCTATCATGACCATGCGCTACGTTCTGATGGTGCCGGTCTGTGTAGCACTGATTTTCCACGGCTACGTGCTGCCAGCCGAACCCATGCTACAGAGCCTGTTCCATAACTCCTACTACTGGGCCAGTCATACATTGGCCTGGTAACAGCATGGCCACAGCGTACGGATTAAATTTTTACGCACAGCAAAATTCTTGCCAGAGTAAATATCATTTTATTCAAGGATATGCCAAACGTGAAAAACGAGCACCCGGCAACGGACCCGATGAGAGCGATACATGCCCCAGCCCGCCGCTGAGCACAGCCCGGCCACGTTTCCGATGTTCGGACTGGACTTCTCTGTGCTGTCAGAGCAGGACATCGCCTCCATGGTGGCCACAACGCTCCGCACCCCGGCACAGGGCGTGGGCCTTATCATTACCCCTAACATCCAGCATATCAGCCTGCTGCGTCAAAACCCCGCCCTGCTGCAGGCCTGCAAACATGCAGCTCTGCTGACCTGCGACGGCTTCCCACTTTATTACTATGCGAAATGGCGGGGCGAACCCGCACAGGGCCGGGTTACGGGCCGTGGTATCGTTGCAAAATTGATAGCCCAGCCAGCCCTGCTGGCGCACCACCGGCTGTTCATGGTGCTGGACAGCGACCAGACAGTGCGCATCGCCAGAGACTGGGCGGCACGGCACGGACTGGCCGACCGGCTTGACTGCGCCGTACCAGCGATGGGCTTTGATAAACGTCCGGCCGATATGGAGGCGCTCGCCCGCCAGATCGCTCGACACGGCACCACCCTCTTATTCATGGGAGTGGGAGCGCCCCGCAGCGAAATATTCGTGGATCAGTACCGCGCCATTCTCCCTCCGTGCTGGGCACTGTGCATCGGTCAGGGACTGCTGATAGCCTTTGGCTGCGTGCCCACGCCCCACCGGCTGGTGGAACACTTTAATCTGGAATGGCTATGGCGTATCGTACTAGAGCCCAAACGCATGTTCGGACGTTATGCCTGTTCGGCCCGTGGGTTCATATGCGCAGTTATCAGAGATTTAGTGCACCGTGACTGACATTCGGAACGCGAATCGACGGAAAGGACCTTCTGGTGCTGTTTAATCACAGAGCAAGATATGGCCACAGACGTAAGGTTCTCGTTCTGGGTGGAGCGCCTGACGGCGAGCTGGTAGCCAAAAAACTGCAGAAGATGCCCGACCGCTATGAAGTCATCGGCATTTTTGACGATCGCTGGCGGCGGCTGAAAAGCCAGAACATGCAGCATTGTGTTCCGGTTCTTGGTTCGGTGGATGACCTGATCACCCTGTGCCGCAAAGACCTGCCGGACATGATCGTGATCGCCATATTCGATGCCCGCCGCGAAAGAATACGCGATATCCTGCACAAGGTTATCGTGCTGCCGGTTGATATCTATCTGGCGGCGGATATTTTCCCCCCCGGTTTTTGTAGCGGCATTCTTCAGGACGATGATACGGGCTTATGCCTGATCCCCATCAGCAAGGTGCTGCTCTCTGGCGGACGCTACTGGGTGAAATGGGCAGAAGACAAGATTCTGGCTCTGTTTTTCATTATAGCTCTACTGCCGGTCTATATCCTGATCGCCATCCTGATCAAACTCGACAGCCGAGGGCCGGTCTTTTTCGTACAGAACCGCTATGGGTTCAACGATAAGGTTATCAAGGTGTTAAAATTCCGCACCATGTACGTGGAAAAGGGGGATGCGACCGGCGCCGACAGAACCGTGCGGAACGACCCGCGTGTAACACGTATCGGTCGTTACCTGCGCAGTTTCAGTCTGGATGAACTGCCTCAGTTCTTCAACGTCCTGCGCGGCGAGATGTCAGTAGTTGGCCCGCGCGCCCATGCGACCGCCATGCGTGTGGACGATGAACTGTATGAAAAAGCCGTGGACTGCTATTCCGCCCGCCACAGGGTGCGCCCGGGCATGACTGGGCTGGCCCAGATACGGGGCTATCGGGGAGAAGTCACCTCTCGCGCGGCGGCGCAGAAGCGCGTCGATAACGACCTTTACTACATCAACCACTGGACGCTGGGACTGGACCTGAAGATCATCCTGAAAAGCATCTATATCGTGCTGTTCAACCGCGAGAACGCGTTCTGAGCAGGCACGGATCATGACCTCCGACAGGACATCAGAACCCAACAGTCCGGCGGAAGAAGACCCGGCGGCCTGGTTCACCATCATGGCCAAGATGGATGAGACCTGGAGCCAGCTTGTCGGCCAGCAGGTGGAACTGGAACAGAAAAACAGCGCACTGGAAGAAGCCCATGAACTGATCGCCAGTGTTTTCGATTCCATGTCGGATCTGCTGATTGCCTGCGATACCACACTGCGCATCGTCCGCTGCAACCGCGCCGCGCAGGAAACCCTGTCGGAGGGCGTTCCCCTTGTCGGCCAGCCCCTCGCAATTCTGATCGCGCCGGACTCGCCCATCAGCATCGAAACGCTCTCGCGTAGGCTGACAGACCGGCAGCGCCTTGAAGATCAGGGCATCACCCTTAAAACTCCCAGTGGTGCACAGCCTTTTTCCGTCAACAGCGCCATCCTGCGTGACAGCCACCACCGCGTATCGGGTATGGTGCTGGCCGCCCGACCATTGGGAGAGCTACGCCGCGCGTACGATGAACTCGACCGCGCCCATAAAAGCCTGCAGCAGGCCCAGACCCAACTGATCCATGCTGAAAAAATGGCCTCGCTGGGGCGTTTGGTCGCAGGTGTTGCGCATGAACTCAACAACCCGATTTCCTTTGTTTACGGCAACGCGTTAACCTTGCGCCGCTTTACCAGACGGATCGAAACCTACCTCTCCGCCCTCCACGCGGGCCAAACGCCCGAACAGCTTGCCGCCATCCGACGCGAACAGAACATAGATGCCGTGCTGGATGAGCTGGACGGCAGCCTTGCGGGCATTACCGAAGGAGCCGAGCGCGTGCGCGACATTGTTGCGGACCTGCGGCGCTTTTCCTCGGAACGACGCGCGCATGATGCGATATTCGACCTCGGGCAGATCGCGCGCAAGGCGGTCAACTGGGTGCTGTCCACCTGCGGGCGCGAAATCGCGACCACACTCGACATTGCCCCCGAGCTTAAGGTGGAAGGCCATTCAGGCCAGCTCCAGCAGGTTATCATGAATCTGGTCCAGAACGCGGTTGACGCGCTGGACACCACACCCGACCCCCATCTGCGCATTACCGCGCACCGGCAGGGCCAGCAGGCCATTCTGGAGGTGGCGGATAACGGCCCCGGCTTTACCGAGGACATAGCCCACCGGATTTTTGATCCGTTCTTCACAACCAAACCCGTGGGCAAGGGCACCGGGCTGGGACTGGCCATCTGCTACCGCACCGTGCATGAACATGGCGGCACGCTACAGGCCTGGTCGCGCCCTGGGCAGGGAACGTGCCTGACCGTAACCCTGCCTGTCCGCGCACGGGGAGAGGACGCGCCATGACATTTCAGATTCTCTGGCTCCAGTCCGGCGGATGCGGAGGCTGCACCATGTCCCTGCTCTGCGCCGAATCTCCGGGCCTGCTCAGCACGCTGCGGGGCGCTGGCATTTCCTTTCTGTGGCACCCGAGCCTGTCCGAACAGTCGGGAGACGATGTACAGGCCCTGCTGGACTCCGTACTGGCAGGCAAGGTCGCGCTGGATGCCCTGTGCGTGGAAGGCGCGCTGCTGCGTGGCCCTGAAGGCACCGGGCGCTTTCATATCATGGGGGGCACGGGCCGACCCATGCTCACATGGGTGCAGGCACTCGCCCGCGTGGCGCGCCATGTTGTGGCGGTAGGCAGTTGCGCGGCCTATGGCGGGATCACGGCGGCGTCACCCAACATTCTGGACGCCTGCGGGCTGCACTACGACGGACGATACCCCGGCGGCGCGCTGGGCGCGGAGTTCCGCGATCATACCGGGCTGCCTGTCATCAACATCGCGGGGTGCCCCACCCATCCCGACTGGGTTACCGGCACGCTGGCCCTGCTTGCCCGCGGCCAGCTTGGCGCAACCGATCTGGACCCGCTGGGCCGCCCACGCTTCTACGCTGATACCCTTGTGCATCACGGCTGCACCCGCAACGAGTTTTACGAATACAAGGCCAGCGCGCGCCACCCCTCCGACCTCGGCTGCCTGATGGAAAACATGGGCTGCATCGGCACGCAGGCGCACGGAGACTGCAACACCAGACTGTGGAACGGCGGCGGTTCCTGCACACGGGGCGGGTACGCCTGCATCAACTGCACTGCCCCCGAATTCGAGGAACCCGGCCACCCGTTTGAAACCACCCCCAAGATCGCCGGCATTCCCGTAGGCCTGCCCACGGACATGCCCAAGGCATGGTACGTGGCACTGTCCTCACTGGCACGGGCGGCCACACCCGAACGGCTGGCGCGCAACGCAACAGAAGATCATATTGTCGTGCCACCCAGCAGCCGTCCGCTACGGCGCTAGGCCGCAAGACAGGAAAGACGATGTCCGATACCCCGCCCGTAAGACGCATTGCCGGGCCATTCAACCGTATTGAAGGCGATCTTGAAATCCTGCTGGATATTGCGGGCGACCACGTGCAGGAGGCGCGCGTCAACGCGACGCTGTTCAGGGGCGTCGAGCGTATGCTCGAAGGACGCGCTCCCATGGACGCGCTGGTCATCGCACCGCGTATCTGCGGTATCTGCTCGGTCTCGCAGTCACGCGCGGCGGCGGCGGCGCTGGCTGGGCTTTCTCAGGTGCAGGCCCCGGCCAATGGCCGCATTGCCGCCAACATCATTCTGGCCACGGAAAATCTGGCCGACCTTATCACCCATTTCTACCTGTTCTTCATGCCGGACTTTGCCCGCCCGGACTACGCGCACCACCGCTGGCACGGGGCCGCGCTACGACGGTTCGCGGCAGGGCGGGGCCAGGCCGTGGCAGCGGCCCTGCGCACACGCGCGGAACTGCTGCATGTCATGGGCATACTGGCGGGGCACTGGCCGCATACCCTTGCCATCCAACCCGGCGGCGTCTCGCGCGGGATCGATGCCGAAGCCTGCCAGCGCCTGAGCGGCATACTGGCCAGTGTCCGCGCCGATCTTGAAAACAACCTGTTCGGCGTGGCGCTGGAAACGGTCGTGGAACTGGCCGACTGCGCAACACTACATACGTGGCGGCAGCATGGGAGCGCGAGCGATTTCGGGTTGTTTCTCGACATTGCTGAAACGCTTGAGCTCTCCACCCTTGGCCGGGCCTATGACTGCTTCCTGACCTGCGGCTCCTGGCCCGGCGGGCGCGACCCACACAACACCACCCCTCTCTGGCCCGCCGGGATTGTAGCCGATGGCGCGGTGTTGCCCTTTGCCCCGCAGGACATCGTGGAAGACCACGCCTTTGCCCATCTGCGCGACCATGAGCGGGTACACCCGCCCGCCGAAGGCACCACGGTGCCACACCTGCGCGACGGCACGGCCTACACATGGTGCAAGGCCCCCCGCCTGGCCGGGCGACCGTTTGAAACCGGGGCCATAGCGCGGCAACTTGTCCGGGGCCAACCGCTGATCCGCGCCCTTGTGGCACGAGGGGGCGGCACTGTGTTTTCACGCGTGATGGCACGGCTGATCGAAATGGCCGCCCTGCCGCTGCTGATGGAGCAGTGGGTCCGCCAGCTTGAACCCGGCGCTCCATGGTATGCACCCCATGGCACGCTCGCCAACGGTCAGTCCGTCGGGTTTACGGAAGCCGCGCGCGGTACGCTCGGGCACTGGCTGCGGGTGGAAAATGGACATATCGCGGGCTACCAGATCATCGCTCCGACAACATGGAACTTCTCCCCACGGGATGCAGCGGGCGTGCCCGGCCCGCTGGAGCGCGCGCTGGAAGGCGCTCCGGTCAGGCCCGGCGAGCATACGCCCCTGTCCGTGCAGCACATCGTGCGCTCGTTCGACCCCTGCATGGCCTGCACGGTTCACTGATGCGCGCCACCGAACGGATCATCGTGACCGGCAGCGTGCAGGGCGTGGGCTTTCGCCCTTTTGTCTGGCGCAAAGCCCACTTGCTCGCTCTGGCGGGAGAAGTCCGCAACCGGGGCGACCATGTTGAAGTCCTTGCCACTGGCACTGAGGCCCAGCGTAACAGCCTGATCGAAGCGCTCCGGCAGGGGCCGCCCCATGCCCGGGTGGAAACCGTGACCCGCACGCCGGACAAGCGGATTTTTACCGGGGCGTTCACCATCGCCACGAGCGAGGCAGGTGCGCTGCATAGCGGAATCGTGCCTGATCTGGCTCTCTGCCCCGCCTGCCGCGCGGACATCAACACGCCCGGTTCACGACGCTGGCGCTACGCCCTGACCTGCTGCACCGATTGCGGCCCGCGTTTCTCCATTGTCACCGACTTTCCGTATGACCGGGCCAACACGACAATGGCCCCTTTCACCCTGTGCGCCGCCTGCCGGGCCGAATACGAAAACCCGGCCGACCGCCGCTTTCATGCTGAGCCCGTAGCGTGCCCCGCCTGCGGGCCGCGCCTGTACTACACTGGCCCCGCACAACCAGAGGAAGACCCGCTGGACAGCGCGACCCACCTCCTGAAGCAGGGCGGTATTCTCGCCATCAAGGGTACGGGGGGCTACCATCTGGCCTGTCTGGCAACGGACACAGCCGCCATCGCCACCCTGCGCGCGCGCAAGCACCGCCCCACAAAACCACTGGCTGTTATGGTCGCCAATACCGACGCCGCCAGCGCGTTCGCCGCTCCCAGCGCAGCGGAACTGCTACTTTTGCAGGATGCCTCGGCTCCAATTGTGACCGTGCGCGCAACCAGCGCCCTGCCTGAAGGGCTGGCCCCCGGTCTGGATCGCATAGGGCTCATGCTGGCCTACACGCCCCTCCATGCCCTGCTGCTGGCGCAGGTCGGCCAGCCGCTGGTTATGACCAGTGGGAACCGTAGTGGCGCGCCGCAGGCGATAGACGACGAGACCGCCCTGCATGATCTCGCAGGCATAGCGGACGGCTGGCTGTACCACGACCGCCGCATCGCGCGGCGACTGGACGACAGCGTACGGGCCGTCGTTGCGGGCCAAGCCACGACACTCCGGCACGGACGGGGGCTGGCCCCCCGCCGCCTGCCGCTGCCCGCAGGCTTTGCCTCCCTCCCGCCCGTGCTGGCCATGGGCGGCGACCTGAAAGCCGCCTTCTGTCTGATGCAGGACGGACAGGCCCTGCTTTCGCACCATCTGGGCGACCTGCACGCAGAAGGCGTGGAAAACACCGCCCGGCAGGCGCTGGCAGATTACCGCAGCCTGTTTGGCCTGACACCGGCTTTCATCGCGGTGGACGCCCACCCCGATTACGTAAGCCACCGCCTTGGGGCCACACTCAGCCAGCAGAGGGCGCTGCCCCTGCACCCGATCTGGCATCACCATGCCCATATCGCAGCGTGCATGGCCGAACACGGTCTGGGGCCTGACACCCCGCCGGTGATCGGCCTGGCGCTTGACGGTACGGGCCTCGGCCCGGATGGCACGGCATGGGGGTGCGAAGCATTGGTGTGCGACTACCGCACAGCCCACCACGCTGGACGACTGGCGCACGTGCCCCTGCCCGGCGGCGACCGCGCAGCACGTGAACCATGGCGGATGCTGCTCGCACATCTGGATACCGCGCTCGGGCCGGACGCAACCACCCGCGCCGTGGCGCAGGGCCTGCTGCCCGCCCTGCACAACCGACCGCTACACGCGCTGCGCGCCATGATCCGCACCGGACTGAACGCGCCACCGTGCAGCTCCGCCGGGCGCCTGTTCGACGCCATGGCCGCCCTGCTGGATATCGCCCCCGAACGCCTGAGCCATGAAGGTGAGGCCGCCATGCGACTGGAAACGCTGGCCCGGCAGAACACACACATGCGGCCGGATAGCCTCCTGCCGGACATGCGCTTTGCCCTTGCACGCACGCCCGACGGCCTGTGGGAACTCAACCCCGCCCCCCTGTGGAAAGCTGCTCTGACCGCCAAAGAACGGGGCATTGCGGCGAGCACCATTGCAGCGGGCTTTCATGCGGCGCTGGCGGAAGGGTTGGCCGATCTGGTCGTGAAGCTGCTGCCGGAACCGGCGGATACACAGGAACCTCTCTCCGCCCTGCCCGGTTTCACGCGGGCTGCGTTGCGTACCGTCGTGCTGGGCGGAGGCGTTATGGCCAACGACGTGCTGGTATCAGCGCTGGTGACGCGGCTGGAGGCAATGAGCCTGCGCGTGCTTCGGCCTGCCTTTGCTCCACCCGGCGACGGGGGGCTTGCGCTCGGTCAGGCTGTCGTCACAGCGGCCCGCGCCAGAATGGAAACGATCTGACCAGCCAGCCGGTCAGCCGCTTTCCCCTTGTCGGGACACGACAGGGACTTTCCTGCGCGTTTTGACCGACAACACGGGATGGCACGGTTTCTGCTTCTTCCTTAGGTCAGGATGCACCCTCTTGCGGTGCTCACCGATGACCCACGGGAGGATGCCTTTCACCGATGGCTGTTCTGGAAACTTTTTATGACGTCATGCGACGGCAGGGAATCACCCGCCGCTCTTTCGTCAAATACTGCTCCCTCACTGCGGCTGCACTGGGCCTTGGCCCCGAATTCGTGCCGCAGATCGCCCACGCGATGGAAACCAAGCCGCGCACGCCCGTGCTGTGGCTGCATGGGCTGGAGTGCACCTGCTGTTCGGAAAGCTTCATCCGTTCCGCACATCCGCTTGTCAAGGACGTGATCCTGTCCATGATCTCGCTGGATTATGACGACACGCTGATGGCCTCCGCCGGGCATCAGGCCGAGGCGATCCTTGACGAAGTCATGGAAAAATACCACGGCAACTACATTCTGGCCGTGGAAGGCAACCCGCCGCTCAATGAAGACGGCATGTACTGCATCATCGGCGGCAAGCCGTTTGTCGAGCAGCTCAAGCGGGTGGCCTCTGGAGCTAAAGCCATTATTTCGTGGGGTTCGTGCGCATCCTATGGCTGCGTGCAGGCTGCCCGCCCCAACCCCACGCAGGCCACGCCGGTTCACAAGGTCATTCTGGACAAGCCGGTTATCAAGGTGCCGGGCTGCCCGCCCATCGCCGAGGTCATGACCGGCGTCATCACCTATATGCAGACCTTCGACCGTATGCCCGAGCTTGACCGGCAGGGCCGTCCGAAGATGTTCTACTCCCAGCGCATTCACGACAAATGCTACCGCCGCCCGCATTTCGATGCCGGTCAGTATGTCGAAAGCTTCGACGATGAAGGCGCACGCAAGGGCTACTGCCTGTACAAGGTCGGTTGCAAAGGCCCCACCACCTATAACGCCTGCTCGACCGTCCGCTGGAATGACGGCGTGTCGTTCCCCATCCAGTCCGGGCATGGCTGCATTGGCTGCTCGGAAGACGGGTTCTGGGACAAGGGCTCTTGGTACGCGCGCCTGCAGGATGTCAGCGGCTTCGGAATCGAAGCCACCGCCGACAAGGTGGGCATGGTCGCCGCTGGAGCGGTTGGCGCGGGCCTTGCCGCCCATGCCGCCATAACCGCCCTCAGCCGGGCCCGCCACAAGGGAGATGACACACAATGACCAGCACCCAGACGCCTAACGGCTTTTCCCTCGATAATGGCGGCCGGCGGATCGTAGTTGACCCGATCACGCGTATCGAAGGCCACATGCGCATTGAAGCGAATGTGGATGAGCACAACATCATCCGCAACGCGGTGTCCACCGGCACCATGTGGCGCGGTCTGGAGGTCATTCTCAAAGGTCGCGACCCGCGTGACGCATGGGCCTTTGTCGAACGCATCTGCGGTGTGTGCACGGGCTGCCACGCGCTCGCCTCCGTGCGCGCGGTGGAAGACGCTCTGGACATCCGCATCCCCACCAATGCCTTCCTGATCCGCCAGATCATGGAAAAGGTTCTGGCCTGGCACGACCATGTGGTGCATTTCTACCATCTGCACGCGCTGGACTGGGTGAACCCCGTCAACGCTCTCAAGGCCGACCCGCGCGCTACATCGGCACTCCAGCTGGCGGTTTCTCCCAACAATCCCAAGTCATCGCCCGGTTACTTCCGCGACGTACAGAACCGCCTGAAGAAGTTTGTGGAAAGCGGCCAGCTCGGCATTTTCCGCAACGGCTACTGGGATAGCAGCGCCTATCTGCTGCCGCCCGAAGCCGATCTGATGGCCGTGACCCACTATCTGGAAGCGCTCGATTTCCAGAAGGAAATCGTCAAGGTTCACACCATTCTGGGCGGCAAAAACCCGCACCCGAACTACATGGTGGGCGGCGTACCCTGCGCCATCAACATCGACGGCGACATGGCGGCAGGCGCGCCGCTGAACATGGAGCGGCTGAACTTCATCAAGCTCAAGCTGCAGGAAGCCTTCGAATTCTCGCAGAACGTGTACGTGCCCGATGTGATCGCCATCGCCAGTTACTACAAAAACTGGCTGTACGGCGGCGGCCTGTCGGCCAAGAATCTGATGGATTACGGCGACTGCCCGACCGTACAGGGCGATCCTTCGACCGACCGCTTCCCCGGCGGCGTGATCCTGAATGGCAACTGGGATGAAATCCACCCCATCGACGCCCGCGACCCCGAGCAGGTGCAGGAGTTCGTCACTCACAGCTGGTACGAATACGGCGCGGGCCGCGAAGATATCGGCCTCCACCCGTGGGAGGGCGTGACCGACCCACATTACGTGCTCGGGCCAAACACCAAAGGTACACGCACCAATATTCAGGCCGTGGATGAAGAAGCGAAGTATTCGTGGGTCAAGGCGCCGCGCTGGCGGGGCAATGCCTGCGAAGTCGGGCCGCTGGCACGTTACATTCTCGCCTACTCCAAGGGCGTGCCTTACGTGAAAGCACAGGTGGATGATGCGCTGGGCCGCTTTAACGCACTGGCGGGCACGAGCCTGACCCCGCGTGAAGCCCTGCCCACCACCATTGGCCGCACACTCGCCCGCGCGCTTGAGGCCCATTACTGCGCCCAGCAGCTGCTCGACGACTACGATGCGCTCATCGCCAATATCGTCAACGGCGATCTGGCAACGGCAAACGTGGCCAAATGGGACCCCGCGACCTGGCCGAAAGAAGCCAAGGGCGTCGGCCTTGTCGCCGCACCGCGTGGCGGTCTGGGCCACTGGATCAAGATCCGCGATGGCCGGATCGAGAACTACCAGTGCGTGGTGCCGAGCACATGGAACGGCGGCCCGCGCGACGCCAAGGGCAATATCGGCGCATTCGAGGCGGCGCTTCTGGGCATGCCCATGAGCAACCCCGAACAGCCGGTGGAAATTCTGCGGACCCTGCACTCCTTCGACCCGTGCATGGCCTGCGCCACCCATGTCATGGCGCCCGACGGAGACGAACTGGCCCGCGTCACCGTCCGCTAAGGGAGCAGAGCAATGAGCACACCGCAATCCGGCCCCCTGAGTGATAGCGACCTCAAGGGCACCAATCTGGACGGACAGGCCGCCCAAGCCCTGCGCGCGCGCAGGGTTACGCAGATCTATGTCTATGAAGCGCCGGTGCGGCTGTGGCACTGGCTGACGGCGGCCTCCATCGTGGTGCTGGCGATCACCGGCTATCTGATCGGCTCGCCGCCTTCCACCCTGTCGGGAGAGGCCAGCAGCCACTTCCAGATGGGGTGGATCCGCGCGCTGCATTTCATGGCGGCGTGGATTTTCACCATCGGCTTCGCGGGGCGGGTGATCTGGGGGCTGTTTTTCGGCAACGCCTGGTCACGCGAGCTGTTCTGGGTGCCATTCTGGAAAGCCGAATACTGGAAAGACCTGCTGGACGAACTGCTGGTTTACGCCTTCATCCGCAAGGAGGCCAAAACCACAATCGGCCATAACGCGCTGGCCCGCACGGCGCTGTTTTTCTGCTTTACACTGACCGGGCTGTTCATGATCGTGAGCGGCTTTGCCCTCTATTCCGACGGCACGGGCATCGATAGCTGGGAAGGCCGCGCATTCGGCTGGGTCATGCCGTGGCTGGGGGGCAACCTTAGCACGCACTACCTGCACCACTGGGGCATGTGGATCATTATCCTGTTTGTCATGATCCATATCTACACCGTCACGCGGGAAGACATTACGTCACGCCAGTCGTTGATTTCCAGCATGACCAATGGCTACCGCATCTTCCGCGACGACAGACCCGACTAAAGGCGACAACCTCACTAAACTGCAAGGTATCCTTCCTAATTTTAACCAATATGGAAGGATACTATCCATAAAAACCCTACATCACAGTCTCGTGATGTAGGGTTTTCTGTCACAGGATGGTCGGATAGCTGACACTCTGTTAGTTGGCACGGTTTCTGCTTCCTAGTTTTTCGGGGTGTCCGTGCACCGGCGCAGGCCGCAAGCTCAACCCCCGAACCCGCCAGCCGGAAGACAGGGCAAAACATGACAGCCAACAAAACGGAACAGGCAGCCCACCCCCTCGGACGGGTGCTGATACTCGGCATTGGCAACATTCTGTGGGCCGACGAAGGATTTGGTGTCCGCGTGGTGGAATACCTCGCCGCACGCTATCACTTTCCCGCCCCCGCCGAACTGATGGACGGGGGCACGCAGGGCCTGTACCTGCTGCCCCAGCTTGAAGGACTGGACGGCCTGATCATTGTCGATGCCATCGACTTCGGCCTGCCGCCGGGCACGATACATACGGTGCGCGGCGCGGATGTGCCCGCGACTATTGGCGCACGCAAGATGAGCCTGCACCAGACGGGCTTTCAGGAAGTGCTGGCCCTGCTTGATCTGCGCGGTCATGCGCCCCGTCAGGTAGCCCTGATCGGCGTACAGCCAGTGAACATGCAGGACTACGGCGGCGGACTGACCCCGCCCGTGGCGGCCCGTGTGCCGGAAGTGGCCGAAGCCGTTCTGACCATGCTGGCGAACGACTACGGTTTACGCCCCACACCGCACACGACCAACGCGGCAGAGGATGAAACCAGTCTCGTAACCGCCGCCGTAACCCGCGACGCCTATGAAAGCGGCCGCCCGTCGGAAGAAGACGCCTGCCGCCATGGTGACCCGCGGGTACTGGCCCGCATGGGAGGCTAGACCATGTGCGTGGGCATTCCCATGACCGTGCAAAGCATGGAAGGCGCTTTCGCGCTCTGCGCCGCCCGGCTGCCGGATGGCACGCTGGCCACCCCGGAACGAGTTGATATGGCGCTCGTGCCCGAGGCGCGCCCCGGCGATGACGTGCTGGTGTTCATGGGCTTGGCGCGTGCGCCATTGAGCGCCGAAGAAGCCGCCCGTATCCGCGCCGCCCTTGAAACAGTCTCAGCCCTGTCCGTCGCAGAAGACGGAGCCCATGCTGAAATTATTGCCCGGGGATTTGCCGATCTGTGCGACAATCCTCCCCGCCTGCCACCCCACCTTGAAGCCGCCCGCCTGGCCGGCCTGAAAGAAGCCTGATGCCAGACATCCTCCTCACCCCGCCGCTGCAAAGGCTGCAAACGCAGTTCGGTATGCCGGTGCTTGACGAAACCGCCGCCGCCGCACCCGGCGTGGTGCTGCTGTTCCTGCCCAGCCATGCCCGCGTTCACCTCGAAACACCCGACATCGCTGCTGTGCTGCCAGACCTGGCGGCCCTGTGCGCTGCCCGCCTGAACGGAACCAGCGCCGCCGTGCCAGTTTCCGGTGCGATCGCAACCGCCGCGCTGGAAGCCCGGCTGGTGCGCGAAACGGGAGACCTGTCTCTGCCTGCTCTTGTGTTGCTGAACCAGGGTGAGGTGCTCGGCAATATCGCGCGGATGCGCGACTGGGGCGATTACGCCACCCGGCTGGCCACCATGCTGGCCCCCCTTACCTCCCAGCCGGAGTCCGCTTCATGATCCCGTCTTTCGCAGTACCACCCAAGGGGTTCGGCCCCGGCTCCATGACGCAGGACAGCGAGGAAGACCTCCAGTACCTGGCCATGCCCTCAGGCGTGAGCGTCTATACGCCCCACCTGCCCGACCTGGACGACGTAAACGAAGCCCGTCCCGCCATCGCCTTTCTGGAAGCGCTGCGCGATACCATGGCGAACTGGCGCGAGGGCCAGTCCGTCATTGTCCGGCCAGACGGGCTTGATCCCGCCAACCGTCGCATTGTGGATGACGCACTGGGCGAGGGCGAAGTTTCCATCGTGCTGGAAGACGCCGCCGGGCGGATTGAGGTGCAGGAAACCGTTTTTGCCGGGCTATGGTCCATGCGGGCCTTCTCCCGCACTGCCGCTGCGGGGGAAGAACCGCGTGGGCAGGTGGAGGTTGCCGCATTCCCGCGCGTTGTGCTCGCCCGGGCCTTTCCGCCCGTGCGCGCGGTGCCCGACCTTGCCACGGCTGCTGGCGAAGGCGTTGTGAATGCCCCGGCCATTCTGACGGAACTGCTGGACAAAAGTGCCGCATGGCAGGCCGGAACCCCGGCCCATGTGGTCAATCTGAGCCTGCTGCCCCACACGCCTGAAGACCTCGATATGATCGAGCGCGTGCTCGGGCAGGGCGCTGTCACCATTCTTTCACGCGGGTATGGAAACTGCCGGATTTCCTCCACGGCCACGCCCCACGTGTGGCGGGTGCGCTACTTCAACTCGATGGACACGCTGATTCTCGATACAATCGAAGTCACAGGCGTGCCCGAAGTAGCCTGCGCCGCGCGCGAGGATGTGGCCGATTCCGCCGAACGTCTGGGCGAAATCTGCACTATCATTACAGAGCCCACACCATGACTTCGCAGCCATTCCACGGCTTCGAAGGGTCGTATATGGGCGACGCAACACGCCTGAACGCGGGAAGCGTGATGGAGTGCAAGATCTGCTGGTCGCTCTACGATCCCGCGCAGGGCTGCGAAACCTGGCAGGTTCCCCCCGGCACGCCCTTTACCGCCTTGCCGGAAAGCTGGCGCTGTCCGACCTGCGACGCTCCAAAAGAGCAGTTCATGGTCGTGCACGAACTGAGCCCGCAGGTCAGTACCGCGACAGCTGCTCCAACTCAGGCCCCCCAGAGCGCAACCACGTCATGCGAAGACGGCACCGCGCCTGACAGCGCCGCTGCTCCAGCTTCTGGACAGGATGCCCTGCCGCCCGCCGCGCTCTTTGCGCGCCAGCTTGAAACGACTTTCCGCGATATCCACGCCAACCAGATGCGCGGCGTGCCGATCGTCAACGCGGCTCTGAACGTAAAGGCCGTCGGGTTTCAGGAACGCGATGGCCATATTCTGGGCGTGCTGATTACACCGTGGTTTATGAATCTGGTTCAGGCGCCCTTACCGGAGGATGTCGGCGGCCCTACGCGGGTTTCGGGCGAGAAAGTGCTTCTGAGCTTTCCATCGGGCGACTACGAGTTTACCGCCGTAAACCGTGATCAGGCAGGCAGCCTGCCACCCTATCTGGCCTGTTCGCTGTTTTCGCCCATGTTCGACTTCACCACCATGTTGCAGGCCATTGAGACCGCGCAGGCTGCTCTTGTCGGACTGATGGACCCGACCCTGAATCCTGCATACCGCCCGGCCCCCGCTTCCGACACGGCAGTACCCGCCCGCGCCGGCCGCCGGGCCCTGCTGACAGGCAGCCAGTCCGCACAGGATACCGCGCGCTGATGATGGGGAGGCTTGTCCTGGCCGTAGCGCGGGCTGACAGGCCCTGGCAGGCGCGCATACAGAACGGCCCGGACATGGCCCGCACCTGTGTGGGCCTTGCCCGTGAAGAGGCCCGCACCCGGCTGGCAAGCCTGTTCAGCCTGTGTGGGGCGGCCCATGCCGCTGCCGCCACGCAGGCGCTGGGCTTGCCTGAACAGGACAGGCCGGACACCTGCACGCGTGACATCCTGCGCGACCATGCGCTTGACCTGCTGCATACGTGGCCGCGTCATCTGGGCCTCACCCTCGACCGGGCATGGCTGGCTCGCACCCTTTCGGCCGGGAACGACCCGACCGGGAACGAGGGCAAGCAGATGGCCGCCGCCCTGACCGGGCTTGAAACACCGCTCTCCCTTCTGGCGCAGGCGGATTTCGACCTTTGGCTTGAATCCGGGCTTACGCTGCAAACAGCCGCGCCGCTAGCCGCCGTACTGGCGCATCTGCGCGCCATCGTTCCGCCAGCACAAGGCGAGACCGACCTGCCCGCGCCCGACAGCGCCGACCTTCAGGCCATCACCACAGGCGCGCAGCCACCCGCGCGGGATGCCAGCATTCTGGCCGACCACCGTGATACTCCCCTCCTGCATGAACTGATTGCCCGCGAGGGAGTCAGCCTTTTCGTGCGGGTTGTGGCGCGCGCGCTGGACCTTCTGGCCGCACTGTCAGACCCGGCACGGCTCTTCGTGCGTACCCGCGCACTTGCGGCAGACCTGAACGCAAAACCGGATGGAACAGTAACCGGGCGACTGGGCGTAGCCCGTGCGGCACGCGGGCTGCTGGTGCACAACGCCGCCGTACAAAACGGCCGCGTCAGTGCTTATACTGTCCTTTCCCCCACCGGATGGCATATGGTGCCTGATGGCCTGCTAAGCCGCTGCCTGCACAGCCTGCCCCTGACGGACAGTCCGGCTCTGCTGCCCGCGCTGCTGATTTCGGCTATCAACCCCTGCGTGCCCACGCATGTGGAATACTAGACCATGCATGAACTCTCGCTCTGTGAAAGCCTGCTTGACGTGATTGAGGACACCGCCCGCCGGGAAGGGTTCACGCAGGTACGCGTGGTGCGGCTGGAGGTCGGGCAGTTTGCCGGGGTGGAGCTTTCAGCGCTACGCTTCGGGTTCGAGGCCGTCAAACCCGGCACGATCGCTCAGGACGCCCGGCTTGAAATCGAGCACGCACCCGGCACGGCGTGGTGCTTCGACTGCGAAAAAACCGTAACCCTTGAGGATCGCCTCTCCCCCTGCCCCCTGTGCGGCGGCGGGCGCGTGCAGCCCTCAGGGGGAACAGACATCAGAATCAGGGATCTGGAGGTACTCTAAATGTGCACGACATGCGGATGCAGTAGCGATGGCGCCGTGACCATGGACCCCGGCCACCATCATGACCACTCCCACGAACATGGGCACCATCACGGCCATGAACATGGTGAGCACACTCACGACCATACCCATGAGCACCACCACGGACACGCGCCACATGGCGCAGGCGCTGCCGTGCACGCGGATAACGGCCCGGCCCACACACATGGCCCCGACCACCATGATTACGGCACCGGCCCCGCCCGCTCTCATGCGCCGGGACTTACGCAGGCGCGCATGGTGGAGATCGAGCGCAATATCCTGTCCAAAAACGATGCCTATGCCGACCAGAACCGCGAAACACTGTCCCGCCGCGGTGTGCTCGCCCTCAACCTTCTGGCAGGCCCCGGAGCCGGCAAGACTACCCTGCTGGTGGAAACCCTGAAGCTGCTGCACGGCGCCATACCCGCCGCCGTGATCGAAGGAGACCAGCAGACCAGCAACGATGCCGAGCGCATCCGCGCAACCGGCGTACGAGCCGTGCAGATCAACACCGGCAAGGGGTGTCATCTCGATGCGCATCAGGTCGGCCACGCGCTCGAACATCTGCCGCTACCGCCGGGCGGCGTACTGTTTGTGGAAAATGTCGGCAATCTCGTCTGCCCCGCCGCGTTCGATCTGGGCGAACAGTTGCGCGTCACGCTGCTATCCGTAACGGAAGGGGAAGACAAACCCCTTAAATACCCGGACATTTTCCAGAATGCCGATCTGGTAATCCTGACCAAGACTGACCTTGTACCCTATCTGGGCACGGATATGGCGCTGCTGGAGGCCAATGTCCGCCGTGTTGCCCCCAAGGCGCGTATCCTGCACACGGGCGCACGCACCGGGGCAGGTATGGACACCTGGCTGGACTGGCTGAAAACCGAACGAAGCAGCTGGCTTGCAGACCTCGCCGCTCAGGCCGAAGCCCGCGCCGCAACCCTGAGGGCCGCTGGCTGATGGCCGATGTGGACACACGCCCGTCCATTCTCGTGGTGGACGACGAGCCGCGCTCAGCGGAAGTGATGGCCCGCGTCCTGCGCGAGAGTTTTGATGTCCACATCGCCCATAATGCCGATACCGCGCGTGAGTGTCTTGAAACCCACTGGATACAGGCCATCTTCTGCGATCAGCGGATGCCGGGCCTGACCGGCACACGCTTTCTGGCTGAAGTGCGGAACCGCTGGCCCGATATCGTACGGGTGATTGTAACCGGTTATACCGAATCCGAAGATATGATCGACGCGATCAACGAGGCCGGTATCTACCACTACATCACCAAGCCCTGGCATCCCGATCAGCTTCTGCTGACCGCGCGCAACGCAACCCATCTGTTTGCCATGCAGCGCGACCATGAACGGCTCTCGCTTGAGCTGCGGCTGGCCTCGCCCATTGCGGAAGGGCGACTGTTGCGCCAGCGTGAGCGCGTGCGCGGACGCTACCAGTTTGATTCCATCATCCGCGCCACTACAAGCCCCCTGAACGATACCTGCAAGCAGGCGGCCAAGGTTGCGGTTTTTGATATCCCCGTTCTTATTCAGGGAGAAACCGGAACCGGTAAGGAGCTTATGGCCCGCGCCCTGCATTACGCGAGCCAGCGTGACAGCGGCACGTTTGTTGCGGTGAACTGCGGCGCAATACCGGATGAGCTTCTGGAATCCGAACTGTTCGGCCACCGCAAGGGCGCTTTTACCGGCGCACATGCCAACCGGCGTGGCCTTGTGGAAGAAGCCGATGGCGGCACCCTGTTTCTGGACGAAATCGGCGACATATCCCCCGCTTTTCAGGTCAAGCTGCTGCGCTTCCTGCAGGAAGGCGAGTTCCGCCCACTCGGCACCAATGAGACAATCCACGCCAATGTGCGCGTTCTGGCTGCGACCCACCGCGACCTGCAGGAAGAGGTCAGGGCCGGGCGTTTTCGTGAAGACCTTTACTATCGGCTCGCCGCCATGGCGCTGACCATCCCGCCGCTGCGTGAACGTCCCGAAGATATACGGGTACTGGCGACCCACCTGCTGGACGAGGCCTGCCAGCGCCATGGCCGCCGCGCGCGGGGATTCAGCCCCGATGTCATGGCTCTGTTTATGCGCCATGACTGGCCGGGCAACGTGCGTGAACTCCAGAACGAAATCCTGCGTATGCTGGTGCTGACCGAAAACGACACGCTGGGGCCAGACCTGCTTTCCCCCACGCTGCGCTTTCCCCGACCCGCGGTGCCGCGCCTCACCCCGCATGGCGCCCCCATGGCCCCGACGCCGGAATCGCCCTCCGACACTGCGGATAACCTGCCCGAAGACGGTTCCATGCAGGAAAGGCTGGACATGGTGGAAGCCCGCATTCTGGCGCAGACCATCGCCCGCTGTGGCTGGAACAAGAGCCTGACCGCGCGTGAACTCGGCCTGTCGCGCGTGGGCCTGCGCGCCAAGCTTGAACGCTACGGCATCGTGCCTGATGCCGCCAAACGCCCCCACCCGTAAGGATACCCCGCCATGTGCCTTGGAATTCCCGCCCGGATTACCGGCATTGCCGATGCCGCCGCCATGCTGGCGGATGTCGATGTGCACGGCGTGCGCCGTCAGGTTGATGTCCTGTGCGTAGCCCCAACGGACGCGCCGCTGGAGGATCTGATAGGGTCGTGGGTGCTGGTGCATGTCGGTTTCGCCATGAGCCGCATTTCAGAAACCGAAGCCCGCGCCACACTCGCCCTGCTGGCGGAAATGGGCGAACTGCATGAAGAACTCAGTGCCATGCAGAGCACCGGCGAAACAGGAGCCCTCCATGCGGTTCAGTGAAGAATTCCGCGACCCCGCTCTGGCCGAAAAGCTCTTTACGGAAATTGCCCGCACGGCTGAAGCCCTCGCCCGCACCCGGACAAGGCCCATCACGGTCATGGAAGTATGCGGAGGCCACACGCACACGATTTTCCGTTACGGGCTTAAGGATCGGCTGCCAGATACGATCGAATTCGCGCACGGGCCGGGCTGCCCGGTGTGCGTGCTGCCCATGGGGCGGATTGACGATGCCATAACCCTCGCCCGGCGGCCCGAGGTCATGTTGACCACCTTTGGCGATGCGCTGCGTGTGCCGGGCGCCCAGGGCTCGCTCCTGCAGGCGCGGGCGGCGGGAGCGGATATCCGCATGGTGTATTCCCCTCTGGATGCACTGGAACTGGCCCGCAAAAACCCTGATCGGGAAGTGGTGTTTTTCGCGCTCGGCTTTGAAACAACCGCGCCTTCAACCGCCCTGACCGTTCTGCGCGCGGCGCGTGAGGGAATCAAAAACTTCTCGCTCCTGTGCCAGCATATCCTGATCGTGCCGACGCTGCGCGCCCTGCTCGAACAGCCCGATTTCGCGGTGGACGGTTTTATTGGCCCAGGCCATGTGGCCATGGTGACAGGCACCCGGCCTTACGACTTCGTGGCCACCACGTACAACCGCCCGTTTGTGGTGGCCGGCTTTGAGCCGCTTGATATCCTTCAGTCATTACTGATGGTACTGCGTCAGCTTGAAAGCGGGCAGGCCAAAGTGGAAAATCAGTATGCCCGCGTGGTACCGCCCAATGGCAACCCCGCTGCCCTTGCCGCCATGCGGCAGGTGTACGAGACCCGCGCGGACAATGCGTGGCGCGGGCTGGGCAACATCGCATCTTCCGGCCTGCAACTGCGAGCCGCATGGAGCGCTTTCGACGCCGAACGCCGCTTTCCTCTTACGCCGCACAACGTGCCGGACCCGGCCTCCGCCCGCTGTGGCGCTGTGCTGACAGGGCGCATCCGCCCTGCCGAATGCCCCGCTTTCGGACGGGAATGCACACCCGATGCGCCTCTGGGGGCGCTCATGGTATCGTCCGAGGGCGCGTGTGCCGCGTGTTACGATTATGAGGGAGCAAGGCAGGTCGCATGAACAGCATACCCGGCATCGGCACTGGCGGGCGGATCACCATGGCGCATGGCGGTGGTGGCACGGCCATGCGCGCATTGATCGACACGCTTTTTCTTGAGGCTTTTTCAGCAACGCCCCATGCCCCGCAGGAGGATCAGGCCCGCCTGCCGCTGGAGGCTCTGGCAGCAGGGGGCGACCGACTGGCCTTCACCACCGATTCCTTTGTGGTGGAACCACTGGAGTTTCCGGGCGGGAATATCGGCACGCTCGCCGTCTGCGGCACAGTCAACGACCTGGCCGTGGGTGGCGCACGGCCCGTGGCCCTGTCCGCCGCGTTCATTCTGGCCGAAGGGCTGGAACTGGCCTGCCTGCGCCGCATCGTGGCCTCCATGGCGGAGTGCGCGCGCGAGGCGGGCGTGCGGATTGTAACCGGCGATACGAAAGTCGTGCCCAAAGGCGCGTGCGACGGGCTGTATGTCACCACCTCCGGGGTGGGCATCATTCCTGCGGGATGCAATATCAGCATTGCCGCCGCCCAACCGGGCGATGTGGTGCTGGTCAACGGCACGCTGGGCGACCACGGAGCGGCCATTCTATGCGCGCGCGGTGATCTGGCGCTGGATGTGGCCATTGCCAGCGACTGCGCGCCCCTTGGCGGGCTGGTGGAGACCCTGCTGGCAGCAGCGCCGGGCACCCGCAGCCTGCGCGACGCCACGCGCGGTGGTGTGGCAGGTGTGCTGAGCGAACTGGCCGAGGCCAGCGCCGTCAGCCTCACGCTGGACGAAACGGCCCTTCCCGTCCGTCCTGAAGTCGTGGGGGTATGTGACATTCTGGGGCTGGAGCCGCTTTTTCTGGCCAACGAGGGCAAGCTGGTGGCGGTTGTGCCGCAGACCGAAGCCGAGACCGCGCTGGCCGCACTGCGCGCCCACCCACTGGGCAGGCAGGCCGCCGCCATCGGCACCGTCGGGGAAGCTGGGCCATATGGCCCCTCGGTGGTATTACGCAATGCATTCGGTGGGCGGCGCACCGTCACCATGCCATCGGGCGAGCAGTTGCCGAGGATCTGCTGAACATGGCGCGCGGGCGCTCATCGCTAGCGCTGATGACGGGCCTATGCGGGCTGAACGCCGCCCTGTGGGCAGTGGCCGCCTGTATCGGCCTGAGCGCCCCGGGCCTGCTTGCTCCGGCTTTTGTGGCCTGGACATTCGGCCTGCGCCACGCGCTGGATGCTGATCATATTGCCGCAATCGACGTCGTAACACGCAGGCTGCTAGCGCGTGAGCATAAGCCCATTCTTGTAGGGCTGTTTTTCTCGCTCGGCCATTCCACGGTGGTCATTGTGGCCACTTACGCGCTGCTGCACCTGCCTGTGCGCTCCTGGCTGGAAGACTGGCACCTTGTCGGCGGTATGGTGGGGGGAAGCATTTCCATTGCCTTCCTTCTGGCCATGGCGCTGCTTAACGGTCTGGCCGCCAGAACCCAGTGGCTGAGCCTGAAAGCGGGCCACCCCGTCATCACCCGTCCTACAGGTATGCTGATACGCCTGCTGGCCCCCGTCACCGACATGATCAGCCATGAACGGCAGATGTATTATCTGGGTTTTCTGTTCGGTCTGGGCTTTGACACAGCAACGGAGATCGGCCTGCTGGGCCTTGCCACGTCCAGCCATGCCGCAGCTCCGTCCTGGACGCTCATGCTTCTGCCACTGCTGTTTACCGCCGCCATGGCGCTGATGGACAGCCTCGACACGGTTCTGATGATCCGCGCCTGGACATGGAGCGCGCATTCCGCCCTCCGCCGTGCGCGCTACACGGTTTCAGTCACAGCGCTTTCGGCCACCGCCGCGTTTGCCGTGGCCGTGCTTGAACTCGCGCAGATGCCGGGCATAACCGAGTGGGTGCCCCTCTGGGCCGCCACCGTGGCCGATATGGCAGAGGCGCATTTTCCACTCCTTGGCGCTGGTCTTGTTTTTCTGTTTCTGGGCCTGTGGGGCGTTACAGCCCTGCGTGCCGCGCGAGACGGCAGAAACGCGCGACAAGCCCGCCCACGCAGTTAGGCACCCGCCATGGTGGTGGCTCTTGGGCATAAGGTCAGGCAGAACCAGCGCCTGTCGCTGACGCCGGGCATGAAGGAGTCGCTCCAGCTTCTGAAAATGCCGCTTCCAGCACTGCTGGATTTCATAGACCAGAAAATTGCCGACAACCCCTTTCTGGACTGGAAGGACGGTATGCCCCCCTCTGCCCTGACCCGGCTGAGCGGTTTTGCGCAGGATGCCGCCGATACGCTCGAGGCCCGCCCTCCTTCCACCGCCTACAGCCTGCTGCACCAGCTTGCAGCGCAAAATGCCAGCCCGCTTGAACAACGATGCGCACTGGCCATTCTGGACGCATTGGACGAGCAGGGCCGTCTGGCCATTCCCCCGGCTGAACTGGCCCGACGCCAGCATCTGCCTCCCGGCCTGCTGGAACAGGTGCGCCAGCGACTGCTGCGCCTCGAACCCTGTGGGGTGGCGGCGCTCTCGCTTGAGGAATGCCTCCGTGTCCAGCTTGAGGAACTGGGAGAGGTCGATACTGACATGCGCGCCCTGCTGACCCACCTGCCCTTGCTCGCCCGCCGGGGCGTAGCGCCTCTGGCCAGTGCGGCCGGGCTGTCGGTACAGCGCACGACAGACCTGCTGGCGCGCCTGCGCGGGCTTGAGCCCTTTCCATGGCGGCAGGCGGATGGGGCTCAGCCTGTTGGCCTCCGCCCCGAACTCGTGGCCCAAAAAACCGACGCCGGGCAATGGACCATAACCCTGCCGGATACGCCTGAAGACGCCATCTGCTTCGAAACTGCTCTCATCACACGCATACGCAGCCACCCGCCCTCCGACGACACTGCGGACATGACCACGCATTGGCTGGCGCAGGCGCGCTGGCTCATGCGCGCCCTACCCCGCCGCAGCCGCAGCCTGCTGGCCGTGGCGCGGCATGTGCTGCATTATCAGGCCGCCTGCCTGGAGCATGGCCCGCAGGCCCTGCGCCCGCTGAGCATGACACAGGTTGCCCACGCCCTGCGGCTGAACGACAGCACCATCAGCCGGATTGTCGCCAATAAATACGTGCAGACCCCGCGCGGCACGCTGCCGTTACGAGCCTTTTTTTCAGCCGCGCTGAAACAGGGCGAGGACGCAACACAGGCAAGCGGGGCGGCTCGAGCCTGCCTTCTGCGCCTGCTGGAAAGCGAGACGCCCCACAGAGTTCGCTCCGATCAGGATTACGCTGAAGCCCTGCGCCAGCACGGCTTTAGCCTCTCACGCCGCACGGTGGTCAAATACCGCAAGATGCTCGGCATTCCGTCGTCGTTCGAGCGGATGCAGGCAGGACAAACCGGGCCAGCCCGCCCCGTATAGCGGCAAAATATGGAAATATTATCTTTCCATTGTTGTTGTTTATTCCCTCCACTCACCTCGGTATTCAAAGCGTTAGACGGAACGCCATCATGCCTTCCCGCTCGGGATCGAAGGTCGGATGGCCGTTCCAGATGCGCTTAACCAACCGGAGTATCCCTATCATGAAGTTCAGCCTGTTTTCTGCATCCGCCATGGCGCTCACCGTTGGCCTGCTGGCCGCCAACCCGGCCTCCGCGCAGGTTGTGACCAACGCGGCCCAGGCCGAGTCCGGCACCTATGACGTGGAGCCAAGCCACACGCAGGTTGGCTTTTCCGTGCTGCATTTCGGCTTTACGAACTACACGGGCGTTTTCTCCAACGTGACCGGCACCCTGAAGCTGGATACGAAGAACCCCGCTGACTCCAAGCTGTCCGTGACCATTCCGGTGGACTCCGTGCAGACCACCAGCGCCAAGCTGGACGGCGAACTCAAGAGCGACCAGTGGTTCGACGCCGCCAAGTTCCCCAAGGCCACGTTTGACTCCACCTCCGTACGCCTGACGGGCCATAACGATGCGATCGTGACCGGCAACCTGACCCTGCACGGCGTGACCAAGCCCGAAACCCTGAAGGTTCACTTTATCGGTGCTGGCGTAAACCCGCTGGACAAGAAGTACACGAGCGGTTTTGAAGCCACGACCACCATCAAGCGCAGCGATTTCGGCGTGAAGATGTATGTGCCCTATGTTGGCGACGACGTGCACCTGCGCATTGCTGGCGCTTTCGAACGTCAGGGCTGACACCATGGCCACGCCCGCAAGCACAGCAAGCGGGATCACGCGGTACACCACGGTTGCGATCATCCTTCACTGGATGATCGCACTGGGCATTCTAACGCTGATCGCCATGGGGCTGATCATGCCGGGTGTTCTTCGCACGCCCGCCCGGCGCTGACAGCCGCCCTGTAGCGGCAAAGGTGTGGCATACAGCCGCCGGTTTTGCGCTCCGCCACGGGATTACCGAAAGGCGAAGCCGGCATATGGCCCAGCCGAATGGCAAAGAAATAGAAATCTTAAGTTTATACCATTTCTGTTATTTATCGTGACGATTCAGCGTAAACAAACAGACACAGGCAGTCTGGAACACAGACAGCCCTCCTTCTGAAAAAAGAGACGCAGTCATGAATTCCATTCTTCCGCGCGATACGGTTCTGCTGGCATCCCGCCTGCTGCTTGCTACTCTGTTTGTTCTGATGGGCTGGAGCAAACTGACCGGCTTTTCGGGCACAATCAGCTATATGGCCGCCACCGGCGCACCGTTGCCTACCCTTTCCGCCATCATTTCCGTTGCGGTCGAGCTTGGCCTTGGCGCGCTGCTGGCTTTTGGGGCCCTGACTGGCCCCATCGCCATTCTCTTTGCGCTCTACACCATTGCAACCGCGTTTATCGGCCACCATTACTGGACGTTCGCGGGCATGGAACGGCACGATATGTGGATTCAGTTCTACAAAAACTTCAGCATTTCTGGTGGTTTTCTCGCACTGGCCATAGCCGGCCCCGGACGATTTTCCATCGATGCGCTGCTGAACAGCACCACCCGGCCCGCAGGTTCGTAATATCCTGAGATCAGATCATGCCAAAATCAGAAACAGAGGATTTCTGATTTTGGCGTATCCCTCTTTCATACAGGACTTATCGTTATGGGGTTTCTGAACACCTTGCGGAAACTGTTTTTAACACCAAAGGAAGAAACAAAAATGCCTAAAGTTCTCGTTCTCTACTACTCCTCCTACGGCCATATCGAGACCATGGCCAATGCCGTGGCAGAAGGCGTGCGCGCCGCAGGGCTGAGCGCCGACGTGAAGCGTGTGCCTGAACTGGTACCCGAAGATGTAGCCAAGGCGCACCACTTCAAAACGGAGCAGTCTGCCCCGCTGGCCACCCCGGCCGAACTGGCGGATTACGATGCCATCATTCTTGGCGCCCCCACGCGCTTTGGCCGCCTGCCCGCACAGATGGCCAATTTCTGGGATCAGACCGGCGGCCTGTGGCTTCAGGGTGCCTTGATTGGCAAGGTTGGCGCGGTGTTTACCTCCACCGCATCGCAGCATGGCGGGCAGGAAACCACGTTGTATTCGCTCATGTCGAACCTGATCCACCACGGCATGGTCATCAGCGGCCTGCCCTACAGCTTTCAGGGCCAGCTTAAGCTTGACGCCGTAACGGGCGGCTCACCCTACGGTGCCACGACCATCGCCGCAGGCGACGGCTCCCGCCAGCCTGACGCCAACGAACTCGAAGGCGCAAAATTCCTCGGCCAGCATGTAGCGGGCATTACCAAAAAGCTCGCCGCCTGAATCTAGATAGGCCCAGAGTGCCATGCTGCCTGTGGCATGGCACTTTCGAGAGCGACAACCGACTGCGTACTTCCGTTTCCCTTGAACCGACAGGCAGCTTCGGGGGGAAGCGGAATGTCTGCTGTCTGAGCAGCGCGGATAAGAAATAGGACATTACTCTCCCCTTCATTTATGTCAGCTACGCACCCAAGCGATTCATCAGCATTTCGTCGTCGAGATCGTCCGTAAACTGGAATAGCGGACACATATATGTTAAAAAATAAAAACGAATGTAGATAATTGGATATTGAAATGCTAAAGCCTGTAAAACTAACAATAAATTGGAGCGGTAATCACGACACATTAGATGCCGTCAATCCATCCTCGCCTCTTGCCAGTCAATTTAATTGTCCGGGTGTGTATGTACATATTTCTAAAGACTTGTCTGGAAACCCCATTTGTAGATATTTATGAAAAAATACCTCATCATTAAGCGGAAGACAATTTGAGCATTTTACCAATATGTTTGATGGGAAGTACAATCTATATGGAAAATCTGGAGAATTAATATTCAAAGCAAACACAGGAAATCCATCTATCGATGGTCTAGAAGAATACCCATCAATAACAAGTATATACTTTGTAAATATTGATGAATACCCCTCGTGCCCTGTAGATTCTTGGGTGGGATGTATCGAAAGTTTGCTTATGAGAAGCCAAAAATGGATTTCTTACAATGGAGATATTCTTAATCGCCGACTAGAACCTCTCTGGCTATCAAATGTTCTCTGAATTTGAAATAGTTCACTCCAACAACAGTGATATGCAATCACTATTTGGGAGTTCAACCAAATGGGACAAAAAGACAAAATCTGTTTCTTAGAATGACTTAATTTTATTTTTGAGAGATCCCCGTAATTTGATTATTCCTGCGGCAATCGGGGACATCAGACCGCAGTTTGATACGAAAGCATCTGGTTGTTCCGAGGACCTCTACCGCGAGAACACTATTGGGACTCTGTTTGGTCGCTTCGATACTACGCTACGGAAAGCTGGGGCTGGCCAAATCCTGTATGACCAGTTGGCAACCTCGCACGCGATTACGAGCATCGTACGGAAGGGCGGCTGTCAGACTGAAAAATTAGACAAGCAACCATTCGTGCGGTCACATTTATAACGACTTCAAGCTCCTTTATGACCTTCGACGATCCTAGAAGCCGCCATTCTGCTTTGTCGAGGAACGGCGCAAGCGAATGGCTAGAAATGTCATGTACCCTTCTTGCCATTATCAATTACCCTTACCTGTGGTAGCCAATTGATGCAGTTGCTAGGAGAGATATGGCTTGAAGGAAGTGATCTACAACATCTTTTTGATGTGGGAAGACAACGTGTGCAGCGCGATCCGCTACGCCACCCATGAAGTTGAGATGGACGATGAGGCTGCCATCAAATTTCTCCAAAGCAGCATCCAAGCAGATCTGCATGCATCCAAGAAGTTCAAGTTGAACACATCGTTTACCGTAGACGAATACAGCGCACGGATGCGCCTTGGCCAAGGCCATTGGCTCTACGACCCCGTGTTCACTGCCCTTGGTGCAGGGGAACAACCGCTTCACGTTGCCACGCAGGTCGTTAACAATATCGCGCAGATCCACTTCTCAAGCACTATTGGCGATCCAGATATCTATCTGAGGGAGGACATGACCGATGGCATCAGCATGCCGGATTGGCTGATAAAATACACTAAGGGCACAACCATCGACCTCAGCAAGCTTATCAACGATGATTATTTCCTCGCCATCAAACTCACATTCAACGCGAAGCTATATGTCTCGTCGATGAAGCTACTGCTCAGTGCTATCGATAGCCTCGCCTACATCGAATATGGGGATCAGCCGGCTATCTTTGAGAAATGGCTGACCACCTACGCTGATATTTCGCACCTTGGCATCACGCCCAAGGAACTGTGGGAAATGCGCAACGGCTTACTTCACATGACCAACCTGAATTCGCGCGAGGTCAGCAAAAAACGGGTACGTCAGATATCTTTCTCAGTCGGCACCAGGGACTTTCATGAGCGCGATGGTATCCACTACTTCAGCTTCCATGGCCTAATCCAAGCCTACGCAGTTGCGCTGGTGAAATGGCTGGAAACCTACAATAGCGACACAGAGAAGCGCGTCGATTTCGTTGATCGTTACGACAAGACTATCTCAGACAGCCGTCTTGCAGTCTATATTAATTCAGTCGCGGCGAGCGAGTAAGCTATAGTCGGACTTAGTGAACGCGAATGCCCGGGATATGAGCTAATCAGGCGTATCAGAAACAAGTTTGCTCATAACGTCGATCCTAACTTCGGCAATAATGACATCAAAGACCTGAGCCTCAAATTGACGTATAGGGCAATGCCTTATGCCGAGGTTGAAATTGACGCCAAGGCACGCCTTAGCGCCCCCCAGTTGGCCACTATAGAGGACGAGAGAGACCTAAGACCAAGCCATGCCCAACTTTCCGCCGAGCCTCTGCAAGGATTTGGGTAAAGCGTTCTTGTCAGGGAGCGCTTGAAGTTGCAGCGTCTGTTGGTACAATATCGTTGGTTAAAGATGATTCCTTCGTGATGCATGGCAACTAATTTGTTCGTCTAGCAATGTCGGCTTTCGAGCAACTGTCACATCAGTTTGGATGTCCGACATGAGGGCGTTTTACAACAGAAAGTCCCTCACTCGCGGCTAAGCGCCTCGGTCGAAGCCGTCGTGGCCTGAGTAGCCGGGGCCGCCCAGGGCGAATGTTCGAAGGCCTTGACCAGATAGTCCAGCAGCGCTGTCACGCGTCTCGGGCGGACAGAACTGGCCGGGGTGACGAGATACAGGCTGATAAGCGGGCCTTCCCATTCGGGCAGGATACGTTCCAGCCGCCCGCTGCCCAGGCCTTCCCAGACCATGAATTCAGGAAACAGCCCGTAGCCCAGCCCGGCTTCCAGTGCGGGCAGGAAGGCCTCGGCATTGTCCGCCTTGAAACGGGCCATCTGGCTCAGAACGAATTCCTTCCCCGATCCGTCCTTGCGTAAGCGGATCATGCCCGGCGCGCTGCCGTTCGTGTACACGAAGCTTTTATACGCCTCGAGTTCGCGCGGGTGGGAGGGCCTGCCCACACGGTCCAGCCACGATGGCGCGCCAACCAGCAGCAGGCGCAGGTCGCACAGTTTTCGGGCCCGCAAAGAGGAATCCGCCAGAGAGGCAATCCGCAATGCGACATCGTAGCCTGCCGCCACGAGGTCCACCACTGCATCGCTGAAGTCTATGGTCAGGTCTATTTCCGGGTAAAGCTGTAAAAATTCCGGCAGAACCGGGGCCAGATGCCGGATGCCAAATGTCATGGGCGCCGCAATGCGGATACGCCCCGAAGGGCGGCGCATGTCCCCGCGCGCCTCGGTTTCGGCGGCTTCGGCCTCCATCAGAAGGCGGTTGGCATGTCCCAGCAGGGCACGGCCGGTTTCCGTCAGCGACATATGGCGGGAATTGCGGTTGAACAGCGCGATGCCGAGCGACTGCTCAAGGCGGCTGACAGCCTTTGAAACCGTGGGCTTGGAAAGCTGGATTTCCTCCGCCGCACGCGCGAAGGAGCCAAATTCAGCCACTTTGGCAAAAATGGCCCATGCCTCAAAATCC
Organism: Acetobacter peroxydans; assembly: GCF_006539345.1. Lineage (GTDB taxonomy): Bacteria > Pseudomonadota > Alphaproteobacteria > Acetobacterales > Acetobacteraceae > Acetobacter > Acetobacter peroxydans. The sequence goes on from NZ_BJMV01000004.1 coordinate 37,560, forward strand.
GGCAGGCGCATGGTGTTTTCTCCCCCGTCAGTCAGCCGCGCCCGTTCTCTATACCGCCAAATCGCTCAGCAACCAATAAACAGAAACAATGCCTTTCCATGATTGCCATATACTGCCCGCCAGCGCTCCGTTACCGTGCCCTCATGAAGCAATCCCCTTGCAGATCGGAGAAACGACAATGATTGAAGTCAGGCCCTTTGGTAAACTCGGCCATGCCAATCATGGCTGGCTTGATGCCCGGCATCATTTTTCCTTCGCCAATTACTACGACCCCACGCGGATGCACTGGGGCGCCCTGCGCGTCTGGAACGACGATGCGATCGCCCCCGGCACGGGCTTTGGCACCCACCCGCACGACAATATGGAAATCATTACCTATGTGCGTGAAGGGGCCATTACCCACGAAGACAGTATGGGCAACCGGGGGCGCACCAGCGCGGGTGATGTGCAGGTCATGTCAGCCGGCACAGGTGTCCGTCACAGCGAATACAATCTGGAAGATGTGACAACGCGCATATTCCAGATCTGGATTTTGCCTGACCGGACTGGCCACGCGCCCTCATGGGGCACGCGCGCTTTCCCCAAGGGGGACAGGGCTGGCCGGTTTGTGGTGCTGGCATCCGGCCAGCCGGATGCCGATGATGCCCTGCCCATCAACACCAATGCCCGCGTGCTGGGAGCCACCCTGAAAAAGGGCGAAACCGCAGACTACGCCCTTGGCGCGGACAGGCTGGGCTATCTGGTAGTGGCCAAAGGATCTGTCGAAATCGAAGGCAAGACCGTAAGCGAGCGTGACGGCGCCGCCATTTCCAGAACGGATGTGCTGTCCGTTCTGGCCCTTGACGACGCGGAAGTGGTGCTGGTCGATACCGTGCCGTGATCTACCCCCATGGGGCAGGGCTGCACCTGCCCCATGGGCACGCCTAACAGCTCGACGCGACCCGTTCCTGATCCCGCGTGATAAACGATAGTACGTTGTCCATAATCACGGCTTCTTCATCTGTCGGTTCAACCCGCACGGTCACGGTACTGTCCGCCGTACTGATAACGCTGGCATGGCGCGCATTGGCCTCGGCATCCATCTTGACACCCAACCAGCCCAGCTTCGCGCAGACATTGGCGCGCAAAGCGCTCTCACGTTCTCCAATCCCTGCCGTGAACACCAGACCGTCCAACCCTTCCATGACAGCAGCCAGCGCACCGATTTCCTCAATAAGCCGGTATTCAAAAAGCTCTAAAGCCTGAGAAATAGCTTTGACAATAGCAGGGTCTTTTTCATCAACCAGCTGCTCACGCAGCACCCGCATGTCTGATGAAATACCCGAAACGCCCAGCAGGCCTGACTGACGGTAGAGCGTGTCCACCAGCTCGGACCAGCCCGCCCCTTCCTCCCGTATCATATAGAGCAGCGCGCCGGGGTCGATCATCCCCGAGCGGGTGCTCATCATCAGACCATCGAGAGCGGTAAACCCCATTGTCGTTTCAAGGCTTTTCCCACTCTTTAACGCACATAGGCTTGCTCCGCTGCCCAGATGGGCAATAATCGTACGGCCTGCATACAAGGCCGGGTCGCATACCTTAAGCCTCTGAGCAATCCAGGTATAGGAAAGCCCGTGAAAACCGTAGCGCCGCACGCCCTTCTGCGCATACCGCCGGGGCAGCGGCAACAGCCGCGCCATTTCGGGTATGGTCTGATGGAACGCCGTATCAAAGCAGGCGATCTGAAGCAGGTCAGGCCGGTAGCCCGCAATGGCCCGTGCAGGCGCAAGCGTCACGGGCTGGTGCAGCGGAGCAAAAGGCGTAAGCGCCTCAAGCTGGTCAAGTACAGCCGGGGTGAGCCGCACAGGGGCAGAAAAATCCGGCCCGCCATGCACGATCCGATGGCCCACACCCAGAAGGGTACGTCCCTGCGCGTGGCTAGAGAGCCAGTTGAGCAGATGATCGAGCGGGTGAGGATCGGCTGTGACAATCCGTTCATCCACGCAGCGCGCCCCCGTACTGTCATTCACATAAAAACTGAATCCATCGGCGTGGTTTTCGATTTCACCATGCACAAGCCGGTCGGGAACACCGCCTGTGGTACCATCCGCCACATTCTGGGGCGTAACATCAAACACCGTAAACTTGACGCTGGACGAACCCACATTAAAAACCAGGATTACACCAGCCATACTATCCATCTTTCAGAAAAAACAATCAGTACAAGCAATCATCATGCGCAGGTATAGACAGGCTGCGCCCTGAGCGTACGCGCATACAAGGCCCCCACAGCCGCAGATGCCAGACGCGCCTGCACGCTGTCCGCCCGGCTGGTGAGCAGGACAGGCACTTTCGCCCCCATGACAATACCGGCGGAGTCCGCACCGGCCATGAAAATAAGGTTCTTGGCCAGCATGTTCCCGGCCTCAAGGTCTGGCGTGACCAGAATCTGCGCCCGTCCTGCAACGGGGGAGACAATCCCCTTAATCCGCGCGGCCTCGCCATCCACAGCATTATCCATGCCCAGCGGCCCGTCCAGTATACCGCCGGTAATCTGCCCCCGCTCGGCCATCTTGCACAGGCAGGCGGCGTCAAGCGTGCCCTGTATCCTGGGGTTGACTGTCTCCACCGCCGAGAGGATCGCCACACGCGGGGTTCCCAGCCCGAGGCCCAGATGCAGGTCTATGGCGTTCTGGACAATATCGCGCTTGGTCTCAAGGTCGGGAACAATGTTGATGGCGGCATCCGTCACAAACAGCAGCCCGTCATAGGCGGGTGCTGCGATCAGAAAGATATGGCTCATGCGGCGCGCCGTCTGTAACCCGTTCTGGGGGCTACAGACCCCGTGCATGAGCGTATCCGTATGCAGGCTGCCTTTGATCAGCCCATGCGCCTCGCCCGCATGAACAAGGGCAATGGCCTGCTCCACGGCCGCCGACGGCGTGCTGGCCTCGACCACTTTCAGCCCGCTGATATCCAGCCCGTTTTCCCGCGCGCAGGCGGCCATTGCCGCGCCATCACCCACCAGAACGGGAGCAAGTATGCCCTGCGCCGCCGCGTCCACCACGCCCTGCAACGCGTGCTGCTCACACGGCCAGACCGCCGCATAGAGCACCGGCCCCAGTTTGGCGGCCTTGAGCACAAGATCGGCAAAAAGCGTATGCTGGCGCTGTTCTCTGGCGGAACCGATTTCCATGGCCTCGCTCACTGACGAGACATGCGGCACATCCACCCCTCCCATCCTGCTCCCTTTCTTATGCGCCCGTAACGCGCTCCACAGGCAGCGTCATGAGCCGGTAATATTCGCGCCGGACAAACGCCCGTGCTTCCTCCGGCGTACCACGCGCCGCACAGCGCCCCTGAAAATCAGCAAGGCTCTCATGCCCCTGTGCGTGCATCCACGCTCGCAGGCCTGTTACCAGTGCGCCTATATGGCCCGGCCCCTTCTCCAGCAGGGCCGAGGCCGTTGTCACCACACTAGCCCCGGCCAGCAGGCAGCGCACCACATCAGCGGCACTCCATACACCACACCCCGCCGCGAAGCTGCCCTCCAGCCGGGCAGACAGCAGGGACAGCCACATCAGTGCCAGATTAAGTTCGCCCGGCGTACTCAGGCGCAGGCGCTCATCGGGCTCCAGCACCGCGATATCCAGCCCCGGCCCGTAAAACCGGCTGAACAGGACAACCCCCGCCGCCCCCTGATCCAGCAGCGAGCGTACCACATGGCCCGGCGCGGTAAAAGTCGACGGCATCTTGACGGAAACCGGAATATCCACCCCCGCGCAGACCCGGCGCACCACATCGGCATACTCCGCCTCGACCGCCTGGGCGCTCTGGGTGATATCTGTCGGAATATGCGAGAAATTCAGCTCAATGGCGCTCGCCCCCGCCTGCTCCATCTGACGCGCGAAGTCCAGCCAGCCCTCATCCGTGCAGCCGTTCAGGCTGGCGATAACAGGCACGCCCGCCCGTTCCGCCGCCCTACGCAACGTATTGAGCCTGCCATCCAGCACGCGGGTCTGTGTCTGCGGGGTAAAATATGCTCCCATTTCGGCATGGCTATCCTGTCCGGCAGACCACAGGGCGGCCTCGGCCAGTTCCTGCGCAACAATCTGCTCCTCATACACCGAGGCCATGACCACCGCCGCTGCCCCGGCATCCGCCAGACGGAGAATGCCGTCCACTGAGGCACTGAGCGGAGAAGCCGCCGCGACAACCGGATGCCGCAACGCCAGACCCAGATAGGATGTTGCAAGGTTCATGTCCGCCTCCCCCTTCATGTTACATCCTCCCAGTGCGGCAGGAAGCGGCTTCCATCCCGCGCCGCCAGATCTTCATATATCCGGTAGCGCTCATTGGCGGCGGCCTGCGCCTGATGCATGAGGTGGGCGGCGTTTTCAGGGTTTGTGCGGGCCAGTGTCTTGTAGCGCAGTTCGCGGTAGGCATAGTCCTCCAGCGGAATGCGCGGGCGGGTGGAATCCAGCCGGAACGGGTTAAGTCCTTCGCGGCGCATGGTCGGGTCGAAACGGAACAGCGGCCAGTAGCCCGAAGCCACCGCGCGGGCAGCCTGCTTCATGCCGGTGCGCATGTCGATCCCATGCGCGATGCACTGCGAATACGCCAGCACAATGGAGGGGCCATCATAGGCCTCAGCCTCACGCAGGGCGATCAGCGCCTGCTCGGCATTGGCGCCTATCGCGATCTGCGCAACATAGACATAGCCATAGGCAATAGCCTGCAACGCCAGATCCTTGCGCGGCACCGTCTTACCCGCCGCCGCAAACTTGGCGGATGCCCCTATGGGCGTTGCCTTGGAAGACTGTCCGCCGGTGTTGGAATAGACTTCCGTATCCAGCACCAGAACATTGACATTACGCCCCTGCGCCAGAACATGATCCAGCCCGCCATAGTCAATATCATACGCCCAGCCATCGCCCCCTACGATCCAGACAGAACGCTTGACGAGGCAATCCACCACACTCAGCAGCATTTTCGCGTCAGGATCGGCAGCACCGGCCAGTTTCTCCTTGAGAGCCGCCACGCGGGCACGCTGGAGATCAAACTCGGATTCCGTGCGTTGCGGCGCGTCAAGAAGGGCAGAAACCAGATCCTGACCAATCCTGTCAGACAGTTTGCGTGAAAGCGCGCGCGCCATTTCGGTCTGTTGGTCTATGGCAAGGCGAAACCCCAGACCGAACTCGGCATTATCCTCAAACAGCGAATTCGACCACGCAACCCCGCGGCCCTGTGCATTGGCTTTCCACGGATGGGCCGGAGTATTGCCCGCGAAAATGGAAGAGCACCCGGTAGCATTGGCAATCTGCAGACGATCACCGAACAGTTGCGAAATCAGCTTGAGATAGGGGGCCTCACCACAGCCACCACAGGCCCCACTGAACTCGAACAGGGGTTCCAGAAACTGCACGCCCCGCACATTGGCCGCATTAACACGTCGGCGATCCATCTGGGGAATGGTTTCAAAAAAAGTTATGTTTCCGCGTTCTGTTTGCAGAATAGGTAGCTTCTCGCCCATATTGATGGCGCGGGTCTGGCCATCTGGCGCAATAGCCGGGCAGTTTTCGACGCACACGCCACAGCCCGTGCAGTCCTCCACATAGAACTGCAAGGTAAACAGGGAGTCCGGGTAACCGCGTGCGTTGACGGGTGCTGACTTGAACGAGCCGGGCGCGTTTTCCAGCAATGCCGCATCATAGGTCTTGGCGCGGATAACGCTATGCGGGCAGACAATGCTGCATTGACCGCACTGGATGCAGGTCTCAGGGTCCCACAGCGGCACCTCCACCGCGATATTCCGTTTTTCATACTGCGTTGTGCCACCGGGGAAAGTTCCATCGGCAGGTATGCGGCTGACAGGAATAAGGTCGCCCCGCCCGGCCATGATCTCGCCCGTGACTGCCCGCACGAAGGCGGGAGCATTGGCGGGCACAATGGGCGGCATGGCCACGGTGCCGGCCGCCTGCTCAGGCACCTTGACTGCATGGAGGGCGTCCAGCGCCGCATCCACCGCCGCGTTGTTCAGATCGACAATACGCTGGCCCTTGTCACCATAGGATTTCTGGATGAACGCCTTGATCTGGCGGATGGCTTCATCCGCAGGCAGCACATTGGAAAGATGGAAAAAGCATGTCTGCAAAATGGTATTGACCCGCAGACCAAGCCCCACGCGCTGGGCTACGGCGGACGCATCAATCACGTAAAACGCCAGCCTGCGGCTTATGATCTGCTCCTGCACCCGGCGCGGCAGACGGTCCCAGACCTCGTCGGGGCCATAGGGGCTGTTGAGCAGGAAGATACCGCCTTCCCTGGCAGCCGCCAGCACATCACGACGGAAGAGGAATTCAAACTTGTGGCAGGCCACAAAATCGGCATGGCGCACCAGATAGGGGGCGCGAATGGGCGTCGCGCCAAACCGCAGGTGCGAGGCCGTTTCCGCACCGGATTTGTGGGAGTCGTAGTCAAAATACGCCTGCGCGTAACGACCGGGCAGGTTGCCCAGAATTTCCACGCTGTTCTTGTTAGCCCCTACCGTGCCATCCGCGCCCAGGCCAAAAAAGAGGCAGCGTGTGGTGCCTTCAGGTTCAATATCGAGCGTTTCGTCATACTCAAGGCTGGAGTGAGACACATCATCCACCAGCCCTACGGTGAAATGGTTGCGCGGCTTGAACCGGGCCAGTTCATCGAACACCGCCCGCGCCATGCCGGGGTGAAAATCACGCGAGGAGAGCCCGTAGCGCCCGCCAATCACCCGCGGCATCTGCTCAAGCCTGCCATCAGCCACGGCTTCAGCCAGCACGCTCAGCACATCGGCCAGCAGTGGTTCGGCCGGAGCACCCGGCTCCTTCGTACGATCAAGCACGGCTATCGCTTTGACGCCCGGAGGCAAGGCGGCCAGAAAATGCTCGGCTGAAAAAGGACGGTACAGCAGCACCTGCAACGCCCCGACGCTGGGCTGTCCCGCCTTACCCCGCGCGTTAAGCCACAGAGCGGTTTCCCGCACCACCTCCGCCCCGGACCCCATGGAAACCACCACGTGCTCGGCATCCTGCGGCCCATCGTAACGGAAAAGACTGTACTGCCGCCCCGTCAGGCTCGCAAAACGGTCCATGGCGGACTGCACGATGGCAGGCGTCTTGGCGTAATAGGGACTTACGGCCTCACGGGTCTGGAAATACGTGTCCGGGTTCTGCCACGTGCCCCGGATAAACGGGTGGTCAGGGCTGAGAGCCCTGGCGCGATGCGCGTAAACAAGATCATCGTCGATCATGGCGCGGATGGTCGCATCCGGCAGGATGGAAAGTGTATTGTACTCGTGCGATGTGCGAAAACCATCGGTAAAATGGATGAATGGCACACGGGCGCGCAGAGTGGCCGCCTGAGCGATCACCGCAAGGTCATGCCCCTCCTGCACGTTGGCGGCGCCAAGCAGGGCAAAGCCCGTCTGTCGCACCGCCATGATGTCCTGATGATCGCCAAAAATGGAGGAAGCGCCCGCCGCCAGCGCGCGCGCCGCCACATGAAAGACGGTGGAGGTCAGTTCCCCCGCGATCTTGTACATGTTGGGGATCATAAGCATGAGCCCCTGCGATGCGGTAAAGGTGGTTGTCAGCGCCCCGCTCTGCACCGCGCCGTGCACGCAACCCGCAGCGCCGCCTTCGGCCTGCATTTCCTGCACGACCGGCACCGCCCCCCACAGGTTGGTAACACCTTGCGACGCCCAGACATCCGCCAGTTCCGCCATGGGAGAAGACGGTGTGATAGGAAAAATCGCACAGACCTCGTTCAGCCTGTAAGCGACATGCGCCACCGCCGTATTGCCGTCGATGGTCGTAGTCGTGCCGTTTGCGGCCGTAGCGGCACCGTCAGTGGGAGAACTGGCTGCGATACCTGTCGGGGCGTTACTGGCCTGCGTGGTCTCTATGCTCATCATCCCGCCTCCCCTCATGCCCTGACCCTGAAACGGGCGGGGGCAAGCGGCTCGCCCAGACTGCCCTCGACCGTAGGCTGGTTCTGCGGCTCGGCTACCATGTCGATAGCATGACACGGACATTGTTCCGCGCAGGCGGCGCACCCTGAACACAGATCAAGCGACACATCATAGCCACGCCCCGGTCCCCGCCGCGTAATCGCCTGTTCGGGACAGGCGGCAAAACAGTTGTCGCACTCATAACAGTTGCCACAAGACAGGCAGCGCCCGGCCTCACGCCGGGCCTGTGGTGCGCTCAGTCCGGCCACGACCTCGCTGAAATCCGCCCGGGCCGCCACCGGCTGCTCGGGCTGGGCGGTACGGGCGGCATCCATGTAATCGGGCAGGTGAAGCATGTCGAATGTCACCACCGGCGGCACCGGCGGATGTTCCCATGCCTCGCCTTTGAGATACGCGTCAATTTCTTGCGCGGCGCGTTTGCCGTGGCCTGTGGCAGTTGTCATGGTACGTGCGCCGCCAATACAGTCCCCCCCGGCGAAAATGCCAGCGTGACCAGTCATGAAATGCCCGTTGACCACCACCGTGTCGTCCTTGGCTATCGCCACATCAGGCAGGGAGGACAGCAGGGAAAGATCCGCATGTTGCCCCACCGCCATGACAACGGCATCGGCCGCCATCTGCTCGGTTACGCCCGTGCGGGTTACCGAGCCATCCGGATTCATAACGACTTTTTCAACCGTCAGCCCATCCGCCCCGAAATGGTCCGCCACACTGAGCCAGCGGATTTTCGTGCCTTCCACACAGGCCTCGGCGGCTTCGGTCGGCAGGGCCTCCATGTGGGCGCTGTCGTAGCGGAACACCAGCACCGTCTCGCGCGCACCCAGCCGCCGCGCCGTGCGCGCTGCATCCATCGCCACGTTGCCACCACCGATCACCGCCACCGTGCGGCCCAGCAGGGGGCGCGCACCTTCACTGACATCATGCAGAAGATCAATAGCGTTCAGCAGCCTGCGCCCGTCCTCGACCGGCACATCCAGATGGTTGGCCACCGAGGCCCCCACAGCTACAAACGCCGCATCAAACCCGCCTTCCGTCATGGCCTGCGCCACATCACGCACATGGGTATTGGTGCGCAGTGTCACCCCCGGCATGGCCAGCACGCGGGAAAGCTCCGCCCGCAGGGCATCCCGTCCCAGCCGATAGGCGGGAATGCCATGGGCCATCATTCCGCCGGGTTGTTCCGACGCATCGCGGATTTCCACCGCATGACCCTTACGCGCCAGATGATAGGCGCAGGCGATACCCGCAGGCCCCGCCCCCACCACCAGCACCTTTTTGCCACTGGGCGGGGCACACGCCACCACCCAGCCTTTTTCCACCGCAAGATCACCCAGGAAACGCTCTACCGCATGGACGGCCACAGGCGCATCCAGTTCCCCACGGTTGCAGGCGGCCTCGCACGGATGGTAGCACGCGCGCCCATGCGTGGCGGGCAGCGGGTTTTCCTGCGTCAGCAGCCGCCAGGCCGCCTCATACGCGCCGGACTGGGCCAGCGCCAGCCAGCCCTGAATATTCTCGCCCGCCGGGCAGGCATGGTTGCACGGCGGCATGAACGACACATAGGCGGGATACTGCCAGCGGCGGCTACCAACACCACGCCGTGTGGTCTCCTGCATGATCTGGCCAAGATCGTGAAGTTTCAACGACATATGCACTCCCCCGCCCCACCCTCGCATTGAGAGCGAATGACCCGCACTGATTTCTCGACGCTTACGTCAAAAATATTTTCCACTCAATGATCTAAATCATGAGTAAAAAGGTACTCAATAAGGATATAAAAAATAGGAATAATTTAGCAGATACTATATTAACGTGCCTTAAATGTCTGTCATATATTTTTGACATGTGTATCACAAATATGCTAACCGCCCCCGCTGCCACAGAAGCTCAATACAGGGCGCATGACGCCAAGACCCTACGCTATTCCGCCTTCAAGACATCGGAAAGACGCAGAATGACCGCTCTCCCCCGCCAGACCTCTCTTTTTCTCTTGATCGGGGGCGTGTCGTGAAGAAGGGTGTCCGGATTGCTACCATAGGGGGACTACTGGCAGCCGCCGTTGCTGGGGGGCTGTTCTGGCGCCACCATATGGCATTGAACGCCCTGCCGCCCGGCATTCTGCATGGCAATGGCCGACTTGAGTTCACCCGGGTTGATGTGGCGGTCAAATATCCCGGCCGGGTCATACAGCTCACGGTTCACGAGGGCGATGACGTAACGGCAGGCCAGATCGTGGCCCAGCAGGACACCACGACCATGCAGGCGCAATACGCACAGGCCACGGCCCAGCGCGAGCGGGCATCCAGCGCGCGGGACCGGATGCAGGCAGAGCTTCAGGCCCGACAGGCTGCCCTCCAGCTCGATACGGACGAACTGCGCCATGCCCGGAACATGCAGGCGCGCAACCTGATTTCAGACATGGAGACTGAACGCCGTCGCATTGCGGTCAACGCAGCGCAGGCTGCCGTTACCGCCGCCACGCAGGCCGTGCAGGAAGCCGAGCACGCCACACAGGCCGCCACAGCGCAGGTCAATGAAGCGCGTGCCGCTCTGAACGATCTGACCATCACCGCGCCGGTTGCCGGGCGGGTAGAATACCGGGTGGTGGAGCCGGGTAGCGTGCTGCCCGCGGGCGGCCGCGTTTACGCCCTGCTTGACCCGGTTGATCCATACATGACGGTCTTTTTCCCCACCGCGCAGGTGATGAAACTGAAAACCGGAGATCAGGCGCGCATTCTTTTCGACGGTCTTCCCACGCCTATTGCTGCTGAAGTCTCCTATATCGACAGCAGCGCCCAGTTCACGCCCAAATATGTAGAAACCGCAACCGAGCGCGAACAGCTTGTCTACCGCGTCAAGCTCCGCGTCACGCAAGCGGCGCAGGCACACTATGGCAGGCTGCTCAAGGCGGGCATGACAGGCGAAGCCTATATCCAGTCCCGCCCCGATACCCCCTGGCCCGCTGTCGTAACTGCGGGCCGGTAAAGCCACGATGAGCACACCCGCAGCCGGGATTGAAGTCTCCGGGGTTTCGCACCGGTACAGGGGCGAAACCGTTCTGCACGATCTCTCCCTCAGCCTTCCGGCGGGACAGACCATCGCCCTTGTTGGGCCTGACGGGGTAGGTAAATCCACGCTGCTGGGCCTGATCGCGGGGGTGCGCAAACTCCAGAGCGGACGCATCAGCACGCTAGGGGTTGATATCGCCAACCGCCGCGCACGCGAGCAGTTTCTGCCACGCCTGGCCTTCATGCCGCAGGGGTTGGGAAAAAACCTCTATCCCACCCTTTCAGTCCGTGAAAACATTGATTTTTTCGGCCGCCTTTTCGCACTCGATGCGCGAACGCGCGAAACCCAGATTACCCACCTGCTGAACGCCACCGGCCTTGCCCCTTTTCCCGATCGCCCCGCCGGGCAGCTTTCGGGCGGTATGAAGCAGAAACTCAGCCTGTGCTGCGCGCTGGTGCATGAACCCGACCTGCTGATACTGGACGAGCCCACGACGGGTGTGGACCCACTCTCCCGCAGGCAGTTCTGGGCTCTGGTCGAGCAGATGAGGCACGAACGCCCCGGTATGACCATACTGGTGTCCACCGCTTATATGGAGGAAGCGGACCGTTTTGCCTGGCTGGTAGCCATGAATGACGGACATATTCTCGCCTGCGACGAAACCCATACTGTATTGGAAAAAACCGGCACAACCAGTGTAGAGGCCGCCTATGTTTCGCTGCTCCCGGCCTCCGCACAGCAGGGCATCAGCACTTTTGAAATTCCACCCTACACGGATGACGGCACGCCCCCCGTTATCGAGGCGGAAAACCTGACGCGCCAGTTCGGCAGCTTTACGGCCGTGGATCATGTCAGTTTCCGTATCCATCGCGGAGAAATCTTCGGCTTTCTCGGATCGAATGGCTGTGGAAAATCCACCACCATGAAAATGCTGACAGGACTTCTGGACATTACCAGCGGCAGCGCAACCCTTTTCGGCCGCCCTATCAGCGCCGGAGACATGAACACCCGCATGAGGGTGGGTTATATGTCGCAGGCATTCTCGCTCTATGAAGAACTGAGCGTACGGCAGAACCTTGTCCTACAGGCCCGGCTGTTCCGCCTTCCGGCCGCACAGGCCACGGAACGTGTCAACACCATGCTCAAGGATTTCGAACTCACCGACCATGCGGATGAACGTCCCACCGGTCTGCCTCTCGGCTATCGGCAACGGCTCCAGCTTGCGGCCGCCTGCATCAATAACCCAGACATCCTGATTCTTGACGAACCGACCTCCGGCGTGGACCCAGCCGCTCGCGACATGTTCTGGAAACACCTTGTCCGTCTCTCACGCAATGGAAAGGTAACGATTTTCGTTTCCACCCATTTCATGAACGAGGCCATGCGTTGTGACCGCATTTCCCTGATGGACAAGGGCCGTGTGCTGGCCAAGGATACCCCGCAGGCAATCATCCAGCAGGCGGGGGCGACGTCTTTGGAAGATGCGTTCATTATTTTTCTGGAAAAAGCCGGTAACACCGTGTCGGTTTCCAGAGCCGCCGCTTCTGCCGATACGGCACCGCAGGCCGCGAAGACCTCATCCGCCTTCATACGCTGGCTTTCGCGGCTCTGGGCTTTTGCGCGCCGGGAAACGGTAGAACTGCTGCGCGACCGCCTGCGCCTTGCCTTTGCCATTCTCGGCCCGGTCAGCCTTTTACTGATTGCCGCCTACAGCGTGTCGTTCGATATCAATACCATCAACTACACGGTGGTTGATCACGATCAGTCCCAGATCAGCCGCACGATGATAGAGCAGTTCCGCGGATCGCGCTATTTCCGGCAGGCCACGCCCACTCCGGACCTGCGCACACTCCAGACCCGCCTGCGGCATGGTGAAGTCGCATTAGGCATTGATATTCCAGTCAACTTCGGACGCGACATGCTGGCGGGCCGAAACCCGGAGCTTGGTATCATCGTTGATGGGGCAATGCCCTTTATGGGTGCGAATATCCGGGCCTATGTCGAGGGTACACTGGCCCGTTACGGGCAGGAACTGGCCCACACCAACCCCGCCGCCGGGCGTACCACCCTACCCTTCAGCATCGCGCCCCGGTTTGCGTATAATCAGGAGTTTCGCAGTATCTACGCCATAACGCCTGGCGTGATCATGCTGGCCCTCATCCTTATCCCCACCATGCTCACCGCGCTGGGCGTGGTACGGGAAAAGGAAATAGGGTCCATCATGAACCTGTATGCCTCTCCTGCCAGTACGGGACAGTATCTTCTGGGCAAGCAGCTCCCTTATGTCGGACTGGCCATTCTGGCTTATCTGGCGCTGGTCTTTCTTTCGATCACCCTTTTAGGCGTACCGCTGAAAGGCTCTTTCACAGGGCTGAGCCTTGGGGCGCTGTTCTATATTCTGGCCAGCACCGGCTTTGGCCTGCTGATTTCAACCTTCGTACGCTCACAGGTAGCCGCCATTTTCGGCACCGCCATCATCTGCCTCATCCCTGCCGTCAATTTTTCCGGCCTGCTTTACCCGACATCCACCCTTACCGGCGTACCCTATTATTTTGGCGAGGCCTTTCCCGCCACATGGTTCCAGCTTATCAGCCTTGGGGCGTTCACCAAAGGGTTGGGCGTGCGGTTCTTTATCCCGATGTATGCGGTCCTTCTCGGCTTTGCCTGTCTGTATATCGGCAGCGCGTGCCTTCTCCTTCGCAAGCAGGATGTCTGAACATGCGCTGGCTGATCAATGTAGCACTGCTGAGCGGCAAGGAGTTCAGAAGCCTTTTCAGGGACTTCATCCTGTTCGGGCTTATTGTCTTCGCCTTTTCCTTCGCCGTCATCATTGTAGCCGATGGGGTGAAAGTTGATGTCTCCAACGCCACTGTTGCCTTTATTGATGAAGACCACTCCGCCCTTTCGCGCGAACTGAAAGCAGGCGTACTGCTGCCCTATTTCAAGCCGCCGGTCCTGACCAACCGCGCCGCCGCCGCATCTGGCATGGACCACGGCACCTACAATTTTGTCATAGACATTCCGCCGCGTTTCGAGGCTGATGTGCTGGCCGGGCGCGCACCAGCCATACAGGAACGGATTGACGCCACCGCCATGACACAGGCTGGGCTGGGCGATGGGTACCTACAGCACATATTCCTTTCCCAGGTCAGCAGCTTCCTGCACACGCCCTCCGCGGAGCAACAGCTTCCCTTCCGCACGCAAAGCCGCATCCGCTTCAATCCCAACAGTGAATCGTTCTGGTTTACCTCCGTCATGCAGGTGGTGACGGACGCTACGGTGCTTTCGATCATCCTTGTCGGGGCAGCGGTCATCCGTGAGCGCGAACACGGCACCATCGAGCACCTGCTGGTGCTCCCCGTTTCAGCCAGTGAAATCGCCATTGCCAAAATCCTTGCCAATGGAGCTGTCATTTTCGTCGCCAGCATGGCTTCGCTCTGGTTTGTCGTGCATCTGTGGCTGCGGGTACCCATTACCGGGTCTCTGACGCTGTTTGCCGCCTGCCTTGTCATCTATCTTTTTTCGGTCACGTCACTGGGCATGGTTCTGGCCATTTTCGCGCCTACCATGCCGCAGTTCGGCCTGCTGGCAGTGCCGGTTTATGCCATTGCCTACCTGCTGTCCGGCGCCGCCACCCCGATCGAGAGTATGCCCGACATCATGCAGATGGCCGTGCATGTTCTGCCCACCACGCAGTTTGTCAAAATCTCGCAGGCCATTCTTTACAGAGGGGCCGGGCCGGAAACCATCTGGCCTTCAGTGCTCTCCATTCTGTGCGCCTCCTCGCTGTTTCTCGCACTGGCGCTGCTGCGTTTCCGCTCCATGCTTGCCCGTCAGGACTGATCCGACATGTCTGCTCGCCCCTTCCCCTTCCACGCGGTCGTCCTTGCTCTGCCGGTTCTGCTCGGTGCCTGCTCGCCATTCCACACGGAAATCCCGCCCTCGCATGTCACGATCCCCGGTGGAAACGCAGCCGAGGCCAACACGGGCAGCGTTGACCTCACCCACTGGTGGACAGACTGGCATGACCCGCTCCTGACCCAGCTTGTGGAAGAGGCACTAGCCGCCAACCCTGAACTACGGCAGGCCCGTGATCGGGTGGCGCAGGCGCGCGCCTACACGAAAATAGCGAAATCCACCCTGTATCCGACCATTGGCGCCACGGGAGATATCGCCGGTGGCGGTATGAACTGGCGGCAGGCCACGCCCGCACTGGCCAACAGCGTAGACCCCAATCTGGGCGACCCCGCGACTGACGGGCATCTGGCAGGCGTGGGCATTGCCTGGGAGCCGGATGTTTTCGGCCGCAACGCCGCCACCCTCAAGGCCAGCCAGGCCATGGAACTGACCGCACAGGACATGCTGCACGGCGTGCACATGACCATAGCGGCCGATGTAGCCACCAGCTACCTGAGCGCGCTGGGCACCAGCCAGCGCATTGCCCTGCTGGATCGTTCCGAGCAGACGCTCGAAAGCCTGCTGGCCTACGCTACCGCCCGGTTTGAGGCAGGCCAGACCAATCAGGCCGACCTTCAAAGCATTCGCGCCCAGATCGAAGCCCTGCGCGGCAACAGGCCGGTGCTTGTCGCGGCGTATGATACCTTCCGTCGCAGGCTGGCCATTCTGGCCGGCCGCACACCTGATAACGCCCCGAACCTTTCCGGCCATGACACGTTCACCACGCCCGCTCCGCCGCGAGCGATGCTGCCTGTCACGATCCTCAACAACAGACCCGATGTCCTGCTGCGTCGCCATCTGGTCGAGGCAGCGGCGCAACGTCTTGTCGGTGCCAAAACGGAACTTCTACCCCGCTTTGGGCTTGAATTTTTCGGGGGTGACGGCCGCCTGCGTTTTGATGGTATTCCCGGCCTGTCCGGTACGGGGGGACTTGTCGCACTGACATCCACCCTGCCCATTTTTACCGCCGGGCGCATTCACGCCCAGATTGCCCAGGCCGACAGCAGACTGGATGAGGCCGTAGCCGCCTACGACCAGACCCTGCTGAACGCTCTGGCCGAAATTGAGGATGCCAGCGAGCAGCGCGCCCGGCTGGATGCCAGCGCCGACGCGCTAACCACCCGTACACAAGCAGCCCGCAATGCAGCCGATATGAGCCATGGCCTGTTCGAAGGGGGGCAGTACACCTTGCAGGACGTTCTGACCGCCCGCCTGCGCCTGATCGACGCTCAGGATGAACTGGTCAAAACCCAGACTGCCCGCGCACTCTCGACTGTGCACCTCGCCCGTGCTCTCGGGGGCGGCTGGTCCCCCAGCACGCCATAAAACCAAGACCGACACCCCTTGCCGCGCAACGCAACACCGGTAATCAGGAATACGAAAGTGCCTTCACGCAACAGGGAAAAAATCGGCGAAGCCCGCCCTCCCACATCGTCGCGCACGAAATACCGCATTTCTGAAAAGCGTGAAGCCGCGCGCCGCATGAAAAAACAGGAATTCGAACGCGCCGCGTGGCAGGTATTTTCCACCGTGGGACTGGACACGGCCACGGTCAGAGACATTATCAACGCCAGCGGTCTCTCGCCTGGCAGTTTTTACAATTACTTCAAAACCAAGGAAGTCATTTTTGACACCCTGCTCAATCTTGTGATCACACGCGCCAAAGAGGCCATCCTGCTTGGTCACTCTGATGAAGATAATCTCGAGACCATGCTGCTCAAAGGCTACGCGGCCTCTTTCCGCGAACTGCTGAGCCTGCATGGTGCAGCCCGGTTCTTTGAACTGAACCAGCACCATATCCGCGCACGGCTGTTTGGCTCCACTGCCGTCCGGGACATGACGGAAGACCTGAAAGCCCGCCTTCAGGCCAGAATTAGATCAAGCGCCATGACGCCAGACAAACTCGCCCTTGCGGTTTCGATCATTTTCATGGCCGGCCTGGAAGGGCTGCTGCACATCTCAAAAAACCCGTTTAGCGATATTGAAGAAACTGCTCGCTTTACCACGGCCCTTCTCACATCAGGTCTGCTCGGCGGCTTTTCCGAGCCCTGAGGCATATAGCCGCCCCCATCCGCCTCAGTGCATGAAAACGGGAGGACGCACGTCCTTTTTCAGCGCAAGGCCGATGGCCTGCCCCGGCACCAGCCGCGCCTGTTCGCCCTCACGCGGAATATCGGCAAACAAAGCCTGCCCACCCGCCGCCTCCACCTGAACGCGCAATGAGCGGCCATGAAACGCCACGGATAAGACGGTGGTGTTCAGAACCTCATCCCCCTTCAACTCTGTCAGCACCAGATCTTCAGGGCGGATACCCAGTGTCACCGCCCTGTCCGGGGGAAGAAGCGTGGTGCCATCAAGCGCTATAACCGGCTGCCAGAACGGCCCTATGGCAAAGCGTATGCGGCCGTTCTGCTTCTGGGTGGGTAGCGCTCTCAGCAGGTTCATGGTGCCAATAAAGCTGGCGACAAACTGCGTGGCCGGACGATCATACAGCACATCCGGCGGCGCGATCTGTTCAATCCGTCCGGCATTCATGACCACGATCCGGTCAGAAATCGACAGGGCTTCCGTCTGGTCATGCGTGACCATGACAAAAGTCGTACCCAGTTCTTTCTGCAGTCGCTTGAGTTCCGTCTGCATATGTTCACGCAGGCTGGCATCAAGGGCTGAGAGCGGCTCATCCAGCAGGAGCAGGCGAGGCTGGCAGACCAGCGCGCGCGCCAGTGCCACACGCTGTTTCTGTCCCCCCGACAGGCTGCCGATCCGCGCCTGCACCTTGTCCGGCAGGCCAACCAGTTCCAGAACCTCCTTAACCCTGCGTCTGATTTCTGCGCTACCTACCCTGCGCAGAGACAGACCAAAGGCAATATTCTGGCTGACATTCATATGCGGAAACAGTGCGTAGTCCTGAAAAACAGTATTGATAGGGCGATCACACGGACGCAGCGCCGTCATGTCCTGCCCATCCAGCAGCACCCGCCCCTGCGTGGGACTTTCAAAGCCTGCGATAACCCGCAAAGTCGTGGTCTTGCCACAGCCTGATGGCCCGAGCAGGCTCAGAAACTCGCCCTGTGCAATATCCAGATCAATGGACTCCAGTCCAACATGCCCACCGGCAAAAACCTTACTGACATGATCGAGCCTGAGCAGTGCTTCAGCCATCGCGGCTTTCTCCCGGTTTGGTTGTATTGACCCACACGATCTGGGCGGGCTCCTGCCCCGGATTGGAAAAAGCGTGATCCAGCGTGCTGCGAAAGGCAAAGCTGTCGCCCGGTCCGCACTGATAGGAAACACCGTCTATCGTCAGTTCAAGCTGGCCACTCAGCACGTAACCGAATTCATGCCCCGTATGGGTATAACTGCCCGCCGTGGTGCCGCCCGGCACAACACTGACCAGAATACCCGTCAAGGCAGCGCCGGGGGGCGAAAGCAGCCATTTTTCAATCCCGTCCGCATGTACGGGCAGACGCTTGCGCGTTCTGGAAGAGACGCAATACAAATCGCTCTGTGTCTGCCCCCCTTCACCCAACAGGGCACCGGGCTCGACATTGAGCGCCGCCGCCAGCGGCCACATGACCTTGATCTTGAGCGAGGAAATACCCCGCTCAATCTGACTGAGCGCGCTGACGGAAATACCCGCCCGACTGGCCAGCTCCATGAGCGACAGATCGCGCTCCAGCCGCAAGGCCCGCAGCCTGCGGCCGATCAGCACATCGGCATCCGGCGTCATTCAGCCACCAGCCTTGATTTTTTCGAGCAGTTTCCCGAGTTCCTCGGCCTGCTTCATTGGGCCGGTGAAAACGGTCGTCTTGAGCATCACCTCCGGGTCGGCGGGCAGTTCAAGCTCCTTGAGCTTTTCAGCAGGAACGGCAGCAAAAGCCGTGCTGGTGGACGCGCCATAACCATTGTTCTCGATCAGGTGTCGCCCCGAAGACGGCGCAAGACGGCTGTTGATGAAATCATACGCCAGGTCCTTGTTCTTTGTCCCCTTGATCATCACGAAGCCGCAGCTCCATGTCAGCATACCTTCCTTTGGTTTCATGAAGGCAACCGGCACGCCCTGTTTGCGTAGCGCCACGGCGGACTCGTTCCATGTCATGGCCGCGACAAGCGCACCGCTGGCCAGAGACTGCTCGACCGATGTCATATCTGTCGTGTAGGAGGCCATGAGCGGCCGTTGCTCACGCATTTTGGTCGCCACTTTTTCCATATCGGCAGGGCTGAGATCAAACGGATTAACCCCCGCAACCAGTGCTGCAACAACGGGCGTATCGTGCACGGCGTCAATGGTGGACATCCGCCCGGCATATTTCTGGTCCCACAATAGAGTCCAGCTCTGCTCGACATCCTTGGGAAGCAGGTCGGTACGATAGAGAATGGAAGTATTACCCCAGTCCCATGGCACCATCCACACCTTGCCCTCCCCGGCCTGAATGTCGGGCAAATTACGGAAAACAGGGAAAATCTGGTTCCAGTTAGCGATCCGGCTGGTGTCGATCGGCTCGATCAGCCCTGCTTTATTCCAACGCTGGATTTTGTCGTAGCATGGATGAGCAATATCAGGGCGAAAACCGGCCTTGAGTTTGGTAAAGGCATCATCGTCATCACCAAAAACAGAAATATCAACCGCACCCGGATGGGCCTTCAGATACACCTCATCATATTCGGGCTGTTCGTAACCTGACCAGGTAAGGTATGTGAGCCTACCATCCTCCGCCCGGGCCGGGGCTACAGGAGCCAGGACGGACGCCGTCATGGCAAGCGCCAGAACTTGTGTGGAAATCTTTTTGACGATGGAAGATTTTTCTTTATCTGTCATACCAGAACACTCCACGGTTGCGTCAGGACACGGCCTGCCGCTCTGTCAGTTTTCCCCGACGGCGCATCAGTTCCGAAGCCGCCGCGATAATGATACTGACCGCCAGAATCAGACTGCCCAGCGCCATTACCAGCGGCAGCGAGCGCGGAAAGCGCAACTGCCCCCAGATATAGACAGGCAATGTCGGCTCTGAACCGGTCAGGAAAAAAGCGATGATAAATTCATCAAAACTCGTCAGAAAGGCCAGCATAAAAGCCGAGCCGAGAGCCGGCAGAGCCAGCGGCAGGATAATGCGCGAAAACGTGGTCCATTCGCGGGCGCCAAGGTCTTCCGCCGCCTCTGGTATGGAGCGCGAAAGCCCCGCGAGCCGTCCGTACAGGATCATGAAAGCAGTCGGCAGCCCCACCAACATATGCCCACACACTAACGCTATGCGGGACGGCCCCACCCCGATGACATTGACGACAATCAGCATGGCGATGCCGACAATCACTCCCGGGATCAGCAATGGCAACTGGCACAAGCCTGACAGAATCGTACTCAGACCTGAGCGCAGGAAAACCCGTGCATAGGCCAGCGTCAAACCGCATAGCGTTGCCAGAAAGGCCGAAGTGCCTCCCACCTCAAGGCTGGTCAGCAGAGCACGCCGCACACCATCATTGTGCAACAGCGCCCTGTACCAGCCCAAGGTAAACCCTTTGAGGGGAAAGGCCGCCTGAATGGAGTCATTAAATGAGAAAAGTGGGATGAGGCATACAGGCAGATACAGAAAGAACAGATACAGCCCAACATAAACGCCCAGCCCCATACCCGGAGACAGCGGCTTTTTGTAAAAGGGCTGAGGCGTTCTCATGCCGTTTTCTCCATCTGCCGGTCCGTCTGCCGCAAAAGCCCGATAACGAGCGCAATCAGCGCCATAACCGCCACCGACAGCGCCGCCCCGAACGGCCAGTCATTAGCCCGACCAAACTGCACCTGAATAAGTGAGCCGATCATGATGCTATTCGGCCCGCCCACCAGTGCCGGGGTTACGTAGTCCCCGACGGTGGGAATGAACACGACCGTAGCCGCCGCCAGAACACCTTTAATGGAGTAAGGCAGCACAACGCGGCGAAAGGTTGCAAAAGGCCGCGCCCCCAGATCCGCCGCCGCCTCAAACAGCGAACGCGGCATATTTTCCAAAGCCGTGAAAATTGGCAGAATGGCAAAGGGCGCATACGCATGGGCCAGTGTCACGACCACAGCGGCGGGCGTATTCAGAAACGCCAGGGACGGTGATGCCAGCAGACCTGTACTCGTCAGAAAAGAATTGAGCACGCCATTATAGGCCAGCACGATTTTCCAGGCGAAGACACGCAGCAGATAGCTCGTCCAGAATGGCAACGTGACCAGAAACAACAGGATGGCACGGTAGCGCCCGGCGTGAAAAGCCAGAAAATAGGCGACTGGATAAGCCGTAACGACTGTCGTCGCCGTAACAAGCCCCGCAATAAGAAGTGAACGCCCGGCCACACGCGCGTAAAGCGGGTCGTGCAGGAGTGTGGCAAAGTTATCGAACGTGAAGCCATTACCCAGAAGCGAGCCATCGTTGTGCCTCAGGGACAAAAAAGCCAGAAGCCCGAGCGAAAACACAATCAGACCGCAGCCCAGCACGCCCCCCGGCACCAGCATGAGTACACGGAAGAGCAGTCCATTAAGACCTGTTTTCTGAGACGACGGTACGAAAGGCATGATGTGCTGCTTCCGAAACGTGAAATACGAGTCAGTTTTTTCACACTTGAATAATTTACGTCAACGGAATATTTTGAAGTGGCAATAAAAAGAACCCTCTCCACCTCTACCATCCAAAAATGCGGCCCGGAAGCACAGGAGCGAAACAGCGCACAAAACACTTGAAAATAAAAAAGAGTTTTGTGACGATACCAGAGTTTGAACAGGGTCTGTTTTACAACTTTGTGCCGCGCACGCAGTTTGGGGCAGCAATGGATAAGGTATCCCGCAGGGTTTCAATGGCTTTCAATGTTCAGGAACTGACATGACTGTTTCTTCACACGCACTCGAATTCTACATTAACGGGCAATGGTGCGCGCCATCAGGCAGCGAGCGGCTGGATGTCATCAACCCTGCAACAGAAACCCCCTGCGCCACCATCGCCATGGGCAATGAGCAGGATGTCAACCGCGCCGTGGCCGCAGCACGTGCGGCTTTTCCCGCATGGTCGGCCTCCAGCAAGGAAGAGCGTATCGCGCTGCTGGAAAAGGTCATTGCCATCTATCAGCGCCGTTCGGAAGAAATGGCGCAGGCTATCTCCCTTGAAATGGGCTCGCCCATTGCCCGCGCGCGCGACAGTCAGGCGTGGTCGGGCTACGGCCACATGCAGGAAACACTGGATGCCCTGCGCACCTTCTCTTTCGATACCGTGCGTGACGACATGCTGCTAACGCATGAGGCCGCAGGCGTGGCCGGGCTGATCACACCGTGGAACTGGCCCATGAACCAGATTGCCTGCAAGGTGGCCCCTGCCCTTGCCGCAGGCTGCACCATGGTGCTCAAACCCAGCGAGGTCGCCCCGCTCAGCGCCCTGCTCTTTGCCGAAATCATGGACGAGGCCGGGGTGCCAGCGGGCGTGTTCAACATGATCAACGGCAGCGGCCCCGATGTGGGTGAGGCGCTCGCCCGCCACCCGGATGTGGATGTCATGTCCATTACCGGCTCAACCCGCGCAGGCGCCGCGGTTGCACGGGCATCGGCCGACACCATCAAGCGCGTTTTGCAGGAACTCGGCGGAAAATCGGCCAATATCATTCTGCCCGATGCCGATTTTCAAGCCGCGGTCAGCGATGGCGTGCGCCGCTGCATGGGCAATTCGGGCCAGACATGCGACGCCCCTACCCGTATGCTGGTGCCGCAGGCCCGCATGGCCGAGGCAATGGAGGTAGCGCAGGCTGTGCTGTCCGAACTGCGTATGGGCAACCCTGCCGATGAGGAAACGGAATACGGCCCCGTTGTCAGCGCGCTGCAGTTCGACCGTATTCAGGCCCTGATTGCCAAGGGCATTGCGGAAGGGGCCACGCTTGTCGGGGGTGGAACGGGCAAACCGGCAGGGCTTGAGGTGGGCTATTATGTCAAACCCACCGTTTTCGGACAGGTCAGTCCCGACATGACCATCGCGCGGGAAGAAATCTTCGGCCCGGTTCTCTCCATCATCGGCTATACAGATGAAGAAGACGCCATCCGCATCGCCAACGATACGGTTTACGGTCTGGCAGCCTATGTGCAGTCCGGCGATCTGGCTCATGCAAGAGCCGTGGCCCGCAGGCTACGGGCAGGCAATGTCACGCTCAATCATGGCGCATGGACGGTCAAGGCCCCCTTTGGCGGCTACAAGCAATCCGGCAACGGGCGGGAATGTAGTGTTTTCGGCCTGATGGACTTTCTCGAACTCAAGGCCGTCATCGGCTACGGAGAGGCATAATGACAGGGCCTTCCGGCGCAGCCTGTGGCAGTCTTTACGAAGCGCAAGCCCCCGCCGCGCCGGACTGGCCCATTCTGACTCAACGGGTCGAGACCGACGTTCTGGTCATTGGCGGGGGGCTTACAGGCCTTTCCACGGCCCTACATCTGGCCCGGCAGGGGGTCAGAGCGATTGTGCTGGAAGCCCATGGACCAGGCTGGGGAGCCTCGGGCCGCAATGGCGGGCAGGTCAACCCCGGCCTGAAACCCCCGCCCGATACAGTCGAGGCCGATTTCGGCCTCGAACACGGCGCCCGTCTGGTGCAGATGGCTTGGCAGGACGGGCCGGACCTGGTGTTCGACCTGGTCGAACGCTACGGCATTGCGTGCGACGCCGCGCGTGGCGGCACGATACGGGCCGCCACCGCTGCGGGCCAGCTTGCTCCTCTGCGGGAATTGGAGCGGCAATGCCGGGCACGGGGCTGGCCCGTGCACTGGCTGGACCGTACTGCCATAGCCGCACGCACCGGCCATACCCTGTATTGCGGCGGCCTCCTGGATACACGCGGCGGGCAGGTCAACCCGCTGGCTTATACGCAGGGCATAGCCCGGGCTGCCCAACAGGAAGGTGCCGCCCTGTTCTGCCACAGCCATGTGCTCTCACTAGAGCGGGTTGGCGGACGCTGGCTTGCCCAAACCCGCACGGGCTGTGTTGTAGCCGAGCGGGTCGTTCTGGCCACCAACGGCTATACGGACAGCCTGCGCGATGCCCTGCGCCGCTCCGTTGTGCCGGTTTACAGCAGCATTGTCGCCAGCGAGCCGCTGCCTCCCGCGCTGCGTCGGGCAATTCTGTCTGAACGCGAATCACTCTACGAACTCGGGCAGATCACCACCTATTACCGGGTGGACGGCGCTGGCAGGCTCCTGATGGGCGGACGCTCTTTTTCTTATCCGGCGCAAGGAGCGGTCGCCTTTCCCTATCTGGTGGCGCGGGCACGAAAGGTCTGGCCCGCCCTGCGCGACATTGGCTGGACACAAGGCTGGAACGGTCAGCTTGCTGTAACGTTCGACCATTACCCCCACTGGCACGAGCCTGAACCCGGCCTGATGGCGGCGCTGGGCTATAATGGCCGCGGTGTCGCCATGGCGACCCTCACCGGGCGCGAACTGGCCGCGTATCTAGCGCAGGGAGCCTCTCCCCTGTTTCCGCTCACGCCAGTCCGGCCCATTCTGCTCCATTCCTTCTGGCGAGTAGGAGTCGAGGGGCGTATTCTGTGGGGGCGGGTACAGGACGCTTTTGGCCTGTCATAACTAGCGGCGTCAGGCGCGGCCGTGAGCCTCGTTCCAGGTGCCTTAAAACTCCTTCACAGCCTCTTGAACCTTTGTTCCAGAGCACAGTTTTCCTTGAAACCGAACGAGTTTTCCGAAGATATTTCTCTCAGCCAGAAAGAGCCATCGCGGGTCATTATGCCCGTTCATAGCAGCGCAATCGCATCGCCGCACACTTACTGACAAGGCGGCGGAATTAACTCTCGTTAAGACATAATTTGGTTTTCCAAACTGTCCGTGTCTTGCATGAACATCGTGTTAGGTGGCAATAACGCACAGTTTCATTTCCACATTGTGTTAATGATAAGGGAAATAAGTGAGCGCGGTCATTGCGGTAAAATTCTGATGCCAAAAATTTTGTATCTTATTTCCGAAGACTGGTTCTTCTGCTCGCATTTTCTTGCGCGCGCAAAAGCTGCTCAAAACGCCGGTTTTGAGGTTGTTGTCATGACGCATGTTGGCTCGCACGCCGACACCATCCGGAGCCACGGCCTGCGCGTGCTGCCATGGAACCTTGACCGCCGCAGCCTCAACCCGCTGGACGAACTGAAAAGCATATTCCAGGTCTGGCGTGTCTATCAGGCAGAACGCCCATTTCTCGTGCATCACGTCGCGCTCAAGCCGCTCCTGCACGGGTCACTCGCGGCACGGTTTTCTGGCATCCGGCATGTTATCAATGCGCCAGTAGGTATGGGCTATATTTTTTCTTCCAGCGACTGGCGCGCCCGCCTCCTGCGCATTCCCATCCGTCTGGCATTACGCCTGCTGCTTAATCCACGCGGCAGCCGGGTTATTTTTGAAAGCCCCGATGCCGAAAAAGACTTTATTGAAGAGCACACAGTACGGCCTGAGGATGCGCGACTGATCCGCGGCGCCGGGGTTGATCTGGCTCTTTTTCAGCCCACCCCCGAGCCGGATGGCGTACCGGCCGTTATTCTACCTGCTCGTATGCTGTGGGATAAAGGGGTAAAAGAATTTGTTACAGCAGCCCGCCAACTGAAGGCCGAGGGCATGAAAGCCCGTTTTCTGCTAGCAGGTGCGCCCGACACCGGCAACTTTGCCGCCATACCCGAAGAGACCCTCCACGCATGGGAAAAAGAAGGCGTGGTGGAATACCTTGGGTTCCGCTCTGATATTCCTGACCTGCTCCGGCAATGCGCCATTATCTGTCTTCCATCGGCCTACCGAGAAGGGTTACCGAAGGCCCTGCTGGAGGGATTGGCGGCCGCACGTCCTATCGTAACAACTGATGTCGAAGGCTGTCGCGAGACCGTTGTAGAAGGCGTCAACGGGCTGATGGTTCCCCCGCGTGATCCCACTCGCCTTGCCAACGCCCTGCGTTCACTTCTTGCTGACCGGCCCAAACGTATTCTCATGGGGCAGGCCAGCCGCAAACTGGCTGAAACGGAGTTCTCGCAGGAAAAAGTTATCTCTGAAACACTGGCGGTTTATGATGAGTTTTGGAACGCAGAACGACTACGTAACATCGTCACCATCAAAGGTTTCAGGGGATTCCCCCGCTCTAGATCATCTATTTTCTCTTTCTTGAAAAAGTTTAGGCGCTCACGTAACTGGACAAAATACAGAAAGGACCGCTTCGCCAAAAAACTGAAGGGAATTTTTTCTCGACGTGCTAACAAAAGATGGGGGGGCATCAGCAATGTCAATGCTAATGAGGGAAATATGAAAGAAGTTGTTATTCATATCGGCGGTGGCAAGTGTGGAAGCACGGCCTTGCAACAGTTTCTTACATATAATGACGAGTTGACGTCTAAGAACGGCAACAAAAAATACATCTATTGCGTCATCCAAAGTGACGGCTCCATTATTCACGGTACAACGCTCAATGATGCCGTGCAGCAATACGATCCGATCGGCTTCAGTTCTGTTCCCATACCTCTGGGCAAAGACGCTGCCATGCTGTTCAAGCAGGGGATTATGGATGTTCTCAAATTAGCAGACGATCAAACCGTACCCATTATTTCCTGTGAGGCATGGGGAGAATTTCATTCTCTCTTCAAGGAATACGGCATCTTTGACGGTATTAACGGTGTGAAATTCAAGGCTCTTCTGTTTGTCCGGCCGCAAGTGGCCTGGCTTAACTCCGCATGGTGGCAATGGGGCGCGTGGTCCCGCCTTTCCTTCGAGGAATGGATCAGAAAATATGGCCTGACAACATGTGACTGGAACAACATGGCCTGCGGTTGGG
This sequence comes from Acetobacter peroxydans, assembly GCF_006539345.1. GTDB lineage: Bacteria > Pseudomonadota > Alphaproteobacteria > Acetobacterales > Acetobacteraceae > Acetobacter > Acetobacter peroxydans. The sequence continues at coordinate 64,320 of NZ_BJMV01000004.1, forward strand.
AAGCGCTGCATAAAGACATTGAGGTCACAGTTTGCGATACCGCTCGCTATGATGGCAGCAATAACCAGCAAGCACTCGTTGATTTTCTTGATGTTAAAGTGCCAGACAATGTAACAGTTAATGCCTTTGCGAACCAGGGTGCACCACGCGCGCTGATAGAGTTCTTTGCGCGCAATCGTGAATTCCGCCCCTCTGAGCATGATGCACTTATTGAGTTTACGCTAAAACAATATGTGCAGTTTCAAGGGCAGCGCGCCCCTTTTGTTATTAATCAGGCAACGCAGAAATTCATATGCGAGACGTTCTGGGAGAAAAACAGAAGTCTCGCGCGGTTTTTCACACCGGCTGATCGGGAAGTTTTTCTTGAAGATATCAAGTGGTTCCCGCGCGCCTATCTGGAAGATGCACCGCAGGGTGACACACCACAATCTGATGTGGATCGCCTGATTGCCGATCTGATTGGCGCGATCGTGACATTGTCAGGCGATCTGCAGAAAACACGCTACGAACTGTATAACAGCAAAGCGAAATAACGAGAAACCTGAACGTGTGGGCAGACCAAAATCTGCCCCACATCTTGGCTCATTTCTGAAAAATTTTTCTCAACCCTCAGAAATGAGCTTTTAAACGACTAACAGGTCAATTTCAGGAAATCCCTTCCCCTGTGGCAATATGCCTGAGAATACGACCGAGTTCAGTTTTTCCAAGCTGGCTGGCACGCTCAAGCAATTGAGTTGCCCCAATAAAGCCCATACGGAAAGCGGCCTCCTCCGGGCAGCCAACCAGGCTACCCTGCCGGTCCTGTAGAGTCTGCACAAAGGTGGAGGCCTGCAAAAGAGAATCTGGCGTGCCCGCATCCAACCAGGCTGTACCCCGGCCCAGACGCTCTACATTCAGCATGTCAGCTTGCAGGTACATGGTGTTAAGATCAGTAATTTCCAGTTCGCCGCGCGCAGAAGGACGAACTTTTCTGGCAAATTCAGTGACATTGTGATCGTAAAAATAAAGACCTGTCACAGCCCAGTTTGAAGCAGGATGGGAAGGTTTTTCCACAATATGGGTGGCTTTGCCATCACCATCAAATGAAACAACGCCATAACGTTCCGGGTCCCTGACCTGGTAGGCAAATACGGTTGCCCCTTCTGAGCGGGCCCCGGCAATACGTAGCGTTGCAGAAAGGTGATCACCGTGAATGAGATTGTCACCCAGCACGAGCGCACAGGCCTGACCATCAATCCATTTTTCACCAATGAGAAAGGCCTGAGCCAGACCATCCGGACTCGGCTGTTCAGCATAGGAAAGACTGATGCCAAGATGAGAGCCATCTCCAAATAGACGCTGGAACTGCGGCAAATCCCGTGGAGTGGAAATAATCAGAACATCCTGTATCCCTGCCAGCATGAGCGTGCACAGCGGATAATAAATCATCGGCTTATCGAAAACAGGCAATAACTGTTTGGAAACGGCCAATGTCGCAGGATGCAGACGTGTCCCTGACCCGCCCGCCAGAATAATACCTTTTTTTATCACGCGATGGACCCCAGACGTTGACCTGCATAGGTTTTGGAACGGATACGCTCCCACCACACGGCATTGTTTAAATACCAATCAATGGTTGCGGCGAGACCCCGCTCAAAATCATGCGCCGCTTTCCAGTGCAGAGCATTTTCAGAAAAAGAGGGATCGATTTCATACCGGTGATCATGCCCTGGACGGTCTTTAACGTAAGTAATCAACCGCTCACGCGCGCCGTTGGCACTAGGAAGTTTCTGATCCAGAACAGCACAAATGGTTTTGACAACGTCCAGATTTTTGCGTGGCTGACGCGCGCCAATGCAATAAGTCTGCCCCGGAATACCATGCGTGATGACTTTCAGGAGCGCCTCGGCGTGGTCGTCGACAAACAGCCAGTCCCGTGTATTGGCACCATTGCCGTAGACTGGCAGTGGCGCCTCATTGATTCCGTTAATGATCATCAGCGGAATCAGCTTCTCCGGGAACTGCCATTTGCCGTAGTTGTTGGTCGTATTGGAAACGATGACCGGCAGCCCGTACGTATGCATCCATGCACGGGCCAGATGGTCTGACGCCGCCTTGGAAGCGGAGTAAGGACTGCGCGGATCGTAAGGGGTACGCTCGTTAAAAGGCGGATCCTCATCCGCCAGCGCGCCAAAAACCTCGTCGGTCGAGATATGATGGAAGCGGAACTTCTCTCTTTTCTCGCCAGACAGGGTGGCAAAATACTCTCTTGCAGCTTCCAGCATGACAAACGTGCCGTTCACATTCGTCTGCACAAAAGTGCCGGGGCCATCAATGGAGCGGTCCACATGGCTTTCTGCCGCCAGATGCATGACCGCATCAGGCTGGTATTTGGCAAAGGCAGCACGAATACCCACACCGTCGCAGATATCCTGTCTCACAAGTGTATGATTGGGGTGCAGAAGGACATCTTCCAAGGCATCTTGCGATGCTGCGTAGGTCATCTTGTCAATGTTGATGACCTCATACCCTAGTTCTCTTACGGCAAACCGGACAACTGCTGAGCCGATAAAACCGCAACCACCAGTTAATAGGATGCGCAACATAAACCCCATTATCAGAAAATAGCTCTGGAGTTTATACAACCATTGATGGCTTTAGAAACCCACTTTTTAAGATAAAACGAGGATAAAATCAGACGCAGAAACATTCTGATTTCATATTACCCCCATACTGTCGCACCGCGGCGGCTGATTCGTATCAGATCACGGCTACCCGACCGGGATCATGCACGCCTTTTGTTCCCAGCCAAATATACATAGCCGCCAAAATACCTCGCAATCACCATTCTGCGAATGATAATTGTTCTCCTAGATGGAGCTCGCATCAGCATAAGACTAAAGCAAAATTTCGTATAACAAATATCATGTTCATAAATTATTAACTCATATAAAAATATAGTGGGGAGAGAATCCGAAGCATTTTAAACACACCTCCAACACATTAACCCAGACAGCAAACAAGTAGGGTATGATACGCCCGTTACCCCCTTGTCATCACTTGAACTCCAAGCCATAAAAATACGAAATTCTCCTTTTGAGTGATGACAACAAAGGGGTAAAGACGTCAGCAACATAGGAAGATTTTGTGAAGTCTGGTGTTCAAATGGAAAATGATATCCTTGAGTTAGAACGACCAGAGCTGTTTGGTCTCATAACCGTGCCAATCCGCGGAGATAACCGCGGCAAGCTGGTTGCCGTCGAGAATATGAATGGCATCCCGTTTGAGATGAAGCGAATCTTCATGATTTATGGCACTTCGTCCGATGCCGTTCGCGGTGCGCACGCCAACAGAGACTCCAGCTTTGCTTTTCTGACCATTGCCGGGTCTTGCCGTGTCCGCCTCAAGACACATAAGGGTACCATCGCCGACGAAGAACTCGCCTCCCCCGACAAGCTGCTCTGGATTGACAGAATGGTCTGGAAGGAAATGTACGATTTCAGCGATGATTGCATACTTGTTGTCATTTCTGACCACTTATATAATCCCCACGAATATATAAACGGCTTCGACGAATACAAGACAATTATGGCAGAATGGGTGACGAATGGACGAAATTCTTAGTTCACATAATCTTCTTGCAAGTACCTCTTTAAAGCGGAGCGATCTGCTTGATCAGGCTGCTGCAGATGGGCGGATTATAAGAATTAATGTTATTCGGAACCACTCCTTCGAGCTGATTGCTGCAACACTAGATGCCTTTCTGGCGCTGTCTGACCTGCGCGCAGAGTTCAGCTACAGCGATTATGATGACGCGTTTTCCCTGACCGCGTTAAGCGAGCCTGCGGATCTGCATCTGTTGTGGGTCGACCTTGACCGGTATGATGCGCAGGGACAGGCCTATATTATTGAACGCCTGAATACGTTGGGGAAAACCACAACCGCGCCGGTTATTTTCGCCGCGCTCGGCGGTGAGGTGCTGCCCGAGGACTCCTTATGCAGCGAGGCCATTCGTGATATTGCCGCAAAAATAGGCGACAGGTTTTATGACCTGCGGCTGGCATCCTTTACGGGTACGCGCTGCAGCCCAGCCGCCTGCCTGGAAATATCCCGTTTTCTGGGCCTACGCCTCATTCCATCGCTACTGGCACCACATCTCAAGGCAGTTGTGGTCGATCTCGATAACACCCTGTATCAGGGTGTGCTGGGAGAAGACGGCATTGATGGCGTTGTGCTGCAAGAGGGGCATATAGCCCTGCAGCAGAAGTTAGCCGACCTCGCCGCGCAAGGTATTTTTATCTGCATCGCCTCCAAGAACGAAGAGCAGGATGCGCTGGACCTATTTACCCAGCGGCAGGACTTTCCCTTGCGCCCCAACATGATCACAAAATTCATGGTGAATTGGGATAAAAAATCAAAAAACATCAGCGAAATTGAGTGTTTTCTGAATATCCACCATTCATCGATGTTGTTTGTTGATGATAACATGGGCGAGCTATTTGACGTGACTCAGCAATTGCCTGACATCAAGGTATTGTGGGCCTCGCCAGACAGCACCGCAAATGCCAGGGCTCTGGAAAATTTCCCGGGGCTATTGAAGAACTCCGTCTCGGCAGAAGATCTGATCCGCAGCAAAGACATCCAGGCCAACGAGGAGCGCCGCCGCCTACAGGAGCAGATGGCACCGGAAGATTACCTGCGCTCACTGGAAGTTGTGCTGGAATTCAGAATCAACGACCCTGAGCAGATTAACCGCGTTGCGGAACTCTCCAACAAGACAAACCAGTTCATATTCAACTACAGACGATACTCCATTCAGGAAGTTACAAGACTTTCCTCAGGTGAGAAGTCATGCGTAGTGACAATTTCCATGCGGGACAAGCTTGTAAACAGCGGAATTATTGGCGCTGTTCTCGCCGAACTCAAAGACGGCGTAGTCTGCATAGACGATGTTTTTGTGAGCTGCCGTGCATTGGGGCGCGGCCTGAACGAAATCATCCTACTGGGGGCTCTCAAATGTGCCTGCGACAAGCTGGGCAGCCATACAGTGCAGGTAGGCTTCCAGCACGGCGAACGGAACCGGCCAGCGGCTGAATTTATCAGCTCCCATCTGAAGGAGCACGTTGAAGTTGCAGCAGAGTTTAATTATACCTTCCCCCAAGGAATTGTCGAAATCTTGGTGGAATCATAGGATTGTTGTCTGATGGCACATAATGCTGATGTCGTTGCGTTTGTACAGAAACATGCAAAGCTGTCTGATCAATTCGAAGCGCATTTTGAAGACCCCGATGTCTGGAGCTCCTTCGAGCGGATCGAAACGGCGTTGACCGCTGAAGAAACCTTCAACATCCAGTTTTCGCCAGAAGAACTCACAGCTTTAACAACGCCCAAAAGCTTTGTTGAAATGATTGAAAGTAAATTGCAGTAATCTGCTGAGGAAAAGTACATTGGCTCTGGCGAGTAAGGTAACCTCCTTAACGGGGTTGTCGTTTCAGTTGCGGTCTGTGGTGCCTGCTGATGCTGAGGTTGTGCTCAAGCTGCGGGGACAGGATGGGGACAGGCAAAAATACCTGAACCCCATCTCTGATGACGTCGAGGCGCAAAAAGCCTGGATTGCCAAACAGAATACGACGGAAAACGATTACTATTTCGTTATCGAGGATCGCTTTACCAAAGAGCCGGTGGGACTGATCGGTCTTTATAATATCGCTGGCAACCGCGCGGAATGGGGCCGCTGGATTGTAGACAGTTCCAGCCTGGCCGCCGTTGAGAGCGTGAACCTGCTGATGGCATTTGGTTTTAACGATCTTGGGCTTTCTGAAATTTACTGCCAGACTGTGGCCGACAATGCTGCCGTTGTAAAATTCCATGATGGCTATGCCACCAAGCAGCCGCTAGGCCCTTCGCTGACTGTTAGCCTGCGTGGGGAAACATACCAACTGGTTGAACATATCCTGACACGGGCAAGCTACGAGACAACCGTTGCTGGAAAGTGGGATACATTCTGCCAGCAAATCTTCAACCGTCGACTGGCGGGGGAACTAGGGTGCTTTGAATTCCATCATATTGGCATTGCCGTGCGATCTGTTAAGGACGCCGCTTACGGCTATCGCTTACTGGGGTATCAGGCAGAAAGTTCGTTTACAGACCCTGAACAGGGCGTGAATGGTCTATTCATGACGGCAAAATCCCAGCCAAGGATTGAGCTGCTTGAAAATATGGAGGGATCGCACGTTCTGGATAGCTGGCATAAACAGAGCGTAACACCATACCATTTTGCCTATTTTGTGACAGATATCCCTCATGCCTTAGAGGTCATGGGAAAACTGGGTATCCGCCAGATTACGCCAGTAAAACAATCCGTCTATTTTGGCGCGGCGATTGTTTTCCTGCTGCTACCAAATCGCTTTATGATAGAGCTTATGGAAAAGACTAAATAATGGCACTGCCTATACTTTTTTATTTCCCGTGGCGCGAAGCGTCTGGGGGGCCAGTTTATCTAACGACTATTGCGCGTGAGCTGTCCAAGACATATCCGGGAACAATATATTATACTGATTATGAAAATGGTCTTTCCGACTCCATGTTGGAAGGCACCAGTGTCAAGAAGTTAACCGTTCGTCAGGGAGACTTTTCGGTTAACGTCAAAGAGCCAGTTATTTTTGTTACTCCGCTTTACTGGGCGCACTGGATGCCCGTTATTCACCCGGAGAGCAAAATCCTTTTTATAGACTGGCACAACCTTTGCCTTCCCGTTTTGCGGGATAGCTGGAAAATCGACCCCGAACGTCTTAAAGCTTTCCTCCAGATTATTAGCAAATCCCGATCTGTGATGTTTTGCGATGCCGCACACAGAGAGGCGCTGAACTCCTATGGCGTCAATTTTGATCCCATATACGTGCCCATCGGTGTGGAAGCATCCACCACCGTCAAAACCGACTTCACAATAGACCAGAAGCACTTGAAAATTGCTATTCTAGGTCGGCTGTCTATTGATAAAGTATTTGCGGTTACAAATCTTGCCAAGCACTTTGAGGAATTCAATTTTCCTGGCAAAAAAACACTCTATGTTATCGGCTCCGGCCCGGAGCAACACCGCATTATTGCCGAAAACTACCCTTCCGTTGAGGTGGTATTCACAGGGCCGCTATTTAATGAAAAGCTGAACGATTTTCTTGTAGAAAACGTAGATGTTATGTTTGCCATGGGCACATCAGCTCTGATGTCAGCCAGCCTGGGCATTCCCACTGTTGTCGTCTGTCATGAGATGCATGAATACCCGGACGATGCTTTTGTTTTCCTGGATCAGGTCAAAGGTTACTGTCTTGGTTGGCAGTGCGAACAAGTCAAAACACTTGATATGCCCGCATTGACCTTAAAAGAAGTGTTTGCCCAAATACTCGATCCCGCAACCAATCGGAAGATTGCACGACGCGGGATTCAATATGTTCATGAAAAACATAGCCCTGCATTTGCTGCAAAAAAATTTCTTGAAGCTACTAAAGCTACATCTCTCACCTGGGGCAAGGCAAACAGCACATTCCGAAGCTGGATTATGGTGCGCAGACGTCTACTGCCCTTCGGAAGCAAGCATACTCTGTGGTACACGCGCTCCAAAAACGATGTGCATGAATTTTATTATGGCAGCCGCCTCCTTATCCGTGGGCGCAACGAAGGTGTCTGGAAGCTCCTTTACCGCGCGTTCCTGAAAGCCAACAGGGTCCGGTGTCTCACCAAGCACAACATTGCACGCGCCAAGCTGTTCCTTAAAGCATTTTCGAGAGCGGATCGTCTTGTTCTGGAAAATCTGGCCCGTATTGCACAACAACAGCGTACGATTTCCGAACAACTGAACAATAAGATTCAGGCCCTGACAAATCAGGTCAACGAACAGAAAAACCTCATACAGCATTTAACTCAGGCGAATACATCCTCAACCCGGGCTATCAATGCACGTTTAGACAAACAGTCAGACGATCTGCTGCTGTTGTCCTCTCAGTATGATGAACAGTTCAACGCGCCGCTACCATTGCATCAAAACGCCAGCGAGCAGTTAAAAGCACTGGAGCGACTGTCTGCCCCGTCGCACACTGTAAAGAAACAGAACGCCAGCAATACAATTACCGGAAAACCAGGCACACCGAACAATAGTCCTGAACAAGTAAATCCGCAGCACGAAACGCCGCTTGCGGAACAGACGGAAAAATTGTTCTCTAATGAGATAGAGAAGAAATATCTCGCCCTCGCCCAAAGCATGGATGCGGGAAGCCAGCTTGTGGTCACGCGGGTTCTGCAGCGGTTGTGGCAGTATGCTGGCCAGCCGAAGTACGACCTTCAGGTCACACACAAAGAAGAACAGAATTATAGAAAAATTCTGAACTTTCATCACAGCAAGACTTTACAGTTAGATGATGGCTGGTTTTTGTATCGTGGTGAGTATTTTCTTCCGCCGTCAGATATTCCATTCGAGGAATTTCACTACAAGTACTGCGTACCCGATCTGACACATCCGGAGCGGTTGCGGACCAAGGCCATTATTGATGTCGGCGCTTCAGTGGGCACCTCGGCTCTGGTGCTGCGTGAATTCACGAATGAAGACATCTGGGCGATTGAGCCAGACCAACATAATTTTGCGCTGCTGAAGCAAATGATTGCGCGCAACAACCTGAAAAATGTACGACCGCTCAATGTGGCTATCGGCGCAAAATCCCCGACCATGAAGGGGGAGAAGCATAATGATCAGACTTCTCCCAAAAACAGTCTGGGTGAGGTTTCATCGCCATCGAAAAGTGAGGCAATCTCTCTCCAGACGATTGATTCCTTGGTCCAGGAATGCAACATCAACACTGGACTGATTAAAATCGATGTAGACGGCAGCGCCTTGCAGGTTCTCATTGGCGGCCGGAACACGATTGTCACGCAAAAACCCGCTTTGCTTATCAGTATGAATCATCATTTTGAACAGTTTTTCCAAGCAAAAAAATGGCTTGAAAGCTTGAATCTTGATTATACGTTTAAAGTACGCAAACCATGCAATCTATCCGCCACCATGGGTGTGTGTCTTATTTGCGAAGCCCGATAGCTCAACCTGACCTCTGAGAGAGCATGATGATTAAGTTTCTTAACCTCAAAGAAATAAACTTGCGGCACCGCGATGAGCTCATGCAGGCCATGGCTGATGTCCTGGATAGCGGTTTCTATGTACGTGGGCAGCAGTACAAAGCATTTTGTGAAGAATTTGCCGCTTACTGCGGCACAGACCATGCTGTAGGTGTAGCCAATGGCCTGGACGCGCTGGAAGTAGCAATCCAAGCGTTAGACCTACCGCCGGATAGCGAAATTATTGTACCGGCCAATACCTATATTGCGTCGGTTCTGGCAATTTCGAATTGTGGGTTTACACCCGTTCTGGTGGAACCAGACGAAAAAACCTATAATCTTGACCCTGAAAAACTGGCACAAGCCCTCACTCCCAAAACCAAGGCCATTCTGGTTGTGCATCTGTATGGCCGTGCAGCCGATATGGTTGCGATCAATGCCTTTGCCAAAAAGAATGATCTTTTTGTTATCGAGGACTGTGCACAAGCTCATGGTGCCGAAATTGACGGACGGCGCGTAGGTAACTGGAGCGATATTGCCGCATTTTCGTTCTACCCTGGTAAAAATCTTGGAGCCCTCGGAGACGGTGGAGCTATTGCGACCAATAATCCAGAATTCGCGCGCAAAATTTCTTCCTTGTCCAACTACGGTTCCTTTCAAAAATACGTCAATGAAGTGAAAGGACGCAATTCTCGCCTTGATGAGCTACAGGCAGCTATTTTGCGGGTGAAGCTAAAATATCTCGATGAGGACAACGAAAAGCGGCGTATTATTGCGGAAACCTATGCAAAGAAGATTTCTAATCCGCTGATCACCATCCCGCAATTACCAGACAATCGCCTTTCGGCTGTCTGGCATCTTTATGTTATTCGCACTCCAGAGCGCGAGGCTCTCCAATCCCACTTGGATCAGGCCGGGATACAGACGTTGTGCCATTATCCAATTCCGCCTCATCAACAGAAGGCTTACGCAGAACTGCTGCACCTGTCATTGCCGCTGACAGAAAGTATTCATCAGGAAGTACTTTCCTTGCCCATGGATCCGACGATGACACATGAAGATGTGGAAAGCGTCGTAGACGCGGTTAATGCCTTCAAGATCTGACCTGTTTGCCCGGACTCTTGCCAACAGGGAAGAGTTCGAAAGACTTGTTACAGATGCGGGAACGCACAGGAACCTTAACAAGTCGGCCGCCTCTGTTCTAAGGGCGGCCGATTTCGCTGTCAGCACGGGCACCGGGGTTTACCGGAGCCAGTATCTGGAACGACTTTTGTTGAATATGGCTGATCAGTTGGCCAGAAAAAAAACATCCACCCGCCGGGGTGTTTTACATGTGATGACGCAAGCTTATCAGTCTGGCGGACATACACGTGTTGTCGAACGCTGGATCAACCACGATAGCCATCATTGCCGCCACTCAGTGTTTCTTACGGGACAAGGTAAACTGCCGATCCCGCAGAAAATACCAACCCTGACCCGGGCATCTGGTGGACAGGTTTTCAGACCTTCCCGTTATACGTCTCTTGTAAGTAAAGCACTAACCCTACAAAAAGTGGCGCAAGAATACGATTTCGTTGTTCTACACACACATATGCAAGACCCAATTGCGACTCTGGCTCTTGGTGCACAGAACTTTGCAGCCTCTGTAATATATTACAACCACGCCGACCATCGCTTTTCTTTGGGCATGGGAGCGGCCTCTGTTGTCGCAGAAACAAGATCATGGGGGAAAAATATATCTTCCCTCAAGCGCGGCATTACAGAGAGTGTTGTACTGGGTATTCCCCTACAAAAGGATATGGCTGGACATTACAGAAAAAATTTTTCCACCCGAGCGAAGCTGAATATCTCCGCAGCCAGTAAAGTTATTTTTTCTGCTGCATCCGAGCATAAGTTCATTCCTTTTCAAGAATTCAATTTTTTACATGCGGCAGTAAAAATTTTATTGCAGCAACCGACAGCACACCTCCTACTTGTCGGGGTAGGAAAAGACTTCATCCAAAGGAACCTGATGGATATTGACGGAGGCGAAGCCGTTTGTGCGCGTATACATACTGCTTCCGCAGTTGGAGAAGAGCTGTTTATTAATTATCTCATGACGGCTGACCTGGTGATCGATTCTTTTCCAGAGAATGGTTCCACGACGTTGATGGACTGCGTATCATGCGGGTTGCCGGTGGTGTCTCTCATGGCACCAACAGGACAGATGGACTATCTGGTCAATACTCGTGAATATACACCTGACATAGAGGCTTTTATTCGTCAGGTTCTATGTTTGCTTGATAATGAGCAATGGTCGAGACGCGTCTGGCAGGAGCAGCACGAACGGCTTATGAATGACAGCTCTCCTGTCAATTTTTCCAAACGCTTGCATAGCCTGTATGCACAGGCAATGAGCAGCAAGCCCATAGGTCTGGGAAACCGGATACAAGCCGTCGGACTGGGCGATATTGATTTGCTACATACTGCGCGCGGTCACATCTAATACAAGAACAGTTCCAAATATACTTTCATTAATATTTGCATTGCTATAAAAATATTTAAATAAATTTTTACTCCCGCCCTTCCCTCAAGAAGACATACTCTCAATACGTGACATTCATGATGGATATAGGTAATAGTTATAGAGAGCGCGTGGAAAGCCTCTTGGTTTGACGTTTGGCGTATGGTTTCATTGGTCGCATCTAGATGAACAGGGAGCAGGCGTGGAACAGGCAGAGTTCTTTGGTATGGGTGCACGCTTGAGCGGATCGTCTGCTCGCATGTCTGCGACCGAGACACCCGGGCCATTCCTCACGCCTGTAGCGCAGGGCTGTGCGATCGCCCCTCTGCCTAGCCAGCCCCATGTCATTTTTAACAGTTCTGACGCGCGAGCCCCTCGACATCCCAACAGACAGTGGCGGGCAATCCATGCCCCGCGGCTAGCGCGTATTGGAAGCGAATTGCTACGCGAAGCGTCATGCCAATGGGCCGGCCTGAAGCAGTTCTTTGGCCCTTTTGTGTACCTGTTTTTTCGTAATCGTTTGGCAGTCAGATTACCCCATGCGTAAAAATGCATATTTCCATTTGGCGCTGAAAGACATTTATCTTGGCTTCCGCCAATGGGGCCTTGCATATCTTCTCGGTGTTGGAGACACGAAACAGCGTTACTCACGTTCAAAACTGGGGCAGTTTTGGATTACGCTCAGTATGCTTATTTTCATTATTGCAATCGGAGTTGTTTACAGCTTCCTATTCCATCAAACATTAAAGGTATTTCTCCCTTACGTTGCGTGCAATTATGTCATCTGGTCGTGGATGTCTGCCAGTATTATTGATAGCACAACAACCTTTGTGCAGGCACAAGGATATATAAAACAAACAAGTATCCCAAGAACTGTTTTTGTTCTGCGGACATTGGTGAGAAATTTTATTAGCATGGGACATAATTTTATTATTATCCCTCTAGTTTATCTATGCACACAACATCCGGTTTCATGGACCATTATCCTTGCCTTACCCGGCTTTCTTTTTATTTTGGCGTGCAGTTTTTTTTCGTGCCTCTCAATCGGAGTTATTTGCACGCGTTTCCGCGATATCCCACAAATCGTGCAGGCAATGCTGCAGGTTTTTATGTTTGTCACTCCCATCATGTGGCCGGTTACTTCACTCAATGAAAGCGCACGAGTGATTGTGGAGTACAATCCATTTGCTGCAATCCTGCATATGGTCACACAGCCCTTACAGGGTATTGTGCCAAGTCTATGGGAATACTCCTTGGCATCAGGAACATTCTTGGTGCTGATGGTCTTGGGCCTATACACTTTCGCTCGATTCCGGGCGCGTATTGTTTACTGGTTGTGATGGTATTATGGTTGAAATCCTTCTCGAACACGCAAGTGTTGAATTTTCGATCTATAATGCCCGAAGCCGCTCGATCCGCAATGATCTGCTGAAGCGAGTTGGGGGGCATATTGGCCATGGCGTTAACAACGATCGCGTGGTTATCCATGCGTTAAGAGACATAAACCTCCATCTTACTGAGGGCACACGTCTGGCTCTTGTTGGTCATAATGGTGCAGGCAAATCGACCATGTTACGCCTGCTCAGCGGCGTTTACGAACCGTCGGCCGGCTCTGCGCTGATCGAAGGGCATGTCTCGTCCCTTCTGGATCTATCCATGGGGATGGACCCCGAGCAGACAGGACGGGAAAATATTATCCTGCGCGCAGTTTTTCTGGGTATGAGTGTCGCACAAGCTAAAGCTCTCGTGCCCGAAATTGCGGAGTTTTCCGAGCTTGGCCCATATCTGGACCTGCCAATGCGAACCTATTCTGCCGGCATGGCCATGCGGCTGGGTTTTGGGGTTTCCACCGCCATCCACCCCGATATTATTCTGATGGATGAGATGATCTCTGTCGGGGATGCACGTTTTGCCAGCAAGGCAAAGGCCAGGTTGCACAACATGATGGATAAAGCTGGCATTCTGGTTATCGCATCCCATAGCTCGGATACACTCAGACAGTATTGCGATCGCGCCATCTGGCTGGAAGAAGGCCGTATCATCATGGATGGCCCGCTAGAGGAAGTTCTGGCGCGGGCACATGGCACTGGCTGACGGCTGCAGTCCACGATGTTACCGTACAACTCAGGCGCTCTGCGCCCGTGAAGTCCAATCCATCACCGGCCCTAGCGCACTCAAACAAGCCCTTTCCGGATGATCACATTTTTGGGAAGGCCACGATACCACAGTAGACCGGCACTTCCCGCACCATGGCGGAGGATTATCTGGCAGCCCCAGACCATGGCATTTGGTGAATGTCCAAGCCACCTTGTCAGCGCCTTAACCTCGGGCCATAAAGACAAAGAGAGTGCTCTCTTTAGAATAGAAACAAAAAAGGAACAGGCAGCCCCTCCTATAAATAACACTGTACTTGCAGATTGTCCCTGACTGATGTTCGCACTCAATGCTTCCACTCGGATTGTCTATCAATTTGGACATAGACATTACGTGCCCGGTGGAACATGCTATACATAATTCACGGAGCAAGTCGGTGCAAAATGGACAAAGCAGAGCTGAGAGAAACATTACTCGCGTAAAAAATAATCCGATGTCACCCCTCACCTTGTTGCACTCTATATGGCAGATTGTTACGGACCATGAGAATTGAACGCCTTGCCGTTGCAGATGCGCTGCTTATAACCCCCTCTCGCTTGACCGATTCACGCGGCTTTTTTTCCGAAACCTACAATGCCGAACGCTATGCGGAGGCGGGATTGGAACAGGTTTTTGTACAGGACAACCAGAGCGTGTCCTACCAGAAAGGCGTAGTCCGGGGTTTGCACTGCCAGCTTCCTCCCCACGCCCAGGGCAAGCTTGTTCGATGCGCACATGGCGCAATCTGGGATGTCATCGTAGATATTCGTCATGGCTCTCCCACTTACGGCCAATGGGTTTCCACAGAACTGTCTGAAGAAAACTGGTCTCAGCTCTGGGTTCCCCCTGGTTTTCTACATGGTTTCTGCACCCTGACTGAAAATTCTGAAGTACATTACAAATGCACGGCCCCTTACGATAAAGCCGCCGAAAGAACTGTACGATGGAATAGTGCTGAACTGGGCATTACTTGGCCAATCAGCAAAAACGACATCATTCTTTCAGAAAAAGACAGCCAGGCACCTGAGTTTTCACGATCAGAACTGTGGTTTCATGTCTAAAACCAGAAGAGGAGATCTACTATCTCTTGAACCCAGGAGAGGTAATCTCCTTGTGGTTGGAAAAAACGGGCAGTTAGCGACATCTCTGGGCAAGCTTGGACCTGAAGGTCTACTCCGGATAGGCCGGCCAGATCTGGATCTTGATCAGCCAGATACATTGGAGAAAGCGTGTGACGCCGTGCAGCCTACCGCAATTATCAATGCTGCTGCATGGACCGCTGTAGACTTGGCTGAGAATGAGCCGGAAGCCGCAACAAGGGCCAACAGAGACAGTCCACAGAAACTGGCCGCCTTTTGCGCCAAGTCCAAAATTCCCTTTATTCATATCTCAACAGATTACGTATTTGACGGCAAAAAGGGCGCGCCTTACGTAGAAAGCGACCCAGTGTCTCCCCTCACAGTCTATGGGCGGACAAAGGCTGAGGGTGAGCAGGCCGTCATGGCGGTCAACCCGTCCAGCATTATTCTGCGTACGTCATGGGTTTACTCCGCGCTCGGCAAAAATTTCGTGCGCACCATAGTACAGGCAGGAGCACGAACCTCTTCCCTGCGGGTCGTTGAAGATCAAAAGGGCTGCCCGACCAGTTCTGATGATCTCGCTCGAGCTATTCTAGATATATTAAAAACCCTTGAGAAAGCAGACAGAAAAGACATATACGCCGGCATATACCATGCATGTGGGACTGGCGCAGCAACATGGTATGAACTGGCCACCCACGTGCTGCGGGAAGCTACGCTCTACGGCCTGCCCATGCCCGAAATAATCCCCATTACCACGCAGGACTGGCCGACCCCGGCTCTTCGCCCCGCGGATACCCGCCTCGACACACACAAACTCCAGCAGGTTTTTGGCATTACCCTGCCCCATTGGCACAAAAGTACAAGCACGGTCGTACATGAAATCTTCGAGCAGGACACAGAGGGATTTCTAGGGAAATCGGTTTGAAAAAATAAGCGATTTTCCTTCCTCAAGCCTGCACGCGCTTCCGCCTGAAGGGGGCTGAAAGTCTGCATTGTCCATTCTGACGGCTATAATTCGGATTATAGTAGGAATCTTTAACAAAATCATCCCCCCATTTTTTACACATATACCTATAATTCTCTTGGAATTTTATATCCTTTTTATAATGACTCCGCCGTGAAATTTCTCTGCGCTCCTGACAGGACATCAACGCGAACGGTGTCCAGACAATTCGTAGGCCAAGCTTGCGAATACTCAGGCAAAGATCAATATCCTGAAAAATAGTTTCTAGATCTTGTTCTTTCATTCCTCCAATCTGCTGCCATACAGTCTGTCGCAAGGCCAGACAAACGGTACTGACAGCGCTCACACTCCGCATAAGTTTGAGCAAGCCCGACGGGCCATTATCATTGTAATGTGCACCGGCAAGAAAAGATGCGTCGTTTTCTGATCTTCCTAGAACCAGTCCGCCATGCAGCAATCTGGCTGTAGCATCAACCACGCGACACCCGACAGCCCCCACATCCGGCCGTACTGCCTGAGAGACCATTTCCCTCAGCCAGTTTTCATCAACCACGGAAACTCCTTGATCAAGCAAGAGAAGAATTTGTCCGCATGTCTTTTCCGCAGCTTCATTGATTCTCTCAGCCAATGTGGACGATGGCAGGCAATCAATCATACGCACACGTGGATCGGCCAGAAGAGTGGACAAAGCCCTGCTGGCGCCCAGGTCTGTACTGCCATGCCGTACCACCAGAACTTCCAACGCTGCATATTGTGTACGCCTGAGCAGTCCGTAAAGGCATGTATGAAGCTGTTGGGAGTTTGTCCACCTCGGAATGATAACCGAAACCAGAGGCGCTGGATCAGGCAGTGCAAAAACAATGCGGTGGAAGTTTTTAGTCGCAGCCTGCAACTCTACCTCGTAACCACGAAGTTGCAGATGCTCTGTAATAGCGACACGAGCGGCGGCAACACAGCGTGCCATAGCGCCTTCAGAAAAACTTCTGCCCTCGGTTTCCTGCCGCCAATGATAAAGAATACGCGGGATATGCCGGACGGCTGCCGGCCCGCACTGCGCTGTTGCCCGCAAAATCAGGTCATGATCCTGCGACCCTTCAAACCCCTTCCGGAACCCACCCACGGCTACAATAAGGTCACGCCGGTACGCCGCCAAATGATTGACTACATTCTGGCCAAGCAGCAGATCGGGATCAAAGTCAGGTTTGAAATACGGGCCATACCGGCGTCCCTTTCCATCAATCTTGTCTTCATCCGTATAAATGACCTGCACCTCGGGGTGGTCCATAATCTCGGCCGCCAGTTCATACAACGTATCGCGCGGGATCAGATCATCATGGTCCATCAGAACCACCCATTCCCCCCGCGCCAGAGCAAGAGCAGAATTGGAAGCTGCAGAAATATGCCCACGTTCAGGCCGCATAAAGACCTTAATACGTGAGTCGGCCGCGGCGGCCTGCCTTAATATCCGGGCGACATGAGGGGCGGAAGAAGCATCGTCTGCGATACAAAGCTCCCAATTATCGTAAATCTGCGCCTGTACAGATGCGATAGCCTCCAACAGGTAGCCTTCAGGGCTTTCATACGTTGCCATAACAATTGAGAACAACGGCCGATGCGTAAAGCGTGCTATATCCGCACGCATGGCCTGTTCACTCGCCTGAGTGATTTTTTCATCCTCAATGCACCATTTTTGATAATCCTGTTGTGTAAAGGAACGTAAGCGCGCCCTTACCAGCACATATCGGATGTAAGGTAGAACAGGACGTAATGCAGTTTTGACAGCAGGGTATTTGTAAAAAAAACCTCTCCCTCCATCCGCAATGCGTTTAAAAGCATGACCTGCAGTTAAAGAGATAAAAAACCGCAGCTTTTTAGCAATTACGGACATGGATCAGTTTTCTCTACTCTTCCACCTAAAAAACAGAATGTTATTGCATTCCCAAACTGTTTCCCAGATTTTACGCGCCATTACCCGAAGGGATACCCTGCTTACCCCAGAATAAACCACAGACAGAAAATCTGCTGCTCGGCAAAGGTCGCCCGACGTAGCTGTCTCATCTGCCGCAACAACCTGTAACGCGCGACCCATCCCACCATACCCGGCGTAGCAAGTGCTTTTTGCAACGCAAGCAAACAGGTTCGATTCTGCTCCTGCAGGACCTGTTGTTGCGCCAGAAGCCGCATAACATTACCCCGAAAAGCCCGCATGAACAAAGAGGGCCCCCGCCGAAAAGCGGCCAGCGCACGCCTGAACCAGTGTGTTGGCGCACCGACCGCATTGCTCTGATGCTGTCGGTAGTACAGCGATGGTCTGTTATCCGCGACAACGACGCCACCCGCAGCACTGACCAGCAGATAGCTCCACCAGTCATGTAACGTATCTGGCGGTGGCGGCATGGCGGCGCGCACAAGCGTAACCGCCGCGGGAGAGAGCAGAACCGTGCACCCAGTGGCAATATTCTGTGTCAACGCCATAGGGAAAGTCGGGTCATGCGGCAGCATGGGAGAAACACCGATCGGCTGCAAATCAGCGTCCGTTAGTGTTTGCCGTGAACAGTAAAGAGCCGGTACCTGCCCATTGCACCGTGTGGCAAGTGCCGCAAACCCACGCTCCAGCTTATCGGGAAACCACACATCATCCTGATCGCAAAAGGCAACTGCGCATCCCTCAGGCACATGCTCAAGCAGCAGGCCAAAGGACTGCGCAACCCCAAGGCGCTTTTTCCCTTGGGTTATCTCCCGGCAACGCCCCGGCGCCAGAAGACCAGCAAAACGATGCAGGATTGCCCGGCCATCATCCCGCGATCCATCATCCCGCCAGAGAAGAATCCAGTCAGTATGAGTCTGCCTCGCCAGCGACTGCAACAAGGCCTCGAGATAGGTCGCTCCGTTATAGACCGAAAGCAGGATACAGACCGGCACACCACTGGACGACGCGCCATTCTCTGGACTGTTCATGCTGACCTATTCTCTTCCAAGCGGGTTCTCCCTGTCGGACAATTCAGAGCATCTGGCAAGCCGTCATAGACCTATCTGGAACAGACAACCACCGCATCTCTCAGTTTGGCAGGCATGGGCAAGCGGACACCAATACGCCAAATAAGCTCATGAAAAGTCAACCGGCCTTTCACTGCCCACCGGCGATTGCACAGACTTTTTTACCATGCCCGGCGAGAAGGACTTGGCTTTTGTTGGCAAGAAAGAGCCGTTCTGTGAAAAAGTTTTATTCAGGCGGTTTTTCATATAAAAGCCTGCAGGATCATCATAACCACCAGGAGACCGTCGCAGCAATGGAAAGCGCTCATTATTATCATTTAAAATACAGACCAGATATAGATGGCTTGCGCGCCTTCGCAGTGCTATCCGTTGTAATATGCCACGCCTTTCCCACATTTTTAAGTGGCGGATTTATTGGAGTTGATGTATTTTTTGTTATATCTGGATATTTAATAACAACAATAATATTAAAAAATATAGAAAATAAATCATTCAGTTTTAGTGAGTTCTACCTTCGCCGGATTAAGAGAATATTCCCGTCTCTAATTTTTGTTTTGTCATTTTGTTTATTAATCGGCTGGTATGCTTTATTTCCACCTGAATATAAACAACTTGGGAAATATATATTTGGTGGAGCTGGTTTTTTTTGCAAACTACCTTTTTTATCAAGATGTTGGGTATTTTGATAATTCCGCAGAAACAAAACCCGTCTTACACCTATGGAGTTTAGGTGTAGAAGAACAATTTTACATTATGTGGCCATTAATTATTTATATTTTATACAAAAGAAATATCAATATTTTTACATTTAGCATTATTTTATTTACTGCGTCATTTTTATTAAACATAAAAACATCAAGAGATGACATATCCCTTGATTTTTACTCTGTATTTACAAGATTCTGGGAGTTAACCGCAGGTAGCATATTATCTTTAGTTTACGTTTATAGAGCAAATTCATTAGAAAGTTTCAAATCGTCGTTTGGGAGTTACATCTCAAGCATAATTTTTAACAAGAAAACCAAAAATGATAAACTTGTTTTTGAAACAACGGCGTCAATAATTGGCGCATCAATATTATTTTATGGCATTACTCATATTAATAACAAATTTTCATTCCCTGGATTCTGGGCTTCATTGCCTGTATTTGGTTCTATGCTTATAATTTTGGCTGGAAGAGACGCGTTTTTTAATAAATTAATTTTATCTAATAAAATTTTTGTTTGGTTTGGATTAATTAGCTTCCCATTATATCTGTGGCATTGGCCATTACTATCATTCGCACGGATAATTAATGAAAGCGAAGTAACAATTCCATGCCGGATACTGATAATTTTTATATCAATATTATTTTCATGGATAACCTATATAGGAATTGAAAGACCCTTACGGTCAAAACAATACACTCGTGGTCAGTTTATTTCTCTTGTTTCTATAATGGCACTTATAGGCTTTTTCGGTCTGGTGAATTTTGAGACAGATGGAACTATTGCCCGGCTTGCCTTTCAAGAAAAACGAGCAGCCATTGCACACACGAACTCGGCAGTGTTTGCTCCACAGGAAGGCTATGACAACTGTAAAAAAGTGTTCCCGCAATGGGACAAAAACACCGATAGCCACTGCTTTATACAAAAAGCCCAGGGTTCTAACACTGTCGCAATTGTGGGTGACTCTCACGCAGTTCATCTGCTGCCAGGCTTGATAAGGAAACTCCCCCCCAGCGAAGGCGTTGTCTTATTTCCGGCCAGTTGCGCAGCGCCATTTATTGACGTTGCCACAGCTACAAGAGAAAGAGCTGTGCAGAATATTAGGAAGGATGCTTATAAGCTGATAGATTCAGCCTATGATTACATTATTAATGACAAAAATATAAAAACCGTTATATTATCGCATCTGCCAAAATGCTCTTACTCTGACGCCATTGATATAGAAAATCCAAACATCACGGACCCCAGCATAGTGATGGAGAATGGTTTCCGTAGAACCATTCAAAAACTAGAGCAGGCCAACAAAAAAATCATAATCGTTTTGGACAATCCGTTTCTACCATATAACCCAACAGCCTGCGTAGGCCGCAACATCGTCATGTTGAAAAACGGCGATAAATGCTCATTCCCGCGACAGATGTGGGAAAACATACCAGCGTACAACTGGTATAAAAATATTGTCGAAACAAGCTCAACGTCCAACAATAATATTTATTACTACGACACCTCAAAATACCTATGCGACAATAAATATTGTTATATAAGCAAAAATGGAAATATACTTTATAAAGATACAAACCATCTTAGCCTATATGGATCTTTATATATCGCGGACGGACTTGTTAAAATAATAGAAAATGGTAGAGGAGATTAAAAGTCTATATAAATTATGATTTTTGGTGTTTTTCAAAATTAACGAGACACAATTAATTGTAAAGTTAAGATAATTACAGAATGAGGAAGAATATTTTCTATAACAATAGTCAGGCCATCTCGTTTTTAGGCTGAGCAGAAAACAAGGGGCAGGTACGGTTTTCCTGCCCCCGATGCAGCTTACAGTTCCCCGGTCAGAAACTGGGCGCGCCCCAGGCCGAAGCTCCAGTGTTCATCAGCATTCTGGATGATGGACACCATCAGATCCGACGGCGCCAGACCGCAGGCCTGCTCCAGCTTTTCGGCCAGAAGGCGGTAGAACAACGCAATCTGCTCTTTGGAACGCGGGCGGGAGACGACCTGCAACAGCACAACCTTGTCCGTGCGCGGAATATCCAGCCCCGTATCCTCAATAATCATGTGCGCGGCATCATGCTCGGAAACAAGCTGATAACGATCACGCTCGGGCACTTTAAAGGCTTCGAGCATGGCGGCGTGGGCCGTATCCAGAAGCGTTTTGGTCTCAGCCGGTGTACGGCTCCCCTTGATCAGATGAAAATGCAGCAAAGGCATAAAATTTTTCCCTGTTTGTCAGACGTATAAAAAGAAGATTGACCTGATCAGGCGACGGCGCTGATCAGGTTGCGGACTGTGGCCACCATGTCACGCAGTTCCTGCGCAGTGGAAATGAACGGAGGCCCGAAGGAAATGGTGTCCGCCGTGCACCGCAGAAGCTGGCCCTGCTGCAACCCGGCCTCGAAAACTGCCAGCCCCCGTGCGCCGGGCTTGCCTTCCGCCGGTTTGAGGTCGATGGCCGCCGTCAATCCGATATTGCGGATATCCGCAACGACCGGCAGATCGGACAGAGTGTGGATGCTTTCTTCCAGCACAGGCTCCAGCGCCCGCACCTGAGCGAACAGATCTTCGCGCTCCATGACGTCCAGCACCACATTGCCAACGGCCGCTGCCAGCGGATGACCGGAATAGGTGTAACCATGGCAGAATTCTATCGCGTTTTCCGGCCCCGTCATGAACGTATTGTAAATCGCGTCGGTGACGATAACGCCGCCCATGGGCACGATGCCGTTCGTAACAGCCTTGGCAAAGCAGATCATATCCGGGGTTACGCCAAAACGCTGGGCACCGAACGCAGCACCCATGCGACCAAAGCCGGTAATGACCTCGTCAAAGATCAGCAGGATTCCGTGCCGTGTGCAGATTTCGCGCAGGCGCTGCAGGTAACCCACCGGCGGCACCAGAACCCCCGTGGACCCCTGCACCGGCTCAACAATAACAGCCGCAATGGTCGAGGCGTCATGCAGGGCCACAAGGCGCTCGAGATCATCCGCCAGATCAGCACCCCATGCAGGCTGCCCGCGCGAAAACGCCATCTGTTCCGGCACGTAAGGATGCCGCAGGTGATCAACCCCCGGAATCATGCCCGCCGCAAACATTTTGCGATTGGAGACGATCCCCCCGACCGACATGCCGCCGAACCCGACCCCGTGATACCCACGCTCACGCCCGATCATGCGGAAACGGTTACCCTCGGCGCGCGTGCGGTGATAGCCCAGCGCCACTTTCAGCGCGGTATCCACAGCCTCGGAACCGGAATTGGCGAAAAACACATGGTTCATGCCGTCAGGCGCCATGGACGTGATCCGCTGGGCCAGTTGCAGCGCACCCGGATGCGTGAGCTGGAAGCTGGGCGCGAAATCGAGTGTTTCCACCTGCGTCTTGACCGCTTCCGCAATCAGCGGATGGGCGTGCCCCAGCGGGGTGCACCACAGGCCGGAAAGCGTATCAAACAGCCTTTTGCCTTCAATGGTTTTGTAATAAGCGCCCTCGGCTCCCACCATCGTGCGGGGAGCGGGATTGGCGCTCAGGCGGCGACTGGCGGTAAAGGGCTGCCAGTATGTGCCCTCGCGAGCGGTGGCCATGGGGTCGAAATTGCCTGTAGCGTGCGACATGGTGAAAAAATCCTGTCTTTGTGGCCGTCCGATCAGGAAGCGGTTCATAACCGAGCGTAACAATTTGCAGGACGACGGGATATGTACAGACACCCCCAAGCGCGGGTCATCTGTACATATCGGATCGGACAGGAACAGTCGGACGGAGACCAGCAGGTTTACCGGGCCGTCTGATCCGCCACTCCAGAAACCACCGCGGCCGTTGGGGTAGCGTTGTTTTTCAAACAAAACCCAAAAACCGTGACACAGAAAGGCAGGATAGCGAGCCCTGTGCTGACGAGCGCCGAAAGACCCGTAATAATCACAAAATTCACCAGAATAATGTACAGAACCGCCGCCAGCACCACGGAGGCTATCACCGGCAGCCACACCGTCCTGGCCGTCCGGCCGCGTGCCAGATCCGGCCTGGTCTGAAAAAACCTGACAACCGCAAGTGAGGTCATGATCATCAGCAGAATGATCCCCACAGTCGAAATACCGGCCATGGAACCAAAAACGCTGATCAACGGATCAGCCCCGGACCATGCGGCCAACCCCACCAGCACAATAGCCGTGCCCGTCTGCGACAGCGAAGCCGCATGGGGAGAGGCATGGTGGTCGTGGGTGCGCGCCAGAAAATCGGGCAGGATCGTCTCGCGCCCCAGAACCAGAAAATAGCGGGCGATAATGTTATGAAACGACAGAAGGCAGGCAAACAGGCTGGTCAGCAGCAGCACCTGCATGATTTCACGCACGGCCCCTCCGGCATACCGTCCAGCAGTTTCCAGCACCATATTGCCGCCGTTATCCAGATACGTATGCGCAACGGACGTAACCGCGCCCGGCCCCCAGGCCTCAATCACACACCAGCAGGAAAACGCGTAGAAAAAGCCGATAATCAACACGGCTCCGTATGTGGCGCGGGGAATGGTTTTTTCGGGCTCGCGGGCTTCATCGCGGAAAATGGCCGTGGCCTCAAACCCCAGAAAGCCGGTGATTGCGAACAACAAAGCCACAGCAAAGGGGCCGGATGCCGCGCTCTCTGCTCCCGCAGGTACGGCGACAGGCGTCGGATGCCACACAATGGCGGCATTCATGATCAGGACAACCCCGATTTCAAGAACGAGAGCCACCCCCAGCACGCGCGAGCTCAGCTCGATATGCCGGTAACCCAGAAAGCCCACCAGGATAAGGGCGGCCAGCGCATAAATCCACCATGGCAGGGCAGGGCCGCCCCACTGGCGCACGGCATCGTCCATTGCCCAGCCAAAAAAGCCGTACACGCCAAGCTGAATGGCCGTATAGGTCAGCAGGGCCAGAAAGGCGCTTCCCCGTCCGGCCCTTGCCCCCAGCCCTTCGCGCACATAGGTAAAAAACGCCCCCGCCTGCGTGATATGCGGCGTCATGGTCACGAACCCGACAGAAAACAGCAAAAGCACGAACGAGGCCGCCGCAAAGCCGGTCCAGGCCAGCGCTCCGTTTCCCTGTGCGATGGCCAGCGGCACATTGCCGCTTACCACCGTCAATGGAGCGGCCGCGGCCATCACCATGAAAATGATTTCAGCAACCCCAAGATTACCTGAAAGACGCCCGTGTGCCTGTCCTTCGGCGCGGAAGGCGGAAGAATGGTCTACGCTCATGGCGTGTCCTTTTCAAAAACGGCGACAAGACTCTGATAGGAGGCAGGGCGCCTGTCCTGCAGATAGGGATTCGCGTGCTGGGCGCGGGTAACGACCTGCGCCGAGACATCAGCCGTGATCAGCCCCGTGCCCTGTTCAATCCGGGCAAGAACCGAAGCATCGGGGGCAACAATCTGGCTGTTGCCGACGTACCGCGTCTGGCCTTCCTGCCCATCGTGGTTGATGTAGGCGATATAAATCTGGTTTTCCCAGGCGCGGGCCCGAATGACCTCGCGGGCGACGAAGGTGAACGGCTCCATCTGGGCAGTAGGCACCAGCAGCAGTTCACAGCCTGCCAGCGCGGTGGCACGCACATATTCGGGAAACTCCACGTCGTAACAGATCATCGTGGCAAGGCGTATGCCCTGATAGGTAATGACCTCTGGCGGCGCTGAACCGGATAGAAAAAATGCCCGGTCAAGCGCGCCGAACAGGTGCTGCTTACGGTAATGCAGCCGGGTATGGCCCTCCGCGTCTATCAGGGTCGCTGCGTTGTAAAGTCCATGCTCGGTGTGTTCGGCGTAGCCTACCAGAATGGCGACGCCGTGCGCCGACGCCATGGCGCGGATGGCGGGCAGCGGGTCAAAACGGGCCAGATCGCGCAGACTTTCGCCAATATCGTACCCCGTCACGAACAGTTCCGGCGTGACAAGAAGCTGCACATTGTCCTGACGGGCGCGCACCACCGCCTGACCCAGTTCGGTCAGATTGGCATCCACCCTGCCTGGCGTGCCTGCGGTCTGGAGACCGGCTATGCGCATAAGCGTACCATCCCGTTTCTATATCAAAACAATTACGTCACTATAAGCATAGCGATGGGGAACTCAATGCCCTCGCATGGTAACTTCCACCGCCAGACAGAGAACGGGGACGCGCCGTGCCATGGCGGGCGGAAAGCGATCCGTGATATGTACAGGAACACCACAATCTGAAAGAAACTCTAAAGGTGTCTTCCGCGCCGACTTTCGGGAATTTTTCTGCTGCCTCTTCCATTCATCTGGATGGAGCGCTGCCCACTCCACTGGTGGCGCAACTGGCCAGCCAACTAAGCACGCTGATCAAAAACGGAGATATTCCGCCCGGGGAGCGTATCCCTTCCATCCGGCACATGGCGCGGTTATGCAAAGTCAGCCCGCTGACCGTAGCCAATGCCTATACGCGGCTGGTGGAAGCCGGCGTGCTTGTCGCCCATGCGCGCGGCGGATATTTCGCGGCCCGCACGGCCCCGCCCCCCCACCCCGACCCCGGCGAAGGAGACCCGCTCTGGCTGCTCCAGCACGCATATGAGACGACCGCTCCGACCATAAAAGCCGGGTGCGGGTGGCTGTCCGAGCAGTATCGCTACTCCCTGTCTGTACGGCGCGCACTGGAACGGCTGGCGCGTTCAGACCTGCTCCCCACCTTTCTGGACTACGGAAACCCGGCTGGCCTTCCCACATTACGGCTGGCCATTCGCCAGCTTCTGGCCCGACGCAACATTGCCTGCCCGGAAAACGGCATTGTCCTGACTCACGGCGCCTCGCAGGGTCTGGAACTGGCCCTGCGCGCCTGCACCAGACCGGGCGATACGGTGCTGGTGGACGACCCCGGCTACTGTAACCTCTACCCTCTGCTACATATGCTCGGCCTTCGTGTGCGCGGTGTGCCCCGCACGAAGGAAGGCGTCGATATCACAGCACTCGAGCAGATACTGGCCCATGAGCGCGCCGCTGTCATGGTCACAACATCGGTGCTGCACAACCCGACCGGCGTCTGCGCCACAGCCTCCAACATAGCGGCGCTATACGCGCTGGCCTGCCGGTTCGACCTGAATATCATTGAAGACAACATCTTTCTCGACCTCGCCCCCCAGACCCAACCCTGCCTTGCCCGCATGGATGCCGAGGAACGGATTGTACATGTAGGCAGTTTTTCAAAAACCATTACCCCCGGCCTCCGGGTGGGTTATGTCCGCTGCGCACCCGCTCTGGCCCGGCAAATCATGGAATACAAAATGGCCATGGGGCTGACCTCCTCCTCGCTCAATGAGGCGCTGGTCTGCTCCATTCTGCAGGGCGGGTTCTACCAGTCGCATCTGGCCGACCTGCGTGAAGGGCTGTTCAAGGCCCAGAAAACTGCCTGCACAGCCCTGATCAAAGCCGGACTTACGCTCTACACGCAGCCTTCGGGCGGCATGTTCGTGTGGGCGCGCTTTCCGGGAGAAAAACAGGCCCGCGCCATCATGCGCCGCGCCGCACAAGCCGATATCCTGCTCGCCCCCGGCAGCCTGTTCCGCCCCGATGGGCAGGATACGCCCTGGTTCCGCTTTAATGTTACCCAGTGCGACAGCCCCGCCCTCCTGAGCTTTCTGCGCACTGAAGCCCGGGGCCGTTTCTGAGCGGGAGCCTCCCGCACGCCCCGTGCGTTACACATGGACAAGGCCTGTCACGCTCCGGCCGGCATTAAGGAGAACCCCATGATCGAACAGACAATAGAACAGCGGCGGCGCAGTCTGGGCGGCGGGCTGGAAGTGGGCCGTGTCCTGCCTCATGCCGGCAGGCGTATGGTAGGCCCGTTCATTTTTTTTGATCATCTGGGGCCGCTAGATTTACCAAAAGGGGTGGACCGTCATGTGGACGTGCGGCCGCACCCCCATATCGGCCTTTCAACCGTTACCTATCTTTTCTCAGGCGAGATCATGCACCGCGACAGCCTGGGGTCCGTGCAGGCCGTGCGGCCTGATGCCGTCAACTGGATGACAGCGGGGCGCGGCATCACGCATAGCGAGCGCTTTGAAAAAGCCCGCGCCATGGGAGACCACCTGCACGGCATTCAGGCCTGGGTTGCCCTCCCCCGCGAAGACGAGGAAACAACCCCCTCCTTTGCACATCTGGAAGGAGATGCCCTGCCCCACTGGACGGAAGCCGGCCTCCACGGCCAGCTTATTGCCGGCAGCGCTTACGGGCTGACAGCCGCAGCACGCACGTATTCCCCCCTTTTCTACGTGCATCTTGAGCTTGCAGCCGGCGCAAAGGCCGAACTGCCCGCCGCCTATCCCGAACGCGCACTCTACATTGCCAAAGGCCGCATCCGCGTTGATGGTCAGGACTACGAGGCCGGGAGGATGCTGATTGTCAGCCCCGGCAGTTCATGGTTTGAGGCCCTTGAACCCGCCACGGTCATGCTGCTTGGTGGTGAGCCGATAGGAGAGCGGTTTCTGCTGTGGAACTTTGTCAGTTCATCAAAGGAACGTCTGGCCCAAGCTGCCCTGGACTGGCAGGCGGGCCGGATGAAACTCCCGGATGCTGACCACGATGAATTTATTCCCCTGCCCGCTGGCACGCTTCCACCGCAGGCCCTGCCCTCTTCCTGACTGTGTAAATTTTCATGCTGATAGCGCAAGCGTGTTTACGCGTTGAGCGCCTGGCATTCTATCGTCCGCCCCAACCGGCGGATACCCGCCACGGCGCAATCGGCCACGAGGCATGACGATGAAACCAGCCACCCTGCTCTCCGCCCTGTTCACGGATCACGCTCTCGGGCGCAACGGGCTGTTATGGACCAGCCTGCTTGCAAGCGCCGCCGCACTCTGCCTGGCTCCTTTCCACCCTTACGCGCTGTTCCTGCTTGTGCCCGCCCTGCCGGTTCTTGCCCTGTGCCTGATCGACCTGACACAGACCCGCCACAGCCTCAGGCGCAACTTTCCCGCTTCCGCCCGGTTCCGCTGGTTCTTTGAATGGCTCCGCCCGTTCCTGCGTTCCTATATCGTCGAGAGCGATCTCGAAGGCCGCCCG
Source organism: Acetobacter peroxydans (assembly GCF_006539345.1). Classification (GTDB taxonomy): domain Bacteria; phylum Pseudomonadota; class Alphaproteobacteria; order Acetobacterales; family Acetobacteraceae; genus Acetobacter; species Acetobacter peroxydans. The sequence goes on from NZ_BJMV01000004.1 coordinate 92,838, forward strand.
TACAGTCTGGATGCACGCGCGCTGGTCTATGCTCGCGCCACGGGGGCCACGGATGCCCATCCTTTCGGCACAGAATTGGATGTTTATGACGGCGAATATGAATGGCTGGCCCATTCCATGGTACCCAATACCAGTGCCGACAGTGCCATGCGCGTACAGGTCGGCTCCAGCCAGTGCAGCCAGCCCTATTCCGCATCCCGACTGAACATTTCGGCCATGTCGTTCGGCGCATTGAGCGCCAACGCCATCGAAGCGCTCAATCTGGGCGCGAAAATCGGCGGCTTTTACCACGATACGGGTGAAGGCGGCCTGTCACCCTACCACCTGCGCCATGGAGGCGATATCGTCTGGGAGCTGGGTTCCGGCTATTTCGGCTGCCGTACACCAAACGGACAGTTCGATCCCGAACGCTTTCGGGATCACGCGACGGACCCGCGGGTAAAAATGACTGAAATCAAGCTCTCGCAAGGTGCCAAGCCGGGGCACGGCGGCGTGTTGCCCGGCCCCAAGGTGTCGGAAGAAATCGCCCGTATCCGGGGCGTTGCTCCGGGGCAGGACTGTCTGTCCCCCGCAGCGCACAGCGCGTTTTCCACCCCGCGCGAACTGCTTGAATTCGCCGCCAGAATGCGCGAACTGTCCGGTGGCAAGCCAGTCGGAATCAAGCTGTGCGTAGGCTACCCGCATGAGCTCTTTGCCGTGACAAAAGCCATGCTGGCCAGCGGTATCCTGCTTGATTTTATCGTGATCGACGGGGGGGAAGGGGGCACTGGGGCTGCCCCGCAAGAACTCTCGGACAGTCTGGGAACTCCTCTGCGCGAAGGGCTTATTCTCGCGCGCAACGCCCTTGTAGGGGCGGGCCTGCGCGGTCAGGTCAAACTGGCGGCCTCGGGCAAGGTGGCCTCGGCGGCGGGCATCGCCATGCACGCGGCCCTCGGCGCGGACTGGTGCAATGCCGCGCGCGCCTTCATGTTCTCTCTGGGCTGTATCCAGTCCATGCGCTGCCATACCGATACCTGCCCCACAGGCATTGCCACGCAGTCTCCCGCCCGGCAGCGTGGGCTTGTCGTGCCGGAAAAAGCCGAACGGGTGGCGCGGTTTCATAAATCGACCATCACCGCGCTGCATGAAATCGTGGTCGCGGCGGGTCTGAATTCACCAGATGATTTCAGGCCCTCGCATCTGCGCCACCGGATCAACGTGGCACAGGCATTGCAGATGGACGAGCTATACCCATTCGTAGCCCCCGGCGAACTGGTCGCTGGCACGGACCACCCGAGGCTGCGCCGCTGGTGGGATGAAGCCGACCCAGACAGCTTCCGCCCACGCCTGCGGAACTGAACAGCAGATAATCAGTAAATTTCAGGAACGATCATAGAAACTGGCGTCGGCTGACGTTCGTAGTCCGGGTGATGAACGCGCTCGGGCAATACGATTTCAGGATGCTGCACATCCTCGTACGGCACCAGCGTCAACAGATGGGAAATACAGTTCAGGCGCGCACGTTTTTTGTCCACCCCCTGCACAACCCACCAGGGGGCCTCAGCAATACTGGAGCGTTCGAGCATGACCTCCTTGGCCCGGGTATAATCCTCCCACCGGCGGCGGCTTTCCAGGTCCATGGGGGATAGCTTCCACTGTTTCAGGGGGTCTTCTATCCGGGCGCGAAAACGGGCCTCCTGCTCATCGTCCGTAATGGAGAACCAGTATTTTATGACCTGAATCCCACTGCGCACGAGCATACGTTCGAACTCCGGCACAGAACGGAAAAATTCCTCATATTGCTCGTCCGTGCAGAACCCCATGACCCGCTCCACACCTGCACGGTTGTACCAGCTCCGGTCAAACAGCACGATTTCACCCGCCGCAGGCAGATGCGCGATGTAACGCTGAAAATACCACTGCGTGCGCTCGCGATCATTCGGCGCGGGTAGGGCCGCAACCCGGCAGATACGCGGGTTGAGCCTCTGGGCAATCCGCTTGATCGCTCCCCCTTTCCCTGCCGCATCGCGCCCTTCAAACAGCACGACAAGACGGTGCCCGCTGGCCGTAACCCAGTCCTGCAACCTGACAAGTTCGCCCTGTAGCCTGACAAGCTCGCGAAAATACACCCGACGGAATGCTTTCTCTTCCGCGTCAAGGGTACCGCCGGCGGCTTCCTCTTCAAGGGAAAGCTCAAATTCTTCGTCCAGATCATCAATAATTTCACGCCGCATCTGCACGCGAATACGCTCTTCAGGGGACAAGCGCGCCAGATACTGGTCGTCAGCCATGGTTTTTTCCTTTCTTGCCAAGGATCACGCGTTCCATAGAGCGTGTGAAACACCATGACGCAAGAGGAGGAACAAGACGCGGGAAGCCGCTCAGTGAAACACGTTGTATAGACAAGGTTCCGTCTTTCCTGGATTTTTCAGCAATCGTGCGAATTTTGACGCGCGCTCGGAAAATAACCAGTTAAACTATTATGAAATATGCCTTTATAGATTGGCATTATAAATACACAGCAGGATGCCTATTTTCAAATAATGCCATTAAATATACAAATACCTATGACAATTCAGCCGCACAATACTATAATCATCAACACTTACTTTCCATAAACCCGTTTCTATAGCGCAAAACAGGCGGCCCCATAATGGAGCCGCCTGTCCTCATACGCAGAAAAAGAACGGGAGAGACTGGCTCAGCGGCGTCTGGGCGCAATCAGCCACGCATCGGCATGTCGCGCGTTGCCCCGCAGGTGGGGCCGCCCGAGCGCCAGATAGGCAAGCGCCGTCACCACGACAAGGGCAAGACCTATCCACATGCTGTAATTGATATACCACGGCGCATCCGGCATACGGGGCCACAGAATGTTGGCAATGGCCAGAACGCCGTAGGCAAGAGCCGCAATGTTGATCGCAAAGCCCCAGCGCCCGAGGGTAAACGGCCCGCTCGGATGCCAGCCACGCAGACGCGCGTGCAGCGCACCAGCCACCACCATCTGAAACGCCACATAAATACCCACAACCGCAAAACTGACGATGGTTGTCAGCGCGTCCTGTGCGAACAGGCCCAGCAGCACAATAGCGCCCGGCACCAGCCCGGAAAGATAAAGCGCATTGAACGGCACGTGCCGGGTCGAAACCCGTGAGAGTGAGGTAGCGCCCGCAATCATGCCATCCCGCGCGAAGGAATAGATCAACCGGCTGACAGCCGCCTGCAGGCTCAGCACGCAGGACATGAAAGACACCATCACAATGGCCGCAACCCCCTTGGTGCCCATGGGGCCGAAGGCATTCATCAGCACATCACTCAGTGCATTGGGAGATTTGCCGGAAATAACCGCCGGAATATCCGGCACAGCCAGCAGCAGGGCCGCACAGGCGAAAATGGATGCCCCAACCCCGATATAGATCGTCATGCGCATGGCTTTGGGAATCTGGCGACCGGGATCGGGAATTTCCTCCGCCACATCGCCGCAGGCCTCAAACCCATAGCACGAGAACAGCCCCAGCAGCGACGCGGCCAGAAAAGCCGGCAAGTAGCTCCCATTGGTCGGTGCGGCATTCATCGGATCAAGTAGCGAGCCCAGTGTATTCACACGATGGAATGCCAGCAGATATCCCCCGACAAACAGGGCGCCGACCAGTTCGCAGATAAACCCGAACATCGCCACGCGCGCGAGCAGCTTCGTGCCCGCGAGATTGCACAGCGTCGAGAGGGCAATCAGCGCAAGGGCGATGCCCGTGGTCAGTCCGGGCGCGCTGGAACCGCCCGTCAGCAGCGCCAGAAACGGGGCCGCTCCCGTCGCCACGGCGGCGATGGTGGTAAACAGCGCCCAGACGTAAACCCAGGCCGTCACCCACGACCATTTACGCCCCACCAGCCTGCGCGCCCAAGGGTAAAGCCCCCCGGATATGGGAAACTGGGCCACCACCTCGCCGAAAACCAGCGCCACCAGAAACTGGCCGATACCCGCCAGCACGTAAGACCAGATCATGGGGCCACCGCCTGCCTGCAGGCTGGTGTCAAACAGGGTGTACACACCTACTACGGGCGACAGATAGGTAAAACCCAGTGCAAAATTCTCGATCATCGACATGGAGCGGTCGAAATCCGACCTGACCCCCAGCGCCGCCAGACTGGCAGCGTCATCCGTGGCGGGTGCCGGTGCGTGATCCATGGCAGATCCTCTTTCCAGTTGGGACAAAGCTCAATACGTGCAGATGCCCCAGCATAGGAAAATGTTTCGATATCGCACCAGTCTATAATCCCCTCACCCTCCTATCGCTCTATCCGATAGCTCCGACGCACAGGCCCCGGCCCCTTACCCTTCCCCCTCATACTGTTCCGCAAACAGGTCCGGCCTGCGGCGGGCCATCCACGCGAACAGACGTGCGCTCAACCCACGGAACAACGGAATGTCCTCGGCCAGCAGCACCACCCCGAGCGGGAGCATCCAGATACCCAGCAAGGGCAGGAACGAGAAAAAGCCCCCGAGCACGAACAGAAACCCGGCAATAATCCTGAACGTGCGCCGTTCAGCCGCCAGAAGCCAGATCACCCAGCGGCCCAGACGCTCGGGCAGGCGCGCCACCAGCGCATCGCGCCGTTGCTGCCTCAGCCGTTCGGTTTCATCTTCAGGCGTCATGACCACCACCATAAACTGTCAGAACCTCCGTACCACAGGCATTCACCGCACCGCCTTAAAGGCTCTGGAGGGTGTACAATCGACGGTACAAGCCGTTTTCCCTGTTGATCAGTGTATCATGCGGGCCGTCTTCCACCACATGTCCATGTTCGAACACCACAATCCTGTCCAGCCCCCGCACGGTGGCCAGACGGTGCGCCACAACCAGCACCGTGCGCCCCTGCATCAGTCGTTCCATGGCCTGCTGCACCAGAGCCTCGGACTCGGAATCCAGACTGGCCGTGGCCTCATCCAGCACAAGAATCGGCGCATCGGCCAGAAAAGCCCGCGCAATGGCCACGCGCTGGCGCTCTCCGCCTGACAGTTTGATGCCCCGCTCACCGACCAGGGTCTCATACCCATCGGGCAGGCGTTCTATGAAACCGGCCGCATTGGCCAGCCGCGCCGCCTCCTCTATCTGCGCCCGTGTAGCACCGGGGCGGCCATAGGCGATGTTTTCCGCCAGACTGCGATGGAACAGCGTGGGTTCCTGCGGCACCAGCGCTATCCGCGCCCGCAGGGCCGACTGGCGCACAGTGGCAATATCCGTATCATCCACCCGGATCACGCCCGCCTGCGGCGTGTAGAGGCGCTGGAGCAGCTTGGTAAACGTCGTCTTGCCCGCACCAGATGGCCCAACCAGCCCCACGCGGCTGCCTGCCGCGATTGTCAGGGAAAAATCATCAAACAATGGTCGTGTCTGTCCCGGATAGCAGAACCGCACATGTTCGAAGCGGATCTCACCTTTACTGACATGGAAAGGCTGAGGATCTGCGGGATCCGCCACGGCGGCGGGGGTGCGCCACAGCAGCAACAGTTCCTCCATTTCATTGACCGAGCGCTGAACCACCGAAACCTGCTGGCCGATTTCGTGCAGGTAGCCCTGCACCAGAAAGGTCATGGTCAGCACATAGGCCACGTCTCCAGGACCGGCGCGCCCCACGAACCACAGCCAGATCGCCCCGCCCGCCAACGCCAGCCGCATGATCATAACCGCCGTGGCCTGAATATTAGCGCTGGCCGTACCGCGCAGCCACATGCGCGCCGTGGCCTTGCGCCACTGGCTGGCAATACGCGCCAACCGGGCATCCTCCCGCTCTTCCGCGCCAAAAGCCTTGACCACGGCGTTGCAGGTTATGGCATCGGCCAGAGCCGCACCCATGCGGCTATCGCCCTCATTCGCCGCCTCTGCGGACGGGGCTACATAAAGCAGGGTCAATGCGCAGGAGAGCGCGACAAACAGTACCGACAGCACGCCCAGCAGCGCCCCCATGGCGGGCCAGTGCCAGCCCAGCACAAGGGTTGTCAGCACAAGCAGAGCCACTTCGGGCAGCAGTTGCAGCAAGAGCGTGTCATCCAGCATATCCACCGCCCACATGCCGCGCGTAAGCCGCCGCACGGTAGAACCCGCGAACGTGCTGGCGTGCCAGTCTGTTGACAGGCGCTGGACATGGGCGAACGCCTCTGTGCCGATTTTCTGCATGACCCCCGTGGTCAGTTGCGTAATGCCCTGGTAGGTCCACCGCTTGGCGAGCACACTGGCAAAGCCGCACCCAGCCATAGCGGCAAGCATCCACAGCGCATCGCGCCCGACCTCCACCGCCGAACGGGCGACATCCGTCACCAACCCGCCAGCGATAACGGGCATCAGCACATCCGCCACGGTGGCCAGCATGGTTCCGCCCAACGTAACAGCCAGAGGCACTGGAAAGCCCAGCCAGTGCCTCGCCACAAAGCGCAGCACATCAATAAACAGGTTTGTTTTCGGCGTGGCTGTCGCCACCCCGGCATCACAAACTGGCATACACATACCCCGGACAGGTCAGGAAAACAGATGGATCATTCTGGAACGCGCCTGCGCGCCCGCACAGCCTGTATCGCGAAAGAGGGTGGTTGCACAAATACCCCCCATCCCTGACAATAGCACCCGGATCGACCAGCCGCAGGCTCTCCTTATGCCCCCCAAGCCCCGTTCTCCCAAGACTGCATCCGCTTCAGCAGAGCCGGTAGCCGCCGCTGTTACGGCCCCTCCCTCGAAGGCCAAACCCAAGCGCAAGGTTGCCAAAACTCCTGCCGCACGGGCCAGGCGGGATATGAAGCCCGCCGAAGTCCGGGAGTTTCTGCTCGATCTGGCACGCGCCTGGCCCGATGCCCGGACCGAGTTGGCCTATACAACGCCTTTCAGCCTGCTGGTGGCCGTAGTTCTGTCGGCACAGGCGACTGATGCGTCCGTGAACCGCGTTACCCCCGCTCTGTTCGCGGCGGCCCCAACCCCCGCCGCCATGGTCGCGCTGGGAGAAGAAGCCGTGGCCCAGCTTATCCGCACCATAGGGCTGTGGCGCAGCAAGGCGCATAACGTGGTGGAACTGTCACGCCAGCTTCTGACCGAGCATGACGGCACCGTACCCGGCACGCGCGAAGCACTGGAAAAACTGGCCGGCGTCGGCCGTAAGACCGCCAACGTGGTGCTGAGCGTGGCCTTCGAGCAGCCGACCGTGCCAGTGGATACGCATGTCTTCAGGCTGGCCAACCGCTCGGGGCTGGGGCGCGGACGCACGGTCGAGGCGGTGGAAAAGGCGCTGGAACGCCGCATCCCTGAAGACATGAAGCAGGAATCCCACCACTGGATGATCCTGCAGGGGCGCTATGTCTGCAAAGCGCGCAAGCCCGAGTGTTGGCGTTGCGCCGCACAGACGCCTTGCCTCTACCCGGACAAGACCCCCCTGCCCGCTCCCCCACGGCGGCCGTCCGCCACGACCTGAACGTCCGCCTTATTACGTAGGGTTTACAGCCAGCCGGACAGTTCCCTGCGGGCCAGTGTTTCAAGCAGGTCGATACAGGCGGGGGACTCATTCAGGCAGGGGATCAGGGTAAAGGACTCTCCCCCCGCCTCCAGAAAGCGCTCGCGCACCTCGTTGCCGATTTCATCCAGCGTTTCCAGACAATCAGCCATGAAACCGGGCATGACCACGGCAATACGCGTGATGCCCTGCGCGGGCAGGGCTGTAATATAAGGCTCTGTATAGGGTTCCAGCCAGCGTGTTGGCCCGAAGCGCGACTGGAAGGTCATGGGCAGGGTCTGTTCATCCCGCCCCAGCGCCACACGCAGGGCCGCCACCGTTTTCTGACAGTCCGCGTGGTAGGAATCGCCCTTTTTTACATAATCCACCGGCAGGCCGTGGAAAGACGCAACCACTTTCTGAAAAGGCTCACCCTCGCGGCCCTCAGCCGCCTGCACGCGCAAAACTTCATCCCGCGCGTTACGCACGGTCTGCGCCACGGCGGCAATGAAGGCGGGATCATCGGCGAAGGGCGGCAGGGTGCGGATGGCAGGCTGATTCCGCAGACGCATCAGCGCCCGAAAAACCTGATCATTGGCCGTGGCGGTCGTGGTCGCGCTGTATTGCGGATAAAGCGGCATACACAGAATCCGTTCGCATCCCTGCCGTAGCAGGTCATGCACCGCCTCCTTCAACGAAGGCGCGCCATACCGCATACCCCATGCCACGCGCACGTTGCTGGCCTCAAAACGCTGGGCCAGCTTTTCCGCCTGCTCGCGCGTTATGGTCCGCAAGGGGCTTTCATTTCGCGCGGTATTCCATATGCGCTCATAGGCACGCCCGCTTGCGCGCGGCCGGGTCGTCAGCACCACACCCTGCAAAAGCGGCTGCCAGAACAGTGGCGAGCCCTCGATCACCCGCCTGTCAGACAGGAACTCCGACAGATAGCGCCTGACCGCACGGTATCCGGTATCGTCCGGAGTGCCGAGGTTGATCAGCAGCACCCCGATCCGCCCGTGCGCTTCCTGTGCCGGCACATGATGGAAAACCATGGTTTCTTCCTTTCCAGCGCCGCCCTCCGGCCCTCAGCCGGACAGGCCCACCTCACTATCGGACAGCCCCTGCAGGCCAAGGGCGACACATTTGCGCATGACCGAAGGCAGGGCAGCGCCTTCCAGCCGTGTTACCGGCAACAGAAAGCCCTGACTGACCTCGGCATTGGCAAAACGCGCCACCCGCGCGGCCAGCACCGTGATTTCGAGCGAAAAATGCGTAAACACATGCCGCACGGTACCCGCCCGGCGCCACGCGGCCCGCACGGGCGCCGTGGCCAGTGCCGCATCATTAGACCAGCGCGCGGTCTGCCAGGGCGTGCCGGGGATTTCCGTCATGGATGCCAGAAGCCCGGTCTCCGGCCTGCGGCGCAGGAGCACCTGCTCCGCTGCGTCCACTACAAAAAAATGCACCCCATACCGCACCGGCCGGGCCACTTTGGGCATTTTACGCGGCAGACTGGCCGCTGTACCAGCCGCTTGTCCCGCGCAGGATGCCTGCCAGGGGCATTGTCCACAGGCCGGGGCGCGCGGCACACACAGGCCGGCCCCCAGATCGAACAGCGCCTGCGCGAAATCGGACGGGCGCGCCTGTGCCTCGGCGCCGGCATTCAGCCCCTGCGCCAGACCGGCCAACACCTTGCGCGCACCAGGCAGAGGCGTGTGTTCATTAAACAGACGTGCGGTAATTCGCTCCACATTGCCATCGACCGGCACCACAGGCACCCCGAAAGCAATGGCGGCGATGGCCGCCGCCGTATAAGCGCCAATACCGGGCAAGGTTCTGAGTTCGACCACCTGCGCCGGGAAACCCCCGCGTGCCACAACAGCCTGCGCGCAGGCGTGCAGGTTACGCGCCCGGGCATAATAACCCAGACCCGCCCACGCCGCGAGAACCTGCTCCTGTGGGGCGGCAGCCAGTGCCTGCACAGTGGGAAACAGGTCGAGAAACTTCTGGTAGTAGGGAATAACCGCCGTAACCGTGGTCTGCTGAAGCATGATTTCACTCAGCCAGACGTGGTAAGGGTCAGGCGTGCGCCCGCCTTCCGCCCGCCATGGCAGGGTGCGGCGATGTCTGTCATACCAGTGCAGCAAAGCGTCGTCAGGTGGCGTAATCACGGAGGCAGTTATGGCGAAGGAACCCCGCTCCGGCAAGACGGAGCCAGCATCCCCCCTCACAGCCCGGCAGGCCCGTGTACCAGCAACGACAGCGGAAAAGCCTCCCCGTCGCGCCATGACAGCGCGCAGCCTCGCCGCCCTGCTGCCCGGTGTCACGGCACCGGTCTTCCGCCGCCGTTCTCCCGCCGGGGCGCGGCTGCTCAGCGGCTGGCGTGACATTGTGGGGCCGGGCCATGCCGCCCAGACCACGCCGCAGCGCCTGAGCGCTGGCACGCTCACCATTGCCTGTGCCGGCCCCGTAGCGATGGAACTCCAGCACCATGCAGCCCTGCTGATTGAGCGCATCAACACCTGGAGCGGAGAAAAACTCGTGACCCGCCTGCGCTTCGTGCAAGACCCGACGGCTGGCCAACCTACGCGCAAAACCACCCCCAGCCGCGCGCCCCGGCAGACTGTTTCCCTACCTACCCTGCCTGAAGGCCCGCTGCGTGAGGCGCTCGAGGCCCTCGGAGCCAGCTTACGGCATGAACGAAGCGACAAAAAAAGCCAGGTCTGATCACAAGTAAGTGCAAGCAATATGACTGAAACGAAATTGCGCGAAAATTGACACAATCTGTCGCTGTATCCTGCCTCCGTCCGCATGGCGCCGTCCCAGTGCGGCCAACGTGCACCCCCGACGGCTCTATGCAGGACCAGTGCCATGTCACGCAAACAGGCCACGCAGCAGGCCGCCAGTTCCACCCCTTCCACCACGGCATCCCCGCGGCGGTGTTCCGCGAAGCGGGGAGGACACTCCGATGTCGCCTTCCTGCAATCCTGGGCTTCAGGCCTGAATTACAGCGCCGCGAGCGTTCTGCGCGCTGGCCAGATCCGCCGCACCAACCCCGAGCTGGTACGCCGCATCACGTCTGTACCACGCGACTGACAAGCCGCACTTCTCCACGCTGACAGCTTCTCCCTCCCGCCCGCGTCACGGAGAGAAGACGCGTTAGAAGATTGCATCCCCCCGTCTGGAAGGGCACCATGCTCGCTATGCACGGGCGTGATACCTTTTCCTTTCCCGGTTCCTTTCTTATGGGACGCCACCGAAGCACACCAACCTGCCGTCCACACACGGCAGTCCGGCGCTGTGCTCACATACTCGCCCTCGGCGCGCTGGCCGTGCTGGCGGCCTGCGCTGGCCCCCGCCGCAACTACGCGCCACCTGTCGCCAGCGACAATGCGCTGAACCAGTGGACTCCCTATGTACAGGAAGCCTCGCACCGCTTCACCATTCCACAGGCGTGGATTCGGGCCATCATGCGGCAGGAATCAGGCGGACATCAGTATCTTCACGGCCATCTGACCCGCTCCATACATGGCGCAGTGGGGCTGATGCAGATCAAACCCGATACCTATGCCGAACTGGCTGACCGCTACCATCTCGGCTCCGACCCTTACGATCCGCATGACAATATCATGGCGGGCAGCGGCTATATCCGCGAGTTGTACGACCGTTTCGGCTCGCCGGATTTCGCCGGAGCCTATAGCTGCGGCCCCCAGTGTATGAGCAACCACCGTACGCGCGGCGCACCGTTACCCTCTTTTGCCGTGGCGTATCTTGCCGCTGTATCGCCCCATCTGAATGACCCGGTGCCGGGAGACAACGCCCAGATCGCCCAGGCCGCCGCAGCAGCGGAAGCGGAAAACTGGAGCGATTCAGATCACCCGCAGAGCGATACCCTGGCCGACATGCAGACAGACACGACCGCCTCCGCCCAGACCGAGGCGCAGACACGTCAGGTCAGCATTGCGCCCCTGCCCGGCCAGTCGAGCCGCGAAATCGCCCTGAGCGGGCCTGCAATCACGTGGCGACAGAACCGCCTTACCGGCAATGCGGTTATCCAGATCGGCGCTTTTTCAACGCGGGGGCGGGCCGCCGCCGCCCTGCGCACCGCCCACGGCGCAACACCCGCGCTCAGCCAGGCCCGCGACCGGATGGAGCAGATTCTGTCCGGCTCGGGTATAACCGTATGGCGCACGCGGCTTGAAGGTCTGCCCGCCGCCCAGACCGACGCTATTTGCCAGGCGTTGCGCCAGCAGGGACTGGCCTGCGTACCCGTCCGTTAGCCCCATGCACCCACGGCATGGGATTGCACAGCGTCGCCCACGCCAAGAATGCTTGGCGGGACAGACCTGAGAGGATATGAAGGCTGGCAGGAATATTGCAGCCGCCAGCCAGACCTGACTTCTGTCCTCCACGGCGGAGCGGGAAGGACAGACACCCCAGCGTCAAGGAGCCGTATCGCCATCATGCTTCGCCGTCTCATGCCCCGCTCTCCCTCATCGCGCCCGGCCGTTGCCCTTGTGGCTCTCTGCCTTCTGGCGTCGTGCTCCTCCGCCCCCAAAACGAGCCAAGGTCTGGCCGCGCCGGACGGTCGCCTCATGCACGAGGACCGTGGCGCCTCCGGCGGGGAAACCGGCCTCAAAGGCGGCGTGAACGCCTATCTGTGGCGGGCCACGCTGGATACGATTTCCTTCATGCCCGTGGCGACGGCCGACGCGGAAGGCGGTATCATCCTTACGGACTGGTACACCCCGCCCGCCGCCCATGATGAGCGTTTCAAGATCACCGCCTTCATTCTCGACCGCCGCCTGCGTTCTGACGCGCTGCGCCTGACTGTATTCCGTCAGGTGCGTGAAGGTGGCGCATGGGTGGATACGCCCCCCGCCCCCAACACCGCCTCCGACATCGCGGCGCGTATTCTCTCCCGCGCGCGCAAGCTGCGGGCCAATAACGGCAACCACGACTGATCCGCGGTCGCCGCCTTTCCCTGCCGCCCCCGTTCAACCGCCGCAAGGACAGGTGACGGGGGCAGGATTTTCATTCCAGCCTGACAGTACAGAACCTTCCATGTCCCAGCCTTCCAGCACGCCAGTTTCCACTACGCCCGCTCCCTATGACTTCCACACTGTCGAGCCCCGGTGGCAGGCTGCATGGGAAGAAGCCGGTATTTTCACCGTGCCCGACGTGCCGCCGGCAGGTCAGCCCAAATACTACGTGCTGGAAATGTTTCCCTACCCTTCGGGGCAGTTGCATATGGGCCATGTGCGCAATTACGCACTGGGCGATGTCATTGCCCGCTACAAGCGCGCGCGCGGCTACTGTGTGCTGCATCCGATGGGATGGGACGCTTTTGGCCTGCCGGCGGAAAACGCAGCGCGCGAACGCGGCGTACACCCGCGCGAATGGACACTGGCCAACATCGCAGCCATGCGGACAACCCTGCAGCGCCTCGGCTTCTCCCTGAACTGGGACCGCGAGATTGCCACCTGCCTGCCCGATTACTACGGCAAGCAGCAGCAGTTGTTCCTCGACTTTCTGGGCGCAGGTCTGGTGGAGCGGCGCGAAAGCTGGGTCAACTGGGACCCGGTGGACCAGACCGTGCTGGCCAACGAACAGGTGGTGGACGGCAAGGGCTGGCGCTCCGGCGCACCGATCGAGAAAAAGCAGCTCTCGCAGTGGTTCTTCAAAATCACCACCTTTGCCGAAGACCTGCTGGGCGGGCTGGACAGCCTTGATCGCTGGCCCGAGCGGGTACGCACCATGCAGGAACGCTGGATCGGCCGCTCCGAAGGGGCAAAGGTGATCTTCAGCCTGCACCAGCCCCCCGCCGGGCTGGACACGGACCTGAACGCGGTGGAAGTATTCACCACCCGCCCCGACACACTCTTCGGCATGTCGTTTCTGGCCATTGCTCCTGACCACCCGCTGGCCGCATGGGTTGCCGCCCGCAACCCCGAGGCCGCTGAGTTCGTGGCGGAATGCCGCAGGCTCGGCACATCGGTCGAAGCGGTTGAAACTGCGGAAAAGCGCGGTTTCGATACGGGGCTACGGGTCAACCACCCGTTCCTTGACCAGAGCTTCCCGATCTGGATCGCCAACTTTGTTCTGATGGATTACGGCACCGGCGCGCTGTTCGGCTGCCCCTCGGGCGACCAGCGCGACCTCGACTTCGCGCATAAATACACCCTGCCGGTGGTGCCGGTCGTGCTGCCGCCGGGCAAGGCCGAGGCGGACTTCACCATCACCACTTCCGCCTTCACGGGCGATGGCAGCATGATCAACTCCGGCTTTCTGGACGGGTTGTCCACGCAGGATGCCCGGCGCGAGGCCATTGCCCGCCTTGAGGCGATGGGCGTGGGCCAGGGTGTGGTCAACTGGCGCCTGCGTGACTGGGGCATTTCGCGCCAGCGCTACTGGGGCTGCCCCATTCCGATCATTCACTGCGCGGCGTGTGGCCCGCAGCCCGTGCCCGCAGACCAGCTTCCCGTGGAACTGCCCGAGGATGTCACCTTCGACAAACCCGGCAACCCGCTGGACCACCATCCGACCTGGAAGCACACGACCTGCCCGTGCTGCGGCAAGCCCGCCACGCGCGAGACCGACACGTTCGACACGTTCGTGGACAGTTCGTGGTATTTTGCCCGCTTTACCGCACCGCACGCCTCGACCCCCACCGTGCGTGAAGCGGCGGATGGCTGGCTGGCGGTGGATCAGTATATCGGCGGGATTGAACACGCCATCCTGCACCTGCTCTATGCGCGCTTCTTTACCCGCGCCATGCGCAAGACCGGCAATCTGGATGTGAGCGAGCCTTTTGCCGGGCTGTTCACGCAGGGCATGGTCAGCCATGAAAGCTACAAGGACAGCGCGGGCAACTGGCTGTATCCTGAGGAAGTGGAGCACACGGCGCAGGGCGTGATCAAACGCGGCACCACCGAACCGGTAACGGTCGGACGCGTGGAAAAAATGTCCAAATCCAAGCGCAACACCGTTGCGCCCGTCGCGATCATCGAGCGCTTTGGCGCGGATACGGCACGGTGGTTCGTGCTGTCCGACAGCCCGCCCGAGCGTGACATGGAGTGGACTGAATCCGGTGTAGCCGGGGCCGCGCGCTTTGCGCAGCGCCTGTTCCGCGCTGTCTGCGCCATAGCCGAAACCACACCGGCCACGGCCACCGCTCCCACGCAGGACAGCCCGGCCGGCCCGCAGGCGGATACCCTGCGTCGCACCACGCACCGCACCATTGCCGCTGTAACCGAGGCGCTGGAAGGCTTTGCCATCAACGTGGCCGTGGCCCGCCTGCACGAGTTGACCTCTGCCCTGATTGATGCGGAAAAACACGCGGACACGGCAGGCATGGATTTTGCACGGCGTGAATGTGCCCGCGCCCTGTGCCTGCTTTGCGCACCGATGATGCCGCATCTGGCCGAGGAAATCTTCTCCCGCCTCAACCCGGCTGACGGGCTGGCGGCACAGCAGCCCTGGCCAGAGGCCGAACCGGATCTGCTGGCGGCCACCAGTGTCACCATTGCGGTGCAGATCATGGGCAAGCTGCGCGGCACCGTTGAGGCTGAGCCGGATGAAGACGCCGCTACCGTGCTGGCACGCGCCGAGAGCGAGCCCAATGTGGCGCGGCTGCTCGAAGGCAAGCGCATCGTCAAGCGCGTGCATGTTCCTAACCGTATCGTTAACTTTGTCACGGCAGGCTGATGAACCATACCGCCTTTATGCTCCGTCTGGCACGCCCGCTTTCGGCCCTGCTGCTGCTCCTGCCCATGACTGTGGGCGGCTGCGGATTCAAACCCCTGTACGGCGAGCAGGATGGCCAGACGAACATCTCGGCGGAAATGAAGGAAATCTACGTCAATAACATTCCTGAACGTCTGGGCCAGCAGCTTCGTCTGGCGCTTCAGGAATCCATGTCGCAGGACGGCCCGGAAGACCCGCACAAATACCGGTTGCAGGTTTACCCTCAGGTCAGTGCTGAAGCGATCGACATCCATAACGACAACACGACCGGCCGCCAGCGGCTGGTCGGTCGTGCGCACTGGGCCCTGTTCTCGGTAGAAGCCACGCCCCGCCTGCTCGCACAGGGCGATACCACCACGATGGACGGCTATACCTCGACCTACGAACAGTATTTTGCCCTGACGCTGAACTCGGAAACGGCCTATGGCCGCGTGGCCCAGACACTGGCCTCGCAGATCACACAGCAGGTTGCGGCATGGCTGCGCACGGGCTCCAACCCCCTTACCCAGCAGCCGCAGGGACCAAAGACCTACTATCCCATTCCCACGGCCATACCTAACTCCAACAACGAAACCCCGATGGATGTTGGCGGGGATGATGCCATCCCTGCCATGGCCACCGGCCGTTCATCCGGCACCAATGACAGCGCGCCCTGATAGCGTTCTTCCTGCCCCTGCGGGCCATCCGGCGGACATACGCCGCGTGGCCCCACATTCTTCCGCCCGCTCATGAAAATTGACGCCCGCACCCTGCCCCGCGTGCTGGCAGACCCCGGCGCATGGCGCGTCATCCTGCTGCATGGCGAGGATACGGGCCTGATCCGCGAACGCGCGCAGGAAGCCGCCCGCGCGATCATCGGCCCGGAAGAAGACCCTTTCCGCCTCGCCCTGCTCGACCGCGAAACTCATGACAGGCTGGAGGAAGAGGCCACGGCCCTCTCCCTCATGGGGGGGCGGCGCGTGGTGCGTGTGCGCGATGCCTCCGACAGCCAGCTCAAGGCGGTAGAGCACATCCTGAGCCAGACCACCGACACGCTGGTTATTCTCGAAGCGCCGGGCCTGTCCTCACGTTCAAAGCTCCGCGCGCTTCTTGAACGCAGGCCGGACTGCGCGTCCATCGGCTGTTACCCTGAGGAAGGGCGCACCCTCGAGAGCAGCATAACCAGAATGCTGGCCGCGCACCGCATCCGTATAGACAGTGATGCCCTTCACTGGCTCATCGGCTGCCTTGGGGCCGACCGGGCCGCAACACGCGGCGAAGTGGAAAAACTGGCCCTGTACGCGGGTGACGGCGGCACACTGTCGCTGGAGGATGTCCGCACCTGCATTGGCGATGCCGGAAGCGTTTCGCTGGAAGATGCTGCCTTTGCCGCCACGCAGGGCAACCGGGCGGAAGCCGATCTCGCGCTGGAACGCGCTCTGGCGGAAGGCACCAGCCCTATCGCCATTATCCGCGCGTTCATGGCGCATCTGCACCGCTTACGCCGGGTGCGGGCCGCCATGGCGGCGGGCGAGAGCCGTACGGATGCGCTCAAGACCCTGCGTCCACCGGTTTTTTTCAAACGGACGGCCGGGTTCAGCCGCGCGCTGGAACTCTGGACTCTCCCGGCCCTGACTCACGAGCTGGCTCAATGGCAGGCGCTGGAACTGGCCTGCAAGCAGACCGGCGCGCCAGACCTGCTCCTATGCCGCCGCCAGACCGCCATGCTGGCCGCACAGGCAGCGCGTCAGGCCCGTCGCTAACACCACCGTACAGAGCCCTCTTGCGTGGCTTCCCCCCTTGTCCACTCCGGCGGCTTTCAGTATAGACTTCGGGTGTGTGTCCGCGTAGCTCAGCAGGATAGAGCACAGGATTCCTATATAAATTGGGCACCATGTCAGGAAACGGCATGGTGAATCCGCTCAAAGTCGGGGAACGCTACGGCCATTCGGCCTTGCCAATCCCGAGCCAAGCCGCTCCCGGGCGGAAGGTGTAGAGACTGGACGGGCGGTGCCTAAAAACCTGCGTGCAGGTTTATGGCAAAGGGACAGTCCAGCCCACGAACGCTTTGTTCCCTGCCGGAACAAAGCGGCGGTGAAAACCGTAGTGGGATGAATCCTGGGGCCGTGGGTTCGAATCCCGCCGCGGACACCAACACACATTTTCTACCACCTCACAAACGGTGCCGTTACCCACCGGCACCGCGAGACGGCATGCCTTTAGTGCCCCTGTGACGTCACGTGCGGGTAGAACCGGCGCACGACTTTTTCCATGGTCAGGCCCTGCACAATGATGGTGAACACCACAACGCCGTAGCAGACAGGCAGCAGCAGATCGCGCAGGGGGCCGGGTGGCAGGCCGAGAACCAGCGAAACCGATATGCCCCCGCGCAGCCCTCCCCATGTGAGCACAGCCAGCGCGCGCCCCTTCTCCCACTGGCGTAGATGCGCCGGCAGAATGGACAGCAGCACGCTCAGCGCCCTTACTCCGATCGACAGGGGAATGACGCACAGCATGGCCAGCACGGCAAACAGGCTGGGCTTTATCTCAAGAACTTCAAACCCGATGAGCAGGAACAGCAGAACGTTCAGAACTTCATCAATCAACGTCCATGCGCCATCCAGCGCCGCGCGCGAGGCCTCATCAACGCGCGCCCGTCCCACGCGGGCAAAACCCGCTCCGAAGTACAGGCCCGCCACCACCACAGCAATCGCGCCGGACATGCCAAGGTGGCTGGCGATGCTGAATGTCATGGTCGCCAGCGCCAGCGAAATCAGCAGGTCAATATGCACATCCCGCTGCCAGGCCAGCACACGCAGGGCAATCCAGCCGGTCACGGCCCCCAGCAAGCCCCCGCCCACGGCCTCTCGACAGAAATCGAGCACGATGCCGGAAGTCGACACAGCTTCGCCGCTCCCTGTCGCCAGCCCCAGCGTGACACCAAAAATAACGACGCCCACCCCGTCATTGAACAGGCTCTCTCCCGCAAAGACGGCCTGAATCTGGCCGGGCAGGCCAAGGCGCCTGAGCATACCCACCACCGAAACCGGGTCGGTAGGCGCAAGAATAGCGCCCAGCACGATACACCATGAAAAAGGCACGGCATGACCCAGAAACGGAAAGACACACCACGCCGCCCCGGCCAAAAAAACCACCGCCAGCACCGTGCCCAGAATGGACAAGGCCGTAACCGAAGCCAAACCCGCACGCAGGTGGCCCACATCCACCTGCATGGCTCCGGCAAAAAGCAGCAGGCACAGCACGCCGTTCAATAATGATTCAGGCAGGTTGACTGCCCCCAGAACGAAGCGCGGAAAGGCCAGCAGGTCATACGCCGGGATCAACGGATCAACCACCATGAGCGCGAGTGAGACCAGCAGGGAAAATACCAGCACGCCAATGGTGACAGGTACACGCAGCAGGTGGTGATTGAGGATGCTGAAACCGGCGCCGCAGGTCAGCAACAGAGCGACAAGACTGATGGTATCCATGCCTGCAAGGGCTGACCGTTTTAGGACAGGCCGTCAAGCAAAACCGACACCCTCGAAGCGCGATCCGTATATCCGCAGCGGCGCAGAGGCCACGCGCACGGGTTCAGGCCTCCACCGGAAGGGGCCGTGCGGCGGGCACCTGTGCTGGCCAGTCACGGCAGTTCCGCACGGCTCCATTTTCACGCACGGCGTCCAGCGTTTCGGGATTGAGCGTGACAAACACCCATCCGCCCTGATCCAGCCTGCCCTCCGCCATGATACCGTCCGCCGGGAAACCACGATCCACCGGGCCATACACTCCGGCACAACCATGATTTTCATCCAGCGTGGCCAGCCACGGCGCATCGCCCACCGTCGGGGCCACCGCCACGAAACACTGATTTTCCAGCGCACGGGCCTGCGCCGAAATCCGCACCCGATTGAAACCGTGCAGGGAGTCCGTGCAGGTTGGCACCAGTATCAGCCATGCGCCCGCCTCGATCTGCCTGCGGGTGAGCATGGGAAACTCGGAATCATAACAGACGGCCGTGCCGATCAGCCCCCAGGGCGTTTCAAACACACCGGGCGGATTGCCTGCCCGCACACCCCAGGACTCGTTTTCGAAACGGGTCATAACGTGCTTGTCCTGAAACATGACCCGCCCGTCAGGAGCAATCAGCGGCGCACGATTGCGCACGCCTTCAGCCTCGGGCCTGGGCAGTGTGCCGGGCATCAGCCACACACTATGGCGCATGGCCGCGCCCCGCATGATTTCCAGCAAAACATCACTCTGCGCACACACGGCCTCAAGCTCGGCCGACGGATCTGGCGCGCCAACCAGAGCGGAAGCCACCTCCATGCAGGCATATTCGGGCATCAGCAGCAGATCGGCATCGGCGGCACCCTGCGCCACCAGCGTATCCAGATGGGCCGCGTAGTCCTCGATCGTGCCGATACGCGCGACCTGCCATGCCAGAACGCCCAGACGCAAGGGTTGTGTCATAACTGTTTCTCCGGCTGTAGCAGAACCTGCGGCACCGGGGCCGCCCGCAATGGTTTAATGAAAAAATCGAGCCAATGCAGGGTCTCTTCGGTCTGCCCCGGCTCTTTCCACGTCATGGTGCAGGCGACACCCGGCAGGGGTGCAAAGCCTCTTTTGGCCCAGAAGGCGTGCAGAGTGCCTGCCCCAGCGGGGCGTAAAGGATGCTCCGCTGGCCGCCGCACGGAGCAGAACACCGCGAACTCGGCCCGGCTATCGGTCAGGGCGTAGCGTTCACGTTCCTCGAAAAACCGTACACCCAGCCCCTGTCCCCGGTAGGAAGGCAGAAGAACAGATTCGCCAAAATAAAAGAACTGGTCAGGTGAAAGACCACGCGCCTCGAAAGGCGCGCGCACATCCGGCGTTTCATCCCGCAACGGCAGGCAGGATGATGCCCCCACCACCTGCGCGCCGTCGCGTGCGATCACGACGGCCGCACCGGGGCTTTGGACATAAAATTCCAGATACTTCTTTTCGTATTCGGCATCGCCCTCGTACAGATAGGGCCATTCACGAAAGACCGTAATCCGCAGGCGGGCCAGATCCGCCATGACGGGCCTGAGGTCTTCTCCCGAGAGGGTTTCAAGCGTGATACTCACTTCACGGTCCGTTTCCAGCCTTGCCGCCAACACGCTTGCGCGCCCTTCCGCCGGGGGTCAAGGCCCGGCGAAAGGACACCATACAAAAACCGGCTGGCCTCAGTCCGCTTTCATGAACACGCCATGAAGATTCATTTTTACCGAACCAGAAGCCCAGTCCGCCCCGCCGTTACCGAAACGCCTCAGGCAACCGAAGCCAGCACGCTTTCAGGCTGGTCGGCATCAGGCTGGATACCACTGGAGAGGGGAGCGCCATCATCATACGGGGCCAGAAAATCCACCACGGTCTGTCGGTACAGATCCAACCCCTTATAGCTGGACAGGGCGGGGTCCAGATCCCGCAGCACCCGGTGCAACCGCCTGCGCCATTTGCTCACACGCATGATGTCACGCACCGGCATGAGATAACAGCGGATGGAGAACAGAATGGCATTGGAGCGGGGCATACGGTAAAGGGTCTGCAATTCCACGCGCAGATGCACCTTGTCGGCCACGTTTTCAGGCGTGACAGAAGCACGGTCAGGCCCCCAGACCATGAAATTCTCGGGCGAGGTATCCAGCCGTGGGTTGATGGTCATTGTCCAGTTCAACCGCCGCACCGGCTTTCCCGGCTGCAACATGAGCAGGAAGCGCAGGCCACGGTCAAACACTCCCATTTCCGCTGCCTTGGGCACCGGCGCGTGCCACTGCCGGAAGGACATGCCCAGATCGAACTTGAGCGACCAGTCCGCCTGCGATGTCACCATGCCGCCATCCATCCACAGGTCGTCCTCGCGCTGGTCATGCAGCGTGAAATCTCCCTGCATCTGCCGCGCCATATATTCAAACGGCGGCAGCGGCAGGGTTGTGGCATCACCAAACACGAAGCTCTGTTCATACCCCAGCAGCCGGTTGACCCAATGCCAGTCCTGCCCTTCGCGCCGCAGGGAGAAATGCTGCGGATACTGCTCGGAAAGGCAGGTCATGGCGAATTCAACAAAATCCCATTCTGCCTCGCGCATATGGGGCAGAACGATGCAGCGTTTGGGGTCTTGCTCTAGAATACGGGCCTTTTCCGCACACTCGGCCACGTAATGCTCATCAATGTCGAATGTGTGGTGCATGGCGGCAACCGGGCCACTGCGGACATGAGGCTCCACATTCATGGAGTACATGTAGGTGTCTTCCGGGAACGGGAACGGAAACCGCATGATGGTTTCTGCACTGTTCGTTACCTGATAAGGCGGGTGATAACTTTCCCGCGCGCTGGTCTGAACGGTCATGCCCGCCTCCTCGTTACAGGTTGAGTGTCAGCGTATCCGTTCTGGCACGGGATACGCAGGTCAGAATTGTACGGCCCTCGGCTTTTTCCTGCTCGCTCAGCACATGGTCCCGATGCTCGGGCACACCGTCCAGCACTTCCAGCGCGCAGGCCCCACATGCGCCGCCACGGCACATGCACGGCGCATCCACCCCGGAACGTTCCAGAGCTTCCAGCAGGGTTTCATCACCGGCCACTTCTATCCGCTCTCCGCTGCGCGCCAGCACAGCCGTGAACGGCCGCCCCCCTTCGGGCACAAAAAAATGTTCTGAATGGACCTTGGCCGCCACAAAACCAAGCGCATCCGCTGCCTGCTCTACCCAGCCCATGAAACCTTCCGGCCCACAGAAATACAGATGGGTTGCAATCCCTTCCGCCGCCATGCGTTCTTTCATGCCCGCATCTTCAGGTGGACGGTCATGAATAAAAATCCGGCCGGGCGGCAGGGTGGCCAGCAGGGCTTCAAAGGCCGGTTTCTCCTCCGGGCGGCAGAAGTGGTGCAGGGTATAATCGGCCCCCTCCGCCTCAAGCGCGCGGGCATGGGCCAGAAAAGGCGTGATCCCGACCCCTGCGGAAAGCATAAGGTGCCTTCTGGCTGTTTTAACCACAGGAAACAGGTTTGCACTGCTCAGAACCGTCACGGGCGTGCCGTCCTGCGCCTGATCGTGCAGGAAAACAGACCCCCCACGCGACTGCGGCGCACGACGCACAATCACGCTCAGTTCGCGCCCGTCAGGCGTTGCGGACACAACCGAATAGGCATTCTTGTAGCGCCGCGACGCATCCCCAAACCCGAGCACCACATGACTGCCTGCGGACACGGCGGGAAAACGCGTCCCCTGCGCCGCGATAACGAATTTCCGCAGGGTTGGTGTCAGCACTTCAACCTCGGCAATCACTGCCGGATAACCAGAACGTTCAACCATGACGGGCCGCAGCCTCCATTGCCTGCAACAGGATTTCGGGCTCACCCACCCCCATATAAGCCCCCAGCCCACGCGAGTAATGATCACGCACGAACAGGGTGGTGCCACAGCCAAGGCAGCGCACGGTATCGCCCTCCACCGCCTCGTTAACCGTATCGCAATGAACGCAGAGCACGCGCCGGGCCGCATCGCGCGGGGGCGCCAGGAGCACCTCCCCCACAGCCAGCCCGGCTGCATCCGCGACAATCGCCACGCGGGACAGGAACGAGGCTCCACCCGCCGCATACAGGCGCAGCCCCACGCGCTCACGCGCCAGCCGCCCGGCCAGACGTTCCAGCAGCGCGGTTGCGGAACGCAGGAGGATTTCTCCTTCTCCCATATCCGCCATGGCCGTGGCATCAGACACGACGGTCCAGACTTCCGGCATGACAGCCCCACAGCCCTCAGGCAAAGGACAGGCCGCCGCATCCCGGACATACAGGTGCCGAACACCCGAGCGGTCCAGAGCCAGTGGGGCAAAAGGCAGTTGACTACTGACAATCACGCTGTTTTCTCCTCCCGCACGGCCTACAGGCAGGCGGCGCGGCAACCCTGTTTTCAGCCTTTGACGGTACGTTTCTTCTTTTCGGGGTCGTCAAACGGCAACTGATGCGTAACGCCGGGCAGGCTCTCGCCGCCTGAACGCACGACAATGGCGCGCCCCGGCACGGCGTAAGGCACATCCATGCGCGCCAGCGCCATCGAACGGCCTGTCAGCGTGGACACCATGCCGCAGGTTACAGTGCCCACGCGCTGCTCGCCATCGTACACGCCCGCGCCAGCTTCGGCAGCGGTCATGCCTTCAAGCAGCAGCCCGAAAATCCTGAACCGCTCGCGCCCCTTGAGCGCATAATGCGCGGGCGCGCCACGGAAATGCGTCTTGCCGGGACTGACCGTGAAATCCAGGCCCAGTTCCCACAATGTATCCCCGGCCAGATCCTGCGCGAACGGATACATTTCGGAATTGTCATAGGGATAGAACAGCAGATAACTTTCCACCCGCAGAAGATCGAGCGCGGTAAAGCAGACAGGCACAATGCCATCCGCCTTGCCGTCTGCCAGGATCGTATCCCAGATCAGCGGCGCATCAGCACCTTTGCAGAAAATTTCGTATCCACGCTCGCCCGTATAACCCGTGCGCGAAATCATGACCGGCGCGCCGAACAGCGTGGTCTGCATATGGCTGAAATAGTTGAGCTGCCGAATACCCGGCACATGACGGGCCAGAAAATCAACCGCCACCGGCCCCTGAAGAGACAGATCATGCAGGTCATCATCGAACAGCATGGCGGCATTACGCCCCACTACGGCCTGTGCGAGCATCTCATGCAGGGTTCCCGCCCCATGCACTACCATCCAGCTATTAGGGCCAGTCCGGTACAGCACGCAGTCATCAATAAACTTACCCGCGTCGTTGAGCGCCGTGGCATACACCGAGCGCCCCGGCTGCACCTTGCTGACATTCCTGCTGGTGGCATAATCCAGAATGGCCGTGGCATGTGGGCCGACAAGATGCACTTTTTTCAGCCCCGAGACATCCATAAGCCCGGCACGCGTGCGCACCGCCACATGGTGATCCTGCAAGCTGGAATCGTAGCTCCAGGCCGTGCCCATACCGTTCCAGTTTTCAAGGGCGGAGCCAAGGGCACGGTGGCGATCGGCCAGAGTGCTTGAGCGCCAGCTAGTCGTCATGTTTTTCAGTCCTCACTACGCCTGACGCACCGCCGTGGCGGAAGAGACCACCACAGCGGACGCCATTTTATTCCAGTCCATTACGAATGTGAAAAGATCATGCGTTATAGACTGCATAAGTTTTTCTTATTCAAAGAGAACTCTTTTATAAAATGGGGATTTTTAAAGAATCCCCTCAGCCTGAGGCCCTGACGCGCGGCTGCTCAACCGGTGCCAGAAACGCCTCAAGCGAGTCATCCAGCGCTTCCATCCAGCGCGTATGGTGCGGAGGCGCCATGGTGCCGGTCAGCACCGAGCGGTAACTACGATCGCGGAAGGTCATGATGCCTTCTTCCTTGTCGTGCTTCCATTCCTTGAACAGGGCCGCAACTTTGTCGAGATCAAAGGGCGGGTAATCGGTATAGGTCATCAGATCGCGCACATAATCTGTCTGGAAATCGATTTCCTGCGAGGCGTTTTCCAGCGCCTGATCCCGCGCGACCCACACCTTGCTGTCCGCCAGCATGTCGGCCCGACCGGGCAGGTCAAGCCGCTCCATGATCACATCACGCGCGAACCATGCCTGTGCGTCGAACATGTTGAACGTGTAGTACTGGTCCTGCATACCAAGGTAGAGCAGCTTGGGATTATCAATCCAGCATACGCCCTTGTACAGGCTGGCTGGATACAGGCAGTTGTGTGTCTTCAGGCGCAGGTAGTCCGGCAGGAACGGGAAATAGTGCTTGTAGCCGGTGCACAGAATGATGGCATCCACCTTTTTGGTTACGCCATCCTGAAAATGGGCGATATCACCATCAACCTTGAGCAGCAGCGGATGCTCCTCAAACCCTTCTGGCCACTTGAAGCCGAGCGGCTGAGAGCGGTAGGAAAATGTTATGGATTTCGCGCCGTATTTATAACACTGGGTGCCGATATCCTCCGCCGAATACGAACTGCCGATCAGCAGCACATCCTTGCCCGCGAACTCGTTGGCATCCCGGAAGTCGTGCGCATGAAGGACACGGCCGGGGAAAAGATCAAAACCTGGGAATGCCGGAACATTGGGTGTTGAAAAATGCCCTGACGCAACAATCACATAATCAAAACGCTCTGAATAGACATGCGCGCAGGTGAGGTCTTCCACCGTCACCAGAAAATTGTCGGCCTCGGCATCCCACTGGACTTCGCGCACGGACGTGCTGAACCGCATGTCCCCTTCCAGGTTGTCGCGCTTGATACGCCCGACAATATAGTCCAGCAGCACTTCGCGCGGCGGGTACGAGGGGATAGGCCGGCCGAAGTGCTCTTCAAAGGAATAATCAGAAAATTCAAGACCTTCCTTGGGGCCATTCGACCACAGGAAGCGGTACATGCTGGCGTGCACAGGCTCGCCGTATTCATCCAGCCCGGTGCGCCATGTATAGTTCCACATGCCCCCCAGTGTCGCCTGTCTTTCAAAACAGACCAGTTCAGGCACCGTCTCGCCCGCCTTGCGGGCCGCGCCAAAAGCCCTCAATGCCGCCAGTCCGCTCGGACCCGCGCCAATAATCGCCACTCTTTTTGCTGTCATGCTCGTACGCGCTCCCTGTTAACGGCCGGGCCTTCAGCCCGCCGCATTATCTGTCACTGCAAGAACATTCAGGATCTCACCCGGCTCTTATCCGGGTCATAGGCTGGAAAAGACGTGACCTTTACAGGAATTCTCTTTTGCAGCCCGTCAAGCTGGCCAATTTCAAGCATACGCCCAGGCTCGGCCACAGCCGTATCGACCCGTGCCAGCGCTATGCTTTTTCCCAGCACGGGCGACAGGCACGCGCTGGTAATACTCCCCACCCTGGCGCGCCCGTCGTAAACGGCATCGCCATGGGAAAGGTGTTCGTTGGACAGGCTCTCCAGCCCCACCAGCTTACGCTGCGGCGCAAGCCTGCGCTGCGCCAGAGCCTGAGAGCCTATGAACTCGTCCGTTTTTGAGGCCGGAACCGCAAAGCCGATCCCCGCCTCGAACGGGTCTGTTTCCGAGCAGAACTCGTAAGCGGCAAACGCCAGTCCTGCCTCGATCCGTAGCCAGTCAAGGGCATCCAGCCCCAGCGGCACCAGCCCTTCAGGCTGCCCCGCCGCCCAGACCGCCTCCCAGACGGCGTGGGCATGGCGTGGATGGCACCAGATTTCGTATCCCAGCTCCCCGGTGTAACCGGTGCGTGACACCAGAACCGGCACACCCGATGGCCCGCCCACACGCCCGATGGTAAAGCGGAACCATTTGAGCGCGGCGATGTCAGGCTGTGTGGGCGGCGTCCAGATCAGTGGCTGCAATATGGCGCGGCTTTGCGGCCCCTGCACAGACAGATTATGCAACTGGTCGGTAGACGGACGCACAAAGGCATGAAGCCCGTGCTCCGCCGCGACCGCACGCAGCCACTGCCCACAATACTCATCGCCGCAGACCAGACGGAACGCCTGCGGCGCAAGACGAAAAACGGTCGCATCGTCAAGCATACCGCCGTGCGGGTAACAGAGCGCCGTATAAACCACCTGCCCCACCGCCAGCTTGCGTATATCGCGCGTGGCGGCCAGTTGCAGCAGGGCCAGTGCATCGGGCCCGGTTATTTCGAACTTGCGCAGGGCAGACAGGTCCATGACACAGGCCCGCGTGCGGCAGGCCCAGTATTCCGCCACCGCGCCGTAGCCTTCGAACCGCGCTGGCAGCCAGAAACCCTTGTATTCAACATACTGCGCGCCCTGCGCCGCAAGATCAGAATGAAAGCCGCTCTGCCGCGTCATGATCGCGGGTGCTTCAGGTGTCATACGATGGGCAACCCCGCTGGAAATGGCACTGTCACGGTCATAAACCCGCACATGGATATCGGTCGGCTGCCAGCCATTGGCTTCTGTCACGTCATCCGCACAGGAGGAGGATGCACAGACAAGATCCGTCAGAGCGCGCAGCAACACGTAATCCCCTGCGCGGGACCAGGGCTCGGCGCTGGTAATGGCGCCGCAGTCCTGCACCTGTGTGTTGAAAAAGAAGTTGATGGCGGGCCAGCCACTCCGCGGGGCCAGACCTTCTTCCACCAGAATCGCGTTGAAATTGTCGCTACAGTTGGCGTGACCGGGATAACCGGTCTCGTCATAAT
Source organism: Acetobacter peroxydans (assembly GCF_006539345.1). Classification (GTDB taxonomy): domain Bacteria; phylum Pseudomonadota; class Alphaproteobacteria; order Acetobacterales; family Acetobacteraceae; genus Acetobacter; species Acetobacter peroxydans. Next base: position 120,190 of record NZ_BJMV01000004.1, read on the forward strand.
ATTTCGCGGTGCAGGCCAGCAGAAAGGCATCGTGCCGGCCCACCGTATCCTGCACAACCTCAACCAGCGGCTGCAGGCGACTATCAAGAAAACGTCCGTGCAGGCCCGGCACCGGCAAGGCATGGCCCTGCACCGTACGCGTGGCCGTGGCGTCCAGCCCGTATTCCTGCCCACGGCTCAGTGCCTCCGCGTCAAACGCCAGAAAATCGGAGCACTGACGGCCATCGACATCAATAATCTGGATGTATTCGCCCTTGCGAACCCGGTAGCAGACGGCTGTCGCCGCAGGCACGCGCACATCCTGCGCAATCGGGCCCAGAGGCTCCGGCAGGCGGCCGCACCCACGGGGTGAGGGCGTAAAATGCAGATCATACGCACCGGGCGCATTGGACTGATCGGGCATCATGTCCTCGGCCGGGAGGTCGAGCACGATTTCACCATCCGCCAACACATCAAAACGGTAACCCGTCCCCGCGTGCTCATCTGCTGTGAACAGGGTGTAGAGCGCCTCGCCCTCCCCTTCCTGCGGGGCTGGCTGATCGGGTGCTATCGCCCGCAAAACCCCCGCTGGAGCGGCCAGCACGCCTGCCTGCCCGCCATCCACGGTAATGACTTCAAGGCCTTCACCAGCCCGGACCGTAAACCGCCGGGGGCCACTGCCCCCCGCCACCCGGACAGGAGCTGCTTTGTGCTGCGGTGCAGACAAAAGTGTCATGGCGATGGGCCACTCCCAATCCGTTTCCATTACGGAACAAGACTAGGGAAGAAACATCCGCTCTCTCAATGGTGCCTTTTGGTACCATTCCCCTTCGCACACGCATGTCCCTGCACCACAAGAACCTTGACAGAACCGACTCTTAAACGAAACAATCACAAACGATACGGACTCGATACGGCAGAGCCCGGCAAATGCCAGCCCTTCCGGCACCCGGCTTCTCCAGTGCGGGAGAAAGAGGACAATGGGATCATGACCGGCATCATTCCGCCGGACGGCCGCACACCCCCTTTTATGGAACAATGGCTGGCCGAACTGGGGCATGTCGCGGGCCATATTGGCCGTGCGGATTTTCACACCCGCCTCCTATCGGTATTTTCACGCCTTATCGCGCACCAATCCTCATGGATCATTGCCTATGCGCCCGGTGTCCTGCCGCATGTGCTGCATACCGAGGATGTCGAATCCGCCGCCTTCAGCGATTACAGCAACCATTTCCGCACATTCGACCCGTTCTGGCACCTGTGGCGCAGTCAGGCCCGCCAGCCAGTGGCGTCGCTTTCAACACTGGACAAGACCGTAAAGCCTTATGAATACACATCTATTTTCCAGAAGAACTGCGGTTTTTCCGATGAGCTGGCTATTATCCTGCCCATCCTGTCCAATACCTGCATCATGCTGTTCCTGCAGCGAACAGACAAACCCTTCACCCAGAAGGAAATCAACCGCGCCAGACTGGTACAGCCTGTTTTTTATGGCCTGCACCAGAGCCATATCAACCAGACCTTTCAGGCCTGGAGCCGCACCGCCCCCCATGCCAGAACACAGGCGGCCAGACGGGCCGAGGGCGAAGGCGCGCTGGTTCTGGACCGCCACCGCAACCACCTGCACAGCAACGCCCCATGGCGCGCGGCGGAAACACAACACGGCGCCCCGTTCCGCCGCGCCCTGCACCGGCTGCTCAGAGGCGCGGAAAGCCTGATGCCGGGGCATACTCCCACAGTGCTGGAAGAGAATGGCTTTACCCTGAGCCTGACAGCTCTGCCGGAAGACTGCCCGCTGGCACCCGGCGGCTATCTGCTGACCCTCGCGCCGGGCACCACACAGGCTCCGCTTTCGGCCCTGCCGGGCCTGCATGTGACCCGGCGCGAGCAGGACTTACTGGAGCTGCTGCTACAGGGCCGCAACACAGGTGAAATCGCCCAGACACTGGGGATCAGCAAAGGAACGGTCAAAAACCACCGCCAACGCCTGTACCGCAAGGTTGGCGTTACAACGGAAAGGGGCCTGCTCAGTCGCCTGCAGGCCCTGCGGCAGCAGTAGTCAGCCCGCCAGCCCCTGTGCCGCCCGCAGGGTGTTCTGAAGCAGGCAGGCAATGGTCATCGGGCCGACTCCACCGGGCACCGGCGTAATCGCGGCAGCATGAGGAGCCACCTCGTCAAACGCCACATCACCCACGATGCGCGCGCCCTGCGGCGTTTCCGCACGGTTGATGCCAACATCAATCACAACCGCGCCGGGCTTGATCCAGTCACCCCGCACAAGGCCGGGATGTCCGGCCGCCACCACCACAATATCTGCCCGGCGGGTCTCCGCCGCGACATCACGAGTCTGCAGATGCGTGACCGTAACCGTGCAGCCCGCCTGCTGCAAAAGCCGCGCCATGGGCCGCCCGACAATGTTCGAACACCCCACCACCACCGCGTGCAAACCTGCCAGTTCCGGCAGCACCGAGTGCAGCAGCATCATGCAACCCATGGGCGTGCAGGGAATGAAGCCATCATGCCGCCCCACAGCCAGAAGCCCGGCATTGACGATATGGAAACCATCCACGTCCTTGGCGGGAGAAATCGCATCCAGTACCGCATCGCGGTCGATCTGCGCGGGCAGGGGCAACTGCACCAGAATGCCGTGCACGGTTTCATCCGCATTCAGCGTCGCAATCAGATCGAGCAGCTCGGCTTCCGATGTAATGGCAGGCAGATGATGCGAAACCGAACGCATACCTGCCTGCTCGGTCGCACGGATCTTGTTGCGCACATAAACGGCGCTGGCGGGGTCATTCCCCACCATCACCACCGCAAGTGTTGGAAGAATACCATGAACGGCATGGAGATTTTCAGCCTCCTGCCTTATTTCGCTTCTGAGCTGGCGGGCAAAGGCCACGCCGTTGATCAGCTTTCCGGCTGCCTCCATAACACAGTCTCCTCCGTCCGTTCAGGAAACGAAAACAATCGTCTTGTTTCCGTTCATGATGGTGCGCATTTCAATGTGGTAGCGTACCGCACGCGCCAGAACGCGCCGTTCGATGTCACGGCCCTTGCGGATCAGGTCATCGGGGCTGTCCGCATGGGAAATCCGCTCCACGTCCTGCTCGATAATCGGGCCTTCATCCAGATCGCGTGTGACATAATGCGCTGTGGCGCCAATCAGTTTCACACCGCGCTCATACGCCTGATGATAGGGGCGCGCCCCCTTGAAACCGGGAAGGAACGAGTGATGGATGTTGATGCACCGCCCTGACAGAGCTGCCGCCATATCGTTGGAGAGAATCTGCATATACCGCGCCAGCACAACAAGATCCGCGCCGCTCTGGTCCACCACCGAGAGAATACGGGCTTCCTGCTCGACTTTTGTCTCTTTCGTGATCGGCAGATGATGAAACGGGATACCGTAAAAATCGATATCCTTATAGGTTTCTTCAGGATGGTTTGCGATAATCCCCACAGGGTCGATCGGCAGTTCCCCGATACGCCAGCGGTAGAGCAGGTCCACCAGGCAGTGATCGAACTTGGAAACCATGATCACAACCTTGGGCCGGTAAGACTGGCAGTTCAGCCGGTAATCCATGCCAAACTGCCCGGCCATGGCATCCACCAGCACGCGCACCTCGGCCTCGGTCGTCTTGCCCTTGACGATATCAAACATGATCCGCATGAAAAAACTGCCGCTGCCCACATCATCATACTGCTGGGCTTCAGTAATATTGGCACCGGCTTCATACAACGTCTGGCTGATAGCTGCGACAATACCCGGCCGGTTCGGGCAGCTCAGGGTCAGAATATAGCCTTTGGCATTGGGAGACAGTGTCGACATACGTCTTGGATCCATTTCCTATGAAAGCGCGCCGTTCATGGCGACATGAAGATCATGGAACAGGCTTTCCGCAAAGCTGCGGAAAACAAGAAACTCGTACGTAACCGGGTTTCGTGCAACCTGCCTGAGAATAACTGGAATATGGCCTGCCAGCGTCAGCGCCACATGGCCGGGCCCGAACACCGCATCGTGCAGGTCAACAGGCACAAGGCGGCCTGCCACCTCACGCGCCTGCGGGCCGAACAGACGTAGTGTGGTACGGCTGTCGCTCTGGCTGGTCAGGGCGCAGAGATCGCCGCAGGCGGCACGCAGGCGCGCCATCAGCCCGCCCTCCACCGCGTCACCCGCTGCAAGCGCCAGCCACTGGGTGGGGCCGCACCACACGAACACCACCTGCCCGTCCGCCGAGGGCACGGCACGGGGCTGTTCGGGCAGATCAACCCCGAAGGTCTCACGCACCCGCACCACAAGCGCAGCCCGTCCGGCCCCGGCAAACGCCCCAAGGCTGACAGCCTCCCCCATGGGGGCAAGAACCAGCACCGTATCGCCTGCCCGCACGGGCGCGGCACTCACGGGGGGCTGGGCAAACAGAGACTCAACCATGCACACGCGCTCCCTCGGGATCGACAAAGACAGGCGAAACAACCCGGGCACGAACCACCGTGCCCGCCAGCGGATTATGCAGGGCTACGATCTCGCCATGCCGGGCGGGGCCGTTGGACAGCAGGCCAAGGCCGATCCACGATCCCAGCGTAGGAGAAAACGCCGCCGAAGACACCCAGCCCTGATCCGACGCCGCCGTGGCGGCCGCTCCATCAGGCAGCAGATGCGCCCCCGCCACAACCTGATCCGCCGGATTGAGCGGCTGCAGGCCCACAAGGGTTGGCCGTGCCGGGTCTGTCAGAGCTTCGCGCTGCGCCATATGCCGCCCGATAAAGTCCTTGCGGGTAGACAGCATCCTGCCCATGCCCAGATCATGGGCCGTCGTCTGGCCATTCAGTTCCGGCCCGGCCGGATGGCCTTTTTCGATACGCATAACGCCCAGCGCCTCGGTGCCGTAGGGCGCGATGCCGTAAGGCGCGCCCACTTCCATCAATCTACGGGCCAGCGCATCGCCATAACGGGCGGGCACCGCCAGTTCGTAGGCCAGCTCCCCGGAGAAGGACAGACGGAACAGCCGCGCCTGAACGCCGCCGCACACCGTCACCTCCCCCGCCGCCATATAGGGGAAGGCCTCGTTGGAAAGATCGAACACGGGGTCCACCACATGGCGCAGCACATTGCGCGCCTGCGGCCCGGCCACGGCAATCTGCGCCCACTCATCCGTCACGGAAATGAACTGCACATCCAGTTCCGGCCACAACCATTGGTGGCAGAATTCCAGATGCGCCATAACGCCGCCCGCGTTAGCGGTGGTCGTGGTCATGACGTAATGCGTCTCGCCCAGCCGCGCGGTGGTGCCATCATCATACGCAAAGCCATCCTCGCGCAGCATCAGGCCGTAGCGGGCGCGCCCGACAGGCAGCTTCTTCCATGCGTTGACGTAAACACGCTCAAGAAACTCCGCGGCATCAGGCCCCTGGATGTCGATCTTGCCCAGGGTCGTCACATCGCAGAACCCTACCGCCTGGCGCACGGTACGTACCTCGCGGTTGACCGTCTGCAACCAGTCCATCTCACCGGGGCGGGGGTACCACTGCGCGCGCTGCCAAAGTCCGTTAGCCGTAAACACAGCCCCCTGGCTTTCGGCCCACTGGTGCGTAGGGGTCAAGCGCGCGGGCTTGAAATGCCGCCCGCGATGCGCCCCGGCCAGTGCGCCGATAGCCACCGGCTGCGTGGGCGGGCGGATCAGCGTAGTGCCGGTCTGCCCGATGGGGCGCTGCGTAATTTCAGCCAGCAGGGCGATGGCATTGACGTTGGACGTCTTGCCCTGATCCGTTGCCATGCCCAGCGTGGTGTAGCGCTTGAGATGCTCGACCGAGACAAACCCTTCCCGCGCGGCCAGAGCAACGTCCTTGGCTGTGACATCGTTCTGGAAATCCACAAAGGCCTTGGCCCACCGGGCGGAAGGCACATCTGCAAGCGCGTGAAACAGCGGGGCAATAGCGCAGGATTCGGGCTCGGCCTCGGGCAATGCCGGTTGCTCGGCCGCAAAGCCACACGCCTGCGCCGCACGCGCACCAGCCTGCGCCCCGTCCCGCAGCGCCTCGGCCGTGGTGAACACACCGGCCGCCGCACCGGCCACCACCATGCCGGGCGGCAAAGCAGCGGGCAGGAAGGCACACAGTGTCTCATCATAAACCGGGCGCATACCCTGATGCGTGGTCAGCGCGATATTGGGCGACCATCCGCCCGACATGGCCAGCAGATCGCACGCAATGCGCTGCTCCCGGCCCTGTGCATCGCGCACGCTCACACCGCTGACCGCCATCCGGCCCTGCACGGCGGTTACAGCCCCGCCGGGCACGAACGGCACGCCGCAGGCCTGTGCCACCTGCGCGCCCTGCCCTTCACCCTCGGGCCGTGAATCAACAATGGCGGCGACAGCCACACCCGCCCGCGCCAGATCAAGCGCCGTGCGCAAGCCATCATCATTACAGGTATAGACAACCGCCCTACGCCCCGGCGCCACACCAAAGCGGTTCAGATAGGTACGCACCGCCCCCGCCAGCATGACGCCCGGCGTGTCATTACCGGGAAACACGATGGGGCGCTCAAGCGCACCAGCCGCCACCACACACTGCCGCGCCACAACGCGCCACAGCCGCTGGCGGGGCTGCCCCTTTGCGGGCTGGGACTGATGGTCGGCCACCCGTTCCAGCGCCCCGTAGGTACCCCCATCATAGGTGCCGAACACGCAGGTCCGTTCCATGATCCGCACTTCGGGCAGCGCTTCCAGTGCCTTGCGCGCCTGCTCGGCCCAGCGCCAGGCTGGCTCACCATCGAGCTGCCTGCGCTCGGCCCGCAGGCGGCCACCTGTCAGGCTGTCTTCCTCGCACAGGATCACCCGTGCGCCCGACCGACCGGCGGCCAAGGCTGCGGCAAGCCCCGCCGGGCCACTGCCCACGACCAGCACATCGCAGAACGCCGTGGCTTTTTCATACTGGTCGGGATCGGCCTCATCCGCTGCGCGACCCAGCCCCGCCGCACGGCGGATCATGGGCTCGTACAGCTTCTCCCAGAAAGCGGCTGGCCACATGAAGGTCTTGTAATAAAACCCTGCGCCCAGCACGGAGGAAAACAGGCTGTTCAGCCCCAGCGCGTCAAACGCGAGGCTGGGCCAGCGATTCTGGCTGGCCGCGGACAGGCCGTCGTACAGCTCCGCTACTGTAGCCCGCGTGTTGGGCTCGCGCCGGGGGCCGGTGCGCAGTTCCACCAGTGCGTTCGGCTCTTCCGGCCCTGCGGACAGGATGCCGCGTGGACGATGATACTTGAACGACCGGCCCGCCAGCCGCACGCCATGCGCAAGCAGGGCGGAAGCCAGCGTATCGCCCGGATGGCCGGTATACTGCCGCCCATCAAACGTGAAGCGGATTGTCCGCCCGGCATCAATGCCATTGCCACCCGCCACACGGCGCGGCTGGGCACCCGCAACAGGCGCAGAAGTCATACGGGCGTCCATCATACCGCGCCCTCCTCGCGTTCGGCCTGCGCCACCGCACGGGCAGCGCGCACATCGGAAATCAGGTGGGTGCGCGTATCACGCGTTACCACCAGCCATGAGCGGCACCCCGCACCATGGTACCAGAGCTCCTGATGGGGCCCGGCAGGGTTGTCGCGCAGATAGACATAATCCACCCATGCCGCAGCACCGGCATCCCCAGCCGGACGGCGCACCGTGGCATCGCCCCGGTAGGTGAATTCCTCAACTCCGCGCGAACCGCAGAAAGGACAGGTCAGACGCATGGAAACCTCAATGCAGGTTGGGCTGTGCGCCCATGCCTTTTTCGTCAATCACGGCGCCGCGCGCGAAACGGTCCAGCCGGTAGGCCGTCGCTACGGGGTGCGGCTCATCACGCGCCAGCAGATGCGCGAAACACAGACCCGATGCCGGCGTGGCCTTGAACCCGCCGTAGCACCAGCCCGCGTTCAGGTAGAGGCCCTGCACCGGCGTATGATCAATAATGGGGCTGCCATCCATGGACATATCCATGATCCCGCCCCAGTGGCGCAGCAGACGCACACGCCCGATCCGCGGCATGAGCGCCATGCCGCCTTCGCACACGTCCTCGATCACGGGCAGGTTCCCCCGCTGCGCGTAGGAATTGTAGCCGTCGATATCACCCCCAAAGACCAGCCCACCCTTGTCGGACTGGCTGATGTAGAAATGCCCGGCTCCGAATGTCACCACACAGTCGATAAACGGCTTGATACCTTCGCTGACAAAAGCCTGGAGCACATGGCTTTCAATCGGCAGGCGCAGGCCAGCCATGGCCGCCACCCGTGAGGAATTGCCCGCGCAGGCCAGCCCCAGCTTGCCCGCACCAATAAAGCCGCGCGTGGTCTCCACGCCCATGGCCCGCCCGCCTTCAATGCGGATGCCTGTCACCTCGCAGTTTTCGATGATGTCCACGCCCAGCCTGTCGGCCGCACGGGCGTACCCCCAGGCCACGGCATCGTGGCGCACGGTACCCCCGCGCCGCTGCAACAACCCGCCACGGATGGGAAAGCGCGCATCGTCAAAATTCAGGAACGGCACTTTTTCACGCACCGCCTGCGCATCAAGCAGTTCAGCATCCACGCCATGCAGGCGCATGGCGTTGCCCCGGCGGATATAGGCCCCGCGCTGGGCATCGTTATGGAACAGGTTCAGCACACCACGCTGGCTGACCATCGCGTTGTAATTGATGTCCTGCTCAAGCCCTTCCCACAGCTTCATGGCGCATTCATAAAACGGCTCGTTACCGGGCAGGAGATAGTTCGAACGCACGATGGTGGTGTTGCGCCCGACATTGCCGCCGCCGATCCAGCCTTTTTCCACCACAGCAATACGCTGCCCGCCATAGCGTCGGGCCAGATAATAGGCCGTAGCCAGCCCGTGCCCGCCACCACCCACGATTACGTAATCGTAGGCTGGGGCCGGAGCCGCCTTGCGCCAGGCTGGTTTCCAGCCCGTATTGCCGCGCATGGCCTCACGCAGCAGCGCAAACAGGGAATAACGATCAGTTTGCATGGTAAATCCGCTTTTTGCTCTGTTTTCAGCCTTACGGAACGTTCGCGCTTGAGACAGTATAAATTTTTCTTATAATGCGCGCATGGCCATCGCAGATCTTCCTTTTGACCTGTCCTCCCTGACCGTGTTTCTGGCCGTGTGCGACAACGGCAGCATGGCAGCGGCCGCGCGGGCGCTGAAAGTCACCCAACCCGCCATTTCACAGACCATCGCTGATCTTGAAAATCGCCTTGGTACAACGCTGTTTGACCGAAATGTTCGCCCTCTGGCGCTCACCCCTTCGGGCACGGTGCTGCGCCAGTACGCGCAAGGTATGCTGGCTGAAGTCCGGCTGGTCGCCACGGGCATACAGAAAATGCGCCTCGGCCGGGTGCCACAGTTGCGCATGGGCGTGGTGGATTCGCTGGCCCGCGCGCTGTCCACTTCCATTTCTGACTTCATGTACGAACGGGTCGGGCGGCTGATTGTTCATGCGGGCCTGACGGAAACACACGCCACAGCCCTGCTGACACGCCAGATCGACTGCGTAATCGGGGTGGATGAAATGGAGGATGTCTCCGGCCTGGAACGTTGGCCGCTCTTTGAAGAGCCCTATCTGCTGCTGTACCCCGAGCAGGAAACCCCGCCGCGCGACACACAGGAACTCAGGGATTTTCTTGGCCGCCAGCCGTTCATCCGTTTTTCGCAACGTTCACGCACAGGGGCGGAAATCGAACGCTTTCTGCGCCGCCTGCGGATTGATGTGCCTTTCCAGCAGGAATTCGACCTGCCCTACGGCGTTTATGCCACCTGCCGCAACAGGGGTGTTGCCATTACCACCCCGCTTTGCCTGTACGAAGCGGGCTATACGCAGGACTGCGGCCTGTTATGCCACCCCCTGCCTGCCCCGGCGTTTCACCGGCGGCTGACACTTGTGGTGCGCCGACGTGAATTCGGCCGCTTCCCGCTGGATCTGGCATTATTCCTGCGCGAGCAGCTCAAACAGGAAGTCATGCCGGCACTTGGCACGCTATTCCCCGCCTTTGTGCAGCAGATGCGCGTATTGAACTAACTGGCCCGACTAACTGGCAAGCGAGGAGTAAGTAGTCGGTATAGCCTGCATGGACTCAACGATTTCAGGAAGTTTGTCGGCACAGATTGTCGCAAGATGCGGATCAAAGCTCTGGCCACTCTCTTCACGCAGATACTCCTGAAGCCGGGGAGTAGACCACGGTGCCTTGTAGCGCCTACGGGACGCACAGGCGTCAATCGTGTCAGCCAATGAGACAATGCGAACCAGTTGGGGAATGTTCTCACCCTTCAGCCCCAACGGATAGCCGGTGCCGCACCAGTGTTCGTGATGCATCAGGATCGTGTCCAATATGTCCTGCGTAAACACATGGCTGTACCACTGGGTTACAGCAAGACCGAGCAAAGGATGGCGCTGCACCGTCGTTTTTTCGTTATCTGTCAGAGACCTGGGAGCCTGGAGAATTTCCTCCGGAATTAACAGCTTACCAGTATCGTGGAGTTCACCAGCCAATTTCAGGGTAGCGCGATCAATATGATCTATCTTGGCCAGATCAGCGATAACCTGCGCGACATGGCCGACTCTGAGGCCATGCCCTTCGTCCATATTCGCCACATGGCAAACAAAGTCCGGCAATGGCAGTTTCTTGGGAGGCAACGCGTGTTCCGTCCACGCCCCGGTCGCTTGATTACCTGACATCGCTGACTGTCCTTGAATATCGCCCTCTTTCGGCTGTCTGTGAAAGATGTCCCCCTGCGGGAGACCTAAGCAAACTACAATCTGAAATTCTTACAATATATCATTCACTTCGGATGAAGTCGGACTTCTATTCTGCCACTACATGATATGTCAAGCAACCATACAATGCATAGCGGCCCCTCACCCCACGCAGACGTTACGGCATATCAGGCGTGTGCGCCACAACAACACGATTGCGCCCGTTTGCCTTGGCGGTATAGAGCGCCTGATCAGCCCGGTTGATCAAGGTACGAACATTAGTCTGTCCATGCAGGGTTGTCACACCACCTGACACACTCACCCGCACCTGCTGTTCGGACCGTAAGGTTACGGGTATGTGGCAGATAGCAAGACGAATCCGCTCGGCGCATTTGTGAGCCGCCTCGACATCGGTTTCTGTCAGGACGATCAGGAACTCCTCGCCGCCGTAACGAAAGACATAATCATTCACCCGCAGGGATGAGGTAATCGTATTGGCGACAAAGCACAGGATTTCATCTCCTGCCAGATGTCCGAAAGTATCATTGATCGACTTGAAATTATCTATATCGAACAACGCTATACTGAAGTGCTTGTTCTTGGCCAGCGCGAAGGAGATTTCGTTCTGTACCACCACATCGAGAAACCGGCGATTGAGCACCTTTGTCAGCGGATCGCGGCCGGTTTCTATCTGCTCAATATTATGGAAAATACTATCCATAAGGAAGACGATTTTCCGAATACTCCTGTGCAGGGAAGCTACAAACCGATCAGGCAGAACGCCTTCCTGCCTGATGGTCTGAAGCTGCGTATCAATCGTTTCGATCTCACGCTGAATCTGCACGAACTCGGAACGACCATTGAACAGGTTGCGTCCCTTGTGAGTGAACCACAGACCAAAATCTGAATCTTCGAGATTCTCAAGATCACAAAATCTTTTTTCACACACGGCGCGCATGGTTTCCATAGACCATGTAAAAAACGTCCGTGCCTGCGTTTCTTTTTCAAAACTCAGGTCTTGACCGATGGAAACAAGGCGCAGGGCCTCGTTATCCTCAACCATTTTGCGAAAACTTTTTTCATAAGAACGCATCATGAACTTAAATGCAAAGTCCATCATGCTCCCGGCGTACAGGATCAGACCCGAACGGTCAAAACCTCCTGCATCGTCATGGGTGAACAGGCCGAGTATCTGCTTTTTCAGGATATAGAAACCATACGCCACAATGTGGGTCGGGATTTCCAGCCGAGCATAACTTGCGCCCAATCGCATCTGTATCTTGCACAAACGGGCCACATGGTCAGGCGAGGCGGAAAACAGCGAAACCAGATAGTAATACAGGCTTCGCTTGAGCGATTTCTGGATACTTTCCTTTTCGAGAAAATCGGCCACATCGGCGTGCTGGAGCAGGGCCTCACAAAAGAACGCCACGCAAGCCTGGCCCTCCGCCTCAACCTGCAGCCTGACATATTCACGTTCTTCCTGAGGCGTCTGCAAGATAATGTCACGCCACTGTTCCTGAGGCGTGAGGTAAATGAAACTCTTATCCATATATCTGGTACGCCTCGCAAAGCCCCACGTCGCAGCTCAAGTGAAAGCACTTTCGCATCGCGAAGACAGATACCCGTGGAACCGCCAAAATTTTCTCTTATTTGCGTATGAAATGTCTTTCCCACAGAGTCATACGACGGCTGAACACCACAGCCTTCGCGTCTGATATTAGCACACAGGCATCGACTCGCAACGGGAATCCCCAAGGGAAATGCCATCCCATACTCCGGGGCGATCGCGTGTAACGTGGCTGATGGGCAACAGTTCCCGACAATATGACCTTCTGGCGGCCTTTTCCCGGCCACTCGTTATTGCGAATCATTCCTAGTGCCTTTATCGCGTCACTGAGAATGATTATCAGATTTGAATGGAGCCGCTCATTATGGCTGTCTCGCGACTGAATACCCATCTGCATAAAACTCCGCTGGCCGTCGGTCTGGCGCTTGGGTGTCACGCATGGTCAGCCTTCGCCGATGAACAGCCCGCAGCCACAAAAAAGAACACCGCTGCCGATACCAGCAGTCGGGCCAGCGCCAATCTGGCCAATGCCGGGGGCCACGGCCCCAAAACCACCACCCGCAAAGACGGCTCGCATGTAGAAGAATGGGTCGTAACCGCCTCACCCATGAACACGCTGCACACGCCTATCGGGCTAAGCCGTATGCCCGATGACGTGCTGCACACACCACAGACCATCGACGTGGTGCCTCAGATCGTGATGCAACAGCAGAACGTGAAATCGCTCGATGAGGCGCTAAAGAACGTGCCCGGCATTACCGCCTCGGTCGGTGAGGGCGAAGGCGGCATGGCGGGCGACCAGTTTCTGATCCGTGGTTTTGCAGCCCAGAACGATATTTACGAAAACGGCCTGCGCGACTTTGGCGTTTATACCCGCGACAGCTTCGACTACGAGCGCGTGGTTGTCATCAAGGGGCCATCCTCACAGGTTTTCGGCAACGGCACCACAGGCGGGGCGATCAACATCGTCACCAAAACACCCACCGCCAAAGATCATTACCGCGCCTCGTTCTCGGGCGGGAGCGGACAGTATTATCGCGGCACGCTCGACATCAACCACAAGATTACCGACACTATCGCCTTCCGTCTGACCGGCATGGGTAACGAGAACGACACGGTCGGCCGCAACTATGTCTATTCACACCGCTGGGGTATTGCGCCATCTATTATTTTTGGACTTGGGAAAAAGCTTAATTATACAGTCGAATATTTTCACCAGAGCGACAACCGTATTCCCGATTATGGGGTACCCATTCTCAACAAAAAAGGCAGCTACGGCAAACCGGCTACGGAATATGGTGTAAACCGCAACAACTGGTACGGCACCACACTGGATGCGGACAATTCCAGCGTGGATATGCTGACCGGGCGCCTGCAATGGGAGGCCAACCGCTTCATCACCGTCTCCAACGACACGCGGGGGGGCCTGTACAGCCGGTATTTCTCGGCTTCGCAGGAAGGGTGCAGTAGCAAGCAACTGGTGGACACAGACGGCCAGCTTAGCAATGGGGCTTCTTACGACTGCAATACCGATTTTTTCGGCGGCAATGCGGCAGCCGCCAAACTCTCCCGCACGGGCGGCGTATTCGGCCCCAACCCGTACCAGCAGGATGACTGGTCGGTACAGAATGTGCTGTCCGCTATTGCCAAGTTCAACACCGGGCGTATCCGCCATCAGATGCTGGGGGGCCTGGACATCATGCACGTCTATGACCAGCGGAAAAACTATGCCTACAACAACCCCGTGGCCCGGCAATACGTCAATCTGCTGAACCCCTCGCCTTATGTGCCGGGTCTTTCCGTGATTGATGGCTCCACAGACCCCGGCCATCTGGTCAACACCTCTACATCTGGCCAGAAGCTCTGGAAAAAGGGGGATGCCACCGATGTCGGGCTGTTCCTGTCCGAACAGGCCTGGGTAACGCCTTGGTTTTCTGTGCGCGCAGGCTTTCGCTGGGATCACTGGATCAGTCATTACAGCATGACAGGAGGCAAAGATGCCGACACGTACATGGGTCAGACGCAGGACACCATAAACCCCAATGTCAGCCTGATGTACACCCCCAACGACCACGCCATGGTGTATTTCACGTGGTCTGAATCCACCACGCCACTGGGGCTGTACGTCACCAACAGTTCCGAACCCCTGACAACCAACAACCAGAAACTACAGCCAGAACGCAGCAGGCTCTACGAACTGGGGGCGAAATACTCGGCTTTTCATGATCGCATTGGGTTCACAGCCTCGGTATTCCGTCTGGAAAAAAGCAATGCCGTCATGCAGGATCCTAGTTCCAGCGGCGGGATTATCTCCTCGGGTGACTCCCAACGCAATCAGGGTCTGGAACTCAGCGTTTCAGGCCAGATCCTGCGGAACTGGAACATGATCGCCACCTATGCCCGCTATGACAGCATCACCACAGGAGGCACGGCGGCGGATATTGGCAAGCAGCTCCAGTACGTGCCGCGCAATCAGGCCACGGTGTGGACAACCTACGAAATAGCGCCCTCCACCCGGTACAACCTGCTCGTAGGCGGCGGCATGACATGGCGTGAAGGCGTGTTCGTGGACCCGGCCAACACCGCGCGCGTGCCTGCCAATGTGGAGTTTGACGCCGTGATCTCGCACCGCTTCGACAGGCACTGGAAAGTCAGCATGAATGGCTACAACCTGGCCAATCGCCTGAACTACGGCAACCTGTTCAGCAACCGTGTCACGCCGTCCATCGGTCGGGCGTTCCTGTTCAACCTGTCGGCCGATTACTGAGCCGCAGGCCCACGATGACGGATCCAGCCCCCATCTGGCGGGTTCCGCCAGTCGGAAATGCCAGAATGCCCCGCTCCTTTTTCTCCCACCTGTTTGCACGCAAGCGCCGCAAAACCACGCCACCGCCCCTCGTCCTGCCTGAAACCATGCTGGCCATTTACGAGCGGGCCCGCCGGGGCCACCATCTCGATCAGGTTCTCTGGGGCAAAGCGTTGCTCAAGAGCACCTTTTTGCCTCCCGACCATGAGCAGGCAATCATCTGGTTCACCATGGCGTCCAATGCCGGGTATGGCCCGGCTTCCAATATGCTGGGGCGGTGCCACCATTTTGGCTGGGGCGTGCCCAAAAGTTTCGAACAGGCCGCAATTCACTACGCCCGCGCCGCCGAACAGAACGATGAATGGGGCCGCTACAACCTTGGTATCCTGACCCTGCGCGGTCTGGGTATGCCACAGAACCTGCCGCGCGCCTTCTCGCTGTTCGCCAGGGCAGCAGAGAACGGCCACGCCAAATCCATGAACATTCTCGCGCGCTTTTATGAGGAAGGCTGGACAGTCCCGCCCGATCCCGAACGCGCTCGCGCCCTGTACCGCGCCTCGGCCGAAGGGGGGGATTACCGGGGCTGCCATAACCACGCCACCGTACTGACCCAGCAAGACGCATGGCAGGAAGCCCTGCACTGGTGGACGCAGGCTCAACCCCACGCCACATCCGATATCCTGCTGGCCATGGAACGCAGCCTGAGCGCGCTGATTGCCCTGCCACCGCGCAGCACCATGCCCCCAGAGCACGCCGCACATCCCTCACCCGAGGAACAGGAGACCGCCCGCGCCCTGCTTGAAAAGGTACGCGCCCGGATAGCCCTTGTTGTCCCTGAACCACCTGCCTCCTCCCCTCCTGACCTCTCCCCAGCCGGAAAAGCAGACTAAGCCCTGCCTTCTTTCAGGCTTTCCGCTTGAGCCGCCGCCGCCATCCCCCTAAGATGGATGGCTTCGCGGCGCTTTTGCCGCACTGGTCAGGTCATCAATGGTCGAAAAGGTACAGGGAATGGAGTGGACCGACGAAATAATCGCCCAGCTCAAAGAGCTATGGGGGGAAGGTCTTTCGACGGCGGAAATAGGTCGCCGCCTCTCCATTACGAAAAACGCCGTTGTTGGCAAGGCACACAGGCTGGGGCTGCCCCCACGCCCTTCGCCTATCCGACGCGACGGCAAGCCCAAAGCCGCCAGCCCGGAAAAAGCTGAAAAACCAGCCGCTCCTGCCATCGAGACCACACCGCAGCCGCCTGCCTCCAGCACCCGTGAGGCCGCACCAGCGCCCTTGGTAGCGCAGCCTGCGACTGCACCCGTACCACCGACCACCGCCCGCACCAGCCCGGTCGCAGCAACGCCTGCTCCAGAAGAAATCATCGAGCGCAAGGAAAAGGCCGCCGCACCCAAGCCGGCCGCCAAGCCCAAGCCCACATTCCGCAGCGTTTCTGACCCCGAGCCGCAAAAGCGCCGTGGCCCCTCATGCTGCTGGCCGATCGGTGACCCCGGCACACCGGGTTTTCATTTTTGTGGAGCAACACCGTTGCCGGGCAAGCCTTACTGCGAGGAACATGCCCAGATCGCGTATGTCAGGCTACGTGACCGCCGCGACACCATGGCCTGATACAAACGGCCCTGTGGCATAACCAGAAAGGCTGGCCCGGCAATCCGCCACAGGCCAGCCTTTTTGCATTTTCAAGCCTGAGATGAGGCCTCAGAAGCGACCGAAGCCGGTGCGATCGTCGTCGTGGACGTGGCTGAGGACGTGGCTGAACCACTGTTTTCAGGCAGCATTTCAAGCTGGCCACTGATCTGACCACCATCTTCCACCTTCAGACGGCAGCAGGAAGCCTTACCCAGCAAACGGCCGGTGCCACGCACCGTCAGGCTGCCACGGACAACCAATGAACCATCCACAGTGCCGGAAATTTCGGCACTTTCCACTTCCACACCACCACGGAACAGCCCGCCGGGCATCACCACCAGTTCGGTAGCGTTGATCATGCTTGATTCCACGGTGCCTTCTACGACAAGGCGTTCGGCATCCTGCACAGAGCCCTGCACGCTGATGCCACGCCCGACAACGAGCGTACGCTGATCGACCACGTCCTTGCGCCCGGCAAGCTGCGACGGCAGGCCGCCTCGCAGACCTCCGCCGGGGATCGGCGGAATACCCGCCCCTGCGGGCAGAGGAGAACCGGGAGGAAGTGGCGCACGACCCATGGGAGGGGCCTCCTTTGTATTATCATGAATGGAGCCGGGAATACCCGCCTGAGAAGGAGAGGGCTGCCCTGGAATGGAAGAAAACGGAGCCCCCGCCGCCTCGCGCGGCGCCTGAGCGCCGGTCTGTGCGGGCTTTTCCGGTGGTTTGCTTTCTTCAGCCTTGCGTCGTCTGAACAAGAATGTCCCCCTCCCGTTAAAGCCACCCGCGATGCCGGGCGGCGTTCGTCCGCACATACATTGCCCGCCTGGGGCGGCCGTGAGTCTATACGACCCGCCAAGCGTTGGGCAAACTTTGCGTAGCCCCAACTGTTGCCCTTTTTATGGCGGCAGGCTAGCCAAACAGCCAGAGTTCTCCATTTTTGAAGAAAAGTTTTAATGAAATGACCGATCCTGACATCCGTTACGACATTCTGGGTATTGGTAACGCCATTACAGACATTCTCGCACGGGTCGATTTCGCTTTCCTTGAAAAACAGGGCCTGACACCGGGCAGCATGACGCTCATCGACGCTGAACGGGCCAACGCGCTACAGGTTGCACTGGCACCCGAGCAGATCATGGGCGGTGGCTCGGTGGCCAATACCTGCGTGGTGGCGGCCCAATTCGGTGCGCGCGTGGCCTATCTGGGCAAGGTGGCGCGCGACGAAGCCGGAATTAAGTTCGGTCAGGACCTGCAAAGCAACGGCGTGACGTTTCCATCCGAGCCGTTGAACACACAGCTTTTCGACAACCTGCCCACAGCACGGTGCATTGTCATGATCACCCCCGACGGGCAGCGCACCATGGCCACGTATCTGGGCGCGTGCACCTGCTTCACCCCTGATGACGTGCTGTCCGATGTGATTGCCGCCTCGTCCATCGTCTACCTTGAGGGCTATCTGTTCGACCCCCCGCACGCGCAGGAAGCCTTCCGCCGGGCAGCCTCCATTGCCCATAAAAGCGGGCGGCAGGTCGCACTTTCGCTGTCAGACCCGTTCTGTGTCGGCCGCCATCGTGCCGCCTTCCTTGATCTGGTCAGAGGCCATGTCGATATCCTCTTTGCCAACGAAGACGAAATCTGCGCCCTGTACGAAACGGAAAGTTTTGACACCGCCGCCCGACACACCGCGCAGGACACCACCTTCGCCGCACTGACCCGTTCAGGCCTTGGCAGTGTTGTTGTACATGACGGCAGCTTTACGAAAGTGGAACCGGTGCCGACACAGGTAGTCGATACCACCGGCGCGGGCGATGCCTATGCAGCCGGCTTCATGGCAGGGCTGACGGCTGGCCGTACCCTGCCTGAATGCGGCAGGCTGGCGTCGGTCGCGGCATCTGAAATTATTTCCCATTACGGGGCGCGCCCGCTTTCCAACCTCTGGGCCGAAATGGGGTTCTGAACACCCCGGCGCTTCCTCCTTGCGCCGCGCCCGCCCTTAGCTGAGGGCGGGTTCGGACAGGGCGTTGTCCTCACACGGCACGGTAATCACCCGCCCGTCCTGCACGCGCAGGGCCAGACGGCCTTCACACAGGGCGCGGGCGGCATCGCCAAACACGCGGCCGCGCCAGCCACCGAGCAGGGTCGGGGCCTGAGCGGGATCAAGAGCCAGCGCCTCAAGCTCCTCCTGCGAGGCCACGAGCTTAGGTGCCACGTCATGCGCTTCGCAGCAGGCATTCAGCAGCACTTTCAGTAATGCCACCAGCGAGGCCGGAGGCCGCGCGGCATCGCGGCCGCGCCCCTTGGGCAGGCGTGGCAATTCCGCATCCGGCAGGGCCTGCGCCTGACGAATGGCTTCCAGCAGGGCCTGGCCAGTCCGCCCTTCCGCTAACCCCCGCGCCACACCCCGCACGCGGGCTAGAGCCTCGGTGCTGTCCGGCGTGGTCGCCGCGATTTCGAGCAGGCTTTCGTCCTTGATCAGACGCTGGCGCGGCACATTCACCCTCTGCGCTTCACGCTCGCGCAGGGCGGCCACGGCACGCAGTACAGCCAGCATCCGGCGGTTACTGGTGCGCGCACGCAGGCGTTCCCACTGTTTTTCAGGGTCTGGCTGGAAAGTCGCCGGCTCTTCCAGTTCGGCCATTTCCGCCGCAACCCAGGCCAGACGCTGCTCCTGCTCAAGCTTGCGGTGCAGACGTTCGTACACAACCCGCAGCCAGGTCACGTCACCCGCCGCATAGGTAAGCTGGGCAGCGGACAGAGGCCGGGCCGACCAGTCCGTAAACCTGTGGCTCTTGTCGATGGAGTGGCCTGTCAGGGAACCCACCAGACTGTCATACCCCACCTGATCGCCATGCCCGGCCACCATGGCGGCCACCTGCGTATCAAACACCGGCAGGGGCAGGGCTCCGAACAGATGCAGGAAAATTTCCAGATCCTGCCGCGCGGCATGAAAAACCTTGATAACGGCCGCGTCCGCCATGAGCGCCGCCAGAGGCGCGAGATCAAGCCCTTCGGCCTGCGCATCAATCAGAATGACATCATTGGCGCCGCCAATCTGCACCAGACACAGTTCCGGCCAGTACGTCTTCTCACGCATGAATTCGGTATCGACGGTCACATACCGCTCGCCATGGAGCGGCTTGAGCGCCTCTTCCAGAGCCTGTGTGGAGGAAACCAGTCGTGGTTGCGGAAAAATGGGAGATGCTGTTCTGGCCATGCCTTCTCATACACCAGCCCCAATGAAAACGACAGCCGCAACCCTCATACAACAGGCGTGAAAACTTGACTTGGCCCGCAAGTGCCCCGACATCAGGCAATATCATCCGAGGAGAAAACCATGAGCAGACCAGACGACGGCAGCACCGCACTGACCCAGCTTGGCCGGGCGGTATCGGCCCCTGCCAGCCCTGAAAACGCCGTGCTGGAACGCGTACCCGCCCCCTATCGCGACAGGCGTTACATGGTGCGCTTTACCGCACCCGAATTTACCTCGCTCTGTCCGATCACCGCCCAGCCGGACTTTGCCCATATCGTCATTGATTATGTGCCGGATCAATGGATTGTGGAAAGCAAATCCCTCAAGCTTTTCCTGACCAGCTTCCGCAACCATGGTGCGTTCCACGAAGCCTGCTCGATCCAGATCGCCAGCACGCTGGTTGACCTTCTCGATCCGGTCTGGCTGCGTATCGGAGCTTACTGGTACCCGCGCGGCGGCATCCCCATCGATATCTTCTGGCAGACGGGTGAAGCCCCGAAAGATGTGTGGATTCCCCCGCAGGATGTGCCCAACTACCGGGGCCGCGGCTGAAATCCGAGTTAAGCCGGAAGCAAAGACCCGATACAAAAAAAGCCACCCTTTCGGGTGGCTTTTTTTAAAACATGTCGTGGTGTCTCAGACGTGACCAGCACCGGCGGCAATTTCAGCCCGCACGGCCAGAATCTGATCCTGCAAGACACTCAGACGGGTCATATCCGTCTTGTCGGTCTTGTCCCAGATCTCGGACAGAGCCTCAAGCTGGGCTGTGGCATTGTCGATCGAAATCTCACTGACCGGCACAGCCTTGTCCGCAAGAACCGTACAACGTGTACCCGTGATATCGGCAAATCCGCCCGCGACAAAAAAGCGATCTGTAACCACATCGCCTTCATGCAGGGCAACAACACCGCCACGCAGCAGGAGCATCATGGGCGCATGTTCGGGCATGGCGGCGATATCGCCATCCATGCCGGGCAGAACGGCCATATCTACCTCACGCGACACCAGCACTTTTTCAGGGCTGATGATCTCAATTAGGACCGGCATGAACGATGCTCCTCCCAGAAATCGGCCGTTAGACCGCTTCCCTCAGTTTTTCCGCCTTGGCGATGGCTTCTTCGATGCTGCCAACCATGTAGAAGGCGGCTTCCGGCAGGTCATCATACTCACCCGCGCAGATGGCCTTGAAGGAACGAACCGTATCAGCAACCGACACCAGCTTGCCCGGCGCACCCGTGAACACTTCGGCCACGTGGAACGGCTGGGACAGGAAGCGCTGGATGCGGCGTGCACGCGCCACGATCAGCTTGTCGTCTTCGGACAGTTCGTCCATGCCCAGAATGGCAATGATGTCCTGCAGGGACTTGTAGGTCTGCAGGATACGCTGCACTTCCATGGCCACCTGGTAGTGCTCTTCACCCACGATCTGGGGGTCAAGCGCGCGGGAGGTGGAGTCCAGCGGATCAACGGCCGGGTAGATGCCCATTTCAGCAATGGAGCGGTTCAGAACGGTCGTGGCATCCAGATGCGCGAAGGTCGCGGCCGGGGCCGGGTCGGTCAGGTCGTCAGCAGGCACGTAAACGGCCTGCACGGACGTGATGGAGCCCTTCTTGGTGGAGGTGATGCGTTCCTGCAGGGCGCCCATTTCCGTCGCCAGCGTGGGCTGATACCCCACCGCCGAAGGAATACGGCCCAGCAGAGCGGACACTTCCGAACCCGCCTGCGTGAAGCGGAAGATGTTATCCACAAAGAAGAGAACGTCCTGGTTTTCTTCATCGCGGAAATATTCAGCCATGGTCAGGCCGGTCAGGGCGACACGCGCACGCGCACCCGGCGGCTCGTTCATCTGGCCAAACACCAGAGCCACCTTGGAACCGTCGGTCGCGCCGTCTTCAGCCAGCTTGATCACGCCTGCGTCCTGCATTTCGTAATACAGGTCGTTACCTTCACGGGTACGTTCACCAACACCCGCGAACACGGACACGCCGCCGTGGGCCTTGGCGATGTTGTTGATCAGTTCCTGAATGATAACGGTCTTGCCAACGCCCGCACCACCGAACAGGCCGATCTTGCCGCCCTTGAGGTAGGGGCAGAGCAGATCGACAACCTTGATGCCGGTCATGAGGATTTCAGAAGCGGCAGCCTGATCTTCAAACGCCGGGGCATCGCGATGGATGGACGCGCGGCGGCTGGTGCGCACCGGACCCTTTTCATCGATCGGCTCGCCGATCACGTTCAGGATACGGCCCAGGGTTTCCGGCCCGACAGGAACGGAAATCTGCGTGCCGGTATCGGTCACTTCCGCACCGCGGGTCAGGCCGTCGGTGGAATCCATGGCGATGCAGCGTACTTCGTGCTCACCAATTTCCTGCGCCACTTCCAGAACCAGAACCTGGTCGTTCAGCTTGACGTGCAGGGCGTTGAGGATGTTCGGCAGTTCACCTTCGAACTGCACGTCAACGACCGGGCCCTTGATCTCGGTAATGCGGCCAACGGCATTGGACTTCGTGGCCGCAGGGGCCTGGGTCTGGGTTGTGGTATCCGACATGGGTCAGCTCCTGCGGGGCATGCGAGCGGGCTCAGACAGCCTGTGCGCCCGAAATGATTTCGATCAGTTCGTTGGTGATATTGGTCTGGCGGGTCCGGTTATAGACCTGGGTCAGACTGTCAATGGATCGGCCCGCATTGCGGGTTGCGTTATCCATCGCCGTCATACGGGCGCCATTCTCGCCGGCTGCCGTTTCCAGCAGGGCAGCGTAGATCTGCACCTGAAGATTGCGCGGCAGCAACATGGCCAGAATTGTCGCCTCATCAGGCTCGAATTCGTACTGGGCCACATTATCAGCCGGGACATCGCCCGCCCCCCGCTCTTCCATGAGCATGGGAACAAGCTGCTGGCTTGTCGGCACCTGCGTCATCGCATTGTGGAACTTGTTGAACACAAGTGCGCACACATCGATTTCGCCGGTTTCGACCAGGGCGTTAATTTTTTCACCCAGATCGGACGCCACAGAAAAGGGGATTTCCTTGCCGCTGACGCCGCTGACATGATCAACGATCAGGTCAGCGTAATCGCGCGAGAAGAAATTGAGTGCCCGGCGACCAACCGGCAGCAGACGGACAGTCTTGCCTTCGGACTGGAGGCGACGGATCGTCTGGACGGTCAGGCGGTGCACGTTGGAGTTAAAGCCACCACACAGCCCACGATCACTGGTCAGGGGCACCAGAAGGTGCACCTTGTCCTGCCCCGTGCCGGACAGCAGACGGGGAACCCCGCCTTCGCCCTGCACCGCAGCAGCCAGTTCGCCCAGCATACGGCGCATGGCCGCAGCATAGGGGCGCGCGGCTTCCGCACTGGCCTGAGCGCGCCGCAGCTTGGCTGCGGCCACCATTTTCATGGCGCTCGTGATCTTCCGTGTCGACTTGATACTTCCGATCCGGGCGCGGAGTTCCTTAAGGGAAGCCATGGACGCTTCTGCCCTCTCAGCCCGCGAAGTGGCGGTTGAAGGTGGTCAGGTATTCCGTCAGGCGTGCTTCGAGATCCTTGGACAGAGCCTGCTCCTTAAAGAGCGTGTCCAGAATATCCTTGCCCGCGCTACGCACGTCAGCCAGCAGAGCCTTTTCCCAGGCCACAACCTTGTTGACGGCGATACCGTCCACAAAGCCACGCGTGCCAGCGAACAGCAGGACAACCTGTTCTTCAACCGACAGCGGAGAAGCCTGCGGCTGCTTGAGTAGTTCAACCAGACGCGCACCACGGGCGAGCATCTTCTGCGTCGCAGGGTCGAGGTCGGAAGCGAACTGCGAGAAGGCAGCCATTTCACGGTACTGGGCGAGTTCCAGCTTGATCTTGCCCGCAACCTGCTTCATCGCCTTGATCTGGGCGGCGGAACCAACGCGGGACACCGAACCACCGACGTTCACGGCCGGGCGGATGCCCTTATAGAACAGGTCGGTTTCAAGGAAGATCTGACCGTCGGTGATGGAGATCACGTTGGTCGGGATGTAGGCCGCAACGTCACCCGCCTGGGTTTCGATCACCGGCAGAGCCGTCAGCGAGCCAGCGCCGTGGGCGTCGGACATCTTGGCGGCGCGCTCGAGCAGGCGCGAATGCAAGAAGAACACGTCACCCGGATAGGCTTCACGGCCCGGCGGACGACGCAGCAGCAGGGACATCTGGCGGTAGGCCACAGCCTGCTTGGACAGATCGTCGTAGCAGATCAGGGCGTGCATACCGTTGTCACGGAAGTATTCGCCCATGGCGCAGGCGGCATACGGTGCCAGATACTGCAGCGGAGCCGGATCGGATGCGGTAGCGGCAACGACGATGGAGTACTTCATCGCGCCTTTTTCTTCCAGCAGGCGCACGAGCTGTGCAACCGTGGAACGCTTCTGCCCGACCGCAACATAGATGCAGTAGAGGGATTTCTTGTCGTCGCCCGCGTCATTCACGCTCTTCTGGGCGAGAATGGTGTCGGTCAGAATGGTGGTCTTGCCGGTCTGGCGATCACCAATGACCAGTTCGCGCTGGCCGCGGCCAATCGGCACCAGAGCGTCGATGGCCTTGATGCCGGTCTGCATGGGCTCGTGCACGGACTGGCGGGGCATAATGCCGGGCGCCTTGACTTCCGCACGACGCATTTCAACGTCAACCAGCGGACCCTTGCCGTCGATCGGGTTGCCCAGACCGTCAACCACGCGACCCAGCAGGCCCTTGCCAACCGGCACGCTGACAACGGTGCCGGAACGGGCAACGGTGTCGCCTTCGCGGATGTTGGTGTCATCACCGAAAATGACGATACCGACATTGTCGCTTTCGAGGTTCAGGGCCATGCCCTTCTGCCCGACGGACGGGAAATCGACCAGTTCGCCCGCCATGACGTTCTGCAGGCCGAACACACGGGCAATACCATCCCCTACGGACAGGACAGTGCCGGTTTCGACAACATCAGATTCCTTGTCGAACGAGGCAATCTGCTGCTTGAGGATATCCGAAATCTCTGCGGGACGGATTTCCATCACGCGGCTCCCTTCATGGCGTAATGCAAACGGAACAGGCGGGTTTTGAGGCTTGCGTCATAAAGCTTTGCCCCCACGCGCACGACAAGACCGCCGAGCAGTGAGGAATCGACGCGCTCACGAATGGTAATACGGGAATAGCCGGCCTCGGCCAGGCGAACCTGAAGCTGGGCGCGCTGCTCGGATGTAAGGGGATCGACGCTCACGACCTCGGCCACCACTTCACCCCTGCGGGCAATGGCGAGCGCATCAAGGGCGGACAGAACCCGACGCAGCACGGGCAGGCGACGGTTTTCCGCCACAACCCCTACGAAATTGCGCAGAAGCTGCCCGAATCCCTGCGCCTGAAGCACGGCGAGAACAGCCGCGCTGGACACCTTGATGTCGAGCCGCCTGTCCGCGAGAACCGTACGCAGCGGCGCACTTTCATCTATCAGCCGCGCGAGGGCGGCCCCTTCATCAAGCACGGTATCCAGCTGCCGCTGTTCGGCTGCCAGATCATAAAGCGCAGTTGCGTACCGGCCTTCGAGGCCATTGGCAGCAAAAGCGACCGGTTGTGCTGTCGTTACGCCCGAAGCCACCACTCTTTCGGTTCTTTCCTTCTGTGCGCGCCGGCATTCCACACGAAAGGGCGCCGCGCCATTGATCCAGAAAATGAATCCGGTTTTAAGGCACCCATCGGCGGGGCGTCTAGCATGACCGTAACTACCGCGCAACCGGCAGAACGGTGCAATCGCACTTCAAAGGAAAAAGCTCCCGGCCCTGACAGCGCAACGGCGTGCCGGACGCCCGGTATAGCCGCACCTCAAACCGCCAGCGCAACGGCCCACAACCAACATCAGACAGGGAAAGACTCCACCACGCAGACACATGCCCGACTGTGGCACAACACGATTTGATGAGATGGGGCTGGAAGGGCGAAAACTGGAGCGGACAGAGGGAATCGAACCCTCCTCGGTAGCTTGGAAGGCTACTGCATTACCACTATGCTATGCCCGCGCTCCGCTTGTGGGGCTTACATAACGCCAAAATTACCCTACGCGCAAGACCCGCCTGAACAGGCACGCCAAGGGGCAGCATAGGGGCGGCGCAATCCGGCAACCCCATGCCAGTTCACGCAAATATGCCGTAGCCTCTTGACTTTAGGCTCACAACATACTTTCTTCCGCCTCCTGCGCTACGTCGCTTTTAAGTGGCTGGTCAGACCAACGGCTTTCCGTTATAGGTCTTTCCCAGCCGTGACGGACGCGCTGCAGGGGTGTAGCTCAATTGGCTAGAGTGCCGGTCTCCAAAACCGGAGGTTGTGGGTTCGAGACCCTCCACCCCTGCCAGATTCTCTGGCTCTGTACGGGAAAATTCCGCTTTAATCTTCTGACAATGCGGTGTTTCGTGTAGGGCTGAACAGGTTCAGGCCGCCCGCTCAGGGTGCCATGAACGCAAGATGTGGAAGAGGGTGGGTTCGTGTCGTTCAGTCCCGGTAAGTTCCTGCATGACGTGCGCGCCGAGGCCGAACGGGTCACCTGGCCCTCCCGGCGGGCAACGCTTGTGACCACGGGTGCCGTTCTGGCTATGGCTGGCATGGCGTCCGTCTTTTTCTTTGTGGTTGACCAGCTGATCGGTCTCGGCCTGCGTCAACTCTTCGGGCTGGGAGGCTGAGGAAGCGACATGGCCAAGCGTTGGTACGTGGTTCACGTCTATTCGGGCTTCGAAAAGAAAATCGCCCAGTACATCCGCGAAGAAGCGGAGCAGAAGGGCCTGAGCGACCATATTGACGAGATTCTTGTCCCCTCCGAGGAGGTGATTGAGGTGCGTCGTGGCCAGAAGGTCAACACGGAACGCAAGTTCTTCCCCGGTTATGTCCTCATCAAGATGGAAATGACCGACGAGAGCTGGCACCTTGTCAAGGATTCGCCCAAAGTCACCGGCTTTCTGGGCACCCGCAACCGCCCCACCCCTATTTCGGCGGCGGAAGCGGAACGGATTATCCGCCAGACCGAGGAAGGTGTGCAGCATCCCCGCTCCGCCATTACTTTCGAGGTGGGCGAGCAGATTCGCGTGTCGGATGGTCCCTTCACGTCCTTCAATGGCGTCATTGAGGAAGTGGACGAAGACAAGAGCCGCCTGAAGGTAAGCGTTTCGATTTTCGGGCGTTCCACGCCGGTCGATCTGGAGTTCAATCAGGTCGAAAAGCTCTAGGTGGCTCTTTCCACCTGACAATGGAAAAAGCGGCCACTGGCCGCTTTTTTTATGCCTGCTTTACGCGCCGGACTCGGCAGGCTCAAAGCCGAACAGCCGCCCGTAAAAAGCCAGCTCTTCCACAAAGGCCGTGCGGATGGTGCTCTCCTGCCGGAAACCATGCCCCTCCCCCGCAAACTCCCGCAGAATACAGGGTGTACCCGCCTCCTGCAGCGCCTCGGCCATGGCCCGCGCCTGTGAAAGAGGCACCACCCTGTCCTCCTGCCCCTGAAACAGTAGAACGGGAGCACGAATCCGCACCGCTTTCTGCAAAGGCGAACGAGCCAGATAAAGCGCCTCGGATTCGGGCCAGGGGCCGATCAGACCATCAAGGTAGCGCGACTCGAATTTGTGCGTTTCCACAGCCAGGGCACGCAGGTCCGTAACCCCGTAAAGGCTGACCCCCGCCGCAAACAGGCTGGATTCGGCCAGCGCCACCAGCACTGTCATACCCCCAGCGCTTGAACCACGGATGGCGATGCGCCGCGGGTCAACCCAGCCCTCGCACACGACATGCGCGCAGGCGGCGATACAGTCGGTCACGTCCACAACGCCCCACTGACCACGCAGGCGCTCGCGCCAGGCCCGCCCGAATCCACTTGAACCGCCGTAGTTGACATCGAGCACCGCAAAGCCGCGCGATGTCCACCACTGCACCTTGAACGAAAAGCTGTCCTGGGCACGCGCGGTCGGGCCGCCATGCACCTGCACGATCAGCGGCGGGCGCTCACCTTCAGGCACGCAGGCCGTGCTGCTGGTAGGCGGATAAAAAAACGCGTGCCCGGATGGCGTTTGCTCATCCCCAACACGAAAACGCAGCGAAACCGGGCTGGCAATATCCTGCGCCTGCAACACCGCAGGGGCCGCGTGATAGAGAATCCGCTCCTGCGGCGGCACCGCCGCCATATCCGCCGCCATGATACGGGGCAGAGCATCTGGCGGGGCATCCAGCCAGACCAGACGCCCATCCGCCAGCGGCACAGGACACTGCTCAGGCCGGCCGGGCACAGGCAGAAATGTGCCATCCGCGCGGCGCAGTACGGTTTGGCTTTCTCCCTCTCGCACACTCAGGAACAAACACGCGCCACCCGGCAACGGCTGGTAACTGCGCTGACCAAACACCCATGCCGGTTGCCCGATCTCGCCTTGCGGCACCGCGCAGGGTGTCAGCACCGCATCTGCCTCGCCGCGCCCGGCCTGCCATACGCTCCACTGGCCCGAACGGTCTGAAATCACCAGCAGGCGGCCATCTTCCGTCCAGCGGGGTTCGAGCAGCGATTCCTGCCCGCCCGCACCAGCCAGCACGCATGGCGCGCCGAGCCCCATAATGGCGCCGCTGGCCGCGCGCTCAAGCCGGGCCACGCACAGGCGCGTGGCCTCCCACGGCATGAACGGGTGCGACCACTCGACCCACGCCAGCAAACTGCCATCTGGCGAAACGGCCGGGGCCGCATAAAAATCCGCCCCGCTGGCCAGAACGACTCCCCCGGCGGCCTCCTGCCCCGCCGGTTCAGGCAGCGCGGCATGGTTCAGAACAACCAGTGCGGCCTGTGGCTCGGCGTGATCGTGCCGGTAGTCCTCCCGCACGGCCAGCAGGCCGCCGCCCATGGAGTCGAATCGCAGATCAGCAAAGCGTAAGCCAGCCTCCCCCGCAATCTGGTGGGCCTCCTTATCCTTGCCCGCGTCGGCGGCAGCGGCGGTGTGCGATGTCAGCCACACCGCACCGCTCTTGCGGTCAGAATAAGCAATGCCCTGTGCGCCAACCGCATAGGCCCCACCTCCATATTCATGCACACGGGTACCGATATCGGTCTGCGGGGGCAGGACTTCGACAATACCTGCCGTCTCGCTCCAGCTCATAAGGGCCGTACGCCCGCCCTCCGCCGGGCGACGTTCCAGCCAGTAGACCGTCTGGTCCCAAGCCGTCACTTCAGACAGGGTCAGGGTTTTTCCGGCCACCAGGGCCGCCGTCACGGGAGAAGGCCACGCGCCGCAGGGAATGGGCCTGCGTGATTCGGAAGGGAGAGAGGGTCGGTCTGTCATGGCCGTACCCTAGCACCGCCGGGCCAGCCTGTTCAAAAATCCCGGCCTGTGGGCACCACGCCACCATCCGCCTTTACGGAACGTTCAGACTTGACAGAGAGGGAGCACTCACGGTTCCTCCCCATTGCGGCGCGCCTCCTGCCTGCGCGCCTCCTGTCAGAACTGGATACTCCGCCCTGCTGCATACTCTGCACTCCGCCTTTTCTCTCGACTTTCTCACCAGCCTGTTCAGCCATTACGGCTATGGGGTGATTTGCGTCGTGGTGATGCTCGAAAGCATGGGGCTGCCCCTGCCTGCGGAAAGCCTGTTGATTACCAGCGCGCTGTTCTGCGCCACCACGCACAAACTCCAGATAGAAGGTGTGATAATCGCGGGGGTGACGGGCGCGATCATGGGCGACAATTTCGGCTATCTGATTGGCCATGAACTGGGCCTGCACATGCTGGGCAAGCACGGTAACAAGGTCGGGCTGACATCCAAACGCCTGCTGCTAGGGCGCTATATCTTTTTGCGCCATGGCGGGTCTGTCGTGTTTTTTGGCCGGTTTATTGCCATTCTGCGCATGTTTGTGGCCCTGCTGGCAGGGGCTATCCGTATGCCCTGGCACACGTTCCTGTTCTACAATGCGCTGGGGGGCGTATTCTGGGCTGGCGGTTATACCCTGTGCGCCTATATGCTGGGAAACGAGATTCTGCGGCTTTCAGGCTGGATTGCTATCGGTTTCGGCGTTGTCGCCTGCACCGTAATTCTCGCCCTGCTGATTTTTTTCAAACGCAATGAAAAACGTCTGACGGCAGAAGCCATGCAGGCCGCCCAACAGGATGAACAGCTCAAGGCCCTTCTGCCATGACCGTACAACAGCCTGCCGGACTTCTGCACAAACTGGGCACCATCCTGCCCGGCCGCTCCGATACATGGCGCGTGATGGACACAAAGCCAGACCTGCACGGCCGTACGGCACTGGTGACAGGGGGCAACAGCGGACTGGGCCTTGAAGTGGCGCGCGGTCTTGCCCGCCGGGGTGCGCGCCTGCTGCTGCCAGTCAGGGATCCCGCGCGGGGCCAACAGGCCGTGGCGGATCTGACCGCCACCTGCCCGCAGGCCCGGATCAGCCTGCTTGCGCTTGATCTGGCCTCTCTCGACTCCGTCAGCGCCTGCGCTCAGGCGGTGGCGGAACAGACCGACACGCTGGATTTCCTGATCAATAATGCCGGTATCATGGCGCCCGTTCACCGCCTTGAGACACAGGATGGATTCGAACTGCAGTTCGGCGTCAACCATCTGGGCCATTTCGCCCTGACCGCCGGCCTGCGCCCCCTGCTCGAAGCCGCCAGTGAAGGCGGCACGGTCGTCACCGTGGCCAGCCTCGCGGCGGGGCGCAATACCCTGCATTTTGACGACCTGCAAAGCCGCCACCGCTACAGCCCGTTCGGGGCCTACCAGCAGAGCAAGCTGGCCAATCTGCTGTTTTCCATGGAACTGGCGCGCCGGGCCGCCGAAAACGGCTGGAACCTGCACGCCCGCGCCGCCCACCCCGGCTGGGCCTGCACCGCCATCGTGGCCAATGGACAGGGGGCAACGCTCCCCGCGCCCTTAGGGCGAATCGAGCAGACACTCGGGGGCATGGTGCTCCGCATCATGGGGCAGTCCGCCGCGCGCGGGGCGGAGCCACTGCTTTACGCCGCCCTGTCCCCCGATGCGCGCGATGGCGAATATTACGGACCGCAGGGGCCGGGAGAACGGCACGGGCCCCCCGGCCTCGCCCACATTCCCGCCACTGCGCGCAAGCCGAGTCTGGCTGCGCGCCTGTGGGATGTTTCGGAACGGCTGACCGGCACGTCCATGGGCTGAACGCCCCGCTTTCAGAACTTCTGGGTCTGGCGCGCGCGGCTCTGCTGACGCAGAACGCTTTCAATCCAGTCGTTCAGGCGGCGGGTCGTATCCTCGGCCTCTTCGCGGTCGGGGTAAAACTCAGGAAAGCGCAACGCCAGCCACCGCCACGCCACAAGCCGCTTGTGGCGCTTTTCCGCCCGCTCCAGCTCCTCTCGCCCGGCGCGCTCAGCCGGAGGCAGCCGCCCCGTGCCAGGGGGGAGCACCCGCCGCCCGGCCGCATGATCCGCCGCCCAGCCAACCAGACGCCGTATACCGTTGTCACGGTCATCGACCGGACACATGGCGTAAGCCCAGCGTGTAGGCAGATCGAGCGTATCCACGCCTTCCAGCGCCGAGGCGATGGCAAAGGCCTGCTCCATATCCGCCAGCCGGTAGTTAGGGTCATCCTTACGCAACACGGCGCGGTGAATGCGCGACAGCACGCCATACAGGCTTTGCGAGCCGATTTCCGTGGCCACCGCCTTCACGATATCCACATCCGGCTGCACGAACGGGCGCAGGTCTTCCGGCTGTTCGGGGTCGGCCTCAAGCTGTCGCCGCACGAAACTCGGGCTGCCCGCCCCCGCCAGCACGGCGACGACCCCCGTTTCATGCTTGCCAAAGCGCCCGGCCCGCCCGCCGATCTGCTTGACTTCCTGCACGCTCAGGTCACGCGTCTGGCGGCCGTCATATTTCTTGAGCGAGGCGAACACCACCCGCTTGATGGACAGATTCAGCCCCATGCCGATGGCATCGGTTGCCACCAGAATATCGGCCTGACCGGAATTGAAGCGTTGCGCCTCGGCCCGCCGGACCTCGGGGCTCAGCGCGCCGTACACCACCGCCACCCGCTTGCCATGCTGCATGAGCGCCGCA
The DNA here is from genome assembly GCF_006539345.1 of Acetobacter peroxydans. Taxonomy (GTDB): domain Bacteria; phylum Pseudomonadota; class Alphaproteobacteria; order Acetobacterales; family Acetobacteraceae; genus Acetobacter; species Acetobacter peroxydans. Next base: position 152,210 of record NZ_BJMV01000004.1, read on the forward strand.
CGCAGGTCCAGCACCTCCCGGCGAGAAAAGGCAATCAGCGCATCGCCCGCGCCCAGATCCGCCAGCCTGACCGGCTGAGAGGCCGCACGCAGCGGGCTTTTGCGCTCCAGCGAGATTTCATCCAACGGGTCGCCGCACAGTTCGGCAATCCGCCGTACCATGGGAATACAGTCCGGCGCGCCCAATACATAAAGGTGCCGCGCAGGCGCCCCCATAATGGCCGCCGTCCAGGCGGCGCCACGGTCGGTATCGAACAGCATCTGCGCCTCGTCGATCACCGCCACATCAACCGGGCTGTAGAACGGGCACATTTCCACCGTGGCGGCCAGATGCCGGCTGCCCGGTACGATCAGACGCTCCTCGCCAGTAGAAAGCGACGCCTCCACCCCGCGTGAGGCCAGCGCCTCGCGGAATTCATGTGCCAGAAGCCGCAGGGGAGCGAGCGCGAGCCCGCTTTCCGCCTGCGCCAGCGCGTTGAGCGCCGTGTAGGATTTGCCGCTGTTGGTGGGGCCTGTCACCAGTGTAATGCGGCGCTGCAACGCGCGGGCGGTGCGAAAATGCGCGGCATAACGATCCAGCGCCGCCACGCGGGCAATCACGGCGTTGGCCACCTTGCGCCCCATATCCGGTGCGGGCTGGCCTGCGGAGCCACGCCCAGGCGCATCGCCTTCCGCCGGGCGGCCGCCCCGGCGCCATTCGTTCAGCTTGCCGCGCAGGGCTACAAGGGTCTGGGGGTCGAACTCCCAGCGCTCGCGCCCACCCGGTTCGCTAACCTTGCGGGCAACGGGCAGCCGATTCTCGGCAATCCAGCGCAGTGCCTCACGCCCGGAGCAGTGCAGCAGACGCGGCACCTCGCTGAACGGTACCAGACTTTCTTCCCAGGCGCGGAGCTGTTCTTCCTCCTGGGCACGGAGGCGGCGGCCTGCTGTCTCGATCTTGCTGGCGGCGTCCTGCCTGCGGCTTTCTTCCTGCCGGGTAAAGGTCAGGAACGGGTCATCCGCCGACAGGCCAAACGCCACGGCCACCGCCATAAGCAGCAGGTCTGTCTGGGCGGGTGAAGGCACGCGCCCGGTATCGACCAGATCGGCCTGCACGGATTCGAAGGCCGCGCGCGGCGAGGCTCCGTAGCTGCGCAGGCGGGCCTGCGCCACCGGGTCCAGCGCGCGTTCGAGTGTCTGGTCGTCAGCCTGCGGGTCTTCCACCGTGGCGCAGGCGTCTTCTATTTCCTCGCGGGTGATCCATATCCGCCCGCTACGACGGGTCTTGTCCAGGAGGCGCGAAACCCACTTCTTGCGGCGCACCAGACACAGCACGTGGCGGTATATTGCGTCGTCCACGCTGCGCTGGCCCGGCTCCAGCGCCCGGGCAAGGCGACGCAGGACTTCTGTTTCCTCTCTGGGCTCGGGTGAGAGGCCGGTGCGTGCCACGGCAGTGGCGAGAGCATCACGGGCGGGAGAGGCGGAATGATCTGATACCATGCCTTACCTTGTGCGGCATCAGGCCCGCGCCGACAATGTACTACACCCGACCGACACAAAAAATTACAGATCAGCGGGCGTTCTGCCGGGTGCGAACACGTCTGATGATGATTTTGCACTGGCATTGCCCGGCCCCGCCCCTTAAAAACGCCTCCACTGTATCCAGATACCCCGCGCGGGCCTGACCGGGGCACAGCCCCCAACAACGGCCCCGCGCCCGGTGTCCATACCCGGAACCGACCTGCTGCAAGCGGAGTACAACGCGGCCCATGTCTGAAACCATTCTTGAAACCGGCATTCTTCCCCTCATGTCCGCCTCTGACGTGCCCAGCAGCCTGCTGCCGGTCGAAGGTCAGGAAGGCGTATGGCACCTGGCCCCGCCCACGAAGGAATACGGCCACCTGTACCCGGCCACCGTGCTGACCGTGCATCACTGGACGGACCGTCTGTTCAGCTTCACCACCACCCGTGATCCTGGCCTGCGCTTCGAGAACGGCCAGTTCGCCATGATCGGCATCGAAGTGGACGGTAAGCCGCTACTGCGCGCCTATTCCATTGCCTCGCCCAACTACGCGGATGAAATGGAGTTCCTCTCCATCGCCGTGCCCGATGGCCCGCTGACCTCGCGCCTGCGCCACGTCAAGATGGGTGATACGGTGCTGATCGGCCGCAAGCCGACCGGCACGCTGCTGCTGGACAACCTGCGCCCCGGCCGGAACCTGTATTTCCTGTCCACTGGCACAGGGCTTGCACCGTTCATGAGCCTGATCAAAGACCCGGAATGCTACGAGCGTTACGAGCATGTGATACTGAGCCATACCGTGCGTATTTCGGGCGAACTGGCCTATGCCAACCACATCCGCCACGAACTGCCCGAGCACGAATTCCTGGGCGAAGACGTATCAGGCAAGCTGCTGTACTACCCCGCCGTCACGCGTGAGAGCTTTGCCGTGACCGACCGCATCACCAAGCTGATCGAAAGCGGCAAGATTTTCGAGGATCTGGGCATTCCCGCTCTCGACCCCGAACATGACCGCGTGATGATCTGCGGCTCGCCGGAAATGCTGGCCGACACCGAGGCCCTGCTGCGCGCACGCGGCTTCGATGAAGGCAATATGTCCACGCCCGGCGCGTATGTGGTGGAAAAGGCTTTCGCTGAGCGCTAAAAAACCTCCCACCAGACCAGAACCCCGCACAGGAGCACACCTATGGCCCATGACTTTGATCTTCTTGTCATAGGGGCTGGCTCCGGCGGGGTTCGCTGCGCGCGAATCGCGGCCAGCCACGGCGCCCGCGTGGCGGTGGTGGAAAGCCGCCACTGGGGCGGCACCTGCGTCAATCTGGGCTGCGTGCCCAAAAAGCTGATGGTGCAGGCCAGCGAGTTCGGTGACATGGTGGATGACAGCCACGGGTTTGGCTGGAACACCCAGCGCGGCACCCATGACTGGGCCACCCTCATGGCCGCGAAGGACCGTGAAATCACGCGCCTGAACGGCATTTATGTTTCCATGCTGGAAAAAGCCGGTGTCACGCTGTTTACCGGCCATGCCAGCCTGACCGGCCCGCGCAGTGTGCGCATTACCCCTACCGCTCTCGCCCCCGATGCCCCTACGCGCGAAATCACGGCGGAACGCATTGTCATTGCCACCGGCTCCACGCCTACGCGGCCCTCTTTCCCCGGTGCGGAACTGGCCATTACCTCGGACGAGGCCTTCGCCCTGCCCCAGTGCCCTAGGCGGGTTGCCCTGATCGGGGCGGGATATATCGGCATTGAATTCGCGGGCATTTTCGCGGGGCTGGGCGCGGAGGCCGCGCTGATCTACCGCCATGACCTGCCCCTGCGCGGTTTTGATGAAGACATGCGCATCGGCCTGTCCGAAGCCATTACGGTGCGCGGCATCGCCCAGCACCGCAATGCCAGCCCCGAAAGCCTGACGCGCGACGGCGCGGACCTGCTCCTGCGGCTGAGCACAGGCGAAACCCTGCGGGTGGACTGCGTGTTTCTGGCCACCGGCCGCCACCCCAAAACAGCCGCGCTCGGGCTGGAACAGGCGGGTATCAAAACGGCGCAGAACGGACGGATTGTGGTGGACGGGCTGGGCGAGACCTCTTGCCCCGGCATTTACGCCATTGGTGATGTCACGGACCGGATCAACCTCACCCCGGTTGCCATTGCCGAAGGCCATACCCTGGCCGACCAGCTTTTCGGCACAGCGCCGCCCCGGCAGTGGGACTTCGCCACCACGCCCAAGGCCGTTTTCTTTTCCCCGCCGCTGGCCTGCACGGGCCTGACGGAAGAAGAAGCCGCCCGTTCAGGTGCGGTGGACATCTACCTGACACGCTTCACCCCCATGCGGCATACGCTGGGCGGGCGGCGCGAACGTAAGACGCTCATGAAGCTGGTGGTCGATCAGGCCAGTCAGGTCGTGGTGGGCGCGCATATTCTGGGCGATGACGCGCCGGAAATGCTCCAGGCAGTGGCCATTGCCGTAACCGCGAAGCTGACGAAAGCCGATTTTGACCGCACCATCGGCATTCATCCCACCTCGGCCGAGGAACTGGTGACTATGCGTACCCGCACCCGCGAGACACCGCATACCCCCTGACCCGGTACATATGCGCAGGGAAGACGCCCCTTGCGCACGCGCCCTTTCAAACACCCTTTCTTTCATTTCCAGCCTTCTCCCGCCTGCGCCCACGCGACTGCGAAAGGACAAGCCCCATGCCCTTCACGCCTTCCTCTTCCGGCCCTCATGATCTGGCGCTCAAGAACGGTTCCGTCGTTCTGCCCGATGGCACGGTCAACGTCACACTTTATGTGCGCGATGGGCTGATCAGCGCGATTGGGGGCGAAGCCCCGGCCGAACGCACCATTGACTGCACGGGCCTGACCATTCTGCCCGGCGTGATCGACACGCAGGTACATTTCCGCGAACCGGGGGCCGAGGAAAACGAAGACCTTGCCACCGGCAGCCGCGCCGCCGTGCTGGGCGGGGTGACGGGCGTGTTTGAAATGCCCAACACCAAGCCCACAACCTCCACGCCCGAGGCCGTGGCTGACAAGCTGGCCCGCGCGCAGGGGCGGATGTGGTGCGAGCACGCCTTTTACGTAGGCGCGACCTCCGATAACGCCGATGAATGCGGGACGCTGGAACAACTGCCCGGCACGGCGGGCATCAAGGTATTCATGGGCTCCTCCACTGGCAGCCTGCTGGTGTCCGAGGATGCCATGCTGGAGCGTGTTCTGCGCTCGGGGCAGCGGCGTGTTGCCATCCATGCGGAAGACGAAGCCCGGCTTAAGGAACGTCTGGGCGAACGGGTGGAAGGCGATGCCCGCTCGCACCCCGTCTGGCGTGATGATGAAACCGCCCTGCGCGCCACCCGTCGCGTTCTGGCGCTGGCCCGCAAGACCGGACGGCGTGTGCATATCCTGCATGTCACCACCCCGGCGGAACTGGAACTGATTGCCGCGAACCGCGATATCGCCAGCTGTGAGCTGACCCCCCAGCACCTGACCATGGATGCCGAGGACGCCTACCCCCGCCTCGGCACGCTGGCGCAGATGAACCCGCCCATCCGCTCCGCCGCACACCGTGCGGGACTGTGGCACTGGGTGCATCAGGGCCTGCCCGATGTTATCGGCTCGGACCATGCTCCCCACAGCCTTGAAGCCAAGAGCCGCCCCTATCCGGCCTCACCCTCCGGTATGCCGGGCGTACAGACACTGCTGCCCCTGATGCTCAACCACGTCGCCCACCACCGGCTGAGCCTGCGCCGCCTGGTGGACCTGACCTCAGCCGGGCCGCAAAGGCTGTTCGGGCTGGTGCGCAAGGGACGCATTGCCGTGGGGTACGATGCGGATTTCACGATCGTGGACCTGAAGGCCCGCTGGACGATCGAGGAAGACTGGCTGGCCTCGCGTTGCGGCTGGTCCCCCTTCACGGGGGAAGAAATCACGGGGCGGCCCATCGGCACGGTCATCCGTGGCCAGCAGGTCATGTGGGAAGGCGGTCTGGCCGATACGCCTGCGGGGCAGCCGTTCCGCTTCGATGCAACGGACCGCCCTGCCCCCGGCCTCTAAAACCTCAGGGGTAACCTGAATGCTGGTAGGCGAAACCGTCCACCAGCAGGCGCAGGGGCGCAAACGCCTGAGTGGAAAAGCTCTCGCTGCGCACCATGCTGCCGTCAGGCGATTCCATAAACACGGTGTTATTCCAGTCCGCAGCGCTGATGCCTGTCCACAGGGTGAGCACCAGCACTTCCTTGTTCTGGGCATCGCGCAGGTGCAGATGAGCATCCCCGGAAGACGGCGGCGTGCGGTACAGCGGCCCCCAGCCGCTGGAATGTGCGCGGGTCCAGTTATTCAGGTCCGCCACCTCCTGTGTGGTGAGGGCGCGCGTATGGTGCATAGGCCCGACATCCAGCGTGCCGCTGGCGATTTGTGGAAACGAAACCGGCTTGAAGTTGGGCAATGCAACGCCCCAGATCAGCGCCGCCGTGCTGACCGTGAACGCCACAAACCCGATAATGAAGGCCGTTTCCTTACGCATTCCCATGTCCTTTTCCCATGCGTCATGATGACGCCCCAGCATACCCTTAAGCGGTCTCGAACCCGCCCGATACACGCAGGCTTTTCAACGCTCTTTTCACGCTAGATTCAACCCGCACGACCAATGCGGGCACGGGCCTGGCGAGCCATAAGGCCCTGCACACCAGCAGGCTGCTCCGGCGTGTCGTCCCGTCCGTTAATTCTGGCATCGCCATCGGGGTTATGATCGAACTCGGGCACCAGCAACGCAAGAATACGCAGGGCAGCCTCTACATCATTGTTCTGTGCATAGCGGGTAATGTCATCCACCGCGCGGGTGACGGCTTCACGATCCACCACACGCGGCGTGGCCATCAGCAGACCCGATGCATCCGTGGGCACCGGAGCCTCGCGTCCGTGGAACAGTTCCTCGCATAGTTTTTCACCCGGTCGCAGGCCGGTGAAATGAATGGCCACATCCTCATCAGGCCGCAGACCGGCAAGGTGAATCATCTGCCGCGCCAGATCGACAATGCGCACCGGCTCGCCCATATCCAGCACGAAGATGCCACCATTATCGAGCAGCCTATCCGTTCCTGACGCGGCTCTGTTCCCGCTGTCCCACTCGGCCAGCCCCTGCGTGCCGCGCACGGCGGCCTGAAGCACAAGCCCCACGGCTTCCGACACGGTCATGAAATAGCGACACATATCCGGGTGGGTTATGGTCAGAGGGCCGCCGCGTTCGAGCTGCTGGCGGAACAGCGGCACGACAGACCCCGTAGAACCCAGCACATTGCCAAACCGTACGGTGATGCAGCGCATGGCCCTGGGGTCGCCCGAAGCACGGGCGTGGATATCCAGCGCCTGACAGTACATTTCCGCCGCGCGCTTGGACGCGCCCATCAGGCTGGAAGGATTAACCGCCTTGTCGGTTGAAATCACCACCATGGCGCGCACGCCATGTCGGGCGGCGGTATCCGCCACGACACGGGTGCCATGGATATTGGTCAGCAGCCCTTCCGTCGGGTTGTGCTCGACAATCGGCACATGCTTGAGGGCTGCGGCATGGAACACCAGATCGGGCCGGCAATCCGCCATGACCGTATCCAGCCGGGCCTCGTCACGCACATCCGCCACGATGCCTTCACGCGCAATATCCGGGGCTGTCTGCGACAGTTCCGTACTGATCTGCCAGAGCGCAAATTCCCCATGCTCAAGCAGCACCAGCTTGCGTGGTCCTAGCCGCGCAATCTGCCGCGCCAGTTCGGAGCCAATGGTACCCCCCGCCCCCGTGACCAGCACCACCCGCCCCGCGACCATGCCTTCCATGCCTACGCGGTCAAGCTCGACCTGGGGCCGGTTCAACAGATCCTCAAGGGGAATAGGGCGCAGGCACACCTGTTCGGCGGGGGCAAGATCCGTCAGGGCTGGCGCACGCAACACCGCAATACCCCTGGTGCTGGCGGCATCCAGCACAACAGTCAGTTGCGAGCCGCGAAAGGCCGGGTCCGTCACCACCAGCGAATCAGGGCGGTGCCTTCCTCTGACCAGCCGGTCAAGAATGGACTCAATCTCCGTGACATTGCCAAGAATGGGCACGTTATGGATACGCTGCCCCGACCGGTGCGCACCCACGGCCACAATACCCGCCACGCGCGTACCAGCGCGCAGATTGCGCTCAAAGACCCGCATGTACAGATCGACGACCGAATCATCTCCGATCAACACGATCCGCTGACGGGCCGCCCAGTAAGGCACGCGACCGTACAGCACGCGGTAAGTAACACGCGCTCCGCCCAGCATCACCAGCAGCACCAAGGCGTAAATGATGCCGAAAGTGGAACTGGGTGGCGAAACATCGAACAACCACAACGCTACGGAAAACACCACGGCGCTGGCGACCGAAGCCCCGATAATGCCCATCAGGTCTGAAATGCCGGAAAAACGCCAGTACTGCTGCGGCACACGAAACGGCAGGCCGCTAATGACAAGCGAAACCCCGGCCCCCGCCAGAAACCACAGCGGATGTAAAAGCCCTGCCTGCGGCGCCGCCAGCCAGTGCGCGACAGGCGCTGCGACAGCCGCCAAGGCACCGTCTATCATGACGTTTACAGCAACCCCGTTCAGCGCCCACAGCCGTGAGCGGCCAAACCAGCATCTTCCACTCTGGGTCCGAGGATGTTGCGATACCATTCTCTTACTCTTATAGCTCAAGGACTGTCATCCTTGAAAGCTACCCTATCCGGGATAATAAACGCTTCATGGTTTTTTCTCGCCCATTCCCAGCGCAGACCATGGTGCCTTGCCTGTCGGCACTGACAATTCTGGCCGGTGCCGCGCTGCTTTCGACCTATGGCGTCAGGCGCATGATCCGGCTGGCCATTCTTGACCATCCAGGCCACCGTAGTTCCCACAGCCGTGCCACTCCCAAAGGAGGCGGCATTGGAATCATGGGCGCTTTTCTGGTGTGCTGGCCCCTGATGCACTGGGTTACGGGAGGAACAGGACCGCACGGCCTTGGCATAATGACCGGAGCAGCAACGGTGCTGCTCTGCATTGTATCCTGGCTGGACGATTTGCACCAATGGCCACCCTCCGCCAAGCTGGCCACACAATGCGCCGCAGCCAGTATGATCGCGGGCGGATTTGCCCTGAGCTGTGGCCTGCCCGCACTGACGCCGGAGAGTCTGGCGCAGCAAGGCGCGGTGCAGGACGGGTTTTCCTGGCCTGTACCGCAATGGCCCGCCCTCATCCACGCACTGCGCGGCTGGCTGGTGCCTGTGGTGGGCTTTGTCGCCTCTGTCCTGTGGCTGGTGTTTGTCACCAACGCCGTCAACTTCATGGATGGGCTGAACGGTCTGGTTTCGGGCTGCCTGCTGGTCGCGGCCCTTGTACTGGCCGCCTTTGCCCCCGCACTGGGCGCTGCCGAACTGGTCTGGCCTGCATTGCTGCTGGCCTGCTGCCTGGCGGGCTTTCTGCCCTATAATTTTCCTCATGCGCGGATTTTCATGGGAGATGTCGGCAGCCAGGGCTGCGGACTGCTGGCTGGCACCGCCAGCCTGTACCTGATGCTGCATACGCCCAGCCGCGTTGAAGGCGGCTGGCTGTTCGGCCCGGCGGTGCTCGCGCCCCTGTTGTATGATGTGCTGTTTACGCTGGTGCGCCGCCAGCGGGCGGGCCTGCCGCTCGCGCAGGCGCATCGCGGCCATCTCTATCAGGTACTGCACCGCAGCGGCCTTGCCACACCATCCATCAGCTTTGCGGAATGGGGCATGACTCTGTGGGGCGGTGCAGCCATAGCGGCCATGATCTGCCTTATGCCTGTCGTGGGCGGCCTTTATGCCGCGCTGGCTTGCGGAGTTCTGATAATAGTGCCTCAAGTGCTATGGACCGGCTTTACGCTACACCGCACGAAAGCACACCCGGTCGGGGCATGGTCGTAGCCTCGTACCGGGTGTGCTGTGCATCTTACTTGAGTTTGAGGGTTAAACCCTGCGCCGAACCGGCCAGACGGGCCCCTTCGGAAATTGTCTCGATCTTGATCCGCACGCCGTTCTTGTTTTCAAGCACGGCACCGCCAAGACCCATGCCCAGTGTGGCCTCACCATGGGCGGCAATATAGGTGCCGTTGAAGTCCTTGAGCGCGTGCAGGTTATAGACGGTTCCCGTCCCCTTGATGGTGGAGAACCCGACAGCAGCAATAGTGCCGCCCGAAATTTTGAAGGAGTGGGTGTGGTTCTTATACGTCAGCTTGCCGCCGCCCCACGTGTAACCCAGCCCCAGGTCAGCCGATTTGACCGTAATCGTGATCTTGCCTGTGGCATCGCCCAACGCGTCGTCCGCACGGGCGGGAGACAACACACCAGCGGCCACAACAAGACCGGACACCGCCACAAAGGATGCTAGCCGCATAAGGACATTCCTTTTCAAAAACACTTACGATCATGACCCCGTCCGCCAAACAGGCCAGACAGGCCACGAAACTGTCTTACGAAAAAAACGCCCACCAGCCCACGAAGTTCCGCAGCACCCTAGCCCGTCCACCACGGACAGCTATGCCGCCAGACCTGAGCCGACGGCATAACTGCCCTCGGATCAGGCAGCTGCAACGCGGCGCAGACGACGCACAGTTGCGGTTTTTTCTTCCACCCGGCTCCGGCGCACGCCATCCGGCCCCGCCTCGGACATAACCGTGCGGATTTCCTTCAGGTACGCGGCGCCCTTCGGGGTACGCTGCACCAAAACCGAACGGCGATCCAGCGGGTCCACCTTGCGGCGGGCCAGATCCAGTTCACCCAGACGGTCCAGCGCGCGGGTAATGGCGGGCTTGGAAACATTCAGCGCGGCGGCAAGACCACGCACCGTCTGTCCGCTCTCATCCAGATAGCAGGTCAGAAACACCGCAAGCTGACGGGCGGACAGATCAGGCCCCGCGCCACGCACGAGAGAAACGATGGTATCACGCAGGGTCTTGACCAGATCCTCTGACTTTTCGGCACTATGCGCCATAACCTCTATCCTTACTTTCCTGCCGCCTGTTCATGGCGGCCCTCTGTTGCCGACCATCGGGGCCGGCACGAATTCTTCTGCGGTTTATATAGGAACCGGAACGACAGTGTTAAGTGTCTGCACGCGTAATAGTTTCACTTCTTTTATGACTTCTTCATGGCAGCCGTATTGCCAGAGAGGGCATCAAACCCGAGAACAGCCCCGATTGCCGCGAAAAAACCCCTGATTCCCGGCGAATCTCCGCCTTCCGGGCGGCCGGGGCGGGTCGAATCATTCCATGCGTAACTATCGATATGCACCCAACGCTGGTCAGGCTTTACAAAACGCTCAAGAAACAATCCCGCCGTAATAGCCCCTGCCATGGGCCGCGAGGAGACATTGCTGAGGTCGGCCACCGTGCTGCGCATCCAGTCCGCATAGCCTGGCCACAGGGGCAGGCGCCACAGCGGGTCGGCCTGCTGGCGGCCCGCCTGCTCGAACAGGGCGGCAGTGGCATCGTCATTACAGAACAGGGCTGGCAGGTCTGGCCCCAACGCCACGCGCGCGGCGCCTGTCAGGGTTGCCACATCCAGCAACAGGTCGGGGCTGGCCTCGCCCGCCTCATGCAGCAGGTCGCACAGCACCAGCCGGCCTTCGGCATCGGTATTGCCAATTTCTACCGTCAGCCCCGCGCGGCTTGTCACCACGTCCAGCGGGCGCATGGCACGGCCTGACACGCTGTTTTCCACGCAGCCCAGCCGCACTTCCAGCCGGACAGGCAGGTTGCGCGCCATGACAAGGCGGGCCAGCGCCAGCACCGAGGCGGCCCCGCCCATATCTTTTTTCATGCGCAGCATGGCCGAAGAGGGCTTGAGGTCATACCCGCCGCTGTCAAAGCACACGCCCTTACCAACAAGGGACAGCAGCGGCGCATCCCGGCCAGCACCCGAACCATGCCAGCGCGCCACCACCACGCGCGGCCCGCGCTCCGAGCCCATACCCACATGGGCAATCAGCGGATAGGCCCTTTCCAGCGCCGCTCCCTTGATGGTTTCCACCTGCGCGCCCAGCGGCTCCAGAACCGCGCGTGCGGCCCGGGCGAGTTCGGCCGGGCCCATGAGATTGGCTGGAGTATTGATAAGATCGCGCGCAAGCCAGATCGAACGCGCCATGTCTGCCGCCAGACCCTCGCGCTCGGCGCGGGTCACGAGAAGGCGGGGCCTGTTTTTACTGACCTCGGCGCTGTCCGAGCCTTCCTTGAGGCTGTAACGGTACGCTCCGAGGCAGAACCCAAGAACGATGTCATCACGGGTAATGTCGTCTGGCGCTTCCACCTTCCAGTTCCCGGCAGGCAGGTCACGCGCGAGCAGGCCGAACCCGAAAGGATCGCGTGCGGTCTGCCCATCGACCGCCTTTTCAGCAACGCCCAGCAGGGCTGTCGGCGCTTCCATCTCACCGGGCACCAGCACAAGCTGGCCGGGACGGGCAGTAAAACCGCATTGCTGTGCGAAAGTCGCCGCTTTTTCTCCCACCCGCGCCGCCAGCGTCGCCAGTTCGGACGCCCGCACAACATGGACAGTCCAGACCGTCTTGCGACTTGTCGATACACTCAGACATTCCAGCTCACGAATGGGCATATTTCTTCTCTCCTCTTCTTTACCGAGACTGCGCCAGGCCGGAAGCAGATGCAACGGCCGGGAAAATTCCACGCCGGCGCTTGATTTTATGCCCGCGCCGACCGAGCATGACGGCATGAAGGTTTCCGCGCGCCTGCCCGCCGCCCCGCCAGAGCCAAGCCCCGCCAGACCTGCGCCGGAAGGCGCGTGTGTGCGGGCCATTCTCGGCCCCACCAATACAGGCAAGACCCATCTCGCGCTTGAACGTATGCTCGCGCACGAGTCCGGTATTATCGGCTTCCCGCTCCGGCTGCTGGCGCGGGAAAATTACGAGCGCATGGTACAGGCCAAGGGCGTACGATCTGTCGCCCTCATCACGGGGGAAGAAAAAATCATTCCCCCCCATGCGCGCTGGTTTTCCTGCACGGTCGAGGCCATGCCCGCATCCCCCCTGCCGAGTGGACAGCCGGTGGATTTTGTGGCCGTGGATGAAATCCAGCTCTGCGCCGACCCCGAGCGTGGCCATATCTTTACCGACCGCCTGCTGAATGCACGCGGTGCCGCGGAAACGCTGTTTCTGGGCGCGGATACCATCGCGCCGCTGCTGAAAACGCTGATCCCGCAGATTGAAATAGACACCCGCCCGCGCCTGTCGGCCCTGTCCGGGGTGGGGCACAACCGGCTTTCGCGCCTGCCGCCACGCTCGGCCATCGTCGCGTTTTCCGTGGCCGAGGTCTATGCCATCGCCGAGCTTATCCGGCGCAAGCGCGGCGGCTGCGCCGTGGTAATGGGCCAACTTTCACCCCGCACGCGCAATGCGCAGGTTGCCCTCTACCAGAACCGCGAGGTGGACTATCTGGTCGCCACCGATGCCATTGGCATGGGGCTGAACATGGATATCCACCATGTTGCCTTTGCGGGGTTGTCCAAGTTCGACGGGCAGCGACACCGCCTGCTGAGCGCCGCCGAGGTGGCCCAGATTGCAGGACGCGCCGGACGCGGCGCACGGGACGGCACCTTTGGCACGACCGGCACATGCCCGCCCCTGAACGAAGCCATGGTGGAAGCGGTGGAGGAACACCGCTTCGAACCACTCCACAGCCTATGGTGGCGCAACAGCGCACTGGATTTCGCCTCCCTGCCAGCCCTGCACGCCAGCCTGTGCCGCAAGCCGCCCATGCGCTGCCTCCGTCCGGCGGAACCTGCGGCGGATATGTTGTGCCTGCACGCCTTCATGCAGGACGCTAGCATCAAAGATCTGGCCTGCACGCCCGAACGGGTACGGCTGTTATGGGAGGTTTGCCAGATCCCCGATTTCCGCAAACTGGGGGAAGATAGCCATATCCGCCAGTGTGCCCAGATTTTCACGCTGCTCGCGCGCAGGGGGCGCCTGCCGTCCGACTGGCTGGGGGCGCGCCTGCACGGTATGGACAGCACCGATGGCGATCTTGACTCCCTCATGCAACGGCTGATGGGTATCCGGATCTGGTCCTATGTTTCCGCCCGGAGCGACTGGGTTGAAAACGCCGCTCACTGGCAGCGCCATACCCGGCAACTGGAAGACACCCTGTCCGATGCCCTGCACGAACGCCTGACCGCCCGCTTTGTGGACCGCCGGGCCGCCAGTCTGGCCCGGAGGCTGGAAGAGGCCGATGGCAAACCGCTGCTTTCGGCCATGAGCCGCTCAGGCGAGATCATCGTGGAAGGCCACGCCGTGGGCCACATGCGCGGCTTTGCCTTCGCCCCTGATGCCGAGACCGCCCGCATGGATCAGCCGCTGATCCTGCGCGCGGCACGCCGGGCAGCCCGCACGGAAATGCCGCACCTTATCGCGCGCTTCATGCAGGCGGAGGACGCCGAACTGGCGCTGGATACCGAAACCGGCACACTGAGCTGGCAGGGCGAGAACATTGCCCGGCTGCGCGCCGGCCTGTCGGTTCTGTTGCCGGATATTCTGGTGAAAGACGCGGAGTTTCTCGACGCAGGGCAGAAAGAGAAAATCCGCGCACGGCTGACCCGCTTCGTCACCGCCCTGATCCGCCACGAACTGGCGCCTCTTTTCCAAGCCGAAGCCGCCGTGCAGACGCATCCCCTCCCGCGCGGGCTCGTGCATGGCCTGATGGAACACGGCGGCGTAGCGCCCTGCCCCCTGCTGCCGCCCCTGTCGGGTGCCGAAAAGAAACTGCTGGCCCGGCTCCATATCCTGCACACGCACGACGTGCTGTTCTGCACCCGCCTGCTGCGCCCCGGCGCCATGGCGCTCCGTCGCCTGCTGCTGGGCATCAACCGGCAAGCTACCCTGCCCCCGCTCCCTCCAGCCGGTGCGGTTTCCATCTCCTGCCCCACGCCACCCAGCGCGGCTGACAGGGCCGCGTATCTGAGCCTTGGCTGGCTCTATGCCGCCCAGACCCTGGTACGACTCGATCGTGTCGCGGCTATCCGCATGGATATGGAGTCGCTTGCGCGGCAGGGTGCCAAACCGGCTCCCACCAATCTGGCGTCACGACTGGGAGTTACAAAAAAAAACCTGCCGACGCTGCTCCGGGCACTGGGCATCCGTCTGTATCCGGCAACGCCCCTGCCAGACGGACAGCCCGCCCCCCCGGCTCCGCTGCTGATACTCCCCCCTGCAAACGCAAAAAAACCCGGCGGAAAACGCGCCCGTTCGCAAAAAAACGCTCCCCTTTCCCCCCGCATGGCAAGCGGGCCATTTGCCGCTCTTGCAAGACTGCGAGAGCGGCTGTAAGCCTGCCCTGCTTTCGGGGTAGGGACAGGCATACCGCTCACGGGTTGCCATCAGACAAAAACCCCCCCATATCTGCGCCTTCCTTGGTGACGCGGTCTGTATGCCGGTCATCTGATCCCAACCGGCGTGCATGGCACGACCGCCAGATATATTCGGAGATGGCAATGACCTACGTGGTCACTGAAAACTGCATCCGCTGCAAATTCATGGACTGTGTGGAAGTCTGCCCCGTTGACTGCTTCTACGCCGGTGAGAACTTCCTGGTCATCAACCCGGATGAGTGCATCGATTGCGGCGTGTGCGAACCGGAATGCCCCGCGGAAGCCATCTTCCCCGACAGCGACGACCGCTCGGCCGCGTGGGCCGAAATCAACACCAAATATGCCGCCCTGTGGCCCAACATTACCCGCAAGGGTACACCGCCCGCCGATGCGGAAGAATGGAAGGACAAGCCCAACAAGGCCGACCTTCTCTCTCCCGAACCGCAGAAAGACTAAGCACCCGGCCCATGCCGCCCCGCCAGCCGGGCGCATGAGCAACGGAGTGCCGCTGGTGCATCAGGCACCGCCAAAGCTCCAGCAAACATTGAAAAATGGCGCCGGTCTCCCCGGCGCCATTTTTTTGTCTGCGGCATCCATCCGGCCCCACCGCAACGCTTGCGCCAGCACAGGCCGAACACGGCTGGCAAAAAACATCCGCCACGATAGCCGAGCCACAGCCAAAGACCTGCCCCATACGCAAAAAACCCCCGGAGCCATAAAGCTCCGGGGGTTTCGCCATGTTCACAGCACCCTTCGCAAAGGGTGATCAGGCATTCAGCCTGATCAGCGTGACATCATATTCATGGTGGTGTTCGTCATGATGAACACCGTGCCCACGATCAGGATGGTCACGAAAGCGACGGTAAACACGAAGCAGATGTTGTTCCAGCGCTGCTCGGACGAGCCGCCCATGTGCAGGAAGTAGTGCAGATGCACCAGAACCTGAACCAGAGCCAGCATGGACAGAGCGGCCAGCGTGCCCATGGGGGACAGGCTGTGCGTCGAAACCACAAGGAACGACAGAACCGTAAGAACAACAGCGAGGACGAAACCGACCAGGTACGATGACACGCTGCCGTGGCTTTCGCCGGAGGAGTTTGTTTGTGTGCTCATCAGATCATGCTCGCCAGATAGACATAGGAGAAAACGCAGATCCAGACGATATCCAGGAAGTGCCAGAACAGGCTCAGGCAGGTGAGCTTGTTCATCATGCGTTCCGGGATTTCGGTGGTGCCCATCAGCTGAACCATCAGCGTCAGGATCCAGATCAGGCCGCATGAAACATGCAGACCGTGCGTGGAGACCAGCGTGAAGAAGGCAGACAGGAACGCACTGCGATCCGGGCCAGCCCCTTCGGCAATCAGGTGTGCGAATTCACGCACTTCCAGACCCACAAAGCCCAGACCCAGCAGGAACGTGACGCCAAGCCACATGATAACCTGACTGATCTGGTTTTTATGGGCGGCAATCATGCCAAACCCATAGGTGATGGAAGAGATGAGGAGCAGGGCTGTTTCCAGCCCAAGCCCGCCGAATTCGAACAGTTCATGCCCGGTCGGGCCGCCGTTGAACTGGTTTCTCAGAACCGCAAAGACGGCAAACAGCGAGCCGAAAATGATGCAGTCCGTCATCAGATAGACCCAGAACCCGAACACCACCGGAGATTCGTGATGGTGTTCGTCGTGGCCCGCGGTCTGAACAGTTGTATCGTGTGCCATTATTCAGCTGCCTGTGCCATCAGTTTACGGGTGTGCTCGTTTTCGATCCGGGCAACCTCTTCGGCGGGAATGTAGAAATCCACATCCTTGTTCGCGCTGCGGGCAATCACGGTGGCAATCACGCCAACCAGACCGACCACCGCGAGCCACCAAATGTACCACACCGCGGCAAAGCCGAAGATCAGGGCGAACAGACCCGCGGCAATACCGGCCACCGTGTTCTTGGGCATATGGATCGCCTGGTACTGAGCACCGGCCTGACGTGTATCAATGCCGTTTTCCTTGTCGTGCATGAACGCATCGATCGAATGCACATGAGGAACAATGGCGAAGTTATACACAGGCGGCGGAGAAGACGTGGACCATTCCAGCGTACGGCCGTTCCAAGGATCGCCCGAAACGTCACGGTTTTCCGGCAGGTTGCAGTCACGAATGGAGACGTAAAGCTGCGTCAGCTGGCAGGCGATGCCCAGCAGGATCAGAACCGCACCCACTTCAGCAACCAGCATCCAGGGATACCAGGCCGGGTTGTCATAGTGGTTCATACGACGGGTCATGCCTTCGAAACCGAGGACATAGAGCGGCATGAACGCAAAGTAGAAGCCAACCAGCCAGAACCAGAACGCCCGCTTGCCCCATGCTTCATTCAGCTTGAAGCCCAGAACCTTGGGAGCCCAGAAGTTCATGCCGCAGACGTAACCGAAATACACACCGCCGATAATCACGTTATGGAAGTGGGCAATCAGGAACAGGCTGTTGTGCAGCACGAAGTCGGAACCCGGAATGGCCATCATAACACCGGTCATACCACCGATGGTGAAGGTGACCATGAAGCCAACCGCCCAGTACATGCAGGCATGGAAGCGGATACGGCCCTTGTACATGGTGAACAGCCAGTTGAAGAGCTTAACACCAGTCGGGATCGAAATGACCATGGTCGCAATACCGAAGAAGGCATTGACGTCCGGGCCAGCACCCATCGTGAAGAAGTGATGCGCCCACACAAGGAAGGACAGCACCATGATGGAGCAGGTTGCATAAACCATGGTGTTGTAGCCGAACAGGGGCTTGCCAGAGAAGGCAGGCACAACTTCGGAGAAGACACCAAAGGCGGGAATGACAAGAATATAAACTTCAGGATGGCCCCAAGCCCAGATCAGGTTCAGGTACATCATCTGGTTGCCGCCACCATCATTGGTGAAGAAGTGCATACCGAAGTAACGGTCAAGACCCAGCAGGGCCACCGCAACGGTCAGCACGGGGAACGACACCATGATCAGGATGGAGGAGCAGAAAGCGGTCCAGGTGAACACCGGCATTTTCATCCAGCTCATGCCCGGAGCGCGCATCTTCACGATCGTGACGAAGAAGTTCACGCCCGTCAGCAGCGTGCCGACACCAGAGATCTGGATCGCCCAGATATAGTAATCAACGCCAACACCGGGGCTGAACTGCGTCTCAGACAGCGGCGGATACGCCAGCCAGCCGCACTGCGAGAATTCACCGACGAACAGGGAGATGTTCACCAGAATAAACGCGGCAGCCGTCATCCAGAAGCTCAGGTTGTTCAGGAACGGAAAGGCCACGTCACGTGCGCCGATCTGCAGCGGCACAATGAAGTTGAACAGACCGGTCATGAACGCCATGGCCAGGAAGAAGATCATGATCGTGCCATGGGCCGAAAAGATCTGGTCGTAGTGATGCGGCGGCAGATAGCCGGGGTTGCCGGCATAGGCCAGCGCAAGCTGGGTACGCATCATGATGGCGTCCGCGAAACCGCGGGCCAGAGCAACCAGCGCCAGCACAATGTACATGACGGCCAGACGCTTGTGGTCAACAGTGGTAAACCACTCTTTCCACAGATAACCCCACTTGCCGTAATAGGTAATCAGCCCCAGCACCGCGATACCGATGATGCAGACGCCAATAAATGTTCCAACAACGATTGGCACATCCAGCGGAAGCGCCGATAAAGAAAGTCTCCCGAGCATAGTCCTATTCCTTCATGTTCATGTCGGACATCGCGGACTGCTGCACCTGGATCATCTTACCTGTGCTTTTGTCCATGATCATGCCGTTGTTGTATTTAGCAACAATAGTGTTGAACATGCCGGGTTCAACGTGCGCGAAATATTCGACGGGGTTCGCCTCGCTGGGCGCGGCCAGCTTCGGATAGGTCTGTCCATCCAGCTCTTCAGAGGAAGAACGAACCTTCTCGACCCAGGCGTTGAACTCATCATTGCTCATCGCCAGAGCGTGGAACCGCATGTCGGAAAAACCGCGACCGCTGTAATTGGCTGATTCACCCGCGAAATCACCCGGCTCGCTGGCCATCAGGTGAAGCTGGGTCTGCATACCCGCCATCGCGTAAATCATGGAGCCAAGGCGCGGGATGAAGAAAGCGTTCATGACGGAGTCAGAGGTGATATCAAAATCAACCGGGGTATTAAGCGGCATGGCCATCTGGTTGACCACGGCAATCCCTTGCTCCGGGTAGATAAACAGCCATTTCCAGTCCAGTGCCACCACCTGCACATGCAGAGGCTTGGTGTTGGCTTCAGCCGCAAGCGGCTTGTAGGGATCAAGGGAATGACAAGTCTGATAGGTGATCACCGCCAGAAACAGAATAATCAGGGACGGGACGCCCCAGATCACCACTTCAATCTTGTTGGAGTGGCTCCATTTCGGCAGATATTCCGCGCTGGTGTTGGACTGACGGTAGTGCCAGGCAAACACCAGCGTCAGAATGATTGTCGGTACCACAACGATCAGCATCGCAATCACGGAGGTGGTGATCAGGGATTTGACGCCCTCACCCACCGGGCCTCTCGGGTCGAGAACATCTAGTTCACACCCCGCAAGCAGCAACGCTGACGATAGGCCGCCTAATCGCGCCAATCTCGCCAGTAACTTGTTTTTCATCACATGCCTCTTGGTTCTGACATCAACATAGCCTCATAAGCTCCTGCCCTGCTGCCATAGAACGCCTGACAGCGGCAAGAGAAACCACGCCATGGACATATTCCGCCCTTCCTCGCGCCACAAACCCGCCTGGGCATCCAGAAAGACAGACACCAAGGCGCGCAACATGGCAGCGCGAAGCATGACAACAACGCAGTGGACTGCACCTTATTCCCTGCAGGCTGATTCTCAAACTTCAGAAACGTTCCATCTGCCTTTCGTCACAAGGCATTACTGCTCATTCCGTCAGGCCGGAAATTTGGCACAGGCTTTACCCTTCCTGCGGCCGCGTCTTCAGAAAGGCGGGATGTAAATCAGATAATGGCAAAATTTAGCTCCGTTTTTCTGATCGCCGGATGCGCTCCCGTGCTCTCTTTTTCGTTACAACGATCGCGCCTTCCATCAGGACCGCTTCACTCCTCATTCTGACTGGACATACCGGTATTCATTTCCGGCATACCTGAGCGCACAAAAAAACCCGGCCTCGAAAGGCCGGGTTATCTGCGTTCCTCCCGCGGGGGAGGCGTATCGCCGAAAGCGAGATTAATCGCCTGAATTCCGCACACCCATGAACTGGAGCAGGAACTGGAAAAGATTGATGAAATTCAGATAGAGGTTGAGCGCATCATATACGCTCCGCTTGCCCATCATCTCCGGGCTTTCGTAGGCCGCGACCTGCATGTAGGTCATCCGGATACGCTGGGCATCAAACGCGCAGAACGCCGTAAAAATCAGCACGCCAGCGCAGCTATAGAGATAATAGACCGTCGGGCTATGCAGGAACATGTTCACCAGCCCGGTGATAAGCAACCCGAACAGGCCCATCATCATGAACGAGCTGAACCGCACCAGATTAGCTTTGGTCGTGTAGCCCCACAGCGATGTGGCGGCGAACATGCATGACGTCACCAGAAAAACGCGCATGATCGACGTGCCGGTATAGATGGCAAAGATGCTCGCCAGACTGGCTCCCATGGCCGCCGAGAACGCCCAGAACAGTGTCTGCGCACCCTGAAGCGAGAGCCGGTTGATGCCAAACGACAGCACCAGCACGAATGCCAGCGGTGACAGCATGGCCAGATCACCCAGCAGCGTCGGCCGCAGCATCAGCCCGCCCGACGGCGTCATCATCTGCTGGAAAAACAGCGCGCTCAGGGTCGTGTTGGCTATGACATAGGCCACGATACCGGTCAGCAGCAGACCGGACGCCATCCAGTTATAGACACGTAGCATGTAGGATCGCAGTCCGGCATCCACGCTGGCCTGCGCGTTCCATCCCGATGCTGAAGCAGGGGAACGGTAGTCCCGACTAAACGACATTTTACACTCTCCTTGTCCGGAACTGGCCGGGTTCAGTTTATAATTGTGGTTGCTCACCTTCTACGTCAAGGGTGGGAAGCATGTATGGCATAACATTAAGGCAGGAGTGAGCGCGCCTTCGGCGTGGTCATATATCCCGCAAGTCCTTTTCAGCCCCACGGTGTTGCCATGTTCCTAATCGCCGGCCTTGCCGTTCCCCCCGAAATGACCCGGTTTTTCCGCGCGTTACAGGGCTTCTTTCCATCCGAGCATTGGCTTCCGGCCCCTGTGCTGGCGCTGCCCTTGATAATGTTGGGGGAAGCGACCACCCTCACAGCCATGGAAGAGCTGGATCACGGTCTGATGACACTGCGTCTGAAGCAGTCGATCGCGCTGAGTCATACCGGCTTCACTCTTGTAGAAAGACAGCGCCGAATCTTGCTGGCGGCCCTCGTACAGGGGTCTGAAACAGATCACCTTTCCGTGAAAATCCGTTCCGCCGCACGCCGGGCCGGGCTCGCGCCAGCCCCCCCTTACACCCCCCTGGCAGTGCCTCTGGCAGACGTTACGGCGGCCCCCGTAGAAGAGGTTAACCACTGGCTGTCCATCCATTATGCCACCGCTCCTGATCAGGAGGAACTCTACGAATTCACTGTGTTCAGTTCAGGGAAAAACCGTGATCCACTGTCCCTTGAAAAGGAGGCTGACTATCCCTTCACGAACTGTTTCAGACCTGATCCAGATTTGTTGTAACAACAATGGCGGCAGGTCGGCTATCCTCATGACACGGCGTTACCGTGTCTCTACCGCCCTGTAAGACCTGCAAATTATCCACGCCAGAAAGGGCAGCTATTCGCGGCACGTGATTGACATCGCGCTCGCGGCTTGGCTGATGTGTCAGAAACCGGACCACCGGCTATTATTTTTTCCTCACCTTTACACCAGTCGAGGACATGAACGCATGACCCGCCCCGCCTCCGCCAAGAGACGTTCGCTGCAAGGAATTCTCGCGGCAGGAACACTCTGCGCCGCTGCCTTGCCCTGCGTGGCCTTCCCTGCCCACGCCGATACCCTGGGCGACACGGGGGAAGCCATCATTCACGCGGATGAGCATCCCGAAAACTGGCTGACTTACGGCCGCACCTATACCGAACAGCGCTACAGCCCGCTGGATCAGATCAACCGCGCCAATGTCGGCAACCTGAAACTGGCCTGGTATTACAATTTCGATACCAATCGCGGCCAGGAAGGCACGCCGCTGGTCGTGGACGGCATCATGTATGCCACCACCAACTGGTCCAAGATGAAGGCTCTGGACGCAGCAACCGGCAAACTGCTGTGGGAATACGACCCGCAGGTGCCCGGCAACATCGCCGACAGGGGCTGCTGTGACACCGTGAACCGCGGTGCCGGCTACTGGAACGGCAAGGTGTTCTTCGGCACGTTCGACGGCCGCATGATCGCTCTGGACGCCAAGACCGGCAAGAAGGTCTGGGAAGTCAACACCATCCCGCCTGAAGCCTCTCTGGGCAAGCAGCGCTCCTACACCGTTGACGGCGCCGTGCGCGTGGTCAAGGGTCTGGTGCTGATTGGTAACGGCGGCGCGGAATTCGGCGCCCGCGGCTTTGTCTCGGCTTTCGATGCCGAAACCGGCAAGCTCAAGTGGCGCTTCTACACCGTTCCCAACAACAAGAACCAGCCTGACCATGCAGTGTCCGACAAGGTGCTGATGGAAAAGGCCTACAAGACCTGGGGCCCCAACGGCGCATGGGTTCAGCAGGGCGGTGGCGGCACCGTTTGGGACTCCATCATGTACGATCCGGTGACCGATCTGGTCTATCTGGGCGTGGGCAATGGTTCTCCCTGGAACTACAAGTACCGCTCCAGCGGCATCGGCAGCAACCTGTTCCTGGGCAGCATTGTCGCGGTGAAGCCTGAAACCGGCGAATACGTCTGGCACTTCCAGGAAACGCCGATGGATCAGTGGGACTACACCTCTGTCCAGCAGATCATGACCATCGACATGCCCATCAACGGCGAAACCCGCCGCGTGATCGTCCATGCTCCGAAGAATGGCTTCCTGTACATCATCGACGCCAAGACGGGTGAATTCCTGGCCGGGCGCAACTACACCTACGAGAACTGGGCCAGCGGCCTCGACCCGCTGACGGGCCGTCCGATCTACCGCCCCGAGGGTCTGTGGACGCTCAACGGCAACTTCTGGTACGGTATCCCCGGCCCGCTGGGTGCGCATAACTTCATGGCGATGGCCTACAGCCCCCGCACGCACCTGATCTACCTGCCCGCGCACCAGATTCCGTTCGGCTACAAGAACCAGACCGGTGGCTTCAAGGCTCACCCGGATTCCTGGAACCTCGGTCTGGACATGACCAAGACCGGCCTGCCCGACAGCGCGGAAGCACGCACGGCCTACATGAAGGACCTGCACGGCGAAGTGCTGGCCTGGGATCCGGTGAAGATGCAGACCGTGTGGCAGATCGACCACAAGGGTCCGTGGAACGGCGGCGTTCTGGCCACCGGCGGCGACCTGCTCTTCCAGGGTCTGGCCAACGGCGAATTCCACGCCTACGACGCCACCAACGGTTCCGACCTGTTCAAGTTCAACGCACAAAGCGGTATCATCGCCTCGCCCATCACCTACAGCGTGAATGGCAAGCAGTACGTCGCAGTTGAAGTGGGCTGGGGTGGCATCTACCCGATTTCCATGGGTGGCATGGGCCGCACCTCGGGCTGGACAGTCAACCACTCCTTCATGGCTGTGTTCTCGCTCGACGGTAAGGCTTCCCTGCCTGAAATGAACAGCCTGGGCTTCCTGCCCGTGAAGCCGCCGGCCGAATACGACAGCAAGGTCGTGGACAAGGGGTACTTCCAGTACCAGACCTACTGCCAGACCTGCCATGGCGATAACGGCGAAGGCGCCGGTATGCTGCCCGATCTGCGCTGGTCCGGGTCCATCCGTCATAAGGATGGGTTCTACAATGTTGTGGGTCGCGGTGCACTGACCGCCTATGGCATGGATCGCTTCGATACCAGCATGACACCTGATGAGATTGAATCGATCCGTCAGTACCTGATCAAGCGGGCGAACGACACGTACCAGCGCGAAGTTGACGCTCGCAAGAACGCCAGCGGAACGCCCCAAGGCCCGGCCATGGGCATTACGCCCCAATAACCCGGCAGTCATGACGTCATTCGGCACACAAGCAATACAGTGGTAAAAATGATGATGAACAGACTAAAAGCCGCTCTCGGAGCGGTCACTGTCGGGCTTCTGGCAGGCACGTCCCTGGCTCATGCTCAGGATGCGGATGCGGATCTGATCAAGCAGGGTGAATATGTCGCCCGTCTTGGCGACTGCGTGGCCTGCCACACGGCCCTGAACGGTCAGAAGTTTGCAGGCGGGCTGTCGATCAAGACGCCCGTCGGCACGATCTACTCGACCAACATCACCCCCGATCCCACCTACGGGATCGGCACCTATACGCTTCAGGAATTCGATGAAGCGGTGCGTCATGGCATACGCAAGGATGGCAGCACGCTGTATCCGGCCATGCCGTACCCCGCCTTCTCGCGCATGACGCCGGAAGACATCAAAGCCCTGTACGCGTATTTCATGCACGGTGTGGAACCGGTCGCGCAGAAGAACCAGGCTGAGGACATCACCTGGCCGCTGTCCATGCGCTGGCCGCTGAGCATCTGGCGCACCATGTTCGCTCCGGCGCCCAAGGCCTTTACCCCGGCCCCCGGCACGGATCCGGAAATCGCCCGTGGCGAATATCTGGTAACGGGTGCAGGCCATTGCGGTGCGTGCCATACGCCGCGCGGCTTTGCCATGCAGGAAAAAGCGTTTGACGCCGCAGGCGGCCCGGACTTCCTCGGTGGCGGTGGTGTCATCGACAACTGGATCGCTCCCAGCCTGCGTAACGACCCCGTGGTGGGCCTCGGCCGCTGGTCGGAAGATGATCTGTATCAGTTCCTAAAGTCCGGCCGTACGGATCATTCCGCCGTGTTCGGTGGCATGGCCGACGTGGTGAGCTGGAGCACCCAGTACTTCACGGATGCCGATCTGCACGCCATGGCCAAATACCTGAAGTCCCTGCCGCCGGTACCCCCGGCACGTGGCGACTACACGTATGACGCCTCCACCGCTCAGGCGCTGGATTCCGGCAGCGTGACCGACAACGCTGGCGCCAAGATCTATCTGGAACAGTGCTCGGCCTGTCACCGTAACGATGGTGGTGGTGTCGCCCGCATGTTCCCGCCGCTGGCTGGCAACTCCGTTGTTGTAACCGACAACCCGACATCGGTTGCGCATATCGTGGTGGCTGGTGGCGTGCTGCCGCCCACCAACTGGGCGCCTTCGGCTGTGGCCATGCCGGGTTACAAGACCATCCTCTCCGATCAGCAGATCGCAGATGTGGTCAACTTCATCCGCTCCGCCTGGGGCAACAAGGCTCCTGCCAACGTGACGGCGGCCGACATCCAGCACCTGCGGATGGACAACGCGCCGATCCCGACCGAAGGCTGGGCCAACGCCACGGCGGCTACGGCAACCTGGGGCCTGTTCATGCCGCAGCCTTATGGCGCAGGCTGGACCTTTGCTCCGCAGACCCACGCGGGTGTGGACGCGGCCCAGTAAGGCACGTTCTCTCCCCGCTCCCGGCCATGGGGTTTCCCATGACCGGGCCGGTTCTGAAAAACACCGCAGCGGCAACGTTGCGGTGTTTTTTTATGCCCGGTTTCCAAGACTCACCCATTGCATGGGCCGGGTAGCCCGCACATATCCACCCCATCATGAGAGTTCAGCCTGAAACCGGCCAGCAGACAGCGACAGAAGCGAACACCGAAGCAGAGACGAAAACGGGTATTGGAACGAAGCCTGACCAACTGGCCGGGCTTCTGACATCCATCCGCGCCTGCTCGGCCTGTGCGGACATCCTGCCTTTTGTGCCTCGGCCCGTCGTCCATGCAGACACACGCGCCCGGCTGCTGATCGCCAGTCAGGCACCGGGTACGCGGGTGCATGAAACCGGCATTTCCTTCAACGATGCCTCGGGAGATCGCCTGCGTGAATGGCTGGGGATGGAGCGGGACGTTTTTTACGACCCAAGCCGCGTCGCGCTCGTGCCCATGGCCTTCTGCTATCCCGGCGTGCAACCAAAGGGCGGCGACAAACCACCGCCAGCCGCCTGCGCCGCCCTATGGCGCGCACGCCTGCTGGCGCTTCTGCCCAACATCCGCCTGACATTACTTGTCGGTAGTTTTGCCCAGAACCATGTACTAGGCAAAGGCAGCGTTTTTGAACGCACGCTGGATTTCGAACGCTTTCTGCCCCGTTTCTTTCCCCTGCCGCATCCGTCATGGCGGACGGGTCAATGGGAACGGCACACCCCGGCTTTTCGCGCGCAGGTTATTCCGGCCTTGCGGCAGGCGGTACGGACAGCACTGGAGTAACGCTGCCACCAGATGCCCGAGCCCGGCAGCAACCCGGTGGGCGTAACACTTCGGGCCGCCACGCAGGCAAACCATTCAGCCGCCCCGTAGAGAAACACCCCCGTGTGTTCAGGAAAAAGCGCCATCCAGATACGGGTTGGAGGCGTCGAAGAAAGCTTCGTTCTCACGTAGCTCGGCCTCAATCACCCGCAGGCTGGCCAATGCGCTGAGCATTTCAACCCGCACCGACAGATTGGCTTCCGCACGTTCCAGCATAACCAGATGAGTCACTGCCTCGCCAGCGGCTCTGGCCGTTCGGCCATACTGCCCCCCATAACGACCAGAAAAACGGTGCATCCGCGCCATCATCAACCGGATCGGACGGTTGGCGTCGTCAGGCAACGCGCCTCGTTCCAGAATATTCCGCAGGCGGAGCAGGTTGAGTTCGATGGTCATGCTAGACAGCACCCCGCCCAGATAGCGCTCCAGCACAAAGGTGTTCTCCGCCCCCATACTGGACAACCGGACAAAGCCTTCGACATTGCGCCCGATCACCTCGGGCGGAGACATCGGACGACTGGAACCGGCCTGCCTGCGCAGGCGGCGTAGAATATCCACGCGCATATCCCATCGCAGACCGTTGGGACTAACCGGCAGGAAAATCCGGTACATCCACATACAAAACACCATGGACAGCAACAGGGGCAAAGCCGTGTTGAAATACATGATTTCATCCAGCCGCCCGTCGTTCATCGGGCTGATCAGAATGGGCAGGAACAGATTATACGCCACGGCGGCAAGAGCCAGCGGCGCCCACGCAAACGCCAAGCCCCCCACCAGCATCGGCACAGCCAGCACCACCACCAGTGCTTCATACACCGTGGGCCGCGCCATCACCCACAGGTCCAGAATACAGCACATTCCCATCACGCAGATCGTGCCATGCAGAAAAGACTGCGTGACCAGAGCCGGTTTCTCCAGGGTTGAGAACAACGCACAGACAATGGCCACAAACATCACGAAAAGCAGGCCATCGGGCCAGCCCGAGGCAATCCAGAGCACGCCTGAGCAGAAAATCGTCACGCTGGCACGCAGGCTATTGTAAAATGCCATGCGCCAGTCACGATAGGATCGCATGGGGTAATGGAACTGGTCATGCGGCTGGGGGCTGCGGCTCATTTCGAACTGTTCAATAGCAAGCGACAGTTCATCCAGCAGGGCCGCCAGCTTATGCAGCACCTGTCCCTGCCGTGACTGCTCGATCTCCAGATCAAGATCGACAGGCGGGTGCGTTGCGGCCACCATTTCACGCTCAAGACAGGCGGTGGCCAGTTGCCGGCTATCCGCGCGCAGATGCGCCAGATCGGCCAGAACCGGGCTGATCGGCTGTTCCCCTTCCAGCCGTGCGGGCAGGTCGTTGAGAAAGCTGGCCGTGCGGGCGGCGAGTTGCTGGTAGTCCGGCCCATCGCTATGCGGCACGTTGATAAGCGTGCCAAGCTCCAGCCCGCGTGACATCAGCACCGTAATGGCCGCCAGCGCCGCGCGCGCGTGGTCGCCCTCATGCTGGCGGGCGCCCATTTCGATTTCCGCGAATTCCACCTGATCGCTCATGGTGGCGATGGTGGAAAACACCCCCGGCGAGGACAGCACCGCCCGACGATCCCCCGCGAGCAGGCTGCGCAGGGTCGGCACTGCCCCCCGGAGCGCCTGCACAAAATTCATGGCCAGCCGGTTTTTGGCACGGGCACCAAGCTGATACTGGAACAGCGAGGAAATGGTGGTCTCCACCACAATACCCAGAGTGATATACGTCGCGCGCGCCATGGCAATCTGGAAGATCTGGTCCGGGGCGGCCGCGCCATCCAGCGCGATAATGGCATAGGTAAAACCCGAGGCCCGCATACCATGAATGCGATAATTGGTCATGGTGGGCGGGCCGGGCAGCAGGGTACCGACAAAACAGAAGACCCCGATCCCCACCGCCACCCAAAAGATGTAGAGCAGCGGCGACTGCGGCATACTGCCCACCAGCACGAAGGCGCAGAGAATCCCCACCACCATGCCGAACATATGCCAGCGCGCCTTGGCAATGGATTTGCCGCGCGTCCCCTGTGCGACCATCCATACCGTAAGCGCCGCCCATTGCGGGCTGCCCAGTTCCCACCATAAGGCAATGGCAAGGGCGATCAGCGAGGAAATGGTGGTGCGGAGCGCATACCCGAAGGCTAACGCATCAGGGGCGTACAGCCAGCGCAGGCCATCGAGTCTGCGTGGCGCGCCGCCACCTGTCAGGGCCTGACGCACAATCAGCGCAACCGCCTGAAAGAACCCGCCTACTGAGCGAGGAAACCCGGTTCCCTGGGGGCCCGCCGGACCGGTCGGGGTGGAAGATGCCATGCTGGTCTTTTACCTCAGAGCGGGGCAAAAGCGTATGCACGGCAGGTATGCTCCGCAAGGAGCATTTCTGAACCGTTCTGAATAAACCCTTCGGGCAGACCGGCACCCCAACCTGCCTGCCCCTGTCTGGATCAGTCCTCGTAAGACATCAGGGTTGTGACCGGCACACCGTCCATGCGGGCACGGCCGCCAAGGCCGGTCAGTTCCATCAGAACCGATGCACCCACCACATTGGCCCCTGCCTTGCGCAGCAGCGTGGCTGACGCCGCAAGCGTGCCACCGGTTGCCAGCAGGTCATCCATGATGACCACGCGCTGGCCGGGCAGCACCGCGTCTTCCTGAATTTCCAGCGTGTCGGAACCGTATTCCAGGTCATAGGTATGGGAGACCGTTCTGCCGGGCAGCTTGCCGCGCTTGCGCAGCATCAACATGCCACAGCCCAGCCGGTCGGCCAGAGGAGCCGCCGTCAGGAACCCGCGCGATTCAACCGCCGCCAGCACGTCGGGGCGCAGGGGGGCGATCTGCCGGGCCAGACGGCCCATGGCCATCTGCCAGGCATCGGGGTTACGCATAAGGGTCGAAATATCGTAAAAGAGAATACCCGGCTTCGGAAAATCCGGAATATGCCGGATAAAACTCTTGAGATCGATCTCTTCGCGTACCGTCATGGTCTCTCGCAACCCTTCATCCCTGCGGCCCACAAGAGGGCATCATGTTCATTCCTGCCCGCCACCGGCAGGGCCGCAACGCTGTATCCCGCACGGGGGTATTTCGCAAGGGTGCTACGCGGCGCTCAGCACCGCGCACGCGCTTCCAGCGCGATGTTGACAGCTTCCATCAGCCCATCACGCCGGAAAGGCTTAGCCAGCAGGCAGGCATTTTCAACCCCTCCGCGTGGCGGGGGAGAATCTGCCGTAAGCTCGCCGGACATATAGACAACCGCCAGCCCGGCGTAACGCTCGACCAGCACGCGCGAGAGCGTCACGCCATCCAGCGGGCCGGGCAACTGGATATCCGTCACCAGCAGATCCAGTCCTCCTTCAACACTGGCGGCCACATCAAAAGCCTGCTCACCATCGCCGGCCTCAAACACGCGGTGCCCGGCCATGCCAAGAATTGTCACCACAATGTCGCGGATAACGGCATCGTCCTCCACCACCAGCACCTGAAGACTGCGGGCAGGTTCAGGGCGCGGAGCGGCCTGCACGACGCTGCGGCTTTCGGGCAGAACGGACTCAGCCTGCGGCGGCAGCGCCAGCACGCCGTCTCCCGCGCGGGAAGCTTCCTCCTGCGCGGCGCGAGCCAGTTTGGCCCGAGCCTGCACCCCACGCGTTTCCCCCGAGGGAACCACCACCTCAGTCCGCGCTGTCTCCGCAGCGCCGGGCTGGCCGCGCGGCAGCCAGAGCGAAACTTCCGTGCCGATACCCCGCCCCGTAGCCACCATGACACGGCCCCGCGCCTGCTGCGAAAACGCCAGCACCATGGCCAGCCCAAGCCCGGTTCCCGCACCCTCGCGCTTGGTGGTGAAGAAGGGCTCGAACAGACGGTCCATGACATCGCGCGTCATGCCCGAACCGCTATCAATCACATCCAGCCGCACCCAGTCGCCCGCAGGCAGGGGGGTGGGCTCCGATACGACCCGCATGGCCCGGCCTTCCTCAACCGGCAGGCTCATCAGGTCCGCATTGACCGAAAACGTAACATTGCGCGCAATAATCCGCAGGCTACCGCCCGAGGGCATGGCGTCACGTGCATTGATGGCCAGATTGAGAATGGCGCTTTCAAGCTGCGCCGCATCCACACAGACCGGCCAGACATCCATCACATGGTCGCATTCGACTACAATACGCGGCCCAATGACACGCCCCAGCAGCCCCCCCAGAACCGCGAACAGGCTGCCCAGATGCAGGCAGCCCGGCGAACCGGACTGCCGACGCATGAACGACAGAAGCTGGCCCGTCAGGGCTTCCGAGCGATGCCCCGCATGAGTTGCCGCGGACAGGTACTCCTGCCGCTGCTCCGCCTGATCGGGCTGATCGTATTCGGCGGCCAGTTCCAGATTACCCAGAATAACGGTCAGCAGGTTCTTGAAGTCGTGCGCGATCCCCGCCGTAAGCTGCCCCAGCGCACGCAGTTTCTGTGCCTCTCCTAAAGCGCGCTCGCTACGCAGGCGCATGGTGATATCAGCCGCCGTGAGCACAAAGCCACGCTGCTCCACTGCGTTGTCGGGTGCGAAAAACACAGTCCGGCAGAGTTCCAGATCTGCGCCGTTCGTGCCCTGACACTCCACCACCACCGGCGGATCTGGCTCAGAACGGCCCAGACTGGCCTCAATGTGCTCGATAGGTTCGAGCAGAGGCACACCATCCACCACCAGCACGGCACTGAGCGTATTATAAGGCAGGCCGGTGCGCAGGAAATCCTTTTCCAGCCCGAGCACCACCGCAAGCTGCTCGTTCCAGTGCCACAGGCGACCATCCGCCCCGAACACCGCAACGCCAATGCTTAGACTGTCCAGTGTAGCGCGCAACCGAAGAGCGAGATCGCGCGAGGAGGCTTCAGCCCGTGCCGCAGCAAGGGATGAACGGTCCAGCACCCAGCCTGCCGAAATCAGGCTGAAAACACCCGTCAGGATACCCAGCAGCGCCAGCCTGCGCTGCCAGCTTGTGTTGCGGAGCATGTCGGCCACGCGATCCGCCTGATCAAGCGTGCTCGCGCGGCTCAGCACCGCCAGATTCTGATCCAGATCAGCCAGCGCCTGCTCGCCCCCGACAGGCATACGCTCGGCGGCGCGCGCCCATGTGGCGATATCCGAAAGCCGGGTCTGCACGGCATCAAGTGGCTCGTTACGTCCGGCCTGCTCGCGCTGCTGCACGGCGCGAAATGCGGCGAACCCGCTCAGGCTGTCCGTCAGTTGCCCGATAGCCTGCGCATAACAGGCGGCGTCCTCAGGCCGATGGCGTGCTTCCCACGCGTAATGACAGATCCGCGCATCGCTCGTGGCGTGGTGCAAGCCGCGCAGGTAGCTACCCGCCGCCGTGCTTTCACGATCCAGCGCGCCATGCCGGGCCATTTCATTACCGAGCTCAATGCCCATCGCGCCAAAGGTCACGATCAGCAATCCGGCACCAATCAGCGCCAGCGCGTGAGCCCGTCTTGCTGGATGCCTTGGCATGTCAGACATGCTCCCTATTATCCTTAATACCGACTTCGCGCCGGTGCGTCGTTCCGTCAAGCCCCGCAAACGCATAGGCGTCTTTCCCCCAGCCCGGAGCAGCGTGGCGGATCAGGTCAAACCGCGTTCAGAGCGTCGCCACACGGCTGTGCCGCCACAGCCATACCCCCAGCATCCCGGACAGTACGAACAGGGCAACTGCCGCGGCATATTGCCACGCGGTTCCTACCCCCGCCCCAGCCCCCAGCAGGGCTGCCATGGCATTCTGCGGCAGGGCGCCCAGCAGCGTGGCCAGCACAAACGGCCCCACCGCCATGCCTGAAAGGCCGCACAGCAGGTTAAGCAACAGTGCCGACCCCACAGGCAGCAGGCGCAGGGTCAGCACACTCAGGAAGGGCCGTCCGGTCAGAATGCCATCAAGCCGCACCAGAGACTCCGCCAGCCGCCCCGAACCCGCGTGGAGCGCCCAGCCCTGTCCGGCCCCGCGCGCCCAGTAAAAGCCGCCCACGCTCCCCAGAACCGAGGCCACCGTTACAAGGGTCAGTCCTTCCAGAGCGCCGTACGCCAACCCTGCCGCAAAAGCCGCCACCTGCCGGGGCAGACCAAACGCGCACCACACCCCTGCCCCTGCCACAAAGACCAGCCGCCCGCGCGCGCCCTCACGGATCAGACCCGCACCGTGCAGCATCTGGTCAAGCCAGGGTGCATGGCGCAGCCACACCGCGCCTGCCACCAGCACGGCCAGCATCAGCACAGGACGCACAAATGGCCGAACCAGCGGCCACAGAGCGCCTGCCACGGGCGGGATGGATCGGGGCGGGATATCTTCCATACTTCCGTGCCGCTACCATCTTCTTGCAGCCCGCCGCAAGCAGGCTGTAAACCCGGCACAGCAACAAGGCAGACCCTGCCCCAGCCACGGAACCAGACACCATGCCCGCACAGCAGCCCCCGCCCGCGAACACCGCCAGAACCGCCCCGCGCGGGGTCATGACCGAGGCCAGCCGCCGTCTGGTCTCAGGCTGGCTGTTCGCGCTGTGCTTCATGCTGCTGGGCATGATCGCCATTGGCGGTGTCACGCGGCTGACAGGCTCGGGGCTGTCCATCATGGACTGGCAGCCTGTCAGCGGCATCATCCCGCCGCTGTCCCATGCCGAATGGGAAAGACTGTTCGCGCTGTATCAGACCATCCCGCAATACCATCTCCAGCATGAGGGCTTCGGACTCGAAGGGTTTCAGAAAATTTTCTGGGCCGAGTGGATTCACCGTTTCTGGGGCCGCCTGATGGGGCTGACCCTGCTGCTACCGCTGCTGTGGTTCACGCTGCGCGGCATGATCACGCGCGCACTGGCCGTACGCCTGTTCGTGTTCTTCATTCTTGGCGGGCTACAGGGGGCAATCGGCTGGTTCATGGTGGCATCGGGCTTTCGCCCCGACAGCACGGCGGTTGAGCCTGTCCGGCTGGTACTGCACCTGAGCGCAGCCCTGATCCTGTATGCCGCCATCCTGTGGACAGCCTTTTCCATCCGCTGGCCCACGCCCGAAACCACGCCCCAGGCCCCCCACATCCGCGCCGTGCGCGGGCTGGCCTACTGCGCCACGAGCCTTCTGTGCCTCACCATTCTTGCCGGGGGCTTTACCGCTGGCACACATGCAGGCTTTCTGTTCAACAGCTTTCCGCTGATGGACGGCCATCTGATCCCCACCGACTACGCACAGCTTTCTCCCTTCTGGCTCAACTGGTTCGTCAACAAGGCGGCGGTGCAGTTCGACCACCGGCTGCTGGCCACCCTGACAGCCCTGACCGTCGGTGCCGTGCTGCTGGTGGGGCTGCGCACCCGTGGGCTGGGCATCCGGGCACAGAACAGCCTGATCCTGCTGGGCTGGGCGGTGCTGATCCAGTACGCGCTGGGGGTCACGACCCTGCTGCTGGTGGTGCCTGTGTGGGCCGGTGCGGTGCATCAGACCTTCGCCGCCGTGCTGCTGGGCGTGATGCTGCTGGTGCTGCACAGCCTGCGCCGCGCCTGACACATCAGCCCGGTACCCTGCCCGCGCCCGGCCGGGGCAGGATGTAGGCGGCGATGCAGGCCGGGCAATGCAGGCCACGGCGCGGAACACGGCGTTTTATGGTTGCGTTTGCACGGCGGCCCTGTATTGTGGCGACCATGATTTGCCACCGCTCCTTCTCCAAAGTCTGGAATGACCGCGCCTGCGCGGGCAGGAGCCGTGTACCCTTCCGTCTGGATCTGCTCCTTCGACTTACCGGCCCCTGAGCGATCCGGGTGGCCGCGCGCCGCCGCGCCCAGGGGTAAAACCGTATAAGCGCCCGCACGCGGGCTGAGCAGCACAGGAACCTCAGAACCCTGTGCGCCAGAGACGATAAATCAGGAACACATCATGTCTGCTGATCAGACCAGCTTCACGCACCCCTCCTTCGGTCGCATGGCCGCCAACCGTGTCATTATCTTTGACACCACCCTGCGCGATGGCGAGCAGTCCCCCGGCTTTTCCATGAATCTGGCGGAAAAGCTCCGCATGGCGGAAGCTCTGGCCAATCTGGGCGTGGATGTGATCGAGGCGGGTTTTCCCGTGGCGTCGAAGGGGGATTTCGAGTCCGTCAACGAAATCGCGCGGCACACGAAAGGCGCTGTTATCTGTGCGCTGGCCCGCAGCGGCGGCGCGCGTGACATCGCGGCGGCAGGCGAGGCACTGGCTCCGGCGGAGCGCAAGCGCATTCACAACTTCATCTCCACCTCGCCGCTGCATATGAAATACAAGCTGCGGATGGAGCCTGAAACGGTTCTGGAGCTGATTACCTCGGGCAACCGCGCCGCGCGTAACCTGACCGACGATGTGGAATGGTCAGCCGAAGATGGCTCGCGTACCGAGCCGGACTTCCTGTGCCGCTGCGTGGAGGCCGCCATCAAGGCCGGGGCCACCACCATCAACATCCCCGATACCGTCGGCTATGCCACGCCCGAAGATATGGAAGCAATCTTTTCCATGCTGCGCGCGCGCGTACCCGGCGCGCATGAGGTGATCTTCTCGGCCCATAACCACAATGATCTGGGGCTGGGCGTGGCCAACACGCTGGCCTCGATCCGCGGTGGCGCGCGGCAGGTGGAGTGCACCATCAACGGTATTGGCGAGCGGGCTGGCAACGCGGCGCTGGAAGAAATCGTCATGGCGCTGCGCACGCGCAATGACCAGTACCCCTTCACCACCGGCATCAACACGACCGGGCTGCTGAAGGTCTCGCGGATGCTGGCCACCATCACCAGCTTTGACGTGCAGCCCAACAAGGCCATCGTCGGGCGCAACGCCTTTGCGCATGAAAGCGGCATCCATCAGGACGGCGTACTGAAAAACGCCGCCACCTACGAGATCATGACCCCGGAAAGCGTAGGTTGGACCCGCTCTGCACTGGTTATGGGCAAGCATTCGGGCCGGGCCGCCTTCCGCGACAAGCTGCGCGCGCTGGGCTACGATAACATGGATGAAGAGCGCCTGAACGACGCCTTTACCCGTTTCAAGGATCTGGCCGACCGCAAGAAGGTTGTCTACGACGACGACATCGTCGCACTGGTGGATGACGAAGCGCGCGACCATGATCATATCCGCTTTGTCAGCCTGAGCCTGCGCTCCGTTTCCGGCCAGCCTTCCGAAGTGGAACTGGACCTGACGGTGGACGGCAAGCCCGCCCACGCCAGCGCCACGGGCAACGGCCCGGTGGATGCCGCCTTCAACGCCCTGCGCGCCGCCTTCGCCCATGATGCACGGCTGGCGCTGTTCTCCGTCGCCGCCGTCACGGAAGGCACGGATGCGCAGGCCCGCACCACCGTACGGCTGGAAGAAGCGGGCAAGCTGGTGGACGGTCAGGGCGCGGACGCCGATACGGTTGTTTCAGCCGTTCGGGCCTATGTGCACGCCCTCAACAAGCTGCTGGTCAAGCGCGCACGCACAGCCCCCGAAGCCCTGAGCGTCTGACCGGGGCGAACGCCTGTTCTCTCTAGCCGCCGGCCCCTTCAGGAACCCGACCTCTCGGCCCTGAAGCCCTCGCAGGAAGGGCTGGAGCAGCAGTTCGTGTCAAAAAACCGGCACAGGCCACGCGCCGTGCCGGTTTTTTCGCGTACGCCCTGCCCTGCGCCCTTGTGTGCGCCGCCGTGCACCGGTAATCGGAACAGGAATGTTCCCGCGTGACCGTCACCAGCCCTTGAGGCTTATGGCCGCGCCCCACACCCTGCGCCCGAACCTGGAGTCCTGGATGTTTTCTCGTCTGCTCGGTCTTATGTCCGCCGACATGGCTATTGATCTGGGTACCGCTAACACCCTTGTTTACGTCAAGGGCCGCGGCATTGTCCTGAACGAACCCTCCGTCGTGGCCATTGCCGAGTCCCGTGGCAAGAAACAGCTTCTGGCCGTAGGTGAAGAAGCCAAGCTGATGGTGGGACGCACGCCGGGCAACATTTCCGCCATCCGCCCCATGCGTGATGGCGTGATCGCGGATTTTGACGTCGCGGGCGAGATGATCAAGCACTTCATCCGCAAGGTGCATAACCGCCGGGCCTTCGCCAGCCCGCAGATCATTGTGTGCGTGCCTTCCGGCTCTACCGCCGTGGAACGCCGCGCCATTCAGGAAAGCGCGGAAAGCGCGGGGGCTCGCCGCGTCTTCCTGATTGAGGAACCCATGGCCGCCGCCATTGGCGCGGGCCTGCCGGTGACCGAACCTTCGGGCAGCATGATTGTCGATATCGGCGGTGGCACGACGGAAGTGGCCGTGATCTCGCTGGGCGGGATCGTGTATGCGCGCTCGGTGCGCGTAGGCGGCGACAAGATGGATGAAGCCATCATTTCCTATATCCGCCGTGCGCATAACCTGCTGATTGGCGAAAGCTCTGCCGAGCGGATCAAGATCAGCATCGGCTCGGCCATGATGCCCGACGAAAGCGAAGGTCAGGGCCCGTGGCAGGATGTCAAAGGCCGCGACCTGGTCAACGGCGTACCGCGTGAAGTGCCGGTCTCACAGGCGCAGATCGCGGAAAGCCTGATGGAGCCTATCAGCCAGATCATCGACGCGGTGACGGTCACGCTGGAAAACACCCCGCCCGAACTCGCTGCCGATATTGTGGACAAGGGCATTGTTCTGACCGGCGGCGGCGCACTATTGTACCGCCTGGCCGATGTGCTGCGCCTGACCACCGGCCTGCCCGTAACCGTGGCCGAAGACGCGCTGTCCTGTGTTGCCATGGGCACCGGGCGCGCTCTTGAGGAAATGAAGCGCCTGCGTGACGTGCTGACCACCATGTACTGACCCCACCCGGCACGCAACGCAGCAGGATCACTGCCGCGTCAGGGTGAAAGGCCACAGCCACAAGACAGGGACCCCCGTTTCCATGCTCCCGGTTTCCATTCAGGTCAGACAGGCTCTGGGCAAGCTGGTATTACCAGCGTTGCTGCTTCTGTCTGTAGGGGTCATGATCGCGGGGCAGGTGGAAAAACGCGCGACAGAGAAGGCCCGCATGGCCGTGGCCGGTGCGCTCGCCCCGTTATGGAGCATGATATCCCAGGCCCGCGCAGGTGTGGCCGATGTCAGTAACGGAATCCGTCAGGCACGCCATCTGAGCGAGGAAAACAGCCGGCTTGAGGCGGAAAACGCCACGCTGCGCCGTTGGTATGACGTTGCGGTGTCCCTCGCCCGCGAAAACGACGCCCTGAAAACCGAGCTCCACTGGGTGCCCGAACCCTCTCCCTCCTTTGTCACGGGACGGGTGGTGGCCGATAGCGGGGGTATTTACGCCCGGGCGGTGCTGCTGGTGGCAGGTATGCAGAGCGGTATCCAGACCGGAAACGTGGCACTAGCCGCCAACGGCCTTGCTGGCCGGGTGACGGAAGTTGGCCCCCATGCGGCGCGCGTGCTGCTGATTACCGATATTTCCAGCAGGCTGCCCGTCATGCTCGAATCCAGCCATGCTCCTGCCATCATGGCGGGCGACAACAGCGATACGCCCCGCCTGCTCTACTACCCACAGGATACCCGCCCGCTTGAGGGCGAGCGGGTGGTGACGGGCGATCAGGCCGGGGCCTTCCCGGCTGGGATTCCCGTCGGCACCGTGCATTACACCCATCCCGGCACGCCGGTCGTGCAGCCCTTCGCCCGGCTGAACCAGCTCACCATGCTACGCGTGTTCGACTTCCGTCAGGCGGAAATAGAGCCGCCAGAGGCACCGGGGCATGTGCCGCTCTCCCATCCTGCGCACCGGCCGCTGGCGCTGCCATTCAAAACCCTCCTGTCGCCCGGTCAGGAAGGATAAGCGCCATGTCCCCCATGCAATGGGAGCCCCCATCCGAACCGCAGGACACGCTCGGGCAGCGACTCGACGCCGCCGCCCGGCACCTTCTGCCCAGCTTCATCGCCCTGTTGGCCATTATCGTGCTGTCGGCCCCGCTGGGCCTGCCGGGCGCGGCCGAACTTCTGCCGCCCATCATGCTCGGGTCGGTTTTTTTCTGGTCGCTGTGGCGCCCGTCAGACATGCCGCCGCTCAATGTCTTTTTTCTGGGCATTTTCATGGATCTGATCGGCTTCACGCCGCTGGGGGTCAGCGCCTTCATCCTGCTTTTGGTGCATGGCTTGGCCAGCTACACCCGCTTCGGTCTCATGCGTCTTAATTTTTTATTGGTATGGGGTGTATTCGGGCTGATAGGAGCAGCGGCATCTGTATTACAATGGGCGTTAGCCTGCCTGTTCAGGCTGCACGTCCTTGATCCCGCACCCGCCTTTTTTGAAGCTTTGCTGTGCATAGGAATCTATCCGTTGCTGTCCGCCGTGAGTTCATGGTTTCTCCATATTCTGGACGGAAAGCCCACATCCTGATGGACGGGGGGGCGGGGCCATGCGTCTGACGCGGCGCAAGCGCGAGAATCCCAGGCTCATGCCCTTGCGTGCGCAAAAGGACCCCGGCCGTGGTGTCTTTACCCGCCGCGCCCTTCTGTTCATGGCCGTGCAGGTTGGCGCAATAGGCGAGCTGGCGCACCGGCTCTATGGCCTGCAAATCAACGATGGCGACCATTACGCTCGCATGGCGGCCAGCAACCGGATCAGCAAACGACTGCTGGCCCCGCCGCGCGGACGCATTGTGGATCGGTTCGGCCTGCCGCTGGCCAGCAACAAGGAAAACTGGCGCGCCCTGCTCATGCCCGAGGAAACGACGGATGTAGCCGGCACCATAGAGCGTTTTTCCGCCATTATTCCGCTTGATGAGCGCGACCGGAGCCGGATTGCGCGCGAAATGCGCCATCAACGGCGTTTCGTGCCGGTAATGCTCCGCGACTTCCTGTCGTGGGATGAAATGGCGCGCATTGAACTCAACGCCCCGTCCCTGCCCGGCGTGCTGATTGATGTCGGCACGCGGCGCGTTTACCCGGACGGGGAACTGATGGCCCATATCGTCGGGTATGTGGCCCCCCCGAACGAACAGGACGTAGCCCATTCCACCCTGCTGTCCCTGCCGGGGATGCGGGTCGGGCGCGCGGGCATAGAGCAGAATCAGGACGAGCAGCTACGCGGCACCGCCGGATCGGTGGAGATGGAGGTCAACGCCGTAGGGCGCGTGATGTCCGAACTCAACCGCGTGGAAGGGATGCCGGGAGATGAGGTCAGCCTGACGCTGGACCGCGGGCTGCAACAGAAGGTGCTCAACCATATCGGGGATCAGACGGCCTCGGCCGTGGTGCTGGACTGCCATAATGGCGAGGTTCTGGCCATGGTCAGCACGCCATCCTTTGATCCGTCGCTGTTCGACAGCGGTGTCAGCCACGCACAATGGATCGAGTGGACCAACAACCAGCACACCCCTCTGATCAACAAGGCCGTGGCGGGCGTGTACCCGCCCGGCTCCACCTTCAAGCCGGCCGTGGCCATGGCGGCGCTGCAGGCGCGCTCTGTCTCACCCACGGACCGGGTGTTCTGCCCCGGCTACCTGGATGTGGGGGGCACGCGCTTCCACTGCTGGTCGCGCTGGGGGCATGGCTCGGTGGACATGCACGATGCGCTCAAATACTCGTGCGACGTCTATTTCTATGAAATCGCCCGGCGGGTGGGCATGGACCGTATCGCCCAGACCGCCAACCAGTTTGGACTGGGTGTACCGCTGGATATTGAACTGCCCCACACGCGCGACGGGCTGATTCCCACCCCTGCCTGGCGCAAGGCCCACCATCACCACTGGAACGGGGGCGATACCATCGTCAGTGGGATCGGACAGGGGTTCGTACAGGTCACGCCGCTCCAGCTTGCCACCTATACGGCGCGCATCGCCACGGGCCGCGCTGTCTCCCCGCACCTGATCCGCGCCGTCAACGGTACGGTTGGCGAAAAGGCCAGCCCCGACCACTGGCCCGCACTGGATATACCGGACCCCCACCTCAAGGTGATCCGCGACGGCATGTTCGCCGTGGTGAATGAACCGCACGGTACGGCCCCCAAGGCGCGGCTTGACCTGCCAGATATGCTAATGGCGGGCAAAACCGGCTCGGCACAGGTGCGCCATGTCTCACGCGCGCTCCGTGAGAGCGGGCATTTCAACTCCGCTTCCCTGCCCTGGGAATATCGGCCGCACGCGCTGTTCATCTGTTTCGCCCCGTATGACGCGCCGCGCTACGCTGCCGCAGTGGTGATAGAGCACGGCAATACCGGGGCGGAGGCCGCCGCGCCGCTGGCGCGCGACATCATGCGCGACGCCCTGTTGCGTGATCCGTCCAACCGCACCACGCCGCCGCCCGAAAGCGTGGCCGACGCTGGCCCGACCATTGAATAGACGCACGCGCTTCCATAAACGCCTGCTCCGGGCGGAGCCCAGCTTTCGGATTCTGGCCAAGCTGTGGCGGATAAGCTGGCTTTATGTGCTGCTGATCGGCGCACTGGCAGGTGTGGGTTATATCACCCTCTATTCCGCTGGCGGAGGGATGCCCTATCCCTTTGCCATGCCGCAGGCCATCCGCTTCGCCATTGGTTTAGTACTCATGATCTGCGTGGCGTTGCTGCCACCCCGTATCCTCGCCATGGCGGCGGCACCTGTTTACGGGCTGTCGCTGGTGCTGCTGGTGGCGGTTCTGCACATGGGCCATGTGGGCAAGGGCGCCGAACGCTGGCTGATGATTGGCGGCATACAGGTACAGCCTTCCGAGTTTGCCAAAATCGCGCTGGTGCTGGCACTGGCGGCATGGTTTTCACGCATCAGCTACGCGCGCATGGCCAACCCGCTGTGGCTGGTGCCGCCCGCCCTGATGGTTCTGGTGCCCGTCGCCCTGGTGCTGAAAGAGCCCAATCTGGGCACGGCGGTCATTATCGGCGGTGTAGGGGCCAGCCTCTTTTTTGCCGCCGGGATGCGGCTCTGGCTGATCGGGCTGCTGGCACTGCCGGTACCCTACGCTCTCAAACTGGCCTACAGTCACCTGCATGATTACCAGCGCGCGCGCATCACCACCTTCATGAACCCCGAAAGCGATCCGCTGGGGGCGGGTTACAACATCATCCAGTCCAAGATCGCGCTGGGCTCGGGCGGTATGTGGGGACAGGGCTACCTGCACGGCTCTCAGGGGCAGCTCAACTTCCTGCCCGAAAAACAGACTGACTTCATCTTCACCATGATCGCGGAAGAATGGGGTTTTGTGGGAGCGGCGGTCGTTCTGGCCCTGCTGCTGCTGCTGATTCTGGGTGGTATGACCATGGCCATTTGCAGCCGCAACCGCTTCGGGCGGCTGGTGGCGCTGGGCATCAGTATGAATTTCTTCTTCTACTGTCTGGTCAACCTGTCCATGGTCATGGGCGCCATTCCGGTTGGCGGCGTGCCGCTGCCGCTGGTCTCCTATGGCGGATCGGCCATGCTTAACGTCATGCTGGGCTTCGGTCTGCTGCTTTCGACATGGGTGCACCGCAACAGCCATTTTGGCGAAAACCTGACCCGCCCCGACGCCTGACCCGGCAGGCTTGCGACCAAAAACACCAGAGTCGGGCTACATAGCTTTAACTTGACAGGGGTAAGGGTGACTTTTACGTTGCCCTCTAAAGGTAATCTTTAGTACCATTTTCCTTATTAAGGTTCTTTCCGCCTCCACCTGGCCTGTTCCCTGGCGCAAGCCGGTTTTTCCGTTCACGGAATCAGGTCACGAGAGCGCATGAAGAACTACTCTGACAAAACAAAGCCCAGCCCGGTCAGGCTACCCTGAGCGGGTCGGGCCTCTATCGTATGAACAATAACCCGGCACAGAATGCGCAAGGGCCTGCCCCTCCGCCGAGCGCCGGAAACACAGGGCCATAACCACGGTGATTACCCGCACTCTTCCGATCCGCCCGACCCTGCTTGCGGCCACCGCCCTGCTGGCGCTGAGCGCCTGCAAACGCAACGCTCCGAAGGCGGGCCAGATGCCACCGCAAGGCGTGGGGGTGGTTACGCTGCACCCCAGCGCCGTTGATATCCGCACCAGCCTACCCGGCCGCACCAACGCCTTTGAAATCGCCGAGGTGCGCCCACAGGTAACCGGCGTGATTGAAAAACGCCTGTTCGTGGAAGGGTCGGACGTCATCGTAGGGCAGCAGCTCTATCAGATTGACGCCTCACGCTACAAAGCGACGTTCGACAGCGCGCAGGGCCAGCTTGATCAGGCGCGGGCCCGCGCCGTCACGGCTTCGGCTCAAGCGCGCCGCTACCGCGAGCTGGTACGCACGCACGCCGTCAGCAATCAGGATTATGACAACGCCGTTGCCGCCGAAAAGGAAGCCTTGGGTCAGGTGATGACCGCACGCGGTCAGGTGGAAAGCGCGCAGGTCGATCTGGCCTACACCAAGATGTACGCTCCCATCACCGGGCGGATCAGCCGGACG
Source organism: Acetobacter peroxydans (assembly GCF_006539345.1). Classification (GTDB taxonomy): domain Bacteria; phylum Pseudomonadota; class Alphaproteobacteria; order Acetobacterales; family Acetobacteraceae; genus Acetobacter; species Acetobacter peroxydans. The sequence continues at coordinate 194,990 of NZ_BJMV01000004.1, forward strand.
ATTACCACCGTGGGTGCGCTGGTCACGGCCAACCAGACCCAGAACCTGGCGATCATTACCCGCCTCGACCCCATTTATGTTGACGTGAACCTGCCCGCCATCACCCTGCTGCGCCTGCGCCGTGAACTGGCTGACGGGCGCATCAAACCCCAGCCTGATGGCAAGGTGCCAGTGACGGTCACCATGGAAGACGGCACGACTTTCGGCCAGATCGGCCGCATGGCGCTGGCGGAAGTCAATGTCGATACCTCGACTTCCACCGTGGTCGTGCGCGCCATCATGCCCAACCCCGACAAGCTCCTGCTACCGGGCATGTATGTGCACGCCCAGCTTGACGAAGGCACAGACCCCAACGCCCTGCTGGTGCCGCAGGAAGCGGTCAGCCGCAACACCCACGGCGATCCGCAGGTCTGGATCGTGGGCGCGGACAATACCGTATCGCTGCGTCAGGTTACACTGGGGCAGGCTATGGGGAGTTCCTGGGTCGTGCTGTCAGGTCTTGCCAACGGCGACCGGGTGGTTGTCAGCGGTGTGCAGAAAATTCGCGCTGGCATGAAGGTGGCCCCCCAAGAGACCCCCGCTCCTTCTGATCAGACCGGCGCCAGCACCGCGCCCGCCTCCCCCGCTGCGGATAAGAACGGGCAATAAAACCCATGTCTCTCTCAAGATTTTTCATCAACAGACCCATTTTCGCATGGGTTGTCAGTCTCATCATCATGCTGGTGGGCGGACTGTCCATTTTCAAGCTGCCGGTGGCGCAGTACCCCTCCATCGCGCCGCCCCAGATCGCCATTACCGTCACCTATCCCGGCGCTTCAGCCGATACGGTGAACGATACCGTCGTGCGCCCGATCCTTCAGCAGATGTTCGGGCTTGACCATCTGGAATACATTTCCTCGCAGTCCTACGCCTCGGGAGAAATGGAAATCGACCTGACCTTCGCGCAGGGAACAGACCCCGACATCGCGCAGGTGCAGGTGCAGAACAAGCTGCAGTTGGCCCAACCCAAGCTTCCGCAGGAAGTCACGGCGCAGGGGCTGAGTATTACCAAGGCGGTCAAGAACTTCATGGTGGTGGTGGGCTTCATTTCCACCGATGGCAGCATGACGGGCGATGATATTGCCGATTACGTGGCCTCGAACATTTCCGACCCCCTCAGCCGTGTGACTGGCGTGGGCGACCATACGCTGTTCGGCTCCGAATATGCGATGCGCATCTGGCTCGACCCGGACAAGATGTTCAACTACGGCCTGACCATGCCCGACATCGTCTCGGCCATCCAGACACAGAACATCCAGGTCTCCTCGGGTGAACTGGGCGGCCTGCCCGCCAAGAAGAACGTCCATCTCGACGCCACCATCATCGGCCCGACCCGTCTGACCAAGCCTGAGGAATTCGCGAAAATCCTGCTCAAGGTGCAGCCGGATGGCTCTCAGGTGCGGATCAGCGATATCGCTCGGGTGGAGCTGGGGCCGCAGACCTACAACATCTCCTCCTTCTATAATAACAAGCCCGCCACGGCCATGGCGCTCAAGCTTGCGCCGGGGGCCAACCAGCTTTCGACCGAAGCCGCCGTGCGCGCCCAGATCCATGAGCTGGAAAAATTCTTTCCGCCGGGCCTGAAAACCGTTTACCCGCTGGATACGGAACCCTTTATCACCCTGTCCATCGAAGACGTGGTCATCACCCTGCTTGAAGCCATCGGCCTCGTGTTTCTGGTCATGCTGGTCTTCCTGCAGAACTTCCGCGCCACGCTTATCCCCACCATCGCGGTGCCAGTGGTGCTGCTGGGCACGTTCGGCCTGCTGGAAATCATGGGCTACTCCATCAACACGCTGACCATGCTGGCCATGGTGCTGGCGGTGGGGCTGCTGGTGGATGACGCCATCGTGGTGGTGGAAAACGTCGAACGCATCATGACCACGCAGAAACTCTCCCCCGCGGAGGCCGCCCGTGTCTCCATGGACGAGATTTCCGGCGCGCTGGTCGGCATTGTGCTGGTGCTGTCCGCCGTGTTCCTGCCCATGGCCGCATTTGCCGGGTCTGTCGGGGTTATCTACCGCCAGTTCTCCGTCACCATCGTCGCAGCCATGTGGCTGTCTGTTCTGGTAGCCATGGTGCTGACACCCGCGCTGTGCGCGACCATGCTCAAACCCGGCTCCCATGAAAAAACCACGGGCCTGCCCGGCTGGTTCAACCGCACCTTCGAACGCATGACGCAGAGCTACCTGCATGGCGTGCGTTTCATGATCCGGCGTGAACTGCTGTCGCTTCTGGTCTTCGCCCTGATTTCGGCCGGGGCTGTCTATCTTTTCTCGCGTCTGCCCAGCGGGTTCCTGCCCGACGAGGATCAGGGCCTGATCTTCGGTCAGGTCACGATGCCGCCCAACACGCCGCGCAACGAAACCGAAAAGCTGAACCGTGAGATCACGGACTACATTCTCAAGACCGAAGGGAATCTGGTCGAGTCCGTGCTGGCCGTGGATGGCTTCAACTTCGCGGGGCAGGGCCAGAGTGCGGGCGCATTCTTCATCCGCCTCAAGGACTGGAAGGAACGCCCGAAGGCCTCTCAGACTTCATCGGCTATCGCCATGCGGATCATGATGCACTTCTGGTTCGACCCGCGTGCGCAGATCTTCGCCATCAACCCGCCCGCCGTGCTGGAACTGGGTAACGCCACCGGCTTTGACCTTGAACTGGAAGACCGCGGCCATCTGGGCCACCAGAAACTGCTTGAAGCCCGCAACATGGTGCTGGGCCTTGCCAGCCAGGACCCGCGCCTGATGGCGGTACGCCCGAACGGCATGGAAGATGCCGGCCAGTACACACTTGATATCGACCGTGAAAAGGCCAATGCGCTGGGCATTACCATCAGCGACATCAACACCACGATCGAAGGCGCGCTGGGCTCAATCTACATCAACCAGTTCACCCGCAACGACCGCGTCAAGCAGGTGTATATTCAGGGCACGGCAGACGCCCGTATGCTGCCGCAGGACCTGAACAAATGGTACATCCGCACCAACACCAACACCATGGCGCCTCTGAACACCTTTATCAGCGGCCATTGGATCAGCGGCCCGCAGAAGGTGGAAAACTATAACGGCTACAACGCCTATGAAATCCTGGGGCAGCCTGCGGCAGGCTACAGTTCGGGTGATGCCATGGCGGCCATCAAGGACATTCTGGCCAAACTGCCTACTGGCATTGGCTTTGAGTGGACCGGCCTTTCGTTTGAAGAAGTCGCGTCTGGCTCCTCCACCGGTTCGCTTTACGCTCTGGCTGGCGTTGTCATCCTGCTGTGCCTTGCCGCGCTGTATGAAAGCTGGGCCATTCCGCTTTCAGTCATGATGGTGATCCCGCTTGGGGTTCTGGGGGCGATTGCCGCCACCCTCGGACGCTCCATGAACAATGACGTGTATTTTCAGGTCGGACTGCTCACAACCGTGGGGCTGGCCGTCAAGAACGCCATTCTGATTGTGGAATTTGCCAAGGCGGGCTTCGAAAAAGGCAACTCGCTGGAAGACAGCGTGCTGACCGCCGCGCAGGAACGCCTGCGCCCGATCCTTATGACCTCCATCGCCTTTGTGGTGGGCGTGTTCCCGCTAGCCATCGCCAGTGGAGCCGGTTCCGCCTCACGTCAGGCCATCGGCACGGCGGTCGTGGGCGGCATGGCCACGGCAACTCTTCTGGCTGTCTATTTCGTGCCCGTGTTCTTCGTGACCATCCTGCGCCTGTTCAGGGTCAGACGCACGAGCGAACACACCAACACTACACCGCCCGCAACCGGACATGACTAAAACCATGGCATTTTTTGCATCTTTCCGTCGTTCTGCCCGGCTGCGTTCCGTATTGCTGGGCATGGCCGCAACCCAGGCTCTGACGGCCTGCACCATGATCCCGAACTACAAGCGGCCCCAGCCGCCGCTTGCCAAGACATGGCCTGCCTACCAGAGCACAGGGGGGAGCCAGCTCGAACAGACCGCCGCCGATATTGGCTGGCGCGACTTCTTTACTGATCCGCGCCTTCAGGCGCTGATCGCCATCGCCCTGCGCGAAAACCGTGACCTGCGTTCGGCGGCTGCGAGCATTACCGAAGCGCAGGGTCAGTACGACGTGCAGCACGCCGGGCTGTTTCCCACCATTTCCGCATCGGGCGGGCCGATCTATCAGGCCCCGTCCAGTGCGGCGGGCCTGAGCTTCGCGCCGGGTCTTTATCAGGGAAAAGGCGGCCAGGCTTACGGTGGCGGGCACGTTTTTAAATATTATCAGGGCGGTATCGGCTTTTCCGCCTATGAAATCGACCTGTTCGGTCGTATCCGCTCCCTCTCGCGCGAGGCGGCGGAACATGCGCTCTATGAACAGGAAAACCTGCGCGCCATGCTCATCAGCATCGTCGCACAGGTGGCCATCGCCTATATCAACTGGCTGGGCGACCACGACACGCTGGCCCTGTCCGAGCAGACACTGTCTACCCAGCAACAGACCCTGGCGCTGATCCAGGCCAAGTATCAGCATGGTGAGGCCGACCTGCTGACGGTTCGCCAGGCTGAAACGCAGGTGGAGCAGAGTGCCAGCATGAAGGCGGACGCCCAACGGCGGCTCGAGCAGGATGAAAACCTGCTGACCCTGCTGATCGGCGCGCCCATTCCCGCCGACCTGCCGCCGCCCCGCCCTCTGGGGCAGCAGACCCTGATGGCGGACATTCCCGCGGGCCTGCCGTCCGACCTTGTGGCCCGCAGGCCTGATGTTGTCGGGGCTGAACATGACCTGCTGTCTGCACAGGCCGATATCGGCGCGGCCCGCGCGGCCTTTTTCCCGCGCCTGACCCTGACAGCCACGGACGGGGTTTCCAGCCTGCAGTTCCACCAGTTGTTTACGAAAGGGGCCACAACCTGGGGACTGAACCCCTCGTTGCAGATCCCGCTTTGGACCTGGGGACAGAACAGCGGCAACCTGAAGCAGGCCAAATCACGGCGCGACCAGAAAATCGCAGCTTACGAGAAAACGGTACAGAGCGCCTTCCGCGAAGTGGCGGATGCTCTGGCCGCACGCAAGGCCTATCTGGATGAAGTCGAACAGGCCGATGCGCTGGTAGCCTCCACGGGCGATGCCTTCCGTCTGGCAAAGATGCGTTTTGACGCAGGCACCGATTCCTACCTGACCACGCTGGACTCGCAGCGCTCCTACCTGCAGGCCCAGAGTTCGCAGATCACGGTGGCGGTTTCAAAATACCAGAACCTTGTCACCATCTACCGTTCTCTGGGTGGCGGCTGGCGTGAACAGTCCGCCCCCAAACCCGGCCAGCAGGCAACGCAGGCAACGCAGGCAACGCAGGCAACGCAGGCAACGCAGGCAACGCAGGCAACGCAGGCAACGGCATCCGCCACACGCTAAGCCGCAAGGCAAGCCGTCCATACAGAAAAGGCCGCTGAATTTTTCAGCGGCCTTTTTCATACCTGATCCCTAGGGTCTCTTCAGCCCGGCGCCTACCCCTGCGCCAGCCGCAACAGCCAGAGCTGGGCAATATCACGCACCGGCCCCTTGCCGGTAATGCGCTCAAACGTGGCAGCGGCTTCCTTGGGCTGATTGGCCTGCAACTGCGCAAGTCCCAGATGCAGGGTGGCCACCGCCGGATCGGTCACGCCTTTGGCAAGAGCCTGCCTCATCAGCGTCAGACCATGCTGTGCCTGACCGGACAGAACGTCGTTGTATCCGACAAGGAAAAGCGCATCGCCCCCGCTCTGGGCCAGAGCCGCCTGTTCATCAGCAGCATTGGCCGCCTTGCGATCCGCCGCCGCTTTTTCCACCATGGCCCGCAGCCGCGCCTGACGCGGCGCTTCGGCCCCGGTTCCCAGCACGCCCACCCGATAGCCGTGCGCCATCAGATCGCTGGCCAGTTGCGGCAGGTGCTGTTGCAGGGCGATTTCGGCCATATCCATGTAGTCGCGGGCGTGCAGGCTATCCCCGGCCGCCATACGAATTCGGTAGACATCGAGCTGCAGGCTCTCCGGTATGGCGGTTCGCGTTACCAGTTCGTGCAGCAACAGCGCCCAGTATTCCTTCTTGCTGTAATACCGGGCCAGCATGGCATAGGCCTGCGAAGCCGTATCGGCGTCCTTCAGAGCGACGGCGCTGGCGGCCTGCATCTGCAACATGGACTCGCCCGGCCTGCGCCCTGCGGCTACATCCGCACTCACCATCGGCCCTGCAACCCGCAGCACCCCTGCGTAATCGCGTTGCAGATACAGGGACTGCACGAGCAGAAGCTGCATCTGTGGGTTAGGCCCGGCTACCTTGAGATAGCGTTCGATCGCGCCACTGGCCGCCGCGTAATTCTTGGCCGTATAGGCCATGGTGGCCTCGGACATCAGAATCTGATTACGGGCAGAGACCGGGGTGCGGGACGAGGCCATGAGCTTTTCGTAAGCGGCAGTCGCCGTAGCCGTGTCACCCGCCTGCGTCGCCACGGCGGCGCGCATCTGCGTTATGACGTACTCATCATAGGCGCTCAGGCCTTTGACGGCGGCAGCCTGATCCACCGCCTGCCTGGCCTTATCGTACGCATGGGACGCGAGCGCGGTCTGGGCATCACGCAGGGCCTTGGCCACTGCGGGCGTTAGCGTATCCGCCGCCTGTACCGAGGGAACGGATGCCAGAGTGACGAAACCCGCCGAAACAACCCCGGCCGGGACTGCCAGAACCAGAGCCGCCCTTGCGAGCAGGCCACAACGTGCAAAACGGAAAGCCATGAGTCCTACCCGGCCTTTCAAGGTGC
>NZ_BJMV01000005.1 GCF_006539345.1 Acetobacter peroxydans
TTTAATTAATCCCCAGACGCCCAAGACATGCAAAATCACGACGACGCACAGAACGCCAACGCCCAACGCACCTCCGGCTTTCATCGCATAACGTCTCGTGCTGTCAGATACAGCAGAACTGTCCCGCACCAGGCTACTCCTCTTCATTCAGTCGACGCGGCATCTGCAAGGAAAGACCTTCATGTTTTCCTATTACTCGCCTTAATCTTTCAGCCGACAGGACAGACATTTGCGTCATCGGCAAAAGCTAGCTCATTGCCCGCGTTCGCACAAAAACAAAAAAAGCACTTTTTCATTGCCTAATATAGAACGTATCGGTTCCGACACATTCTGACTTTCTGTACGACCCGGCCCCACACGCGTCGCCCCTGACAGCCTCACGTCCTACTCGACCACGGAGTTCCCCGTCACGGGCTGGCTCGCCCTTTGCGCTTCAGGTTACGCGTCTTGCATCCGCCGGTCACAGTCGCCATGACTGTCTGAAGCCATCAGGAAGCTTCAACCTACCGGAGTTCGCATGTCCCCCGCGTTTCCATCTGCCTCGCCTCACAGCCGCCGCACCTTTGTGCGCAACGGCCTTGCGTTAGGCAGCTTCGGGACTGCCGTCCGGCTCCTGCGGTCCCGGGCCTATGCCGCCCCCCAGCCGGACCCGTTCCAGGCCGTCGCCCGCCTATGCCAGAATGCCGTGGATACCGGGCTCGTGCCCGGCGTAGTCGCTGCCGTCGGCCATCAGGGACACGTCGTATGGCGTGGCGTATTCGGCCAGAGCGCGTTGCTCCCCACACCTGCGCCCATGCTCTGGTCTACCCTGTTTGATATGGCTTCTCTCACCAAGGTTCTCGTTACGGCGCCTGCCATCATGCAGTTGCAGGAGCGCGGCCTGCTGAATCTGGACACCCCGGCGTGGCGCTACCTGCCGGGCTTTGAAGCACAAGGCAAACAGGCCATCACCCTGAGACTATTGCTGACCCATTATTCCGGCTTGCCCCCTGACTTACCATTAGATACTGCCTGGCAAGGACATGCACAGGCAGTCCGGCTCGCCATGGACACCCGCCCCGCCACCAGACCGGGGGAGCGATTTGTCTACAGCGACATCAATTACATCGTATTGGGGCTGATTGTTGAACGACTGAGCGGACTACCGCTCTCCGCCTACGCCAAACGGCATATTTTTGCGCCGTTAGGTCTGCGGCACACCACCTTCTTACCCCACCCGGAAGCCGCCCCCGCCATAGCGCCCACGCAGTACGACGAAAACGGACACATGCTACAAGGGGTCGTTCATGACCCAACTGCCCGCCGAATGGGTGGCGTCGCAGGCCACGCCGGACTGTTTTCCTGCGCGCAGGACATGACCCTCTATACGCAGGCCATGCTGGCTAAACGTGCCGGGCTTCCAAGCCCTTTTCCACTAAAGACCCAGACGCTCCGCCTGATGTCCACCCCGCAGCAACCACCAGGGAAAACAGACCTGCGCGGACTAGGGTGGGACATCGCCACGCACTACTCGACACCACGCGGCGATTACTTTCCGGGAAATTCATTTGGACATACAGGATTTACCGGAACGTCTCTATGGGCCGTTCCAGATACGCGCAGTTTTATTCTGATCCTGAGCAATCGTGTACACCCGCACGGTGGACGCTCTATCGTTGCCTTGCGTCATGATATCGCCACAGCCGCAGCGCTGGCACTGGACGATGCCACAGTGTCCTCATGCCTCCCTTTTCAGAAAGCGCACACAGATCTGTCGGGAAAATAACAAACCCGACAATCTGTCGCGACATTCGTTACATATTGTTATTATAAGCGGTTTTTCTCTGCATAATATTTTATAATCCCGTCTAGGGTTCTTTCAAACAGGCCCTCCCTATGCGTCGCACGTAGCGTGCCAAGTTTTTCAATGCGCACCCGTCGTGGGTAAAAATATTGCAAAAAAAATTTTCAATATCCCATACATTCAGAAAAATTTTCACCGATTAGATTAAAAAAACTCTTATTAAATAATGAGAATATAAAAGGTTTCCTCGAAATTGACCTGCACAATCAAGCATGACTCACGACACCACGAGCCGTAAAACGGCTTGCATCAGGGGCGATCAATTATTAGCATGAGAAAATCCGTTATCTTTGCTATATATTCCTGAATGAAGCTCAGGTGTGTTATTCCTGCACCACTCCACATCCATATTCGTTCATATACGGGTTTATGCACCAACAGATATAGACAAGCCCACGGGCAACCCGGCAGAACATGCGCACCGTCACATTTCATAGGCGAACCCACCATGTCTATGCCTGACCGCCAGCACATTCTTTTTTTATCCGTAACATTTAGTACACTTCTTCTGACAACATCATTGCAGGCCGCAACATCAACACAACAAACCGCGGCCGGTTTACAGCCCGCAGCAAAAAATGCGGCAGTCAAGAAAACCACAGCCAAAAGCACTGCTTCGCAGACACCCTCCACCGCGCCCATTGCCGGCATTCTCGACGGCTCAAACGGAGAAACCGTCAACGTCCACGGTCATCACGCGGCGGACGGTACTGCTGCAAAATACATGAACAAAATTGTCTATCTCGGCCCCTTGGGCAATCGGGACACGCTGGACACGCCCTATTCCGTCATGGGGGTTCCGCACGATGTCGTGGTTAACCAGCAACTCCGCAATATCAACGATATGGCCCAGTATCTGCCATCCGTACAGCTTGAAATCCGTGGCGACCCCAATACATCGCGCCCGCAGTCACGCGGGTTCGAAGCAGATGTAGTCGCCAACTCTCGTCTGGATGGACTGAATGTTGTCTCCACCACGCCCTACCCGGCGGAGTGGGTCGATAACCTGCAGGTTCTCAATGGGCTGGCCGGGGCCATGTACGGGCCACAGAATCCGGCGGGCGTGTTTGAATACACGCTCAAACGCCCAACAAACCGTCGTACTGAACGCCTGTCAGTCGGGGTGGATTCCATCGGCACCCCCACAGTCAATGGCGATATTTCAGGCCGCATCGGCAAAAACGGCTGGTTCGGTTATCGCCTGAACATGCTCCATGCCGATGGCACGGCCTACACAGAAGGAAGCTGGATCCGCCGGGAAATGGTGAGCGCGGATTTTGACATCCATCTGGACGACAAAACCGTTATCGAACTCGACGCCAGCCATTACACCTACGCCGCGCGCGGGCTGGCACCGGGTTTTGGCATTGCCAGCGTGACGGCCATTACCAGCATTCCCGAAGCGCCTGACCTGAGTAAGCCCTATCTGGCGCAGGACTGGAGCGGGTACAACATGGAGACCAATACGTTCCTCGCCAAGATAAAGCGTCAGATCAACAAAGACTGGAGCTTTACGCTGGGCGGGCTGTATCAGGACGCCATACGCCAGTCATTCTCTTCCACCGATACGCTCATCAATAACGCCGGCGATTACACCCAGGCGGTAACAGCCGCCGCTACGGCAGATGACTTCCGTACGGGCAGTAACATGGCCTATTTTAACGGTCGTGTTTACACAGGTCCTGTCAGACATGATCTGGTCATTGGCACCAACGGTTACATCATGGGCACATACAACCCGACAACACCGGGCACGACGCAGAATACGATCACCAGTGCCGACCCCGCCAGTATATACAACCCCCGCAAAGTTGATGGCACGCAGCCCTATTACCATGGCCGCTGGCAGTCCGGCGTTGTATCCAGCCAATCGCTTATCGTTGGTGATACGATGACCTTCAACAAGCACTGGTCGATCATGGGCACCTTTGCGTGGAGCTGGATAGACCAGGAAAGTGCACGCAATTACAAAAGCCCTCTGACTGAAGTAAATCCATCCCCTCCGGCAGCTGCTTTCAGCCCAACCGCCAGCCTCCTTTACAAACCAACTGATAACCAGACCGTTTATTTTACCTATGCACGCTCCGTGCAGGCAGGCCCTGTCGCCAATGCCTCCAACACCAATGCCTATCAGGCGCTACCCGTGGCACGCCCTGAAGAATATGAAGTCGGCTATAAGCTCCGTTACAGCAAAATGCAGTTTAATATTGCGGCATTCCGCATGACGTCGCAATATGCTGGCAACTTCTGCTCGACAGGCCTGACCTGCACAAAGCAGACATATGGTTACATCGGAACACAGCGCAATTACGGTGTCGAGGCGCAGATTTCTGGTGAAGTTCTGCCGAACCTGTCTGTTCTTGCGGGCATGACGTGGCTTGATGCGGAACTGGTGAGTAGCCAGACCGCTCAGTATAACAACAAAGAAATTGTCGGCGTAGCACCGTTGCAGGCCAACCTGCTTCTGGACTACCGCCTTCCTTCGTCTTTGGGGTCGCTTGCTTCTGGCTGGGCTTTCAACGCCAATGTTCACTATGTAGGCGATCGCGCAGCGAACCTGACGAATACGCTACACATCGGTTCCTATACCACGCTAGATCTCGGAACCCGGTATGGCTTCCATGTCTACCGGTTTCCGTGGGTCGTCCGTTTTGGGGTAAGCAACGTTACAAACGAACGCTACTGGGCCTCAGTTTACACGGGCTCGCCCGGTGCCACCAGCAATGCAGCGGAAAGCCTCTATGCCGGCCTGCCCCGCATCTATCACTTCACTTTTTCCGCCGAGTTCTGACTATCGTGGTGGGGTAAGGCCATAGCCTCACTCCACCGCCCAGCGCCTCTCCCGTGCAAAATCGTCCGTATACGAAGCAATGCAACGATAACTCACACAGCCTGCTGGGACGGTTTTTTCTTCGTGTCTGTCTTGCTAAAACACTGATCTGTCAGGGGCGCCTGCCTTGACGCGGCCGCCTTCAGCGCCCAAGGAGAAAGCCGCATCTGATAAAATGTTTGGCACGCACAGATCAGGACATCGCAAACATGGCAAACAAAACAGCCGGGCAGAATCTTCCAGTAGCCCAAAAACGGCGCAAACGCCGTGCGCCCGAAGAATCCATTGCCCTGCTGACGACCGAATCCCTAGACCTGTTCGCCCGCAACAATTACTCCTCTGTCACGATCAAAGATATATCGCGGTCAACCGGAATCAATTCCGGTCTGATCTATTATTATTTCAATAACAAGTCCGACCTGTTCCTGAAAACGGTGGAAAAAGCCACGCAAGAAGCGCTCGAAACTTTTGAAGAAGCCAGCGGCAACAACCAGACCCCGGCTGACACCCTCACTGGGTGGATACGGATACACGCCACCCACTACGTCATGCTACAGAAGCTGGCCAAGGTTAGCCTCGACTATGCCACCACGCATGAGCGTGAAGACAGGCTGGATCAGGCCATCCAGCGCTTTTACCAGAAAGAATTCGAGATATTGGACAATGCGATCCTAGCTGGCATCAAAAGCGGAGAATTTCGTCCGGTTGAGCCGCACCGGATTTCCACCTTCATTTCCACTTTCCTGGACGGCTGTCTGTTCCGTTCCTTCATGCTGCCTGACTTTGACTATAAAGAATCCATTAATGATTTGGTGGACATTGTCCTCAGCCACCTCAAAGCCTGAAAAGACGCAGGCGGTCAGATAAAAGCAAACGGCGTGCACTCTATGGCGCACGCCGCCCGTTAGGCGCTGGCAGGCAGGGCCCAGTCTGAAAAGCGCCTCAGAACATCGAAGCGTAACGCTCGACCTCCCAGGGCGAGATGCTCAGGTGGTAGCTGTTCCATTCCTCCAGCTTGTAGCGGATGAATTCCGCTTTAAGGTCCGCCCCCAGAACACTTTCCACAAACGGGTCTGCCTGAAACGCTGCCACAGCTTCCTGAAGGGTCTGTGGCAGGAATTCAATGCCCCGCTCCGCACGTTCCTGTTCGGAGATTTCGTACAGGTTATCCTCATTCGGGGCCCCCGGATCGAGCTTCTCGCGAATACCTTCCAAGCCTGCCGCGAGCACCAGAGCCGCCGCCAGATATGGGTTGACCGCCCCATCCGCATTCCGGGACTCACACCGTCCGCCACCCGCTGGCACACGCACCGAGTTCGTGCGGTTATTCGAGCCGTAGGAGTTAAACACCGGCGCCCATGAGAAATAGCTCATGGCCCCACGTCGTACCAGACGCTTATAGCTGTTGACCGTAGGCGCGAAGGCTGCACACAAGGCACGCCCATGCTTGAGAATACCGCCGATGAAGTAGTAGCCAAGCTGGGTCAAACCGATACCGCGCGGGTCTTCCTCCGGGCTGCACTGGAAGAGATTCTGCCCGGTTTTGACATCCGCCAGCGACATGTTGAAATGGGCACCGTTGCCGGTTTTGTCGGCAAAGGGCTTGGGCATCATGGTCGCGATCAGCCCTTCTTCCTGAGCGTAGTGCTTGGCCATGAAGCGGAAGAAGGTCAGTCTATCGCAGGTCGTCAGGGCATCGGCATAGTTGAAGTCGAACTCGAACTGGCCGTTGGCATCCTCGTGGTCGAAGGAGTACAGGTCCCAGCCCAGATCGTTGATGCAGGAAGCCACCTTATTAAGCCAGCCGAAGCTGTTCACAAAGCCCTGCACGTCGTAACAGGGTTTTACAAGATTATCCGTTGGATCAGACGGCACCAGAGACCCATCCGCCTGCTGTTTGAGCAGGAAGACCTCGCACTCAATCCCGAGATTGAACTCAAAGCCCATGCTACGCGCAATATCGATCTGGTTTTTCAGCGCAACGCGTGTACTGAGCGGGTACGGTTTGCCCTTGAAAGACAGATCTGCCGGAATCCAGGCCAGCGCGGGTTCCCACGGCAGTTGCACGATATGGGAAAGATCGGGAATGGATACCAGTTCGTCCTCATTGGGCTTCTGGCCCAGACCGTCCAGCGCATAACCGGTGTAGCGTTCGGAACCGGCCGCCATGTGCGCCAGATGATCCACCGGCACAACCTTACCCTTCTGCACCCCGTGAATATCGACATACGCGCCGATGCAGTATTTGATGCCGCGTTCGGACATGTCGGCCATCAGGCCTTTGATGTCCTGACCGCTGGACTCCACCATCCATTGCTTTGACACTGTCTTTGCTCCGTTGTTGTGCCGCCCTGCTGCGCGGACTGCTGTTTCTGGTTCCTGCATATCAATTAATTGAACGGTTAATCAATAACAAACCACCCTTCATGCGCAGAAACTTCCAGAACGTTGTTCCAAAAGCGTTTTTTTAGCCCTCGGCCACGTCCACACCTGCAAACTCCCCTTCCAACAGGGCCATGACAGCACGGGCCAACGGCAGTGTCGCCTCGGCAAACCGCCCTGGTGCACCCGCACAATGGCCATAACGGGTAATCAGGGGCCACACATCTGCCTGAGTAATCCAGGCCGCTTCCATCCGAACTTCAGATTCAATGAAATACGCATCATTAACCGAAGGCAGAAGCAGTACTCGGGCGGTAATATCAGCCAGGTCCAGCACGTTATCTCCCGGCCCATGCCGGAAAGATGAGGTTTTCCACGTGCGCAGAACCGCAAGAAGATCAGCGGCATCCTGCTGAAGGTGATCATCTTCCCAATAGCGCAGGAAACTTTCCAGCGTATGGTAACCCAATTCCCGATAGCCATGTGTTCGGAAAAAATCCGGCGAATAGGCCCAGCCGCAATAACTGCGTGCAAAGGCCTTCACTGTCGCAACAGGTGGCGCAGCAAACGCACCATCCGCATAGCCTGCGTCCGCCATCAGGATGCTTTCCATCCCTTCAAGGAAAACCCTGTTCTGAGGCCAGCAGTTTGCCGTGGCACAGGTTGCCAGAACCCGCCTGACTGCCTGCGGGTACATGGCCGCCCAGTACAGGGCCTGCATACCGCCCAAAGACCACCCAGCCACCAAAGGCAGGCTTTCAATCCCGAACTGCTCGCGCAGCATCCGGTGCTGACAGCGCACATTGTCCCGCATATCCACCAGCGGAAAAACACTCCGGCTATAAGTGCTGGGGGATGTGGACTCACCAGCTCCCAGCAATCCGGGCGTGATCACACAATAGCGATCCGTGTCGAACACATTCCCCGGCCCGATCAATGGTGCATAGGAGGCGGTACTGCCACCGTAGTAGGCGGGTATCAGAATGCAGTTATCCGCTCTGTCGGACAGCGTGCCCCACATCCGCCAAGCCAGCCGCGTATCATGCAGGATGTCCCCACTCACAAGCCTGACATCGCCACAGGAAAAGTATCCGCTCTGCATTCTTCCCCGTTCTCCCAGCCTTGCGTGCTGCATTGTCTGAATGCGCCTGATATTCAGCTTCGCAAGAAAAAAAGGTCAATTATTAATTGTTTAATTAATGACTTTTCGTGATGCTCCTGTCCGCAGCTACAATAGAAAAAGGCGGGGCCAAATGACCCCGCCCCTTTCAGTCAACCGTGGAAACAGCAGGCTTATTTGGCAAGTTCGTGAATCAGCGCAGGGTCGATGTAAGTATCGATATTCTGCGCGGCCTTGTAGACCTCGTATTTCACGTTGAAGTTATCGGCATTCTGGGTTGAACCGTAAATGGAAGACAGCGTGTCGTTGCGTTCATAAACCTTCTGGTTATCTTCCAGCGTGAGCAGATGCGTGCCTTTGAGCAGCTTCTTATAGCTGGCAGGTTCAAGCCCCACGCGACGGGACATGATCTCCAGCGCCTCGCCCTGTGTATTCGGGTCTTCAATAAACGCCACAACGCGCTTCCACACGCCCACGACCTTCTTCCAGTCATCCGGGTGGGCCTTGAGGCTTGCCGGATCAACCGCAAGCACATCGTAAATCAGCCCGGGAGCGTCATGCGACGTATAGATAGGACGGGAACCCGGAACCTGCCGCAGCGCCTGCCCGGCACTGGGCTGCCACGCGCCAATGGCCGCCACGTCGCCCGAAGCCAGAACCTGCGGTGTTTCGTTGGTCTTGGTATCAACCAGCGTAATATCGGTTTCCTTCATCCCCGCGGCCTGCAGGGCATTGAGCAGCAGCAGGTGATCCACCAACCCGCGTTCAACACCAACCTTCTTGCCCTTGAGGTCTTTGATACTGGTCACGCCCGGCGCACCGATGATCATGTCGTTGCCGTTGGAATAATCGTTCACCAGAACGATCATACCCTTATGGCCGCCCGAACCTGTCACCAGCACATCGCCATTGGTCGCGGTCACGGCATCGAGCTTGCCTGAGGCAAAGGCGTCAAGCGAGGCGGAATAGTCAAACCACTGGAAGGAAACATCCACTCCCGCTTCCTTGAACCAGCCCTTGTCCAGCGCAACCTGCCAGGCTACCCAGCCGGGCCAGTCGCTATAGCCAACCTGGAGCGGCGCCGCCTCGGCCTGCGCCAGACTGCCTGCCACGCCGCCTACCGCGACAAGGCAGCAGGTCATGAGAAAGTTGCGAAACCTGGATCCCATGGTCTTGGTCTTCATCTGCATGACTCTCCTTCAATGTTATTCCGTAACAGGAACAATGTAGACACACGATTCCCCCACGCAGGCCCGTTGGCCTGCTCAGGAAAAACCCATTCTCCATGGCGGCCTGTCGCCATCATGGAGCAATTCACCCCAGCAAGGAAAGCGCCGCCTGTGCCCGAAACGCTTTTCCCCGCTGTGGGGCATCAACTCACTGGTGCCGTATGCGCCCTTATCCGGCCTGCACAGTTTGCAGGTAAGCCTTCCACCCGCCCAGCGCCGTAATATCCTGCCCCTTGCTGGCAAAAGCCTCGGCGCACAGAAAACTGTCCACCTCCTGCCCGTCGGCAAGGGTAATGCGCCCAATGGCCATAGGCTGCGGAACCGAGGCGACAAAACGCCCGAACCCGGCGGCTGAAAGTTCGTAAATTTCCACTTCCAGACCAGGGCCTTCAAAACCGGGCTGCCTGAACAGGCCCGGCTTGGGCGGCACGGACGCTGGCAGAGCGAACAGTCTGTAATCCGGTGCCGTGCGGGTTGTTTGCACCAGCACCGCATTTTCCTGCTCAAGCTGATAATGCAGCGGCAACCCTTTGAGATGCGCCCCCACAACAGCCAGCCGCAATGCGCCTTGCGCCGCCGGACGGAGCGCGCCTTCCACCGGCCCGACAGCGACCCGCGCCAGCCCTGCCCCGGTCTGGCTGGCCGCATGAAAACGCCCAGCCAACAGGCCCAGATCATGATCGGCAAAAGCCGGAGCCACAAATGTGACCCCAAAAGGCAGTCCATCATCGCGAAAAGCCGAAGGCACCGCACAGGCCGACATGTCCAACAGGTTGACGAAGTTGGTGTACACTCCATGCAGGCTGTTGGCCGTCACCGGCTGCGCCGCCACTTCCTCCCGGCTGACAATCCTCGGCATAGTGGGCAGCAGCATGACATCGAACTGCTGCCACATCTGCGCCGCCACCTGCCGCAGTTCATGCTGGCGATAAATCGCCCGGAACACATCCGCGCCACTGTAACGTCTGCCCGAGCCGATGATACCCGCAACCGTTGGGTCCATCGCCGCTTCGTGCGCAGTGAAGAAAGGCTCTATGGCCGCCAGACGCTCAACCACGAATGCACCGCCATAAAGCAGCTCCGCCGTTTCGCGCAGGGGGGTGTAATCCAGCTCTACCGCTATCCCGCCCAACGCCTCGCACCGACGGATCGCCTGCTCGTACAGGGCCGCATTCTGCGCGTCGCCGTCAAAAAAACGGTCTTTTTCAGCCAGAATACCGAAGCGGAATGTCTGCTGCGGCAAGGCATGATGCGCCATCGGACGCGAGTAGGGGGCCGCAGCATCCCACGCCGCGGCCTGTGCTTCCACCTTCAACGCATCCGCCACCGTGGTTGCGAAAATGGAAACGCAGTCCAGTGAAAGACAGGCCGGCACCACCCCGCTCGTGCTGTGCGCCCCGCGTGTAGGCTTGAGCCCGACAATATTGTTGATAGCCGCCGGCACCCGTCCCGAGCCCGCCGTATCCGTCCCCAGCGAGAACGAGACAAGCCCGGCGGCCACGGCCACTCCCGAACCGGAGCTGGAACCACCCGAGACATACCGCGCGTCAAACACGCAATGCGGCTGTCCGTAGGGAGAGCGTGTGCCCACCAGCCCGGTCGCAAATTGATCGAGATTGGTCTTGCCAATCATGATGCCACCGGCGGCCTCCAGCCGGGCTACTACCTCGGCGCTGGCCTGCGGCACATAGGCAAAATCAGGACAGGCAGCCGTGGTAGGATATCCTGCGACGTCGATATTGTCCTTGACCGCAAAGGGAATGCCATACAACGGCAGGCTATCCACCGGCTGGTTTTCAAGAAAAGCCGCACGGGCCATAAGGTCTTCACGCCCCGCACGGGTAATCCATACGGCAGGATCCTTGAGAGCATAGGCGTCAGCCCGCTCCAGCACCTGTGCGACCAACGCGGTCGGACGCAGCGCGCCAGAACGGTACGCGGCAAGGATTTCATCAATCTGTAGCATGGCCGGCAAAGTCATGATGCCCTCTCCTGATTTCCTGTCCACCATACCGCAGCCAGCCGCCGCGCCATGGCACCTGTGCTAGTTGTCCGTGCGGATCACCATGACGCGTTCACCTCCGCGCACCTCGCGCCCCTTGCGGCACAGGATTTCCACCACCTCCCCCGCGACGGGAGAAGCCACTTTCATTTCCGTCTTCATGGATTCGATGATGACAACCGCATCCCCCACGGCCACCCGGTCACCCACGGCCACGGGAATCTGCCACACGCTGCCCGGCACCGGGCTGTCCACGGCGGCATGGCCTTCGGGCAGGGCGCTTTCCTCAGCCTGAGGGGTGGATGCTTCCTCTTCGAACGTATCCAGCCCCTTGGTAATCCAGTCCTGTCGCTCTGCCTCGTACGCCGCCTGCTGGCGGTCCTTGGCGATACGGATTTCTGCCTCATGCTCGTTCAGGAACGCGCGATAGTCCTTGAGACTGAAAGTCGTTTCCTCGATCTGCACGGGAAAACGCCCATGCGGGAAGGCCGCACGCGCCTCCATCAACTCATCATGCGAGACAGGGTAGAAGCGGATCTGGTCAAAGAACCGCAACAGCCAAGGACGGCCCGGCTCGAACACGTCCGTGCTGCGCCAGGTGTTCCACACCTGTATGGTACGGCCAAAAAGCTGATACCCACCCGGCCCTTCCATACCGTAAATGCACATATAGCTGCCGCCAATGCCCACTACGTTATCGGGTGTCCAGGTTCGCGCCGGGTTGTATTTGGTGGTCACCAGCCTATGCCGGGGGTCAACCGGCGTTGCGACCGGCGCACCCAGATAGACATCGCCCAGCCCCATGACCAGATAGGAGGCGTTGAAGATGATATCTTTCACATCCTCGATGGAGGACAATCCGTTAATCCGACGGATGAACTCGATATTGGACGGGCACCACGGCGCATTCGGCCGTACCAGTTCCTGATAGCGCTGCATGGCCAGCCGCGCCTGCTCGTCATCCCAGGAGAGCGGCAGGGTGACGATCCGGCTAGGCACCGTAATATCATCGTCATTCTCGGGCAGTGCCTGCTCGATCTCGTGCAGAAGGGTCATAAGCACAGGCAGGGGCAGCACATCGGGGTTGTAATGCACCTGCAGGGAGCGAATGCCCGGCGTCAGATCCACAATGCCCTGTATATTCTTTACGCGCAGGGCTTCCAGCATGAGTTGCACACGCAAACGCAGGGGAATGTCGAGAACCGGCTCGCCAAATTCCAGCAACAGGTACTGCTCGCCCGCACGGCGGTACACCACCGGCACCGTCCCTTCCGAACGATGCAATACAGGGTCATCCCCGCCAACCGGCACGGACAGGAACGGCAAGGACAACTCCTGCGGCATCACCCTGCGGAAACGCACCTTATCGCCTGGATGCAACTGGCCCAGCTTCCACAGCTCGTCACGCACGACCACGGCAGGGCAGACAAATCCACCCAGGCTCGGCCCGTCGGGCCCAAGGAGGATCGGCATATCTCCGGTGAAGTCGATCGCACCAATGGCATAGGCGTTATCGTGAATATTAGACGGGTGAAGCCCGGCCTCGCCCCCGTCCGTCCGCGCCCAACGCGGTTTGGGGCCGATCAGGCGTACACCCGTGCGCGCACTGTTGAAGTGCACCTCGTAGGTGCTCGAAAACAGGTCGGCAATATCGTCAGGCTGGAAGAAGTCCGGCGCACCATGCGGGCCGTACAATACCCCGATTTCCCACTCGCCTGTCAGAACCGGGCGCTCGCCCGCCGGCACCATATCACAGACCGGCGGCGAGGAAGGTCTATGGAAGCGCAGCACATCACCCGTGCGAAGCTGCCCTGTAGCGTGTCCGCCAAACTGCCCCAGCATGAATGTAGCACTGGAGCCAAGATACTGCGGTGCATCCAGCCCGCCCGCAACCGCAAGGTAGGTTCTATGGCCGGCCCCCTTGATCTGGCCCAGAGCCAGCACCTGCCCTGCCCGTATGTGCACAGGCAGCCAGTACGGCACGGGTTCACCATCCAGCGTCGCGGGCATGAACGCGCCTGCCAGGGCAATGGTAGCGGAAGCATTGAAGCGCAGCACCGGGCCGGAAACCGTCAACTCCAGAGCGGGTGCGCCCTGCGGGTTCCCCACAATCCTGTTGGCCAGACGGAAACTACGATCATCCATCGGCCCATTGGGTGGTACGCCCACATCCCAGTAACCCACGCGGCCGGGCCAGTCCTGCACGGTAGATTGCAGGCCCGGAGCCAGCACTTCCATCGTGCTGGGCGTATAAGGAAAGACATTGAGGAACCCGGTGGTGACATTCCCCTCCATCACCTGCGGGTGCGCCGTGATGGCGCGCAGATAGTCAAGGTTGCTTTCCAGCCCATCCAACCGCGTGGCGCACAGGGCTGTGTGCAGGTTGCGCAGCGCCTCGGTACGATCCGCGCCCGTTGCAATCACCTTGGCCAGCATCGGATCGTAATGCGGGGTAATTTCCGTGCCGGTTTCAACCCAGCCGTCCACCCGTACCCCAGCGGGGAAGGAAACTTGTGTCAGACGACCGGTAGACGGGCGGAAGTTTTCCGCTGGATTTTCCGCGTAAATACGCGCTTCCACCGCTGCCCCGACAGGCACGAGACTCCCCTGCTCAGGCAGAACGAAAGAACCATCCGCCTGACGGATCATCCATTCAACCAGATCGACACCAAAAGTCTCTTCGGTAACACAGTGCTCCACCTGCAGGCGGGTATTGACCTCAAGGAAGTAGAAACACCCTGTCTGGGTATCGTAAATGAATTCGACCGTTCCGGCTGATTCATACTGCACCGCGCCACACAGTGCCTTTGCGGCACGCCGCAGGGCCTGACGCGTTGTCTCGTCCAGCCCCGGCGCCGGAGTTTCCTCAATCACCTTCTGGTTACGCCGCTGCAGGGAGCAGTCGCGTTCACCCAGTGTCAGAATACCGCCACGGCCATCACCAAAAATCTGCACTTCGATATGCCGTGCGCTGGCAATGAATTTTTCCAGAAAAACGCGCGCATCGCCAAAATTATTGCCACCCAGGCGTGACACCGCCTCAAAACAGGTGCGCAGCGCAGTCTCATCCTGACAGACCTGCATACCGATACCGCCGCCGCCCGCCGTGCTTTTGAGCATGACCGGATAACCGATCCGGGCGGCCTCGCGCGCCGCCTCATCCGCCGTCGACAGAATATCCGTACCCGGCAGCAGTGGCACACCGTTTTCCTGCGCCAGAGCGCGAGCAGTATGTTTAAGACCAAACGCCCGCATATGCTCGGGCCGCGGACCAATAAAGCGGATACCCTCCGCTGCCAGACGTTCAGCAAACTCCGCGCGTTCGCTCAGAAAGCCATACCCCGGATGCACGGCCTGCACGCCAGTCTGGCGGCAGGCCTGCAGAATGGCATCCATGTTCAGGTAGCTCTGAGCAACTGCCGCCGGCCCAATCAGCACGGCTTCATCCGCTTCAAGAACCGGGGGGGCGAAACGATCCGCTTCGGAGCAGACAGCAACCGAGCTGATCCCCATCCGGCGCAGGGTGCGGCCGATACGCCGGACGGTTTCACCACGGTTCGCAATCAGAACTTTCGAGAACATGTCAGGTCTTTCCAACAAACTTTACACGCCGGAGCCCCGGCAGTTTCAGGCCGGAACGGCTTCGCTGATGATCACGCGGATCGGCGTGGGCACAAAGCCGTTACAGGGGTTGTTGACCTGCGGACAATTGGACAGCACCACCAGCGTGTCCATTTCAGCCAGAAGGTCAACATACCCGCCGGGGTCGGACAGGCCATCGTCAATCACCAGCTCGCCGTTTTCCAGAACAGGCACGTTCATGAAAAAATTGACATTGCCGACAATGTCGCGCTTGCCCATGCCGTATTTTCCCACCTCGAGCAGGAAATTCTCGCGGCAGGCGTGCATGTATTTCGTCTCGTGCCCGAAGCGTACCGTGTTGGATTCACAGCTACAGGCGCCAGCCAGTGTATCGTGCCGCCCGCAGGTATCTTCCACCAGCGTCATCAGCACGCGCCCTTCATTGGAAAAGAGCCGCGTGCCCTTGCCAATATAGGCCGAACCCTGACTGATCAGCGTTTCCTGTGCGCTGTAGCGCTCTGAATAAGCATGGGCGTTATAAAAAAGTGCGTCCACCGCCTGCTGGCTTTCCAGATCAATAATCCGCAGTGTCTGGCCTTTTTTCACCACCGCCGACCAGGGAGCCCGCGCGGGCACAACCTGATCGAGCACGACGGAAGAAGAAGCATTGCTCATGATTGCGTGCCTTTCGAATATCAGGCGAAAAGGGGATCGGTGTTCTCGAAGCCGCGCTGTGCTTCTTCGCAGAACGTACGACACAGATCATCCGCCGCAGGAGCCGGAGCCTGCCAACGTACCACGTCGATGGGGCCGGGCGCGAAGGCGCTGTCCGGGCTGAACGGATGCGGGCAGTTCGACACCCCGACAAGAAGGTTCATTTCCGCACGCAGATCCACCACCCCGCCGGGCTGAACGCTGCCGTCCACCCAGGACAGGCCGCCATCCGCGCCCACGCTCACATGAGAAAAGAACGAAATGCAGGCAGGAACATCGCGCACATCCAGACCATGCTTACCCGCGATCAGACGCATGTTGTTGCGGGTATTCCGCAGCGCGGCATTGCCAAAATTACGTTCGTTGGATGACGGAGTGCTGCCCCCCATGATGGTGTCAGACGTGCCGCAGGTATCGTTGATGATGGACGCAAGCACGCGCCCCATATCGGAAAACAGAACGCGGCCCGTGCTCAGGCGGGTTGTCCATTGCAGTTTGAGCGTATCCCCGGCGTTGAAGCGCTCGCTCAGGTCATCAGCGTTCCACAACATGACGGACACGCCCTTGTTGCCTGCGGTATTGATCAGGCGCAGGGCCTGACCGCGCGGCACGAATGTGCTCCAGTACCACCCGCCCGGCACGGTTTCACGGTGCAGGACAGCCCCCTCTTCCATGGCGATAAACCCCTGCCCGGTACGCTCCGCGCGCTCTTCCCCCAAAGCACGGTCACGCAACTGGTTGTACCGGGCCCGGTACCATTCCGGACTTTGCTGATCAATCTGCATGGTTCTGTCCTTTTTTATCCGAAAAGAATGCCGTGCCCACAGCGGGTTTTGCTCCACGGCACCACCATGAATTATACGTCCCCCACATCCACCAGAGCCTCGCGTCCGGCCTCCTGCAAGGGCGGAATAAGAGAGGCGATAAGGTGCATACGCCCGGATATGACACCCGGAAGGGTCGAAAACCTGTTAGCTATCTCACGCAGCTTGGCAACGCGCCCTTGCACCAGAACGACCTCGAGCGTCTGTCTCCGGATCAGGTTGACATGCAGGGAGCTGATGACTTCCGCCAGGTTCTCGTACTGCATATCGGCCAATTTCTGCTGCAGGCCAGTGGTAGAATTATTGTAAAACAACACGATTACACCAGCCATGATCTCATTATCATCTTCCTGACGGCAATCGATCAGGGCTTCGTGCAGAATATGCTGTATGGCCTGCGAACGGCTGACATAGCCCTTGTCCGCCACCATGCCATCCAGTTCGCGCAGAATATGCGGCGGAAGGGAGACGCTAATACGGCTGACCTGCTCTTCTACTTTCTTGCGCGCCATCTGCCTGCTCCCTTTTATTCCACTACATCCGTCACGAGAGTCAGAAGCGGCACTTCCGTTCCCTCAAACTCGTCCGCGGTTTCCTCTGCCGGAGTGTGAATGAGCGATTCAAGATGCGCCTTGGTCGCCTGAAATTCGGCGCTGGTCATCTGCTCCGCCCGGCGCGGGCGCGAAAGCGGTACTTCTATGACCTCTTCCATACGACCTGGATGCGCCTTGAGAACCAGAATCCGGTCCGCGAGATAAATGGCCTCGTCCAGATCGTGGGTAATGAAAACAATGGTGATGTCGATCTTGCGCCAGATTTCCATCAGATGGGTCTGCATCCGCACGCGGGTCTGGGCATCCAGCGCGCTGAAAGGCTCATCCATCAGCAACACACGCGGCTGGGCCGCCAAAGCACGGGCAATGGCCACACGCTGCTGCATACCACCCGAAAGCT
This sequence comes from Acetobacter peroxydans, assembly GCF_006539345.1. Taxonomy (GTDB): domain Bacteria; phylum Pseudomonadota; class Alphaproteobacteria; order Acetobacterales; family Acetobacteraceae; genus Acetobacter; species Acetobacter peroxydans. The sequence continues at coordinate 17,481 of NZ_BJMV01000005.1, forward strand.
GGTGCGGCAGGGAGTCCGCAAAGCGTTCCAGCCCGATGGCCTGAAGCCACTGCATGGCCTGCCGCCGGCTTTCATCCTTGCTGATCCCGGCCATCTCCAGCCCGAACATGACGTTCTGACATACGGTCCGCCACGGAAAGAGCGTGTATTTCTGGAACACCATGCCCCGGTCAGGGCCGGGGCCATCGACCGGCTTGTCGTCAACCAGGATACGCCCTGAAGAGGCCTGCTCCAGACCAGCCAGAATCCGCACCAGCGTTGACTTACCGCACCCTGAAGGCCCAACCACGCAAACGAATTCGCGACGATGGACATTCATGTTGATGTCCTCAAGCGCTACTGTCTCACGGCCGCGCTGCGCAAAAACCTTGCCAAGGTTCTCGACCCGCAACACCACATCACGGCTCTTGATGCGGGCCATACGCTCCGCCACATCAGGAGGCAGCACGCGATAGTCGACTGTCATACCATTGCCTGCACCCATCACTCAGTCTCCTGCTTCCAGCGGAACAGAAAGCGCGCGGCAAAGCCGAGCAGCATGTCCGTACCCAGACCGACGATCCCAATCAGCGCCATCGCTGCGTAAACATTGGCAAAATGCTGGTAGCGCGCCTGCTGGGTTATGAACCACGTAATGCCCGACGATGTACCAATCAGTTCCGCCACGATCAGATAGGTCCATGCCCAGCCGAGCAGAATACGCTGGTCACGATAGAGATCGGGCAGGATACCAGGCACCACCACGCTGAACATCAGCCGCTTACCACGTGCACCCAACGTGCGGGCCGCTTCCATCAGGCCGAAATCGAGCTTGCGCGTGGTATTGGCGATCACCAGAATCTGCTGAAACAACGTGCCGATGACGATGATAGCAATCTTGGGCGCATCATAAATGCCCAGGATAGCCACCATGAGCGCCCCGAAAGCTGGCGCGGGCAGATAGCGCAGGAAGTCCACCGAGGGTTCAACAAGCCGTGAAAGCGCGGGCAGCGCCCCACACAGAACACCCAACGGTACCCCGATAACGGAGGAGATGACAAAGCCCCAGAAAATGATCTGAATACTGTGCCAGAACGCCTGCAGGATGGATTTTTCCGGCCCGTGTGAATCAGGCTGGACGAACGCCTGCACAAAGGCGGAAAACACGCCGCCGGGCGAAGGCAGATAAACCGGGTTAACCGGCACCCCTTCGGGCGCTTTCTGGCCCGCCGCGTGCATCTCCTGCACGGCGCGTTCGAAATCGGCACGCTTCATGCGCATACCTTCTTCCAGATAGTCCTCACCACCCGGATCAGTCACCAGAACCTGAGGGTGCCAGATAAACGGCACATAACTGACCGCGCTCCAGATCAGCAGCGGCAACAGGATGGAAAGCCCACCCAGCACCACGCGGCTTTTCCGGCCGACCTTTCCGTATAGTGCCCATCCGGACATGCGTGACATCGCCCGCTCTCCCGTCCTGTCCGCTACCGTCTGTGCCAACAGGCCCAGTGGCGCAATGTCATTTCCCGGCGCCGGTTCGAGACCGAAATTCCTGTCGCAGAAGACCTTTTCATCCCTCTGCTTTTCGCCCTTACGCCACCAAGGATATGCTTAATGAGTAATACCGAGTCAACAAATCGTATTACGCATTAGCGCAAAAACGCCCCCGATTGCCAGCAAAAACGTTCTGAGAAAGGAATAACATGAGGCCACGGCCTCCCCTCTCCGACTTTCCTGTCGCGGTTTTCTTGGAAAAAAGGAAATGGCCCTACCTGAAAAAATCCCCCTCCATGCCGTGCCCAGGCCGCGCGTGATCGACACGCCAACAAAAAACCCCTTCCGAATCCAATGTCGGAAGGGGTTGTTCACAAACAGGGACGAAACGAGCCACCACAGGGAGCTGGCTTGATATAGCCTGCCCGACTTGCGGGCTGTTGCTAGCCCGCCCGATGGAAACGAATAATACTGCGCGACATCTGGCCACCGCCCCAGTTGGGCATCAGGCGCCAGGGGGTAATGACGTCAGCGGTATTGCCATCCACGGTCACGGTACGACGCTGCTGGGTGCCCACCCATTCGGGCGCCCACGCGGTTTCCACCTGCGTGATCCACTGGTTGTCTTCAATATGATAGCGCCCGATATAGGCCACGAGCGTCTGCATCAGGCGGGCGCGGTCGTCATCTGTCTTGGCGGGGGTACGCCCCGTTCCCTCAAGGTTGAAGGCCACCCAGTCATCCTGCGTAAAAATCACGCGCCCGCGCGGATGATCCCCCATGGCGTCAATCAGCGCGCCGCTTTCCTCTTCCTCCACTTTATAGGAGATGAGTTCCCATGTTCCCACCAAGGCGGCTTTCAGCGCGGCGCCGGTCAGGGGGGTGCTGGTCGAGGGCGTAATGGTCTGGCTATGGTTTGACATGATCTCTCCGCGGACATGCTGTGCCGCCATACATGTGGCGACATCGTTTTTATGTGCTTCTTCGCTTTAGCGTCCGGCTATCCACTGCGTTCCCTTATCCGTGCTCCAACGCTATCGTTGCTGGCACACCAGAAACCGGGCTCGCCACAGAATGGCCTTTACGCTCGATCACTATGTCTTGAAGACCCATGGCTCCGGTAGCCATAAAACCGGAAAAACGCTTTTGCGTATGATGCAAAGATGGAGCATTTCATGGCTTACGACGAGATCAGTGACCTGCGCTTCTTTACGGTGCTGGTCGAAGCGGGCAGTATTTCCGCCACAGCCCGCAGCATGGGCACCTCGCCAGCCGTAGTTTCGCGCCGTCTGTCCCGGCTGGAGGAACGGCTGGGCGCGAGCCTTATTGTCCGCACCACACGCCATTTCCGCCCCAGTGAGACAGGCCGGGTTCTGTATGAACGCGGCGTGCAGATCATTGCTGATATTGACCAGCTTCAGAACGATCTGTCCATCGCAAATACCGTACCACAGGGCACGCTGAGCATTGGCGCCCCTGTGGAACTGGGCCGCAGGCAGATCGCCCCCTTTATAGCCAGCTTTGGTGAACGCTACCCGCAACTCAAAATCAGCCTGGCACTGGCGGGCGAAGGACTGCACGACTTCAGCGACTGCCTTGATGTCATCCTGCGTCTGGGTATGCCCGATACACAGGGCGCGACCGTAACCCTGCTGGCCACAACCCGGCGCGTACTCTGCGCCTCACCCGCCTATATCGCCCGCAAGACGCTGCCGCGCACCCCGCAGGAACTGATCCACCACGACTGTCTGTGCCTGCGCCGCCACAAGACCATGACGGTACTGAACCGCTGGGCCATTGGGGATGACGAGAAACGCGATGTCATCACCGTTCCTTCCCGCCTCTCCACAACCAGTTGCGAAATCATCCATGACTGGGCGCTGGCCGGACAGGGTATTGCCTACAAGCTGCTCTGTGATGTGTCGCAGGATATAGAAAGCGGCAAGCTGATCCGCATATTCCCTGATCTGTACGGCGAAAAAACGGATCTTTACGCCGTCATGCCCCCGCGCCACAACGCCAGCGCCAATGTCCGCACCTTCCTGCACGCCCTGCGTGAATTCCTCCACAGTTCAGGAGGGTTCTAACGCAAGACTGTCCCGGCAACGCACAGCATAGCGCACTACACCCATCAAAGATCAGCGGTGACCGAGAATTTAAATGTTTCAGGATCGCCCATGATCAGATTGCTTTGATAGACTGAAGCCCAGTACCGCTGGTTGCCAACATTATCGACTTCAAAACGCGTGGTAAGCGCCTTACCCCGCACAAGGAACGTATAACGCGCGCCCAGATCGAACCGTGACCATGCGGGCAGGTGTGTGGTGTTGGCGTTGTTGAACTGCTGTTTGCCCGTGCTGATAACACGCCCCACCAGCGTCAGTCCTTCGACGAAAGGCACATCGTATTCAAGATTGCCGTTGATGGTGTAATTGGGAACACCGATAACGGTTTTCCCGTTGTTCGCATCATCGGCCGCGCGCATCTGTTTGGCGTCAATCAGGGTCAGACCACCGTTAAAGCGCAGCCCACGCAGGATTTCCCCATTAAAGGTCAATTCCATACCCCGGTTTCGTTCCCGACCGTTCTGGGTATAGATCAACTGGCTCGTATTGCCGTCGGTCTCCACCACCCCATACGGCATGGAGGTCTGATAAAACGCAACACCTGCGGAAAAACGGCCAACATCATATTTGGCCCCCACCTCGTACTGCGTGCTTTCATAAGGCGCAAAAACCTGCCCGGCATTGACATAACCGGCACCCACCGTCGTGCCTGCGGACAGGCCCTGAATACGATTAAAATATACAGCAAAATGTTTAATCGGATGCACCACCAGACCGATAACCGGCGAGAATGCGGCGGACTCATAATGCGTCAGCTTCTCTCCACTTCCATAGTTGTAGGAATTGGAGAGAATATCCTGATACCGAAAACCACCTGTCAGAGCGATGCGGTCATGCCAGAAGGTCATCGTATCCGACAGGAACAGACTGTACAGCTTGTTCCATGAGACGCGCCCCGGATTATTCATGTTGCCTCGGGCGTAAGTTTCGTTCGGGATAAACTGCGTCGGATTGTAGATGTTACCGGGCACGCCAGGCACGCTCATAGCGTAGGCCGAATCGGCCTCCTCCCAGATTGCCGATCCCCCGGCATTAATTTCATGCTTGATGAAACCCGTCGTCACATGGGCACGCACACCGGCCTGCGTCGCTTCGTTCATGACGTTATAGGCCGTTGCCATCGCTCCGACACTGCCGTCTCCCGTGCGGGAATTGGTCAGGGTCGTGGTGGCATAATTCCCCATTTCGTTGCCACTCTGCGCGCCGAACTTTCCGTAAACGGTCATATGTCTCCCAAAGTCATGCTCTATGCCCATCGTGCCGAACAGATAGGAGAGGTCTGTATAGGCCCAGCGCTGACCCCAGTTTTTTGAAGGAGATGTCGGGATTGGCACAGGCATGTCCGTCGCAAGACTGGAAACGATGATGGCGCTCCGTCCACCAAAAACCTGCTGTTTCTGATAATTCATATTCATATTGATGCGGGTATCATCATTATGCCAGTCAAATGCGCCACCCAGAGCAATATCGGCACGGCGTTCGCCATGAATCGGGGTTTCGCCATCCATCCCGGCCGCATTAAAGCGGAAACCGTATGCCCGATCCTGACCGAACCTGCGACTGATATCGACCGCCCCGCCACCCTGAGCACTACTGGTATAATCGCCCGTAACCCGGGTTATGTCGGTTGCCGTTGCCCGTTTGGAAACAAGATTGACGTTCCCGCCAATGGCGGACCCACCGGGAGCCGCCCCATTCAGGAACGCGCTCGCGCCATTGAGCACCTGCACCGATTCATAAAGCTGGGGAGAAACAAGCTGGCGGGGCGTGACACCGTACAGCCCATCAATGGCGATATCGTCACCATACAGGGTAAAACCGCGGATCTGGAAAAGCTGGGCATAATTGCCGTAACCCGTCGTTGTTCTGACAGTCGGGTCATTCAGCAGTACGTCCCCCAATGTCTGGGACTGCTGGTTCAGGATAAGACTGGCGTTATAGCTGCGGATATTGAAAGGCACATCAAGCCCTTTCTTCACTCCCAGCGCGCCCAGATCCCCTCCGCTTGAAACATACATGCGGTTGTTACGCGCAGCCCGGACAACCAGATCCTCTTCCTTTGCCGCCGCTACAGGCGATGCGCCAACCGCAGGTTTGGAAGCGAGACTAGCCGTCTGTTTCTGCTTTTCAGCGCTCTGTGCCGTCACCACACGGTGCGATGCGTTCTGCTCCGCACGGGCCGAAGAAAGCGCAAGAAACCTAACAGGCCCTACTCCCGACAACAAAGCGGACACGCATAATGTGTTCAGGCAAAGGGCACGAAAACTCATAATTCAGCCTCACGATGGAAAACCTCGTGAGGCTTCGCCTAGTTAAGAATAATTGTCAATATCATTTACAAATCGCGTCCGCCCGGCCAGAGCCATGGCGCGACGTCCATTCCATGGCACCCAATGATGGACGCCTCACGCCATTACGCTGCCTGCCGACTGTCATGATTCTGATTGTGCATCCTGAAAAGCAGATAGGCTTTAACCGCCAAAGCTCCACAGCATGGCCAGAACAACTCCCCCCATCATGACCGTCGCGACCCACCCCAACCACTTCAGTGGCCCACGAATGACAAACTGCCCCATAATGTCCGAACGGCTGGCCACAATCATCATGACAACCATGACGGGCACAGCCACCACGCCGTTCAGCACAGCACTCCAGAACAGCGCCTTGATCGGATCAATGGGAGCGAAATTCAGGATCATCCCCACTAATGTCGCCAGCACTAGCGTTGCATAAAAAGCCTGCGCCTCCTTGGGACGCCGCTCAAGACCAGTCGGCCACTGGCGGGCCTCGCCCACAGCGTAGGCAGCCGAACCAGCCAGAACCGGCACAGCCAGAAGACCCGTGCCCACAACCCCCAGCGTAAAAATAAGCGAGGCAAAACGCCCGGCAATCGGCCGCAGGGCCTCGGCCGCCTCGGCCGATGTCTGGATATCCGTTACACCATGCACATTGAGGGTGGCTGCAGTCGTAACCAGAATCGCCAGCGCCACAAGGTTTGAAAACGCCATCCCCACCAAAGTATCAACCCTGATGCGCCGCAGGGCGTTCTTACCCTGTACAGGAGCATCAACCAGATTAACCCGACGCGGATAGACGTGCATGTCCTCCACTTCTTCGGAAGCCTGCCAGAAAAACAGGTACGGACTGATGGTCGTACCCAGAATGGCAACAAGCGCCGTCCAGTAGCCGGCAGCATGGGTGCCTTTCCAGTCCGGCCAGACCAGTTGCCGGGCCAGTGCCCACCAATCCACCCGTACGCAGGCCAATGCAGCAAAATACGCAAAAAGCGCAAGCGTCAGCCATTTCAACACAGCTACGTAGCGCGTGTATTGTAAGAATAGCTGCATGGAAATAGCCACGGCGGCAAACAGCAGCACGTACAGCACCCGAGCGCTGGGCAGAAGTAGATCCAGCGCATCCGCCATGGCGCCAAGGTCAGCCCCCAGATTGACGATATTCGCCACCAGAAGCAGCATGACTACGCCACTCAGAAGCCAGGATGGGCAATAAAGCCGCAACACACCAGCAAGCCCATGTCCGGTTGTCCGACCCAGCCGCGCGCTGATCATCTGCATTGCGACCATAAGCGGATAGGTCACCACCAGAGACCACGCCAACCCATAGCCGAACTGCGCCCCTCCCTGCGAATAGGTGGCGATGCCGCTCGGGTCGTCATCCGATGCACCGGTGACAAGCCCCGGCCCGAGCACCCGGAACAGGCGAGGACGACTCGGCCCCACAACCGAACTGGGCCACTCTGGGTCACTATCTTCCTGCACCGGGGGCGTATGGTCTTCCCCTTCAGGCAGGAATGGAGGCTCAGCCATGTCCGGCCTGTCTTTATTCATCCGTCACTCCCGCTATGCCGCCTTCACCCGGCAGCGTATAGCTTTCCCAGACACCGCAAATCATGACGGAGCCACCCTCTGCGGGGTAATTTATAGTAAAATTCCGCACTGGAAGCGTATGACATTACCATGAGCGCGTACTCGTTACACAGCTTGTACGACGCTACAAAGAACAGAACGTTAAAAATCCAGCGCGCGCGTATCCGCCACGGTTTTCAGGGTGAAAAAGGTACGTGTCTGGCGGACAGAGGGCAGGGTTATAAGCTTTGTTGCATGAAGGCGGTTGAATTCCGCCATGTCACGCACCCGAATCTTGAGAAAATAATCAAAATCGCCCGCCACCAGATAGCAGTCCAGAATAGAAGAAATCTGGCTGACCGCTCCCTCAAACTCGGCAAAACTGTCAGGTGTCGAACGATCCAGCACGACACCCACCAGCACAAGCGTACCCAGATCGACTTTCTCAGCGTTGATCATGCCCCGTACATTTTTGACGTAGCCTTCATCAAACAGACGCTGAAGACGCCGATGACACGTAGCCGGACTGATATTGACCTCTTCAGCCAGATCCGCATTGGAAATACGCCCGTTACTCTGAAGAAGACGCAGAATCTTCCGGTCGGTTCTATCCAGCACATCCCCCATGATCAAATCTTCCGCATTTGCGCATGTATCCGCATGATTATTCCGAACTTTTTAAAAAACCTCGTTTAATATACTCAAACTTGAACAAAAAACGGAAGCACATTCCATTGCATTTCCGGTATGGTTTCGTCTGTTTTCCATTACAGAAGCTCCTGCACAAACATGCCAGATTGTCCTGCTTCCGGTCATCCGGTTCCTCCCTCTCACACAAGGCAGCCCGTTACAAGACCGGCAGACAGAAGCACGGCGCATACCACCACGCCAAACACAGCACGCGCGCCCCGGCTGATCTGTCAAGGGTTGGTCGCGTCCGCGCTGTTCTCCACCACGTTCGTGCTGAACCGCGCCATCAGCCTGCAGGGCGGACCGTGGGCATGGAGCGCCGCGCTCCGTTATATTGAAACCGCGCTACTGCTTACACTCTGGCTACTGCTCAGCAAAGGCCCGGCTTATCTGGCGATGCTAGGCCGTCTTTTCCTGCATAGAGCCGGGTTCTGGCTGGGGGCTGGCAGTGTAGGATATGGTGTATTCTACGCATGTTGCTGTTTTGCCGCGAACCATGCACCAGGCTGGATCGTAGCGGCCACATGGCAGGGTACTCTTCTCGCCACCCCCATCGTGCTGCGATTTTTTGGAGAAAAAGTACCACTGCGTGGGCTCGTATTTCTCGGTTTGATTTGTGCGGGAATCATAGGCCTCAATGCCAACCGGCTGCTGGACGGTGTGCCGCTGGAGCAGGTTCTGGCGGGTGTAGTACCGCTGGCCATTGCAGCTTTCTGTTATCCTGTGGGCAACCAGTTGCTCAACCGTCTGCGCCACAATACAACGCCGCTCTATCGCCCCCTGCAAGACCCACTGGCCGCCGTGCTGCTGATGACACTGGGCGCCCTGCCCTTTCTCATCGGGCTGGTTGTCGTCATCCGCCCTCCCGCACCCGACGTTCAGCAAATCGCCAGTACTGGCATTATTGCTTTGGTCGCAGGCTGCCTCGCTACGCCACTGTTCATTCATGCGCGCAATACATCCTCAAACCCGTATCTCATCGCGGCTGTTGACGCGACTCAAGCGGGAGAAGTCGCCTTTACCTTGCTGGGAGAAACCCTCTTGACCGGCCACCTTGCGCTTGGTCTGGCCGACTATGCCGGACTGGCGGCTGTCATGGGGGGACTGACAGGCTTTGCACTGAGCGAGGAAAATGCCGCGCACCACCTCGAACAGGCACCCTCAGGGGAAACAGAGGCGCTCCCCAGTCCCCCTGAAGACGAAAAACCCTTTAGTAAAGAGCATTAAAAGCAAACTGGGGTGAAACTACGCGCTCCGTATTATGCCCCGCATAATAAACGGATACGCCGGCAATGATACCGTAACGGGGGCTCCAGTTATATTCGACCGCGGGAGCGATCTGCCAGTCTCCCGAAGGCGTACCCGTCTGCGAAATCGTCTGCTGCGTACTCGTATAAGTGCCGTGTAGCTTCGTGCCGTTGGACCAGTCACGCGCGACATCCAAAGCCAGAACCCAGCGCTGGGTCACCCCGTATTCAAGGGAAAACCCTGCCCCGCCATACATGCCGGGCTGCGCCCGCCCCTGGAATCCCTGCGTTGTTCCGTAACTGGTCACATCGTGCAGATGCGCCGTTGTCAGAGCGCGCCGAAACGTCGCCCAGACGCGCAGACGCAGTTCGTGGTTGTTGGGCAAGGTATAGGTGGACTGCTCGGTCAACGCCACACGGTAGGTGTAGACGCCGCTCCCCACACCATCCTGCGCCCGCCCCAGACTGGAATAATCCCCCGTAGGAAAGGAAACGCCCGTAATCAGGTTGAGCGTCGGGATGTAACGAGCGGGGTCTGCCGTCAGGTAACGCCACATCAGATCCACGGGCACATCACCCAGCTTCAGGCCACTGCTGGTGTTGTCGCCGTGCTTCCAGCGATAGGCTATGGTCGGTTCAGTCTGAATACTAATCGTGTCTGTCACGGCATATCGATAGATTGTCAGATTGGTCACCGACTGTTGCCGGGGTGAGCTCATGGGAACGGCGTCATTGTTCGGGCCGATCATACCCGAAGGCACCGCGTAGTACATGTAGGGCTCCAGCAGGAACATGCCCTTTTTTGACAACGGCCCTGAGGGAGAAATAAGAGAGCCTGTGTACCACTGCTCCGCCATAGCCTGTTGGCTCTGCACCGCAACACCGCCAAATGCCACGGCCATGCCAGTCAGGTACGCTCTTTTCGCACGGCCCCAAACATCTATCTTCCTGCTCATGGCGCGTACTCCCCATCCGTATCCGACCGGGGCGGAGCGGCATCTGTCAGAATGGCTGAAAACTGCGTCTGGGGCTCCACAGGCAAAGGACGGCCGCCCATCATTTTCCACCCGGCCACAAGCAGAAGCGCCAGAACAGGGACCGCCGCAATCGAATAGGTGCCCGTAGGATAGTCAAACACCATCAGGGCAAGGATACCCAGAAAGAAAATCAGTGTTGCCCATGTGGTATAAGGCGCGCCCGGCATGGCAAAACTGGTGGGGGCAATCCGTCCGGCAACAATAGCCTGCCGCAGTTTCATCTGGCACACCAGAATGAAACACCACGTACTGATAACACCGAGCGAGGCCATATTGAGCACGATTTCAAAAATCTGTGCTGGCAGAAGATAATTCAGCCCCACCCCGACCAGATAAATCGCCACAGTCGTCAGAATGGCGGCGGAAGGAACCGACTGCCTGTTCATGCGGGCCAGGTAGCGCGGCGCCGCACCATCCAGCGCCATGGTGCGCAGAACACGTCCCGTGGAATAAAGACCGGAATTCAGGCTGGACAGTGCTGCCGTCAGCACCACAAGATTCATGACCCCGCCCATGCCCGGCACACCCAGACGGGAAAAAAACGTAACAAACGGGCTGACACCGGCCTGATAGGAAGACCAAGGCAGCAACAGCACCAGCAACGTAACCGTACCGACATAGAAAATCGCGATACGCCAGATAACATTATTAATGGCAGCCGGCACAACCTCACGCGGGTTCTGGCATTCGCCCGCCGCCGTGCCTATCATTTCTATGCCAAAATAGGCGAACACCACCCCTTGCATCAGGGTCAGGGCCGGCATGACACCATGCGGGAAAAGCCCGCCATGTTCGCTCACCAGTGAAAAACCCGGCGTAACGCCCGCCACTGGCGAGTGCATACCCAGAACCACCGATCCAACGGCAAAAAACACAATCAGTGCCGCTACCTTGATCAACGAGAACCAGAACTCCATCTCGCCGAACCACTTCACCCCCACAAGATTCATGGACGTAATGACCACGAGCGCCATCAACGCCATGACCCATTGCGGCACGGCAGCAAAAACACCCCAGTAATGCATGTACAGGGCCACGGCGGTGATATCGACAATGCCCGTCATCGCCCAACTAAAAAAAGACAGCGCCCCCGCCACATAAGACGCCCGCGGCCCCAGGAACTCCTGTGCGTAAGAAACAAAACTGCCGCTGGTGGGACGATACATCACCAGCTCGCCCAGGGCACGCAGCATCAGAAATGCAAACACGCCGCAGACAAGGTACACCACAGCCAACGCAGGCCCGACAGCCTGCAGCCTACTTCCCGCTCCTAGAAAAAGCCCGGTACCAATCGCTCCGCCAATTGAGATCATTTGGATCTGTCGTCTGTCCAACGCCAGATGATATCCTTCCGCACTTTTGTGCGCTGGGTATTTCTGCACTGGTTCTTTAAAGAAGCTCAAGTTTTCTTCTCCATATTGCATGTACCGCGCACCAAATGGCGTATTCGTTACATTATCAACACTAACAGAATTTATATGATGTGTATTTTCAAAGTAATGGCGTAAATTTTTATCATATTTTACAAATTGCCACAGATATGAATTACTATTTCATCACTGACCTTATGAATGAAATTTATACTCATATCGTAACATTATATTTTAGAAATCGTTTTATACGATAATATATTTTCCAGAATTTGTCGTAATATCGAAAAAATTGTCCCACGGAGAAAGCGAGACCACAAGCCGTATTCGCGTCAGAAGAGACCTTGCAACCCGCACATGGATGCACCCGCAAGACAGATGCCACCCCGACAAATTACCCTTGCACGCGGCGCACACCGTGATGGAACCGCCCATGCCCAGAACGAGCGCACCCTCGTGCGCTTTGGTGACCGTCAGTTTCACAATTCATTGTGAGCAGACTGGCGCGCAGTAGACGACTGGTCTATTCTTCGTTAAGAGGGTATCAATTCTCGCATCAGACGCCAAGAGCAACGGCAAGGAGAAAAGAGTAATGAAAGTAGCAAGCCTGTCCGCACCCGGCGGCATTGACCGGATCGTATTCCGCGACGTTGCCGACCCCGGCCAGCCCGGACCGGGCCAAATTCGCGTTGCGCTCCACGCGACGTCGCTGAATTATCATGATCTTCTGGTTGCCAATGGGGGCATTCCCGCCGCAGACGGACGCATCCTTATGTCTGATGGCGCCGGTATCGTCGAAGCCGTAGGTGAAGGCGTAGTAGAGTTTCAGCCCGGAGATCGGGTGGTTTCATGCTTTTTCCCGCAATGGCAGGACGGACTGCCGTCCGATGCTGTAGGCAGTTTTGCGGGCACACCCGGTGACGGCATCAACGGCTTTGCCGCCGAATATGCCGTCTGCGCAGCAACAGCCTTCACCCATGCGCCACGTGGCTGGAGCGACGCTGAAGCGGCAACGATTACAACGGCCGGGCTTACTGCATGGCGCGCCCTCGTCGTGAATGGCCAGCTTAAGGCGGGCGATACTGTCCTCGTGCTCGGCACAGGGGGCGTTTCCATCGCGGCTTTGCAGATCGCCAAGGCAATGGGCGCCACTGTCATTGCCACCTCCTCCTCAGACGAGAAACTCGAGAAGGTGCGCGCCCTTGGCGCCGATCACGTCATCAATTACCGCCAGAACCCCAACTGGGGAAAGCAGGTGTATTCATTAACGGGCGCAGGCGTGGATCATGTCGTCGAAGTTGGCGGCCCAGGAACCCTTGCTGAATCCATTACGGCAGTTTGTGTCGGTGGACATATTGCCCTGATCGGGGTTTTGACTGGCCGCCAGGGAGACGTTCCAACAATGGCGCTGATGGCAAAACAGGCGCGCCTACAGGGGCTTGTGGTCGGCAACAGGCGTCAGCAGCAGGATTATATTGCAGCGCTCAACCAGAATGGAATGCGTCCGATCATCGATCGCCGTTTTGCTCTGGACCAACTGCCAGAGGCCTTCGCTTATCAGGCAAGCGGCGCGCATTTCGGAAAAATTTGCGTCGAGTGGTAATGTTTGCTTTTTGTATCCGAGGCTTTTCTCTTCATTTCATAGAAAATCCGGCCGATACGGACTGAGCCGTCCGACCGCATCGCTCATGATTTTTACACGTCCCATCTATTATTGCCATTTAACGCAATAATGGACGGGATAGTCACAGGAAGTAAGAATGCACCATAAAATTCTTTTCCAGAAATCTCGTCTTGGGCCTTATGCATTGCGCAACAGAATCGTGCTGCCGCCGCTCACACGCTCGCGCAGTTCACAGCCGGGCGATATTCCCAACGAATTGATGGCAACCTATTACCGCCAGCGCGCAGGCGCAGGCTTTATGGTAACGGAAGGCACACAGATCGAACCGCGAGGGCAAGGTTATGCCTGGACACCAGGCATTTACAGCGCGGAACAAATCGCCGGGTGGCGCAAGGTAACCGAGGCTGCACATGCTGCCGGTGGCATCATCTTCGCCCAGCTATGGCATGTGGGGCGCGTCTCACACACAGCATTGCAGCCCAACAATGCTGCCCCCGTTGCTCCGTCCGCCATTCAGGCCAAAGGTGTCAGTGTATTTATCGAAACTGGCCCCGGCACCGGAGAACTGGCAGAACCTTCCATGCCGCGCGCCCTGACAACGGCAGAAGTCAAAGAGCTGGTTCAGCTATACGCTCAGGCCGCACGCAATGCCTTGGCAGCAGGGTTTGATGGCGTTGAACTCCATGCAGCCAATGGCTACCTGATCAACCAGTTCATTTCCGAGCATAGCAACCAGCGCACCGATGAATATGGCGGCAGCCTTCATAATCGCCTCAGATTTTTGCGTGAAGTTGTCGCAGCCGTTGCCGAAGTTGTCGGAAAAGACCGGATGGGCGTTCGATTTGCGCCTCTCTTTACCAGCACAGATGAAGCCAGGGTTTATCTCGGTCTGGTCGAATCCAACCCCCATGAAACCTATATAGAAGCCATCAAGGTTCTTGAGGATGCAGGCATTGCCTATCTTTCAATTGCCGAAGCAGACTGGGACAACGCACCCGATCTCCCGGAGGATTTCCGTGATGATGTCCGCAGCACATTCTCAGGCCGGATCATCTATGCAGGTCGCTACACGGCAAGCCGTGCGGATAAGGTTGTCGGAGCTGGATGGGGAGACCTGATTGGTTTTGGTCGACCCTTTATTGCCAATCCCGATCTCCCAGCGCGGATCGCACATGACTGGCCACTGAATCCGCTTGATGCAGCCACCATGTATGGTGGTGGCGAACATGGATATACGGACTACCCTACGTACAAAGAGAAGTGATCTTTTGTAATCATCCTGTGATTGGCAGGTACTGCTTGCCAATCACAGTTTTTACGCTGGACGATTAGTCTGGTATTCCGTATATGCGATTGACCATGCCCACACAGCACACACCCCCTACCCGCGACACCAGGCAGGATATTCTTGATGCCGCCCAAATCATAATCAGCGGGAAAGGTTTTGCTGCGGTTGGCCTTAATGAAATTCTCTCTGCTGCGGGTGTTCCCAAAGGGTCTTTCTACCATTACTTCCAGTCTAAAGATGCCTTCGGGGAGGCACTGCTGGAAAGTTACTTTGACGCCTATCTGAAGGCTCTGGACACCTTACTGCAAACGCCCGGCCTGACTGAAGGTGAGCGGCTGATGCTCTATTGGCGCAAATGGGTCGATACCCAAACCAATGGCGACCCTGAGGGCAAGTGCCTTGCCGTGAAATTGGGCGCCGAGGTATCGGACCTATCCGAACCCATGCGGAAAGTACTCCTCCGGGGTACCTCCGCCGTCATAGAACGACTTTCAGGCGCGATGAAAAATGGTATCGCCGACGGCTCCGTAAAGATCGCCGGAGAACCGGGGCAGATCGCCGAGATGCTTTATCAGACATGGCTCGGCGCAAGTCTACTCGCCAAAATTGCGCGTGATGCTCAACCGCTTTTGAGCGCTCTGGCCACAACAAAGCGGATACTTGGGAAACTCGGCGAGTAGCTCTTGAAGACAATCTGTCTCGTTGCGCTCTTTCCACCTCAGCGAATAATGAGCAGACACCCAGCACTCAAACAGAAAGCGTTTCTGAATCTTCAAGGCTGCTACAAAAATAGTAGCTATAGCGATTCCAAAATCGCCGGATCTAGAAATGGGGTGAAGCTGCGAATTCGATAAAACTCTCCAGATACTGAACCTCTTCGTCTGTCTCACGACGACCAAGAAAAATCTGTTTTGCAATGCCATTTTTCCCAAGCTTTATGGGATAAAGCTCGAAACGTGACGCATATTCTTCTACCAACCAGCGCGGCAGTGCAGCAACGCCCCTGCCGTGCGTGACCATCACCAGCATGATATCTGTCGTTTCTATCTGCTTCTGCTGCCGTGGCGCGATCCCCGCTGGCTGTAGAAACTGCGTATAGATATCAAGTCGCTCGGACGGAACAGGGTAGGTTATCAGCGTTTCCGCCATAAGCTGCTCTGGCAAAACAAATTCCGCCTCGCGCAAAGGGTGCTGGGCGCCAACAACCAGAACGAGTTCATAATCAAAAACCGGTGTGAAATTCAGGCCCGGTTTGTAAAGTGGGTCTGGCGTAACCAGAATATCAATCTCGTTGCTGAATAACGCACCAATTCCGCCGAACTGAAACTTCTGCCTTACATCAACATCTACTTTCGGCCACCGTTCCAGATACGGTGAAACAATTTTGAGAAGCCACTGATAGCAGGGGTGACATTCCATCCCGATACGCAGTGTACCGCGCTCGCCATTCCCAAATTGCTGAAGCCGTGTCTCTGCCAACTCAAACTGTGGGAGCACACGGTCCGCCAGCGACAGTAACCACTCCCCTGCCTGAGTGAGTACAAGTGACCGCCCTTCCCGCCGCCATATCTTGACGCCCAACTGGTTTTCAATCTTGCGGATGGCATGACTGAGCGCCGGCTGGGTCAAATTCAGGCGCAGTCCTGCGGCCGTCAACGAACCCTCGCGCGCCACTTCCTGAATGATTGTCAAATGATTGCGTTCAAGGATGCCCATGTCCCGCCCTATAATGCATAGAATTTATATATTCATGAAAATATATCATTTCCGCTCATTTTATTGAACCCCTATCGTCACGCACCTTCACGATTTAACGGGGTATTTCTCCATGGTCACAACCCACAATCTTGGCTTTCCTCGTATCGGGTTCAAACGTGAACTGAAATTCGCGCTTGAATCTTACTGGAAAGGACAATCATCGCGTGATGATCTCCTTCAGGTCGGCATCGCGCTGCGTGGACGGCACTGGCAGGAACAGAGCGAACTCGACCTGGCCCCTGTTGGGGACTTCGCATTTTACGATCAGGTGCTAGACATGAGCTTCACGCTCGGCAACCTGCCATCGCGTGTGCGCCACTTTGATGACGATGTGCTGGACAATTATTTCCGTGTTGCGCGCGGTCGCTCCGCCACCGGGATCGAAGGGCACGTTGCCGCAGGTGAAATGACCAAGTGGTTCGACACCAACTACCACTACATCGTGCCGGAATTCGACGCCGCGACTGAATTCACCCTTGATGCGACGCGACTTCAGACACAGCTTGCCGAAGCAAAGGCCCGAGGCGTAAAGGCCAAGCCTGTCATTATCGGCCCTGTCACCTACCTTGCGCTCGGCAAGGCAAAGGATGGCTCCGAAAAGCTCGCGCTGCTGCCACGCCTTCTCGCGGTCTACAGTGAATTGCTGACAACACTGGCCAACGCTGGCGTCGAATGGGTGCAGATTGATGAGCCGATCCTGGTCACTGAACTCGAAGCCGACTGGCAGAACGCCTTCATACGGGCCTATCAGGCGCTTGATACCGGCAGGGTGAAGCTGCTTCTGGCCACCTATTTCGGCCAGTTGCGTGAAAATCTGCCCCTGGTCGCAGGACTGCCCGTCGCCGGAGTGCATCTTGACGCAATCAATGCCCGCGACGAAGTCGCTGAATTGGTGGCATCCAGCCCTGCGGATCGCGTTATCTCGCTCGGCATCGTCAATGGCCGCAACATCTGGAAAACAGATCTGGAAGCCACACTCGACTGGCTGGAGCCTATCGCAAAAACATTGGGCGAACGGCTGTGGATCGCACCCTCCTGCTCGCTCCTACACGTTCCCGTCGATCTGGCAGGCGAAGCAAAAATGGACCGCGAAATTCGCTCGTGGCTGGCTTTCGCCGTGCAAAAACTCACGGAGATCAAGGTTCTGGCAACGGCTCTTCGTCAGGGGCGTGCCGCTGTGGTTATGGAGCTTGCCGCCAACCGGGCGGCTCTTGACTCTCGCCGCAAATCGGCCCGCGTGAATAATCCTGCGGTCAAGGCAGCCGTCGCAGCAATCACGAAAACCCTCGGCCACCGCAAGAGCGCGTTCGCGGATCGGGCCAGAAAGCAGGCCAACATTCTGCAACTGCCGCTCTACCCCACGACAACAATCGGTTCCTTCCCCCAGACTACGGAAATCCGTTTAGCACGCAGCGGCTTCAAATCCGGCAAGCTGGATGAACGCACCTATAATGAAACCATGCGTCGTGAAATTGAACATGCCATACAGGAGCAGGAAAAGCTCGGTCTGGACGTGCTGGTACATGGCGAAGCTGAACGTAACGACATGGTGGAATATTTTGGCGAGCAGCTCGACGGTTACGTATTCAGTCAGAATGGATGGGTGCAATCCTATGGCTCACGTTGCGTAAAACCACCGATCCTGTTCGGCGATATCAGCCGCCAAAAGCCGATGACCGTCGAGTGGATCAGCTACGCCGCATCGCTGACCGACAAGCCTATGAAAGGTATGCTGACCGGCCCGGTCACAATCCTCAACTGGTCGTTCGTGCGGGACGATCAGCCCCGCTCCATTTCCTGCTTCCAGCTCGCACTAGCCATCCGGGACGAAGTGCTCGATCTGGAAAAAGCCGGCATCAGAATCATCCAGATTGACGAAGCCGCCCTACGTGAAGGTCTGCCACTCCGCAAGTCGCAGTGGCAGGATTACCTCACCTGGGCCATTGAGGCCTTCCGTATCACGGCGAATGGTGTGGAAGATGAAACCCAGATCCACACCCACATGTGCTATTCCGAGTTCAATGACATCATCGCTGCCATCGCAGAGATGGACGCCGATGTCATTACAATCGAAACATCACGTTCCGACATGGAACTCCTCGATGTGTTCGAGACATTCAGCTACCCGAACCAGATCGGGCCGGGCGTGTACGACATCCATTCGCCCAACATCCCGACTGCAACACAGATGGTCGCATTGATCCATAAAGCGGCAGAACGTATTCCGCCCGAGCGCCTGTGGGTAAACCCGGATTGTGGCCTCAAGACCCGCCAGTGGAGCGAGGTCATTCCCGCTCTGACCAATATGGTCGATGCAGCACGGAAATTACGCGAGACCGCCGCCTGAACAGACCGAAAACATCAGACTCGATACAGGGCGTAGCAGCCGCTACGCCCTTAACCAGATCACGCTCAAACGGCGCAACCTGAGGCGCCAATCAACATTCCGGCGATGAACCAGCCCCTCAAACCCATCAGGCTTGTCTGCCTTCCGTAAGCATTGTGGCAATGACCGGGCTTGAAAAGCCTGACAGCCCCCGCACCGAGAGAGGCTCCCCCACCAATCTGACACATGTCCTTGTGCTCCAGCACATCAGAACACGGACTGTCAGACCTGTACCCAAGAAACCGGGCAGGCGCAGAAGGGGCGCGGTGACTAATCTGCCGTCTCAGGAAGGTTTTGCGAAAACTGCTCGAAAGCCATGATCGCGTCGGCTGCATACATGAGCGAAGGGCCGCCCCCCATATAAACCGCTACGCCCAGCACTTCCTCAAGCTCTTCACGTGTAACGCCGAGTTTAACCAGAGCTTCAACATGAAAGCCAATACAGCCGTCGCATCTCTGGGAAACGCCGATAGCCAGCGCGATCAACTCCTTGGTTTTTGTGTCAACAGCACCGCCCTTGGTCGCGGCTGCCGCCAGCGCCGAAAAACCTTGCATGGTTGCGGCAATGTCCTTGCGCAGGACTTTCATATTGGCGGATATGCGCTTGGTTATTTCAGGGTAGGACTTGGACATGAGAACCTCACCTAACGACCTTCTGAATTAGACCTTGCTAAAATAGAATCTCCCGATAAGATGTCAATGTGAAAAAACAGAATCCCCCTTCCCCTCCCGTTGAGGCCATGCAACAGCACGCAGCCAAAGCGGAAGCATTGCTTAAGGAACTCGCCAACGCCAACCGGTTGATGGTGCTCTGCCACCTTGTTTCGGGTGAAAAAACCGTCAGCAACATTGCCGATACTGTTGGATTATCACAGTCAGCGCTTTCCCAGCACCTGGCTCGGCTGAAGGAAGCCGGTCTGGTAGAGTCCGAAAAGCGCGGGCTGATGGTCTATTACCGGCTTTGCAGCGTTGAAGTGCAGGCGCTGCTTGCCGTGCTCCATCTGATTTTTTGTCGTGAACCCACACTTGATTAGAGGACGCTTATAAAATGGTCATACAATCTGTTGACGCGAAAACCTTGAATAACTGGCTCGAACACAACGAAGCCGTGCTGGTTGACGTACGGGAGCCCGCGGAGTTCGCATCAGAATCCATCCCCGGCGCCACTCTTGTGCCGCTTAGCACGGTCAAAATATCGACGCTGCCGCCTCATGAAGGCAAGAAACTGGTTATCTACTGTCGCAAAGGCGGCCGCGGCGGTTCAGCATGTCAGAAACTCCTTGCCGAAATGCCCAACCTTGATCTCTACAACCTCACAGGTGGTATCGAGGCATGGATGGCCGCGCGGATGCCAGTGACACGCTCCGGCCGGAAAGTTCTGCCGCTTGACCGTCAGGTACAACTGGCCATCGGCACACTCGTTCTTATCGGCGTCCTGCTCGGATTTTTTGTAAATCCGGCTTATTTCCTACTGAGCGGGTTCTTCGGCGTCGGCCTGATCATCGCTGGTTTGAGCGGATTTTGTGGCATGGCACGGATAATGGCCCTGATGCCATGGAACCGCTAACCCCCTGCGACCAAACAGCCATCATGACATGACTGCCAGCAGCGATAGCCGAAATCACGCAGCAGTCACTTCCCATACCACATGGGACATTCACCAAACTCGACACAGTAAGTTGGCCTAAAGTTAACCGGCCAATGGAGACACGATGGATCACGCAAGCCAATGGAATACCCGCTTTGCCACTGATGACTATGTTTTCGGCAAAGCACCAAATGTTTTCCTGACCCAGCAGGCCTATCGTCTGCCAGCGGGCGCTAAAATACTCAGTGTGGCGGATGGCGAAGGGCGCAACGGCGTTTGGCTCGCAGGACAAGGGCACAACGTCACGGCTATCGACATTGCCGAAGCTGGTCTGCTCAAAGCACGCAAGCTGGCGCAGGAATGCAATGTACATATTGATCTGCAACAGATTGATCTTGATAGCTGGGTATGGCCGACAGCTGATTTTGATGCGGTCGTGGCCATCTTCATTCAGTTTGCTGATCCCGAATTTCGCACCAGAATCTTTGCCGGTATGCAGCAGGCCACAAAGCCGGGTGGGTTGATCCTGTTGCAGGGCTATCGTCCTGAGCAAATCGCCTATGGCACTGGTGGACCACCGACACCGGAAAATCTCTATACCGAAACTCTGCTGCGCGAAGCTTTTGCCGGGTGGACCATTGAGCATCTGGCCAGCCGTGACAGCGTGATTGAGGAGGGCGCGGGGCATAGCGGCCTGTCAGCCCTCATCGATTTGGTCGCACGCAAGCCCATTTGAGGCGGGTGCAGAAATACGCTCATAAACCAGCATAATACTATCGACATCGGTGAGAAGCCGAACAAGGAAATATATTGATGACACTCTATGATGCCATTGGCGGCGAACCTGTTGTGCGTGAACTCACAAAACGTTTCTATGCACTTATGGATGCCCTTCCCGAAGCCAAAGCCTGCCGCGACATTCACCCACAAGACATGACACGCAGCCAGGAGAAGCTATTTGAATACCTCTCGGGCTGGCTCGGCGGCCCGCCGCTTTTTACCGATAAATACGGCCACCCGATGTTAAGGTATCGCCATCTGCCAGCTAAAATCGGCACAGAAGAAGCCGCCGGCTGGTTATTATGCTTCCGTCAGGCCCTGGATGAAGTAGTGGAAGACAAGGCTGTGGCTGACATGATCTGGCCGAAGGTTGAAGCGCTTGGCCAGCATATGATCAATGTTTGACGCTATCTGAAAACAAGATAGAGATCGAATAAGGGCTAAAAGATACTTCCACTTGATGTTTTTCGTACTGCTGTTGTGGGGAGTGCTTTCTTTGGACACGCCCCACGCTCAAGCTCTAGAAACCGGGCGCTCTCTTTTTGATTGGCAACAGAAAAGGAGTGCACATCAGATTGCAGATTAACCGAATTGTGCTCCAGACGTTCTTCAGTGACTGAATTCACAAACACGATCACGTCCCGAACGCTTTGCATCATACAAGGCCGAATCTGCCTCCTGTATCAGCATGTCTATACGCTTACCCGGCTCATAAGAAGAAAAGCCGCAGCTAATTGTTATATTTATTTTTTTATCTTTACTTATTTCAAATGCTTCTAATCGAACGCGATCAACAACCCTCTGCAATATAGCTTTTGTCGTGCTTTTGTCACTTAAGGTAGCTATAACGAATTCGTCTCCACCAAATCTTGAAACAATATCTGATTCTCTCATTTCAGACAGAAGTATATTTGACAGCTTTCCAAGCATAAGGTCTCCAACCTCATGCCCATAGGTGTCATTGATTGATTTAAAATGATCTATATCTATATAAGTTACACAAAATACAGGCTCTGAGAGGCATGTAAATTCTTTTATTCCTTCATAAAATCCAAACCTGTTGAACAAATGTGTTAATTGATCCCTTTCCGCACGTTCCTCTGCTTCATCAACTTTTTCGGCTTCCACAGTAATATCATGTATGGTCACAATCGCTCCTGCGGTGATGCCCTCTACAATCAATTTCCTCAAACTTACACTCAGAATGAGTGGAGTTCTACACCGTGAATTAAAAGAAAAGTTGTTTAAATCAGTCGAATCGTCAGAAAAGAACGACCGCATTTTTGCATTGTCTGCGGCATTACACCCTAAAATTTCTATTATACTTTCACCAACAATATCAGAGGAGCTTTTCCCTAGTAACTCTAGACATGCACCGCCACCCCAGCGACACAAACCATTCCGATCAACACTTACAACGCAATCTGTAGCATTTGATAGAATCAGATCAAGCATCTGCTCTCTTGCCGAAATACTCCGAACAAGATTTTCGTTTCTCATAAAAATTATAGATACGGCACGTTCTGTAAAAACCATGAAGCTCAGGTAAACTTGCAATACCACCGTATGACCAAGATGGCCTGTCGGCATTAAAGAAATACGCCCATAGTCTTCAAATGTAAGCACTATCGCAATTATTGATAATATCATGACAGTGGTAGATCCAAATATCTCTCCACAGAGCAATGAATTTCCAATAACAAGAGCATTTGGTATAAAAAGAAATGGATATTGATCCTGATAAAATACAAAAAAAGATACAGATATTGTAAACAAAATAGAGACAATAAATATCGATGCGTTAAACTTTTCTGCAAAAACGGACTTACATTTCCTCCATGTCTCTCCCGTCAAAAGGTACGTAAACGGCCGTGTAAAGGCGATATTTCCTAAGGAAAGACTAAAAAACCAGCCAGAAAAATTTGCGATAGAGAAAATCCCCGATTGCGTTGCGTTAGCAACTGTCCCAAGCAATGCACACACCGAGGGAAAAATAATTCCAGAACTTAAATTGAATAATAAAATTGACCTATAACTTGAAAAAACAACCCCCTTAGGAATATACTTTTTAAAAGCATAAAAAGATAATAGTATTTGGAAAGCATGAATAGATGCATAAAAAATGCTCAAAAAACTGTAGCGACCACATAAAATGTGAACAAATAAATCAGAGACAAATGTCAGGGATGTTGCTGTCTTTATACTTTTTATTTTTCCGGAAAATATTGACGCGAGCATCAACGCGTCTGCCGGCCAGATAGTGGCGTGATCAGATTGGTAAGACGTAAATTTTATCGCAAAAAAGGCTATAAAGACGTATGATATTGAGAATATCATACCCACCACGAAAGAATTACTCTCCTTGTTTTTCATTTGTATAGTACTCATAGCCGATTCGCGAAAATTTTTGACTCTCTATCACGGCGCAACGACTACGATAATAGAATTATCTAAATAAATTAATCCTATTTCATATAAAAATGGTGCATTTTATTAGAAATTTAAATAATTAATGATGTCATCCGATCGCAGCGGCACCCGATTTTCGGACAGGGGCGTAAGCTATCATCCAGCCTGAGGGAGGAGGCGTCTTATGAGCAAAGTTACATGCAAGAGGCACGCGGTGGAGTTCAAATCGAAGGTCGCCCTGGAGGCGATCCGGGGTGAACTGAGGCTGACGGACCTGACGTGAAACATGCCGTGCGTCAGACGGTGATCGCCCAATGAAAACGGTGGATGATCAAGGGAATGGCGACATAACGACAACTGGGCATAACTTATTCAAATTCAAAACTGGGCGAAAAAAATCGATAGTTGTGCAGTGAAAAATTCGATTTAGTCGTGCATGTAGCTCATGCCGATCATGGATTCTCAAGAATGGTGGGATATCCAACAAATTACTCGGACCAAGTTCCAAAACGCCTGGATGAACACGACCGCACGATTGCGGATTCCGTCTCTCCGCAGTCAATGGCAGGATTGCGGATCGGAAGTGGAGGCTCCGTGCGCCTCCTCCCCGTCCCGCCCCAGTGCGACGAGCCCTGCTCCGTCATATTTATTGCCGGGATTCCACAACATCCAGCCATCCGAACCGAAATCCATCGCCGCGCTAATCTGCGCCTTTACTTCCACCGCACCAAAGGCACGACGATCGAAGGCGTAGTCGCGGAAAGCCTGTAGCCACGGTCGGAACCGTTTTGGTGACACGCCCAGACGGGCGCGGGCCGTCTCCAGAGACCGGTACACGATCTCGTAAGGATGGCTGACAGGATCACGAAAGCCCGGGATACCGAACTGGAAACCGGACGGATAGAGCATCGGAGAGAGGTAATCTACGTTCTGCACGACAGTATCCAGACGCTGGCCAATGCCGCTATCGTCGCTGTTCCAGCAGACATAGCCGAAGATATCCGCAGCCAGGTACACGTTCCATGGGCGCAGAGCCTGTCGTGCCTCGCCAAGAAAGCTGGAGATCGCCGCCACGCGCTCGTCAGGGCCGACCGCCTCCGAGAAGCGGAGACGCTGCGGCGAATCCGGAAAACGCAGGTAATCAAACTGAATTTCGTCAAAGCCAGCCGCTGCAGCTTCGACGGCAATGGCAATGTTGTAGCGCCTCACCTCAGGACGAAGCGGGTCTGTCCAGGACAGCCCTTCCCGGTCATGGAACACCCCGCCGCTCGCGTCCCTGACCGCGAGATCGGGGCGGAGGGTGGCAAGCGGCTGATCTTTGAAGGTAACAATACGTGCGATGAGGTAAATCCCACACGCGTGCAATGTACGCACCAGCGTGGGAAGATCAGGAATAGTGGTGAGTTGCCGCGCGCCGCCTGCATTCACCAGAGCGATGCCGCTTGGATAAGGAACGAGGCCCCTGTCGCCCTTGACGTCGATTACCAGTGCATTCGCACCTCCGTCTCGGATCAGGTTCAGGGCCGCACCGCGCAGAACGTTGGAGCCGATACCGTAGACAGTAAGGTAGAGCGCCCTAGGCGTGAACGGATCAAGGCGCTGGGTCGCGATTTCTGGCGTCGTGTTTCCAGGCGTAACTTCCACAGTTGCGGCGCGGTAGCCGGGCGCACGAAGGAAGACAGACCCGGCTGCGCCGTCGAGATGAAAACGGCCAGAAGTGTCGGTCGCAACCTGCTGGTTTCCCAGAATCGCCGTTCCATCACTGATTGGAGCGCCGGTCACTGAATCAACCATTCGTCCGTCGTAGGCGGCGGCGCGATGACCGGACAGAAACACGGCGACGAGCAGCGTCCAGCAAAGCCAGCGAGAGATCACGCCGCGTATTCCAGATGTGAAGGACGTCGGTGTAAAAGCGTGAGACGTACCGGACGCGCAGACCGGAAAATATCCTTCAGATAAAATCATTTCTCTGATGTGGCCTCTGTGAGAAGTCCGGCGAAGAGTGACCCGGGCATCTGGTTGGCAACGGGAATACGGGGAATGGCAAAAGCATCGGCTCCGGGCCGCGCGAGACCGCCCGAGAAGGCGAAACCGGCGATGTAGCCCGCGCGGGCAGCGGCTGCCTCCAGTTCGGGATCGACGATACCATAGGGCCAGGCCAGCATTTCCACCGGCTGGCCAAGCCGCTTTTCCAGCACGGCACGCGAGCGGGAAAGCTGCGTGTCAACGAAAGCGCGATAGTCCTGCGGCGTGCGGTGCGCGCGCTCCTTGTGGAAATCGGGATGCCAGAAGGTATGAGACTGAATATCGACCAGTCCCGAATTCTCCATCTCCGCCAGTTGCTCCCAGGTCAGTGCGTACGGGGCATTGGAGATTGCCGAGGGGTAGATGAACAGCGTCACCGGCAGATGCCGCTGGCGGATAATGGGATAAAGGTAAGTGTAGACTGATTCATGGCCGTCATCGACCGTCAGCACGGCCTCACGACCGGACACCGCCGGGCCACGCCCCTGCCAGCCCTCGAACAGATCACGCAACCGCACGATTGTGTATCCATGAGCCGCGAGCCAATCGAGCTGACGTTCGAAGACGGGCACTGTCGTTGTCGTCGGACCAGCCCGCGCGGGATCGAAGCGATGATAGGCAAGGATGGGAATGCCCTCCCCAAGCGCGCGCAACGGCGCAAAGAGTAGAAGCAGCAGAACAACGCAGGAAGCGACCTTGTGCCGGGTCGCCGTGGGGAGAGCTGCCGTCATGTCGCGGTGCGCGCCTCCGCCAGGAGCTGCCGCACCTCGGCATCCTCGACCTGCCGGAAATCGGCATAATGGACCCCGACCGCCCGGAAGTCAGACGGCGCAACGAGGCACACAAGGTCGTCGCACTCCGCCGCGAGATCAGCCAGCGCTTCAGGGGGCGCCACGGGCACAGCGAGCACGACCCGCGTGGCGCCGCCATGCCGTACCGCCCGGAGTGCAGCGCGCATTGTGCCGCCCGTGGCAATTCCGTCATCGACCACCACCACCAGCCGCCCGGCGATTGCGGGTGCCACGCCATCATACGCCGCCTGCTGCCGGGCGATTTCCGCGCGCTGCCGCTGCACCGCAGGCGTAAGCACCTCCCGTGAGACGCCGACCTGCCGCATCAAGGCCTCGTTCAACACCGGCTCCGCATTGCCGTCACCCGCGGCCGCGATGGCGCCGAGGCCGACCTCCTCCACACCGGGCACACCGATCTTGCGCACGAACAGCAGCCCGAGCGGGGCGCGGAGGCGGCGCGCGACCTCGAACGCCACCGGCACCCCGCCGCGCGGCAAGGCCAGCACCACCGGATGCGCCGGGGCCAGCGGGACGAGCGCTGTCGCAAGCCGCTGCCCGGCCTCCCGCCGGTCGCGAAATTCCGGCGGACCGGAGGCGACGAGAGCCGACGCAATCATAGGCCGAACGGCCAGGTTTCGGGCGCACCGTGCGGCCGCTCCTCGCCCAGCGGCGTGACAGCGCCCGTCCGCGAGAACCAGACCCAGGCATCGAACTGTTCAGCCAGCGAGGCCTCGAAATAATGGCTCTGCAACTCGGTTTCCGGCCTGTAAACTACGCCGATCGCCCGCTCGCGCGCCAGCGAGGCTTGTAGCATCCGGGCCAGCGGGCCTTTGCGATTGCGCCATTCGGTGAGCGAGCGATCATGACCTGCGCGGAGGAACGCGTGCTCGTAGCTATCAGGCCGGGCCGGGCGGACGGTTTTGACCTCCATCGGCGCATCCCAGTCGCTGGCTGCGGCCACTGTGCCGGTGTCGGTGCCGAAGCCAATCAGCACGGCTTCGTCACCGTGGGCCATGCGACACAGTTCGCCGATATTGAACTGGCCTTCCCAGCCCATCGCTGTCGCCGCCGCGTTGCCAACATGCGAGTTGTGCGCCCAGACAACCGCCTTCGCGCCATCTCCGCGATGGGCGAGCACCGCTTGCAAGGTGGAAAACATATGCCGGTCGCGGAGATTCCAGCTCTCGGTCGAGCCTTGGTACATCACACGGTAGTAGCTTTCGGCGGCTCGGACGACACGGGCATTCTGCACCGCATCGAACCATGCCTCGCCATCGTTGCGCATATACTCGAGCCGGTGGACAAGCAGATCGCGAAGCTGGGCCACCACCGCATCCTCGCACCCATCGCGCCCGTGGACGACAACCTCGCGGCCATAGGCGGCGGGCTGGTCCTGCCAAGGCGTAAGGCGGGCATAACGTCGGCGCGCGGCAGCGGCGGTCTCGGGATTCACCCGGTCCAGATAGGTCAGCACGGCATGGATCGACTCGCCAAGGCTGTATATGTCGAGGCCATGGAACGAAACCCTCTCGGCGGCTGCGTGGGCCTCGTTATGGCCGCGTAGCCAGTCCGCAAACCCTGCGACCTCGGCGTTGCGCCACATCCATGTGGGAAAACGCGTGAAAGCTGGCCCGCGCCACGGGCGGGCTGCGTGGTGACGAACATAGTCATCAATACGCGCGGCGTCCGGCCAGTCGGCTTCGACCGCAACGATAGTGAAACCGTGGCGCTCGATCAGCCGCCGGGTGATAGCGGCGCGGGCACGGTAGAATTCCGACGTACCATGCGTCGCCTCGCCGAGCAGCACGACGCGCGCATCGCCAAAGCGATCGAAGAAGGCACCGAACGCTTCATCGTCTTCCGGCGAGGGAAGTGGTTCGGCGTGGCGGGCAAGAGCCGCGACCAGTTCCGGTGTGATGTCACGGCGATGAGCCGTTGCGTTCGTAGGCATAGGCACAACCTTTCTCTGCGGGCCATTTCCGGTACGATGACCAATTAGCCGCAAAAGCACTCCGAACCACCTTGATCCAACGCAAGACGATAGCCGCTCGACTATGGTATAATGCAATAGTTTTTGAACATATCTCCGCCTGACAGTTAAAATCTGAACCGATGGAGTACACTGATGCCTTATTCATCCGTTAACGATCTGCCGGACCGGGTTCGCCTACATCTGCCATACCATGCCCAGGAAATCTTTCGGGCAGCGTTCAACAACGCGTGGGTTGAATACGGCGCAAAAGGAGAAGACCCGGAAGAGGCCGCCAATCGCGTCGCATGGGCAGCGGTGAAGCGCAAATACGTCAAAAACGGCGACGTCTGGGTGGCACGCGACCGCGCCTGAGGGGCAGCCCGCCTGCGCGAATGCTGGAGCGACAAAGGTGAGCCGGTGTGCGTGCCCGATTTTTTACGCGTATCCGCCTGAAGCGGACCTTCTGGTTCCGCCTTCAGCCCGGACGTTCTAGGTCAGAGAGTTTGACCAGAAAAGCAGTCACTCATAATGACGGTTCGAACTCTACTCTCAATGAATTTTTACCACGCCTATACGTGGTCTCAGGTGATAAGTATATTTTTCATGGTCGAAGTGCAGCTTGCACAGCTAGGAATTGGGAGAGGGTATTGGCTATTGCGGAAAAAGATATCAAGCTGCTCTGGGGACGAGCTGCTGGCCGTTGTAGCAACCCGGATTGCAGGGAGAAAGTATCGGAAATCAATGAAGCAGGAGAAAGCTATCTCGTTGGTGAGATGGCGCACATTATCGCACGCCAAGCCAGTGGCCCCCGTGGGCAGACGGGCGGCGGCTCGAATGCCTACGACAATCTCGTTCTGTTATGTCCTACTTGCCATACCAAGATTGACAAGTCGCCGGAGGGCAGCTTCCCAACTGAGCTGCTGTTAGGGTGGAAGGAACAGCATGAAAATTGGGTAGACAGTTGGTGTACAACAAGCAGAATGGCGTCTACCCAAGAATTGATGGAATTCATTGACGCGCTATTGGTGGAAAACAATCATTATTTTCGCAATTATGGCCCTCAATCGCAGGTGGCAGTAAACGATCCTGCCTCGTCGGCCTACACAATCTGGGTGGCTAGACGCCTTGACACGATTCTGCCGAATAACCGCAAGATTGTTCAAACCCTCGACTTGAACAGGAATTTGATTCCAATCGAGATGGCACCGGTCGTAATGCTATTCAAGGACCACGCCACCAGCTACGAACAGAATCTCTATGAGAGAATAGCCGGATATCAGCAATTCCCTACTTCCTTCGCCGAAGCTGTCCGAAAGTGGAAAAAATGACCAATGGATCAAACGATTTCGGCGTCGAGTGGCATCAGATTTGCTGGATTGAGCGCTGGCTCGGCAGGCACATAAATGTCCTGGATTTTACACGCGTAAATGACATTCAGTTTGACGTAATTCGCAAACGAGGTTGCGATATACACTTAATATGCCTCGATGAATATACATGCACTCTGTCGCGCGTTCTAGAGGTGCTTGACGCTTTCCCCGTTGCCAATTTTCTTTATATTGGCGGCAATTGGAATAGCTATGAGAGGGCAGCAAAAGAATATTGCCTCGAAAACAAAATTGGCCTTTTCAACACCAATGAGATCTCAGGGGCTTTTCATCGCAATGATTTCTGGACTTACCATCGAAAAGCTCAGGATGGAAATCCGATCTACGGTTGAATCTCTACCCTTCGTTCAAGCTGTCTGGGGGTTCGGATCCTATTTTCGGGGAGAAACCAGTAGGGACATCGACTTACTCGTGATCGTCAATTGTCCTATTGACGAGTTATTGCACAATACGAAGACATTGCGTCACGCAATAGCCAAATTAGAGGACACGTTCGATCAACCCATTGATTTGCTGATCGTTACTCCCACGGAGTTTTTCGAGCGTCCTCTTCGCGACATGGATCAACTCGTCATGGTCTATCTGGCTGACGAGAAATAAGGGCTGCGTTCGCGAAGGAGGATTCACCAGAGCTTAATGCCCTGCGGTTTGGAACCGCGAGACGCCAATCATTCCCCATCCCCAGGCCAGTCTTGTAACTCGTCCGTTGCTAATAAAACGGCCAACTTCAGGCTCGACGCCGATGTCCGGCTTCTCGTCGTGTAGCTTCACACCGGACCTTCCGTATACCCCCCATAGTCGCCTGCCTGCTCGGCGATACGGCAGTAGACAGGCGGCAGATGCCCTTATTTCAGGCATTCATTCTTATCCGATACTTTTCATAAAACCAGACATCGGAAGTAAGACGGTCGTATTTATGCGCTGCTTCCATACTACGTGTTATTTTTGTGCATTTTTACAAAATGCACAATTTTTCGCTCCTTGAAAACTGCATAATACTTTAGCCACAGAGAATCTCTCCATACTTCGTCCAAAATCTCCATCCAAGCAAGCACCGTCGTCTCAGGATGATGACAAAATTACCAAACAGAATATTGAAGACCTTGCGCGCATTATCGCATCCGAAGCGCGCGGTTCCAATGAAACAGCGCAGACTATGGTTGGGTGGACTGACGTCAACCGCATGAAGAAACATCATTCCAAAAATGGTTTCTTCTGTCTGGGCAAATCATAGATCTGCACATGGCTACCCTCCTACCACGACCAGCCGTAGGATCGCGAGCGCCATCCTGACCGGTAAGGAAAAAAATAATAGTCAAGGCGCCGTTTTTTTCTATTCACCGCTTATCATGCCCAAAGAAGGAGATAAAAATCTTTCCCGATATGATATCAAGGGGGGATTAGAAACAGTTGATGGCGTTCGCCGGAATGGCAAGCCCGTCAAGAACTATGCTCCAGGGTGGGCTGTTCCAGAGAGACGTGTACTGACGCCGGACATTCCGGAATGCACATTTAAATTCTATGAAGAGTAATGAGACATGCGGTATCTGCTCCTTCCTTTGGTATTTTTGCTATTAACACCTGTTGCCTATGCAGACACGTCGCTCCCTGTATCGAAAAACGTTCCCATTCCTCGCACATTCGAAGCACTTGAAGCGGCCGCAGCGCGGGCCAAAGTTACTCATTGTGGAACAGATGACTGCAAATCCATGACTCTTCTGGATTATCTCGTTCGCAATGCAGCGCTTTATGAGGCAGGTGATGCAAACGGCATTGCGAGTATTACGGGAAGAAACCGACTTGTACGGGCGGGTAAACGCCTTGATGCGCATCTTCTTGATCACCCAGAACTTTACGCACGTACGTGTACATTTTTTGTAAAATATCTTGATATCGTCGCAAGTGGTAACGAGACATATGATTCACTCTATGCTTCCATGGTTCCTGCTCAGATATTTCTGAGCGCAGTTGATATGGATCTACTGAGCGGCGGCCATTGCACGGAAAAAATTTCGCCTTTTTACCGACGAAAAGTTGAACGTACCAATACTGATTATGTCACACGTCTATGTATAGGTGGTTTTGAAAATCATAATCGGCCTGAGTCTACGTGTAGTATTATCAAGAGCAACGCGTTACCGGACGAGCAGATATCTCGCCCCTAAAGTTAATTCTTGAACGAGGTTTCCTACCTTTCTGTGTAGTACCATCTGTCAGGTTCTGACATTCAAAAATCCTACTTCAAATCTTCCGCTGGACCCCACCCCATTAGCTGCGTGTCTGTTCAAGGCATGAAAGAGACACGCAACTATCACTGACCTGGCCTGCGGTGATTCAGACACGCCCCCGAGAAGAAGCCCACAGACTGTTCGGCCTCCGGCACCCGTTCCGACAGGCTTCGCTTTAGATGCAACAGGCGTCAAAAACGATGATTTTCAGATTGTCGTCAGGCTCTCAAGTTCTGGCTTGTTCGTCGCACGCTCAAAAAGCAGCTTTTTGATGAACCCAAGGCCGCGTAATACGCTGAATCGTCGAAAACGACGCTCGCCAGAAGATTGGCGTCCCGTACGGGATTCGAACCCGTGTTGTCGCCGTGAGAGGGCGATGTCCTAGGCCTCTAGACGAACGGGACAAGCTGAGGCATGGCGCTTCTTAAGGAAAAAACGACCCGTGCACAAGTTTTATTATTGAATGTGAAACGCCACGGGTATCCGCCCGGTCAGAGGAGGATGGGCCGGCGGCGTGCACCGGATGGAGCGCGCGGTTAGTACGGCCTGTTCATCCAGATCATCGTAGCCCGTGCTGCGAACGAGGTGCGCTTCCACCACCACGCCGCCCGCGTCCAGCACCACCTGTACCAATGCCTCCCCTTCTTCCTTCAACTGACGGGCCATAACCGGGTAATGCGCGTGCACGGGCGAGCATGACAGGCTTTCAGCGCCTTCAGGCTGCGCCTCAGCGGGCCGCCGGGAAAACACAGGCACTGCTGCCTGCGTCGCAGCACTCCGGGCCACAGAAGGCGCAGCCACCGGCACGCGTGATGCAGACAATTTGCGCGGGAGAAGCGTAGATGGCAGTTCGCCGTCCTCCTCTGGCACGGTTGGCGGAGCCACACTCTGCAGCAATTTATCGCTCAGCACTGTATTTTGTTCCGGCAACGGTACGGGGCGGAGCACGGGAGGAACAGGCGGCTCAAAAACCATAGCGACCGTAGCATTTTGCCCCCCTGCGGGACGCTCATGCGGCCAGAATAGCAATCCGCCAGCCACAAGCGCATGAACCGCCAGCACGCCGAGAACAAGACAGCCCAACCGCCCATAGGCGCGCGGGGCGTAATCACCCTCAGCCCCGCCATCAGGCGGGATCAGCCGCTGCCGCATCTGGCTGGAAAACCATATATCCGCATTGGGGGCTGTTCTTGCGTCATCCATCGCGTTTCAACCTGCCTTCCAGCATGAAGTCATGCCATAGGACACGAATGTTTGACAGAGACCCGGTAACTGACGCACAACCGGGACGCCGCAGCCCGTAGGTTCGCGGCCCAGTTGCAGCCAACCGGATTGCCCGATGCCTGTCCGCCACCTCATGCTCAGAAAGCTGTTGCTTTGGCCGCTCCTGCTGCTGACGCTGAGTGGCTTTACGGGCTTGCAGGCCATAAGAGCACTCTCTCTCCCTAACGAACTCCCGCGCGCAACCCTGATCCGCGTTGCGGGGATCGATATTGCCCCCCATCAGACCGCGGCGCCTATCCATCAGGCCATGCCGGTCGACATGGATATGGGCGCAACCGCGCAGGATGCCCGCACGGTATCGGCTGACAGGCGCACGGCTCTTCACCACCGGGCAGGCATGGCCCCACCGGGTCAGGCACCACCTGCGAACTGCCCGGTACACAACCACGATAACGGCGGCTGTCCGCTCTGTTCCTTCCTGACGCTAACTGCGGCGGTTCCTTCCGTCGTTGCCGTGCTGCCTACCCTGCTGCTGGTCTGGCACCGGCCTGTCCTGACGGCCCCACGCCTGCGGCATTATCCGGCCATCAGCCTCGGTCTGCCGCCCGCCTGTGGCCCTCCCACCTTCCTCGCAGAGCTTCTGTAGCCCGGTCATGCACCTGCCGCTTTAAGCATCCTGAACCGGATGCCACCAGGGCAAGGCAAGCCGACCAGCAGCACGACACACTGCACCTGCGCTTTTCCCGCTCCGCACCTGCTGACGGGCACGAGCAGCGCAAGCGCACGCGAGCACTGTCGCGTTGAAGGCCGGGGCATGGCCCCCTGAGGATTCCAGTTTCAGGATCATTTGAGTATGTCCCACCTCCAGAACAACCGTATCGTTTACGGTTGCCCTTGGGTCGTTGCGTTTTTTAGCGTGATTCAGCCTGCCTTTGCCGGAACCATCGTCACCCTGCCCCGCGTGGATATTTCTACTACGCACGCCGACGGCACGCAGGATGAACCCTCTCTTGCCGATGCACCGCTTTCCGCCTCCAGCCCCGATCAGGGAAGCCTGCGGATGTCGCGCCTTTCCAGCCCGGATGCGGCTTCGCTGCTGCGCAACCTGCCCGGCGTTTCCACGTACAGCGGCGGCCGTCTGGCCGACCTGCCCGTGCTGAACGGCATGGCGGATGATCGCGTGGCGACCGTGGTCGACGGGGTGCGCATAGCCCCCGCGTGCCCCAACCACATGAACCCCGCTCTATCGTACATAGACCCCGACAGCGTGCAGACCGTCACCGCCACAGCGGGTCTGACGCCCGTCAGCAACGGCGGCGACAGTCTGGGTGGCACCATCAACGTGGAAAGAGCCGACCCGCGCTTTGCCCGCCACGGCAAAATTCTGGTGACGGGGCGGGCGCGCGGCACCTATCGCAGCAATGGCGGTGCCTATTCGGCTGCGGGCAGCATGACCGTCGCCAATGACATACTGAGCCTGCGCTATAGCGCATCATACGATGAATCAGGCGATTATGACGCCGGCGACGGGCTGGGCCGTGTGCTGTCCACCGAATATCTGCGCTACACGCATGATGTCACGCTGGGCATACACAAACGCAATCACCTCTTTGTGCTGACGTTCAGCCAGCAGGATGCCCCGCGCGAAGGTTTTCCCAACCAGTTCATGGATATGACCAACAACCGCTCTACCGGCGTGAACGGCAAATACGTGGGCACATTCAACTGGGGCACGCTGGAAGCCCGTGGCTACTGGCAGCGCGTCATCCACGCCATGAACATGCTGCCCGACAAAACCGGCAACATGCCGATGAACGATGATTCCCGCACCGCCGGATACGCGCTCAAGGCCACCATTCCGCTTGGGCTGGCCCATACGCTACGCCTTGGCAGTTCGTTCGACCATGAAGGGCTGAACGACTGGTGGCCCCCCGTCACGGGCAGCATGATGATGGGGCCGGATACGTTCCACGCCATCAACAATGGCCATCGTGACCGGCTGGGACATTTTGCCGAATGGGAAGCCCACTGGACCAACCGCCTGTCTACCCTGCTGGGCTTGCGGAACGATCTGATCATGATGGATACCGGCAATGTCGCGCCCTATTCATGGACCGGCATGATGAATGCAACCGATGCGCAGGCGGCAAAAGCCTTCAACGCCCGTAGTCATGGCCGTACGGACGTCAATTTCGATGTCACGGCCATGGCGCGCTACCGTGTGCTCGACAGTCTAGATGTCGAGGCCGGTTACGCCCGCAAATCCCGCGCGCCCAACCTGTACGAACGCTACGCCTGGGGACCAAGCAACATGGCGTCAACCATGATCGGCTGGTTTGGTGACGGTAACGGTTATGTCGGTAATCTCGATCTGAAGTCAGAAGTCGGCCATACGGCCAGCGTTACATTCCGCTGGCACGACCCCTCGGGGCAAAATCGCTGGGAGCTGAAAGTACAGCCCTATTACACGTACGTTCATAACTACATCAACGTTCAGGTACTGCGCTCGCTCTCTAGCAGCAAAAACAAGCTGAACGGATCGCTCCTGCAGTTTGTCAACCATGACGCCCAGATGTACGGCATCAACTCGTCAGGCCATTACACGGTGTGGAACACACACGCCTACGGCAAGGGCGAACTGACCGGCTCGCTCAGCTGGGTTCGGGGGCAGGATATGGTCAGCCATTCAGGTCTGTACCAGCAGATGCCGCTCCACGGCACGCTGGCCCTGAACGAAACCATCGGCCCATGGACAGGACGGGTGGAGCTTGAGCTGATCAAATCAAAGACCACAGTTGATCAAATCCGCCTTGAGCCTCGCACACCGGGTTATGCCCTGCTCAATCTCGGAGGTAGCTACACCTGGCGGATGATGACGCTGAGCGCTGGGATCGATAACATTTTCAACCAGCGCTACTACATGCCGCTGGGCGGCATTCTGGTGGAAACTGAAAAAAGCACCGGCCAGCACATTGCGGTACCCGGCATGGGGCGCTCCTTCAATGTGAGCCTTGCGGCGTCGTTCTGAGTAATGAACAGGCCCCGGTATAGACCGGGGCCGCCCTTACCGTAGCCCTATCGCTCGAGCGCGGACAGGCTACGTTCGATCTGCCCCAGTTCCTCCGCACTAAAGACAGGCTGCTTGAGAGCATCGAGCGTTTCATCAAGCTGGGCGACTGTGCGCGCGCCTACAATGGCGGATATCACCCGCCTGTCGCGCAGAGTCCAGGCAATGGCCATCTGCGCGAGGCTCTGCCCCCGTGTCCGGGCAAGATCGTTGAGCGCACGCACAACGGTCAGCAGGGCTGGCGTCAGCGTGGCTTTGTCCAGAAAACGGCTTTTCGCCGCGCGGGATTCCTCGGGCACACCGTTGAGATATTTGTCTGTCAGCAGGCCCTGCGCCAAGGGTGAAAACACGACACAGCCCGCGCCGATCTGTTCAAGTGCATCCAGCAGCCCCTTCTCGATCTCACGATTGAGCAGGGAATAGACCGGCTGATGCACCAGCAGGGGCACGCCCTCGCGCCGTAAAATCTCAGCGGCTTTCAGCGTACCGGGCACATCGTAAGAGGAAATGCCCACATAAAGCGCCTTACCCTGGCGGTACGCGTGCACCAGCGCGCCGAGCGTTTCTTCCAACGGCACATCGGGGGTCGGGCGGTGCGAATAGAAAATATCTACATACTCAAGCCCCATGCGTTTAAGGCTTTGATCCAGCGATGCCAGTAGATATTTGCGTGAGCCGCCCTGCCCATATGGCCCCGGCCACATATCCCACCCAGCCTTGGTGGTAATGACCATCTCGTCACGATGGGCCTGAAAATCTCTTCTGAGAATCTCACCAAAATTCCGCTCGGCAGAACCGTAAGGGGTTCCGTAGTTATTGGCCAGATCGAAATGGGTCACACCCCGGTCAAAAGCCCGCCGCACCACTGCACGGGCCGTGGCGAACACATCGGTATCGCCAAAGTTATGCCAAAGCCCAAGAGAAACAGGCGGCAGATCCAGACCGGACAAACCACAACGCCGGAAAGGTGCTGCTTCATACCGTGTGAGGGAGGGAGACCAGTTCATATAATAATCCTGTCAGAAAACAAAAAATACCAACACAAAAGAGAACATTTCAGTGGCCATGCACCACGGCCGGTACCATACCATCCACCGGCGCGCGGGCGGCATTCCACTCCTGGCGGGATAATCCCGTCTGTGTCCCGCCGCCCTGTCCGGGAGCGCCCAAGACGCGCTCAAGCCAGTCAGGAGAGGCCCAGATCCACAGCAGTCCCCATGCGACCAGATAGGACAGGCTGCAGAGCCCCAGAACGAACGGTATGGGCACCCGCCCCGTCAGCCACAGCAGTCCGGCTCCGCCCAGATTGCCGCAAAACGCGCCTATTCCCATGATCCGGCCAACTAAAAAACCCGGTGCCCACTCTGTCATGAGCGCAAAAAGATTGGTCGCAAAAACCTGATGGGCCATCAGCGCCAGCGCAAACACACCCATGCTGACAAAAACCGTGTGGCTATCATAGACAAACAGCATGGGCACCACACAGAGCGCCGCCCCTCCCATCACCAGACGCCGTGCATGTTCACGCGAACGCAGGATAGTCTGGAACAGATTCGGCAGCAGTCCTCCGGCAAATGCTCCCAGACCGGCCCCCAGATACACCCCGCCAGATGCCACGCCCACGCCTCGCAGGCTCAGACCCAGATGCGTGTGCAGGATATCAGGCAGCCAGTACAGCAGAACCCACCATGTTGCGTCGGACAGCACCTTGCACAGCGCAAACACGGCGACAAAACGTCGTACGCCCGCCTGCATGAAACCGCCTGTTGTGCCCAGCACTTTTCCCGTGCTCTCAACAGAGACCGGTTGCGACTGTTCGTCCTGCACGCCCGAGGGCACAGCGCCCCACGGCCCTGTCTGATCACGCCACCAGAACCCCGCCAGTAGCAGGCCAACCACGCCCAATGCCACCACCAGAGCTTTCCAACCGATCCACGGGAGCAGAAGCCCCGCCAGAACCGGCGTAACGACGGCAGCACCATTCGGTACGGCGTTCACCAGCCCGATAACGCGCGCACGTTCAGCACGCGGCACGCGCGTTGCAATAAGCTTCATCAGGCTGGGCATACCGGCCCCTTCCAGCGCGCCCAGTGTGGCGCGCACAAGCACGAACGCCCGTACTGACGTCACCACTGCATGTAGAACGGTCATCAGGCTCCAGCCAGCAAGAGCCGCACCCAGCACCCTGCGCGAGCCCAGCCTGTCCACCAGCCAGCCCGATATGAGCAGGCTGCAGGCTGAAGCAACCTGCGTCCAGAAAGAAATCCGGGCATAGTCCCGCACGCTCCAGCCAAAAGTCTGATCCAGCACGGGCTTGATCAGGGCGATGATCTGCCGGTCCGCCGTGGAGACCACGATAATCAGACACAGCAGCAGCATCGCCCCCCAGGAAAAAGCCCTTTCCTTGCGCGGCGCGTGCGACATGACTCAGAAATCCTTGCGCAGGATAAAGCCGCCATACCGCCCGTAATCACGCGGGATAGAGTCCATCGTGCCGCCCACGGCCCCGTAGCTGATATAGGAAGCATAATGGGTGTTGATCGCATTGCGCATAACCAGCGACAGTTGCAGCCGAAGCTTGCTGTCACGCAGGGTCGTGCTCATGTTCCAGATCCCGTAGGCCTTCTGCACCGTATCAGGTGTTTCCGTCAGAGCGAACTGGGTGCGGCTCTGCCATGTGTAATCGCTATCGACTGAGAGCACATAACGATCGCTCAGCGCGTGAGTGTAGTCCGCGTTAAGGACAAACTTCCAGCGCGGCGCAAAAGGCAGTGGCTGGCCGTTGACATTGCACGAGGCAGGCGCACCGGCAGGGCAGTTGAAATGATCCACCACGGCATAGTCATAAGTGAAATTCCCGCCCAACGTGACATCATGCAGAACATGGGCTGAAATATCCGCCTCCACCCCTTTGGAGGAAACCGACCCGGCATTGATCATGCGATAGACGGTGCCACCGTTTACGGAATCGAGAAAATTGGCTTGAAAATTGGAAAAGTCTTCAATGAATGCGGCGAGATTCGCCGTCACCCGACGGTGCCAGAACTGGGATTTCAACCCGATTTCATACGTATTGTTCTGTTCGGGCTTGAGCACCTTCGCATCGGTGGACTGCATATTGAAGAATGTGTTGTACGCCGGCCCCTTATACCCGTGCGAATACGTAAAGTATGCGTGCACATCAGGCATAATATCGTATTGAAGACCTATGCGATCCACGTAGCCATTCTGTGAAGTCGAGCCGTTCGAGGCATAGGACGGACGAATACCCAAGACCGGATTAGACGCCGTCGCTGTCGAATTGCGCGCCATCGTATAGGACAAATCGTCACGCAGCAGACGCAGGCCAAGAATGGCCCGGAAACGCTTTGTAAAATTCAGGTTCCCTTCGGCAAAAATGGCGTAGTTATTGTTAGTCACTCCGTAATTTGAAACACCGCGGCCCGGATTGGGACTGGCGGCGCTCCCTGTCACCACGTTGCGCCTATAGACCTCCGAGTCCACACTATGGAGGTAGTAGAACCCCGCCACGTAATCAAAAAAATGCCCGCGTGGCGAGGCAATCCGCAGTTCTTCGGAAGCCTGCCAGAAGTTAAGCTGCCCGTGGTCACGCACATCGGTCACACCCGCCGGGGTGGAACCAAGGCCGTCGTAGTCCTGATCCTGAATGTTCTGCCACCGCCGGTAAGCGGAAATGGACGTCAACCGATACCCCCGCCCCAGATCACGATCGACCGTAACCGCAGCGCCACCGGTATGATCAACCGAGCGGCTCTGCACGTTGTTGTTGACCTGCGTGTTATTGCGCGAAGGGGTAATACCCTGCGCATTCAGCGTTGCTGCCAGCACCCTGTTGGGCGTCGTTACATTCGTGGGAAACGCGACCTGCGAGGTGGAGGAGTACACGCCCGTCGGCACAAGGTCGTTCTGATACATATAGTCCAGAGCGAGCGTTACCTTTGTTTCGTCATCCGGCGTCCAGAGGAATTTCGAGCGCACGCCGCGATGCTCGTATCCGTTCACCGTGGTATTGTTGGCAATGTTGGTGACGTTGCCATCGAATCCGCCCACCAGAAAATCCGCGTTGGCGACCAGTTTTGACGGCACGAGCGTACCGGATACACCACCTGTCAGACGGTATTCGTTACCCGAAAAGTATCCGCCCTCCATATAGGCATGAAAATCCGCCGTGGGCCTGTTGGTGGTAATGTTCACCGCACCAGCCGAGGCATTCTTGCCAAACAGTGTGCCCTGCGGACCGCGCATGACTTCCACCTGGCTCAGCCCCACGATATCGGTCGTAGCCATACCGGGACGGGCCA
Source organism: Acetobacter peroxydans (assembly GCF_006539345.1). Lineage (GTDB taxonomy): Bacteria > Pseudomonadota > Alphaproteobacteria > Acetobacterales > Acetobacteraceae > Acetobacter > Acetobacter peroxydans. The sequence continues at coordinate 58,143 of NZ_BJMV01000005.1, forward strand.
TCACCACGCCATCAATCACGGTGGAAACTGACGGTTCCACCCCCGGCGACGTGGAAATAGTGCCGATCCCGCGGATGAACACTGCCCGATCCTTGGATGAGGCATTGGCCCGGAAGTTGGCCGAGGGAATGAATTCAAAAATTCCCTGAAGATCATGGACGTTATCCCGCCGTGCCTGACTGGCGGTATAAACCGAGGTTGCCACAGGCACTTTCTGTAATGGTTCGCTGCGCCGACGCACGCTGACCGTTACTTCCTCCGCACTGGCTGCTGGCTGTGATGCACCTGCCGCATGGGCTATCCCCCCGTTCAGGCCACCGCCAAAACCGCAGCCAAGCGATGTCGCTGACATAGTCCAAACAATTCGTCGCACACCTGCTGACATGACTGACATCGCTAATTTCACCACAAAAAAGTGTTTTTCTGTAAGTCCGATAACGAATCGTTTTATCGGTCATAAATTAACTAAAAGTCAATGTTGTTATTTTCTAATTTCAGATTATATTCACGACTCGAAGGGGTGATTCGCTCCGCACGGTGTCGCACCATACGGAAAAAAGCTCCTGCTCCGCCTTTCCGGCAGCGGAAGACATTCAATAAGCAACTGTTCTTAAACGGCTTTATTGGATGTAAGCTCAATGCTCCCTGGCGGGGAACAATTAACGTTTGATATTCGTTATTTATGGGGATTTGCTCTGATGTCACTCAGCCCGCTTGCAGCACCCGCCCAACCCACCCTGACCAGACTGGGAGGGAATATCGGCGCCGAAATTCACGGCATTACGCTTTCACCCGACCTGCCCGAGCAGGACATCGACTTCATTTACAAGGCGATGCTCGAATACAAGGTCGTCTTCTTCCGCCGCCAGACGCTCGACAGTGCCCAGCAGGAACAGCTTGGCGCGCGCTTTGGCACGCTGGTTTCGCACCCGACCGTTGCCAGCGCCAAAGGCACCAACCACATTTTTGAACTCAAGGCGCGTAAAGGCCGCGCGGCCAACACCTGGCACGCCGACATGACCTTCATGGCATCCTATCCCAAGGCTTCCATCCTGCGCTGCATTCAGCCTGCGCCCTACGGTGGCGCAACGCTGTGGGCCAATACCGTCGCCGCCTATCAGGCGCTGCCCAAGCCCCTACAGGAACTGGCCGACAGGCTATGGGCCATCCATACCAATGATGATTACGACCACACGGATCTGATCGCCGAGCGGGACTGGGAGTTTGTGCAGTGGTCGGCCAATGTGTTCGCAGCACGTATTTTCGAAACACGGCATCCGCTGGTTCGGGTTCACCCCGAAACGGGTGAGAAAAGCCTGATTCTGGGCAATTTCATCAAACGTCTGGCTGATTTCAACCTGCCCGACTCCCGCACCCTGCTGGAACTGTTTCTGTCCCATGCCACCCGGCCGGAGAATACGCTGACATGGCACTGGCAGGCAGGCGACATCGCCATGTGGGACAACCGCGCCACTCTGCACCGCGCCGTTGCTGATTTTGGTGATTTCCCGCGCCTGCTCCAGCGCGTTACGCTTGTGGGTGACGCGCCCGTCAGCACCGACGGACGTGCGAGCGAGCAGATCGTCAATGACCAGCCCAACCCGCGCGTACTGCTGGAAACGCCGCACCAATGGGCAGAGCGCGCGCAGGCCTGAACGACTTTACCAATAGAGAGCCCCTCCGCCCGCAGCCGGGCAGAGGGGTACCCGCGCTCAGAACGGCGCGGGAACGTGCTGGCTGCTCACCAGTTTGATGATGGTGTGCGCCTTCAGGGCATCCGGCCCACCTTCCGTACCGTAGCCGGAATCCTTCATCCCGCCGAAGGGCGCTTCAGGCGCGCCGATACCATGGTGGTTCACGGCCACCATGCCCGCTTCCAGCGCCTCGCCCAGCAGGCGTTCGGTCCGCTCATTACGAGTATAGACATAAGCGGCCAGCCCGTACGGCAGGCGGTTGGCTTCACGCACTGCATCGGCCAGTTCGGTAAACTCATCCACAATCACGATGGGGCCGAAGGGCTCCTCGTTCATCAGACGCATGGCCAACGTGGGCTTGCTGACCAGAGTGGGCGGGAAGAAAAAGCCCGTATTGGGCAGCGGCGTATCAGGCTGCCACAGCTCGGCGCCTTTCTCCCGGGCATCCTCCACCAGTTCGGTCAGGGCTTTCACGCGCCGTTCGCTGACAAGCGGCCCCATGGTCACGCCTTCCTGCAGACCGCTACCGATCTTGAGCGCGCTGACCTGCGCCTTGAACTTTTCAAGGAAGGACGAAGCGATATCCCGGTGCAGCAGGAAGCGCGTGGGAGCAATGCACACCTGACCAGCGTTACGGAACTTGGCACCCGCCAGCCGTTCGGCAGCAGCGTCCAGATCCGCATCGGGGCAGATAATGACGGGGCCATGCCCGCCCAGTTCCATGGTGACAGGCTTCATCTGCGCACCCGCCAGAGCCGCCAGATGCTTGCCAACCGGCGTGGAACCCGTGAACGAGATCTTGCGTACCACCGGATGAGCGATCAGATATTCCGAAATCTCGGCCGGATTACCGTAAACAAGGGTCACAGCCCCGGCGGGCATACCGGCATCGCAGAAGCAGCGGATCAGCTCGGCGGGCGAGGCAGGGGTATCTTCCGGTGCCTTGACAATAACGGCACACCCGGCCCCGAGTGCGGCGCCCAGCTTGCGGGCGATCTGGTTGATGGGGAAGTTCCACGGTGTGAAGGCCGCCACAACCCCCACCGGGCGGCGCAGCACACGCTGCTCCACATCACGCACGCGGGCGGGCACCAGCTCGTCATTCAGACGGCGGCCTTCCTCGCCGAAATATTCAATGACATCGGCCGCAACCATGATTTCGATCACCGCCTGCGCCACAGGTTTACCCTGCTCGCGGGTCATGATCCGCCCGATGTCCTGCGCGCGTTCACGCAGCAGGGCGGCCGCCTTGCGCATAACCCCGAAGCGCTCCCACGCGCTCATGCTGCGCCACACCTCAAAACCGGCGGCGGCGCCAAGGGCGGCCTGCTCCAGATCCGACTTGTCCGCATGAGCGACATGACCGATGACTTCCGCCGTGGCCGGGTCCAGCACGTCAATCGTGCGGCCACCCGTCGCGTCACGCCATACGCCGCCGATCAGAAGCTGCGTGTTCAACAATTTTTCAGCCATAAAGCCCTCTCAAGCAGATAGGACGGGAACAGGCCCGCCTTTTGCCGGTTCTTTTAACAGCAGGCTGGCCTCGCCTCAAACCCCCATACCGCACATAAGAGCGCCGGGGTGTCAGGCAGGTTTCTGACCTTTGAGGATCATGGGCAGCCCCGCCGCCACAAACACAACCCGAGCGGCCTGCGCCGCCAGCCTCTGGTGCAGGCGTCCTGCTTCATCTCGAAAGCGACGGGCCAGCGCATTATCCGGCACGATACCAAGCCCCACCTCGTTTCCCACCAGTACCGTAGGAGCCAGACGGACGGACAGACTTTGCAACAGGCGCACACTTTCCGCCTCCACGTCGCGCTCGTCCAGCAAAAGGTTGGTCAGCCACAGGGTCAGGCAGTCTAACAGGGCGGGCGTACTGGCGTGACGTTCCAGAACGCCCGGCACATCCAGCGGTTCCTCCACTGTCTGCCAGCCCGCATGGGCACGCTCTGCCTTATGATGCGCAATCCGCGCACGCATTTCCTCATCCCATGCGCGGCCCGTGGCAACATAAAGCCGGGGGCCGGGCAGCGCTGTCAGGCAGGCCTCCGCCAGACGGCTTTTGCCTGAGCGCGCACCGCCCAGCACCAGTACGGTTCCGGCCAGCCCCGTATCGGAAAGGTTGAGCACAACGCCACTCATGCGATAATCCGCCCTTTCAGGGAATCACATCCCCACCCAGTTTACGGGCAGCCGCACCATACGGGCGCGGACCGCCTTGCCGTTTTTGCCACCGCACAGGACATTCCGCCATGCCGTCCGCGCCGCTGCCAGCCCCTCACCCGTTGTCCAGTGCCCCTGCGCCGTCAAGACCGGACGCTCCGGCGGCCCCTGAGTCCCTCCAGGCCCTTGCCCGCCTGTGCACCACCCTGCCCGGCCCCGACTCCACGGCGCAGGAACGGATCGCCCAGCGCGAGGCGCAACTGACCAAACCCCCCGGCAGCCTTGGCAGGCTTGAAGAACTCACACGCTGGCTGGGCGGCTGGCAGGGCCGCGCCACACCCCAGCTGGAACGGGTGCAGGTGATTATCTTCGCGGGCAATCACGGCGTGACAACTCAGGGCGTTTCCCCCTGGCCGCAGGAAGTCACCGCTCAGATGGTCAGCAACTTCGAGCGCGGCGGAGCTGCTATCAACCAGCTTGCCCGCACGGCAGATGCGGCGCTGGCGGTCGTGTGCGTCAACGATCTGCGTCCTACGGCGGACTTTACCGCACAACCCGCCATGAGCGAGCAGGCGTTCATGCAGGCCGTAGCAACAGGCTACAATGCCGTGCCAACGGACTGCGACCTGCTATGTCTGGGTGAAATGGGTATCGGCAACACCACAGCCGCCGCCGCCATGGCCGCCGCCGTGGCTGGCGGTTCCGGCGCGGACTGGGCGGGCGCTGGCACCGGGCTGGATGAAAACGGCATGGCCCACAAGGCCACCGTAGTACAGGCCGCCCTGTACCACCATGGCGGACATCTTGCCAACCCGCTGGAAGCCGCCCGCCGTGTAGGCGGATTTGAACTGGCCGCCATGCTGGGGGCGACTCTGGCCGCACGTCATCTCGGCGTGCCCGTGCTGCTTGACGGTTTTGTCTGCCTCGCGGCTGTTGCCCCGCTGGCGCGCCTGCATCCGCAAGGGCTGGCGCATACCTGCCTTTCGCATTGTGCCACTCCGCAGGGCCGGACACACCGTCTAGCGCACCATCTGGGGATGGAACCGCTGCTGGGCCTTGGCCTCCGGCTGGGTGAAGGCTCCGGCGCGGCCCTTGCGGTATCTATCCTGCGTGGGGCGCTGGCCTGCCATACCGGCATGGCTACCTTTGCCGAAGCCGCCGTCTCCCGCTCGGAAGCACTTTGACACCCATGCCCGCCCTCCGGCCCACACTGGACACGCTACGCCTGCACCTTGCCTGCGGCCTTGGCCTGCTGACGCGCCTGCCCATCACCCGGCTGGTGCCCGCGCCATACCGCAACACCACAACCGTATGGCCCATGGCGCGCTCACTCTGGTGCTGGCCGCTGATCGGTGCGGGTATCGGCCTGTTTTCCGGGACCGTCCTGCTACTGACCCGCCTGATACACGTGCCGCCGCTCGTTGCCGCCTGTCTGGCGTTGACAGCACAGACCATCGTGAGCGGCGGCCTGCATGAAGACGGACTGGCCGACATGTCCGATGGCTGCGGCGGGGCCACGCCCGCGCGTAGGCTAGAGATCATGCGTGACAGCCGGGTGGGCAGCTATGGTGTCATGGCGCTGTGTCTCTCCTTTGGCCTGCGTGCGGCGAGCCTGGCCAGTCTGCCCCTACCCGCCATTCTGCCCGGCTGCATCGTGGCGGCGTGTCTGGCGCGCGCGTCTATGCTCATCCTGCCCGCCACCCTGCCCCCGGCCCGACCGGACGGGCTGGCGCTCATGTTACGCCCCATACCCCGCCGCCCTTTTGCGCTCGCCATGCTCTCCGCTCTGCTCTGCGTACTGGGGGCTACGCTGCTGGGCTGGATCGCGCACCCCAACCCCGCCGCCAGTCTGGCGGCCATGCTGGGCGCGCTCCTGACTGCCGCACTCACCGCGGCAGTCATGACCAGAGCCGCGCTGAAAATGCTGGGCGGCTATACGGGGGATGTACTGGGCGCCTGCGCCGTGCTGACGGACTCGCTAGTGCTGGCCACCCTCGCCACAGTGGCGCGGATTCCGGGTTTTTTCTGACTTCACGCCTCGCCGCTTGAGCCCCACCCCACAGACCCGGCTTGCGGGAAGTCGCGCCACCCCGCATGATGGGGCATGACTGCACCTGTTTTTTCGGCCGCAGCGCAGCATGATTGGGAAACCCTCCTGACATGGCGGCGCGATGTCCGGCATTTTCTCACACAGCCCCTCCCCGAGGGCGTGCTTGAGACCCTGCTCCATGCCACCTGTCTGGCTCCCTCCGTCGGGCTGAGCGAACCATGGCGATTTGTGCGCATAAACACGCCCGAACGCCGCGCCGCCATCAGGCAGAACTTCATCCGCTGCAACAGCCGCGATCTGGAGGGGCGCAGCGGAGAAGACGCGCATCGCTACGCAACCCTCAAGCTTTCGGGTCTGGACGAAGCGCCCCATCATATTGCGGTCTTCTGCGACAAAGCGCCTGCGCAGGGGCGTGGGCTGGGGCGCGCCACCATGCCCGAAACCACCACATGGTCGGCCATGATGGCCATCCATACCTTTTGGCTGACTGCGACGGTGCATGGCGTGGGGGTGGGCTGGGTTTCCATTCTGGACCCGGCTGAAGTCACCGCATCGCTCAGCATCGACCCGGACTGGCAGTTTCTTGCCTATCTGTGTGTCGGCTACGCGCGCGAGCCGGCTTCAACCCCCGAGCTGGAACGCCGCGGATGGGAGCGCCGTAACCCCGCCCGCCGCCGCTGGATTGAACGCTAGATCACGGAGCCTGTCACGGGTTCGCTTTGGTCAGGAGCATCCGCCTGCTCCTGTAACGAAGCATCCTGCGAGACCTCCCACAAACGGGCAGAGCCCTGTGGCATGGAGGGGCGCAGCAGATCGGGGCCACGGCCTTCGGCCAGCGCCGTCAGCACCCGCAGGGGGCCGCCGTGGGAAACAACGCAGGCTGCCTTGCCCGCATGGCATACATCGCGCCAGAAAGCCCGTACCCGATGCCGCAGGGCCTGCCCGCTTTCACCACCCGGCGGAGCAAAACGCTCTGGACTGGCCGCCCAGTCATCCAGAGCCACCCTGTCTATCTCCTGCCAGTGCCTGCCTTCCCACTGCCCGAAATCAAGCTCGGCCAGCCGCTCATCGACCCGCAGCTCCATGCCGGTGGCCGCGGCAAGACGCTTGGCCATCTCCACGCAACGCTGCGCGGGTGAGGTATGAACCACCCGCCCCTCTACCCCTCGCGCCAGTACCGACAGGCCTGAAACAATTCTTTCCCAGCCGGGACGCAACGCCACATCCATACGACCGTAACAGACCCCCTGAGGTACCTGCACACGGGCATGCCTGACCAGCAACAGGGAAAAAGACCGCATGTTTCATCCTTCCTGAGCACCGGACTCGAACAAAGCACGTCTTGCGGAGCATGGGCATTCAAAACGTCCTGATCAGATCGGCCCGGAGTTGCTGCCGTGCTCCACTACCCTTCTCTCTTGTGTGAAACACCGACAGATTGACCGGAACTGGAGGCTGGCTATATATTATAATTAAATATTTTCCATATCAAATATGTTCATACTAACTCTTAGGGACCAACATGACTGAAACGCGCATCAGCATCACGTTGGACGAGACCCGTTTTCCAGACATGGAACTGACCCTGCGTATCATGCGGCTGGCCACGTTATGGCGCACCCGGCTTGATCGCGCCTTGCGCCCACACGGCATGACCATGGCCCTGATGCGACCGCTTGCCTATCTGACCATGCTGCCCAACGGCTCAACCCAGAGCGATCTTGCCTGCGCCATGAATGTAGATAGCTCGGCACTGGTGCGGGTGCTGGACATGCTTGAAAAACAGGGGCTGGTCTCCCGCCATCCGGACAGGCAGGACCGCCGGGCCAAACGCCTTGTCCTGACACAGGCCGGACAGGCACAATGCGCCCTGTTTCACCAGATCGCCACCAGACTGGAACATGAAAACCGCGCCGCTCTGCCGCCTGAGAACATCACTGCCCTGATTACGGGCCTGACAACCCTCCTGGCCAGCCCCGATATACCGCCCGAAACCCCAGCCGACACAGGTTCCGCCTGTCCTGATCAGGAGCCCACTCATGCGCCCTGATCCACAGGCCACATCGCGTAGCTTACCCGCACCTGCCGACTGGTCCGGCCTGTCCGCAACCTTTTCACGCCTGCTGGGCATGACCCCTTTTGGCAACGAAGCCCGCTGGAAAGCTTTTCTGGCCACCAGTGCCTATGCAGGACGGGTTTTCCTGTCCATCGGCATCGCGGTGTTTCTGGCCTTCATGTTCCAGCTTCAATCCCCCATCAGTGCCGCTACAACGGTCATGATCGTGGCCAATCCTACCGTAGGGGCCATGGTTTCAAAAAGCCTGTGGCGTATCATCGGAACGCTGATCGGCGCCACCATCAGCGTCGGCATCATGGCGGTCTTTGTCCAGTCCCCGGTGCTTTATTTCATGGCTCTGGCGGTCTTTGTCGGCATCGCCTGTGCCGTGGCCACCTTCCTGCGTTACTTCCGGGCCTATGCCGCCGTTCTGACGGGTTATACCATCGTCATTATTGCCTCTCCCGCCTTTGCGGAGCCGGAAGGTATCTTCCTGTCCGCCATGAGCCGACTTTCAGCCGTTACGGTGGGAGTCGTGGTGACGGCCTTCGTCTTTATGGTCACCTCTCCTCGCAAGCCGGGCAGCATCATGACCAGCTTGGGCGGCGCTTTTCGCGATACAGTACGCCACGCCTGGCTGTTCCACTCCGCCGAAAGCAGCCGCACGGCCTCTGTCCCCGACGACGCGCTGAGCCAGCTTGAAAACGCCGAACGCACGGCCAGCATAATGAGCTTCCGCACCCTGCCGCAGCCCATTTATGACAGCCGCGGCAAGCTGCTGGCCCACATGGCCGGGCTGGCCCCTGCCGTAGAATACGCCGCCACCGACGACCCGGACATGTTCGCGCGCGTACACAACCTGCGCCTGGCACTCAGCCGCCTGACCGGGCTGATTGTCAGTTACCATCCTTACTGGCTCAGTCTGGAAGAAGCCGGACAGGAAACCCACGCCATTCACGCCCAGATGGCCGACACCCTGGCCCGGCTACTGGAACTGACCGAAAGCCCGACATGGCTTGAAGATCCCGCCGCGCTCGCCGCCTGCCTGCGTGAAGCGCTACACGCGCTTGAACGGCTGGCCCATGAGCCCCAGTCTCCCGCCGTGCTGGCCGCGCTCGACAACACGCGCGATACGCTGGTGCAGATGGATCTGGCCCTGCATAACCTGACAAGCCGTGCGCCCATCCGATACAAGGCGGACATCCTGCCCTATCTCGACTGGTTTACCGCCCTGCGCAACGGCGCACGCGCCACAGTTATTGCCATGCTGGCCGGGCTGTTGTGGTACGTTTTCCACTGGAACACCGGCCCCCTGCTGCTTGTCTATCTTGTCGCGGCCTCCAGCCTGTTGTCCACGGCGCCGTCCGCCGCCAAGGCCAGCCCGATGATGGCCGCCGGCACCGCGCTTGCCATCCCCATGGGGTTTCTGTGCCACACGCTAGCCCTGCCCCGGATAGATGGCTACCCGTTGTTGTGGTTGGTACTGTGCCTGTTCCTGCTGCCCGGCGTATGGCTCCAGTTCCATCCGCGCTATAGTCTCGCGGCCTTTGGTTACGCCGTGTTCTTTACGATGATGCTCTCCGTCAACAACCCCATTGTGTATGACGATCTGAGCCTGACCAATAACTGGACGACCATGTGCGCGGCCTGCGCCCTGCTGGCCGTGGTGTTCCGGGTTATCCTGCCCTCAGACCACCGGCTGGATGCGGCCCGCCTTGTGTCGTCGCTTGTCCGCGCGGTTCAGCATCTGGCCAATGCGCCCACACGTGGCGGCACGCAATGGGTTGCGTGGGAGGGGATGCAGCTTCAGAAAATCTCGCGCCTCATGATGCGGCTTTCCTTCGTTCCCACGGGATTGGACCGTCAGGGCTACACGGATGCTGCCTTTACCGTGCTCTCGCTCGGGCGGCTGATCGTGAGGCTACGCTGGACCGTAGCCCATGCGGGACTGGACCCGCAGGCCCGCACGGCGCTGAAAAGCGCCATGCAGGCTTTTTCCGGCCTACACAGAAACCCTGCAGCCACCGCACAGGCGCTCCGACAGGCGGCCACCCAGATCAAGGCCATGACCACGGAAGAAAAAGGGCTGATCATCAACCGCGACCGTGTCGTATCCTGTCTAGAACAGGCAGCCAGCATCATTATGGCCGTGCCGGGCTTCTTCCATCGTCACGGCCCCATCCACGCCGTGGCGGACCCCACCTCTGCCCAGCCCGCCATTCCGGTAACCGTAATGCCCCGCTAACGAATGCACGTTCGAAACGATGTGGTCGTTTCCTGAACTTTTACAGAGGACTATACAAATCGAGAAAGGTTCCAAAAGAATATAGGCGGGCCAATGAATTTAATTTTATCGGCTTAAAGCCGTTTTTAAAGAACTGGAACGCCCTCACGCTTTTATAGATATGTCATAGAAACAATTATCAAGAAGACATATCATGGCGCATTCAGGTGACTCCGCTCCCAAAAAAGCCAATCCTGCCCCGCTCGGGCTTATCGGGTTCGGCCTGACCACGATCCTTCTCAATCTGCATAATTCCGGCCTTCTGCCCATGGGCTCGGCCATTCTGGCCATGGGCCTTGTCGTCGGGGGCGCCGCCCAGATTCTGGCCGGCCTGCTTGAATACCCCTCGGGCAACACCTTCGGGCTGACGGCCTTTGTCTCCTACGGCGCTTTCTGGATTTCACTCGTCGCGCTCATCGCCCTGCCGCATACCGGCATCGTCCCGGCCAGCACACCGGCCATGGTCGGCAGCTACCTGCTGCTCTGGGGGTTGTTCTCGCTGTTCATGTTTGTGGGCACGCTCCGGGCTACCCGCGCGCATCAGGTCATTTTTGGCTCGCTCGTCATTCTGTTCGCCCTGCTGGGTTTTGCAGAGCTGCTTGAGCTGCCCGGACTGGGCATCATCGCCGGGTATGAAGGCCTGTTCTGCGGTTTCTCCGCCGTCTATCTGGCCGCCGCCGAAGTGCTTGAAGCCCAGTTCGGCTATGATGTTCTGCCGGTTGGCCGCCCTGCCCCGGCCCCGCTGACCTATACGACCGCCGCTGCCTGATCAGACCGGCGAACGGTCTACTCCATCAAGCTACGGCCCTCCTGATCTCTCCCGTGGCTTGTGCTCCCCCGGCCGGTTTTTCCGCCGGGGGAGGCCGAAACGCCGCAGTTCATGCGCGCTCGGCTCCTTTCTTTTCTTTACCTTACAGCGCACGCACACCCTGCAACGCAGGGGCTGGAATATCCTCCAGCCGGGCAGGCTGCCAGACCGGCGCGTTGTCCCGGTCAACAAGGCGGGCACGAATACCCTCGGCAATGTCCGGACGCTCCAGTACAAGCTGCACAAGCCGGCGTTCCACCTCAAAGGCCGCATCAAGCGTATCCATCTCACGGGCACGATGCCAGCCATGCCAGGCGGCCTCCAGCGAGAACGGGCTTGCGCGCGCCATGTCTTCCAGATCCTGTCGGGCTTCCGGCAGGTCGCATGCCTTTAACCGTTCAATGACCTCTGCCACCGTCGCGGCCGTGTAGCACTGCTCCAGTTCAGGCGGGAGCGCCACACCCGCTCCAGCCGTGCCCTCAGCCTGCATGGACGCAAAAACCTGCTCAGGCAGGGTATGGGCCAGAGCTGCCCGCAGATTATCCAGCTCTTCCGAGGGCGCATGGATATCCGCAAACCCCATGGCCACGGCCTGCCGCGCATCCATACGGCCACCTGTCAGAGCCAGGCGCAACCCGGCAAGCCCCTGCGCGCGCGAAAGCAGCCACGACCCACCCGCATCTGGCACAAGCCCGATGCCGGTTTCTGGCATGGCCAGAACAGAGCGTTCCGTCACCACGCGCCACGACACATGGCACCCCAGTCCCACGCCGCCGCCCATGGTAATACCGTCGAGAAAGGACACAACAGGCTTGGGATACGCCGCCAGTTGCCGCATGGTGTCATACGCCCGATCCATCAGCGTGAAAGCCCGCTGCGGGCCTTCGGCCAGCAGGGCCTCACGGATAGCCCTCAGGTCTCCCCCCGCGCAGAATGCCCGGGCACTGCTGCTTTCAATCAGCACCACCTGCACACTGTCATCGTCCCGCCAGGCATCCAGCGCCTGACTGATGCCCTGCGCCAGCCCCGCATCCAGCGCGTTGAGTTTCCTGGGGCGGTCCAGCACCAGCCGTCCCATGTGGCCGGCGCGCGAGACCGTCAGGCCTTCCACCTCCGAAAGAACAGCTTCCGTCATTGCTTTCCTCCTTATTTCATGCACAAACAACACGGATAATGGGCATATAACCTAATGTAATGAGGAGAGCAGATGTCGGCTCCACAGACCAGCGCCTATCGTGACGCCATGGCCAGGCTTGGCGCCGCTGTGAACGTGATCACGACCGGCACTCTGGAAAACCCCGTGGGCTTTACTGCCTCGGCCGTCTGTTCCGTTACGGACACCCCGCCCACCCTGCTGGTCTGCCTGAACCGCGCCAGCCGGGTACGCGAGTTCTTCCATGTTGGCGCACCCCTGTGCGTAAACGTACTGTCCGCCAGTCAGGAAGAGCTTTCCGGCCATTTCGCCAGCGCCAACAGCATGGAAGAACGCTTCGCCCTCGGCCACTGGGATACACTGTCCACAGGTGCGCCCGCCCTGAAGGAAGCCGTTGCTACCTTTGACTGTCTTATCAGCCAGATTGTGGAAGTCGGTACCCATAGTGTGCTGTTCGGCACTGTACAGGCCCTACGTTCCAACGACGAGGCCGACGGTCTGGCCTATTTCAGACGCGCCTACCACACTCTCAAAAGCATTCTGCCCTGAACGGCAGCCTCTTCAGGAACACCGCCCATAAAAGGGGCCATCAGGCCCCTTTTCCGCCGTTTATTCCAGCTCCAGCGCGCCGCTCAGCCTTCGGCACCCGCCAGCAGCCAAGGGGCAACCGGCAGGTTTTTCTCCTGCAGGAAAGCCGGATTAAACAGCTTGGACTCGTACCGTGCCCCGCCATCAGCCAGAATAGTAACAATCCGGTGCCCCGGCCCAAGCCTGCGCGCCGTACGGATGGCCGCGGCAACATTGATGCCCGAAGACCCCCCGACCGAAAGCCCTTCCTCACCCAAAAGGCCGTAAATCACGTCCAGCGCCTCGGGGTCGGGAATACGCTCCGCATCGTCAATGGGTGCGCCTTCAAGGTTGCCTGTCACACGTGACTGGCCGATGCCTTCGGTAATGGAAGAGCCCTCCACCGACAGATCACCGTTCTTGACCCAGCCGTAGAGGCCTGAACCTTCTGGGTCCGCCAGCACGATACGCGGGGCCTTAACCCCATCGCGCGCCGCCGCATCATGCAGGCCCAGCGCCGTACCCGCCAGCGTGCCACCCGTACCGCACGCACAGGTAAAGGCGTCAATCCGCCCCTCCATCTGCTGCCAGATTTCCTGCGCGGTGGTGGCGCGATGCCCCTCACGATTAGCCAGATTATCGAACTGATTGGCCCAGACCCAGCCATTTTCCTCCGCCAACCTACGCGAAACATGCACGTAATTGCCCGGATCGCGATACGGCTTGGCGGGAACCAGCCGCAGATCAGCCCCGATCATACGCAGAAAGCCAATTTTCTCGCGGCTCTGCGTCTCAGGCATGACAATCACGCAGCGATAGCCCCGCGCATTGGCCACCAGAGTCAATCCGATGCCGGTATTCCCGGCCGTACCTTCCACCAGCGTGCCGCCCGGCTTGAGAATACCACGCTTTTCCGCATCTTCGATAATGGCCAGCGCGGCGCGGTCTTTAACCGAACCACCCGGATTCATGAACTCGGCCTTACCGTATATTTCACAGCCCGTCGCCTCTGACGCGCGGCGCAGGAGCACCAGCGGCGTCCCCCCCACGGCGGCAGGCATATCGGCGGAAAGGGTTTTCCAGCCGGGATGGGAGGGAGAAACGGCGCGGTTGGTCATCTGCTCTGCCTTGAAAATACTGTCTTTTCGTGCGGGCCAAACGGCACCCGGATTACTGGCCTGCGTCGGGTTCCTGCTCGGCGTCGTATACCACCTCCAGCACCGCGCACCAAGGATAGCGCGGGTCGTAACTGCCCGAAGGGGAAGCCAGCAGCCCGTTACTGTCCACGGGCACGTGGGTCAGGGCTACGGCGTCATCTATATTGCCGCCGACAATGCTGATCTGCTGGCCAAATGGCTGCCCGTGCAGCCCTGTCGCCACGACATAGCCGCAGTGTGCAGGAAACCCGTAAGCGGTCGGCAGGCTGGAAAACCGTACCGTCGCCCGGCTGGCGCCACGCGCTACACACACCAGATCTCCGGGCCGAGGAGCATACAGGGCCGGGTCACGCGCACGCAGAATAGGCGACTGCCCGGCAGCGGCGGCATTAATATAGGTGGCGTGATTGGGCGAATACGGAAAGCGGTCATTCGCTCCCGCCACGCGCATGACATAAGAAATGAACGCCGCCGACCACGCGTAGCTGCCATCCTGCTCGAAATTGAACAGGTCGCCGCGTCCATCATGCTTTCCGGTCCAGTAGGTCTCTTTCATGTCCGGCCCCATGCCGGTCCACCAGTATTCCCCCACACGCTGCCACAGGCCGGGCGCGCGCTCGGGCTTGACGGCGGCAGTCTCGGGCTCGGGCCGATCCAGCGGGTCGTCGTCATTCACCGGACTCCCGAACAGACGCCATTCGCGCATGGCAATGGCTACAACATCCTGTCGATTGAAAGGCTCATAATTCCGGGTAGCAAAATCAGGCACATGACCGCCGTAGTTTGAAGAGGCAGCACCTGGCCAGTGTCCGTGCGTGTACACATGCCCATGCCCAACCGGGGCTGAAGGAGTGGTTGCACAGGCGACGAAGCACAGAGGAGCCAGAAGAACGGCGTAAGGCGCACGCGACATCGTTTTTCCTACCAGATTCAGTAGCCTTGGGAGGGTTTGCTCGGCACGGCCCGCCCTATAGAGCAGAAGCGACAGGAAAACACGCGCCTTCCCATCCCTTCACGCTACCATGAAACATCTGCCTCGGCATGTCCATTGAACACCGACGCTCAGCCCGGCGGTATGCTGATTTCCGCAAGAACACCCTGCACACAACGCACTGCGTCCTCTGGAGAAAGCTCCACCACCAGCCCACGTCCACCACCGTTGATGTACAGCCTGTCCAGACCGGTCAGGCTGGCATCAAATACGACCGGCAGGCTGGCGCGCCCGCCGAAAGGGCTGATCCCGCCGACCTGAAAGCCGGTCAGGGCTTCGGCCCGGTCCGGCGGCAGCATCCGAGCCTTCGTACCGCCAAACACGGCGGCCAGCCGGTTCAGGTCTACCCGATGGTGAACAGGGATAGCCGCAAAGACGACCTGTTTTTTATCAATCTCCGCCAGCAGGGTCTTGAACACATGCCCCTGATCCATACCGATACCAGCGGCCGCATGGAGCCCGACCTTGCCCGGTTCTGAAACATACTCGTAATCGTGCATGACATAAGAAATGCCATGCGCGTCCAAAAACCGGGTGGAAGGCGTATCAAAACGGCTGGACGCCGGGTCGTTCCGGGTTCGGCTGTCGTTCAAATACCCTGCTCCTTCTGGCCGAATTCAGGAAAAAGCGAAAGTAGGCCAGCCTGCGTTGCGGGGCAGCAGCCCTTTTCTGTAATCAACCCCGTCACCAGCCGCGCGGGCGTGACATCAAAGGCCGGGTTGGCCGCCCTGCTACCATCCGGGGTGATCTGCACGCGGACGATATTGCCGGCATCATCCCGCCCGCCGACATGAGTCACCTCCGACGCGGCGCGCTCCTCAATCGGAATTTCCCTGATTCCGTCAGACACCGTCCAGTCTATGGTGGTGGAAGGCAGCGCCACCCAGAAAGGCACATCATTATCACGCGCGGCCAGCGCTTTGAGATAGGTGCCGATCTTGTTGGCCACATCGCCCGAACGGGTCACACGGTCCGTGCCGACAATGACAATATCCACCTGCCCGTGCTGCATCAGATGGCCGCCCGCGTTATCCGCGATAACGGTATGCGGCACGCCGTGGCTCCCCAGTTCCCACGCCGTCAGCGCCGCACCCTGATTACGCGGGCGGGTTTCATCAACCCAGACATGGACATCCAGCCCTTCGTCATGCGCCATATAAATCGGGGCAAGCGCCGTACCCCAGTCCACAGTGGCAATCCAGCCTGCATTGCAGTGCGTAAGGATATTAACGCGCCTGCCCCCTGCCGCCAGCGCGCGCAGCAGTTCAAGCCCATGACGGCCGATGGCTTCATTCTGGGCGGCATCTTCATCACAGATCAGTCCGGCCTCGGCGTAGGCCGCGGCAGCGCGCTCGGCAGGAGCCAGCGGGCGCAGACGGGTCAGCATTCTTTCAATCGCCCAGCGCAGGTTTATCGCCGTGGGACGCGTCGCCGCCAGCATAGCCGCCGTCTGCTCCAGCGTCGTGTCATTGGCGCTGGAGCGCAGGGCCAACGCCAGGCCGTACGCCGCCACAGCCCCGATCAAAGGCGCACCGCGCACCTGCATTGTGCAAATGGCATGAGCTACCTCTTCTGGCGTAACCAGCGTGAGAATATCCAGCGCGAACGGCAGCCGGGTCTGGTCGAAAATGTGAATGCTCCAGCCGTCTTTTTCATCGACCCAGACACTGCGGTAAGGGGTGCCATTGATTTTCATGGAATTACTCTCAAGCCCCGAAGGCAAAACATGAAGAAAACGGAAGCCCCGATCATAAAGCCACAACCCATTACGGGCAACACTCCACCACTAACGGGAACAGTCAGTGAACAGACAACAGCATGACCATACTCTGAGCTGGCATTTATTCATGCCCTCTGTACAGTATTTTTTTGCATTTCCTGTGGTTTTTGTTATGTAGAGCCGGAACAGCCCAAACATCTGCCGCGGCGCGTCCTCGCGGGTAAGGGTTCTAATTTTTTATTTATAAGAAAAACCATGACATGTTCTTGAATATTCAAAAACATGCCGACAAGGAAGATTAACAATGAGTGAAACCCGCAAACGCCGCAAGACAACCGCCGCCGCTCCCGAAGCCACACCGGCCCCTGCTCCCAAAAAACGCACGCCGCGGGCAAAGGTGATCGCAACCGACAGCATTGCGGCCCCCGCCACCCCGGCCGAGCCCGTCGCCACCCGCAAGAGCCGCACGGTAAAAGCCGTGAAGGCCGCGCCAGCTTCACGCCCTGCCAAGGCCACCGCTGCCCCCAAGGCAGCCCCGAAAGCCGAGCGTAAGACTGCCGCCAAAGCTCCGGCAAAACCTGCTGCCAAAACCGAAACCAAGGGCCGGGCAAAAACTGCCGCCCGCACCGCTCCAGTGCAGAAAGCCGCCCCCCAGCCCGTCGCTGTTCCGGCCAAGACCGCACGCAAGGCAGTCACCAAAGCTCCGGCAAAGACCGTTGCCGCCCCCGCGCCCAAGGCCACACGCGCCAGCGCAAAAGCTACGAAGCCCGCACCGAAGGCAACCACCAGCACGCGCCGCGCACCGGAAACCGTTGCGGCCAGCAAGGCCATTTCCGCCGTGGAAAAACTGCGTCTCGTTCAGGATCGCCGCCGCCGCAAGCGTTATGAGCGTCTGGCCGCCGAAGCCGCTGAGCAGGCAGCGCCCGCCCGTGGCAAGCGCAAAGCAACCGCGGCCAAGCGTCCCCGTTCGAATAAAGGCTGACCTATCAAAAACGCACCGGCGGCAGAGAGCTTTTCTCTGCCGCCGGCGTCAGCGTCCTCGTCAGACTGAATTCTTCCTGATTTCAACTTGAGCTTTCAGGTAGACATCCGCCCGCCAGATCAGACGATGCACGCAATTCACCCACCGGCTGACCATTCCAGTTAAACAATGTCCGGCGCATGTAATGACGTAGCACCGGGCTGTCCTCTTTCCCGAAGCGGGCAATCAGGGCAGCAGCCGCAGCTTCTGCCGCCCGAACGCCACCATCGCGACATTTGACGGCAATCCCCAGCCCCTGCGCTGGCAAGGCCACAACCATCACTCCTTCCGCCCCCATTTTGGTGAGCACGCGCGGAGCCAGTGCCTCCATGACCCGGGTATCGAACTGGCCGGTTCCTGCAATCATGAAAGGATTGGCCGCAATAGCCGCGCGCAGCCGCGCCGCAGCCGCCGCACGGGCCTCTCCCAATCCTTGCCCTGTAGCGAAACGCGCGAACGCCAGCGCCAATGAGTCCAGCGGCACGGCCCATGTGGGAATGGCACACCCATCCGTGCCCTGATTCTCCCGTGTGTGGGCAATGCCTGTTACAGCGGCCAGCACACGCGATACACTCTGCATGACCGGATGTTCCGCGCCCACATAACCCGCCGGGTCATGCCCTCCGGCGCAGGACAGGCAGACAAAACCAGCATGTTTGCCCGAGCAGCAGTTATGCAGGGCACGGGCCGGCAGACCGCCAGCCGCCAGCGCACGGGCCGCCACGCTATCGAGTGGCCAGTGAACTCCACATTCCAGGGCACCGTCATCATAGCCCGCGCGGGCCAGCATATCGGTAGCCACGGCCACATGCTCAGGCTCCCCCTGATGCGAGGCACAAGCCAGTGCCAGAGCCGTATCCGGCAGGGCAAAACGCTCAGCCGCCCCCTCCGTCAGCAAAGGCAGGGCCTGCAACGCCTTGACGGTGGAGCGCGGGAAAATCGCGGTTGCGACATCTCCCGCCGCAAAAACCGTTCGCCCCATGGCATCCACCACCGCCGCAGCCCCGTAATGGCGAGATTCCACCCGGCCGCCGCGTGTTACGTCCGCCAGCAGGACATCTCCCGCATGTGCATCCGCCGGGGAAGCTGGAAAGGGCATATTCTGGTTCACAGGCATGGCTCCATCGACTGTCAGGGACTCTTGATGGACGGCAGCATAGAACCACGCACCAATCCAGCAAGAACCCTCAGGCGCCGCTCAGCCAGTAGCAAGGGGCTGAAAACGCCGCCGTATGATCCGGATCAGGCTCCAGCGCCTCCGCCACCATGGCCCGGCGCAAGCGCAGCACTGCCCCGGCCTCGGTGTCCGGTTCCTCGGATCGGGTGTCATTCAGCCAGGCGAGCCACGGCACCACGCCACCCCGTTCGGTCAGCAGCAATGGAGCGCGACGGCTCAACGGCAAGCCGTGTTCCAGCAGCCGCGCCGCCCGGCCTTGCGTCACCACCAGATACAGAAAGCCATCCTCGCCAGCGTGCCCACCCAGCGACGCTACAGCCACCGCACTCAGGCGCACTTCCTCAGGCAGAAACACAGTGCGCGGCAACGGGGGCAAGGGAAGGGAAAACAAATCCGCCTGACATACGGCTGCCAGAGCCCCCCTCGCTCCGGCTGGGCCAGCACATTTTCGCCCAGACCCCGCCATGGCCTCCGCAGGCCCGCTCCCCGCCGGGGTTGCGCGCACGCGGCCCGCGCCTCGCGACAGCCCCACGCGGTCGAAACCGGCAAAACCTGTCTGTTCAGGAATGAAACCCGGTTTTCTGGCCATTCATTGTTCCGTTCCGGCCTTCCGCGCGCCATCCACTGCCTGCCGCGCGGCACAGGCCGCGCACAGCCCTTCCACCTCGACCGAAGCACTCTGCATGGTAAACGCCTTCTCCCGGCACACAGTCCGGAGCATGTCCAGAATACGGGGAGTATCGGCAATTTCCGTTACTCCGCCACAGGCACGGCAGATCAGAAACTGAGCCGCGTGCACCCCATAAGCCGCGTGTTCATGCCCACAGGCTGAAACCGCATGGCCAGCCGGCGCAGGCTGAGGCACAGGCGCACAAGGGGCGTTGGCGTCTTCCTCATGCGAGAGGTGGGTGCAGGGCACAAAGGCGGACAGCCGCTCGATGCGGTGGATCAGGCCGTGCTCAAGCAGAAAATCCAGCGCCCGGTAGACCGTGGGAGGAGCTGGCCTGCGATCGGAAACGCGAAGCTGCTCCAGCAGGTCATACGCTCCCACGGGGGCCTCAGCCTGCAGGATAAGACCCAGCACATCGCGCCGCTGCGGCGTCATCCGCCCCCCCTGCCGGGCGCACAATGTCGCCGCACACTCCAACAGGCCGCGCGTGTGCTCGGAAAAACCGTACGGATCACTCGCCTGCCCCACAGACTCGCTCCCGGTAGAGACGGGCGCGCCTTCGGTGGCAGCCGGTGGCTGATTACGCGAGCGGGCAGGGTGCAGGGTGCGGGACATGTTCATCTTCCGTTCTCATTCCTTGGTAGCCTAACCGAGCTTCCAATGGAAGACCAGACATGAACACACGAGAGGGAGGTGACGAAAGGACGAAATGAATGTAATATTATTACATTCTATGCAGGGAACCAGCACAAGACATGCCCACATGACACGCCAGCCGGGCAAATACCCAGACCCGCGCCCTCTCAGGCCCCGTGCGTACTGCCGCCAGACCCATCCATTCCGTACCGGCCTGCTGTGGCTGCTTCTGCTGGCTCCGATCCTGACCGCCAGCAATGTAGCCGCCCGCAGCGCCCTGAAGGTGGTGGCGGTGGAAAACACGTGGGGTGATCTGGCCGCCCAGATTGCCGAGCCGGACATGGCAGTTACCTCCCTGCTGGCTTCTCCCGTGGTGGACCCGCATCTCTACGCCCCCAGCCCGGACGATGCCCGCCATCTGGCTGACGCCACACTGGTCGTCGTGAACGGCGCAGGATACGACACCTGGGCCAGCAAGCTGACCGACGCCGCCGGCCTGCCAGCGGAGCGAATCATCCGTGCTGATTCGTGGCCCGGCTGGCACATGGGCGATAACCCGCATCTGTGGTTCAACACACGCGCGGTGGCCGATTTTGTCACACGAATGCAGGCAGCCTGCGCACAGGCCGACCCCGCCCATGCCAGCGCCTATGCCCAGCGTGCCCACACGCTGCTGGACGCCATAGCGCACGTTAACGCGCTCCTGGCCTCGATGCGCACCCACGTGGCGGGACGCGCTGTGGCCGCAACCGAGCCCCTATTCGACCCGCTAGCCGAACAGATGGGGCTGGACATGAAGGAAAAGGATTTCCAGACCGCTATCATGAACGGTGTGGAACCCGCCCCCGCCGACATTGCCCAGTTTGAAAACGACCTGACCACACACAAGCTGCATCTGCTGGCCTACAACCAGCAGATGATAGAACCAGCCGTCGTGCCGCTGCTGGAACTGGCCGACAGTTCAGGCACGCCCTCCCTTCCCCTGACGGAAGCCCTGCCACCAACGCTGCCCGGCACAACCCGACCTCCCCACTGGCAGGACTGGGTTAGTTTCATTGCCCGGCAGACAGAGCATCTGCTGGAACACCAGCCATGACGTGGCAGGCCAACGCCCCTCCATCTATTCTTGAAGCCTGCGACCTGAGTATCGTCCGGGATGGACGGCGAATACTGGATTCCGTCAGCTTCAGCATTCCTACGGGCCATTTTGTTGCCGTGCTGGGAGGCAACGGCGCTGGAAAAACAACGCTGTTCCGCGCCATCCTCGGGCTGGATGCCCCCTCTCATGGCGGCGTGCGTGTCGCTGGCCATCCCACCCGACCGGGACAATCCGCCATCGGCTACATGCCGCAGTCACGGCAGATGGTGGCTGGGCAGATCAGCGGCTGGCACATGGTTGCCTCGGCCCTGCGCGGCCAGCGCTGGGGCCTGCCCTGGCACACGCCGCAGGCCCGCGCGCAGGTTAACGCCGCTCTGGCGGCGGTGGATGCGCAGGGACTGGCCACCCGTCCGGTGGCCAGTCTTTCCGGCGGGGAGCGCCAGCGCCTGCTGCTGGCGCAGTCACTGCTGGATTCCCCTCGCCTGCTGCTACTTGATGAGCCACTCGCCAGCCTCGATCCCGCCCGTATGCGCCAGACAGCCCGCCGCATCCATGATCTGGCCCGCCAGCGCGGCCTGACGGTGCTGATTTCCACTCACGACATCAACCCGCTGGAAGGTTTCATGGACAGCGTGCTGTATCTCGCCCATGGCAAAGCCCTGCTGGGCTCGGTGGACGAAGTCATGACCACACCGGCCCTGAGCGCGCTGTACGGCGCGCCGGTTGAGGTGGTGCGTGCACAGGGGCGCCTGTTTGTCGTAGCGGAAGGCGGTGGTGACACGCTGCACGCCTGCGACTGCACGGGACACGCCGACTGATGCTCGCCTACGAATTCATGCGCACGGCCTTCATGGCTGCTTTTCTGGTTTCACTCGTCTGCGGGCCGGTGGGGTGGTTTCTGGTGCTGCGCGGCCAGAGCTTCGCCAGCCATGCACTGGCTCATGTCGGATTTGCCGGCGCCGCCGCGGCCCTGCTGGCAGGCCTGCCCGCTCTGGCGGGATTTGGGGGCGGTGCTGTGCTGGGCGGCGTGGCCATGGGCCTTGCCGGACAACGCGCACTGGGGCGCGATGTCGTCATCGGGCTTGTGCTGTCTCTGGCATTGGGCGTCGGGGCTCTGTGCCTGCATTTCCTGACCCGCTCCGCCGGGGCCGCCACATCGCTCCTGTTTGGCGATATTCTGGGCATCAGCCCCGCCACCCTCTGGGGGCTGACCGGGCTGAGTCTACTCTGCCTGTCCGGTCTGGTCGTGCTGGCGCGCCCGCTGCTGTTCGCCTCGCTGCAACCCGATGTGGCGGAAGCCCGCGGCGTCTCGCTGCGCCTGCTGGATGTCCTGTTTCTTTCGCTTGTCGCGCTGGCCACGGCCGAATGCGCGCAGATTACCGGGGTGCTGCTCGTCTTCACCCTCATGATCGCTCCGGCGGCGGCAAGCCTGCGGCTGGGTTTCGGCCCCATGACGGGCATGGCCGCCGCCGCTGTGCTGGCGCTGGCTGAAGCCTGGGCCGGACTAGCCCTGTCCTGGCAGACAGGATGGCCCGCCATCTTCTGGATTGCCGCACTGGGATGCACCGCCTTTGCCGCATCCAGCCTGCTCTCACGCCTGTGCGCGGGCCGGGATGCGGTATTCCTCCGCACGCCCTGAACTCTCAACACATTCCCCCCCCTCTTACTCCCCGCTTGCGGCAGCAAGCGAGGGCATGAATGCCGCGCCCACAAAACGATTGTGTTGTCATTGCGTATATAAAGATATCGTTATATAGAATTGGCCATGCCGTCACTTCTTGCGATCTTTCAGGCACTGGCTGACCAGACCCGCCTGCGTATTCTGGCCCTGCTGAGGGATATGGAACTCTCCGTAGGGGAGCTGGCGCAGGTGCTCGGCCAAAGCCAGCCCGGCGTATCCCGCCATGTCAAAATTCTGGTGCAGGCCGGGTTGGTCACACGGCGCAAGGAAGGCAACTGGGTTTTTCTCGCACTGGCCAATCCTGAGAAAACCGCCCCTCTCTACGCCATGATAGAGCAATGGCCAGCCGACCCTGAACTAGCGGCCGATGCACACCGGCTTGGCAGCGTACGCGCCGCCCGCACAGCCGAGGCGGAAGAATATTTCGAGGCCCATGCCGCCCAGTGGGACGCAATCCGTTCGCTCCACGTGGCGGAGCAGGATGTGGAAAACGCGATCCGCCGCCTGATCGGCCCGCAGAGCATCACACATCTGGTCGATATCGGCACCGGCACGGGCCGTATGCTCGAACTGCTGGCCCCACAGGCCGAAACCATGGCCGGATTTGACCGCAGCCCCGCCATGCTCCGCGTCGCGCGGGCAAAACTGACTTCGGCTGGACTGGAGCGCGCGACCCTGCGTCAGGGGGACCTGTACGCCCTGCCGCTGCCCGCAGGCACTGCGGATCTGGCCATCATGCATCAGGTCTTACATGCGGTACAGCACCCCGCCGCCGCCATCGCTGAGGCGGCGCGCATCCTGTGTCCCGGTGGCCGCCTGCTGATTGTGGATTTTGCGCCCCACGCGCGCGAAACCCTGCGTGATGCCCACGCCCATGTGCATCCTGGTTTCAGCGATACCCAGATCAGGGGCTGGTTCCATGATGCTGGCCTGGCCTGTGCGCAGACTGTCCGACTGGAAGGGCCACTGACTGTCCGGCTCTGGATGGGCCGCCACCCCTGATCGCACCGCGCCCCCGATACATGCAACCCATGCCAAAAACGACTTCCACCAACGGAGCCAGAACCACCATGCCGTTCCTGCCGGGTGCCGGACTTTCCGCCGAACTGCTTAACCTTGGCCCCCTCGGCCCTGACCTGTCCACCCGTGGGCCGGAAGGCGATGTGGCGGTTTCCTTTGAGTTCTTTCCGCCAAAAACCGATAAAATGGCCGCGGCCCTGCATCAGACCGCGCAGGACCTCGCCCCGCTGAAACCGCGCTTCGTATCCGTCACCTATGGAGCGGGTGGGTCAACACGTGAACGCACACTGGCCGCCACAGCCGTTCTCGCGCGTGAAGCCGGCGTACCCGTGGCGGGCCACCTGACCTGCGTCAATGCCACCCGCGCGCAGGTGGACGATGTTGCCCGCGCGTACTGGGCGCAGGGCGTGCGACATATCGTGGCCCTGCGCGGCGACCCACCGGGGCAGGCCGGACAGGCACCCGGTGGGCGCTTTACGCCCACGCCGGGCGGGTATGACAATGCTGCTGGGCTTGTGCGCGGCCTGCGCGAGATCGCTCCCTTCGAGATTTCAGTCGCGGCCTACCCGGAGAACCATCCTGAAGCGACCAGCGCGCAGGCCGATCTGGACAACCTGAAAGCCAAGCTGGATGCGGGGGCCACACGCGCCATCACGCAGTTCTTTTTTGAAGCGGGCACATTCCTGCGCTTCCGCGACAGGGCGGCGGCGGCCGGTATTACGGCAGAAATCGTGCCCGGCATCCTGCCCATAGCCAATATCGAACAGGCCTACACCTTCGCGGCCCAGTGCGGCACGCATATCCCTCTCTGGATGCGCCGTATGTTCGATGGGCTGGATGCCCAGCCGGAAACCCGCGCGCTGGTCACGACCGCCGTGGCGGGCGAACTGTGCCGCCAGCTACGGGCGGAAGGGGTTACACAGTTTCATTTCTATACGCTGAACAAAAGTGCCCCCAGCGCCGCACTGTGCCGCCTCCTGGGCAGGCACCCCATCCTGGAAAACGTAGCAGCCTGAAAAAACGGCGGGCAGGGACGAGGCGCCTGACAGGCATACAGGGTTTCCCCCTGCCCCGCCCTTTCGTGCCCGCCTCTGAACCGCTGCCTTACACGCCGGGCAGAGGCCGCAGGGTGTGCAGTTCGAGCGGGGCCGCCAGCTTGCCTTCAAGCCGCGCCGCCATGGCCTTGAAGTGCGGTGTTTCCATATGCTCGGCCAGAGCCTGAGGGCTGGCCCATTTCTCGGTGAACACGAAAGTCTGGGGGTTTTCGAGATCCTGATGGGGAATGTACTGGCTGTTGGTTGCCTCCGCTCGGGAGGGAGCCACGCACTCCGTTATCGCCTGCGCCACCTCGGCCTCATACCCCGGCTTAACCTTGACAATGGCCACGACTGTAATGACATCGCTCATGAAAATTCATCTCCACAGGGATCGACAGCGACTATAGTAGGTAAGCTCGTTCGCTCTGGCTACACGCTGGCGGGCGGATTTGCCGTCTTGGAGCCTGTATGGTCTGCCTTTATAGTGTGCTCCCATGATCATCATTACGGGTGGGGCCGGGTTCATCGGCTCATGCCTGCAGGCGGCCCTGGTCGCACGCGGGCACGAAACGGTTATCGTCGATTGGCTGGGGACTGAAGGAAAGTGGCGCAATATTGCGAATCATCCACCAACCCGGCTGATTACGCCGGACGAGCTGCCTGCCTTCCTTGAAACCGAGAGCCGGGTGGAAGCCATCTTCCACATGGGTGCCATCAGCGAGACCACCGCACGCGATGGTGATGCGGTCTGGCGCACCAATGTCGAACTGTCGCGCATGTTGTGGCGATGGTGCACGCAGGCACGGGTGCGCTTTTTTTACGCATCCTCCGCCGCGACCTATGGCGGGGTCGATACGCCCGAGCACTTTTCCGACGACCCGCGGCGGCTCGACCAGCTTGAGCCGCTCAATCTCTACGGTTGGTCCAAGCATGTTTTCGACCAGCAAGTGCTGCGCGCTGTAGAGCGCGGTGAACCCACGCCCCCGCAATGGGCGGGGCTGAAGTTCTTCAATGTTTACGGCCCAAACGAGTACCATAAAGGCCGCATGGTTTCGGTGGTGAAGGTCAAATACGACGAACTGCGCGCAGGCAACCCCATGCAGTTATTCCGCTCCAACAAGGCGGATCTGGACCACGGGATGCAGGCGCGGGACTTCATCTGGGTGGGGGATACCGTCAAGATCATGATGTGGCTGTATGATACGCCCTCCGTTAACGGGCTGTTCAACTGCGGCACGGGTCAGGCGCGCACCTATCTGGACATGGCGTACGCAGTCTGTGACGCAGCAGGCATGGAACGACGCATCAGCTTTGTAGACATGCCAGACAGTCTCAAGAACCAGTACCAGTCCTATACGCAGGCTGACCTGACGCGCCTGCGCGCCGCTGGCTATACTGAGGCGTTTACCCCGCTGGAAGAGGGCGTGCGGCATTACATACAGGACTATCTGGCTACGCCGCAGCCCTATCTCTGACACTTCCGACCCTGACAGGGCCGGGCCAGCGCTCCGGGGCTGGCACCAGACCGTTTCGTGTTCATGGGCCTGCCTGCCGGGCCTGCCATTTTCTCCGGCCCTGCCATGGTAGGCCCACTCAACAATCGGATCGCTTGCATGTTGCCTGTTCTGATGTTCCCGCAGTTTGATCCCGTTCTGGTGCATTTTGGGCCATTGGCCGTGCGCTGGTACGCCCTGTCCTATATTCTGGGCATCGTCCTGGGCATCACGCTGCTGCGCCGTCTGGTACTGCTGGCCCCGCGCGCTGCCACCACCGAGCAGGCCGATGACTTCCTGACATGGGTCACACTGGGCGTACTGCTTGGCGGGCGGCTGGGCTATATCCTGTTCTACCAGCCTTCGTATTATCTCACCCACCCACTGGCCATGCTTGAAGTCTGGCACGGCGGCATGTCCTTCCATGGCGGGGCAATCGGGGTTGTAGCCGCCATGGCGCTGTTTACATGGCGCTATGGCCTAAGCTTTCTGGCCTTCGCGGACCGGGTGACCGTAGCCGTACCCATCGGGCTTGGACTGGGCCGCGTGGCCAATTTCATCAATGGCGAGCTGTGGGGACGTGAAGCCCCTGCCAGCCTGCCGTGGGCCATGATCTTTCCCGACGGAGGGCCAATCCCGCGTCATCCCTCCCAGCTTTATGAGGCACTGACGGAAGGCCTGCTCCTGTTCACGGTGCTGTTCGTGGCCTCGCGCCGGCGCAGTATCCGCGAGCGGCCGGGCTTTCTGGCTGGGCTGTTTCTTGCGGGATATGCCTGCGCACGCTCGTTCTGTGAGTTCTTCCGCGAGCCTGATGCGTTTCTGGGCTATCTGGCCGGAGGGATTACCATGGGGCAGCTCCTGTGCATTCCCATGCTGGCAGCCGGAATCGGGCTGATGGTTTACGCACGCCGCCACCCGCCTTACGCGGGCCTGCCCGTGACAGACCCACAAACCAGCCCGGACGCGGCCCCTCCGGCACAGCGCTAGAGCCGGGCCATGAACGCGCGCGCGCTTCCCCCTGATGCCGAGCGGCTTGACCACTTCATGGCGCGCGCCAACGCCCGGTATTACGCGACCACCCCACTCCTGTCAGACTTCATTACCGCGCCGGAAATCAGTCAGGTCTTTGGAGAACTGCTGGGAGCCTGGGCTGCCATGGTCTGGCAGGGCATGGGGAGCCCGACCTCGTTCATTCTGGCCGAAGCCGGGCCAGGACGCGGCACGCTGATGGCCGATGCGCTGCGCCTGATTACGCGCATATGCCCCCCCATGGCGCAGGCCATGCACGTGCATCTGGTCGAAACCTCGCCCCTCATGCGCTCCGAACAGGCCAAAGCCCTGCGCGCCAGCCTTCCTGCCCCGCCGCACTGGCATGACCGACTGGAAACCCTGCCAGACGGCCCGCTGATCCTGCTGGCCAACGAGTTTCTTGATGCCCTGCCTATCCGCCAGTTCGTGCATACGCCCAGTGGCTGGCATGAGCGCCATGTGGCGGAGGGACGCTTTCACCTCGTCCCCAGCCCGGCCCCCGTGTTACCTGATGCGCGCGCGCTGGAGCCCGATACGCTTGTGGAACTGTGCGAACCCGCGCTGGCTATCGCCTCCTGGCTGGGCCAGCGTCTTGCCCGCGCACCGGGGGCCGCCCTGTTCATTGACTACGGGCACGCCTCAACCCTGACAGGGGATTCGCTTCAGGCGCTGCGCCATGCCCGCCCTGCTGCACCGCTTGAAGCCGCCGGTCAGGCCGACCTGACCGCCCATGTGGATTTCACGGCCTTTGGTGCTGCCGCCCGACAGGCCGGAGCCAGCGTCTATGGCACTCTTACCCAAGGGACTTTCCTGCGCAGGCTGGGGCTTATGGAACGCACGGCGCAACTGGCAGCCGCTGTCCCCCAGCAGGCGCAGGCTCTTATGAGCGGGGCAGAACGACTGGCCGCGCCGGAAAAAATGGGGCACCTGTTCCGGGTTATGGCGCTGCTTTCCCCCGGCCTGCCCGTTCCCCCGGGTTTTGAAGAAGGACTACCCGCATGACATCCGGCGTGGACACTCCCCGACTTTCTCCCCTGACCAGCCCGCTTCTCGGGCAGGCGCGGCACGGCTTCTTCACGCGTGAGGGGGGTGTGTCCACCGGGCCATACGCCAGCCTGAACTGTTCCATGCGCTCAGGCGATACGCCTGAAAACCTGATGGACAACCGCCGCCGGGTCGCCGGGCATTTTGGCGTGCTCCCGGATAACCTTCTGGGGGTCACGCAGGTGCACGGGGCTGAGGTTATCAACGCTCAGGCCGCATGGCCGCCGGGCAGCGGCGCACAGGCCGATGCACTGGTCACAGACCGGCCTGAACTCGCCATCAGCGTCATTACAGCCGACTGCGCGCCCGTCCTGTTCAGCACCGCTGATGGTGCGATCGTGGGCGCGGCCCATGCAGGCTGGCGTGGGGCACTGGCAGGCGTGCTAGAGGCCACTCTGGCCGCAATGCTTCATATGGGAGCCGAAGCCAGCAGCGTCCACGCCGTGGTAGGGCCGTGTATCGCACAGGAAAGCTACGAAACAGCCGAGGATATGCACAGCGCCATTCTGGCGGGTGACAGGCAGGCCGCAACCTTCTTTACCCCCGGCCATCGGGTTGGCCACTACCAGTTCGATCTGGCGGGCTGGTGCGTATTCCGCCTCCAGCGGGCGGGCATCGGGCGGGCCGTGACACTGGGCATGGACACCCTGCCCGACACCCAGCGCTTTTTCAGCCACCGCCGCCGCACACTGGCCGGAGGCGGGCCGATCGGCCATCAGATTTCCGCCATCGCCCCGCGACAGACGGCCTGACATGCCCCAAGCTGCCCTGCCGCACATCAGGCCGTGCGCGGTGCCTACACTGCTGCTAATCCTGCTGGGACTAGGGGGCTGCGTGAGCGCCTCCAACGCCCCGCCCCGCCCGGCCTCTCCCGCCCGGCTTGACATTCCCGCCCCGACCACGGTCGGGCTTGACCCCGCCACGGCGCAACTCTGGGCAACAGATATGGCCAAGGCGCTACAGGGGCAGAGCGTTCCCGCGACTGCCCGGCCCGCAACAGCGGGAGCATGGTGGCTCAGGCTCCAGACGCGGCAGGTGGGTGGGCAGATCATTCCGGTCTATACCGTCATGAGTCCGGCCAACGCCCCACGTGCCAGTCAGGAAGGTGTGGGCATTGCCCAGCCCTTGTGGCAGCCCGCCAGTGGCCCGGTCAGCCCTGCTGTCCTGTCCGGTGCGGCGCAGGATGCAGCACCGCGCATCGCCACCCTGCTGACCGGCATTCAGGCAGCCGCCATGGAAAAAGACCCCAACAGTCTGAAACACCGGCCCGCACGCGTTTTCTTCAGCGGTGTCACGGGCGCGCCCGGCAAGGGGAATGACGCACTGACCACCGCCTTCCGGGCAGCTTTCCCCGACAGCCACGATATACTGACACGCCACCGCGCGCAGGCAGACTATATCCTGAACTGCACCGTACGTGTAAGCGACGCCGCCCCCGACACCAACGGGCAGGCCCGCCAACATCTGGACATCCTCTGGACACTCCATGACACCGCCGGACAGGAAGCAGGCGGGATCACGCAGTTGCATGACATCCATGCGCACGCACTCGACGGAGACTGGAAAGAAACCGCGCCCGACACTGCGCGCGAGGCCGCCGCGGCCGCGCGGCAGATCATCGACCGGTATTCAGGCCGCACCAACACGCCGCTACCTCCCCTTTCACAGACGGCACCGCAGACGCACGCCACTGGCGCGGCAGCACCGACCTGAAAACGCTGGCAACGGCGGGACTGACACGGCTGAAAAGGCCGCGAATACGAGCCCGAACGCCTATTCCAGACTGGCTGCTGCGTCATCTGCCAGCTTCGGTGCCGCCGTTATGGGCCGACCGAACCCATGCGGGCTCAACCACGCGGACAGAACTGACAGGAGATGGAGTGCAGGGTGCTGACCTTAGCCCTGCTGATAGTCGCAACACGGCAAACACCAGCGCGACAAAAAGCCTTTTGCCAGACGGATGCAGAGTCTGCATGTCTGGCAAAAGCGTTCAATTTTTTCAGGAAAAATTGTGGTGCACCCGAAGAGACTCGAACTCCTAACCCCCAGATTCGTAGTCTGGTGCTCTATCCAGTTGAGCTACGGGTGCGCTGTGAGGCGGTTTCTAGCTGAGCATGGCCGCCTCGACAAGCCTGAAAATGCAGTTTTTTTAATTTTTTTTACACGCCCCTGAAAAACCCGCGCCAAACCTTACTTTCCCGGTCTTTTCAACGTGATATGAGCCCGGCAGTCCGCTGCGCCGTAGACGCCTTCGAACGTATCGCCCACGGGATGAGCCTCAAACACCAGCACCACGGGATGGTTCTTGTTACCTGGTAAGACAAGCTGCGCATGATAATGCTGCTTCTTCCTGTCAGGCACACCACGCAGGACCAGCGTTCCTGTCTCTGGCGAGAACAGCATATGCCCCGGCATGATCTGCATCAGCGATTCTTCCTTGGTCGGGCAGTTGCTGCCTTTGTCGCGCACCAACATGCCAACCCAGTCCCCATAGGGGTCTTTTGCCGCGCTGGCTGCGTGCGCCACCGGAGCAAGAGCCGGTGCGCCAGCCGCTGCACAGCCCCCCAGAATGACCGCAAGGCCCGCCACGGGGCCACAGGCTTTCCGTGGAACGGAGCGCACCAACGGCGTGCGCAGGAGAGAACGAAGCATGGCAATACCCTTCAGACCAGAAAACGGGACAGCAATCCGCGCCAGACTGTGCGGCCCTTCGGTGTTGCGGGCAAGCCATGACCGTGCCCCTGTCCGGCCCACCGGTGGTTTTTTGTGGGTGACGCACGGATGGCATGGCTTTATACCCGGCCCTGTCGAAGCGAAGTAACCCGTAAACCCGCCATGGCTGGTTGATGCGCGGGAACCACCCTTGTAGATGAAGCAGGGTAACCCGGTTCCGAACCGTCACCCAAGCCGCCTGGAAAGACAAGCAAGCCCATGTCCGCTGCCCCCACCGCGCCTGTTTCCTCTGTCACACTGGATGAAACCCTGCATCAGGACCGTATCCTGATTCTGGATTTTGGTAGCCAGGTGACACAGCTGATTGCCCGCCGTGTGCGCGAGAGCGGAGTGTATTGCGAAATCTGGCCGTTCACCACCGACCCGGCACGCATCAAGGCCTTCGCCCCGCGTGGGATCATTCTCTCCGGCGGCCCCGCCAGCGTGAATGGGCCGGATGCCCCGCGCATTCCTGAGATCGTATTCGACATGGCCGTGCCTGTGCTGGGCATCTGCTACGGGCAGCAGGCCCTGTGCAAGCAGCTCGGCGGCGAAGTGGAAAGCGGCGACCACCGTGAGTTCGGGCGCGCTTTTGTCGATATCGTCGAGGATTGCGCCCTGTTCCGGGGGGCATGGGCACGCGGTGGCCGCGAACAGGTGTGGATGAGCCACGGCGACCGCGTAACCGCCATGCCACCGGGCTTCCGCACTGTGGCGGTCAGCGAAGGTGCCCCCTTCGCCGTGATCGCGGATGAAGGCCGCAGGCTGTATGGCGTGCAGTTCCACCCCGAAGTTGTACACACCCCCCACGGTGCCGCGCTGCTGCGTAACTTCACGCATAATGTGGCGGGCTGCTCCGGCACATGGACGATGGCCGGCTTCCGTGAAATGGAAATCGCCCGGATTCGTGAGCAGGTCGGTAAGGGCCATGTTATCTGTGGCCTGTCGGGCGGGGTGGATTCCTCCGTGGCGGCCGTGCTGATCCACGAAGCCATTGGCGAGCAGCTTACCTGCATTTTCGTCGATCACGGTATGCTCCGCGCGGGCGAAGCCGAAGAAGTTGTCAGCACATTTCAGGGCCAGTTCAATATCCGCCTTGTCCACCGCGATGCGTCGGACATCTTCCTGTCGGCCCTCGATGGCGTGACCGATCCCGAGATCAAGCGCAAGACCATCGGCCGCCTGTTTGTTGAAGTGTTCGAAGAAGAAGCGACAAAGCTCGGTGGCGCGCAGTTCCTCGCGCAGGGCACACTTTACCCCGACGTCATCGAGAGCGTCAGCTTTACCGGTGGCCCGTCCGTTACCATCAAGTCGCATCACAATGTGGGCGGCCTGCCTGAACGCATGAACATGAAGCTGGTGGAACCGCTGCGCGAACTGTTCAAGGACGAAGTGCGCGACCTCGGGCGTGAACTGGGGATTCCTGAAAACATTGTCGGGCGTCACCCCTTCCCCGGCCCTGGTCTGTCCATCCGTATTCCCGGTGCGATCACGCGCGAAAAGCTCGACCTGCTGCGCAAGGTGGACACCGTTTTTCTGGAAGAAATCCGCGCCGCCGGGCTTTACGATGCCATCTGGCAGGCCTTCGCCGTACTGCTGCCCGTGCGCACCGTGGGGGTTATGGGCGATGGCCGCACCTACGATCAGGCCTGCGCCCTGCGCGCCGTCACCAGCACGGACGGCATGACCGCCGATGTCTACCCGTTCGACATGGGCTTTTTGAACCGTGTGGCCGGACGTATTGTCAACGAAGTGCGCGGCATCAATCGCGTTACATACGACATCACCTCCAAGCCCCCCGGCACCATCGAGTGGGAATGATCTAAGGTCGTTTCACCCTCCGCTCCGTGCCGGAAATGGCACGGACTCGGTGGTCGACAAGGATTATTTTTCCCATTCCGTATTACCGGATGTAACCCCAACTAAGCCGCCATTTCGGCAGTGACGTTGGCATGGTGCAGGATGGTCGAGAAACGGGCTTTCGCGACCAACACTCCCCTTATTGGTAGCCGTCCGTCCTAGGACAAAATACGGGTCTATCAGTCACCTCGCCGATAAAAAGCTGAAAAAACCTCAGGCCTGTGGCTCAGCTTTACAAAGTAACGGACTGTGGCGGGATGCACGCGGCCGTCATACCGACCGGGGTCATATCGTTGCTGCGTCAATGCCGGGTGGATGGGCGG
This sequence comes from Acetobacter peroxydans, assembly GCF_006539345.1. GTDB lineage: Bacteria > Pseudomonadota > Alphaproteobacteria > Acetobacterales > Acetobacteraceae > Acetobacter > Acetobacter peroxydans. The sequence continues at coordinate 91,588 of NZ_BJMV01000005.1, forward strand.
CAGGATATCTGGCGCTTCATCCCGGAAGACCCCGGTACGCAGTGACGACATGATGCTGACGCCCAAGGCCGGCAATCGACAGTGTTACTTCGTCGCCAATTTCCAGCCATTTGGGGCGTGGTTTCATGCCCATCGACACGCCGGGCGGCGTGCCTGTGCAAATGACGTCTCCTGGCGCGAGCGTCATATAGCGGCTGCAATAGGAGACGATCTCGGCAACGCTGAAGATCATGGTTGCGCTGTTACCGACCTGCCGGCGCTCACCGTTCACGTCCAGCCACATATCGAGGTTTTGCGGATCGGGGATTTCGTCACGGGTGACAAGCCAAGGCCCAATCGGGCCAAAACTGTCGCAGCTTTTGCCTTTGTCCCATTGGGAGCTTTGGAACTGGAAGCCGCGGTCTGATACGTCATTGACCACGCAATATCCGCAGACATGGTCAAGAGCTTCCTCAGCGGAGACATACCGCGTGCGTTTGCCGATCACCACGCCCAATTCCAGTTCCCAGTCCAACTGGGTCGAATGCGGCGGCTTGATGATGGGATCATTGGCACCGCTGATAGAGGTTGTCGCCTTGAAGAAGACGACCGGTTCAGAGGGTATGGCAAGACCTGCCTCTTCGGCGTGATCGCGGTAATTAAGGCCAATCGCAACGAACTTACCGATATCACGAACAGGCACCGCGTAGCGAATATCGGCGGGTAATTCGGGTAGTTGCTCCGGATCAATTTTCTGCAGCGCGGCAAGCTGGTCGTCGGCGAGAGTTTCAGCCGTGATCTCGGAAATATGCAAAGAGAGATCTCGCAGCTTTCCATACTTGTCGACGATGCCGGGGCGTTCTTCGCCCGGAGGGCCATAACGGAATAGCTTCATTTCGATTTCCTGTAGCTAGGGGCCACACTTTGTAGCGAAGACTGGGCTTGCGCGGGTCAAGTTTTCAATATAAAACTAATTTATATGACAGAAAAACAATTTAAAAGCCCTCTTCTGGAGGGCAATGGCGCACGCAGCCTCACCGAGGCGACGTACGCGCGCCTTCGCAGTGACATACTGGCGTGCGTTCTCGCGCCCGGCGCGCGTTTAAACGTGAAGGAGTTGTCCCAGTCTCTGGGCAGCAACCCGGCCGCCGTGCGAGAGGCGCTCTCCCGGCTTACCGCGGAAGATCTCGTCATCATCGAGCCACAGAAGGGGTTCCTTATCGCCCCTATGTCCATTGCCGATCTGACGGATCTGACGAGCGTGCGAATTGAACTCGACGTGAATGTTCTTCGCCGCTCCATCGCCGCGGGCAATCTGGAGTGGGAAGCACGCGTTGTGGCGAGGTGGCACCAGCTTTCCAGAACGCCCATGTCCACCAGCGATGCGGCCAAGAAAGATGAGTGGGAGCGCGCACATTCCGCCTTTCACCAAGCCCTCATGAGTGCGTGTTCCAGCACGTGGCTCGTACGTCTGCGCCGAATGCTTTATGACCAATATGCGCGGTATCGCACGTTATCAGTTTCGTTCGCTCTGGCAGATCGTGATCTCGAGAACGAGCACCAAGCGTTGAAGGATGCGGCGCTCGCACGAGATGTAACGCGCGCGGCAGAGTTGCTGACAGCGCACCTCCAGAAAACAGCCGACGTGGTGCTGGATACAATCCGGCGTGACGAGGCCGTGCTGGCTTGGTTCGCCGATCTTTAGAGCACAATCTGATCAATCTGGTTCATATCCTGCGGCGATGAAGCAGACGGCCTGACCGTGACAGATATCGTCGACTGCACCGCACACCGCGTTCTGGCGTGCATCGATGGTTCGGGGCACCACTCGCCTGATCCACGCTTTCATCTTGGCGGAATGGCAGAGGAGACTTAGTCTGTAAACAGTGCGGTTACGAATTCGCCACTTTTGGGTGTAGAAGTAGTGTTTCGGGTGTTATTGCCTCTTTCGACAAAGGCGTGTGGCCAGAGAGGATGTCCCTAAATGCGTCCCAAGCTTCCGCCGGCCTCAACCGCGCACCTTGTTCAGCCAATGTACCGACGCTCCGTGATGATACTGAGCGAACGAGATCACCGAACGTAAGCATAGTGTGGGGCAGCCTAATCGGCATTTTGCGAAATATGACCGTCGCCAATAAGGCGGACAGGATGGCAATCCACCCGCTCAGATCTAGAATCACGACGGCCACCGGAAGTGCGAAGATCGCCAGCAATGCGATAGCCCCCCAAACGGAGATATATCGCACCGGAGGACGCAGCCCACATTCTTCCTTTATGATACGGTGCAACTCTTTCACGCGAAGAGTTGAAAGCGCGGAAATCGACGTTCCAGGTCGTAATGCGATGCCTATCCGGGGCTGGATGGCGCGGCGCAGCCGATAGAAGGTCATAGCTGTCGCACAATTCCCCTTGAGACCACTGGTTGGTAGACGGGCCTCAACAAGCTCAAATAAATCACCAACAGTCCGGCAATGATTGAGCTCACAATCAGACAATCGGAAGCCAAAAGCTTCTTCAACATCTTCGATCAATGCCAAGTCGTCTGAATCGCCTAGCAAGCCCAGAGATGACGACATCGACTGCCCTTTCGGTTCAAAGATTTGATAAAACTACGAAAAAATATAAAAATTTATGATCGAAAAAAAGGATACCCCACCTCTAATCCCGAGGAAACAGACCGGGCACGACGCATTCGCCGTGCCCGGCTTTTTTATGGCCTCAGCCGCGCAGGCGGGTGGCGACTTCCGCTACACGAACAGCGTACAGCTTGACAGTTTCCAAGTCGCCTGTGGGGATTTCGTCCACGCCTGCATCCGAGGGGCTCTGGACAAGCGCGCCCACAGAGCCGCCAAGGTTGTTGACGTCAGACCGGGTGGCCGCCTTGGTGTTGGCCGGGGGCAGACCAAGGCTGATCCAGATCCCGCCATGCTGCGAGGCAAGAGTCTGCAGGAAAATCAGGGTCACCTGCTTGTCGCCATTCAGGCTCGCGCTGTTGGTGAAGCCACCGAACACCTTGTCCTGCCAGGCGCGGGTAAACCATTTTTTGGATGTGGCATCGGCAAATTTCTTAAATTGCCAGGGCACCGAACCCATATAGGTCGGCGCGCCGAAAATGATTGCATCGGCCGCATCCAGCGTCGCCCACCCAGCTTCGGACACGTTGCCTTCGGCATCGACCTCGACCAGTTCCGCCCCGCTGGCCTGCGCCGTTGCTACCGCGATCTGTTTCGTGTGGCCGTAGCCCGAAAAATACACAATGACCGTTTTCGCCATGATCGTTCCTGCCTTTGTTAGGCGTATCGACGGATACGCGGCCCGCATGGTATAATTTTGAAACCAGCCCAACAAGAAGTTACCTTGTGGTAACCGTCCCGGAGAGAAAACAGCGTGTCCGCCAGCGCCAGAACCGCCCTCAAACCTGCCGAGCATTACAATGTCTGTGCAAAGGACTGTCCGGCCAGAATGGTGTTCGAACGGCTGGCTGATAAATGGACATTGCTGATCATTCGGGTGCTGCGGCAGGGGCCGTGCCGGTTCAATCAGTTACGCCGCGAAATCGAGGGAATTTCGCAAAAAGCTCTCAGCCAGACCTTACGCAAGCTGGAGCGCGACGGTCTTGTAAGCCGCACAGCTTTCCCCACGGTGCCTGTCACTGTGGAATATGCCCTGACCGGGCTGGGAGACACCCTTTCAAACCGGATCACCCCCCTGCTTTCATGGGCGGAAGATCAAATCCAGCATGTGCTGGAAGCCCAACGCCAATACGACAGCCGCCAGTAAAAAAACTGTAATGCTCCGGGCTTTTGCCCATGCGCTCATGCCAAGATTTTGAAGCGGGCATCGGCGGATGGGCTCGCTTCCCTCCTGGACCAACCGCCAGCAAGGCCATCAGAAGATGGCAAAAAGCCCTCAGGCAAGTAATACGAGGGACCAAGGCGAAACCGCCCTGCCCCCGCTGCCAGCGGGCACGAACACTGTCGTGCCCACCAGACAGTTTTTAAAGCGGCGGGTTAGCGCAATACAAACTGCTGGAACACCACCACAATGCCAATGCTGACTGTCAGCACAAGACTGTGACGGAACGTGCGCGCCAGAACCACGCCTTCCTGACCCTTGAGAGACGTGACCGAAACGCCGGTGGTGATGTTCTGGGGCGAGATCATCTTGCCCATGACACCACCGGAAGAATTGGCCGAGGCAAACAGAACAGGATCAAGCGAAAGCTGATGCGCCGCCGCCACCTGCAGGTTGCCAAACAGCGCATTGCCAGACGTATCGCTGCCGGTCAGGAACACCGCGATCCAGCCCAGGAACACCGAGACCAGCGGGAACAGCATACCGGCGGACGAAATGCCGTAGCCCAGAGTATAGGTCATGCCGGAATAGTTCATGAGATAGGCAAGGCCGATTGTCAGCGCCACAGTCACGACCGCAAGCCAGCCCTGACGCAGCGTTGTCAGAAGCGCCGCGCCAAACTGGGCCAGCGTTGTACGGGTCAGCAGGGCCGTAATCAGTGTGGCCACCAGAATGGCCGTGCCCGTGCCCAGAGGCTCGAACTTCCAGACCGCGGCATAGGGCGCATTATAGAGCGAAATATACACCGCCTTATCCAGCCCCGGCCAGTGAATGGGCATGGCGCCAATACGCGCAACGTGCAGAGCGTCCCACGCGATCACCACCACAATAACCGTCACCCACGGAATCCAGCCCTGCCACAGCGGCACGGCGGATGCGGTCTTCTCCTGCTGTTCCACAGTGCTGAGGTCGATTGCATGGGCCGCGTCGGGCTCGGGCTTCCAGAGCTTCAGGAACAGGATAGTCACAACCAGCGACACGCTGGAGGACAGCACATTGCTAAGGCTGTACAGCCCGGCCCCGGAGACCAGCAGCAACGTCAGGGCAAAGCTGCCCCCGGCCACCAAGAGAACCGGCCATGTCTGCCGGATGGAGCGCCAGCCGCCATACAGGGCCATGACGTAAAACGGAATCAGACAGGCAAAAGGGGTAAGCTGGCGACCAATCGTTGCCCCCAGCACATCGGCAGGCAGGCCAGTGATAGAACCCAGCACCGTTACGGGAATGCCAAGCCCACCGAACGCCACAGGAGCCGAGTTGAAAATCAGCACATAAGTCAGCGCATCAAGGGCGGGAAAACCCAGCATGATCAACAATGCGCTGGTAATGGCAACTGGCGTGCCAAACCCGGCCACCCCTTCAAGGGCTGCACTGAAGCAGAAGCCCAGCACCACCAGCATAATGCGGCGGTCATTGGGGACATGCCGCAGAATCCAGCCACGAAAAGCGTCAAAACGACCGTTTTTCATGGCTACGTTGAACAGGAACAGCGCCGAAAGGGCGATCCACATGACCGGCAGCACGGAAAAAACCACGCCGTTGCTGATACTGGCGGCTGCCAGCCCCCATACGCCAACCGCCATAACCAGCCCGATCAGCAGGCCGCCCAGCGTGGCCTGCCACGCCGGACGGCGCAACACCCCCATGACAAACAGCGTCACAAGAATAGGAGAAGCAGCCAGCAGGAAAGAAAGAAAAAGGCTATGCCCGACAGGCACCAGAGGCTGGATGAACATACTCTTATCCCAAACAAGATGCTCACCGACGCTGGTGCGCATTGCTGGAAATGCTAAAAAGCCTACTGACCGTATTGTGCAAGAAAAAATCGCGTTATAACACCTGACCTCCCGAGCCGCCCGCTACCGCCTCAGGATCTGGAGCCCGGTGAAATCACCACGCAACCGCTCAGCTTGCGGCAGGCATCCTGCGCCTGAATATGGGACAGGTTGACCAGTCGCGCCCGGTAGAGCTTGCCGCCATGACCCGAAATGGGGGCCACCTGCGGGCGAGCCTGCGCCAGAATCGCCTGCGCGTGCTGGCGCGCCTGCCCAGTGGCCTGCTGAGCCTGCGCAGCGCTTCCAAATGCCCCCACCTGAATCGCCCAGTTCCGCACACCGCTATCACGCGCCTGCCGGGTCATGAGTGGCACAGGTTCAGCCTGCGCGGCGGGAAACAGCCCAAAATGCAGCGTATGCCCAGCTCCGCCGGAAGATGAACTGCTCGCTGCGGCGCTCTCGTTGGCTGCGCTGGCCTCAGCCACAGTATCATCCTGCGAAACAGTCTGGTCAGCCGCACTGTCAGAGCCCGTGAGCTGCGCCACCTGCGCTGGAGCGGAAGCACTCCCCTGTGACGATGCCAGACGGTTGGCCCAGGCAGCCCGCACGGCCGCAGCACTATCGGGTGCCGCACTGCTGGCGGCCTCATCAGCCGCGGAGTCATTACCGATCACGTCAGCCACCCGCACGGGTTCTTCCACCATGCCCTTGTGGCTCCAGGCCGTCTGCACGGCGCTGATTTCATGCGTGCTCTCTGGCCCCGCCGCACGGGCAGCAGCGGCACGGGCCATAGGATCATGACTGGCGACCAGCAGATCAGCCTGCGAGCGGTTGGCGGGGGAAATCCCAACAATACGTCGGCCGATAGAGGCGACATAATTGCGCGTCTCGCGCGGGAGGGTACGGTTGCGGGTCAGAAAATCCTCCAGCCGCCCCGGCCCGGCATTATAGGCCGCGAGAAAACCCGGAGAGCCATAAATATCGTAAAGCTGACGGATATACCCCGTGCCCGCCATGATGTTGTCATGGGGTTCATAGGCATCGTCACCCAGACCGTAGGTAGCACGCATTTCATCATAGGTCGGCGGCATAAGCTGCATCAACCCCATGGCGCCGGGGCCGGATGTCACAAGTTGACCATTATGGAACAACCTGCCGCCCGATTCCTGCACGATAACGGCGCGCACCCATGTCTCGGGCACGTCAAAACGCTGCGAAGCCTCATGTATATAAGGCCCCCACGGATCTTCCGGCGGGCCGGGCGGTGCGTAGTAGGCACGGGCATGGGCACGGTAGCGGGCGGCCTCTTCCTCCACCGGCATGGATACGGTTTCACCTGGATGGCCTGCACAGGCGGCCAGTACGGACAGAAGGCCAAGCGCCATAAACGCACGCGCAAACCTGCCACCTACTGCGCGTTCCGCCCCGTATGGCCTGTCCATTTTCTGCTTCTTCCGCACCTGTTTGCGGCATTGGCTGGCTGCCATGCTGCTGATCCACCCTTCGCATGAAACTGACTAGGCCACGACGACATGGCTCACCAGAAACCGTGCGCACACGCCGGACACCTACCTCACCGGATCGGTCACACCTGACGGGCACTATACCCCGCCCCTGACAGGGCGCAAGAAAAGCCGCACGCCCTGCGGCTACACCATAATTTTGGTCTTTGCATGGCAGCGTGAGCCATACGCCACACCGTCTGCCAACAGAGAAGACACGCAATGACGGCAGGGCGGTTACATTAGAATCGTGTCATCTACCGCGACTGGGCCGCCCTTAGAGCAGCTTGGTCATTTTCAGCACAAGCCATGTGCCGAGCATGATCAGGAAGCACAGGCCGCCTGCTTCAATCGTGCCCCAACTGCCGGAAGACAGGAACATGCCACCCGTGTTCATGCCGAAAAAACCTGTCACGAACGTCGCGGGCAGCATCAATGTCGTGCCTACGGACACGATATACAGGCGTCGGTTGGTTTCTTCCGCCTGATTGGAAGTCAGTTCATCCTGGAGAGCGCGCGCGCGATCCTGCAAGGCCAGAAGGTCATCCAGCGCGGCATGAACCTGCCGCTGCGACCGATCGCTCAGATCATCCTCGGCCCACTCAGGCAGTTCGAGTTCTTCACCCCGAAACAGCCGGTCAACGGGAGCCAGCACGCGACGCAGTTCGGTAGAGCGGCGACGTACGATACCCAGAAGGCTGCTCACCCGCCCCAGATCGGTATCGCGGGAGAGATCCAGCAGCACATCTTCTGTACGGTCGAGCAGGTCATCCAGCCGGGCGAAGTCACGCCGCAGGGTATCCGCAAATTCGAGCAGCGCACGATCCACCACCTTGGCGGGCGAACGCGGCACAAGCCCGCGCTGGAGTTCATGATAAACTATACCCAGCGCCGGAATAGGATGGCGGCGGGTTGTCAGCAGCAGATCCGATTCCAGCACGAAGCGCCATGTGCTTACGCTGCGTTCATCATCAGTGGACGTATCGTCAAAAGCGGGCAGGGCCCCAAATACGATGTCGCCATCGCTATCCAACCGAGTGCTGCGCTCCACATTCGTCAGCACCTGCCGCACATCCTCGGGAAGCGACGGGATGGTTTCGATCTGAGTGCGCGAGAGCGTATGCACAATGTCGAAATGGAACCACGCCCAGCCGTCCTGCCCGTCAAAACCGGGCGGGAAAGAGCCAGTCATCAGCCGGTGGCGTACCACCTCACGCTCAAGCTCCACGGGTTCCTGTCCGAAACGACAGAAAATACCCCATACAAGCCCGTCACGGGGTGAAATACCGGCCTCGCCCTGATCCAAAGCCAAGGCATTACCGGGAGGCAGAGAGGATCGCGCGGCAAAATCCACCACCGTTCTGCCTGCCCCGGATCGGGAGGATGAGGAGATTCCAACCATCACTACGCTCCCGCCTGCTGCCTTACAGCCTGCGCCACACCATCCCGGTGCGGCCCCTCATACGTGCCTCTTTACCATGCACCCCGAACACACGCAAAAAACGCCGCGTGCCGCCTTAGCGCCAGTTAGGGCCTGAGCGCACCGGTGTCAGCCCGGACAGATCATGAGCGGCACGCAGGCCACCACCGGCCCGACGGCCACCGCGCGCACCACTCCGGTTTTCTCCTGCCGCACCAGCACCACGGCCTGCGCCGCCACGGGCCTCGGCCGTTTTTTCCGCCCCTGCCTTCAGGGCCGGTGCTGCCGCCAGTTCCGCTTCAAGCTGGGCAATGCGCTTGCGCACGCTTTCACGCAAGGTAGGCGCAGTATGAGACTTCATGGAAGCAAGCGTTTCTTTCAACTCACGCAACTGCTTCTGCTTTTCCGCCAGGGAGCGGCGAATGGGCTGATTGTCGGACATCTGACCATGAAACGCACGCATCGTTTTTTCTCTCTTCACACCATACAGAGGCCGCGCGCCTGTGTTCCGCACGGCAGATTATTGAAAAATACCGGGTTTCCCCACCCCTTCACGCAAAGGCGGAACAGCCATACAATCGCGCACCCCGCCGGTACAGAACCGGCGGCTTTGCACGGCAGGCAGCCGTTTTATGAATTTCGGTGCAGGATCTCCCGCAGCGCATCCAGCAGTGCCTGGCACTGCCCGTCCGTTCCGACCGTGACACGAAGCCACGCTTCGGTGCGCTCACCCTTCAGGTGCCGGACGATGATCGCTTTCTCCCTCAGTCGGGCGGCCAGTTCCGCCGCCTCGCGGTTCGGGTGACGAGTGTACACAAAATTCGCACAGGACGGCAAGACATCAAACCCAAGTGCCTCAAGCCCGGCACTCAGCCGCGTACGGCTGGCAATAACCTGCTCCACACACTGGGCCAGCCACGCTTCATCCTCAACCGAGGCTAGTGCCCCAGCCTGTGCCAGACGATCCAGAGGGTAAGAATTGAAGCTGTCCTTGATGCGTGTCAGCCCTTCAATCAGTTCAGGCTGGCCGTAGGCAAACCCGACCCGCAGCCCTGCCAGTGCACGGGACTTGGAAAATGTCTGCACCACCAGCAGGTTGGGATAGTCATGCACAAGGCCCGCCGCACTCTGCGCCCCGAAATCCACATAGGCCTCATCCACCAGCACAACCCGGTCCGGGTGGCGCTCGAGCAGGAGCCGGATGGTGTCAAGATCAAGCGCCATACCTGTGGGCGCATTAGGATTGGCCAGCACGATGCCACTGCATGGGCCAACATAGTCATCCACGACCACGCGCATACCATCGTCAAGCGGCACCAGACGGTAGGGCAGGTTGTACAGGCCGCAATACACCTTGTAGAAGCTGTAGGTCACATCAGCGAACAGCACCGGCTCGCCATGGCTGAAAAATGCCTGAAAGGCATGGGCCAGCACCTCGTCCGAGCCGTTGCCCACAAAGACATGCCCTGCGTCCAGCCCCACACGCTGGCCCAGCGCCGTACGCAGGGCCAGAGCTTCAGGATCAGGATAAAGGCGCAACGTATCATCCGCCGCCTCCCGCAGGGCCGCCAGCGCACGGGGCGAAGGGCCATACGGCAGTTCATTCGTGTTCAGCTTGATCAGATTGGCAATACGAGGCTGCTCACCCGGCACATAGGGTGTCAGGCGATGAACGAGAGGGCTCCAGAAACGACTCATATCCGACGCAATCCAGCAGAAAACGACACACAGTTAACCAGCCGGGCAGCACACTGCCCCAGCCGATCATGACCACAAAAAGAAAATGAACCCGGCTTCAGGGGTTCCCCTGCTCCTGAGCCAGCACCTGCGCCAACGCGGCACCTCCCTGACGGTGGGCCAGCTCAATAGCGTTCAGGCCCTCACCATCCCGACGGTACGGGTCAGCGCCTGCCGCCAACAGCAGACGGACCATATCCTCCCGCCCGAACATAACGGCAAACATCAGCGGCGTCCGGCCCACGGCATTGGCAACATCGACCCCGGCCCCCGCCTCCAGCAGCAGACGCGCCAGAGCCAGGTCGCCCTTGAACGCAACACCGGCCAGAGCGGTAGCGCCTTTTTCATCCTGCGCATTCACATCGGCACCATGGGCCAGCAATACGCGCGCAGCTTCAAGGTGGCCGTTGTAAGTAGCCAGAATCAGGGGCGTATAGCCCTTGTCCGAGCGCAGATCAGCCTCCATGCCAGCATCGAGAAAACGAGCCAGCAATTCCGCTTCGCCCTCACGCGCGGCATTCATAAACAGGGCTTCCACCTGCGCGCGGGTAAAGCCGGGGGCACCCCCGCTCTGACCTTGGCCCGTGCTGTCGGACCCGTGCGGAGTCCGGGCAGACTCTTGCGTCATCATTGATCTCCGGCAAACATGAGTGAAGGACAGACGGAAAAACCATCCATGGTTGTCCAGCATATCCTGCGCAGAGCCAGACGGCAAACGTGGCCGCAAACGCCCACCATCACGGCCTCCGCACGCTCGCATACACCGCACACGCCTGCTTATCACGCATCAAAGCAGCGCTCATGACTTGCCCAGAAACCCTGAACCATGGAAATGTGCGCCGCATGTTGTGGGGCTGCCAGCAGACCCTCTATGTTTATGGGCGTCACAAAGGTGAAACTCAGGTGAAGGACAGGTCTGTCATGCGCGTTTCTCTCCCCTCCCCCGCTTACGCACCGGAAGGTGTTTCCTCAGGGGCCGCGCGCAACGCCACGCTGGACATGACGTGCATCAACACCATGCGCACGCTGGTGATGGACGCCGTACAGAAAGCCAATTCCGGGCACCCCGGTGCGGCCATGTCCATGGCGCCGGTAGCCTACACGCTGTGGCAGAACGTGCTGCGTTACGACCCTGCCGATCCGCTGTGGCCCAACCGCGATCGCTTTGTGCTGTCCATCGGCCATGCGTCCATGCTGCTGTACACCCTGATCCATCTGGCAGGCATCCGGCAGGTGCGCGACGGCAAGGTCACGGCCGAGCCCGCGCTGAGCGTGGCCGACCTTGAGCAGTTCCGCCAGCTTGGCTCGAAAACCCCCGGCCACCCGGAATACGGTCACACCACGGGCGTTGAAACCACCACCGGCCCGCTGGGCGCAGGCTGCGCCACCTCCGCTGGCATGGCCATGGCGGAAAAATGGCTGGCCGCGCGCTACAACCGCCCCGGTTTCGAACTGTTCAACCACGCTGTCTACACCCTGTGCGGCGATGGCGACATGATGGAAGGCGTGACCAGCGAAGCCGCGTCCCTGGCAGGGCATCTGAAGCTGGGCAACCTGATCTGGATTTATGATTCGAACCGGATTTCGATCGAAGGCTCGACCGATGTGGCCTTTACCGAAAACGTGGCCGAACGCTTTGCCGCCTATGGCTGGCAGGTGCTGGACCTGCCCGATGCGAACGATACCGCCACGCTGCAGACCCTGCTGACACAGGCCCGCGCCGAAACCGGCCGCCCTACGCTGATCATCGTCCACTCCGTCATTGCATGGGGCGCGCCCCACAAGGCGGGCAAAGCCTCCGCCCATGGCGAACCGCTGGGCGTCGAGGAAGTGCGCGAGACCAAAAAGGCCCTTGGCTGGCCGGAAGACAGCCAGTTTCTGGTGCCTGATGGCGTACTGAACCATATGCAGGCGGGTATTGGCGCGCGCGGCGGGGCTGAACGAGCACGCTGGTACGCGCTGTTCGACGCCTACCGCGCCGCCCACCCGGATGAAGCAGCCGAACTGGATGCGATCTTCGCCAGAACCCTGCCCACCGGGTGGGATGAGGCCCTGCCCGTCTACCCCGCCAGCGCCAAAGGCACGGCCAGCCGCGCCAGCTCGGGTGAGACACTGAACGCGCTAGCCACCCGCCTGCCCTGGCTGCTGGGCGGCTCGGCCGACCTTGCTCCCTCCACCAAAACACTGCTGAACGGACAGGACAGCTTCCAGCCGCCGCAGTGGGGCGGACATTACAGCGGGCGCAACTTCCATTTTGGTGTCCGTGAACACGCCATGGGCTCCATGGCCAATGGGATGGCGCTGTATGGGCTGCGTTCCTATGCCGCAGGCTTCCTGATCTTTTCCGACTACATGAAGGCGCCTATCCGCCTCTCCGCCCTCATGGGGCTGCCGGTGACCTATGTGTTCACGCACGACTCCATCGGCGTGGGAGAAGACGGGCCGACGCACCAGCCGGTGGAACAGCTTGTCCAGCTCCGCGCAACGCCCGGTCTGACCACCCTGCGCCCCGCCGACGCCAACGAAGTGGTGGAAGCCTGGCGCTTTGTGGCTACCCATGCCAATGGCCCTGTGGCACTGGCGCTGAGCCGCCAGAACCTACCCACACTCGACCGCACGCAGTATGCCCCCGCCAGCGGCGTAGCAAAGGGCGGCTACGTGCTGGGCGGCACTGAGGCACGGCCTGCCGTGATCCTGATTGCATCGGGCAGCGAAGTAGAACTGGCCGTCAGCGCCTACGAAACCCTGCGGGCCGAAGGCATCACCGCCCGCGTGGTGTCCATGCCGAGCTGGGAACTGTTCGAGGCCCAGCCACAATCCTACCGTGATACGGTGCTACCGCCTGACGTCACCGCAAGGGTAGTGGTGGAAGCCGCCTCCCCCATCGGCTGGGACCGCTACGCGGGTGCCAAAGGCGAAATCATTGCCATGCGCGGCTTTGGTGCGTCGGCTCCGGCGGGCCAACTGGCCGAGAAGTTCGGCTTTACGGTTGAAGCCGTACTGGCCGCCGCCCGCCGCCAGCTCGCACACGCGGGCTGAACCAGCCCGACACGGATCACCCGGCACGGCACCCCCATGCCGGATGGCCATAGGACAGAAGACCCCGCCCGCTCCCCGGCAGGCCAGGCAACGGCACGCCGGGCGGGATTATGGGAACGGATGATAATCAAGGACAGGTGCATGACAGCCTCCGCCACTTCTGTCGCCAACCCGCTGCAGGGTCTGGCGACATTCCAGCAATCCCCCTGGCTGGATTTCATCCGACGCGGTTTTGTGCAGGACGGCTCGCTTGAGCGTCTGGTGCAGGCGGGCGATATCCGGGGCGTAACCTCCAACCCGGCTATTTTCCAGAAAGCCATGGGTGAAGGCACGGAATACGACGCGCAGATGCGCGATGTGCTGGCCCACGCCACCCCCACGCCGGGCGACCTGTACGAGCAGCTTGCCATCCGCGACATTCAGGCAGCGGCCCATGTGCTGGAGCCCGTATACGCGGCCAGCGCCGGGCGCGATGGTTTTGTCAGCCTCGAGGTTTCGCCCTATCTCGCCCGCGATGAGGACGCGACTGCTGAAGAAGCGGCCCGCCTGTGGGCGGCGGTGGACAAAGCCAACCTGATGGTGAAAATCCCCGCGACCCCGCAGAGCATTCCCGCCATCCGGCGCAGCATCGCGGCGGGGATCAATGTCAACGTCACGCTCATTTTCTCACTCGCCGCTTACCGCGATGTGGTGGAAGCCTGGCTGAACGGGCTGGAAGAGCTGCACGCACGCGGGGGCGATCTGTCACGCGTGGCCTCGGTCGCCTCGTTCTTCGTCAGCCGCATTGACGCCAAGCTGGATGCGGAAATCGACCGCCGCGTGAAAGCGGGTAACAAGGAGGCCGACGCCCTGCGCGCGCTGCGTGGTCAGGTCGCCATTGCCAATGCCAAAATGGCGTATGCCTACTGGCAGCAGATCATGCAGACCCCCCGCTGGAAAGCGCTGGAAGCCGCAGGCGCTCAGACGCAGCGCCTGCTCTGGGCCTCCACCGGCACCAAAGACCCCGCTTACAGCGATGTGCTGTACGTGGAAACGCTGATTGGCCCGCACACGGTCAACACCCTGCCCCCCGCGACCATGGACGCCTTCCGCGACCATGGCACCCCGCGTGAAACCCTGACAGCCGACGTGGATCAGGCCCGCCATGTCATGGCGGAAGCCGACAGGCTCGGCCTTGATCTGGACGGCGTGACAGCAACCCTGCTGGATGAAGGCGTTAGCGCGTTCGAAGATGCGTTCGATGCGCTGCTGGGCTCTGTGGCGGCCAAGCAGGTCGCCCTGATGGGCAACAGCCTGACGACCATGAAAACCTCCCTGCCCGCAGAGCTGGACGCCACCGTAGCCAAGGGTCTGGAAGAATGGCGGCGCAGCGGGGCTATCCGCCGTCTGTGGGCGCATGACGCCAGCGTGTGGACCAACGGCCCGGAAGCGAGCTGGCTCAACTGGCTGAGCGCCGTGGATGCCGGGCTGCAGAACCTTGATGGGCTTGAGGCATTCCAGGCGGACGTTAAAGCGCGCGGGTTCCGGCATGTGCTGCTCATGGGCATGGGCGGCTCCAGCCTTGGGCCGGAAGTGCTGGGCATGACCTTCGGCAAGCATGACGGTTTTGGCCATCTCTTCGTGCTCGACAGCACCGACCCCCAACAGGTCGCGCATTATGCTGGTCAGATCGACCCGGCGCATACGCTGTTCATTGTAGCTTCCAAGTCCGGCACCACGCTTGAGCCCAATATCATGCTGGCCTATTTCCTTGATCTGGCGCGCAAGGCGCTGGGCGAGGCGGCGGGCGCGCAGTTCGTGGCCATTACCGACCCAGGCTCAAAGCTGGAAAAACTGGCGCAGGCAGAAGGGTTCTGGAAAATCTTCCCCGGCGACCCGCAGATCGGCGGGCGCTATTCCATCCTGTCCAATTTCGGGCTGGTTCCGGCGGCAGCCATCGGCGTACCGCTGCGCCTGTTCCTGCACGATGCTCAGCGGGGTGCACATCTGTGCGATGCCTCGGCTCCGCCCGCCGTCAACCCCGGCGTGCGCCTGGGCGCTATTCTGGGGCTGGCCGCGCGGGAATACGGGCGCGACAAGCTGACCGTTATCGCCACCCCAGAAATCGCGGATTTTGGTGCCTGGCTGGAACAGCTCGTAGCCGAATCAACCGGCAAGCAGGGGCGCGGCATCATCCCGCTGGATAACGAAACCCCCGGCGGGCTGAAACACTACGGCAAGGACAGGCTGTTCCTGTATCTGCGTCTGGCGCCCTCGCACCGCCATGAGCAGGACGAGACCGTAGCCGCGCTGATGGAAGCCGGTCAGCCGGTTATCACCATCACGCTGCATGAGCGCCGCCAGATCGCGCAGGAATTCTTCCGCTGGGAAATCGCAACCGCCGTGGCGGGCGCGTTCCTTGGCATAGACCCGTTTGATCAGCCGGATGTGGAATCCAACAAGGTCGAAACCCGCAAGCTGACGGAAGCGTTCGAAAAAACCGGCGCACTCCCGCCGGAAGCTCCGTTCGCCCGTTTTGGCGCTCTGTCCTTCCTGGCGGACACGGCCAATACCGAAGTGCTGACAAGCAACGCCCCGGACAGTGCCGCCGCTGTGCTGCACGCACATTTCAAACGCCTGCGCGCGGGTGACTATGCAGCGCTGCTGGCCTTCATTGTCCGCAACCGCCGCACCATGGAATGGATGCAGCATAACCGCCTGCATGTGCGCGATGTCTGCAATGTCGCCACCACCGCGCAGTTCGGGCCGCGCTTCCTGCACTCCACCGGGCAGGCTTACAAGGGCGGGCCGGATACGGGTGTCTTCCTCCAGATTACGGCGGATGATGCGCACGACCTGCCCGTGCCCGGCACGCGCTATACGTTCGGCGTGGTGAAAGCCGCACAGGCACGGGGGGACTTCGACGTTCTCGTCGAGCGCAAGCGCCGCGCGCTGCGGGTGCATATCCATGGTGATCTGCATGAAGGGCTTGCAGCACTGGCCTCGGCGCTGCATGACGCGCTGCAGGCAATAGCAGCGGAGAAATAGGAATGCGGATCGGCATTGTCGGACTGGGCCGGATGGGAGGCAATATCGCCGTCCGCCTGACACGCCACGGGCACGAGGTTGTGGTGCATGACCGGGACACGGCAACGGTAGAAAAAACCGTGGCCCGCGCAGAAGCTGGGCTGGCCACCCCGGCCGCAAGCCTTGCGGAACTGGTGACGCTGCTGGGCGAAGGCAGCGCGGACGGTACCCGTCGTGTGGTGTGGTCCATGCTGCCAGCGGGTGAGATCACGGAACAGACGGTTCTGTCTCTCGCCGGACTGATGGGCCGGGGCGATATCATCATCGATGGTGGCAACACCTACTACAAGGATGACATCCGCCGCGCCCGCACGCTGGCCGAAAAAGGCATCGACTATCTCGATATCGGCACGTCCGGCGGAGTATGGGGGCTGGAACGCGGCTACTGCATGATGTACGGCGGCGACAGGCAGGCGGCCGATTATATCGACCCCATCCTGTCCGCTCTGGCACCCGGCAAGGGAGATATTCCCCCCACGCGCGGCCGTGAGCGCGACGGGCTCGACCCCCGGGCCGAGCAGGGCTACCTGTATTGCGGGCCTGCGGGTTCAGGCCATTTTGTCAAAATGGTCCATAACGGCATTGAATACGGCATGATGCAGGCCTTTGCGGAAGGCTTTGACGTCATGCACCGCAAGGATTCGCCTCTGGTGGCCGAGGGCGAACGCTTCTCGCTGAACATGGCCGATATTGCCGAAGTATGGCGGCGCGGCAGCGTCGTGTCTTCCTGGCTGCTTGACCTGACCGCCGAAGCCCTCGCCCGCACCGGGGATCTGTCCGAATTCAGTGGCGAAGTGTCCGATTCCGGCGAAGGCCGCTGGACGATCGAAGCCGCGATTGAAGAGGCCGTGCCGGTGCCGGTCATGACGGCGGCTCTGTTCACGCGCTTCCGCTCACGCAGCGGCAACACCTTTGCTGAAAAAATCCTGTCCGCCATGCGTTTCGGTTTTGGCGGACATGTGGAAAGCAAGGACTGAACGGAGTGTCCGCACACCCTACCGCCGCGACCGGCGCGCTGAAGGTTTTCCCCGATCGGGAGCACCTGGTACACGCGCTGGCGGAGCATCTGCTGGCGTTGGCAGAGCGCACGCTGGCGGAAGGGGGAGCGGATCGCCCCTTCCGCATCGCCCTGAGTGGTGGTTCCACGCCTCAGGCGCTGTACGCACTCATGGCCGCCCCGGATTATGCCCGCCGCTTTCCATGGGCCCGAACGCAGTTCTTCATGGTGGATGACCGTTTCGTGCCGCATAGCCACGCGGACAGCAACGGCGGCATGTTGCAACGCCTGCTGTTCGACCATGTGCCGGTGCCCAAGAGCAATATCTTCCTCATGCCCGACAGCGGCGCATCGACCGAGGCCGCCCGGCGCTATGAGGCCACCCTGCGCCGGGTCACGGGCCTGAACACGCTGCCCACGGCAGGCAATACAACCACCCCGCCCCTGCTCGATGTCTGCCTGCTGGGCATGGGCACAGACGGACACACAGCCTCTCTATTTCCGGGGCAGGACGTGCTGAGCAACCACACGGACTGGGTAGCGGCCTGCACCCCCGCCACAGCGCCGCACATCCGCCTGACCCTGACCTACCCGGCCATTGCCGCCAGCCGTCACGTTATCTTTCTGGTGGCCGGGGCGGACAAACAGGCCATGCTGGCACGTGTACGTGCGCAGGACACCAGCCTGCCCGCTACCGCCATAAGCGGTCTATGCGATGTTACATGGTATATGGATCAGGCAGCGATGCCACTCACCGCCTGATACTATTGCGGTATCAGTACAATATTATTTGTCACCACTCTCTGGTGTCCCGCCACATGGAACGGTATCGTACGCGCTATCGGAAGTAATACTGGCATCCTTGCTCAAAAAATAACCGACTCATCATATCCTTGGCACAATCGAATCAGGACAGGCCCGCATGACCGCCACACACCCCGACCCCGTTGCCGCCTTCAAGGAACAGGCCGCCATCGCCGCCGCAGCTCTGGTGCAGGATGGGATGGCCGTGGGGCTGGGCACGGGTTCCACGGCACGGTTTGTCGTGGCGGAGCTGGGGCGCCGCGTACGTGAGGAGGGTCTGAGGATCAAAGCGATCCCTACCTCCAGCGTGACAGAAAAACAGGCGCGGGAAGTCGGCATTCCGCTCACTACCTTCGCAGAGACCCCGGCTCTCGATATTGCCATTGACGGCGCGGACGAAATCGAGCCCCGCACGCTCAACCTGATCAAAGGTCTGGGCGGGGCGTTGCTGTGGGAAAAAATCGTGGCGTCCGCCGCCTCGCGTTTCGTAATCGTGGCCGATGCATCGAAATACGTCGATCATCTGGGCGCGCACTGCCCCCTGCCGGTAGAAGTCATCCCGTTCGGATGGGAAAACGCAGCTCACAAACTGGCTGCACTGGGCGCGCAGGCCACGCCACGACGCCAGCGCGACGGCAGCTTCTTCCTGACCGATGAAAAAAATCTGATTCTGGACTGCGTGTTCGGCCCCATCATCAACCCCGATGCCCTGAGTACGGCTCTGGCAGAAACAGTGGGGGTAGTGGAGCATGGGCTATTCCTGCACATGGCCACGCAGACCATTACCGCGGGCCCCGAAGGTCTGCGCGTGCTGGAACCGCAAAAAAGCTGATTCTACCCACGGGAAAACCGCAACAAGGGGCCAAGCCAATGCCGCAGAATGCCTCCACCACACCCCCCGACCATAGCCTGCCCACTCAACCGGCCGCGTGGGGCATTGCTCCACGGCTGGTCGTCGTCATGGGGGTTGCGGGGGCAGGCAAAACCACCGTGGCCGAGGGCCTGCACAATGAGCTGGGCTGGCCCTGGCAGGATGCAGACGCGCTGCATAGCTCTGAAAGTCGCGCGCTCATGGCAGCCGGCTCGCCGCTGGGCGACACCCATCGCGTGGACTGGCTGACCCGTTGCCACGCCTGGCTGGCCGAACAGGCACGGCACGGACAGGGCGCTATTCTGGCGTGTTCTGCCCTGCGCCGCGTCTATCGTGACAGGTTGCGGGCGGGTGGGCTTCGCCCACTCTTCATCGCGCTGGAAGCCGATCCGGTCAGCCTGAAGCATCGGCTTGAAAGCCGGTCTGGCCATTTCATGCCAGCCAGCCTGCTTCCCAGCCAGCTTGCCGCACTGGAACCGCTGGCCCCCGATGAAGACGGCGTGACGCTCCAGAGCCTGACACAGCCGGCAGAAACCATAGCCATGGCCCTGCACGCACTGAAAGCCGCAAATGGAGCCTGACATACGGGCAGGGGAAACACGACATGGGACATAATTACTCCAGACCGCTGACACCCGGTCAGAAGCTTGAACGTTTGCTGGAGCGCATTCCCCCTTCCTGGCATATCAGAATAGAACGTCAGGCAGGCGAAGCAGACTGGCGCGCCCTTGCTCATGCGCCAGGCCAGGAAGGACAGTGGAGCGCCCCAGCCGCCGACCCGGCAGATGCGCTGGAAGACACCTGGCGACGCAACCGCACGCTACTGGCCTGAGCGTATGAGCCGCTCCCACCCCACCAGCGCCCGGCCACATCGCCCATTCCCCATAGGTCAGGGCCGCTCGCGCCCGACCCTGCGGCATGGACTCACCGCCTTGATTGCCGGGCTGCTGGCAATGTCTGCCCTCCCCGCGCGCGCTGACATACGGCCACCGCGCATGATTACGGACATGGGCGGGGCGGTCGTCAGTATTCCGCAGGATAACGGGCCGATTGCCGATCTGTGGTACGCTCATAACGAAATCACCATCATGCTGGGTGGGGGCGACCGCATTGCTGTCAGCGCCGAAAGCCCTGCGGACAGCCCTTGGCTATTCCACTTTTTCTCCGCCCTAAAGCGTGCCCATACGGGCATCCGCCCCGATACCGCCAGCGCGGAAGACCTGCTTGCCCGTCATATTGCCCTTGTCTTTGTCTCCTCCCAGGCCAAGGCGGAAGAACTGCGCGGCGCGGGCCTACCTGCCCTGAGCGCCGAATACGCCACACAGGCCGATTTATTACGCTCGCTCGACATGACGGCACAGGCGCTCGGCACGGATGAAGCAGCCCGTACCACCGCCCTGTTCCATCAGAAAATGGCAGAAGCCCTCAGCCTGCTACAGACACGGCTTGCCACCCTGCCTGAGCAGAACCGTCCTCGGGTGCTCCATATCGCCCGGCTCGACCCCTTGCAGGTCGACGGCAGCAATACGCTGGTGGACGCCTGGATTACAGCGGCAGGCGGACGGAATGTCGCCACGGTTTCTGGCAACCACCGCCCCGTTTCCGCCGAACAGATTCTGGTATGGAATCCCGATATCGTCATTGTGGACGCCTCCGCTGGTGCGGTACCTGCCACATCTCCCCTGACGGCCCTCCCCGCCCTGCAAACCGGGCGGTGGTGGCGGAACCCGCGCGGCATTTTTGCTTGGGATCGCTACGGCTGCGAGGATCTGCTTCAACTCTACTGGGCGGCCACGCGCATACAACCGAAACTGTTCAGTGATATAAACATCCGTGCGCTCACCGTTACATTTTACCAGACATTTTTTCATGTCAGCCTGACAGACGATGAAGTGACACGCATCCTGTCAGGCAATCCCCCTGCACGGCAGGCTTCTGATAATGTACAGGCAAAAAAAGAAAAAAACCTGTAACCTGTCATGATCTCCTCATGGAACGGGCAATATAAGGTTGTTGCCAGACCATAAGGCAGGAAACCTGTGGTCAGCATACGACCTTATTTCCCATACGTTGTTTTATTTCTGAACAGCCTCCTCCTTCATCATCAAAACATCACGGATCATAAAAAATAATGACTGCTTCAAACTCATTTTCAGATTCGTCCTCAGAACAGGCCCTGAACGAAACAAAGCTGCTCCTCGATTTCTTCCAGTTGGACGAGACCCAGTGTCGCGCCATCCGTTCAATGCGCGATGTCATTGATCAGGCGCTTCCCAACGCTTTGGACAAATTTTACGATAAAGTTAAAATTACAGAACAGTTAAAACATTTTTTTTCATCTGATGAGCACATGCGGCACGCCCGTAATGCCCAGATCGCGCACTGGAAAAACATATCCAATGCCGACTTTGGCGAAGACTACAACAAAAAGGTACGCGCCATTGGCACCGTACATGCCCGTATCGGACTGGAACCGCGCTGGTATCTGGGCGGCTACGCCATTGTACTGGACTCACTGATCCGTGCCGCGCTGGAAAAAGGCAACCACCGACGGGGCCTGTTTGGCAAGAAGGTGGACGACACCTTCGCCACCGGGCTGGCCGGTCTGTGCAAGGCGGTGCTGTTCGATATCGATCTGGCCATTTCGGTCTATCTGGAAGAACTGGAAAAAGAGCGTGAAAAAGCCCGTGCTGAAGTGCAGGCCCGCCAGAACAGCCAGGAAGCCCTGATCGAAAACCTCAAGGCCGGGCTGCTCGCTCTCTCCCGGGGGGATTTGGGTTTCCGTTTTGAAAACCGCTTCGATCCCGAATTCGAGGAACTGCGCGAAAACTTCAACGCCGCAGCCAGCGCCCTGTCCAGCGCGCTGGGTCAGGTCTCCAAGGCCGTGACCCACCTTGAAACCGGGGTTGATGAAATTGCTATCGCGGCGGAAGACCTCGCCCACAGGACGGAAAGACAGGCCGCCAATCTGAGCCACGCGGCTGCTTCGGTTCGTACGGTCTCCACCGGGGTGGAGCAGACGGCCGAGATCACGCTCGCGGCTTCCCAAGCCGCGACCAGCGCATGTGAAGCTGGCCAGAAGTCCAACGCCGTAACACAGGAAACCATTGCCGCCATGCGCGACATTGCAGCTTCCTCGGAAAAAATGTCCTCCATTGTTGATCTGATTGACCAGATATCGTTCCAGACCAGCATTCTTTCACTCAACGCCGGGGTGGAAGCCGCCCGCGCGGGTGAGGCCGGGCGGGGCTTTGCCGTTGTCGCAACCGAAGTCCGTGTTCTGGCCGAACGCTCGGCCCAGTCCGCCAAGGAAATCCGCAAGCTGATCAGTTCGGCAGGCCAGCAGGTCAACCACGGAGTGCGCCTTGTCGGCGACGCCAGCGCCACACTGGCTGACATGTCACGACAGGTGGAAGACATTGCTGATTTCGTAAGCCGGATTAGCGCCCTTGCCCATGAACAGGTTTCGACCCTGAACGAAATCAACAAATCCGTTGCGGAAATCGACCAGAGCACGCAGCAAAATGCGGCCATGGTCGAGCAGTCAAGCGCGGCAACCCATACCCTGCGCAACGAAACACAGTCTCTCACCCGCACGATCAGCCATTTCAGACTGGACGGGCAGACTGCCAATGTGCCCGCACAGCTTGGCAACGAGAAATCCAGCGCATACACTCGCTCGAAACTGATTGCGAATAACTGCTAGACGGGGCAGGAGTGAATACACGTTAGTCCCAAGCGACATCAGGGGCACGCCACAGATGCCCCTTCTTTCCTGTTATCAGCCTGTTATCAGACAGACCCGCCTCGCTTCTGTATTCTCCCCTCCTTAACGGAACTGATCCGGCATCGTGATGATTCAGACTTCTCCACGCAGCACAGCGCTCGGCATAACCGGGCTCCTGGGCACAATTTCTGCTGTTCTTGTCGCCATTCTGCCTTTCTTTCAGCTTGTGGGACGGGCTATCGCCGATGGCATCATCTCCGCCATCGCGATTTTTTTCCTGATCCAGATGATCGCGGAACGGAACAGTCGCTGGCTGCGCGAAGGGTGGTTCCCTCTGGCTCTGGCGCTCTGGCTTGTCATTGTTTTGGCCTCGGCCCTCAGCCATTCATCCCATTCTCTGGTTGAAGCGCTCGTCATGATTCGTTTCCCGCTCTTTGCCAGAGCACTGGAAACATGGGTGCTAACCAGCCAGAAAAGACAGATGTCCGTTCAGCTTTCCATCGCCGCGGCAGGCGTTTGGATTGTCAGCCAATGCTGGCAGCAGTACCTGACCGGCACCAACCTGATGGGACACCCTCGCTGGCTGGATGGTGCGCTAACCGGCCCGTTCCGAGGCCCCCGCGCAGGCTCGGCGCTACTGATGACCTTCTTTCCCGGACTGATGCTCTTTCCGGTCCTGCTGTTTCAGAAGGGAGGACCGCGCAACAAACTATTGGCATCGGCTCTTGCTGCGTTTCTCGCATTGACCATGGTTCTCGTCGGTCAGAGAATGCCCACACTTCAGACCGGTCTGGGCCTCCTGCTCTGCGCGCTGCTCATCCGTGAAACACGTCTGATTGTAGCGGCTGCGGCCGGAACAGCGGTACTGACCATTCTGGCGCTGCCAGTTCTATCACCGCCTGCCTATCATAAACTTGTCATTCACTTCCTTGAACAGATGAGCGATTTTCCACATAGCGACTATGGGCAGATTTACATTCGCGCGCTCATGATGGTGCACCAGCACCCGATACTGGGAATGGGTTTTGACGGTTACCGCCGGTTGTGTGACGACCCGATTTACCAGCATGGCTTTCCTCTGCTGGACAAATGGGTGCTGCAGAACAACCCGCATGAAGGCTGCAACATCCACACCCATAATTTCTATCTGGAAATTGCAACGTCCGGTGGCCTGCTGGCCCTTGCACTGTTTGTAGCACTGGTCATCACATGGCTGAGCACGCTGCTACGGGCCTATCTGTCCACGCGTGATGCGCTGCTGGGCTTGCTACTCGTTATCATGACCGTGCTGTTCTGGCCCATTGAATCCAACAGCTCGTTTTTCACGGAGAGAACGGGGGGCTGGGTGTACCTGCTGCTGGGCTTGGGGCTGGCCCGTGCACGGATGCTCACCATCGGCCAATCCGCACGAACCCAGACCACCGGTTGAACCCATGGTGGCCCTGCTGGTAAGACTAGCAGCATGACAGCCCTGCTGGAGCACCTGCGGAGTCACCACACCCCCACACGCCTGCTGGCCGCCCTGCGCGCGCTGGTTCGTACGGATTTCCTGTGGCTGGTTTTCCTAGCAGCCATATCTGGCGTGCTAGCAGGGCTATGTGTGGCCGCCATGACGCAGGCGACCCTGCTCGCCCACCGCCTGATCGCGCCTGGTGCCGGACGGCTTTCCGGGCTTTCCACTGTCAGTCCGTGGCGCGTACTCTGCGTACCGGCTGTCGGCGGGCTGCTGCTGGGCTGGTGGCAAGCGCATCTCAGTCAGCATCATCGCCGCCGTCCGGTTGACCCTATCGAAGCCAATGCCCTGCATGGCGGGCGTATGTCTCTGGCCGATAGCCTTGTAGTCGCGGGACAGACAATTCTGTCCAACGGCTGTGGCGCATCCATTGGGCTGGAAGCTGGCTTGAGTCAGATGGGCGCGGCCTTTGCTTCGCGCATAGGCCGTATCCTGCGGCTGCACCGGGCGGATGTGCGCCTCCTAGTCGGGTGCGGGGCGGCGGGAGCTATCGGCGCCGCGTTCGATGCCCCGCTTGCAGGCGCATTCTACGCGTTTGAACTGATTATCGGCTCCTATGCCTTCACACTACTTGCCCCGGTCGCCAGCGCGACACTCTGCGCTCTTGTGGTGGTGCGACTAACCAACACATCTCTTCCCGCAGTAACAGTCGCCTCTTCAGACACGATCCCGCTCCTGGCATGGCCTTTGCTGATCATTCTGGGCGTGGCCTGCGCCTATATCGGTATCATACTGATGAAAAGCGCCGCCCGGGCCGAGCAGTTGTTCCACCATATTCTCAAGCAGGAGTGGCTCCGTCCGGCACTGGGCGGGCTGCTGGTAGGAGGGCTGGCGCTGATTTCTCCTTCAGTGCTTTCATCGGGGCACATGGCCATGCGTGCACGGCTGGTCAATCCACCAGAGATGGAACTGGCGATGGAACTGCTGGGCCTGAAAGCGCTGGCTACTGTTGTTTCCATCGGGGCAGGTTTCCGGGGCGGGCTGTTTTTTGCTTCGCTCTATCTCGGCGTTCTGGCGGGGGCGGTGTTCGCAGGTCTTATAGCGCCGTTTGCGCCCCTGCCGCTGGCCCTCTGCACGGTGGCCGGCATGGGAGCACTCGCAACCGCCGTCATCGGCGCACCGTTGACCATGATCCTGCTCGCCCTTGAAACCACCCACAGCGCGGGCATGACAGCCAGCGTGGCGTTGACCGCCGTGGCCGCGTCCCTCACCGTCCGGCGGTCGTTCGGTTACACCTTCGCCACATGGCGCTTTCATCTGCGTGGCGAGAACATCCGCTCGGGCGTAGACGTAGGCTGGCTGCGCGCCCTGACCGTGGCGCAGATGATGCGCCCGGAGACAGACTCCCTGCCCGCTGATGAACTGGTGGAAACCGCCCGTGCCGCTCTGGCTGAGCGTATGCCGCGCCACATTGTCCTGCATGATGCGTACAACCACTATCAGGGCATGGTAGACACCACGCGCCTGATGTCCATTCAGGCCGCGCCGGAACGGCCCCTGTCCTCGCTGGCCGAGGCCCGCTTCGAAACCCTCAGTCCCGAGACCTGCATGGCCGATGCCGTGGCCGCGTTTGAACGCACGGGACGCCCGGCTCTGGCCGTGGTGGACAAGACCAACCGCGTTCTGGGCCTGCTGAGCGAACGCTATGTCCTGCGCCGCTATGCGGAGGAACTTGAGCGTGTCCGTCGTGATCTGGCGGGGGAAAAACATATCCGCTTCACGCCAGCCCCTCCACGCGGGCACTGACCGGGGCGCCTAGCACGGACGTGAACACGCCAGCTCTTGTCCGGAAACGGGGCCGGGGTTCATAGTCGCGCTCCGTCTTTTTGCGGGATGCAGGCAGGTCATGACAACACACCCCACCATTCCCCCTTCCATGAAGGCGGTCTGTTTCAATGAACCCGGCGGGCCGGACGTTCTGCACGTTGAGTCCATTGCCGTGCCCACGCCGGGCCGGGGCGAAGTACTGATTCGTGTGATGGCGGCGGGCGTAAACCGCCCGGACGTGATCCAACGGCAGGGCCTGTACCCGCCGCCGCCCGGTGCCAACCCCCGTCTGGGCCTTGAAATCGCGGGAGAGGTGGTGGCCTGTGGCGCACCGCTGGAAGATTCGACCATGCCCGCCATTGGCAGTCGTGTCTGCGCCCTGACCAATGGCGGCGGCTATGCCGAGTATTGTCTGGCCCCTGTGGGGCAATGCCTACCCTGGCCCGATGGATTTG
Organism: Acetobacter peroxydans; assembly: GCF_006539345.1. Taxonomy (GTDB): domain Bacteria; phylum Pseudomonadota; class Alphaproteobacteria; order Acetobacterales; family Acetobacteraceae; genus Acetobacter; species Acetobacter peroxydans. The sequence continues at coordinate 118,095 of NZ_BJMV01000005.1, forward strand.
ATGCCGTGCAGGCCGCAGCCCTGCCCGAAACATATTTTACGGTCTGGTCCAACCTGTTCATGCCATCCCTGCCGTCCGCAGGCACGCGCGTGCTGATCCATGGCGGCACCAGCGGCATAGGCACCACCGCTATTCAGCTCGTGCGCGCCTTTGGCGGCGAGGCCTTCGCTACGGCAGGTTCGGCTGAAAAATGCGCCCTGTGCGAAACCCTTGGTGCTCGCGCCATCAACTACCGGGAAGAAGATTTTCTGGCCCGCATCCGCGCGATGACACAGGATGAAGGGGTCAACACCATTCTGGACATGATTGGCGGGGCGTATTTCAACCGTAACCTCAAGTCGCTCGCACCGGAGGGACGGCTGGTCATCATCGCGTTGCAGGGTGGCGCCAAAGCGGAGCAGGCCGACCTTGCCCGGATCATGACGCGCAGGCTGATCGTCACGGGTAGCAACCTGCGCCCGCGTGACGCTGCAACCAAGGCGCGTATTGCACGCGGGCTGCAAACACATGTCTGGCCCCTGCTGGCCAAGGGGGTCATTCGGCCGCTGATCTATGCCACTTTCCCGCTGGAACAGGCGGCTGATGCGCAGTCAGCCATGGAAACGGGAGAACACTCAGGCAAGATCATCCTGCGTGTTGCCAGCGACTAAACGGCTCGTACGCCCGGTGGCTTGCTCCGGCCTCTTGACCCAGCCCCGCTCTTGAAGAATTGTACGGGTTTAAGAAACGGTGGTGTGTCATGGAACCCTCTGTTGTCATCCGGCCCGCAATAAGTGGCTCAGCCGCAGTGCCTCATGGCGCGGCGGATGGTTCACACACCATTGCAGACAGACTGCGCGCCATCCGCGCGCGCATGGATCAGGCAGCCATACAGGCCAGCCGCGATCCGGCGGAAGTGACACTGGTGGCAGTCTCGAAATTTCACCCACAGACCAGCGTACGCGCCGCTATGGATGCGGGACAGCATGTGTTTGGCGAAAACCGCGTGCAGGAAGCTGCCGCAAAATTCCCCCCCCTGCGGGCTGACAACCCGGATTTGCGCCTGCACCTGATTGGCGGATTACAGACCAACAAGGCCCGCGATGCCGTACGCCTGGCCGACATGATAGAAAGTCTGGATCGTCCGGCCCTTGCGGACGCGCTTGACCGCGCAGCTCAGGCAGAAGGCCGCCTGCCTGACCTGCTGGTGGAGGTTAACACCGGCGATGAACCGCAGAAATTCGGCGTCCCACGGGAACAGGCCGATGCGCTGATCCGCGCGTGCCGCCAACGCTTTGGCGAAAAACTGCGCGGGCTGATGTGTATCCCCCCCGCCCATGACGACCCTCATCTGCACTTTCGCCTGCTGCGTGCCATGGCACATACGCATGGGCTGTCGGTACTATCCATGGGCATGTCCGCTGATTTCGAACAGGCCATAGCCGAAGGCGCCACGCTGGTACGGGTCGGCAGCGCCATTTTCGGCCCACGTCCTGCTCCTGAAAGCGCTCTTACACCCTGAGTGGCATTGCCCTGCCCCATGCAGGCAGCGGGTATGCCTTGCCTCGGACCTTTGTCTAACTCTATGCAGACTTCGGGGATCGCGCCCCACCCCTGACACAAAGCCAGAGGCACCATGACCGACCCTACCCTCCCCACAGGCCCGGCCACCCCTAGCACGGCACAGCCCGCGAACAGCCGGGCCACGGCCAGCCGGGATGTAGTCCCGAGACATATCGCCGAGTTTGGTGCTGACCAGCCACAGCATACACTGGCGCCGGTGGGCATGGCAGCCCTGCTGGGGGTGCTGGGTGTCGTCTATGGCGACATCGGTACCAGCCCGCTTTACGCGTTCCGCTCCACGGTCGAGATCATCTCCGGCCATCACGCGGCGGAGCCATGGGAAATCATGGGGGTGGCGAGCCTGATCTTCTGGACGCTGATCCTGGTCGTGACGCTCAAATACGTCATGCTGATCATGCGGGCCGACCACAACGGTGAAGGCGGCATTCTTGCCATCATGTCACTGGCCCAGCGTGTTTCAACGCAGGCACGCACGCGCACCATTCTGGCTCTTGTGGGCATCGTTGGGGCGTGCCTGTTCTTTGGGGATGGTATCATCACCCCCGCCATCTCGGTGCTATCGGCCATCGAAGGGGTGGAAGTCAGTGTCCCTGCGGCGCGTGAGCTCGTGATTCCCCTCGCCATTATCGTCATTATCAGCCTGTTCAGCGTGCAATGGATTGGCACTGGGCGGGTGGGCAGCATTTTCGGCCCTATCATGCTGCTCTGGTTCGGCACCATCGGGGCGCTGGGGCTGGTTCAGATCCTGCATCACCCGCATATCCTGCTGGCCCTTTCGCCCACCTATGCGATGGAGTTCGTGTTTTATCACGGCAGGCTGTCGTTTCTGGCCCTCGGTGCCGTAGTACTGTGCGTGACCGGCGCTGAAGCCCTGTATGCCGATATGGGGCACTTCGGCCGTGCTCCTATCCGCTATGCATGGCTGTTTTTTGTGCTGCCTATGCTGGTGCTGAATTATTTCGGGCAAGCGGCGCTGGTGATCGCAGACCCCCAGAGTCTGGCCAACCCCTTCTTTCTGATGTGCCCGCACTGGATGCGTGGCCTGATGGTGCTGCTGTCCACACTTGCCACGGTCATTGCCAGCCAGGCCGGCATTTCAGGCGGGTTTTCACTGTGCCGTCAGCTTATCCAGCTCGGCTATATGCCGCGCCTGCGGATTACCCACACCAATGCCGAGGAAGAAGGGCAGATTTATTTGCCCGACTTCAACCGTTTTCTGGCCACGGGTTCGGTGCTGCTGGTGCTGGCCTTCCGCAGTTCCGACGCTCTGGCCTCGGCCTACGGCATTGCCGTAACGGGCACGTTCATCTGCACCTCCATTCTGGCTGTGGCTGTCTTCCGGCAGCACTTTCATTGGCCCGCGTGGCGGGTCGGACTTGTATTCGGCAGTTTTCTGCTGCTTGACGGCATATTCTTTCTGGCGAACGCGCTCAAAATCCCCGACGGCGGCTGGGTGCCGGTGCTGCTGGGCTGCGCGCTGACCCTGATGATGACCACCTGGAAAAAAGGACGCGGGCTGCTCATCAGCCGCCAGCGGCAGGACAGCCTGCCCATGGGCAGCTTCATTGCCCGCCTGCCACAGTCGCGCACCATCCGCGTGCCCGGCATGGCGGTGTTCATGACCAGCACGCCCGATTTCGTGCCGCCCTGCCTGCTGCACAACCTGCGCCATAACAAGATCCTGCATGACCATGTTCTGTTCGTAACCGTGCAGAACCTCGACCAGCCCGAGGCCGACCGGGGCCACCGCGTGACCGTGGAAGAACTGGCACCCGACATCTACCGGGTTATCCTGCGTTACGGCTTCATGGAAATGCCCAACATTCCCCGCGCGCTGGAAGAACTGAAAACCAACGGCGTGGATTTTGATGCCCTTCAGGCTTCCTACTTCACCTCACGCGAACTGATTACCCGTTCCTCTGTGCCCCGCATGTCGCGTTGGCGGATGTCTATCTTTATGTTCATGGTGCGCAACTCCACCTCCAGCATGGAATTCTTCCGGATTCCGCCTGACCGCGTGGTGGAACTGGGCGTGAAGGTGGCGATCTGACCGTACTTCTTTCCGGAATGGCCCCGGCATCGGCTGCGCGCCAGCCCGCGCCGGAAGGTGCCCTCCCGCCTGTGGGAGGCACCGCTGGCACCGAGCCGCTCGCGCTTTATATCCACTGGCCATTCTGTCTGGCCAAATGCCCGTACTGCGATTTCAACTCCCACGTACGCGCTCCCGTGCCACAGGCCCGCTTTGGCGCGGCTCTTGAGCGCGAACTGATCCACGAAGCCGCACAACTGGGTCGCCGCCGCCTGACGTCCATCTTTTTTGGTGGCGGCACACCCTCGCTCATGGCCCCCGAGACTGTGGCGAACCTGATTGCCCGCGCCACAACGCTGTTCGACCCGGCTCCCGACCTTGAAATCACACTGGAAGCCAACCCCACCAGCGTGGAGGCCGCTCGACTGCGGGATTTCGCACAGGCGGGGGTCAACCGTATTTCGCTTGGCATTCAGGCGCTGGATGATGATGCGCTGCGTTTTCTGGGCCGGGAACACTCGGCCGCACAGGCACTGGCAGCCCTTGAATGCGCACGCACCCTGTTCCCGCGCATGACGTTCGACCTCATTTACGCCCGCCCCGGCCAGAGCCAGAGCGCATGGGAGCGCGAACTGCACACCGCCCTGGCACTGGCAGCCGACCACCTGTCGCTTTACCAGCTCACGATTGAACCCGGCACGAAGTTCGAGGCCCTCTACCGCACCGGCGCGTTCACCCTGCCGGATGAAGACACCGCCGCCGCCCTGTATGACAGCACGGACAGGATTACCCGCGCGCATGGGCTGGATGCCTACGAGGTTTCCAACTACGCGCGCCCCGGAAGCGAGAGCCGTCACAACCTGACCTACTGGCGCTATGGTGACTATCTGGGCCTTGGCCCCGGCGCGCATGGCCGCATAACACAGGACGGCGCGCTGTACGCCACCCGCCGCCACCGTGCGCCGGAACCATGGGCCGAACGCGTGGAACAACACGGCACTGGCGAAACCTCGCGTGACGTCCTGAGCCGCGCTGAGCGCGCCCGCGAAATGCTCCTGATGGGCCTGCGCGTGCGTGAAGGGATAAACTCCGCACGCTTTGCCGCACGCACCGGCCTGCCATTACAGGACGCACTGGACCCCACCATCCTGGCAGCAGCCGTGGAAGAGGGCTACCTGATCCAAACCCCCGAGAGCCTGCGCGCCACACCGGAAGGTCGGCTCCGGCTTGAGGCCCTTCTGGGCGCACTGGTTCTATAAGCCTCGTCTTGCACAACCGGGCACAGCCCCCATGTCTGGAACCATGCTGAACCTGATCAAACTAACCGTGGGCGTAAGCAGTCTGGAAGACCTCGCCTTCCGGCAGGCCCAGCCGGATAACACCCGCTCCCTGCCCGGCCACACTGCCCCCCTGCCGGTGGTTCACACCCGCTCATTTCCACGCCGGAAAGACGAAATCCTGCCCGGCGGCTCGCTCTACCGGGTCATGAGCGGACTGATTCTCTGCCGTCAGGAAATTCTGGCCATTGAAACCATTACCCGGACAGACGGCACGTCCGGCACGCTGCTTTTTCTCAGCCCCACCATCATCAGGGTGCAGGCCTGCCCCATGCGCCCCTTTCAGGGATGGCGCTACCTCGCGGCCCCGGACAGCCCCCCGGATCTGGCCGACCCTGAGACAGCATCACAGGCCAAACAGCCCGGTATCGACACCCACCGGCAAGCAGAACCGGACGCGCTCCCCCTGCCGCTTCTGCGTGAACTGGCCCTGCTGGGGCTGTAGTGCCCCTCATGTCAGGCTTTCCAGAGCGGCTTCTATCTTTTTATAAAAAAAGCAAAAAAAGAGCCTTTTACCCGCTTGACGCTCCGCTCAAACACCATTAAACCACGCTTCAACAACGCGCCTCTGTCCCGTTCGTCTAGAGGCCTAGGACACCGCCCTTTCACGGCGGCAACACGGGTTCGAATCCCGTACGGGACGCCATTTAAAAAATGGCCTTAAGCGTCAATCAAAAAAATACATACTCCCTGCACGGGAAACAGGCTCTGGAAAAACAGCCTTAATTCTTGCTGTTGAGTGCTGTCGCAAAGCGACACAACGCTTAGCCACCCGCCCCTCATTCCAGTTTCCTCTGGGTATAAACCAAGCCCGCTTTAAGCAGGGCAGAGGGTCATGAAGAGTCTGGCTGGCCACGTTGGAGCAAAGCCCCAGATTTTGTTGCGTCTGAGGCGTCAGCATCAACATGCTGTGGTCATGCGGGCACGACTTCCCAGACAAACAGAACCGAACCCAATTGATCCCGAAATTTATCCACAGGAAAAATCGTGTGGCAAAAAAAACGGGGGGTTAAAAAAAGCACTAAACCGACGTTTTTTCAGGATTCGACGCCGATCCTCATAAGAGATTAAGATTTTCCACATAGTTATCCCCAAGGAGGATGAGCACCTGTCCGACAGGGCCTGGGGATGTTTTATGCTTAGTACCGGAACAGGCAGGCCGTTGCTTCAGACAGGTCCGACAAGGTCAGAGCGGACGCCACATTGTGGCCAAGAGCAACCAGAACCGTTCCCGCCACCAGAATCATGGTTGCGCCTTCCCGTAACCGCTGTGCCATTTTACCGCACTCCCATTCTGAATCATCCTGACGCGACGACATAACCCGCACGGTTTGTGGGGACATACCAGGCAATCGAAATTTTAACGATTAATTTTACAACGACATCGTAAAGCACGATAGCGTATATGTAGTCAATATAAACACATATATATCTGTGTTTATATGAGCATCCCTCTATTATCACGATAGATTAATCGGAATTATATTATTAAATATCAATAAGTTACGTTTATCACTGTTTTGGGTCGTTTTTTGTAAAAAATCCGCCTGCGTCATCTCACGGGCGGATTCTTTCCAATCGGACCTTCGTGCTCCGCTGAGCGAAACGGGTCAGCCCATTTTACGATCAACCGCCAGTCCGGCGGAGGCCTGACAGACCGGCATCATTTCGATGTAATTCACATTGACATGCGCAGGCAGACCAACAATCCACGAAACGGTTTCGGCAATATCATCGGGGGTTAGCGGCTGCGTGCCGTCATAGACCGCTGCGGCCTGTCCGGCATCGCGCAGGCGCACCAGACTGAACTCGCTGCCACCACACAGGCCCGGCGCCACGTTGGTCACACGCACAGCATGACCCAACAGGTCGCTACGCAGGTTTTGTGTAAACTGCTCCACAAAAGCCTTGGTACCACCATAAACATTCGCGCCAGGATATGGGTAACGCCCTGCCGTACTGCCAAGCATGATGACATGCCCACGGTTGCGTTCCACCATGCCAGGCAGCAGGGCACGGGTCATTTCCACCATGCCGCTGATATTGGTGGCAATCATGGTTTCCCAATCATCAGCACTGGTCTGCCACGCCTTATCCAAACCCAATGCAAGCCCGGCATTGTTCACCAGCACATCTACCGCGCGCCAGCCTTCGGGCAGACTGTCCGGCAGAGCCCGCACAGCAGACCTGTCGGTTACATCCAGTTCCACGGGCAGCAGGGCATCACCCAATTCCGCCGCCAGATCGTTCAGCCGTGCCAGCCTACGGCCGGTCGCAATAACATGGTACCCATCCCGCACAAGCCTACGGGCAATAGATGCGCCAAACCCCGCCGTGGCCCCCGTTACCAGAGCAATCGGCCGCTCTGCGGTGCCTGCGGCGCGCAAAAGGGTGGCATGGGCCGGAATTTCATTCATGATCTTGTCCACCTGAGCTGTTTTCAAACACAGACCCAGTTGGCCCGCCCGAACCCCCAATGGCAACCCCTTCCCCGCCCGCCGGCGTACCTCACAGGTCATTCATGACCTGTGAGGTAAATCCAACCCATAGACAAGAAAGGCGCTGACGAGCTCAGACCGTGGTTTCAATCACGCCGTACCAGCCAAGCCCCTTATAGGTTTCATAGCCGGGGGTGAGAGCATAGGCGATCAGCTTGTCGCCCTGACAGTAGAAGCCGCGCGGCCCGTCCGCCCGAAAATTAAATGTCTCGGACAGAATACCTGCATCATTGGACGACGCCAGAACGCGGCGATTGGCGTCCACCAGCATCACACGGGTATGCGCCTTTTCGTTTTCCGCCAGCCGCACGCCTTTAACAATGCCTTCAGCCTGAGGCGCCCAGTCGAAAGCAATGCCCAGTACCCCGAGCGCCTGCCCCTGTTCCTGCCCGCCAGCACGGATGGCCGTGCTATAAATTGCCACGGGCGTTTCATCCAGAGCGGGAAAGCGGCGTACATCCGCCACGGCATATTCGTCGCCATTGCGGGTGCGCATGGCGTTTACAAACCAGTCTTCCCGCGACATATCGCGTCCCATCAGACCGGGATGGCGTTCAGGGCGACCGCATACCACCACCTTGCCGTTGGCATCGGCAATGAACAAATCCGTATAAACAGTATAAGATTTCAGAATCGTCGCCAGCCGTTCCCGTGCATGGCGGTACGCATCGGGCGTGGCCTCCTCCAGCGCCTGCACCACGGCGCTGTCCGTCGCCCACCACCGCACATCGCAGGAACGTTCGTATAAATTACGGTCGATCAGATCAACGGCATTCAGAGCAAGATCGGTCATCCGCTCCCCGCGGGAGTTGAGCAGAAGATCGCTGCCCGCATCACGCAGTTTCTTGGTACTGGCATCCGTTGCTGTGCGCAGTTCGTTGGAAATTTGAATAATACGGCTTGAAATCCGGCCCATTTCATCGGCCAGAAGCCCGAATGCAACACCTGCCTGCCCGGCTCTGGCTGCTTCTATTCTGGTATTGATTGCAAGAAAACGGGCCTCGCTCATAACAGAGGCAATCAGGTGAATTTTGTCGCGTGTAACGTGAGACACTTCATAAGCAAGTTGGAGAATGTCATCCTGCATTCGGGCGGTTTTCCTGTCAGGAGATCATGATGATATCCTGCCGCTCACGACATTTCGAGAACGAAACAGGAATAACAGATCATCAAATCGTTACGAAATAGAAATTTATTGGAAGAAACTTTCTTAAATCCGCCATACCTGTCAAGGGAAATCACCGCATGACAGCCCACCAACAAACACGCATCTAGCTAAAAAACATTTTGTACCAGTCGTAAAATTCCGCAGGCGGGACAGGCTTGCCAAACAGGTAGCCCTGCACCACATCACACCCCATATTCAGCAGCTTTTCGTTCTGGATCGCGGTTTCCACGCCTTCAGTCACCACGGTAATGCCCAGCCTCTTGCCGATATTGATAGCGGCCTCGGTCACGACAAAAGCGCCTACATCTTCCTCAAAATTTGCAACAAAACTGCGGTCGATCTTGATTTCGGTCAAAGGTAGATCAGCCAGACGCGACAGGGATGAAAAACCCGTACCGAAATCATCAAGCGACAGCCCAACCCCGATCGCACGGATGGCGGCGATTGTCGCCATGGTTTCGGCGTTCTGGCGCATCATCACCCCTTCAGTGATTTCAATCGTCAGACGCTGTGGGGCCAGACCATATTCATCAAGCAGGCCGACAATCTGGCGAGGCAGGCCAGCGGAGCAGAAATGCGTAGCAGAAATATTCACCGCCACCACAGGCACGTGCAGGCCCATCGCATCCCATTGCACAAGCTGGCGGCAGACTTCTATGAGCGACCAGCGCCCCAGTTCCTCGATCTGCCCGGTTTCCTCAGCAATGGGAATAAAGCGTGAAGGCGGCACGGACCCCAGTACTGGGTGAGTCCAACGGGCAAGGGCTTCCACCCCGTACAAAGTGCGCTGGGCGGCGTTGATTTGCGGTTGGTAAAACAGCCGCATCTGCCCCTGACGGGCAGCATCGCGCAAGGCGGAACCTATGATTAGCCGCTGCTCCATCCCCTTATGCTCGAACCCACCGAAAAACCGGTAACTACCACGCGCAGCGGTCTTGGCATCGCGCATGGCTGTCTCGGCTCGGCCCAGCATATGCTCAACATCTGTCCCATCATCGGGATACAGGCTGATCCCAATACTGAAAGACAGCACCAGCTCGCGGCCCCTGACTTCCAGCGGAACGCGCATGACATCGGCCAGACTGTCCGCAAAGGCCCCAGCCCCCTCGCGATCCCCTCCGGGGATGACAACCACAAAATCATCCCCGCCCAGACGTCCAATCACAAAATTGCTGCGGCAATGCGCGGCAAGCCTGCGCGCGACAGTCTGGAGCAGGACATCGCCCTGATCGTAGCCCAGCACGTTGTTCACATCCTGAAACAGATCGAGGTCGAGCATAAGCAGGGCAAAAGGCAGCGGGGAGGCCCCGCCTGTCATTTCCCGAAGAACCGTGGCGATAGACGAGCGATTGAGCAAACCTGTCAGGGCATCGTAACGGTCAAGGTGGTTCAGGCGCTGGCGTGTCTTGCCCTGTTCGATAATGGCCGCACAGGACGGTACGCAGCCTGTCACGATTTTTTGCGGCCAGTCGGTCATTTTTTCACGATTGCGTGAATACAGCGCAAAAATACCGATCAGTTCCCCCGCTCCATTGCGCACGGCGCTGGCCCAGCAATCGAACAGTTCGGCTTCCTGCCCATCAGCTCCGAGCATTTCGCGCCACACAATGGAGCGGGCCGATTTTGGCTGCGCGCACAGGTTACTCACATCCTCATCGCTGAGGGAGACATGGGCCAGCATGGTTACCCACCGCCGGGGCAGACCTTCACCCGAGAGCACCTCCAGCCAGCGTTCGGGTGTAACCTGCAAAAGGGCCGCAATACTGTTCGGCACGAGTTGCTCCGCCTCGGCACAGAGCATGTCCGCCACATCCTGCGCGGTACTGTCCGCCGCAAGAACGGTAAATACCTGGCCCTGCAGGTCCAACAGCTTACGATGGTGGTTTTCTTCCGTCACACCTTTGACGACGGCCATGTAGTAGCGCCGCTGATCTGGCCCAACCAGCGCGCTGGAAATAGACATTTCGGCGGCGACATAATCGCCATTACTCCGCACAAAAGTGACCTCGCGCGAGGTGCCGACAATACGGCGCTGGCCTGTTTCGCGGTTCCGGTTGACGTAGCCGTCATGCCGTGCGCGATGTTCGATAGGCACCAGATGCTTGACGTTTCGCCCTAGAACTTCTCCTGCGGCACACCCCCACAACCGCTCGGCCGCCGTGTTGAAAAAAACAACTCGGTTCGTCTCATCAATAATGATGACGCCATCAGTTGCCTGAGCCAACATATCTGCAAAAAAAGACATCCGATTAGGTGGGCTGTACTGTATGGGCTGAGATGCAAGCATTGTCACAACCTTGCGGCGAGACACCGCTACTGAAGAAATTCAAAAACACTAAGGCCACCTGCCTGATCTGGCGGTTTTCCACTTGCTTAGCCCTTACCCTCCCATAATGCTTCCTTGCACACAGACGGGACACACTCATAAAAAACGCCCCCTCCCCCCTCACGGAAATGGGGCTGCACTTGTCCAGTTCTGGCTCGGTCTCGGGGTAGGACTCCGCTCGATTCAAGTCGATAGACTCAGCAACAGAAAACTCTCAAAACACAGAACCTGAAAAAACGCCGCCTGCACGGTCTTTATATTTATTCTGATATTCTAGTTTAAATCGTTAAAAGAAAGTTTCCAACTCCCAGCAAACACAGGAAAATTATAATATTCTGTTAATATCTCTGCGGCCCCCAAACCCAACCCGTAGCACGGCACCCGTTGCGCGCAGGCTACAGGTGTCGTGCATCATCCGGCGGGTAACCGCCCTCTTCAATTCTCCCTAATTACTGGGCGGTGTAGCCGCCATCTATCACCAGTTCGCTGCCTGTCATGAACTTGGATTCGTCGGAAGCCAGATACAGGATGCCATAGGCAATATCGTCTGGCTCTCCCAGATGGCCGATAGGATGCAAATCCACCAGCCTCTGGCGCGCTGCCGCGTCCTCTTCGGTCAGGCCCTTCACCATGGGTGTCCAGATATAGCCCGGATGCACGGAATTAATACGAATCCCGTATCGCGACTGCGCACAATGGAGCGCCGCCGATTTGGTGAAGAGCCTCACCCCGCCTTTGCTCGCGTTATAGGCGGCGAGCGTCGGATCACCGATCAGCCCTTCAATAGAGGACAGGTTGATGATGGACCCGGCCTTGTGCACCTTCATCAGTTCAATCGCGTATTTCGTGCCCAGAAACACCCCATCGAGATTGATGGACTGCACCCGCCGCCAGTGTTCAAGGTCGGTGCTCTCCACGGTGCCGTTATAGGCAATACCGGCATTGTTCACCGCAATATCGAGCCGCCCGGCCTGTTCGCGCACGGCGGCCAGCACGGTCTGCCAGTTCTTTTCATCGGCGGTATCCAGCCGCAGAAAGGAAGCCTGCCCACCAGCCTGCACGATCTCCTGCACAACCTGCGCCCCTTCCTGCTCCTTCAGATCGGTTACAAAAACCCTGGCACCTTCACGCGCCAGCAACAGGGCCGTAGCCCTGCCAATACCGTTGGCCGCACCTGTGACCAGCGCAACTTTACCTGCGACACGTCCCATAACCGTTTCCTCCTGGTGTTGTGGCCGTCTTCAGGCCGCCTGCACACAACGGAGCCGGGCCTAACGCCCTACCCCGACGACACAGACTGTACTAGAGTGGCGTGCACGGCCACCCCTGTCGTTGACGCATATCAACGCAGTACTCCTGAAAAAACCAGTCTGGATATAAACAGACCTTGACCCCGCAATACCCTGTCGGATACCCGGCGGGGGCGGCAGAACACGGACAGACAAAGCGGGATGAACGCAGCATGACTTCACGCCGGGGTTTCACACCCGATTTGCACGCCTGCCGTGACTGGCCGCAGCGCATCCTTCACACTGTAAGCACGGGCCTGCTTGCTGCTGCCTTGTCCTTTGCCCCGCTAACGGACTCCGTCCGGGCGGAAGATCTGTTCACCGCAGTCGGCACGCCCTCCAATCCCGCCGTTGTCTCTCCCCAGCCAGGGGCCACCGCACGGCTGAACGGATTCCGCTCTGCCCGTTTCGGCATGGATGAAGACGGCGTGCGGCAGGCAATCAGCACGGATTTCGGGCTGGAAGGACATGCCGTGCATGTCTCGGAAAACCCGGAGCAGCGCACTCCGGTGCTGACCATCGTGGTGCAGCATCTGGCCAGCGGCAAGTCTGACGGCCGGGCGGCGGTACATTACGTGTTCGGCTATCGCAGCCATCTGCTGAGCGCCGTGCACATTACGTGGGAAACCGCGCAGGACCCCGCCAACACGCCCTCCACCCTGCTGGAAACAGGATCGCTGCTACAGGCCTATTTCGAGCGGCTCAGCTTTCCCCCCGGCCGGACTGCCACAAACGCCCTCATGACAGATGGCTCGGTTATTCTCTTTCGGGGAATGGACCCGCAGGGCCATACGGTGGCGCTGCTTATTACGGGGCAGGTCGGCCGCCCGGACGGCGCGCAGGTCGAACGTATGACTCCCAGCGCCCTGATTCTGGCCTATACTGAAAACCCTGAACGGCCTGACATCTTCCGACCATGAAAACCAGCAGGGCAAAACGCATGGATCGTCGCGGTGTGGTAGCAATCATCACCGCTATTGTCCTGCCGGTTTTCCTGCTACTGGCCGCCATGGGGCTTGATCTGTCACGCGGCTACATTGTCAAGCAGCGTCTCCAGACAGGAGCCGACGCCATGAGCAGCCTTGTGGCAGCACAAATGCGGATGCGGGGGCCGAACACCCTGCCAGATACCGCCTGCGCCAGGAGCGAGCGCCTGTTCGCCGCCAATTTCAACACCAAAGCCCTTTTTCACGCCGTGCCAGCGCCGCCGCTCTGCGTGTATGACGCCACCCGTCAGCAGATCGTCATCACCACGTCCGCCGCCGTGCCGCTGGTTTTCGGCCAACTTCTGCACCGCGATACACTTACTCTCGTCGCCCGCGCCTACGTGCCGCTTGCCGCTGGCCAGCCTGACACATTGCCGGGCGGCTGATGGTCAGCGCGCAGGCAGGGCGGTCAGGTTGGTGTCACCCGCGTGGGGTGTACCATCCACCCCGCCAACCGGCGCAGGAGCACGCAGGTTCCCATACTGCAACGGGCCAAACGGACGGATTGCCCCCTCCGCAGGCAGGGCAGTGCGCGACCACCCGCCGCCCAGCGCCGTAATGAGCGCGACCGAAGCCTGATGCTGGCGCGTATCCACCTGCACAAGAGTTATGCGCGCACTTAGCGCCGCCTGCTGCGCCACCACCACATCCAGATAATTGGTCAGCCCGCCGGTATACAGCGCCATCGTCATGTTCTGCGTCCGCAGGGCGGCTTCCACCGCCTGCCGAGCCTGACTGGTTTCGGTACGCAGGCGGTTGACGTTGGTCAGCCCGTCCTCCACCTCGGCAAAGGCATCAAGCACCGTGCTGCGATAACGATCCTCCGCCTGACGGTACTGCGACCACGCCCGCTGCAGTTCCGCCCGGCGCACACCGCCCTGGAACAACGGCAACACGGCCTGCGCCCCGAACTGGTACATGGAGTTGGACAGCGAGGCGAGGTCAAACCCGTTATCCATAAACCCCGTCATGGCGTTAAAGGTCACATGGGGGTAGAAAGCCGCGCGCGACACCCCGATCGCCCGGTTGGCCTGCGCCATGGCCCGCTCGGCGGCTGCAATATCGGGCCTGCGTTCCAGCAGGGTGGACGGCAGCCCGGCTGAAGGCTGCACATCCGTCAGGTCAATGCGGTCTCGTGGGGCGATATGAAAGGACGCTGGCGCCTGATTGACCAGAATGGCCAGCGCATGTTCCATCACATCGCGGCTGGCATGAATATCGGTTTCGAGCGCCTGCGTGGAAGCAAGCTGGGTTTCGGCACGGGAAACATCCAGCCCGGCGGCAATGGCTCCAGCCAGACGCAGCCGCGTGATATGCACGGCCAGGGTATAATAACGGATGGAATCCCGATAAACTGCGTCCTGCGCATCAAACCCGCGCAACGCTATGTAATCCCGCGCGACCTCGGCCTCCAGCGCCAGACGCGCCACGGCATAATCCGCCGCCTTCTGCTGGGCGGACTGCTCGGCCATGCGTTTGCGGTTCCGGATAGCGGACCAGAAATCCGGCTCCCATGTCGCCGATGCCTGATATTGCTCGGATGACATATAGGCAGGCCCCGTCGCCCCCGCGCCGCGCCACAGCCTGTGGTGCGAGGATTTGTAGCGCTCACCGCCCGCCATGCCTTCGATCTGCGGATAGAGATGCGCCGCCACCTGAGCTGCCACATCCCGTGCCTGCGTGAAAGATTCGGCGGTTGCCTGTAAATCTGGATTGGCGGCCAGCGCCTGCTGCTCCAGCCGGTTGAGTTCGGGGTCACCAAAGGCAGTCCACCAGTCCGCACGCGATGCGGCGTCATCCGGGTGGCCATAGGCAATCACGCCCTGCCCCTCCCAGTCGGGCGGGTAAACCAGCCGTGCGGGGTGGTAAGCGGGCGCCATATCGCACCCGCTGAGCGTCAGGGCCAACAGGGCAGCGCCACCAGCGGCGCGCGCGCGCCGCATGGGCCGGAAATACGACATTATCGCTGCCCGCCAGCTTCTGGCACGAAGCGTTCCTCCGGCATGGCGCGCACATTGTCACGCGGGCCGTCATGCCGGCCATGCCCCGGCGGGCCGGACAGGTGGCCATGCCGCAGGCCGGGGCCAGACATGGGCGGCACACCCGCGGGCCGCGCATCACCCTGCATCATGGGAGCAGAGGCTGGAACGACGGCAGACGGGGCCAGCAGTCCCGTGGTGGCGGGCGGGTAAACCGGGAAATTATACCCCCGTGTGCCCGGCACAATCCGCACCTTGTCGCCGTTCAGCAACCCGGCGGGTGGATTATTCACCACCCGGTCATCCGGCTTAAGCCCGGATAGGATTTCCATTGTGGTGCCATAGATCGTCCCGACCTGCACCGGCACGAGATGCACACGATCGGTTGAATCCACCAAAGCCACCTGCGTACCCTGCGCACGGAAAATCACCGCCCCTTCCGGCAAAATCAGCACACCGGGGGTACCGGGTGCCTCAAAATGCGCAGTGGCGTATGAGTTTGGCCACAGTTCGCCGTCAGGGTTATCTACTGTCAGCTCGGTATTAACCGTGCGGGTATTAGGGCTGAAAGCCGTGGCCGTCGCCAGATACCGCGCTTCGAAAACCCGCCGGGGGAACTGCGGCAGGGACAGGGTGGCGGTCAACCGTGGGGAAATCACATCCGCATAATCCTGCGGCACCGCCACAAATACGCGCATGGCATGGACATCCGCCACGGAAAACAGCTCCGTGGCATTGCCGCTGGACCCGACATCACCACGGCCCGCATTCACGTAGTCACCCACATCAGCCATACGGGCGGTCACAATACCATCAAACGGCGCAACAATACGTTTGAAGCCTTCCAGTGCCTTAAACCGCTCCATTTCGTGCCGGGCCGCCTCAACCTGCGCCTGTTCGGCCTCGGCATTGGCGGCCTGCACATCCACTTCCTGCTGGGAAACGGCCTGCGTGCCTTCAAGCGCCTTCCAGCGGCGCGCTGTAATCTGGGCCAGCTTATAACGTGCCAGCGCCACATCCAGATTGGCCGTAGCCGCCGCGTACTGCGCATCCAGACCGGGTGTGTCGATCTCGGCCAGCAGATCGCCCGCATGAACATGCGCGCCGATGTCCTTGTACCACATCTTCACGTAGCCTGAGACCTGCGCATAGATCGGGGCCTGATACCATGCGGCAATATTGGCAGGCAGATCGAGCTTGCGGGTCTCGGGGCCGGGGGCTGGCGTAATCACCTGCACATGCGGCAGGGCCGCCTCGGCGGTAGCACGAACCACCTTATCGTAGTTGATATGCCGCCATGCGATACCACCACAGGCCAGCGCCAACGCGCCGCCCACAAGCAAGGTCAGGATCAGGCGCGCCTTGGGAGAAACATGACCGCGGCCCGGTGCCACCGGCGCTTCATCCGCCTGGCCGTTCTGCGCGTCCTGCTTCGGGGGGGCCGGTCTGTGGTCGTTCATGCTGGCTCTCCCGCCTGATTATGTTTCCCCGCTTTGCGCCTGCGACCATGCAGCAGAGCAAATACACACGGCACAAACAACAGCGTGGCAAGCGTTGCCACCGTCAACCCGCCGATAACGGCACGACCCAGCGGCGCGTTCTGCGAGTTGCTGACAGACATGGGCAACATGCCCACGATCATGGCCGAAGCCGTCATAAGCACCGGCCGGATACGCTCGAACCCGGCATCCAGCGCCGCTTTCACGGCATTGCCGTGTCGGGCCAGTTCATCCCGCGCGAAGGACACCACCAGAATGGAGTTGGCGGTCGCTGTGCCCATACACATGATGGCCCCGGTCAATGCGGGAACAGACAGGGCCGTACCAGTCAGGAACAGCGCCCAGGCAATCCCCCCCAACGCGCCGGGCAGCGCCGTGATGATAATGAACGGATCAAGCCAGGACTGAAAATTGACAACCGCAATCAGGTAGACGAGCAGGATGGACATGGCCAGCCCGCCCAGCAGTTCGGCGTAGGCCCAGTTCATGGTCACGCCCTGACCAGACACGGTCATAGAGGAAGAACGTGGCAGATTGGTACGTTCCTCATCCACAACCCGCGCCACCTGACGCGCCACCGTGCCCAAATCCACCCCTTGATTGGAGGCGTAGATGTTGATCGCGGGCATGATATTATAGTGCGAAATCTCGGCCGGGGTGCCAGTAGCCGTAATCTGGCTCAACCCGCCCAGCAATGCGGGAGGCGCGCCCCCTATATTACCGCCTTCGTGGTCAACCGGCAGCAGTTCGAGGCTGTTGAGCGTCTGAAGGTAAGGAGCGGGGGTCTGGATATCAATCAGGTGCGAAACCCCGGTGGCGGGGTCCAGCCAGTACACCTGCCCCACCTGCGAACTGCCCGACAGAGCCACCAGCATGTTGTTGGCCACATCGGCTTCCGTAATCCCTGTGCCCAGCGCGTAACGGCGGCGGGTGCGGATATGCAGGGTCGGCTGCGTCATCGGTTCCTGCACGCTCACATCCACCACACCGGGAATACGCCGCAGCCGCGCCGCCACACGGTTGGCGAAGGCGAAGTTATCCTTGAGCGCACGCCCCACAACCTGCACATCCAGCGGCGCGGGTGAGCCGAAATTGAGGATTTTCGCCGTCAGATCCGCTGGCTGAAAGGTTATTTCCGTGCCGGGAAATGCCCGCGCCAGCCCCCTGCGCAGGATCTCGCGGTACTGGGCCACGGGGGATTCCGGGTTTCTGAGCGAGATCGTCAGATCGCAGTCCTGTGCGCCTACCGTGGGGGTGGGAATATAGGACTGATTGAGCGGGCTGAACGGCAGGCCGCAGTTATCGACGATGGAAACAACCTGGCCGGGCAGCAGCCGCTCGATTTCAGCATTAACCAGTTGCGATATCTTGCCCGTTTCCTCCAGCCGGGTGCCGATCGGCGCGCGCATGTGCATGGCCAGTACATCGGAATTGATTTCAGGAAAGAAATCCTGCCCGACAAAGAACAGCAACCCCAGAGACGCCACCGCCATCAGCAGAAACGCGCCCACAAAACGTCCGCCAAGCCCGATCAGTGTCTCCAGCAAGGCCTTATAGCCATGCCGGAAACGCTCGAAACCGCGCTCGAACCCACGCTGGAAACGCACAAGCAAACCGCGCACACCCGCCCGTGGGTCGGGGAGCGCACCCTGCGCGGCCCCATGCTGGCTCTCCTGCCCGGCCAGCATGTATTTGGCCATGGTGGGCACCAGCGTACGCGAGAGGATGAACGACGCCAGCATAGCAAAAATAATGGCCTCAGCCATGGGAGTGAACAGCCAGCCTGTCACCCCGGTTAGCTGAAAAAGCGGCATCCACACGATACAGATACACAGTGTAGAAACAAATGTGGGCACCACAATCTGGTTGGCGGCATCAATAATGGCCTGCTCCAGATCCTTCTGCTGCGCCAGATGCGTGTCGATATTCTCGATCATGACGGTCGCATCATCCACAAGAATACCGACGGCCAGCGCCAACCCGCCCAGCGTCATGACATTAATGGTCTGCCCCGCCCAGTTCAGCCCGATAATGGAGCACAGCATGGCCAGCGGAATTGAGGTGGCGATAATGACGGTGGAACGCCAAGACCCCAGAAACAGCAGCACCACGAGCCCGGTCAGCACGGCAGCGGTGACCATTTCCTGCACCACGTCGCGCACGGATTCCTTCACGAAAGTGGAAGCATCGCTAATCACGTCAATCCGCACGCCATCGGGCAGGGTTTTGACGATACCGGGCAGCAGTTGCTTGATACCCGCCACCACATTCAGCGTGGAGGCATTGCCTGCTTTCATAACGACGATCAGAACGCCCTGCTGCCCCTTGACGAGAACAAGGTTGGTCTGGGGTGGCCCACCCCGATGCACCCACGCCACGTCGCGCAGATGAATGACTGAATTGCCCATCTGCTTGATGGGCAGGTCGTTAAACGCCTCAAGCTCGGTGGGCGAGGCATTGGTCTGCACCATCCAGTCAAAAGCGCCGATACGCTGGTCGCCCGCTGGCAGCACAATATTCTGCTTGGACAGCGCAGCCGTGACATCGGTAGCCGACAGCTTGTGGGCCAGCAGTTTGGTGGGATCGAGATCCACCATGACATTGCCCGGCTCCCCCCCGTACGGGTTGGGAATGGCCGCCCCCGCCACCGACACCAGCGCCGGACGCACCAGATTGGAGGCCATGTCGTAGATTTCCGATGCCGTCATGTGATCTGACGAGACCTGTAACGTCAGAACCGGAACGGAAGACGCATCCATGGCCATGATCAGGGGCGGCGTGCTGCCTGTCGGCATCTGTTTGATAACGGTCTGGGAAACGGCCGTGACCTGGGCCTGCGCCACCGCCGTATCCGTGCCCGGCTGGAAGAAAATCTTTACGATCCCGCGGCCGTAATAGGAGTGGCTTTCGATATGCTCGATATTGCCGACCGTGGCTGTCAGGGCACGTTCGTAATAATAGATAATCCGGCCCGACATATCCTCGGGCATCAGGCCGGTATAAGTCCATACTGCCGCCACGACAGGAATACGGATACTGGGGAAAACGTCCGTGGGCGTCCGCACAACCGCGCGGACACCAAACACCAGAATCAAAATCGACAGCACCACGAAGGTGTAAGGCCGTTTGAGCGCGACGAGAACAATCTGATTCATACGGCCATGCTCCTGTATCCGGCGCAGACCGCTGAGCGGCATAGGGTCGTCATAGGGTTCTTTTTAGTCCGGTTTTTTTCGAACAGCCAAGACGCATTAACCCGCCTGGGCCCTGCAAACAGCAGAAAGCCGGGGATTTCCCATCGGCATAAAATTTTTATTACAGATCGTTAAGGCGCCTTCACGTCGCCTGCGTGCATCGGGAATTCCAACGCGAAAACGCTGCTGCTGTAGAGCGTAGGCAGCACGCCTCCGCCCACAACCCGGCTGCCCTGAGCAGGCATACAGCCCTGCACCACGACAAATACTCCCACGACACCCGACAGGGCAGGCAGCGCCACAGCCGGATCATGCGGGACGCAACGACCGCCCGCTCCGGTATCGTAACGGGCGACGACGTTTATGCCAGAGGCACCCGCCAAAACCCTGACAATGCCCACCTGCAACACGGCCCCGTCCCGCCGCAGAACCGGCAGGGCCTGCTCAGTGCTCAGAATGGTCTGGATGAAGGAGCCGGACGGATGCTCCGAACGCGCCACCATCTGCCCGACATGATCCGTCAAAGCAGAAAGCTGGTACCAACGCCGCAGCGCCTGCCCCACTTCCACCATGCCCGCCAGCAGCACAGCGCACAGCGAAAGAACAAGAGCGGCTTCGATAGCCACGTTGCCGCTACGCGGGCGCGCAGGCTTTTGGCGCTGTATCATGGATCAGAACCCTGACAGAATGCCGCATGGCGGCCTGCCCCACCAACATGCTCATCCATGGTGTAAAATAAGCCTGCGTGTAGCTGAAAGTATAAAAGGCCGTGCTGTCCGGTCGGGGCTCCGCACTGACATGCACCTGCGCCGCGCGCAGGATACCGCCCGAACTTCCCGCCACAAGATCCGGTAGAGAAGCACAGGTACCGCCGCTGGCGGTATGGCCGGTTTCGATAAAACGGGCAGCATCCTCGGCACCGTTCTGCAACACCATGACGGTGAGCAACTGCCAGCCGGTTTCCATGAACCCGACCAGAAAAACGATCATGACCGGCAGGATCAGGGCAGCTTCAAGCGCCGCCACACCGCGCCGCGCGCGCCACAGCCGAAGCCCTATGCCACACGCCACGCGCGTTCCCGCTCCCTGCCTGCCCGCCACACAGTCTCCTGACCGGGCCTGCCAAAGGCCCGTGCGCACGCCGTCTGTCCTTACAATAAGACTCGCCGACCGGCCCTGTATAGCCGTCAGCGCGCCGCAAAGCCGGACAGAGCGGCGCGGCACGGGCAGGAAAAAAACGGAAAACGGACCGCTATCAGGCCTTGGAAGGTGCTGCCTGCCGGCTGGCTGCGTCTATTTCCAGCGCCCGACGGGCCATGGCCAAAGCACCTTCGCGGCTGGTCGCACCGCAGATAAAGCGCGCGGGATGGGCGAACACCGCATCGGCAATACCCGAAGCCTCGGCCAGAGCCTGACCATCCAGCCCCGCCCAGGCGTCCGGCAGGGACACACGCTGCCCGAACTCGCCACGTGCCGGCGGCACGGCCTTGATGTTCCACTGCCCACTTGGCGCGGGAGACACCACATACACCACCGGCAGGTCGTGTTCGAAAATGACCTTTTCGGTCGGCATCCCGGTTTCCATCAGCAGGATGCGCTTGTCCTCGGCCTGCTCAAAAGCCTCCAGCACACGGGTCACTGCCTTCTGGCTGGCGCGCACGCGCTCTACCGCGTTGACCAGATGCGCCGCGACAGCAGCGGCGGCATTGGCAAAGCCTTCCGTCTCGCGCCGGGCGGCTTCCTCCGCGCCAAACAGTTCAACGGCGTCCCAGGTCGGACCACAGGCAGACACGACCTCGGCCAGAGACAGGCGCCCCATCTTGGTCACACCGTTATCATCAAGGTCGATGGGCAGCACCAGCCCCTTGTCCACACCCTGCCAGATCGCGTTCAGCCGTGCTTCGTCCAAAGGCGCACCTTCCGCCGCCATGGTGGCGGACAGGATATTGCGGACAGCCGCCCGGCCGTAATCGGCCCAGAGCAGGCCCGCCGCGCTGTAGGGTGTGCCATCCTCACGCAGGGGCTTGTCGCGCATGTGGTGATCATACCGGCCTGCGGGCGGGTCATAAACACCACCGACATCGAACACGATATCCGCCGCCCCAATCCGGGCCTTGTCGCGGCTGCGTTCGAACACGAGCCTGTCAGGCGCTGCCGTACCCAGCACGCGGCCACGCAGGTCTCCCTCCGGGGCCAGTGCGTAATGCAGCACGACATAACCCAGTGTTTCATCAACATGAAAATTGCCCGAATGGGTCAGCGCCCGCACGGGCGCTGTTGCGGTATCCAGACCAATGGGCGTGTGCTGTGCCATAAACAAACCTGCTGACTACGTGAAATAAAAAAGGAAAAAACCATCAGCACCGGCCAGAAGCGCTTGAAACGGCCGCACTGAGGCGCTGAAACAAAAACGGGGGAAACAGGCTCAGGCCCGCGCGGGCTCCAACACCCGTTCCGCCAGCACGCCATAACCCAGCCCCAAGGCGGCCCACAGTACAAGCTGCATACCCAGAGCGGATTCCCTGAAACGCCACAGCACCTGAGCCGGAAAATCCGCGGGGACTTCGGACACATCGGGCAACAGGGCTGACAGCCCGGCTACCAGCGCACCATAGAGCAACACGCCAAGCACGTTGGCGTTCCAGTTACCCAGACGGGGCGCGTAATGCCGCGCGATCACCAGACCGATCATAGCCGAGCAGAACGACAGACCCAGCATAATGAAATACGCCGCCGTGCGCACGCCGATCGTCTCGGTGTTGCCCACCGCAGGCGGGTTGGGCGGGTATTTGAGGCCGGGAACAATAACCGCCACAACGCAGCACACCGCGGCCAGCCACAGGGCCAGCGACCGCGCGCCAAGCCGTGAAAACCGTCCATACACACAACTGAACACGATGGCGAACACGCCACCATAGGCTGCGCCATACAGGACTGTGGCCGTCAGCAGCCCCCATCCCGCCTGCACGCCCCGGCTGACCAGTTCGGGCTCGGGCGGCTCATTGGCCAGAGCTGCCTGCGCCGCCTCATAGGCAATGGCAAGATTGACCTGCGGCTCAGCAAAAACACGCGCGAAAACAAAGGCCAGCAGGGCTGCGAAAACACCCGCCAGCATCCCCCGCGACAGAAGGCGCCCCATCATCATGGCGCGGCCACGCTATACAAACCGGGCAGCATCAGTGCACGCTGGATCAATGGCAAGGAAAGCCCAGAAGATGGCGACCGTCATGCACAAATTCATGCACCGCATGGCCGGAAACCAACGCCGTCGCACCCTGCTCGGCACCGACAAAATACAGCACCACGATAAACAGCAACACACCGAACACAGCCCACGGCACCACGGCCTTGAGCGGAACAGGCACGGGAGCAACTGCCACTGCGGGTTTCAGGGTTGCCGTAGCCATGGACTTGGTCTCCTTTTGTCATCATCCCGCCTCTGGCGCGCTCGCACCGGTAAGGGACATGCAACACCCGGCCCGCCTCCCCCGACAGGAGCACCGCAGAACCGGAAGCAGGGTTCACAAACACGAATCACGCGCGCCTTGTCAACACAACAGACCGCAACCCGCCCCCTGCCTTTTCTTACAGGAGCCTGACCCGCCAGCGCACATGACGGGTCAGGGCCAGCCATGCTCCAGCGGCCATGTCCAGAGCAGGCAAGGCAGTCGCCTCAGGGGCAATAACACCCTGCATCAACCCCACCAGAACAGATGGCGCGGCCATAACCAGCGCCTGTGTGCCGTCCGGCAGTTCGGTCTCCAGCCAGTGCATCAACCGGGCCGTGAACTGCCGCCAGCTTTCCCCTTCCGGCGGTGCAAAATCGACATCCTGGGTCAGCGCCTGCACGGCATCTGCAGGCAGGGCAGACAGAGCGGCCCCGGTCCACCGGCCAAAATCACGGGCACGCAGGGCGGAACAGCCACGAATGCCCCCTCCACCAGCACAATCAGCCTGCCCTCTGTCAGCCAGAAGGGTGGCAATGGTGGGAGCATCGTCCAGCGCACAGAAAACCGGCAGGCTCCGTGGGCACAAGGCCTCAATACGCGGCGGCGGCACGCAACAGCCCGGCACCGACAGATCCACCCCCGGCGCAATGACACCCCGCACGGTCTCCACCGCAGGCGGCAATGCCAGACAGAAAAGCCGGATAGCCATCAGCCCACCCGTCGGCTGGACTGCTTCACCCTGCATCCACCGTGGACATGACCGAACTCCCTTCTTCATCCCATGCACGCGATGAACAGCATGATGCTTTACACAGGCTCGGGCGGATGAAACAAAGATACGCGCTCCTGCCCGCTTCCTGACCAAGCTGGATCATACTGGTGAACGAAACACAACCAACCGCTTCCCCGACGGACAGAAACGCGCCAGCCGCAGGCACACCAGATACCAGCAGAACAAACCGGCTGGCACATCGACTGGCGGATGGGCTGCGCAAACCTCTGTTCTGGATCGTACTGCTGGCTGTCGTGCTGCGCCTGCCCGGACTGGGCTGGGGGCTGCCGGCCTCGGACGGATGGGATGATGACGGGGTAGCCCCGCGCAATTTTCTGGTCGGACTGGCACAGACCTACGTGCCAGGAGCGTTTTTCACCTACCCGCCCCTGCACATGATCTGGCTGACACTGCTCAACCTGCCCGTGGTAGGCGTGGCACTTGCCCATGCGCCCGCTTACACGCAGCAGGCGGTTATCGACACGTTCATTCATGTGCCTTACATGACCAGTTTCGCCTTTACGGCCCGCGTGCTCAGCGTGCTCATGGCGGTTGGCACGCTGCTGCTGATCAACCGCCTGACCGCGCTTGTAGCGGGGCGAGTGGCGGGGCTGTGCGCGGCGGCGGCCTGCGCGCTTAACTGCGGCATGGTCTATTACGGGCAGGTCACCAATCTGGATGGGCCATACCTGTTCTGGGCGGTGCTGAGCCTGTGGGCGTGGATGCGTTTTCTGGTCGCGGGGGACCTCCGCAGCCTACGCTGGGCCGCCCTGTCTGCCGCTGCTGCCATCGCCACCAAGGATCAGGCCTATGCGGTTTTCCTCCTGACCCTACCGGCTTCTTTCCTGCTGTCGCTCATGCTTGACCCAGCGGCCCGACGACGCGCTCCGGCCCTTGTCCTGCCCATGCTGCGCTGGGCGGCCATCAGTCTGGGCCTGCTGCTGCTGGTGGACGGCGCCATAACCAATCCGTCCGGCTTTGCACGCCGCATGGCGTTTCTGCGCGGCCCGGCCAGTCAGGATTTCATGGCCTATACGGCCGACATAACCGGGCGCCTGCGACTGGCTGCCGACATGATGGGAGATTTTCCACGTTTCTACCCAGCCGCCACAGCCCTGCTGGCCGTAGCCGGACTGGTGCTGATGTGGCGCACCACGCGCGCGCGGCCCTCCTTGCGGGTAGCCGGACTGGTGCCCGTTCTGGCGGCGCTATCCTTCACGCTGTTTTTCAATGCGCTTGCGTTACGCACGGATAACCGCTTCTTACTGCCGCAATCGCTTTTCATCGCCCCGTATATCGGACTGGCCTGCGCCCGGCTTCTGGCATTGAAACAGGCCCCCCTTTACCAGGCGGCCCGTGTGGGGCTGGCCGGACTGGCGGCCATAGCCCTGTGGCGCTGCGCGGGACTGGACGCCGCCATGCTGAATGACCCGCGTTACGATGCCGAACGCTGGATGGCCACGCACGTTCGGCCCGGCGATACACTGGAAGCGTACGGCCGCAATGCCTTCCTGCCCCGCTTGCCCCAGGCAGCGCACCTGACCCGACTGGACACCATCGCACTGAAACGCCGCAACCCGCTGCCCGGTGTAACGGAGTCCATAGCCCCGTTCTCGCAGATAGAGGAACGCAAGCCCCGCTTTCTGGTTGTTCCTGATTTTTGGGCACGCGATTTCCTACCACATCCGGCCCCAACAGGAAGCCAGTGGGGCATCAGAATACCTCGTGTCTTAGAAAATTCTCGGAACAACACACAGGAAAGCGCCTTCCTCAGCGCTTTGTTCGACAACAGGCTACCCTACCGGCTGGCGCTCAAAGCACGCTACACGTCCTTCCTGCCAGCGCCTGAAGGGTATGAAAGTCTGGGACAAACCATATTCATTTTCGAACGCGTGCCAGACCAGCCTTCACGAAAGGCGGACTGAAAATCAGGAACCCACATATGTGGCGCACGGATTTTCCAGAACGGTTTCGATACCCGACAGGGCGCAGAGCAACATCTCATCGTCAGCAGACCTCAGGCTCTGACAAAGTGCCCAGCTTACCAGGCAACTTTACACACCGTATCCGGTCACCATCCGTTCTCGCCGCCCAACTTCCCTGATTACGCCCGGCCACAGGGCGTAATCAGACCTGCCGAGCACGCCGCAGGATAACAAGCATCAGAAGGTTTGCGATACTACGCGTCAGAATCGTCAGACTATGGAAAGGCTTGTCGTTGGAATAGTTGCTCCACTGTGACCAGGCATCGCTACGCCCGAAAATCATTTCGATAATGGCCGTCTCGTCCTGTGTGTCGCGGCTCATCCATTCAAGCCTGACCAGAACATCGCGCTGATTGACGATGCGCGCCGGAACGCACGTGGTAATCTTGTCGCGCTTGTTGATGTATTCGACCTCCACCACCTGCACACCCTGTGGAAGCGGGCCGAGCATCGTGACCGACAGGCCACCTTTCGAAAGATCCTGTGTCTGTGCGGGATAACGCTTGCCCTGTTCAGGATCGCGCAGAACAATATCAAGCTGCGCCGAAATGCGCGGAGCGCGGCGCACCTGCCTGCGCTCATAACCGACAGTAACAGCCGCCAGCACGATCAGAAGATTAGCCGTCGTCCAAAGCAGGTTCATGCCGTACGTCTGGAACAGGACAGGCGTCGCCCGGTGGTCAATCATGCCGTGTATGCCAAAAAACGACGCTATAACCAGCAGGCAGCCAATAACGATATTAGGTCTGACCATGCGGGTATCGAGATAGTCCTTTGTAATAAGGCCACCTTTTGCCGTTACATTGAACGTCCCGCGCCTGGGAGCAAAAAACGCCACCACCACGACAGGCGCCAGAAAAGTGGCGATCGCGGTTTCATAAACATAATTCCAGATGGAGTAACGCCACCGCCCCTGCATACGCGACTGCGTCAACACAGACTGGAGCAGATGCGGTACAACATAGGTCATGACCGCCAGAGGCGTGGCATAAATGATATTCTCCCCGAAGAACAGAAAGGCCATTGGAGCCAGAAGGAAAATAATACGGGGAATGGGAAAGAAAAAATGCAGCATGGCTGACAGGTAGCAAAAGCGCTGCCCCAAACTGAGACCCCGCCCCAGCAAAGGATTATCGGTGCGGAAAATCTGCACCATCCCGCGTGCCCACCGGATGCGCTGCCCAACATGCAACGCCAGACTTTCAGTGGCGAGGCCGCCGGCCAGGGTTTCTCTCAGATAGGCGGACTCCCAGCCCTTGCGCTGCATTCTCAACGATGTGTGGGCGTCTTCCGTAACGGTTTCAACAGCAAAGCCATCTATGCTGACCAGAGCCGTGCGGCGCAGAACGGCACAGGAACCGCAAAATAGCGTTGCGTTCCAGAAATCATTGCCCGGCTGCACAAGACCATAGAAGAGATTGCTTTCGGGCGGAATATGCTCAGAAATGTCGAGATTTCTCTGAAACGGGTCGAGAGAATAGAAATGCTGCGGCGTTTGAATTAGTGAAATGTCCCGGTTCTGCACCATCCACCCGACAGTACGGATCAGGAAGCTTTTGACCGGAATATGATCACAGTCGAAAACCGCGATCAGTTCGCTGCTCGTATGCGCCAGCGCATGGTTGAGATTGCCCGCCTTGGCGTGCTGGTTATTGGCGCGGATGACGTAATTGACCCCCACCTCATCAGCGAAATTACGGAATTCTGGCCTGCGCCCGTCATCAAGCAGATAGACGTGCAGCCTGTCGGCAGGCCAGTCCATGGCCATGGCCGCCAGAACGGTATTTCTGACAACAGACAGGTCTTCATTATAGGTCGGAATAAAAACATCGACACTAGGCCAGAGACTTTCATCGTCTGGCAGCGGACATTCCTTTCTGTTAAGCGGCCATACAAGCTGCATGTAACCCAGAAACAGAATGATCCATGAATAGACCTCTGCAAAGAGCAGTGTCAGCATCAGGCTTGTCTGAAACCAGTTCTCGAACTCAAGCGTATAGGACAGCCGCCAGAAAATATAACGCAGCGATATGAAGGTAGAAAGGCCCATCATCAGCAGTCGCGCAAAATGTCCGGGCCTGCGACGGATGACCAGCGTGCAGAGCAGAATAGCGATGCTCAGATAAGCCTGTGCTGCAAGCGAGATCATGGCCTGGCTCGCGGTCAGCACAAGCAGGGTGCCCAGCAGAATCAGGATATACGGCGTCGCTCTGCCTATTCTTTCCGAGGGGGACATCATGAGACCGGACACCGCCTTAGTGGCCAAAGCTGTCAAAGGTGTAATGCGCCATAAGAAAGGCTGTCAGCTCCGACCAGTTACCGGCGCGGCTGTAGCCGACCTGCAAGCCCAGACGCAGCGCGGGTGTAGCCTGATAGACGACCTTGCCCATCACATTGCCCGCGGCGCCGCTGGCTGACTGACGCCCTTGCGTCGCCGGGGAAACGGCGCTCTTCTGCAATCCGTCATTCAGTGGGAAATAATCAGAGCCGTTACTGCGATAATGCTGGAAACCACCTTCACCACGCAGCAGCCATGTCCACATGTCGCGATGGCCAGACCACTCCAGCGGAACCATGATGGCGTAGTATTCCTGCGGTGAGAAATATCCCCCCTGCCCCCAGGTAAACAGATCGCTGTTCCGTCTATAGCCATAATAGGAAAAATCGAGCCCGGCACGGACACGCTGGCGTTCCTGATCGTTCCATATCGTGGCGATGCCTCCGGCATGGGCATCCACTTCCGTATTGGAAACAACATGCGTGCCATCCAGATACGCAAAGCCGGCGCCAGCGTACAAACTCCACGCCCGGCGCACCCATTCAAACATGCCCTCGCCGTATTCGCGTGTGACGGCACCCCATGTCCGTCCTGAAACCGGGTCTTTCATGCCGGCATAGGACAATTCGCTATTCGTCACCATCTGCCGCCCGCCACTCAAACGCAGCACCAGGTCACGCGTCAGATGCGGGGCGAATTCGATATCGCCCAGGATATTGGCAATGGGGAAACCAAGCGGAGATGAGCCGATATCCGCGCTGAACCAATGATTGACGTAATTGATATTCAGCCCCACGCCCTGCACGTTATAATTATGCCCCGACCCGCTGCAGCGGCCCGTACTGATAATTGTCGCGCATTGCCCGAACTGGTGGTTGGACGACGTATTGGCCAGCGGATTACCCGTAAACAGGAATGTCGGGGCAATGGAAAATGATATCCGGTGATTCCAGGATTCAAACGGCAGGGTGCCTGTGATCGGCACCGCCAGTTCGGTCAACTGCCCCAGCCCGCCATCACCCGTGCGGTTACGCACGTAAAAATTCCCGTCAAGCTGAGAAGACAGGGAATCATGCAGGTACACGATGGAACGGTTATTGGCCTCAGACGTCGTATCAGCCGGCAGTTCATGATAGGCGGCTGGCAGGGTAGCGCCCCGCAGATCCTGATACCCGGATTCAATCAGCGGCCAGCGATAATCTGGCTTGAGCACGTCGTGCCGATCGCAGGCATCGCCATTGTCGCTTTCGCATTCAATACTCTGGACGTGCTCCATGGCGGCAAGCTGGCTGCGCGTATCATCATGAGCCTGTGCGTTTTCCGCCACGGCAGACCACGTTTCAGGCGCTTCCGGCGCTAGGGTCTGAAGCTTCTGTGTCAGGCTTGCCGCTGTTGCCGCATCATCCGCCATGGTGGCCTCGTGCACTGCGGCACGCAGGATACGGGGGTCGTCCGGGCGGCTTTTCAACGCGTCCATATCTTCGGCCAGAGCCTGTGCCGGCTTATTCTTAGCCTCATACACGCGGGCCAGCGCCAGCCGGGACTGTACGGCATCAGGATGGGTTGCCGTATAGGGCTGCACCAGCCGCAGCGCGTCATCAGGCCAGCCATTCTTGACGAGAGCATCAGCCTGAATGGCCATCAGCCCGTCTTCGACCTGATTTCTGGTTTGTGTTTCGTGTTCAGTCGGCTCCTGCCCCGGTTCCTGTATCCCGGCATCATAGGCGTTCAGATTGGCCAACACATCCCGCTGCGCCTGTTTCTGGAGCGCCGCGGAATTCGACAGGGCCATAATATGCAGGTAAAGCCCGGCGTAGCTCAGCCTCTGGGACGGCGAAACACCACTGGCCTGCGCCTCTCCCTTTTTCAGCACATCATAGGCAGCCTGCGCTTCATCATGCCGGAGCAGCGCGCTTGCCACCAACAACGCCCTCTGGCCCGAAGGATCGGGGCGGTCTGCCAGCGCTTTCAGCCCCGTAACGGCCGAAGAGCCAAGACGTTCAGCCGCACTGATATCGGATTCAGCCTGCGCGCGCTCCATCACCCGGTGCATGTCCTGCGTCAGCGCCGCAGGCGGAAGCCGCCGGATCAGGGCTTCGGAGGTTGCGAAATCATTCTGCCCGTCCGCGTAGAGAGCGGCGGCTGTCAGCGCCTCCCGAGAGGGGTGGGGCTGATCCGTCAGGACAGCCATGATGGCGCGCCCCTGGTCGGCATGATGGGTCGCAGCAAGGGCCTGCGCCAGTTTCAGCCGCACCCACGGATCATTGGGCGTGGTTTCCACGGCTTCGTTCAGCAGGGAAACCCGCTCGTCATCATCCGTTGTCTGCCCGGCCTGCTGCACAAGCCGCGCGCTATGCACCCGTGCCGCAAGTGCCGAACTGGTATAGCCGCTTTCCTGAATGAGTCTTTCAGCATCCTCTATCCGGCCATCCTGTAGCAGCATGTTCACCAGCATTGCGACAGCGCCGGAATTACGGGGCATACGTGAGACGACACCACGATACGCCTCTTCCGCCTCGGCCCTGTGGCCCAGCTTCGTTTCAAGCTGGGCGCGGAATAACAGTGCCACTGTCTGCTGACCGGGTATCTGCGCCAGACGTGTAATGTCGCGCCGGGCGTCATCATACCGGCGGGTGGCGAGCGCCCGCGCGATCTGGGCGGGCAGCGGGCTGTTACCCGCCATGCCCTGACGGACACCAGCCAGTGCAGCACTCCACTGACCCGCCGTTGCGGGGTCGGCCTCCATAGCCAGCTTGAAATTCTGTTCGGCCCGCTGCCAGTCATGCTGGCGTTCCGCCACAAGCCCCACGCCGCCCAGTGCTGCCGCATCCTTGGCATTATAGGCCAATGCCTGCTGGAAGCCTTTTTCGGCTTCATCGACATGGCCCGCATTAAGCTGGCTGAACGCATCAATCCGGGCCGTATCGGCGTCGATGCGCTTCTGCTCTTCCCGCGCCTTTTCCAGCCTGTCGGCAATTTCGGCATCTTTGGGATGCTGAGTCAGCCATTCGTAATAGAGCGGAATGGACGAACCTCGGACGGCCAGCCACAGCAGTGTCTGACGCCACGCATCGTAAGCCTGACGTCGAATACGCGGCGAAACATCGGCCAGTGCCAGTTTCTTGACCCCATCCAGCCCCAGAAGGCGCGAGGTCTCACGGTAGGTCAGGATACGGTAGTAAAGAAGCTGCGCATCAAGGTCTGCTGGGTTTCGTTTCAACCATTCCCGCAGGCGCGTTACTGCTTCCTGATAACCGAGAATGGTTGAGCCCAGAACCGTGTAATATTCCAGCGCAAGATCCTGCGGGGGCGGTGCGTTCCCGAACAGGGCCTTGTACGCCATGGCGGCCTGCAGCATTTTGCCCGCAGCCGCCAGTGCCCGAGCCTGCGCAAGGCGCTCGGGATCGACCGGGTTGGCGGCAATCACATCGCGCAGGGCCGCGCGCATATCCAACGATGCGCCCACACTTTCCATACGGGCCAGCGTATTTTCAGCCCCGGCCAGATCGCCCAGCCCTTTCTGCGCGCTCCCGAGCAAAAGCAGCGCCTGCGCGTTCTGCGGCGCTATGTCCAGTGCACGGTTAGCCGTATCCTGCGCATGTTTGAACTGATGCTGGGCCAGCCAGTATTCAGTTTCGGAAATCAGACGGTTCAGCAATGCGCTATCCTGTGCGCTCGCGTCGTTGGCCGACTGAAGCGCCAGCCTGACAGGCACATCCTGCACCGGCGACAAAGCCGTTGTAGCTGCCAGACCGCCGGGGTCGCCAATCACCCCCTGCGCCAGACCGGAAGACAGGGTGCCACCCCACAGCGTGCCCACCGCGCCAAGCCACGCCAGACGCCGACCAGCACGCGACACCACAGCCTGCGGCATCGCTTTAAGAACTATCAGGCGGGAACGTTCCATGATTGGGCCGGGCACGGTCTTTACCATTGGCTGTGTCAATGCACACGTGAGACGGCGGAAAGGCCCGCCAGCGCCATGGCAACCATAGCACATAACGCAATCAGAATGATAACACCCTGTCGGGCCGCGCCAGAGGTGGCGCGATTTTCGTAGGTGAGCATGGGGCGCTCCACACCAACATAACTCAGCACCGCCGCAAGGGTTGCCCCACCCAGCACAAGCCCCATGGTCAGGTTGTCCGCCGGAAACGGCAGCAGATAGGCCGCCAGAACGATGGCAGGCCAGTGCCACAGATACAGCGAATAGGAAATGACCCCGACCGGCGAAAGC
This sequence comes from Acetobacter peroxydans, assembly GCF_006539345.1. Lineage (GTDB taxonomy): Bacteria > Pseudomonadota > Alphaproteobacteria > Acetobacterales > Acetobacteraceae > Acetobacter > Acetobacter peroxydans. The sequence continues at coordinate 150,684 of NZ_BJMV01000005.1, forward strand.
GGTTCGACAAACCCACGACTGACGGCCTGCGGCTGCATGATAATGAGCATGGTCGCCACGCAGGGCACCAGCGCCGTGAGCGAGGGACAGGCATTACCCAGATCATAAAAAACGGCACAGAGTAACAAGGTGAGAATGGCACCGCCATAAGACAGGGCCGCAAACAGGCGCGATTGAGGCAGTGCAGGCAGCACCCATATGACCGTGCCGAGCAGGAACTCCCATAACCGCGCAGAGAGGCTGTAATAGGCAGCGTGATCGCCTGTATGAAAAGCGTAAGCGCTGTAAGCGAATGAGGCCGCAAGCATGACATACAGCAGCATCCGCCGATGATGGAGCAGCGGCAACAGCAGCGCCATCAGAAAAATGACGCCGTAAAACTGCATTTCAAGCGACAGCGACCATGTATGCAAAAAGGGATAGGCTATGCTCTGCCCTTCAAAATACCCCACATGATGACTGGCCCAGATATTGGAAAGATAGACCAGCGCATAAGCCCCGTTCAGGGCAATATCCGAACGATCACTCTGCAATACCCACCACAGCATGGCGGCTGAAACAGCCGAGACCATGACCAGCAGGGCAGGCACCAGCCTGTAAAGACGCCGCAGGACAAAACGCTCGGGTCGGAAAGGATGTTGCATGAAGGCCGAGCGGCCCATGAAATACCCGGAGATAACGATAAAGATATCGACCCCGATAAAGCCGCCGCTGATCCAGCCCGCATGAAAAAGCATGACAAGCAGAACGGCCAGCCCACGCAGACCGTCAATGTCACGGCGTCGCCCTGACGGAAAAAATACCGCCCCAAGGCTACTTTTCCATGTCTGTGGCGCCGTGAAAGGCTGCATCTGCTTGATCACCATGTTTCTACGGCCATGCGGCCATAGTGAGAAAGAAACACCTTACGGCTTACGAAGTTTTTCCAGAACCGGCATGGTCTGCTGCACAATGCCAGCGGCCCAGACCTTGTAACTTTCGCCTGTCAGGTGCACGCCATCAATGGTTTTAGCAGTGCCCGGCTGCATGAGCTGGGTACCATCTATATAAGTGCAGGGTGCCACTTCGCCTTTAAGGAATGTCGCCATTTCCTGCGCACGCTTGTCAGTCTTGCCATAACGGGGGCTGTATTCCCCCCATGTCGGACCGATCCAGATACAGGCGGTATGGCCCAGGGTCATGGTCAGGGTTTTGACCTGTTCATCCGCCCAGTTTGTCGAAATTTCCTTCTGGCCGTACGCGGCCATGGTGTCTCCCAGAACCACCATAACAACATCCGGGTGCCATTGCGCGATCAGCGACGTAATGGGCGGCGGGGCTGTGGGCGTCATGATTGCGCTGCCGACCGGGGCGATACCAATGCGCTGGTACGCACCGCAACCGTTATTGCTGGTAGGCACCACCCAGTCTGCCGCCGTGGAGGAACACACACCATAGGTGACGACCTTCGCACCTGCCTGCGTATAGGCCTCCGGCAGAATGGAAAGGAGGGAGTCCTTGAATGTAACGTGGCTGTCTCCAATAATCAGTAATGTTAATCCAGCCAGTAGAGCACTCATTATCCCGTCCTTGTAGCCTGTCTCTTTATCAAATCAGCGACCTTGAAAAATCCTTCTCCCACGCCGCCTGCTGGTGGCGGCATGGGAAAGCCCGACAACCTCTGCAAATGCTCAGCTATCAAGTGGCTTGTCTTCTTCTGGCAAGTTTCGCCGCAACCGGCTCCGGGCGCGGTTTCTCAGCCATCTCGCCGCACCAACCACCAGCAGCACCGTGCCCAGAATGCTGGCAATGATGAGAAGCAGCACATATTTCTCAAGCACCATCTCAACACGAATCCACTGCGGCAGTGTACCGAGTGTATAGCGGTGTGCGTTACGATAATTGGTTATGGAAGAAGCATTTTTTATAACCAGATCGCCCTGCACGGCAGGAATGGACTCCCGGTCACGCAGGCTTGCCACCATCTGCTGCACCTGCAGCGGATGATCGCCCAGAATAGCCACAACAGAGCGGTGCGCGGCATAGGGAGATTCACCACCGATTAGCAACGAAGCATTGGCAATGGGAGCATTCAGCACCGGCTGAGCGTTATTGTGCTGGCCTGCGTCATCCTTATCCTGGAACAGATACCAGAAGCCGTCGAGCATGGTTTTCTGACCCAGCCGGATGGTCTGTCCGTTGATGTCGTACGCCGTGCGCGCCAGCAGCCCTCTGGCCGCACCAAGCTGATCCAGCGTGGACAGAACCACAATATCCTTGGCCTGCGACAGCCCGGCCAGATTGGCGGTGGAGGCAAGGTCGATCCCCACAACCGGATACTGCGTGGAAGCACCAAAGAAGCCCATCAGATCAAGATAGGCGCCGGTAACAACCAGATCGGGCTGCGCGGGCAGCACAACGGCTGTCTGGGAATAATCCGCCAGTCTGGAGAAGGGAAAGGCCGCACCAGCAAAATACGCCAGATTGGGCAGCCGGGCGAAATGATAGCTCTTGCGGAAATCAAACGTGGAGTTTGCATCGACCTCCGCAATGAACTGGTCGTTCACGCGGCGGCAGGCTCCCCGGTCGATGGGCAACACGTTGAAATTGAAGGAAAGCTGATTACGCCCTCCAAACAGCAGCCACGGCGGCAGAGAACCATTGAACGCGACCGCGCTGCTCGGCCCGCCAGGCAGATAGGCTTCGGCTCTCTGCCACATCTGGTTGGAAGCAAGAGAAAAGCTCTGCACATAATTGCTGTTGAGCAGCAGATCGAGCCGGGCTCCCTCACGATCGAACGCCACCGCAGCCGGAGTTCTGACCTGTATTTTGAGCGGGAAGGCGTGCTGTCGCCATGTAAACAGGTCAGGCGGCAGCCGGAACAGCAGGTCTATACCCAACGGCGCACCACCCTGATGCTGCAGGGCGGAGGCTGCAAAGAGTTCCCCAAACCGCACGACACGATCAGTCGGCACAAAAGCCGGGGCATCATAGGGCTTGCGGGGATCGAGTGCGATATCCCCCACGACACGGGCTGGCACATCGCCCAGCGTATCGGACGAAAAAGCAAGAACCCGCGCGGCAATTTCAACATCCTGCGGCGTGCGGCCCGTTATTACCAGAATGGTGCCCCAACGATCATTGGGATTGGGCATTTCAAACAGGGTCGGGCCAAACGGCGGGCTGCCATTGCTATCGACAGGAATATTCTCACCTATTTCCACCGCGTTACCAGTTGCGGGAAAGGTGATGGACGCCGGGAAGGTGGCACCTCGGAAATCGGCCAGCTTGCCGAACCACGAGGCGACAATACCCGCTGCCTTCAGATTGTTCTGCCCGCTGTAATGCGGAAAAACAAACGGAACACGCAGGGGATCGCGTACATTCTCATCAAAAAATGGCGCTGGCAGGCGAGAGAGCTTGCGAACTGGCGGCAGCTTTATGGTGGTGATGATGATCTTTGAAAGATTGGAAACACGCGCCCACAGCACCCCGTTGTGCTGATCGTTGCAATCGCGCCGGTATTCCCCGGCAAACTGGAAATTCAGGTGATTGAGGCGCGTGAAGAAAATCGGGTCGATATCGAAAACCAGCGGGCCGAAATGGGCATTCTGCGGATCGACCTTGACTGTACCGACATACTGTTCGTTGAGTGTCACCGTCAGACTGCTGGCTTCAGGCAGCAGAGAGGGCGACATGGCACCGTCCAGAATAATCTGGGCACGGGTAACAACCTCATCGGACGGAATGGCGATGTCCAGCCCCTGCAGGGGCGAAAACCCGCGGAGCGTCATCGGAACCGTCAGGCCAAGCGCACGCAGAGTAAGCGTCCGTGTTGTTTCGGGCTGTGTCAGCCCTACAGGAGCTACCATGCCCGGCTGGCCCGCGCCCGCGTAACCCGCAGGCGGCATATACCCAGCCGGCACACCCGGCGCGGCATAGGGTGCCGCAGGGGCGGCCGGTGCCGGAATACCGGGCGCACCCGGTGCCTGCGTATAAAAAGGCTGGCCACCTAGCACAGGCTGCGGAGGCGGAGGCGGCGCGACAGGAGCCTGCATGGTCTCAGACGCGGGAATGCTGGGCGGCGGCAGATCGGAAGACGGCGCTCCACCTGCCGGAGCCACCGGATACGACCCGGCCACTGGTGGCGGAACAGGCACACCAGCGCCATCGGGGAAGACAGGCGTTACTGCCTGGGCGGGCCCTGCGGGAGGCACAGGAGGGGCAAACACTCCCTGCACAGACGCACCGGCAACAGGTGCCGCCGCAGGGTTCTGGTTGCGCGCATTAACAGACACATCGGACGGGGAAAGAGGTGCACTGGCCCGCTCCGGCGTTTCATACGGCGCAGACTCCTGCGGGGAGACATTCTGGGCGACAGCCACACCAGACAGAACCAGCGCACTTGCCGTACCATAAATACCAGCAAGCCGGATCAAGCGGGAACCTGCTTTGAGCACGAACGGTTTTTCCCTTGGATTGGACAAACAAAAAACCCGACTGAAAATCAGGCGGGGTACTCAAAACGCGCGCAAGCCCGGCACGCTCTCACGGGTGGCCAGATTACGCGATCTCGTGTGGTCCACAGCATTCCGCAGATCACAAAAAAGATGCTTACGCAGTTCCACATTTACAACGTCCCGTAATGATAGTGCTTACAGAGCGCCACATCATCAAATTAAAATAATTTAATAAATAAATCGTTAACCGCTCTCTGCTCTTTAAAATCCCCAGAACACCGCGCGCGTAACAAAACCAGACAGACCCACACGCTCCAACATAATTCCGCTTTTACGGAACAACCTCTTGCCAAATATCTCTTGGACAATATTATTTTTCTCGCAGAAAGGCGAAGGATTTAGTTATGGGGACAGACAAACGGGTTTTTATTCCATATAAAATTTTAATCTTTACTAGATTTTTATTAAAAATAGTCCCCCTGCAAAATGGAAAAGGAAAAATCATAGACAAGACTTTTTTGAGCCGCGTACAATTTAAAGAAAAAATACTCGCAGTCTCCACCCTTTACGGTTCCCGCATGGACGTATTACCCAATGACCATGTAGGACGACATGTTTTCTTTACAGGTACATTTGACCGTCCTGTTTTCGAATGCCTGCGCCTTTTCGCGGGCGATACCCCCGTATTGTGGGATATCGGCGCCAATATTGGGTATATGTCGGCAGAATTTTTAAACCTTCTGCCTGGCGCACATGTTCTCGCTATCGAGCCCCTGCCCGATATTTTCACAATACTCCAGCAGAACCTGCAAGAAATCAGCCCGCACCGCGCCCTCTGCCTCAACTGCGCCGTAAGCGATCATTCCGGCACAGCCAGAATGCAGCGAATCTCCAACAATTCGGGCGGTTCGTTCATCTGCAACGAGGGCGACGAAGTCACAATCGTTTCTGGCGATACATTGCTGGACCTGGCCCCCGCCCCGACTGTGATCAAAATTGACGTCGAGGGCCATGAGGCACAGGTTCTCCAAGGCCTCAAAAACGTTCTGTCTGGCACAGAACTCCGCGCAGTGGTGTTTGAACACCACACCCGCACGACCATGGCAGAAGAAGTCCGCGCCCCCTTGCACAAGGCCGGGTTTAAAATTTTCCGAATCTGGAAAAACGCCCTTACCTGGGGACTTTACGCTGCGGAACACCCGCGCGGCCCAACAGGCTACTATCCCACCGCCGATTTTGCCGCGATCCGTGATGGCATAACCCCTCCCGGCGTAAAATTCCTGCGCTAACGCACAGCAGCAATCCGTCAGAACGCAAAGGAACGCCTCTGCAGCATTGCATGTCTCTGTCAGGAAAATTGGTGAGCCGGGAGGGACTCGAACCCTCGACCATTCGATTACGTACCACTTCGGCTTTCGCCGCCCCGTAGGTTCGTGGTCTGGACTTTACCTTCACCGTGGGCCGAAGCCGGTAGGTGGACCCTGTCAAGTCTCTACACGTTCCATCTTGCGATGGCTTCGCTCGGTATTGGCACGGCTTACCCAAGGGGTACAACCAGAGCGTTCACCGAATTTAAGGCCTGTTCCACAGCCAGTTTCCTGACTGGGCTCCCATTGAAAGTCGAATGCTCTACCGACTGAGCTACCGGCTCTCACCAATGCGGCCCCTCTTACATGAAAGCCCAACACAGAGCAAGCCTTTGCCTGCGCCTTATTTTCCACACCTGCTCATACCGACATTCCGCCTCCATGCCCCTGCACACGCAGGTTTTATTTTATGCTATAACAAGCCCCGTCCAGCGCCGACCCGCTTCTGACCTTCGCCATCGAGCGTGCCCCTCCCCTGCCGTTTCCATCAACCTGCCGAGCCTATGAAAAGCCCTCCTCGTTCCCTGCTCCGCCTGAGCCGGAGACTACTGACTTTCCTGCCAGCCAACATACTGCCGACCGCCCTCCTGCACTGGTTGGGCGCCAGAGCTATTGCTTTCGCCCCGGAGCAGATCGCCATACGCGAGGGTATGCGTGCAGGCGTCGCGGTCGGCTCGGTCATGCTGCTAGCCTGGTGGCTGAATGTACCTCTTATGGCGTGGGCGGCTTTTGCCGCGTTCTGGACCTGTCTGGTTGACCCCGGCGGGCCACTCCGCCAGCGCTTGCACGCGCTCTGGCGCTTCGGCCTGTCTGGCACGCTCATAACCGGGCTGATTTCAGCCGCCGCCGGGCTAGGACTGGCACCCGGCTTTATCGCGCTGGGTGTATGTATTGCGCTTTGCGGTCTCTCCCGCGCGGGTGGGGCGATTGCGACACAGATCAGCATTCTGGCGGCAATCGTCGCCGTTGTCGCAGTCTGTTATCCGCAACCCGCCCAAGGGGCCATGCAGCTCGCAGGCCTGTTCGCCGCGGGCGCGGCCTGGGCGATGCTGATCTGTATTCTGGCCTGGCCAGTGGACCCTTTCGCCCCGCAAAAGCAGGCCTGTGCCGCTATTTTCCGCGAACTCGCCCATATGGCAGGCAGGCTGCCCCGTGCAACCATGGCCCGCGCCCCGGCTTCGGGCGCGCACCGCAGCGTCAGCGCATACCGGCGGGATATCCGCACGCGCATCGAACAGACGCGCGCGGCTCTGGCCCTGCTCCCGGCCGGCACCCAGCCCCGCATGACGCTCTCCGCCGCCCTCGACACCGCCGACCGTCTTTTTGCGGCTGTCATGGCCATGGAGCACGCGGCTTTTTCACACGCGCCCACCCGTACAGCCCGTCGCATCATCCGCCTGCTGAACCTGAGCCTTCAGCGCGTGGCACGCGAAATTACCGCCAATCCGCCCCGGCCTGGGCGGCTGACGCTCGACATCACCCTGCTTCGCCGCGTCGCCATGGATGAAGAGGACATACACATCCGCGCGGCCACATTCTGTGCCGATGCCTTACAGGCCCTTCAGGCGGCATGGAGCACATCCACCCAGCCCCCTTCGCATCCGGCCCACGCACCACTCGCCGTCGCTCCAGCGGCAGACATGGCGCAAAACGCCAAGGCAGCCGACGCTGTTTCTCCAACGCCTAGTCTGCCCGCTGACGCCGGAACCGAGACCTCCACGCTTCAGGCATCACACTGGCCGGACAGGCTGGTTATCCGTCATGCCGCGCGGCTGGCCGTGGCAGTCCTGGCCGCCTATGCAATTTCGCTCGCTCTGAACCTGCCTTATGCCTACTGGGCCATGATGGCCGTTGTGGTCGTAACACAGCCCAGCGTCACCACCACCCTACCCCGCGCGATTGAGCGTGTGGCAGGCAGCATGGCCGGTGGGTTTGTCGCGGCACTTATGGGCGTCTTTCTCCCTGAATACGCTATTCTACTGCTCATCTTCCCTCTGGCGGCCGCCACCATTGCGCTCCGCAGCGTCAACTACGCGCTGTGTGTCATGTTCATGTCGGAACTGTTTGTGCTGGTTACTGATCTTGTCAGCGTGACCCATGGATGGGATGTGGCCCTGTCGCGCGCTGCCAACAACACCATCGGCAGTCTTGTCGGGCTCGTCGCCTGCGTGTTCCTGTGGCCGGGCAAACGCCCCGCCTCTTTGGTCGAGCTGGTCTCCCGCGCCTTTACAGCCAATCTGCGTTACGCCGCACTGGCCGCCTGCCCGCCCCGCGCAACCTGGCAGGCGCTCGAACCAGCCCGCCGGGCGGCAGGCACCGCATCCAGCCGGGCAGAAATTCTCTACCAGCAAAAACGGCTGGAAGGCCTTCATGAATCCGAAACGGTGAAAGCCTGTGGCGAAATCCTGTTTCTTCTGCGTCAGCTTGCCGGAGCCGCCAGCATATGGTGGTTGGAACAGCCGGGGGCCGACAATACCAGCCTCACCCCACCGCCGCGCGCAGCACTGCTGAGCACTCTGGCCGAGCGCTATGCGCAACCGCAAAGCCTTTCACCACGGGACATGCTGACGGCGCTCCAGCTACCCGAACTGAAAGACACACAGGATTATCCCTGAAAGCAGGTTATTCGATGCAGGTGACGCGCGCAGGCACTCCCTGCGGCTCTACCCGAAAGATACGCCACCCCTCACGCTCATGCCTGAGACGGACGCACAACAGAGCCTTACCAACCTGCACCTGCACAAGCGCACGGCTGGCCGTCTGCACAACAGGCATGACTTCAGACGGCATTTCCTGTCCGAACCCGACCCTGTTGGTGTGCAGAAAATAGGCTGAAACAGCCTCAAGCTTTTGCTTACAGTCTCCACGCCCGGCTTCACGCAAGCTGTCCAGAAGTTCCGGGCTGATAAAGCGGCCAACCATCGGGTCATCCAGAACCGAGCCACCCGCACCGCCCGCGCAAAGCCGGGCTGCGTGCGACGCTGCGCGAACATACCACTGGTAAAAAAGCGCTGTTTGCTGCTGGGGACCATCATACGTGGGCAGGACGGTCTGCGCCTGTCTGGCGCACGCAGCTATGGACGGGAAACATCCGCCCAGTAGAAAGAAAATGACCAGCCATGAAAAAAACCGGCGGGCCATTTCCTTCACTCCCGTTTAGCGGCCTGTCAGAATACGTTCGACCAGTTGGCCGACAGTCGGCACAAAGCCGTTCGAGTAGAACGGGTCTGCCGCAAAACGCCATGCGTTTGTACCACCAAACATCAGCGTATTGTCCATGATCTTGTCCTGATCAGGACCACTGGCATGAGCCGCCGCCTGCAAGGTCTTCTGGATACAGAAAGACCGCGGGTCGGCCTTATGGCCAGTGCTGTAATCCGGTGCACGCTGGCTCCAGTTGGAGAAACGGCATTCGGACAGACAGCCCATGCAGTCGGCCTGATCAGCCAGAATTTCACGCGCGCTGTCAGGAGTGACAAAAATCAGTGTTGAATCGGGCGTGCGCATCGCTTCAACAAAACCCTGACGTTCCCATTCCTGCACGTGGGCCAGATCATCCGCCGCCAGGAAGACCTGCCGTTTGCGCGCGCCAACGCCATACGGCACCGTCAGAGCGCCAAGAGGCTCGGTCGAAAAGGCCACCTGCCGCTCGGAACGGGCTTTGAGATCCTGCAAAAAGCTGTTGTTGACAGCAGAAGAATAAAAACCCGTGGGCGAGAAGCGGTTCAGATGCACATCGCCTTTTTTCAATGTCATCAGCCGCTTTTTCCACGCCTGCGGAATCGGGCTCTCACGCGTCAGCAGCGGGCGGGTGCCGAACTGGAAAACAATCGGCCCCAGCTCGGGATTGTCGATCCAGTCCTGCCATTCCTCAAGCCACCACACACCACCGGCCATGATAATGGGCGTATCGTGCAGGCCAAAACTACGCATGGTCTGACGCAGGGCGAGTACACGGGGATAAGGGTCTTCAGGGTTGAGCGGGTCTTCCGTGTTGGACAGGCCGTTATGGCCACCCGCACGCCACGGGTCTTCATACACAACGCCGCCCAGAAGATCAGCCGCCTTGCTATAGGAGCGTTTCCACAGCGCATTGAACGCACGGGCGGAGCTGACGATCGGGTAATAGTGCACGCCAAAGCGCACGGCGATATCCGCCAGCCTGTACGGCATACCGGCACCGCAGGTCAGGCCATGAATCAGCCCGCTGGCTCCTTCCAGCACACCGGTAATAACCCGTTCGGCCGAGCCCATTTCCCACAGGATATTGGCATGAATACGCCCGCGTCCGCCGGCAACCTCATGCGCGATCCGGGCCTGGGCAATCCCGCCGGCGATGGCGTACTGCACCAGCTCCTCATGCCGCTCACGCCGGGTACGGCCTTTGTAGACCTGCGGCACGGGCTGGCCGTTTTCATCATAACTGTCTGCATTCACAATGGACACGGTGCCCGCACCGCCCGCCGCCGCCCACGCGCCAGCCGAGACGCCGTTGGAAACGGAAATCCCCTTGCCGCCCTCGACCAGGGGCAGGACATCCACCCCTCCCATGCGCAGCGTGTTGATCGCCTTCATGATCGTCCTATCGTTCCTGCAACTGCTCACAGACAGTACGGGCGAGCCTACCCGCCCGAAAAGGGTGGGCCATTATGGCCCGGCTTTTTATACCGAAAAACCGGCACCGGAGCAGACCTTGGCCCGCTCCGGCCCTGCCGGATGTTACTCCGCGTCCCGACGGGGAGCGCGGGCGGGCTTTTCGCCAACGGTTTCGGTAATGTCGGCACCGGTCGCCTGATCCACAACACGCATGGACAGCTTGACCTTACCACGATCATCGAAACCAATGACCTTCACCTTCACGGCGTCGCCATCCTTCACCACGTCGGAGGTGCGGGCAACGCGACCCTGAGCCAGCTCAGAGATGTGGACCAGCCCGTCACGCGCGCCAAGGAAGTTCACGAACGCGCCGAAATCGGCCGTCTTGACCACCTTGCCGTCGTAAATCCGGCCCAGTTCCGGCTCGGCCACAATCCCGTTGATCCGGTCCATGGCCTTCTTGGTCTGCTCTTCCGAGGTGGATGCGATGGTGATCGTACCGTCGTCACCGATATCAACCTTGGCGCCGGAATATTCCACGATCTCGCGGATAACCTTGCCACCAGAGCCAATCACGTCACGGATCTTTTCACGCGGCACCTTCATGGTGGTGATGCGCGGCGCGGTGGAGGAAACGTCCGTGCGGGTTTCCGTCAGCGCGCGGGACATTTCGCCCAGAATGTGCATCCGGCCTTCGCGGGCCTGCCCCAGAGCGATCTTCATGATCTCGGGGGTGATCGAAGTGATCTTGATGTCCATCTGCAGGGCGGTCACGCCGGATTCCGTGCCAGCCACCTTGAAGTCCATGTCACCCAGATGATCTTCATCACCCAGAATGTCGGACAGAACGGCGAACTTCTCGCCTTCCTTGATCAGACCCATGGCAATGCCCGCCACAGGACGCTTGAGCGGAACGCCCGCATCCATCAGCGCCAGCGAACCGCCGCACACGCTCGCCATGGAGGAAGAGCCGTTGCTTTCCGTGATTTCGGACACCACGCGCACAGTGTAGGGGAACTCCTTGCGCGAGGGCATCAGCGGGTGAATGGCGCGCCATGCCAGCTTGCCGTGCCCGACTTCACGACGACCGGGAGAACCGATACGCCCGCACTCACCCACCGAATAGGGAGGGAAGTTGTAGTGCAGCATGAAGTTGGTGCGGTATTCGCCTTCGAGCGCGTCGATTACCTGCTCGTCCTGACCGGTGCCGAGGGTGGTGACAACCAGCGCCTGCGTTTCACCACGGGTGAACAGGGCAGACCCATGCACGCGGGGCAGCACGCCCACTTCCGGCACGATGGGACGCACCGTTACCAGATCACGCCCGTCGATACGCTTGCCGGTCTTGAGCACGGACGTGCGCACCACGTCGGCTTCCAGATCCTTGATGAAGGGCTTGGCAGCAGCCGCATCGGCTTCCGCCGCGACCAGCTTCTCGACAATGGCGGCGCGGGCAGCTTCGAGCTTTTCGTAGCGGACCTGCTTCTGCTTTTCCTTGTAGGCATCGGCAATCAGCTTGCGGCCCAGCTTGTCCACCTGCTTGCGCAGGGCGGCTTCTTCCTTGCTTTCTTCCGGCAGAGCCCAAGGCTCCTTGGCAGCGTGTTCGGCCAGGGAGATGATGGCGTCGAGCACGGGCTGGAAGGCATTGTGGCCAAAAGTCACGGCGTCGAGCATGACGTCTTCAGACAGCTCGGACGCCTCGGACTCAACCATCAGCACGCCTTCGGCGGTGCCGGCCACGACCAGATCAAGCGCGGCATCGGTCATCTGCTCACGCGTGGGGTTAAGAATGAACGCGCCATCCTTGAAGCCAACGCGGGCAGCGCCCACCGGGCCGAAGAACGGAATGCCCGACAGCGTCAGCGCAGCGGAGCAGCCAATCAGAGCGACGATATCGGGGCTGTTTTCCATATCGTGGGTCAGCACCGTGGCAATGACCTGCACTTCGTTACGGAAACCCTCGGGGAAAAGCGGGCGGATAGGACGGTCAATCAGACGCGAAACCAGCGTTTCGTTCTCGGAAGGACGGCCTTCACGCTTGAAGAAGCCACCGGGGATCTTGCCCGCGGCGTAGGCTTTTTCCTGATAGTTGACAGTCAGGGGGAAGAAGTCCTGACCGGCCTTGACGTTGCGTGCGCCAACAGCGGTACACAGCACCACGGTCTCACCATAGGTGACCAGTACTGCGCCATCGGCCTGACGGGCGATCTTGCCGGTTTCAAGAACCAGCGGGCGACCGCCCCATTCGATTTCTTTACGGTAATAATTGAACATTCTGTTACTGCCTTACTCAAAAACAAAAAACGCCAAGGCAGACAGAACGGAACCGGCGGGCAGACAGCGCCTCGGACGGCATGGAGACTGACGGCAACACCGCCCAGACGCCATGTGGTCGGAAACGCCGTGGCCGAACCGGCGCGCATGGCATCCGCGCCTGACCTGTGGCTAGCCCAACATAAGGGGTTGTCGCACGCTTGACCAGTCCATCCGCTCAGGGCGGGGGCCCATGGCCGGCCAGCCAGCGTGCGCCCGGATCATAACAGCGCCCGAGGGGCTGCCCAGCTTCCCCTCCCACACACGCGGGAGGAGAAGCGGACACACACCCCGAACCCGAAGGTTCAGCGGCGCATGAAGATCAGCGACGCAGGCCCAGACGGGCGATCAGGCTTTCATAACGGGTCTGGCTCTTGCGACGCAGGTAGTCCAGCAGGCTGCGGCGACGGCCAACCAGGATGAGCAGACCGCGACGGGAATGGAAGTCCTTCGCGTGGGTCTTGAGGTGCTCGGTCAGGTTGTTGATACGCTCGGTCAGGATCGCAACCTGAACTTCCGGCGAACCGGTATCGCCCTGCGTGGTCTGGTATTCAGCAATCAGCGCCGTACGGCGTTCAGCGGTAATCGACATCACATGTCTCCATAAAAGATGGGATCTAGAGAATCCGCACCGGCTTCAGCCATCCATCTTCCAGGCGGCCTATACCCAGCACGCGCTCCCCTTCCATGACACGAAGAGTCCCTTGCTCATCGGTGGGGGGTATGCGCCCCTCAAGCTCGAAAAGCCCGAGTTTCTGCCCGTGCCGCAGAAGAACCGCCTCGTCCGTGGTCAGGGCCAGCGCCGGGATGTCGGCCAGCGCGGTCTCAACCGGGCAGAGAAGGTCTGCGGAAGCAGGGGCGTTGTCGTCGTTTGGCGCCAATTTGTCCAGCATAATCGCATCGGCCTCAACAAAAGGCCCCACCCGCAGCCGCCTCAGCACGGTGATATGCCCGACCGTGCCCGCCGCCAGCGCCACGTCACGCGCAAGGGCACGCATGTACACACCCTTGCCGGACTCCACCTCAAACACGGCCGTATCCGCATCCGGGCGATCGATCAGCTCAAAACGGTCCACTCTGGCGGGACGGGGCGGCAGTTCCGGCGGGCGGCCATCGCGCGCCATGTCATACGCCCGTTCCCCCGCAACCTTGAGCGCGGAAAAAACCGGCGGCACCTGCATGATATTGCCGGTCAGCGCGGGCAGGGCAGCGCGAAGCTGTGCATCGGTCGGACGCACTGCGGATGTCGCCACGGGATTGCCATCAGCGTCATCACTATCCCGCGCCTCGCCCAGCCGCAGGGTGAAGCGATAGACCTTGGTGCCATCCATCACATAAGGCACGGTTTTGGTGGCAGTGCCGAAGGCCAGCGGCAGCAATCCTGTCGCCAGCGGGTCAAGCGTGCCGCCATGGCCGACTTTCTGGGCATCGAACACCCGGCGCGCATACCCTACCACCTGTGTGGAGGTCATGCCTGAGGGCTTATCTACAATAAGCCAGCCATTCAGCGGCCGACCACGTCTGCGTCGCATACGGAACTTCCTTTTTATCAGGCTGTGCCTCTACCGCTTCACACGCACGGGAGCAATGCTCCACTGCCCACGCCCCACCCCGCAAGGCTGGGCTGTCGAAACGGTCTGCCTCTCCCCTGCACGGGCCATATCCGCCGGTTTTCCGCCGCCAGGCGGTGCCTCCAACACGCTCGGCCACCGTAGCAGACAGGTCTAGCCACTCCGGCCCGCTTGCCTTAGTGTTGCCACCACTTATGATAAAACTCCTTTCCCCTTCCGCCGCGCCACCGGACGCGGACACCCAGGCTCCGGTCTGGTCCATTGTCCCCACCGAGCAGGGGGGGCGCCTTGTGCTGGAAGGAACATGGACAGTACCCAAAGGCGGGGTTCCGACCTTTGACGCTCAGGCACTCAAAGGCCTGAAAAGCGGGCAGAACCTGCTGGTGGACGCCAACGGCGTGAGTGAGTGGGATTCGGCGCTGATCTCCTTCCTGTGGGATGTCGAACAGGCCACGACCACCGCCGGGCTGACCTTTGATGTCTCCATCCTGCCGGACCCCACGCAGCGGCTGCTTGCCCTGCTGCCCCCCACGCCTCCGGCCGCAGCCCCTTCGCAGTTTGTCAGACAGAACCTGTTTACCCGCACTGGGGAAGCCACGCTGAACGCGCTGGAAGAAACCGGCGTTCTGACCGAAATGATGGCGCAGAGCACCCTTGGGGCCCTGCGCGCCATCACCGCCAAAAGCTTTATGCGCGGCAAGGATCTGCTGAACGACATCTGGCGTGCCGGGCCGAACGCGTTGCTGATCGTGGGCGTGGTCAATTTTCTGCTGGGCGCCATTCTGGCCTTTGTGGGGCTGGTGGAGCTGCGCCGCTTCGCCGCCGAAATCTATGTGACCGACCTTGTGGGCATTGCCTGCGCGCGTGAAATTTCTGCCATCATGACTGCCATCATCATGGCGGGGCGCACAGGCGGCGCCTATGCCGCGCGCATTTCAACCATGCTGGGGAACGAGGAAATAGACGCCCTGCAGGTCTTTGGCATTCCCATTTCCAGCTATATCCTGCTGCCTTCCATCATCTCGCTCTCGATCATGATGCCGCTGCTTTATCTTTACGGCACGCTCATCGGCATTTTCGGTGGTTTTGTCGTCTCCATGAGCATGATGGATGTTTCTCCCACGGGGTACTGGATTTCCACCTTCAACGGGGTTGAACTCAAAGAATTCGTCTTCGGCTTCATCAAATCCTTTTTCTTTGCCGGTTTCATCGCTCTGGCTGCCTGCCGAGTCGGACTTAAAGCCGGACGGAGTGCGGCTGATGTTGGTGTGGCCGCCACCCGCGCGGTGGTGATCGGCATTGTAGGCATCATCGCCATGGATGCGGTGTTTGCCGTGCTGGCCAACGCGCTGGGAATCTGAAACATGACCGAACCCACCGCCCAATCCACCGATGACACGCTGATTGCCGTGCGCGATCTTACCCTGTCTTTCGGCCCCAAAATCATCCAGCAGAACGTGTCGTTCGATGTCAGGCGTGGCTCGATCTTTGCCGTCATGGGGGGCTCGGGCTGCGGCAAAAGCACCCTGCTCAAGAGCATGATCGGGCTTTTGCGTCCTGCGACTGGCCAGATTCTCGTAAGCGGCGAAGATTACTGGGCGCAGAGCGAGCGCCGCCGCACTGATATCAACCACCGCTTTGGCGTCTTGTTCCAGAGCGGGGCGCTATGGTCTTCCATGACGGTGGGTGAAAACGTGGCCCTGCCTATGGAAATGTTCACCGACCTCAAGCCGCCTGTCGTCCGCAGACTGGTGGAACTCAAGCTCGGACTTGTGGGCATGGAACACGCCATAGACCTGTTTCCGTCGGAAATTTCGGGCGGAATGCGCAAGCGTGCCGGTCTTGCCCGCGCCATGGCGCTGGACCCTGACATCCTGTTTTTTGACGAGCCCTCCGCCGGTCTCGACCCCATTACGTCCGCCCGGTTGGACGACCTGATCCTGACCCTGCGCGACGGACTGGGGGCCACGATTGTTATCGTCAGCCATGAACTGCAAAGCCTGTTCACCATCGCGGATGACGGAATTTTTCTTGATGCCACGACCCACACCGCCATCGCGCATGGTGCGCCGCGTACCCTGCGTGACAGCAGCGACATTCCAGATGTGCGAGCTTTCATGAACCGTGTCTCCTCTCTTTCACCCCCCGCTAAAACGAAAGGCTGAACGGCAATGTCTGAAAGCACCAACCGCAAGACAGCGCTGGGCGTCTTCGTCATTTTTGGCGGGATGCTTGCGCTGTTCATTGTCATGGCCTTCGGTCACATGCGCCTGTTCGCCCCCTCGCGCGAGGCGGCTGTGGTGTTCCAGAACTCCATTACCGGGCTGGCCGTAGGCGCGCCGGTGAATTTCCGGGGCGTGAAAGTGGGTACGGTCAAAAGCATTTCCCTGCGTTTCGACCCGATGGACCGCAACGCATATATTCCTGTGGTTCTGACACTCGACCCCGACCAGATTCATGTCGTGCGTAACGGGCCGGGCGGTACCAGCATCAGCATCCAACAGCTGATCGCCAGCGGACTGACAGCGGAACTGAACCTGCAAAGCTTTGTGACCGGACAATCCAACATCGAACTGGATTTCGACAAGTCAGTAACGCCGCTGTTGCACCCCCGCATTACCGACCTGCCCGAAATTCCGGTGCGGCTATCCACCATGGAAAAACTGAAAGACTCGCTGGGGCAGATTCCAATCAAGGATATCAGCCGCCATGTGGACACAGCCCTGCTGTCCATTACCGATCTGAGCAACATCCTGCGGCATGACCTGCCGCCGCTGGTCGCCAGTATCAAGGCCACTTCGGATCAGTCGCGCGAAGCGGTGAACGCCGCCACGCAGGCCATTCACGTCCTGCAGGACAAGCTGGTGGTGACACTCAACAAGACGGACACCATGCTTGATGCCGGCACTCACCAGCTCAACGCCCGTGGGGACGATCTGCACACTACGCTGGCCTCGGCCACCAAAACACTGGATTCGCTTCAGAGTGTCCTGTCTCCGCGCTCCACGGATCGCGCCAATCTGGACGCTGCCCTGCGCGACATAGCCGCCACCGCTGCCGCCCTGCGCGGCTTTGCCAGCGATGTTGAACGCAACCCGCAACTGCTGCTGATGGGACGCCGCCCATGAACCGCCTGCCCCTGTTCCACGCCTCCGCCGTTTCGGAGCGCGCCCGCCACCCTGTGCTGCGCGTCATGCTGCTTGCGGGACTGACAGCTGGCACGGCCTTTGGCCTTGCCGGATGCGCCGGCCCGCCCCTGCGCCTGTACACGCTGGGCATGCCCTCGGATCAACCTGCCCCCCAGTCCAGCCAGCCCCGCCTGTCCAGCCGGGCTGCAACGGTAGCTGTCAGCAATGTGGTCATTCCTGACTATCTGGATTCGCAGGATATGGTCGTGCGCCGGGGTGAGGAAATTGTCCGCAGCCCGCGCTCACGCTGGGCCACGCGCCTGTCCATCGGCATTACGGACCTGATCGCCAATGAAATGGCGAGCTTCCATCCCTCCATGCTGATTACGGACCAACCGCTGGCCGATGCCGCCATGCTGCGTGTGCAGGTGGATATCTCGCGCTTTGACGTGGACATGAACGGTCAGGCCACGCTGGACGCCCACTGGGCCATTCTACCAGCCGACCCGCACAAACCGCTGATCCGCAACCGTACGCAGTTGACCATGAGTGGCCCTGTCGCCACCGATGCGGATGTAGCGGCACTTATGCGCAAGATGGTAATCCAGCTGGCAGACAAGGTGAACGCTGACCTGCCTGTAGTCAGCGCCAGCCAGAACTGAACCAGCACGGCGGCCTCTGCGCCGCCGTTTTTTCTTTGGTCACCCCTTTCCTGCGCAGCCCCAGCATAAATTTTGCGACTGATTTGCAACATAGACTGCAAATCCTCCGGCCGTTCTGTCTGGCCTGTCGCCAGAAACCCGCAAAAAACCGCGCTTTCAGCCACAGAAACAGCTTTCCAAAAATTTTTACTAATTCTTATTCGCATTGACGTATCCGTCCACGCTTCGTAACTGCGACTGATTATCACTACAAGGTCGCACGAGGTCTCATGTCTTCCCGCTCCCCACGCCGCAGGCCCTGTCCCGCGCTGCTCATGGCGTCCGCCGTTTCCTTTGTGGGGTCTTCCACCGCGCTCGCCGCAACAGATAGCACCACCACACCCAAACACGGCGTGGTCAGTCCGGCCAAAGCCAGCGCCCCCGGCGCTACCACAGCAGCAAAGGCTGCAAAACCTCCCGTGACCGACGGTGCCACCACCCACGCTACGCCACTAAACAGCAGCACCACTGTCAGCCCGCACAATGTGGAAAAGCTGACCGTGGTGGGTGAACGCTCCGCGATTGTCACAAAATCGCTCAACCCGAAAATGACTGCCTCGCTGCTTGATACGCCACGCTCCATCACGGTGGTCACACAGGAGCAGATGAAGCTGGTCAACGCGACCTCGTTCGAGGAAGCGATCCGAACCGTGCCGGGCATCAACTTTCGCGGGGGCGATGCCTATGCCGTGCCGGGCGGCAACTACCCGGTCATTCGTGGCTTTGGCTCATACAGCAACATGTATATCGACGGTATGCGCGACAGTGGCATTTCCTCGCGCGAGGTATTTGATGTGGAAGACATCGAAATTCTCAAAGGCCCCGGCTCGGTCTATGGCGGACGCGGCGGCCTTGGCGGGCAGATCAACATCACCACAAAAAAAGCCAAACTCGGTAATTTCCTGACCACGCAGCTTGGTTTCGGCACGGCTGACTACAAACGCGGCACGTTGGACATCAACCGCCAGATCGGCAATCACACCGCCTTCCGCTTCAATGCCATGGGGGACGATGCCAACGTGGCCGGACGCGGCCCCATCGGAGGGTACAAATGGGGTGTAGCCCCGTCGCTCTCTTTCGGGCTGGGTACCCCCACCCGCCTGACGCTGGGCTATTACCACATGTATTCGTCCGACCTGCCGGACTATTCAGCCCCGTACAGTTCAACCACGCACGAGCCGCTGGCTATCCCGCGCAGCACGGTGTTTGCTCTGCAAAACCGTGATTTCGAACACAGCACGACGGATATGGGACAGGTCATTCTCGAGCGTGACCTGTGGAAGAGCTTCGTTTTCCGCAATACGCTGCAATGGACATCCACCCAGTACAACTTCATCGCCACCAACCCGCAATGGAAGAGCGGCAGCACCGACACCATTCTGATGGAGGCGAAATCAGGCCTGTTCCACACCGATAATTTTCAGGAACAGGCGATGGTTTCAGGCAAGTTCAAGACCGGCTTCATCCACCACAGCGTCAATTTCGGCATCGAAGTTTCCCGCGAGCGCTCGACCCGCAACGAGTATTACGTGCGCGACGCGCAGGGCAACAACATGCGCAATGGCGGCCCCTGCTCTGTGGCCTATAACTGCGTGTACACAGGCAGTCTGGGAGCGTGGTCGCCTTACTCACCGTGGAACGGTTCCATCAGCATTGGCGAGCCGGGCGTCCCCATCCTCAACACCAACCTGACCACGGGCTCCGCCTATGCGTTCGACACCATGAGCATGTTGGATGACCGCATCCTGATCAATGGGGGCGTACGCTTTGACCGGTTCATGAACTCCACCGTGCAGGGAGATTATGGAATCGCCAACAACCAGAGCTTCATCAACTATCAGGCTGGAATTGTGTACAAGCCCATCCGTCCGGTCAGCGTGTATTTCTCCTACGCAACGGCCTCCAACCCGGTGGGGGTGAACGGCGTTGCCAACGGCCTGGGCACAATTTCAAGCAAGAACTACAATGCCGCTCCTGAAAACGGGCAGAATATCGAGGTCGGCGCCAAGGCTGACCTGCTGCATGAACGGCTGTCCATTACCGGGGCGCTGTTCATGGGCCGCCTGACCAACGCGCAGGTCTCGGACGGCTTTGGCAATACGGTCAATGCCGGGACACAGCGCGTGCGTGGCGCCGAGATCAGCATTGCCGGGGCACTGACCAAAAAATGGGATGTTTTCGGCGGCTGGACCTATCTGGACAGCACCATCACCAACGGCGGCCCCACGGGGGCGAATGTGGGCAAGCGCTTTCCCTATACTCCGGCCAACTCCGTTACACTGTGGACGACCTATCGCGTCCTGCCCCGGTTCCGTGTAGGCGGCGGACTGACCTTTATGAGCCGACGCTATGCCAACGCGGCCAACACGGCATGGGTGCCGGCCTATACCCGCTTCGATCTGGTAGCCAATTACCAGATCATGCCCATGCTCGACCTGCAGGCCAACCTGCAGAACCTGACCAACAAGCTCTATTACGATCGTATCTACACCAACTATTCACGGATCGCGGCAGGCCGGACGCTCACCTTCCAGCTCACGCTCCATATGTAAGCACCTCAGCGCGGGAGCTCCAGACTGTAAAAGCCCGCGAGCAGACCGGAGCCCTGCGCCATCGCCCGAACCTGCTCCGCCGTGCCCGCCGGACACAGCACCAGCACGGCATGACAGGCAGGGCCTGCGCCGCGCACACGCTCCTGCGCGCGCGCCAGTAGGAAACGGTCCAGCCCGCCTGCCCCCGTGCAGCACGCGCATACGCTGCCGGGACTGCCGCTCCCCAGACCACGTTCCACACTGCCAACGTGACCTGCCTCCGACGGCAGGCTTTCCGCTATCAGACCGCGAGACCGTGACCCACCCGGCACCAGCCCGCGTCTGACGGGAGCAAAAGCAGCCGAACCCGGCGAAAGCGAGTCAGACGAAAACGGGGCGGGCGCGCCAAAAGCCACATGACGCGGGGCCTGCCATGTCCAGACGCCCGCCCAGCCGGATGGCGTGTCATCCACCGCCATTTCCTCGTCCTGCGGCACCACGCGCACAAGCGCCACGCCGCCCGCCGCCGGCAGGGTGCGCGGAAGCTGATCCGTCACGCACAAAGACAGGCGACCGTCACGCCGGGGAGCCAGGGGCAGGCTAACAGATTGCGTCATACCGGGATGCTGGCCCGACGGGTTCGCGCTGTCCAGCCCCGCCGCTGCCCGCCGCGTTTGTGCCGCGCCAGTGCTGGACAGCCCTGCGTGTCTCTGGAATAAGAAGCGGCGTGACCCGGCAGGCCGCCATGGCCAGCCCGGTGTCCGGCCCCTTCAACGCTCTTTCTGTCAGGGCGTGTCCTTCTTCCTTCCTGTCTGGCTGCATGGTGCCCATGTCTTCTCGTCCGCCTCTTCTCGACGCCCTGCGTGAACACGTTCTGCTCTGTGACGGGGGGATGGGCTCACGTATCCAGATGCTCGATCTGGACGTGCAGCGCGACTACTGGGGACAGGAAAACTGCACCGAAGTGCTGACCCTCTCCCGGCCCGAGCTGATCCGCGAGATCCATCGCGGCTATTACGAGGCCGGGGCCGACATGGTGGAAACCAACACCTTCGGGGCCTCACCCATCACGCTGGGCGAATTCGGCCTGACCGACCGCGCGCGCGAGATCAACCGGGCCTCTGCCATTCTTGCCCGTGAAGCCGCAGACAGCTTTGCCGATGGCCGCCACCGCTATGTGGTGGGTTCCATGGGGCCGGGCACCAAGCTGCCTTCTCTGGGCAATATTGATTACGACACGCTGGAAGACGCCCTGACCGAGCAGACGCGCGGGCTGATCGAAGGCGGGGTGGATGCTGTCCTGATCGAAACCTGCCAGGACACGCTCCAGATCAAGGCGGCGGTTAACGGCGTCAAGCGCGCCCGCGCTGAAGCCGGCACGGCGCTGCCCATTTTTGTGCAGGTTACGGTAGAAACCACAGGCACCCTGCTGGTCGGCCCCGATATTGCAGCAGCCGCCACGGTCATTCACGCGCTGGAAGCCGATCTGATCGGGCTGAACTGCGCCACCGGCCCGCAGGAAATGGCCGAGCACGTCAAATGGCTGGCCGAAAACTGGCCGCGCCTGATTTCCGCCCAGCCCAATGCAGGCCTGCCCGAACTGGTGGACGGCAAGACCCATTACCCGCTCTCCCCGCAGGAAATGGCCACATGGGTCGAGCGCTTCATTACCGAGGACGGGTTGAACCTTATCGGCGGGTGCTGTGGTACCTCCACCCCCCATACGCAGGCGCTGGACGCCATGCTGCGCCGCCGCGCCGAAGGCACCGGCCACCACCGCCCCGCCCCCGTGCGGCGCATTTCGCACTGGGTGCCCTCGGTGGCCAGCCTGTACAGCCAGGTGCCCCTGCGGCAGGAAAATGCCTATTTCTCTATTGGTGAGCGCTGCAACGCCAACGGCTCCAAGAAATGGCGCGAACTGCAGGAAAGCCACGACTGGGATGGCTGCGTGGCTCTGGGCCGCGACCAGCTCCGCGAAGGCTCGAACGCGCTGGACATCTGCACGGCTTTCGTAGGCCGTAATGAGCGCGAGGAAATGGATGAAGTCATCACGCGCTTCACCTCCTCCGTCAACGCGCCGCTGGTGATCGATTCGACCGAAACCCCGGTGATCGAGGCCGCCCTCAAGCTGCATGGCGGCAAACCCATTATCAACTCCATCAACTTCGAAGATGGCGAAGGCCCGGCGCGTGACCGTCTGGTCCTTGCGCGGCGCTTCGGGGCTGCGGTGGTGGCGCTGACCATTGATGAAGTGGGCATGGCCCGCAAACCCGAGGACAAGCTACGCATCGCCTCAAGGCTGGTGGACTTCGCGTGCAACACGCACGGCCTGCCCCAGTCTGACCTGATGATCGACCCGCTGACCTTCACCATCGCCACCGGCGCGGAAGACGACCGCAAGCTCGGCCAGTGGACGCTTGAAGGCATCCGCATGATCCGCGAGGCCTTCCCCGATATCCAGATCGTGCTGGGGCTGTCGAATATCTCCTTCGGGCTGAACCCGGCGGCACGCGCGGTGCTGAACTCGGTCTATCTCGACCACGCGGTACGCGCAGGTATGACGGCGGCTATCGTGCATGTCTCGAAAATCCGCCCGCTGCACCTGATCGCCCCTGAGGAAGTCAAGGTGGCGGAAGACCTGATCTTCGACCGCCGCAGCGAAGGGTATGACCCGCTGGCCACCATGCTGGCCATGTTCGCGGATCGCAAGGCTTCCGAGGCCGTGGTGCGCCAGCGCGCCGAGACCGCCACCGGCCGCCTGAAAGACCGCATTGTGGACGGCGACCGCAAGGGGCTGGAAGCTGATCTGGAAGAAGCCATGCAGACCATGGC
The DNA here is from genome assembly GCF_006539345.1 of Acetobacter peroxydans. Lineage (GTDB taxonomy): Bacteria > Pseudomonadota > Alphaproteobacteria > Acetobacterales > Acetobacteraceae > Acetobacter > Acetobacter peroxydans. The sequence continues at coordinate 174,162 of NZ_BJMV01000005.1, forward strand.
GCCGCTGGACATTATCAACACCGTGCTGCTGGACGGCATGAAGGTGGTGGGCGAACTGTTCGGCTCGGGCAAGATGCAGCTCCCCTTTGTGCTGCAATCAGCCGAAACCATGAAAGCCGCCGTAGCCTGGCTGGAACCGCACATGGAGCGGACGGAAGGCCAGAGCCGGGGCACCATCGTGCTGGCTACCGTCAAGGGCGATGTGCATGACATCGGCAAGAACCTTGTGGATATCATCCTGACCAATAACGGTTATCGGGTGGTCAATCTGGGCATCAAGGTGCCAGTGGCCGACATGATCGACGCCGCACGTGAGCAGAAGGCCGATGCCATTGGCATGTCCGGCCTGCTGGTGAAATCCACCGTGATCATGCGCGAAAACCTTGAAGAAATCGCCCGCGCGGGGCTGGAAACGCCCGTATTGCTGGGTGGAGCCGCCCTGACCCGCAACTATGTCGAGGAAGACTGCGTGGCCGCCTATGCCCCCACCGGGCGCGTGGCCTATGCGCGTGACGCCTTTGACGGGCTGACCCTTATGGATCAGGTCACCAGCGGGGGGTTCGATAGCTATCTGGCCGCCATACAGACCCGCCGCGCAGGCAAGGCAACCCGCACCCGCGCCCCCGAAACCGCCGAGACACGCGGCTATGGCCCGGTGGATGCCGAGGCCGCCCGTGCGCGCCGTGCCCGCCTGTGCGCGGATGAACCGCACAGCACGCCCCCCTTCTGGGGTGCGCGCGTGGTGGAAGCCACGCCCGAAGCCGTTCTGCCTTTCCTGAACGAGCGCGCGCTGTACCAGTTCCAGTGGGGCTTCCGCAAACAGGGCCGTTCGCTGGATGACTTCCTTGTCTGGGCACGGCAGGAACTGCGCCCCATCCTGCACCGGATGCTCGAGCTTGCGGCAAAAGACAGTATCCTGCGCCCGCAGGCCTGCTACGGCTACTGGAAAGCGGCGGGCGATGGCAACGATCTGGTGCTGTTTGAAGAAGACGGCACGACCGAGGCCGCCCGCTTCAGCCTGCCCCGTCAGCCGCGTGAGGACGGTGAGTGCATCGCCGACTTCGTGCGCGACATTGCCGACCCCGTGCGCGATGTCGTGGGTCTACAGGTTGTCACCGTCGGGCAGAAGGCCTCTGATATCGCGCGCGACTGGTTTGCGGAAAACCGTTATCAGGATTACCTGTACCTACATGGCCTGTCCGTGGAAATGGCCGAAGCCATGGCCGAATACACGCATAAGCGTATCCGGGCGGAGCTGGGTTTCTCAGCGGAAGATGCACGTGAAATGGATACCCTGCTGCAACAGGGCTATCGGGGCTCGCGCTATTCCTTCGGCTACCCTGCCTGCCCCCGGCTGGAAGATCAGGCACCGCTGCTGCGCCTGCTCGGAGCCCAACGCATTGGCGTGTCCCTGACCGATGGCGACCAGCTCCACCCCGAACAGTCCACCTCGGCCCTGGTCATTCTCAACCGCCACGCCAGGTATTTCACGGTCTGATCCACGCTCCACGCAGGGAGAAACCACACGGACAACGGTGAGCGACTTTGTCTTTGGCGACAAATTTGCCCACCGTGTCCGCTTACGCCCTCATAAGCGACATGGAGTGAGTCATGACGCCTTGCTGATAGCGGATAGTTCACGATGAGCACATTTATACTGCTTTAATAATGCCGATCGCAATTACTGCAACGCGGATACCAGATTGGAAAGAAATCTCATGGAGCAGGATTTCGATATCGGCTATCATGTCTGACGTTCCGTCTTCTATTTACAGCACTATTGGAAAAAACGTGATCTATTTTAAACAAAAGACATTTCTCCTGCCTCTGTGTGCCTTGTTCCTGCATATGCCTGATCTGGCATCCGCCTCATCGAGACAGGAGAATGATGGATGGGAAATTTACGCCAATGTCCGTTTCCAATATCAGATTTGCTACCCTTCCCGATTGTTAAAGCCACAAGGCGAATCCGATAATAGTGACGGGCAAAGATTTCTAGCCACTGACGGGGGTGAGCTGACTGTATTTGGAGGGTACAATGATGTTCTGCACTGGACGCTTGAATATACATTAAAGACATACAGTGCAGATCTTGTTGGTCAGAAAGGTAAAATTACTTACCAGGTTATAAAAAAGGATTGGGCTGTTTTTTCAGGAGACGATGGTGAAAGAACGGAATTTTACGGGAAAATCTTTATTCGGAATGATCAGTTTTACATATTTGAACTTACTTACAAAAAAGAATATAAAAATAAATACAGTGAAATTGTTGAAAGAATTTCAAAATGCTTCACTCCGGGAATATGAGTTAGTTTTTTATAAATTGTATCTATATAAAAAATTTTGTTTCATTATTGATTTAATCTTTGATCCATACTTTAAGTCTGATGCATAAGAGCCGGTTAAGGCATCTGCATAAGCATCAGGGGCATCCGTATGCCGTCGTGCCAGTTTATAGGCCGGGTGTGTCGCCAGTAAACGGCCGTGCTGATCGAAGGCTTCATTCATGGAGGAAAAGACCCGGAATGGCGCTATAGTCGCAACCAGCTTATGATCTTTGGTTTCTTCATGTGTTCCGGCCATGACAAAACTCTGTCCACGTCCCGCCTTTATCCGATTGTGTTGAAAAAGTCCCGCTGGAGCTTCCACTCAACATTTAGTTTCGATAGCATAACGTATAGCGCACTACGAACATGGGGAATTTTCATTCCCAATTGCATACAAAATCCTGAGCGGACCCCTCAACCTGACTTTTTCAACACAATCCCTCCCACAACCGCCTGTCCGCCATGTGTTAGCCGGACAAGCTACAATCGCCGCATGTCGGACATTCGCGGGTGGCAAAAAATATCGGCCTGCGTGGCGAAGCGGCTAGGAAGTTCGCGCGGGATAAGTAAGAATCTCGTCAATCTGACGGACGATCAGCAGAGCCGTCTTCTACAAGTCAATCTTCCGAGCTATGAGGCGATCGTTCGTCGGGGTACCCATGTCTACCTGACACACAATGAGTTCAGTGCCTTCGTCTCGTACGTCTATAATCCGGGGAGAGGTTGGCCGGGCCCGGGCTGCTATAAACAGCGGCGACAAACGCAAGGCCGTCAGGATCATTGAGGAGCACGTGCGCTCAAAAGGCAAGGTCTTGCGTGGCCTGGTCAAGAGACGGCATGACGAGGCCATACTTCTGCTGGAAGGACGATATTGATGCTCCGCACTATCCTGAGCCTGATTTGCGCCGTTTGTATCGGCGGGACCGCCCTCGCGGGCACCAGGCCGGAGTCTTTGGAGGAACAGTCTTACAATGGCAATACGATATTCAACGAGGAGCTTGATGGAAAGGCGTTTCTCAATGGGCGGTTGATCGTGCGCGTCGAGCGTGTTTCGACCTGTGTGTCGGCGGTCTGGACCCGCAGCGACGGCGTCGGATCGACGCTGCGGCGCGACCTGCTGAAATGGAACAAAATGTTTAATGGCGATCCTCGGGTCGAGGGTCAGTCTTACTATTTGACGTTCGTCTATGCTGACCATCGGCGCGACGATGTTGTGTCCATGCCTCTCTCGGCGCATCCGGACCATTTTGAAGATACAGCCGGTGTCACCCTCCTGTCGTGCCAACCGAAACGGCATCATCGCAGGTGACGATCTTTGCACCGGGCGGTCCCGCCGGAAACATAACGCTCGGCGGGGGTGCCAGAGCAAACCCACAGGAAAGCTCTCACCCCTCTCATTTCTGTGATTGACCCGCCCGGTCAATACATCGCATCATGAGACAATGGTACGAATAGACCCCGCGCATCTTTCCTCTGCTTCCGGCAACACGCCGGCACCCGCCACCATGCGTGTGTGCCAGAAGGCAGGCTTGCACGCCACGAATTGCACGGCGGCCTTTATTGCGGGGCGACGGCAGGACGTTATCCGCGAAAGCGCCCAGTTCATACGTTCGCTTGAGGAGATCTGGCGGGGGCAGGACGTCCCGCCCGAGGAGGTCTGGACCGAACTGCTGCGCAGGCTGGAAGTGTCTGAACTGCTGCACCGGCTGAACCAGCCCCCACACCGCTGCAAGGAACTCGGGCGGCGCGCGCGGGCCTGGCGCATTACCACCAGCAAGCTGCCCTGACCCACACGCGCCCGGCACAGGCTCTGGCAGACAAACCGCAAGGCTGAACGGCTGCGCGAGGCCGCACCGCGCAGGGCGTGCATCTGCCGCCTTGACAGGCTCCTTACGGCCCGCCACCAGAGTATCCATCATCCAGAACACGGTAGTCCCATGGCGGCCATAGACGGCATCGCACTTGCATTCATCACCCTGTCGGTTCTGCACGGCCTGTGGCGTGGGCTGACGCGGGCCGCATTGGGTATTGTGGTGTGGACACTCGCCGGGCTGGCGGCGCTCCGGTTCAATCCACCGCTGACGCATTGGGCACAGACTTACATTACCTCCCCCACCGGGGCACGGGCAGCGGCATTCCTTGGCGTGCTGCTGGTAGCGGCCATTGCGGGGGGGCTGCTCTCCGCGCGGATTGTTCAGGTCGTGCGCGCCACCCCGCTGGATGGCCCGGACCGCCTGCTGGGCGGCGTGTTCGGGCTGGCGCGGGGCGCGCTGATTGTGGTTCTCGTCTACATGCTGGCACACTGGGTTCTGCAGCCGCAGGACATGCAGGCACTGGAAAAAGACAGCAGGCTCACCCCATATATACAGGCAGCCGCTCGGGGCCTTCAGACCTATATGGCCGATTTCAGCGCAAAAGGGGTTGCGCCTTCGCCATCAACAGGTCATGACGCGAACTTGTAATCCCCTACCGGCTCCTGCCAGCCCATTGCGGAGGCCCTGCGCATTCCATGCCCGTCCGTTCCAGCCTGCCTGACTCTTCCTGCGCCATCCTGCCTGAGCCCGGCTCCGCCCGGCCCGTACTGCCCACAGACCCGAGCACATCCGCCTGCGGCCTGGAAGACGACCACCTGCATGAGGAATGCGCCGTCTTTGGCATATGGAACGCCCGTGATGCCGCGCCTCTGACAACCCTCGGCCTGCACGCTCTCCAGCACCGTGGGCAGGAAGCCGCAGGTATTGTCTCCTTCGACCCGACGACCGAGCGCTTTCACTCGCATCGCGGGCTGGGCCTCGTGGGCGATGTCTTTGCGGACTCGCGCGTTCTGGCCACGCTGGAAGGCTCGCGCGCCATCGGCCACAACCGCTACGCGACCTCTGGCGCGACGCTGCTGCGCAATGTGCAGCCGCTGTTTGCCGAATTCGCCTTCGGCGGGCTGGCGGTGGCCCATAACGGCAACCTGACCAACGCCAACATGCTGCGCCGCGAACTAATCCGCCGGGGCTGCCTGTTCCAGTCCACTACGGACTCGGAAGTGTTTGTGCACCTGATCGCCATTTCGCTCTACGCGACGGTTGAAGACAGGCTGATCGACGCGCTCAAGCGGGTTGAAGGCGCTTACTCGCTGGTCGTGCTTTCGCAGGATGCGCTGATCGGCGTGCGCGACCCCATGGGCGTGCGCCCGCTCGTGCTGGGCCGGATGCCCAAGGACAGCGGCGATGCCAACGCCGGAGCCTGGGTTCTGGCCTCGGAAACCTGCGGTCTGGACATTATCGGCGCGGAATTCGTGCGCGATGTGGAGCCGGGCGAACTGGTCATCATCGACGATTCCGGCGTGCGCTCGCTCCGCCCCTTTGGGCAGACACAGCCGCATTTCTGCGTGTTTGAATACATCTATTTCGCCCGGCCCGACTCCGTACTCGAAGGTCTGCCGGTTTACGGTGTGCGCAAGCAGATTGGCCGTGAACTCGCCCATGAAAGCAGCGTGGAAGCCGATGTGGTTGTGCCCGTGCCCGATTCCGGCGTGCCTTCAGCCATCGGTTACGCGGAAGCCAGCGGCATTCCGTTCGAACTGGGCATTATCCGCAACCATTACGTGGGCCGCACCTTTATCGAACCCACGGACCAGGTACGGCATCTGGGCGTTAAAATGAAGCATTCGCCCAACCGGCAGATGCTCGACGGCAAGCGCGTGGTGCTGGTGGACGACTCCATCGTGCGTGGCACCACCTCACGCAAGATCGTGGACATGGTGCGCGCCGCCGGGGCCAGCGAAGTGCATATGCGCATTTCCTCCCCGCCCACCAAGCATTCATGCTTCTACGGCATTGATACACCCGAACGCAGCAAACTGCTGGCCGCCCAGCATGACCTGAAAACCATGGCCGAACTGATCGGGGTGGACAGCTTGGCCTTTATCTCGCTGGACGGGCTGTACCGCGCCATGGGTCATGAAAGCCGCACAACCAGCCCCGGCCGTTACTGCGATGCCTGCTTTACCGGCGACTACCCCATTCCCCTGACCGACAACGACGCCGAAAACGGCCCCGGCAGCGCCTGAAGACCCACCCTGTGGCGGCAAAGACAAAACCCTGCCGCCACAGGACATTTTTTCTCCGATTTGCGGTTGCGCGCACCGGGCCTGCGTGATAGTCACCGCTTCGGAAATATTCCAAGCCCGCTTAGCTCAGTTGGTAGAGCACGTCATTCGTAATGATGGGGCCGGTGGTTCGAATCCGCCAGCGGGCACCATTTCCCTTTTTCCCCATAATCATGGCCTTACAGGCTTTTTCTCCCCAGAGCCGGTCGCTCGCTATTGCGCGCGCCAATCGCCTGTCATGCCTGCCGCGTATCCTCCCCGTCCAGCGGGGAGCGCCCCGCCATGCGGGAGACAATAGTGCGCGTCATAAGCGAAGCTGCCGTATCTTCTGGCGTATCCGTGCGGGTAATCATGTAAATGGAATAGCGTGGCAACACATCATCGGGCAGCAGAGGCACCAGCCTGCCTGCCGCAACATCCGGACTGGCGAAATCGACCGGCAGAAAGCCGATCCCCACCCCCAGCAGCACAAGACGTCTGGCCTCGCTCAGCGTATCCACCAGCCCGGATACGCTCTCACCCAGACCATACCGGGCGCGCAGGTCGCGGAGGTCACGCGGTTCATCGCCCCCTGTCAGGATAAAACTCTCCCCCGTAAAGCAACGGGGGTCAAAACGTACCTGCCCGGCAGAAACAGCCTGCCCGGACGCCGCCAGCCGCGCCAGCAGGGGGGCCTTATCCACACAGTAAAGCTGCTGTGTTTCCTGCCCTATGGGCACATAGCGCAGGCTCCTGCGCCGGATATCGTCACAGGTAATGCCAATATCCGCATCGCCACGTTCCACAGCTTCTATGGTCTGCCGCCAGGGGGCAATGTCGATATGCAGCGAAACCGCCGGATAGGCGCTGTTGAACTGCATGATGGCCTCATCCACCGCTGGCACCGCCACATCGGGGATCATGCACAGCCGCAGTGTACCTTCCACCCGTCCGGCCGCCGCAGCAGCATGGAGCGGAATGGCCATGACACTGTCCGCCATATCGTGACACAGGGCCAGCACGGCGGCCCCCATAGGGGTCAGCACAATCCCCCTACTGGAGCGGTCACATAATGTGTAACCTACATGCGCCTCAAACCGGCGCAGGGCAGCGCTCAGGCTTGGTTGCCGCCGCCCGGTGGCACGGGCCGCGGCCCCTACCCCGCCATATCGGGCAATGGCCAGAAAATCGCGGCACAGGTTCCAGTCCACCTTGCGCACAAAGGCCCGCAGGCTCTGGTCGGTCCACTCAGGGGTAGTCTCCCTTTTCATGAACCGCCTCCCTGTGCGTGCCCGCGTCTCTGGCCATCCGCCGCGCGGTGGCTACTCCTTCAGAGCGGACAGTAATCCGCTATCGAGATATTTGGACACAGGCTGGGCGGTCTTGTAAACGCTTTCCCTGATATTGAAGAGGTCCGCCTGACCTGCTTCCCTGTCATGTTGTTTTTCGGGCCGTGCACATACGGAACGGCAATGATCACATCATCACCACTGGAATACTCGTTTTACTGGATACTGACGCCCCTACGCCCGTGCCGCGCCTCCTGACCGAAAACCGACAGGCCAACATGGCTTTCAGGCAGGCTGATCCGGCCTTCGGCCACGCGCTGTTTGAGGTAATTGAATGTCTGCATGGTCTGAGCCGCCAGATGCTCGCCCGCCACCAGGCTCTGAGCAGGCAGACCATCAGCCACCGGCACCACCGGCTGGACACGCACATGGTAGTCCAGCGAGAAGAACAGCGGAAAAGAGTAGCGTTCCTCTGCCACTTTGCGCACTCGGTGCGACGTGGCGATAAAACGTCCCCCGCTCAGCAGTTCCAGCATGTCGCCCGTATTCACCACAAAGGCGTTTTCAACCGGGGGAGCATCCACCCATTCGCCTTTCTGGTTCATGACTTCAAGCCCCGGCGCGGTTGAACGCAAGAGGGTAAAGCACTCGTAATCGGTATGCGCGCCAATGCCCGCCGCGTCATGCGCGCTGGGGTCGTACGGGTAGTGAATCAGGCGGAGTTGGCTGGGCGGGCGTGTCAGGCGGGACTCGAAGGCGTTTTCCTCCAGCCCAAGGGCAAGCGCAAACCCACCCATGAGCCTGCACCCGACCTGAAAAACCGCGTTGTAATACGCATTGACGACCTGCCTGAACGCCGCATCATCCGGCCACTGGTTAGGCCCCAGCAGAGGGTTGCCAGCGAGATATTCCGGGTCTGTCGCAGGCAGGTCGCGCGAAAGATCATAAGCCTCCTTGAGATCCTTGCTCCCCGCACTGAACACTTCCTCACCCTGCGGCACATATCCGCGATGGTTTGTAGAATTGCCGATATAGACTTTCATTTTCTCGTCCAGCGGCTGATCGAAAAAACGTTTTGTCTGCGCCAGCAGGGCATCGAACAACGCCGGGTCGAGCCCGTGGCCCGTCACATGCATGAAACCCACATCCTGTGCGGCGGTGGCGAGGGCCTCCACCACAGTAGCCTTCTCTTCCGCCGTGCCGGAAAGACCCGCGATATCGACAACGGGAATGGAGGTGAAATCCGTTTTCATGAACGCAATCCTTCTGTTTTCCGTCATGCCCTGTTCAGATCAGGCGGCGCTGGAGAGCGGGGAATGCACATCCCATAACTGAGTGCAGAGACGACCATCCGCGTCCTGCCCCGGTGTGGCCAATGTCCCTTCGGCCATGGTGGAGAGATGAAAAGAACACCCGACCCGCCAGGGCAGGGTTGAACGCAGGATGACCGGCAGCCCGCCAGATCCCCGCAGACGCCCAAAAGAGATTTCACACGCGACAAGTGCTCGGGCGGCGTGCAGCGTATCCGCACGTTCCACGGCTTCGGCCAGAGTGGAAGCGCCCTTAACCTCTGCGGTAAAAGCCGCTGCCTGCGCGAACATGAAATACGGCCCCACACGCAGGGCCATGGCGCTGCTCCGCGCGCCCCGCTCGCTCAGGCGCAGCAGAACACCGTCAGGAGCCTGCCAGCCATGCGGTTGCGCGAGGTCCATTCCCTCGTCAGAGGCCGCCGCCTCACGGTGCCAGTGCTCCACATAGGGCTGATGCCGCCCTGTCTCCACCAGCGTGGCCCCCTGCCACGCCAGAAACCCGGAATCCGGCGTGGGTTCGGCGGGCTGGTAATCCAGTTCGCGCTCCCACACGAACGCCGGCCCATCCTCACGCAGCGTACCTGCGAAACCCTGCTGGGCCGCCAGCGCCCGGCAATCATCCCATGTCAGGTCGTTCAGACAGCGTACGGAGGCAAAACCGGGCAGATCGACAGGCTGACGCAGGTCTATGTAACCCGCCTTGCCCTGTAGCCAGACAACCTTGGTTGTCGTGTCCTGCCGCCCATCGGGCCAGGCAATCAACGAGCGGGTCCACAGTCCCTGCAGGTCAGCCAAACCAGGGGATGTCGTGCTGGAAACCACCTGCCCAGCATTCGGGGCCATACTGGCGGCGGGTGCAAAACCTGTCATGTCTCTGACTTTCCATTCGTCCTCTTACAGGACGAACTGTCTCACAGACCATGACGGATGCGGAACGTCCAAAAAACCGATGCAGAGCATAGATACAATCTATGAGCCCGCGCCAAGAGACCGGGTTATGCGCTCAGGGAGCCGCGTCGGTCGTCGGTGGAACCGCCGATGCCACTGGGGCCAGTGTATAGAGGCTGATATCAAGCGTGCGCCCGTTGGAATAGTTCAGACCTTGCACGCGTCCATGACCACGCAGCCTGTTCTGCTGCCCGCCCAGCGCATCAAGCAGCCGGGACCGATCCCGAGTGGCAAGCAGCACGGCCGTACAGGCCGGGCTGGTCAGCAGCGCCTGAGCCGCCTCGGCCGGAGGTGCGAGCACCACCTGTCCGCCCAGCAGAAAAACCAGACTGGGTTCCGAAAAGGAAACAGAATAAACCCGCGTAACCGGGCAGGGTTTTTCCTGCTCTACAAGCGCGGCCAGACGTGGCGCCAGCCAGATGGTGTTCAAGCGCGGTATGACAAACGTAAACAGTTCAGCATACAGCAGGGCTGCGGCCACAAGCGCGCACAACAGAGCGCGCTGCAGTTCCAGACGCCAGATCAGCACCATGGACAGGCCGATCAGCGGGAGCGCACCCCCTGCCAGCACCAGTGCCTGTAACGAAACTTCATGCTCCAGCCGGTAGAGCAGCACGGGACCAGCCAGCGCCAGCAGACACCCCACCAGACACCACGCGACACCATACCCGCCCAGCAGCACCCGCCCCCAGCGGCGACGTGGCCCGTTGCGCCATGTCGCTCCGCCACGACCCAGCAGCCCCGCAACAAGTATGGCAATAGCCGGATAGGTCGGCAGCACGTAATGCGGCAGTTTGGTCGCGATGATCTCAAACACCAGCCAATGCGGCACAATCCAGCACAGCAGATACCGCACGGCTGGTGTGGCACGCTGCCGCCAGACCTCAGGCACCACCGCCGCCGCAAAATACGAACCCGGCCAGAAAGCCAGCAGAAATACCAAAAGATGGTAGCCCGGCGGCAGACCGTGCGCTTCCTGCCCGGACGCCACCTTGCCCAGAAAATTATGCCCAACCGCCCGGCGAAAAAACTCGCCATGGCTGACCAGACCAATCGCAATGCACCAAGGCAGCGCCACGACCACGGCAACAAGCCAGCCCCAGCCGGGCCGCATCCTGCGCCACAGATCCGCCCGCCGTTCCACCAGAGCCAGGCCCAGCGGCGTACCCAGTGCGGGCACCAGCACCACAGGCCCCTTGAGCATCAGCCCGCACCCTATGGCCCCCCAATACAGCAACGCCACGCGCAGCGGGGTCGGGCGGTCGGCCTCGCGGTCTTTGAGAGCGCGGGTCAAGGCAAGCTGCACGAGCAGGATTGTCAATAACAGACACGAATCAATGGTGGCCATCCGGCCTTCGGCCATGGTCAGCACACTGGCCAGCAGGATCAGCCCCGCCCAGAGCCCGGCCTGTTCGCCAAACAGTGCGCCACCAATAACCGTCGTCAGCACCACAGACGCCGTCATGGCCAGCAGCGAGGGAATACGATACGGCCATACGGCCCGTTCCTGCGAACGACCCGTTATGGCGGAAGCCAGTGCCGTAGAAGCGGATTCCAGCCAGTAAATGCCCGCTGGCTGAAGATAACGCGGCGCATCCTGAAACCGCACGTCTATGAAGTCATGCGACCGCAGCATCTGGGCCGAGGCTTCCATATACCGGGGCTCATCGCGGTCGAACGGCGGAATGGAGGCCCGGCCGAACAGCAGCATGATAAAAGCCGCAAGCCCGAGAAAAACCAGCCGGAGCAGGCGCGCGTGTTTTTTCAGCATTCCCGAACCGAGGCGGGCAGACGCGTACGATTGCGCAGCCACATGACACCCAACAAATCCCGTACGCCAACAACAGCCCGGTTGAAATTAGTGTATTTGGACTGTCCATGCAGCCGGGGCCGGTGAGAAACCGGATGGCACACCAGCGGCACCCCATAGGAGGCCAGCAAAGCGGGCAGAAAACGGTGCAGGCCCTCAAACTGGGGAAGGGCCAGAAAGTCAGCGCGGCGGAAAATCTTGATCGGCGCGCCCGTATCCGGGCAATGATCCTGCAACAGGCGCTGGCGCAGCCCATTGGCCAGCCGGGTGGCAACCCGGCGAGACCATCCATCCTTGCGGCGGGTGCGCACACCTACAACCAGCGGCGGGGTGCCTCTGGCGCCACGGGCCAGTTCAAACAGGGGTGCCAGTTCGCGCGGGTCGTCCTGTCCGTCACCATCAATCGTGGCGATCCACAGACCCTTTGCCGCCGTTATACCGGTGCGCAGCGCGCCTGATTTGCCACACCGGCGGTCATGCCGCAGCACACGCAAATTCAGAATACCATCCGCCCGGATGCGCTGCAGCACATCGACAGTTGCATCGGTACTGCCATCGTCAACGAAAACAACTTCAACCGAAGGCAGCACCGCACAGGCCTCTGCCAGTTCGCGGCAGACCTGTGGCAGGTTATCCTGCTCATTCAGAACGGCAATGACGATACTCAGCATAGGCCGGGTATCGTCATCGGAAAGAAAGGGTGTCTGTGCCACCTGCGTCATGCTCAGGCAGGCCTTGTGGCGCGCGCTCTCAGGCGGCGTGCGCCGCCAGCGCCTTGGGCAGACCGGCCAGAGCCTGATCCACCAGAGCAGAGCCGGACTTGGTGTCGAGAGTCTGCGGAATGACATCGTGAGCCGCTTCAACCGCCACGTCGATGGCAAGCTGGCGCACTTCCTTCAGGGCAGCACGCTCAACAGCAGCAATGCGGTCGCGCGCCATCTGCTCATGACGCTTCACGGCGTCTTCGGCTTCCTGACGGGCCTTCAGGGCAATATCCTGCGCCTGCTTGCGGGACTGCTCGATCAGGCTGCGGGCTTCAGCCAGAGCATGTTCACGCTCACGCGTGGCGTCCTCCAGCATCTGCTCGGCTTCACGACGCAGGTCGGCCGCTTCGTCCAGTTCCTTGCGGATACGATCCGCGCGGCTATCCAGAATGGCCGCAAGCGGCGTCCAGATCTTCTTGCCGACAAGCACGAAGAACAGAACGAACGAAACCGCGACCCAGAAACCCGCTTCGTGAAAAATGCCGGACATGACGTAAATTCTCCCCGAACCGGATCAGACAGCGCGGCGCGCTGAGGCGCCTTCAACCTTTTGGGCCACAAGCTGGGCATCGGGTGCAAGACCGGTCAGGCGCTGCACGAGAGCCTGTGTGGTATCATGCGCGATTTCCCTAAGCGCACCCAGAGCACGGGCTTTTTCAGCCGCGACACGCGCTTCGGCGTCCGCGATTTCCATGTCCAGACGGGCATTGATGTCGTGCATCTGCTTTTCAGCCGCCTGACGTTCTTCGTCGAGGGCGGCCTGCAGATTGGCCTGAGCCTCAGCCATGGCATCCTTGCGGGCCTGCTGGAGTTCGGCCACTGCCCTGTCCGCATCATGCTTGGCGGCGCGGGCCACTTCGAGATCACCCGAAATGCGATGCGCACGGTCTTCCAGCACACGGGACACACGCGGCAGCATGGCGCGTGAAAGGACAAGATAGAATACGAGAAAAATCACCGCCCCCCACATGACCTGGCCGGTCACGAGAGGGTTGGCGAAATCAAGCTGAGGCATTCCCGTGGCGTATGCACCAGGTGCGGTGGCGGCCAGCAGGGAAACACCGCAAGCCGACATAAGCAGTCCAGCGCGAACTGTCTTTGTCATCATACGCACGGAAATGTCTCCTCCCTAAGTTCTGATCTGTCTCAGACGAAGAGGATCAGGAATGCGATCAGCAGGGCGAACAGAGCGATAGCTTCTGTCAGCGCGAAGCCGAGCATACCCAGGCCGAACACATGCGGGCGCGAAGCGGGGTTGCGCGCGATGCTGCTGACCAGCGTTGAAAAGATGTTGCCGAGGCCGATACCAACGCCGGCGAGGGCGATCACGGCGATACCTGCACCGATTTCCCGGGCTGCAGCGATGTCCATATCAGTCACTTCCTTGTTGCAAGACAGTTTGAAAAGAAACGGGCAAAGCAGCTCGTCAGTGAGCCACGGCCTCCCGCAGGTAGATGCACGTCAGAATGGCAAACACGTAGGCCTGCAACACGCCAACAAGCAACTCAAGAGCCATGAGCGCCACGTTAATGGCGATAGGCCCAATCGCGAACACGTCGCCCACCACGCCAAAACCGGCGAGCATGACAACGAAGCTTGCGAAAATATCGAACATGACATGCCCCGCCACCATGTTGGCGAAAAGTCGGATGGACAGGCTCACCGGACGGGACAGAAAGGACAGGATTTCAATCGGAATCAGCAGCGGCGCAAGAAAGGGGCTGGCGCCATCGGGCATGAAATGCGCGAAGAAACGCAGACCCTGAGACTTGAGCGACACCACCACGCTCAGCACGAACACCATCAGCGCCAGCGCGAACGTAACCGCGATATGGCTGGTGAAGGTGAAGGAGAAAGGCAGAAGCCCGATATAGTTACCCGCCAGGATGAAGAAGAACAGCGTGAACACGAAGGGGAAGAAAGCTGCCCCTTCGGCGCCGATCGTATCAACCGCCATGGTATGGATAAACTCGTAGCACACTTCCGCCGCCGCCTGCAGGCGACCGGGAACCACGGCGGCAGGCTTCATGCCCAGATACAGGAACGCCAGAACAAGGCAGACCGCCACCACCATGTAAATCGGAGACTGGCTCAGACGCAGCGCTTCGCCCAGACTCCCGAGAACGGGATGAAGCTCAAACTGCTCAAGTACGTTGATGCTGGAACCGCCCGCCACAACCGCTCTCCCAAACCCGACCCCGAATCGCCTGCGCCCGCGCGCATGGCCGATACCGGGCCTTCAGCTTCCTATGTTCTGTCTGTCGGCCTGACAAGGCGCCAGACATTGAGTACGCCCGCACAGCCACCGAGCAGCGCGAAGAGAACAAGAAAAAGTGCGCGCGTTCCAAGCCAGTGATCCAGCCCCCACCCGATGGCAACACCGACGACAAGCGCCGAGAGCATTTCGGTACCAGCCCGCAGGGCCAGCGAGGACAGGGCCTTGTCCGCCCCTTCAAGGGCAACCTGATCCGCTGTTTTTTCCTCCACCGTCAGACCGTTGCGGCGTTCCGCCGCCTTCAGCCTGCTGGAAAAGGACTCGTCTTTTTTCCCATTCATTCTC
The DNA here is from genome assembly GCF_006539345.1 of Acetobacter peroxydans. Classification (GTDB taxonomy): domain Bacteria; phylum Pseudomonadota; class Alphaproteobacteria; order Acetobacterales; family Acetobacteraceae; genus Acetobacter; species Acetobacter peroxydans. The sequence continues at coordinate 189,248 of NZ_BJMV01000005.1, forward strand.
CGCACCTCCCGAGGGGTGCAGGCGCTTGCTAACGGGGCAGGCATATCCTGTCAAGAAAGCATGACAGACCAGAACGCCAAAATATTGCCTTATCCCCGGCCACGCCGCATTCCGCGTCATTTCCGCCACGCACGCACCATGCGGCGTGGCCCCCTATTCCGCCGTGTTTTCCGCAGCGGCGGGCAGAACGCCCACCAGCCCACGCGCGTAGTCCACCGCCTCGAACGGCCGCAGATCCTCTGCCTGCTCGCCCACACCCACGGCATGAACCGGCAGACCAAACGTATCAGCCAGCGCCACCACAATGCCGCCGCGGGCGGAACCGTCGAGTTTGGTCACCACAAGACCGGTCACATTCACAAGTTCGCGAAACACCCTGACCTGCTCCACCGCATTCTGCCCGGTGGTGGCATCCAGCACCAGCAAAACGGAATGGGGGGCCGTCTCATCGAACTTACGCATGACGCGGATGATCTTGGCCAGTTCCTCCATCAGCGCGCTTTTATTGTGCAGCCGCCCCGCCGTATCGACAAACAGCAGGTCCGCGCCTTCCGCCGTGGCGCGTTGCAGGCCTTCAAACGCCAGCCCCGCCGCATCGGCACCGGGTGGCCCGGCCATAACCGGGCAGCCCGTGCGCTGCCCCCAGACCTGCAACTGTTCCACCGCCGCCGCGCGGAACGTATCGCCCGCCACCAGCATGACCTTGCGGCCCTGATCGGTGAAAAAACGCGCCATCTTGCCGATGGTGGTGGTTTTACCCACGCCATTCACCCCCACCACCAGCACCACATGCGGGCGGTGCGTGGGATCAGGCTCGAACGGTTTGGCCACGGGTTCGAGAATCCGCGCGATTTCGTCAGCCAGGGTCGTGCGGATTTCCTCATCCGTCACTTCCGCGCCAAAGCGGCTGGCGCGGAAGGATTCAATCACCCGTTCCGCCACCGCCGGGCCAAGATCCGCCGTAATCAGCAGGTCTTCCAGTTCTTCCAGCGCCGCATCATCCAGCTTGCGGCGCGTGAACAGGCCACTCAGCCCGCCGCCCAGCTTCTGGGTCGAACGCGACAGCCCCTGCTTGAGACGAGAGAAAAAACCAAGCGCCATCTCAGATCCTTTCGGCCACCAGCCCCACGCCGTCCACCGCCACGGGCATGAGGGTCACAATCTCTCCCACCCCGGCCTCGCCTTCGGCTAGCCGCACGGGCGCGAACTGCTCGCTATGTCCGGTGGTGGGGGTTTCCATCAGCACACGCAGGGGCCGGCCCAGCAGCCCGGCATGATAGCGCGCAGCAGCCTGTACCCCCACATCGCGCAGAATAGCGGCGCGGGCACGACGCTCAGGCACAGGGACAGCCCGCATACGGGCCGCCGGTGTGCCCGGCCGTTCGCTGTAGGGAAATACGTGCAAATACGGGAGCGCCTGCTCAGCCAGAAACCGGCGCGTTTCCTCAAACAGCGCCTCGTCCTCAGTCGGGAAACCGGCGATCACGTCCGCCCCGATCCCGATATCGGGCCGCAGGGCACGGGCACGGGCCACCACCGCCGCCGCATCCTGCGCCAGATGGCGGCGCTTCATCCGCTTGAGAATCATGTCCGAACCGGCCTGCAACGACAGATGCAGATACGGCATAAAGCGCGGCTCAAGCTCCAGAAGCTGCCATACGTCCTCGTCAATTTCCACCGGATCGACCGAGGACAGGCGCAGGCGTTCGAGTTCAGGTACCAGACGCAGCACCCGACGGCAGAGCTGCCCAAGAGCTGGCCGCCCCGGCAGATCCGCCCCCCAGGAGGTCATGTCCACGCCTGTCAGCACCACCTCGCGGTAGCCGGACTGCACAAGGGCGCGCACCTGCTCCACCACCGCACCAACCGGCACCGAGCGCGAAGGCCCGCGCCCGAAAGGAATGATGCAGAAGGTGCAGCGATGGTCACACCCCTGCTGAACCTGCACGAAGGCGCGCGTGCGCCCGGCAAATTCCGTCACCAGATGCGCCGCCGTTTCCCGCGCGGCCATAATGTCCGACACGGCGCGCGGCTCCGCCATGGCGGCGGGAGACCAGCTTTCGGCCTTCAGCTTTTCCTCGTTCCCCAGCACGCGGGTCACACCCGGCAGGGCTGCCCAACGATCCGGGTCGATCTGGGCGGCGCAGCCTGTCACGACAATCCGTGCATCGGGGTTGCGGCGGTGTGCACGCCGGATGGCCTGCCGCGCCTGACGCTCGGCCTCACCCGTCACCGCGCAGGTATTAACGATAATGACATCGCCCTGCGCCTGTTCGCCCAGCCCCTGTGCATGGGTGCGCATGACCTCGCTTTCCCACGTATTCAGCCGGCAGCCGAATGTCAGGATTTCCGGGCCGGAAAGGCTTACGTTCTCTGAAGACGCTGCCCCAGAGGCTGCACTCTCCTCGGTAGAGCCGTGATCCGGCACCGAATCGGGAACCCTGTTCATGATGGGTAGGCGGCCAGGTCGACCACCCCTTCAAAACTGGCTGTGGCAGGGCCGGTCATCAGCACATGATTGTTGGCCGCCCATTCGATCCGCAGCGCCCCGCCATCCAGTTCCACCGTGCACAGCCGCGCGCCCAGGCCCCGCCGCGCGGCGTTGACCACAGCCGCACACGCGCCCGAACCACAGGCCTCAGTCACGCCCGCGCCGCGTTCATGCACTTTCAGACGCATGTGATCAGGAGCCAGCATGATAGCCAGCCCGATATTCGCCCGTTCTGGAAAAAGCGGATCATTCTCGAGAGCCGCGCCCCGATCGAGCAGGCTGAAATCCTCGACAAAGAATGTTGCGTGCGGGTTGCCCATGGACAGGGCCGCAGGCGCGCCGGGCAGCGGCAGGCTGAGCGTATCCATGGCCGCGGCCAGCGGCACGTCGCGCCAATCCAGCCGGGGTTCGCCCATATCCACCGTAATCAGCCCGGAAGCCGCGTCCACCGTGGCGGGCAGCAAACCCGCGCGCGTTTGCAGCACCGGCGTATCCAGCCCCTGCTGACGGTACAGCAGATCCGCGACACAGCGCGAGGCATTGCCGCAGGCCCCGGCCTCCGACCCATCAGGATTGAAAAAGCGCACAAGCACATCCGCACCCGGAAGAGTGGGAGGGGCCAGCGTTACAAGCTGGTCGCACCCGATCCCGCGCCTGCGATGCGCCAACGCCGCCACACGGGTGGGTGGCAGCGGCAGGGGGGCGGGGCGCTCATCAAGAATGACAAAGTCATTCCCGAGCCCGTGCATTTTATGGAAGGCTGTCAGCATGGGCGCAGATATAAGCGAATTTGCACGCCAGCACCATGCCCGCGTGCAAACCGTCAGGCGAAAGGCTCAGATAAAGCGGCCCGGCGCGCCGCGCTCAAGCACCTCGATCCGGTAGCCATCAGGGTCTGTCAGGAAAAAGAATGTGCCCACCACACGCGGGTTTTCCCCGCTGCCGTGGGTCATGGTCTTGACCGGCGTGACCGGATACCCTGCCGCGCTCAGGCGGTCGTGCTCGGCCTGCGCATCGGCCACGCTGACGGCCAGATGCCCATAGGCCGTACCCAGATCATACGGCTCGGTGCGGCCGTGGTTGATGGTCAGTTCCAGTTCGAACGGCCCGTCCTCCCCTGCCAGATAAACCAGTGTGAACGTCTCAAACACCAGCCTGTCGACCACACGCAGGCCTAACGTTTCCTTATAAAAACGAATTGACCGTTCTTCTTCGAGAACGCGCAACATGCTGTGGATGAGCCGCGCCATGATTGAATATCCTTTCGCAATCCGGAAAATATTAAAAGTTTCGGCGTTCTTTAAAGCATAATCCGAGGTGCTGAAATTATTTTTTAAAGAGCTTTCCCTTTACGAGCCGCCCGCAGAAATGGTTCAAATTGAATATAGTTCCGTCATCCCAATACCTGAAACGTCGAGCGAATGTGCTATTCCAGTCCGAAGTCGTCCTCCATGACCCTACTTGTGAAAGTCGGCCTTTTCGCAGGGACGGTTCTGACGACAGCTCCGGTACT